>CAWEOW010000001.1:0-46796 GCA_963810745.1 uncultured Thermoleophilaceae bacterium
CGCGCCAGTTCCCGGCCTTCGACAAGGAGCTGGACGGGATCTCCAAGGAGACGATGGAGGACCACTTCAAGCTCTACGAGGGATACGCCGAGAAGAGCGAAGCGGGTCCGCAAGATCCTCAACGAGTTCGACTCTCGGAGATCGAGGGCAACCAGGTGTACTCGCCGCTGCGCGCGGTGTCGGTGGACTACACCTTCGCCCTGCTGGGGTTCAAGAACCACGAGCTGTACTTCGGCCACCTCGGCGGTGAGGGCGGCGAGCCCCGCGGCCGCTTCGCCGAGCTGATCGAAGAGGAGTTCAACGGCGTCGACAAGTGGCAGGACGCGGTGAAGAAGGCCGCCAGCGCCGCCCGCGGCTGGGTGATGGTCGGCTACGACCTCAACGACGGCTCACTGTTCAACTACATCATGGACACCCAGAACCTCTGGGCCGTCTACAACATGGTCCCCGTGCTCGGGATCGACGTCTACGAGCACGCCTACGCGCCCGACTTCGGTGCGACGCCCGACGGGCGCAAGCAGTACGTCGAGGCCTTCTTCCGCAACCTCGACTGGGACCACGTGAACCGCCAGCTCGAGCAGGCGATCGCCGCCCGCGAGGGCGCGCGCAGCGTCGCGGACAAGGGCGACGAGCCCGGCCAGACCTAGCGGCCGTAGGACCTACCCTTGGAGGGGTGGGTCACGGCCACGAGCACAGCCATTCGCATGCGCCATCGGCCGGCGCCGACCGCCGGCCGATCGCGCTGGCCCTCGGCCTCGTGCTCGCCTTCATGGCGGCCGAGGTCGTGGCCGGAGCGCTGGCCTCCTCGCGGCGCTCCTCTCCGATGCCGCGCACATGCTCACCGACGCGGGGGCGCTGGCGCTCGCGCTGGTCGCCGCCCGCATAGCGGCGCGGCCGCCGCGCGGGCGCTACACGTTCGGCACCGGTCGCGCCGAGGTGCTCTCGGCGCAGGTCAACGGAGCGCTGCTGCTGGCCTTCGGCGTCCTCATCGGCTTCGACGCCGTGCGCCGCCTCTCCGACCCCGACGCCGTCGACGGCGGGATCGTGCTCGTGGTCGGCGCCGCGGGCGCGGTGGTCAACGTGGCGTGCGCCTGGCTGCTCGCCCGCTCCGAGCGGCGCAGCCTCAACGTCGAGGGCGCGCGCCAGCACGTGCTCGCCGACCTCTACGGCTCGGTCGGCGCGGTGGCGGCCGGGACCGCCGTGCTCCTCTTCGGCTTCGACCGCGCCGACCCGATCGCAGCGCTCGTGGTCTGCGCCCTGATGTTGCGCGGCTCCTGGATGCTGCTGCGGGACTCGGGCCGCGTGCTGCTGGAGGCCGCGCCGACGGGCCTGGACCCCGACGAGGTGGGCCGGGCGATCGCCGCGCAGAAGGGCGTGGTCGAGGTGCACGACCTCCACCTGTGGGAGCTCACCGCCGGCTTCCCCGCCCTTTCGGCCCACCTGATGGTCGGCCCCGGCGACGACTGCCACGCGCGCCGGCGCGAGGTGCGCGACATGCTCGGCAAGAGGTTCGGCGTCGAGCACGTGACCCTTCAGGTCGAGCACGAGCCCGAGCATCGTCTGTTGGAGATCGAGGGGACGTCGTGAGCGTGGACTGGGCCTCCCACACCCTCGCCCGCCTGGCCGAGGACGGCTACCGCTCCAGCGCTCCCCGCACCGAGATCATCCGGGCGCTCGCCGGGCTGGGCTGCAGCGTCAGCGCCGCGGACATCACCACGGAGCTGCAGCGCCGCGGTAGCGGGACCGGCGCGGCCAGCGTGTACCGGACCCTGGAGCTGCTCGAGCGCCTGAAGCTCGTCCAGCGCGTCGATGTCGGCGAGGGGCTCGCCCGCTACGAGCCGGCGCTGCCCGGCGGCGACCACCACCACCACATCGTGTGCGAGCGCTGCGGCAAGGTCTCGAAGTTCGAGGACGAGGGCCTCGAGGCCGCGATACACAGCCTCTCGCGCCGCGTCGACTTCTCCATCGACGCCCACGACGTGACCCTGCGCGGCGAGTGCCCCGCCTGCCGCGGGGCGAAGTGACGCGCGCAAAGTTCTGCATAGGTCTAATCGTCTTCTTGCGGTAGGTAAGCGGTGCAGGGGCGCGCGACCTTTCAACTTCCCGGCGGCACTCAGGCGCCGGCCCGGGCCCGGGAGGTCGTCGGAGTGACGATCGGCTTCGTGCTGCCCGAGGAGCAGGCCTACCAGGTCAGCCTGCTCACCAGCGAGATCGTCAGCAACACCGTTCTCCACGGGCGGGCCGGCGAGGAGGACCAGATCGAGCTCGCGATGTCCTGGAACGCCGACCTGGTCCGGCTCGAGGTGACCGACGAGGGGCCGGGCTTCCAGGTTCCCCGGCACGACCCGGACCGTCCCGGGGGCTGGGGTTTGGCGCTGGTGGAGACGATGAGCCACCGCTGGGGGATCGAGCGCGGCGATCGCACGCGGGTGTGGTTCGAGCTGGCTACGGGCGCCGCTTAGGCCCTGGGCCGGCAGCGCACCCTTCCCCCCGACATCCCCTCCACCAGCCGCCCGGTGTTGACCGCAAGCGAGCCGAGGTATGTCCCGGCCGGCGACCCCGGCGGGCCCAGGGTGTCGGCCCACAGGCCCGGAGCCACGCGTACGCCCGCCTCGCGCGAGACCGCCCGCTCCAGCCGGGGGTTGAGCTTCGTCTCGGGGAAGATCGCCTCCACGCGCTCGGCCCTGATCTGGTCGACGAGCCGAGCGATGTCTCGGCCCGAGGGCTGCGCCTGAGTCGACAGCGAGGGGATCAGCGCGCCCACCACCTCGATGTCGTAGCGGCGGGCGTAGTAGCCGAAGGCGTCGTGGGTCGTGACCAGCTTGCGCTTGCCGGGCGGCACCCGGGCCACGCAGGCCGCGATCGAGCGGTCCATGCGCCGCAGCCGCTCCTTGTAGGCGCGCGCGTTGTGCGCGTAGACCGCCCGGCCGGCGGGGTCGGCCGCGGTCAGCGCCGCCTCGATCTCGCCCGCCGCCCGCACTGCGTTGCGCGGGTCCTGCCACCAGTGGGGGTCCTCCCCGCCCCGAGGGCCGATCTCGTCGAAGACGGTCATCCGGCGCCCGTCGAAGCCCGCGGTGGAGGCCAGCTCGTCGACCCAGTCGTCCAGGCCCCCGCCCGAGGACACCACCACATCGCCCTGGGCCAGCGCCCGGGCGTCGCTGGGGCGCGGCTCGAAGTCGTGCGCGTCGACGCCGGGGCGCAGGATCTGGCTCACCTCGGCGCGGCGCCCGGCCACCTCGCGGGTCATGTCGGCGACCTGCGGGGTGGTCGCCACGAGCCGGACCCCGGTGCCCGAACCGCGGTCCTCTCCACAGCCCGCGGCGATCAGAATTGCTGCCACGCAGGCGATCATGAGAATCGTTCTCATTATGAGCCGCGGGAGTCTAGGGTGGCCGCGTGGCTGACGCGTTCTTCCGCCCGGACGGCGATCTGCTGGTCCCCACCGAGCTCACGCGCGGGCCCTGGGACGCGGACTCCCAGCACGCCGGCCCCCCGGCGGCCGCGATCGCGCGGGCCCTGGAGCGGCACCCCGGAGGCGAGGGCAAGCAGGTGGGGCGCGTGACCTTCGAGATCCTGCGGCCGGTGCCCATCGCGCCGTTGCGGGTCGAGGTCCGGACGGTCCGCCCGGGGCGCAGCGTGGAGCTGCTCGAAGCCGTGCTCAGCGACCCGGACGGCACCGAGCTTGTGCGCGCCTCGTCCTGGCGCCTGGTTACGGGCGAGGTGGACCTCGAGGGCGCGCTGCCGTCCGACACCGCCCCGCCTGGCCCCGAGCAGGCCGAGGAGAAGCCGTTCTTCCCGACCGGCGAGCAGGTCGGCTACCACACCGCGATGGAATACCGCTTCCTCTCCGGCGGCTTCCTGGAGATGGGCCCCGCCACGGTCTGGATGCGCATGCGCGTCCCGCTGGTGTGGGGCGAGGAGCCGACGCCCCTGCAGCGAGTTCTCGTGGCGGCCGACTCCGGCAACGGGGTCAGCGCGGCGCTGGACTGGCGGCGCTTCCTGTTCATCAACACCGACCTGAGCGTGCACCTGCACCGCATGCCGTCGGGCGAGTGGGTGTGCCTGGACGCGGTCACCAAGCCCGAGGCCCACGGGGTCGGCCTGTCGGACACGCAGCTGTTCGACGAGCGCGGGCCGATCGGCCGCGCGGCGCAGACTTTGTTCGTGCGCGCGCGGCAAAGCTGACTTAGGGTGGCCGGAACACATCCAGGAGGTAGGACTTTGGGACTGTTCAAGGGCATGAAGGACATGCAGCAGCAGGCGCAGCAGGCCGTGCAGCAGGGGCACGGGATGGGCGCACAGCCGGGCATGGGCGGCGACATGGCAGCGCAGGCGGCCTATGCGCAGACCGCGCAGAAGCTGTACGCCTCGGGCATCGAGGCCCCCGGGGTGGTCCACTCGATCCGCCCCACCGGCCAGACTGACGTGGGCGGCGGCCAGCAGACCGAGTTCGACGTCTCGATCCGCCCCGAGGGCGGCGAGCCCTACCAGACCACGATCTCGCAGTCGATGCTGCCGGCGCAGCTGGAGGAGCTTTCGGAGGGCGCGACCATCACCGTGCGCTACGACCCGGACGCCCCCACCACCGCGCTCATCTACGGCTGGTAGCCCGATGGGCCTGTTCAAGGGCATTCGAGACGTCAAGCGGATGTCGGAGCACCACGGCGGCATGCCGTCGATCCGGCAGTCGTTCAAGGACATCGGCGCGATGGCCGACGACCGTGGCGAGCACGAGGTGCTCGAGCACGGCTACCCGGCGAAGGGCGTCGCGAAGGGCTTCGCCGAGCCAGTGCCGGGCGACCGTTTCGCGATGCAGATCCCGATCGAGGTGCATCCGCCCAACGGCGCGCCGTACACCGTGAACTACGTGTTCCCTACCACCCGCATGAAGGCGGCGGTGACAGTGGGCATGGAGGTCCCGGTCAAGGTGCACCCGAACGACCCGAACCGCATCGCGGTCCAGTGGGACGCCCAGCAGGCGTCGATCGCCGCCAGCGGCGGCGACCAGGCCGCGGTGATGCAGGGCATGCAGGCCACCTACGGCAACGCGGCCGACCAGGCCTACCGCCAGGCCCGCGAGCAGCAGAAGAGCGAGGACCCGGCCGAGAAGATCAAGAAGCTCGGCCAGATGAAGGACTCGGGCTTGATCACCCAGGAGGAGTTCGACGCCAAGAAGGCGGAGATCCTCAGCCAGATGTAGAACCCTCCGGCGCTAGGCGCCGACGCGCAGGCCGTGAGTTCCACCCTGGGCGTCGGCCAGCTGCCCCAGCGCTGCCCGGGTGTCCGGGTCGACCTTGCCGATGATCGTCACGCGGGTGTGGCCCGTGCCGGAGTCGTCGAAGCGGACCGACAGCTTGTAGATGCTCTGCTGCCACTTGCGCAGCAGGACCCCGAGCACCGAGAGGAAGTTCAGGTAGGCGGGCCAGTCGTAGTAGCGCCGTTCGTAGGAGAGGCCGTTGAACGACTCGTCGACCAGCTTGAACCCCCTCAGCGCGTCCGGCGGCTGCGATTGCCAGCGGAACATGGCTTGGTCGGGAGGGCCGGGCGTCAAGAAGTGGAGTTCGAGCTCGTCGGCTATGGCGCCGCGAGCCTAACCTCGTCGATGCGTTTCGTGCGGCGGGTTGCTGCTTCCTGCCCAACCGAGCGCCCCGCGCCGCCGGGTCTCCCCGCGCGTGCGCCCGTACCGCTGTGGGTAAGGATGTGACGCTCGAGATCGTCGTTCATGAGCAGGGACCCGAACCGGACAACCAAGCGCGCGCTGATCGCGATCCTCATCGCAGGCGCGCTGCTGCGGCTGCTCCTCGTGCTCGCGTGGAAGCCGGCCTTCTTCGGCTGGCCTGACGCCGCCAGCTACATCGGCGTCTCGCAGAGCGGCGACTTCTTCCGCAACGAGCTGCGCCCCGCGGGCTTCCCGCTCGCCCTGCGAGGGATGTACGAGATCTCCCCCACGCTGCTGTTCGTGGTGCTGGTGCACCACGCGCTCGGGCTGGCCTCGGCGGCGCTCATGTACTTCACCGTGGTGCGCACGGGCATCTCGCGGTGGCTCGCGCTGCTGCCCGCCGCGGTCATGGCCCTGGCCGCGCCGGTCTTCTTCATGGAGCACTCGGCCAACAGCGAGGCGCTGTTCGTCTTCCTGATCACCGTCGCGCTCTACTGCGGCGTGCGCACCACCGAGGGCACCAGCCTCTGGTGGCCGGCGCTCGGAGGGCTGGCGCTGGCGACCGCGGCGAGCGTGCGCGTGGTCGCGCTGCCGATCCTGATCCTCGGCGCCTTCTGGCTGGTGTTCGCCGTGCCCGGCGCGCCCTGGCGGCGCCGGGCCGCCGTGACGGCCGTCGGGGTGCTGGGGGCGCTGGCGCTGCTCGTGCCCTACTACGTCGTCGAGTACGCCGCCGAGGGCCGCGTCGGCCTGAGCCGCAACGGGGCGTGGAACATCTACGGCCGGGTGGCGCCCTTCGCCGACTGCTCGAAGTTCACGCCGCCCAAGGGCACCGAGATGCTGTGCGAGAACGTCCCGCGCCCCAAGCGCCCCTACACCAACCAGTACACGTTCAACTGGTACTACTCGCCCGCGATCCGCTACTTCGGCGATCCGCACACCGCGAGCGCCGCGCAGACCTCCGCCGTCAAGGCATTCACGTGGGAGGTCGTCACCCATCAGCCGCTCGACTATCTGGAGGAGGTCGGCGGGGCGACGCTGCGCTACATCGCGCCCGAGAGCTTCCGCGGCTACGGCGGCGGCTACAGCTGGCACGACCTGGTCCACCACCAGGTCCTGTTCAACTCGACCTACAACCCGCTGGGCCTGCGCGACGCCCGGCCGCACTACACCGACGCGAAGCGCTTCCACGTCAACCGCAACCTCATCACGATCCTGCGCACCTACGAGTCGGGCACGCGCATCCAGGGGCCGGTGTTCGTGCTGTTGGCGCTGCTCTCGTTCGCCGCGCCGTTCCTGACCCGCGGCCGCGCCCGCTCGGCGGCGGTGCTGTTCGCGATCGCGGCGTGGGTGATGCTGGTGGTCCCGGTGGCGACGGTGGAGTTCAGCTCGCGCACGGCGGTGCCGGCGCTCGGGCCGTTCGTGGCCGCAGCGGCGATCGGCGCGCAGGGCGCGCTGGCCGCCTTCTCCCGCCGTCGCGCTAGGTCAACACTGAGCGGCGACCACCAGCTCCGACCCGCCCTCTGACTGCAGGACGGCGTCCTCGCCCTTGGTCGTCTTGCCGCAGGGCGGGACGACCACGGTGGTGCCGTCGCTTCCCTGCTGGAGCACCAGCTGCGACTTGGCGATCACGCCGTCGGACTCGAACGCGTTGTCGGTCTCGTTCGCGGCCGGCGCGTTCTCGACGACGAACGCCGAGGACGGGATGTTCCCCGCCGTGTTGACGGCGCCGGTGCCGGGCTGGCAGTGGGGCACCAGCACCGTGCGCACGTCCTCACCCTCGTTGAGCTCGAACGTGGTCGCGCCCGGCGTGGGCTTGTCCTTCTCGGCGTCGGCCGTGGTCTGCTCCACCGGCGTGTTGCAGGGCGGGATGACGACCTTGTGCTTCTCGTCGGCGGGCACCACGAGCGCGCGGGCGCTCTCGGGGAGCTCCCCCACGCTCTTCGGCTCCTCCGGGCCCTGGCCGAGGAACACGGCGCCGATGCCCAGGGCGATGATCAGCACACCGCCGACGATCCACGGGATCTTGTTCTTCACTTAGCCGCCGCTGCTGCTGCTCGACGCGGAGACCCGGCAGGGCGGTGCCACCACCGACGTCTTGTCGCGCTCGGCCGGAAGCGCCGTGTTGGTGCCCCCGCCCGTGGCCGCGGTGCCGCTGCTGCCACCCGAGCCGGTCTGCACCACGCAGGGCGGCACGATGATCTTGCTGATGTTGCTGCTCTTGGGGAGCAGCAGCTGGTTCTGCGGCTGGCTGCCGCTCTGCTGCGCGGCGCCCTGCGGGGACTCGGTCCCGCCCGGGCTGAGAAGAACGGTGCTCGAGCGGCCGGCGGTCTTGGCGCCCTGGATGCAGGGCTGGACGGCGACGGTCTGATCGAGGGCGCTCTTGGGCACCACGACCTGGTTGGAGCCGGGAGGGGCGTCGGTGGTGTCCTGGTCGATCTCGGCCGCGCTGCAGGGCGGGATGATCACCGTCAGGTCCTTGCCCTGCTTGGGCACCACGACGGTGCGCACGCCAGGCGCCATCAGCGCCATGGCCGTCGGGTCCGGGGGCGGCTGCTGGGTCGAAGACGAGCCTCCGCCGCACGCGCCCAACCCCACTGCCGCCAGGCCACACACGGCCAAGGCCACTCTCTTCTCCAACCTCAAGCTCTTCCTCCCGTTGACTTCGTTCTCAAATGCCGTCTGTATCGGGGCGACTGGATTTGAACCAGCGACCGCTCGGCCCCCAGCCGAGTGCGCTACCAGACTGCGCCACGCCCCGTGGTGTTGCAGAGCGGGCGACGGGAGTCGAACCCGTACTAAGAGCTTGGAAGGCTCTTGTGCAGCCGTTACACCACGCCCGCGGTGCGGCCGTCATGTTAGCCCGGGGCCTCCTCGGCCCGCTGCTCGGGAGCCAGGCGCTGGCCCAGCAGGACTCCGAGCACGGTGACCGCAAGCGCGACGATGAGCCGCAGCAGGATCGAGACCGAGGGCCCGTTAACGATCAGCGCCGCCAGGGCCATGATCAGGGGGAACGCAAGCGGGATCCACATGGTCGGCGGCCCAAGGGCGTAGCCGAACGCCAACCCCGCAAGGAAGAACAGCGTCAGCGAGATGACTACTGCAGATACCGACATGGGCGGATCCTATGGAGATTCGTGGTCACTCTGGGCTGCGGGTCGCGACGCCTAGATGGCGCACGAGCACCATTCCCCACATTCCGGCTATTCACGCCCCGGGAACCTAAGCTCGGGGTCAGCGCGGGCGTGCTGGAATTGGCAGACAGGCCGGGTTTAGGTCCCGGTGCTCGAGAGAGCGTGTGGGTTCGAGTCCCTCCGCCCGCATTCCGCCGGCACCTAGACTGTCCGGCTTCGAGGGGCAGTGGCCAAATTGGATAAGGCTCCGGTCTCCAAAACCGGTGATTCCAGGTTCGAGTCCTGGCTGCCCCGCTGACCTCTCCGGCCGCAGAACCGCTGCAACTTGCCGCCCGGAGGCGTACACTGCCGCGCGATGGCGGAGACCAGGCTCGAGCATCCCAACCAGGACAAGGCTGAGTCGAAGGCCACGCGGGCTGCCGTCGTGCTGCTCCTGGTGACCAGCGCGGCCCTCGTGGCCATCATCACCCTGGGCGGCTTCGCCGAGCTCCAGGGCATGATCCCGCTGGCGGCCGCCTACGTGATCATCTTCCTGGTGGTCGCCTTCTTCGTCATGCGCTGGAACCGCGGCGTGCTGCCCGTGGCGGCGGCCGCGGCGATCCTGCTCGCGGTCTTCGCGGCGGTCGCGGCGCCGGCCTGGTTCGCCCGCGACAAGACGGGCTTCGACACCCCGGCCCTCGAGCCCAGCATCCTCGGTCTGTTGACCGTGATCCTCATCCCCGTATCCGTGCTGCTCATCGCTTTCGCGCTGCGCGGCTTCCAGCAGGAGTGGAACGTCGAGGTCGAGGTGACCGACGACGATGACGACGGCTACGGGGACTATCAGGGCTACCAGGGCCAGCCGAACCCGGCCTAGACTCGCTGCCCTCGCCCGGGTGGCGGAACGGCAGACGCTGTCGACTCAAAATCGACTGCCCTAGCGGGCGTGTGGGTTCGAATCCCACCCCGGGCACTGTTACGGCTAGGCTGCCCGGCTCTTGGAGGTGCGTGAGGAGATCCAGGCCCTCGTGGAGGACGGGGGCCGGCGAGCAGGCAGCGATGCCGAGCGTCGCGCGGCCGGGCACGTCGAGGAGCGGCTGGCCGGGATGGGCCGCGAGGTCGAGGTCGAGTCGACGGAGATCTATCCGCGCTGGGCCACGGTGCACCTCATCCACGCCTTCGTGGCGCTCCTGGGGAGCCTCGCCTCGGTCGCGCTGCCGGCGGTGGGCTTCGGCGTGGTGCTGCTCGCGACGCTGTCGGCCTTCGGCGACGCCACCGGGCTGTTCCGCCCGCTGCGGCGCCTGACCGGGCGGCGCGCCTCGCAGAACGTCTTCTCGCCCGAGGGCGAGGACCGCGACGGCCAGATCGTGCTGGTCGCCCACCTCGACAGCTCGCGCGGGGGCATCGTCTTCTCGCGCGGCCTGCAGGAGCGGCTGGCGGTGCTGAGCGACCGGATCAAGCGGCCCATCGGCCCGTTCGTCCCCTTCATGGCCGCGCTCGTGCTCCTGCTCGTGTGCTGCGCGGTCCGACTGCTGGGCATGCAGGGATCCGCCCTCACCGTGGTCCAGCTGATCCCGACGGTCGGGATGCTCATCGTGATCTTCGTCCTGCTCGACGCCGGCGTCGCCGACCCCGTGCCCGGCGCCAACGACAACGCCTCGGGCGTGGCCACCGTGCTCTCGCTCGCCGAGCGCTTCGGCGGCCAGCTCGAGCACTTCGGGGTGTGGGTCCTGATCACCGGCGGACAGGAGTCGTTCGGGCTGGGCATGAAGGCGTTCCTCAAGCGTCACAAGAACGACCTCGACAAGGAGCGCACCGTCTTCATCAACGTGGACGAGGTGGGCGCGGGCACGGTGCGCTACGGCGCGAAGGAGGGCGTGCTGCTCCCCGGGAAGTCGCACCCGCAGCTGTTCGAGATCGCCGAGCAGATCGCCGAGGACGACGGTGAGGACGGGAGCTTCAGCGCCCGGCCGCTGGCCATGCGAACCGCCACCGACGCCTCGATCGCGCGCAGCGCCGGCTTCCCGGCCATCACGGTCGCCTGCCGCAACAAGGTCGGCTACGTGCCGCACCACCACCAGAAGAGCGACACGATCGACAACATCGACGACGAGGCGCTCGAGCGCGCCCGCGGCTTCACCGCCGAGCTGATCCAGCGCCTGGACGCCGAGATCGGCCAGGACCTGAAGCGCAAGACGACGCTGCTGGCCGAAGACGACGCCGACGCCTGAGGCCGTGCTCCAGCACGTGGCGCTCGAGCTCGACCCGGCCGACGTCGAGGCCGCCGAGCGCTTCTGGCAGATCCTCGGCTTCGAGCTCGTCGAGCCGCCGCCCTCCCTGCGCGAGCGCAGCTCCTGGCTGCAGCGCGGGGAGACCCAGATCCACCTGCTGTTCGCCGACGACCCGGTGGCGCCGCCCCAGGGACACGCCGCCGTGGTGGCCGAGGACTACGAGCGCACGCTGGAGGCGCTGCGCGGGGCCGGCTTCGAGCCCGAGCCGCGCGACCAGCACTGGGGCGCGCCGCGCGCCTTCGTCCAGGCGCCCGGCGGCCACCGAGTGGAGGTCATGGCGGCGCCGCCGCCCTGAGGCCTAGCCGATGCCGGGGTTCTCGACCGGCTCGTCGCCCGAGTAGTCGTAGAAGCCCGATGCCGGCCTTCTTGCCGTACCAGCCGGCCGCGAGCATCTTCCGAAGCGTGGGCGGCTGGGCGAAGCGGCGCTCGGCGAACTCCTGGTACATCACGCCGCAGATCGCGCCCATGGTGTCCAGCCCGACGAAGTCGGCCAGCGTGAGCGGGCCCATCGGGTGGCCGGCGCCGGCCTTCATCGCCTCGTCGATCTCGGACACCGAGCCCACGCCCTCCTCGAAGGCGCGGATGGCGTCGAGCATGTAGGGCACCAGCAGGCGGTTGACGATGAAGCCGGCCTTGTCCTTGGTGGGGATGGCCAGCTTGCCGTTGGCCTGGGCGAAGTCGACCCCGGCCTGGAAGGCCTCGTCGGAGGTGGTGACCGCGCGGACGACCTCGACCAGCTTCATGACCTGCGCCGGGTTGAAGTAGTGCAGTCCCAGGAACTTGTCCGGCCGCGACGTGGAGGCGGCCTGGTCGATCACCGGCAGCGAGGAGGTGTTGGTGGCGAACAGCGCCTCGGGCTTGACGATTCCGTCCACCTCGCGCCACATCTCGAGCTTGAGCGAGAGGTCCTCGGTGATGGCCTCGATGACCAGGTCGCAGTCGGCGAGGTCGTTGTAGTCGGTGGTGCGCTGGATGCGCTCCTTGACCGCGTCGGCGTCCGACTGCTCCATGCGGCCCTTCTCCACGGCGCGCGCGAGCTGCTTCTCGATCTTGCCGAAGCCCTTCTGCAGCTTCTCGTCGTTCACCTCGCGCAGGACGACCTCGTAGCCCGACTGCGCGGCCACCTGGGCGATTCCGTGCCCCATGAGGCCGGCGCCCAGCACACCCACCTTCTTGATCTCCACTAGCTTTGCCTCCACTTTCTGGTCGTCGAGCGCGGGGAGCCTATCCACATGCCCGTAGTCGGAACCGAGGACCGCGGAGCGGTCCGCCACGTGATCCTCCAGCGCGCCGAGAAGCGCAACGCCATGAACGGCGAGCTGGTACTCGAGCTGGGCGCGGCCCTGGAGGCGGCGGCGGCCGACGACGCGGTCCGCTGCGTCGTCGTGCGCGGCGACGGGGCCATGTTCTCGTCGGGCATGGACCTCGGGGACCTCAAGATGGTGAGCGAGAACCCCGAGAAGCTGCGCAGCTTCCGCCGGCCGATCCTCAACTACTGGAACCTGCTCGAGGAGATGCCCAAGCCCACGATCTGCCAGATCCACGGGGCGGCGCTGGGCGGCGCCTTCGAGCTGGCGCTGGCCGCCGACTTCCGGGTCATGGCCGAGGACGCGCTGGCCGGGATCATGGAGGTCAAGGTGGGCCTGCTGCCCGACGTGGGCGGCTGCTCACGGCTGCCCGCCGTGGTGGGCCTGGGCCGGGCGAAGGAGCTGATCATGACCGGCAAGGTCATCGACGGCCACGAGGCGCACCGCATCGGCTTCGCCAACCGGATCGCCCCGGCGGACGAGCTCGACGCGACCACCGAGGCGTTCGCCAACGAGCTGACCTCCGCCGCGCCGCGCGCCGTCGGCCTGGCCAAGCGGGTCATGGACTCGGCCGCCAAGCCGGCCCTGGCCGCGACGCTGGAGCAGGAGGTGGCCGCCCAGGAGCTGCTCGCCGCCAGCGAGGACTTCGCCGAGGGCACGCGGGCCTTCCTGGAGAAGCGCCAGCCGGAGTTCGCCGGGCGCTGAGCACGATGGCGGCGGCCGCTCAACCGCCCCAGACGAAGTACGCCAAGAGCGGCGATGTCCACATCGCCTACCAGGTGTTCGGGGAGGGCGAGCTGGACCTGGTCGTCATCCCCGGGTTCGTCAGCCATCTCGAGCTGTTCTGGGAGAACCCGGCGATCGTCAGCGGCGCTCCGGCGCCTGGCCTCCTTCGCCCGGGTGATCGCCCTCGACCGGCGTGGCTCGGGGATGTCCGACCCCGTGAGCGATCCGCCGCCGCTCGAGCAGCGCATGGACGACGTGCGCGCGGTGATGGACGCCGCCGGGTCGGAGCGGGCGGCCCTGCTCGGCGTGTCGGAGGGCGCGCCGATGGCGATCCTGTTCGCGGCCACCTACCCCGACCGCTGCCAGGCGCTGGTCCTCTACGGCGGGATGGCGCGCTCGACCTGGGCCGAGGACTACCCCTACGGGAGCACGCCCGAGGCCTACGCCGAGGCGGGCACCGAGCTCCTGGGGCCGCACTGGGGCGACGGCTCCATGATCGAGATCACCGCACCGAGCGCGGCGGACGACCCCGAGAAGCGGGCCTGGACCGCCCGCTTGGAGCGCATGAGCATCACGCCGGGGATGCTCGCGGCCGTGGCGCAGATGTTCCTCGACATCGACGTGCGCGACGTGGTCCCCAACGTGCACGTCCCGGCTCTCGTGATCCACCGCCGCCACGACCGCCTGGTCAACGTGCGCCACGGCCGCTGGCTGGCCGAGCACCTGCCCGACGCGAAGCTGGTCGAGATCCCCGGCGACGACCACATCCCCTGGTACCAGGAGCCCGAGCTGATGCTGGGCGAGCTCGAGGAGTTCCTGACCGGCACGCGGGCCGAGCCCGAGCCCGACCGCATGCTGGCCACGGTCCTGTTCACCGACATCGTGGGCTCGACCCAGACCGCCGCCGACCTGGGCGACAAGCGCTGGCACGCGCGTGCTCGACCAGCACGACGCCACCGTCCGCCGCGAGCTCGAGCGCTTCGGCGGGCGGGCGGTGAAGTCCACCGGCGACGGCTTCCTCGCCACCTTCGACGGGCCGGCGCGCGCGGTGCGCTGCGCCCAGGCGATCGAAGCCGCCTCCGAGAAGCAGGGCGTCCGCGTGCGCGCCGGCCTGCACACCGGCGAGGTGGAGGTGATGGGCGACGACATCGGCGGAATCGGCGTGCACATCGCCGCGCGGGTCAGCGCGCTGGCCGGGCCGGGCGAGGTGCTGGTCTCGCGGACCGTGAAGGACCTGGTGGCCGGGTCGGGCCTGGAGTTCTCAGAGCGGGGCGCCCACGAGCTCAAGGGCGTGCCCGACAGCTGGGAGCTGTACGAGGCGAGCTAGGCGCGCAGCAGGTAGAACAGGCCGGCCAGGGTCGAGCCCCCGGCCACGCCCAGCACGATCTTGCGCCCCGGCGCGCTCGGGCCGGTGAGCGTGGCCGCGAAGTCCACGGCGTCGGCCGCGATGCCGGCCAGGAGCCACGGGCGCAGCGCCTTCGAGTCGCTCGCGGTGGCCAGGGCCCCGGCGCCGATCACGAGGTCGCGGATGCCCAGTGCCCGGACGAGCACCTGGGCGCCTCGCCCGTCGGCCTCGCCGCCGATCCAGCTGTAGGCGCTGTCGGGCTTGGCGACGAGAGTCGCCCCCACGCCCACGCGGCCGAGCGCCGCGCTCCTGATGGACTGGGTCAGCTCCATGCACGCGCGAGCCTATTCAACGGGCCAGGGGTGCGTTACGCTGGCCGGCTCAGGTCGTCTAGTGCAGGGAAGTAACTGGAATGATCACGCGGCAGGACGAGTCGCGCAGAGCTGATCTCCGGCAGGGGGCTGTACCGGGATCAGGCGCAAAAAGGGGTTCACGCCGGGAGACCGGCGCCAGACCCAGGATCCTGATCACCGGCAGCGAGGCGGTGGCCGGCCTGGCGGCGTTGCGCGCCCTGCAGCAGGCGGGCTTCGAGGTGTGGGCGGCGGTGGAGTCGCGCGGGGCCCTCGGAGCGCGCTCTCGCGCGGCAGCCGGACTCGTGGAGGTGGCGGATCCGCGCGCCGACCCCGATCGCTACGTCGCCGAGCTCGCCGCCGCAACACGGCGGCTGGGGGCCGCCGCGGTGCTGCCGGGCACCGAGCAGTCGTTGCTGGCCATGACCGGCCGGGAGGCGGCGTTCCCGGACTCGGTGGCGGTCGGAACGCCCGCCAGCGAGAAAGTGCTCAGCTACGCGACCGACAAGATCGCGCTGGGGCTGCTGTCCGTTCGGGCCGGCCTGGACATGCCGCCCACCAGCGTGCTGAGCGCAGGGGAGCCGCCGTCCAGCGTCGACCTGACCTTCCCGCTCATGGTCAAGCCGTTTCGCTCCGAGCTCTCCTCCGACGGGGGCCTGCAGCGTTTCCCCGCCCGGCGGGTGGAGAACCAGGCCCAGCTCGACGCGCGCTCGGAGCCATGCCGGAGGGAGCGGGCTTGGTTCAGCCCTTCATCGACGGCCGCCTGATCAGCTTCAACGGGGTGTCCTTCGACGGGACGCTCTACGCCGCGAACCAGCACGTGGTCCATCGCATCTGGCCCTATCGCGCCGGTAACGCCACCTACGCGGAGACGTTCCCCATGTCCGCGACGCGGCAGCGCAAGGTGGCAGCCTTCATGAGGGAACTGGGCTGGAGCGGCGTCTTCAACCTTCAGCTGATCGAGCGCGACGGCCGCGACTACGTGATCGACCTCAATCCGCGCTTCTACGTCTCCCAGACGCTCGCCGTGGCGGCGGGGCTGAACCTGCCGGCCATCTGGGCGTCGCTCCTGCTCGGCCTCTCGTTCGAAGACCGCGGCTATCGCTCGGGCGTCAGGTTCCGGGAGGAGATGGGCGACACCCTCGCCATCCTCACCGCACTTCGGCACGGCGAGCTCGGAGTTCTGCGCGCGGCGATCCCCCGCCCGCACACCGCGCACGCCCACTTCTCGAAGACGGACCCACTGCCGAGCCTGCAGCTACTGGAGGACGTCGTGGCGGCCTTGCGACGACGGGTCAGGAGGAGGAGATGGTGATGCCCGATGGAGCGGTCGTCGTCGACGACGTCGCGCAAGCCGAGAAGGTGCTCGTTCTGCTGCACGGCCGCTGGTACAAGCCGGCCACGATGCACGAGCTGGCGGAGCGGCTCGAGCTGAAGTTGGCATGCGTTGCGCCGGTGGCCGCTGAGCGCACCTGGTACCCGCAGCGGTTCATGGACCCGCGAGACGCCAACGAGCCGCAGCTCTCGGAGGCGATCGACCAGGTGCACGAAACGCTCGACACGCTGGAGGCTCAGGGCGTGGACCCCGAGAACGTGGTGTTGGGCGGCTTCTCTCAGGGCGCGTGCGTGGCGTGCGAGGCGCTGGCGCAGCGGCCACGCCCGCTCGCGGCGCTGGTGTCACTGTGCGGGGGGCTGATCGGCAAGGACGAGGAGGAGATCGTCAAGCCCTCGGCCGGGGACCTCGAGGGGCTGCCGGTACTGCTGACGGGCACCGAGGAGGACGACTGGATCCCGGTCCCGAGGGTACGGCGCACCGGTGAGATATTCGAGGCGGCGGGCGCTCGCGTGGACGTCGAGGTGCACCCGCACGCCAAGCACGAGATCCACGATTGGGAGGTCGAGTCCTTCCGCCGCCTCATGCGGCTAGCTGTGCGCGACCCTACCCGCAAGCCGGGCACAGGCGTCGACCGACTCGAGGTCCACGTGCTCGGGCGTGTCGCTCGGCTGGTGGTAATGGGGGAAGCCGCCGTCCTTGACCGAGAGGACCGAGGCGGTACGCAGGCCCCGCAGGCGGGCGAGGACCGGGTCCGTCCAGGCCCCGAGGCGCCAGCGCTTCAGCGGCACGTCCGCCTCGCCCGCCGCGCGCTCGACGAGCTCGAGGTCCACGGGGTCGTAGCGCACCGGCCACACCCCGCCCTCGGCGTCCAGGACCACCGGCTCACCCGAGCCCACGTTGTCGAGGCCGAGCACGAAGGTCGTGGCCGGGTCGACCACGGCGTCGGCCAGCCACGCGGCCATGCCGTCCATCCCGGCCTCCTCGCCGCCGGTGAAGACAGCCAGCACCTCGAGTCCCTCGGGCCGCTCGGCGGCCAGGCCCTCGAGCGCGGCCAGCACGGCAGCCACGCCGCTGGCGTTGTCGTTCGCGCCGGGGACGACCGCGGCGCGCGAGCCCTGCAGCACGATCGCCGCCGCGGCGGCTAGGACGGCCCGGGCGGGCCGCAGGCCCAGCGCGGCCGCGGCGAAGGCCAGCTCGGGGACCAGGGCCAGCGAGGGGCGCCGGCCGGTCCGCGCGGCCCGGCGGTCGCCCGCGGCCAGCAGGCGCGGGTGGAACGCGAGGCCCGGTGCGGGCGGCGTCGTGGTGGGCCACCAGCACCAGCGTGCGCCGGCGCACGCCCTGCGCGGGCAGCCGGGCGGTGACGTTGAAGCCGGTGCGCGCCGGGAGCAGCCTGCGCAGCAGCCGCGCCCGGCCGCTGTACTCGAGCTCGAACAGGACGAGGCCGGCCGCGGCGAGCAGGCGCGAGCCCAGCGCCCCGAGCCCGAACAGCAGCGCGTGCGACGGGCCGTAGTGCGCCGCGCCGCGGTAGGCGTCCAGCATCACGTCCTCCGCGCCCAGCTCGCGCAGGCGGCCGGCCACCCACTCCGCCGAGCGCCGCTCGCCCTCGCTCGCCGAGCCGCGCTCGATCGCGGCGAGGGCGCGGATGTCCGCGTCTACTCGTTGCGCCAGTCGACCGGTCCCGCGGTGAGCACGTGGCTGCCGAGCGGCCGGCCCAGCACGTTCTGCGCCTCGCGCGCGCACTCCACCAGCCGCTCGAGGTCGATCCCGGTGGGATGGCCCATCTCGTGCAGCATCGACACCAGGTCCTCGGTGGCGATGTTGCCGGTGGCCCCGCGCGGCACCGGGCAGCCGCCCAGCTCGCCGAAGGAGCTCTCGAACGAGCGCACGCCGGCCTCCAGGGCGGCCAGCACGTTGGCCAGGCCCTGGCCCCGGGTGTTGTGGAAGTGGGCGGTCAGCTCCGCGTCGAGGTCGGCCGCCTCGAAGAAGCGGCGCACCTGCGCGGGGTTGGCCATGCCGGTGGTGTCGCCGAAGCCGATCTCCTCGCAGCCGGCGTCGACGAGCCGGCGGGCGATGCCGTACACCCGCTCGGGCGGAACGTCGCCCTCGTAGGGGCAGCCGAAGGACACCGAGATCACGCCCTCGCAGCGCAGCCCCTCCTCGCGGGCGCGCGCCACCGTGCGCTCGATCCCCGACAGCGACTCCTCCACCGAGCGGTTGACGTTCTTGCGGTTGTGGGTCTCGCTGGCCGAGAGGAAGAAGTTGACCTCGGAGAAGCGGTCGCGCTGGGCGAGCGCGTGCTCCAGCCCCTTCTCGTTGGGGATGAGCACGGAGACCGCCACGTCGTCGGGGATGTCCGCCGCGGCCAGCACCTCCGCGCCGTCGGCGAGCTGGGGGATCACGTCGGCGCGCACGAAGCTGGTGACCTCCAGCCGCTTCAGGCCGGTGCGGGCCAGCATCTCCACCAGCCGCACCTTCTCGGGCGTGGCGATGATCTCGGGCTCGTTCTGGAAGCCGTCGCGAGGGCCGACCTCGCGGACCTTCACCTCGTCGGGCATGCCTACATCATGCCGAGGCCGCCGCTGACCCCGAGGGTCTCGCCGGTCACGAACGAGGCGTCGTCGGAGGCGAGGAAGGCGATCGCCGCCGCGACCTCATCGGGCTCGCCCGGGCGGCCCATCGCCGTCGCGGCCACCATCCCCTTCGCGAAGCGGGCGCTCAGGGTGTCGCCCTCGCCCAGGCGCTCGAACATCGGCGTGCGGATCGGGCCCGGCGCCACGGCGTTGCAGGTGACCCCGTAGCGCGAGGACTCGCGCGCGATGGTCTTGGTGAAGCCGATCACGCCCGCCTTCGCCGCGCTGTAGGCGCCGGCCACCTGGGAGCCGACGCGTCCCGCCTCGGAGGCCACGTTCACGATGCGCCCGTAGCCGCGCTCCTGCATCCCGCCGACCACCGCGTGCGTCACCAGCATCACGCCGCGCAGGTCGATCTCGAGCACCGGGTCCCACTGCTCGGGGCGGGTGTTGGCGAAGAAGCCCCCCTCCCCCTCGATGCCGGCGTTGTTCACGAGCACGTCGACGGTCCCGACCGCCTCGACCGCCGCCGTCACGGACTCCTCGCTGCGCACGTCCAGCTCGAGCGCGAGGCCGTCGATCTCGCCGGCGACCTCCTCCGCCGCCTCGCGGCTGACGTCGGTGACCACGACGCGCGCTCCCTCGGCTGCGAGGCGGCGGCAGGTGGCGGCGCCGATGCCGCCCGAGCCGCCGGTGACGAGCGCGGTCTTGCCCTCGAATCTCATCGCGCGCGCACCCTACGCGTAAGGTCGCGCGCATGGACTTCAAGCTGCAGGTGGTTCTCGATCCCGGTGTCCGACGTCGACCGCGCACGCGACTTCTACTCCGAGCAAGTGGGCTTCAACCTCGACCACGACGTCTCGCCGACCGAGGAGATGCGGGTCGTGCAGCTGACGCCGCGCGGATCGGACTGCTCCATCGTCCTCGGGGAGGGCCTGCCCCAGGGCGAGCCGGGCTCGCTGAAGGGAGTGCAGCTCACGGTCGACGACGTCGACGCCGCACGCGCTCAGCTCTCCGAGGGGGGCGTGCAGGTCTCCGACGTCGTGCAGATGGGGCCGGAGGGCACCCCCGGCTCGCGCTACGTGTTCTTCGAGGACCCCGACGGCAACAGCTGGGCCGTCCAGGAGTACAAGGCCGGCTAGTGGAGCCCGTCCCGATCATCGGCGGCACGGGCGCGCTGGGCTTCGGCCTGGCCGCCCGCTGGGCCCGGGCCGGCGTGCCCGTGGTCATCGGCTCGCGGGACGCGGGACGCGCCGAGGAGGCGGCCGGCCGGATCACCGAGGGCGACGCTCGCGGCATGGAGAACGCCGAGGCCGCCAAGCAGGGGCCGATCGTGTTCCTGACCGTGCCCTTCCGCAACCAGTCCGAGAACCTCACCAACCTGCGTGAGGTGCTCCAGCCCGACCAGCTGCTGGTGGACGCCACCGTGCCGCTGGCCGCCGCCGTGTCGGGCAAGGCCACGCGCATGCTCGGCGTGCCCCAGGGCTCGGCCGCCCAGCAGGCCCAGGAGATGGCGCCCGACGGCGTGCGGGTGGTCAGCGCGCTGCACACCGTGAGCGCGCCGGTGCTCGGGGACCTCGACGCCGAGCTCGACGAGGACGTGCTCGTCTGCGGCGACAAGCGCGACGACAAGCGCCGCGTGGCGGAGCTGATCGCGAAGATCGACGGTCTGCGGCCGGTGAACGCTGGGCTGCTGGAGACCTCGCGACTGGTCGAGGGGCTGACGCCGCTGCTGATCTCGGTCAACTCGCGCCACAAGGTGCACGCCGGGATCAAGCTGACGGGCCTGCCGGAGCAGCTCTGGTAACGCTGCTCTCCGGCGGCACGGGCGGCGCGAAGCTCGCCCGCGGCCTCGCCGAGGTGGGCGACCTCACCGTGGTCGCCAACACGGGCGACGACGCCGAGGTCTACGGCGTCCACGTCGCGCCCGACCCCGACCTCCTCACCTACTGGCTGGCCGACGAGATCGACGAGCGCGGCTTCGGCCTGCGCGGCGACACGTGGGAGGTGATGGCGGCGCTCGAGCAGGCGGGGCGCCCGACCTGGTTCCGCCTCGGCGACCGCGACCTGGCGATGTGCCTGGTCCGCACCGAGGGGCTTCGCTCCGGAGCGCGGCTGACCCACGCGCACGCGCGGGTGGTCGAGGCCATGGGCGTGAGCTCGCGCGTGCTGCCCATGACCGACGAGCCGGCGCCGACCCGCGTGCTGGCCGCCGGGCGCTGGTGGGACCTGCAGGAGTTCATGATCGTCAACCGTGCCGAGGGGCCGGTCGAGGACGTGGACCTGGCCGCGGTGTCCACCTCCGGCCCCACTCCCGAGGTCCTCGACGCGATCGCCTCCGCGGACGTGGTCGTGATCGGCCCGTCAAATCCGGTCATCTCGATCGGGCCGATCCTGGCCCTGCCCGGGATGCAGGAGGCGCTCGTGGCGACCTCCGCCCCGGTGGTCGCCGTGAGCCCGTTCGTGGGCGGCGAGGTGCTCAAGGGGCCCACCGCGGCCTTCTGCGATCACGCCGGGATCGAGAAGAGCGCGCAGGGCATCGCCGAGGTGTACGAGGAGGTCATCGACGGGGTGGTGGCCGACGAGCCGGTGAGCGGCCTCCCCTCTCTCGTGCTCGACACGCGGATGGATGACGGCCGCAGGCCGAGCTGGCGCGGAGAACGGTGGACTTTGCGGCCTCGCTGAAACGCTAGGGAGCCGGACCCGCGCTACGGTGGTCCCTCGGCCGATGCGCACCATCGCCATCCTTCCCGTGAAGAGCTTCGGCGCCGCGAAGCAGCGCCTCGGTGAGCTGCTGGCAGGCGGCTCGCGGCGAGCGCTCGCGCAGGCCATGTTCTCCGACGTGCTCAGTGCCCTGCGGCACGTCCCCGAACTGGACGAGGTCGCCGTGGTGACCGGCGACAGCTCGGCCGAGTGGGCCGCCCGCGCGGAGCGCGTGCTGGTGCTTCCCGACCCGCTCGAGGACGGCCAGTCGGCGGCCGCCGAGATCGGCGTCCGGCACGCGCTCGCGCAGGGCTTCGACCGCGCTCTCCTCGTGCCGGGCGACGCCCCGCTGCTCGACCCCGCCGAGGTGTCCGACCTGCTGCGGCGCGACGACGCGACCGCCGCGATCGTCCCCGACCGCCACGGCACCGGCACCAACGCCCTGCTGCTCTCGCCGCCCGACGCGTTCGTGCCGAGCTTCGGGCCGGGCAGCTTCGAGCGCCACGTCGCCGGGGCGAGGGACGCCGACGTGGAGTACTCGGTGGACGAGCTGCCCTCGCTGACGCTCGACGTGGACACCCCCGGCGACCTGGCCGAGGTGGCCCGTCGCCTCGAGAGCCGCCGCGGGCTGGCCCCCCAGACCCGCGGGGCCCTGAATCAGCTCGGGCGCATGGGAGCGCTGCCCACGCCGGTCGCGGCAGGCGCCTGAGCGACTTCAGCGTCCACGTCGTCGACGGCCTGCCCGAGGTCACGGAGGGTGACGACCTTGCGCGGCTGCTGGAGGGCGCCGCGCTCCGCCGGCGACGTCCTGGTGGTCGCGCACAAGGTGGTGTCCAAGGCCGAGGGCCGCGTCCGCGACCTCGCCGCGGTCGAGCCGGGCGAACGCGCCCGGGAGCTCGCCGCCGAGCACGGCAAGGACCCACGCCTGGTCCAGGTGGTGCTCGACGAGACGGCGACCCTGCTGCGCGCCGACCACGGCGTGTTCGTCTGCGAGACCCACCACGGGCTGATCTGCGCCAACGCCGGCGTGGACCGCTCCAACGCGCCCGAGGACCACGCGATCCTGCTGCCCGTCGACCCCGACCGTTCGGCCCGCGAGCTGCGCGCGCGCCTGCCCGGGCGGCCGGCCGTGGTGATCAGCGACTCCTTCGGCCGCGCCTGGCGGATGGGCCAGGTGGACGTGGCGATCGGCGCGGCGGGCCTGCTACCCGTGGACGACTGGCGCGGGCGCACCGACCGCAGCGGCCGCGAGCTGGGCGCGACCGCCCTGGCGGCCGCCGACGCCCTCGCGGCGGCCGCCGACCTCGCCCGCGCGAAGGACGCGGGCCAGCCCGCGGTGGTGATCCGCGGCCTGGACCGCCTGGTGACCGAGGACGACGGCCCGGGCGCAGCCTCGCTGCGCCGCCCGGCTCGAAGACCTTTTTTCCGCTGAGCGCGCGACGGGCGCACCCGGCGAAACAACTCGTCAGCGCCCTGAAGAGTTTCCTCTAGGGGGGCGGTGTCGCGCCTCTAGGCCGCGACCGGCAGGTCGTGGCGGGCGCGGATGTCGTAGAGCGTCCCGCGCTCGGCCGCGGGCCGGCGCGCCGCGTGGGCGGCGCCGATCAGGTCCGAGGGCTCCAGGCGCACGCCGTGGTAGGAGCCGGCCAGGCGGGAGATGTTCTCCTCCATCAGGGTCCCGCCCAGGTCGTTGACGCCCCAGCGCAGCGACTCGGTGGCGGCGTCGAGGCCCATCTTCACCCAGCTGGCCTGGAGGTTGGTGATCGAGCGTCCCAGCGCCAGGCGGAACACCGCCGTGTGCTTGAGGTTCTCCTCGCGCGAGATCTCCTCGATGCCGTGGGTGCGCCCGAGCATGGTGTGGAAGGGGATGAACGACAGCGGGACGAACTCGGTGATCCCGCCGGTGCGCTCCTGCAGCGCGCGCACCACCCGCATGTGCTCGGCCAGCTCGTGGGGCTCCTCGATGTGGCCGAACATCACCGTCGAGGTCGAGCGCAGGCCGGCGCGGTGCGAGGCCTCGATGACCTCCACCCAGCGGGCCACGGGGAGCTTGTTGGGCGAGATGCGCTCGCGCACGCCGTCGTGCAGCACCTCGGCCGCCGTGCCCGGCGTGGAGCCCAGCCCGGCCTCGCGCAGCACGGCGAAGACCTCGTCCAGCGAGCGGTCGCGGGCCATGTGGTCGATCTCCATCGGCGAGAAGGCGTGCAGGTGCAGCTGGGGCGCCGTCTCCTTGGCCAGCCGCAGCCAGCCGGCGTAGTCCTCGAGCTCCCAGTCGGGGTGGATCCCAGACTGCATGCAGATCTCGGTCGCCCCGAAGGCCACCGCCTCCTCCACGCGGCGCACGAACTCCTCCCGCCCGTGCTCGTAGGCCTCGGGCGAGCGCCGGCCCTGGCCGAAGCCGCAGAACGCGCAGCCGACCACGCACACGTTGGAGACGTTGATGTTGCGGTTGACCACGAAGGTCACCGTGTCGCCCGCGAGCTCTGCCCGCAGCTCGTCGGCGGCCTGGCGCATGTCCTCGATCGCCTCGGGCCGGGTCTCGGCGAACAGCGCGGCCAGCTCCTCCGCGCCGAGCGCCTCGCCGGCGCGGCCGCGCTCGATCGCGCGCGGCACCAGGTCGAGCTGCACCGGCGCCGACTCGCGGCGGCCTGATCCCCGGCGCGGGATGAAGCTCCAGTAGCGCGCCTTGACCACGTCGAGCACGCCCTGCTCGAGCCATTCGGAGTCCATGTACTGCGGGTAGACGCACAGCCGCTCGGTCAGCGCGTAGCCGCGCGGCTTGAGCTCCTTGCGCATGCGGTGCGGCGACGGGAAACGGGTGCTCGGGCGAGATGTGGTCGCCGTTCGCGCTCAGACCGCCGAGGTCGGTCGCGCCCTCCTCCACCAGCGGCAGCCACCAGTCGGAGAGGTTGGGCGGGATCTGGACGCCCACGTCGGGCATGAGCCGCTTGGACTCGCGCACGAGAGAGCGCATCTCGTCCAGCGACACGTCGCTCCCCCACGCCGGCATCGGCGCCGACTCGCCCGCGGTGCCCTCGCGCTGGGCGGAGTCCGCGATCTCAGCGGGCTCGGCGCCGTAGTAGCGCGGGTGGGGCACGAAGTTCTGGAGGATCACCTCCTGCAGGTGCCCGTGCTCGGCGTGCACCTCGGCCAGCGCCTCGAGCGCGGCCACCCGCTCCTCGGGCTCCTCGCCGATGCCGACGAGGATGCCGCTGGTGAAGGGGATCTTCAGCTCGCCCGCCGCGCGGATGGTCTCCAGCCGGCGCTCGGGGTGCTTGGTCGGCGAGCCCTGGTGGACCACGAGGTCCGGGTTCACCGACTCCAGCATCAGGCCCTGCGAGGCGGTTACCTCGCGCAGCCGCGCCAGATCGTCGCGCGAGAGCACGCCCAGGTTGGTGTGGGGCAGCATGCCCCGCTCCAGAGCGCGCTCGCAGGCCCAGGCCACGTAGGAGGTGAAGTCCGGGTGGCCGAGCTCGGCGAGCCGGCACGCGACCTCGGGGTTGACCTCGGGCGACTCGCCGGTGAGCACGAGCAGCTCCTTGGCCCCGCGCCGCTCGGCGTCGTCGAGGAGCTTCTCGACCTCGTCCGGCGAGTAGAGGTGCGCCCTGTGCGTGGCGAAGGCGCAGTACTTGCAATAGCAGCGGCACGTGCGCGACAGCGAGAGCGTGAAGTTGCGCGAGAAGGTGACGCGCCGCATCTCTTCGCGAGGCTACCCGACCGGCTCGGCTCCGCCTCGCTTCTTGCCCGGCGCGATGAAGAGCGTCACGTAGATGAACGCCGCCGCCAGCCCGCCGAGGATGGGCGCCAGCACGTAAACGAGCAGGAACTCGGCGCCGCCACCGAACGCGCCGGCGACCAGCGAGGGCCCGAAGGCGCGGGCCGGGTTGAGCGCCGCGCCGGTGAGCGGGGCGAAGACGAGAGCCCCGAGGCCGAGCGTGAAGCCGATCGTGAGCGCGGCCCAATCCTTGTTGGCCCGCGGGTTCACCGCGGCGCCGGCGATCGCCCAGACCAGGAAGAAGGTGCCGATGAACTCCGCGAGCATGCCCAGGCCCGCCTTCTCACCCAGGCGGTCGGAGACAGCTGGGGCCCCGTAGTTCTGGGTGGCGGCGTTCTCGAAGTCGACGAACAGCGCCTTGACCACCAGGGCGGCGGCCACGGCT
The DNA here is from genome assembly GCA_963810745.1 of uncultured Thermoleophilaceae bacterium. GTDB lineage: Bacteria > Actinomycetota > Thermoleophilia > Solirubrobacterales > Thermoleophilaceae > JACCZR01. The sequence goes on from CAWEOW010000001.1 coordinate 25,555, forward strand.
CCCGCGAGCTGGGCGACGATGTAGATCAGCGCGTCGGGCGCGCGGATCTGGCGCGTGGCGGTGAGCGCGACCGTCACCGCAGGGTTGAGGTGGGCCCCGGAGACCGCGGACAGCGTCGAGACCAGGAAGAACAGAGCGAACGCGTGTACCAGGCCGATCACCACGAAGTCCGACAGCCGCGTCGCTCACGAACACGCTCACCGCGGCGCAGATGAAGAACATCAGCGCGAACGTGCCGATGAACTCGGCGATGTACGCGGCGGGACCGCGCTCGGGCGGGCCGGGAGTGGCGGTATCGGGCTCGGCCACGGGCGCAGTGTAATCCCGGCCATAGAGTGCGCGGTGTGAGGCGTCTGCTGGTGCTCGCCGCGGTCGTCGCCGCGCTGCTCGCCGCCTGTGGCGAGAAGGAGGACGCGCTCGGCCCGCGCGAGGTCGACCTCGCCCTGGACTTCCAGCCCAACGCCAACCACGCCGGTGTCTACGCCGCGGCCCGTACCGGTGCCGACCGCCGGCAGGGCATCCGGCTGCGCGTGAGGGCGCCGTCGGCCTCGACGGACTCGATCAAGCTGCTGACCGCCAAGCGCGTCGACCTGGCGCTGGTGGACATCCACGATCTCGCCCTGGCTCGCGAGCGCGGCCAGGACCTGGTGGGCGTCGCGCCGGTGGTCAAGGAGCCGCTGGCCGCCGTGATCGCCCGCCGCGGCATCACGCGCCCGCGCGCGCTGGAGGGCCGGCGGGTCGGGCTGAGCGGGCTGCCCTCCGACGTCGCCGTGCTGCGCTCGGTGATCTCCGACGACGGCGGCAACCCCCGCCGCGCCCGCCAGGTGACGATCGGCTTCTCGGCGGTGCGCAGCCTCATCGCCGAGCGCGTGGACGCGGTGGTCGCCTTCTGGAACGCCGAGGGCGTGGCCCTGCGCCGCTCGGGGGTGGCCACGCGCGAGTTCCGCGTGTCCGACCACGGCGCGCCGCCCTACCCAGAGCTGGTGCTGACCGCCCGCCGCGAGACCGTGGAGGGCGACCGGCCGCTGATCGCCAAGACGGTCGCCGCCCTGGAGCAGGGCGCAAGCGCCGCGCTCGCCGACCGCCCCGCCGCCGTGCGCGAGATCGCCCGCCGCTCGGGCCAGGAGCCCAAGCTCACCGCGATGCAGCTCGCGGCTACGGCGCCCGCGCTGCGACCGCCCCTGCGCTTCGACCCCGAGGCGCTCCGCGGGTTCGCGCGCTTCGACCTGCGCTTCGGCGTGATCGACCGCCCGCTCGACGTCGAGCGGGCGTTCGTGCTTCCGCGCTAGGCGCTGGCCAGGGCCTCCACCAGCGCCGGCCCCTCGCGCGCCATTCGCGAGCGCGGCACCACGCGGTCGAAGCCGGCCGCCTCGGCCCGCTTCTTGGTCTCCACGTCCACGTGGGAGTAGAAGCCGAGGGTCCACACGCCCTCGAGGGCGCCCTGCTCGCGCAGGCGCTCGATCGCGGTGGCGCCGTCGAGGTCGGGGTCGGTCAGGTCGACCACCAGCACGTCGCCCTTCTCGGCGGTGGCCCGCACCGCCTCGGGGTCGTCCCAGCGCTGGACCTCGTGGCCGGCGGCCCGCAGCGCGCCCTCGATCTTCGAGCCGAACAGCAGCTCCGGGCACAGCAGCGCGACCCTCACGGGGCTACTGGACGCGGCGGCGGTAGAACTCCTGGCGCACGGACTCGGGCCGGCCCCAGAGGGGCACGACCTCCATCCGCCCGCTGCGCGCCTCGCGGAACGCGAGCTCGCCCTCCACCAGCTGGTCGTCGAGCAGCGCGAGCGTTCCCCTGACCGTCTCGGCGGCCGCCGCGTGACCGAACTCGCGGGCCACGCGAAGGCGCCAGTGCCAGTCGTGCTTGGAGTACGGCATGGCGTTGATCTGGACGATCAGCGAGGAGACCTCGATGTAGCGCTCCTCGTCGAAGATCCGCAGATCGAGCTCCATCGACGTCCAGTCGGGCGGCAGCGTGTCGACGATCTCCTGGAAGTCCTCGGCCAATGCCATGGGCCCGCGAGGTTACTGTGGGCCGATGGCCGACGACGGACGCACGCCAAAGCCGCGGTCAGCCGCGGCGCGAGTGCTGGGAGTGGGTGCCCGGGCGGGCGAGCGCCTGGCGGGCGCAACCGGCGTGGACCAGGCCTTCGAGGAGGCCACCGAGGAGGCGATAGTCCGCGCGCTGCGCAGCCCGGCCGTCGAGCGGGCGATCGTCCGGGTCATCCTCGAGCAGAACGCCGTCCAGACCGCGCTGGAGGAGGCGCTCACCAGCGACGAGGTCGCGCGCGCCATCGTCGAGGCCCTCAACACCGAGGCGGCCGACCAGGTCTGGCGCGAGATCCTCGCCAGCCCGAAGGCCCAGATGCTGGTGGAGCGCATCGCCGATGCGCCCGAGGTGCGCGCGGCGATCACCCAGCAGGGCGCAGGCCTCGTCACCGATCTCGGCCGGAGGCTGACCGCGATCACCGAGAGGGTCGACGACGCGGTCGAGCTGGTGGTCCACCGGATCCTCCGCAGGCCCGGCCACGAGGCCGAGACCAACCAGGTCGGCCTCATCACCCGGGTGGTGGCGGCCGCGATCGACCTGGGGCTGATCGGGCTGGCGCTCTCGCTCGGGTCCACCGTGCTCGCCGCGGTGCTCCCCGCCGGTTCAGGGGGACAGCGACGGGCTGTCGATCTTCGGGCTGGTCGGGCTCTCCGCGCTGGGCGTGTGGCTGGGCGGGTCGGCCTTCGTGGCGTTCTGGGCGCTGATCGGCCGGACGCCCGGCATGAGCCTCCTGAGCATCCACCTCGAAGCCGAGGGGTCGCGGGAGATCGGGCTGCGCCGGGCGCTCAAACGGATCTTCGCCATCCCGTTGGCGCTCCTTCCCGCCGGCCTGGGGTTCTGGGTGATCGTGATCTCGCCCGAGCGGCGGGGCTGGCCCGACCGTCTCTCCGGCACCACGGTGGTCTACGACCCGCCCGGGGCCCGCGCGGCCCCGTGGTCGACGCTTCAGGCCTCCGCTAGCACCAAGAGCGTCTCCGGCCGCACGCCGTCGTGACGCATGGCCTCGGCGGCCTCCTCGGACTGCATGAACTCGTTGAATGCGTCCAAATCGGGGATCTCCGCGACCAGGCCCACCCTGTTGGAGCCCTCCGGGTCACGGAATGTCCGCGTGGTGACCCCGAGGGGACCGAAGACCTCCTCGCGCTTCGTCGAGCCGGCCCAGTGGTCGACGTCCTCGACCTCGTGCGTGATCAGATAAGTAGCCATGCCTCACCCTACATCCGGTAGACCGGCCGCCTGATCGGCCCCAGCGGGGCGTTGGCGCAGGCCGACAGCGCCAGCCCCACCACGTCGCGGGTCGAGCCCGGCTCGATGACGCCGTCGTCCCACAGCCGGGCGGTCGAGTGGTACGGGTGGCCCTCGGTCTCGTACTTGCTCCGCGTGCGCTCCTTGAGCGCCTCGAGCTCGTCGGGGTCGCGGTCGGAGGCCACGGTGCTGAGCACGGTGGCCGCCTGCTCGCCGCCCATCACCGAGATGCGCGCGTTCGGCCACATCCACAGGAAGCGCGGGCCATAGGCGCGGCCGCACATGCCGTAGTTGCCCGCGCCGTAGGAGCCGCCCACGATCACCGTCAGCTTCGGCACGCGGGCGCAGGAGACGGCGGCGACCATCTTCGCGCCGTCGCGCGCGATGCCGCCCGCCTCGTAGTCGCGGCCGACCATGAAGCCGCTGATGTTCTGCAGGAACAGCAGCGGCACCGAGCGCTGGTCGCACAGCTCGATGAAGTGCGCGGCCTTCAGCGCGCTCTCGGAGAACAGCACGCCGTTGTTGGCGACCACGCCGACCGGGTGACCGTGCACGCGCGCGAAGCCGCACACCAGCGTCTCGCCGTAGAGCTGCTTGAACTCGTGGAAGCGCGAGCCGTCCACCAGCCGCGCGATCAGCTCGCGCGGGTCGTAGGGCGCGCGCGTGTCGGTCGGCACCGCGCCGGTCAGCTCGGCGGGGTCGACCAGCGGCTCCTCGGTCGGCGCGCGCTCCCACGGCGCCGGCTCGCGCGGGCCCAGCGTGGCGACGATCGAGCGCACGGTCTCCAGCGCCTCGAGGTCGTCGCCGGCCAGGTGGTCGGTCACGCCGGAGCGGCGCGAGTGCAGCTCGCCGCCGCCCAGCTCCTCGGCGGTCACCTCCTCGCCGGTGGCCGCCTTCACCAGCGGCGGGCCGCCGAGGAAGATCGTCCCCTGCTCGCGCACGATCACCGTCTCGTCGCTCATCGCGGGCACGTACGCGCCGCCCGCCGTGCACGAGCCCATCACCACCGCGATCTGCGGGATGCCCTCGGCGGACATCGTGGCCTGGTTGAAGAAGATGCGGCCGAAGTGCCCCTTGTCGGGGAAGACCTCGTCCTGCATGGGCAGGAAGGCCCCGCCCGAGTCGACCAGGTACACGCACGGCAGGCGGTTCTCCAGCGCGATCTCCTGCGCGCGCAGGTGCTTCTTGACGGTCATCGGGAAGTAGGTGCCGCCCTTGACCGTGGCGTCGTTGGCCACGATCACCACCTCGCGCCCCGAGACCCGGCCGATCCCGGTGATGATCCCGGCGCCTGGCGCCTGGTCGTCGTAGAGGCCGTGGGCGGCCAGCGGGGAGAGCTCCAGGAAGGGCGAGCCCGCGTCGAGCAGCCGCTCCACCCGCTCGCGCGGCAGCAGCTTGCCGCGCGAGACGTGACGCTCGGCTGCCTTCTCCCCTCCCCCGGCGCGCGAGCGCTGGAGCTGAGCGTGCAGGTCCCGCGCAAGCTCGGCGTGCGCGGACCGGTTGGCGGCGAACTCCTCGCTGTCGGGGCGCGCGCGGCTGGTCAGGACGACGCTCACGAGACCTCCACCAGGGCCTGGCCGCGCTCGACCTGGTCGCCCTCGCTCACGGTCAGCTCGCCGACCACCCCGTCGGCAGGGGCCACCACCTGCAGCTCCATCTTCATCGACTCGAGGACCACGAGCACGTCGCCCTCCGAGACCTCGTCGCCCTCTCCCACCTTCACCGCGAGGACGTTGCCCGGCATGGGCGCCTCGAGCGACGAGGGGCCGCTCTCCGTGCCGCGCAGCTCGGCCCGCTTGTCCCGGAAGGCCCAGGCCCGCCCCCCGATGCCCACCCGCGTGAACTCACCGTCGCGTGCGTGCGCCCAGGTGCGCCGCTCGCCGTCGAGCGTGACCGCCAGCCGTCCCTCGCCCGCGGGCTCGGCCACGCCCCGCGCGACCACCTCGCCCCCGGGCTCGAAGCGCCAGCGCAGCGGCGCCGGCCCGTCGATTCGCCACGCGGTGAGGTAGTCCCAGGGATCGTCGCCCCCGGCCAGCTCGAGACCACGCGCGAGCGCGGCCACCGCGGCGGCTTCGCCGTCGGCCTCGGGATCGTCCTCGGGCGAGGGCAGGCGCTCGACCAGGCCCGTGTCCATCTCGCCTCGCCGCACGTCGTCGTCGCCCAGCAGCCCGCGCAGGAAGAACGTGTTCACGGACGGGCCGAGGACGGCCGTGTGGGCCAGCGCCGCGTCGAGGCGGTCGAGCGCCAGCTCGCGCTCGGGCGCGTGGGCGATCACCTTGGCCAGCAGCGAGTCGTAGTGGGTGGTCACCTCGCTGCCGAGCTCGACGCCGCTGTCCACGCGCACGCCCGGGCCGGAGGGCTCGTGGTAGGCCACGATGCGTCCCGCGCCGGGCAGGAAGCCCTGCGCCGGGTCCTCGGCGCACACCCGCGCCTCGATGGCGTGGCCGTTCATGACGACGTCGTCCTGGCCCAACCACAGCGGCTCGCCGGCCGCCACGCGCAGCTGGGCCTCGACCAGGTCGAGCCCGCAGACCATCTCGGTCACCGGGTGCTCCACCTGCAGGCGCGCGTTGAGCTCGAGGAAGAAGAACTCGTCGCCGGAGACCAGGAACTCGCACGTGCCCGCGTTCTCGTAGCCCGCGGTGCGCGCCAGCGCGACGGCGGCCTCCCCCATCCGCTCGCGCAGCTCGGGCGAGACCGCCGGCGAGGGGCACTCCTCGATCAGCTTCTGGTGGCGACGCTGGAGCGAGCACTCGCGCTCGCCCAGGTGCACCGCGCCGCCGTGCGAGTCGGCCAGCAGCTGCACCTCCACGTGGCGCGCGCGCTCCACGTAGCGCTCGGCCAGGAGCGAGTCGTCGCCGAAGCCGGCCTTGGCCTCGCGCCGCGCCGCGGCCAGCGCGTCGGGCAGCTCGCCGGCGCTGCGCACGATGCGCATCCCGCGTCCGCCGCCGCCCGCGGCGGCCTTGACCATCAGCGGGTAGTCCTGCGCCCATTCGATGATCGCCTCGTCGGTGAGGCCGGGGCGCTCGATGCCCGGCACGGTCGGGACGCCGGCCTCGGCGGCGAGCTGCTTGGCCGCGACCTTGTCGCCCAGCTTCTCCGTGGCCTCGGGCGGCGGCCCGACGAACACGAGGCCGGCGTCGGCGCACGCGCGGGCGAAGGACGCCCGTTCGGACAGGAATCCGTAGCCGGGGTGGACCGCCTCGGCGCCCGAGCGCATCGCCGCGTCCACGATCGCGTCCGCCCGCAGGTACGACTCGGCTGCGGGCGCCGGGCCGATGAGCAGCGCAGCGTCGGCCATGCGCACGTGCGGAGCGTCGGCATCGGCTTCCGAGTACACGGCGATCGAGCGAACTCCCAGCCGCTGCAGGGTCCGCATCACCCGCACCGCTATCTCGCCGCGGTTCGCGACGAGAACGCTTCCGAACATCAGATGGCCGGCCCCGAGGACGCAGACTCAGCGACGGCGTACGCCGTCATCCGTGGGTGCGCGGTCGTGGGGCCGGCCATCTAAGCGCCCAGGGCCCGCGCGATCACCATCTGCTGTACCTCGTCGGTCCCCTCGCCGATCGTCAGGATCTTCGCGTCGCGGTACATGCGGCAGACGGGGTACTCCTCGATGTAGCCGTAGCCGCCGTGGATCTGGACGGCCTCCTCGGCGCAGCGCACGGCGAGGCGGCCGGTCTTCAGCTTGGCCTGGGCGGCGACGAGGTCGAACGGCTTGCCCTGGTCCTTGAGAACCGCGGCCTTGTAGACGAGGTAGCGCGCAGCCTCGATCTCCGTGGCCATGTCGGCGAGCTTGGTCTGGATGGCCTGGAAGCTCGAGATCGCCTTGCCGAACGCCTTGCGCTCCTTCGCGTAGGCCAGCGCCTCGGACAGAGCGCCCTCGGCCAGGCCGAGGCCCATCGCCGCCACGCCGATGCGACCGATCGCCAGGACCTGCAGGAACTGCTTGAAGCCCTGGCCGCGCGGCCCGATCAGGTTCTCCTCGGGTACCCGCGCACCCTCGAAGGTCAGCGGCCGGGTGTCGGAGGCGTTCCAGCCCATCTTGCGGTAGGGCTCGCCCACCTCGTAGCCGGGGGTCCCGTTGGGCACCAGCAGATTGGAGATCTCGTTCTCGCCGGTGACCGCCGTGATCACGACCATGCCCGAGATGTCGGTGCCGGCGTTGGTGATGAACTGCTTGGCGCCGTCGATCACCCACTCGCCGTCCTCGAGCTTGGCGCGGGTCTTGGTGTTGCCGGCGTCCGAGCCGGCCTCCGGCTCGGTGAGGCCGAAGGCGCCGAGCTTGCTGCCGCTGCACAGCTGCGGCATCCACTCCTGCTTCTGCTCCTCGGTGCCGAACAGGTAGATCGGCTGGGTGCCCAGCGACGTGTGGGCGCAGAGCGTGATGGCCACCGAGGAGTCCACGCGCGTGAGCTCCTCGACCGCCAGCGCGTAGGCCAGCGAGTCGCCGCCTCCGCCGCCGTACTCCTCGGGGAAGGGGATCCCCATCAGGTTCAGCTCGCCGAGCTGGCGGATCAGGTCGTAGGGGACCGACTTCGTGCGATCCAGCTCCTCGGCCACCGGCGCCACCTCGCCCTCGGCGAAGTCGCGGACGGTGCGGCGGATCAGCTCGTGGTCGTCGGAGAGGTCGAAATCCATGGCCGCTGAGTATGAACGATCGTTCACCAGAGTTGCAAGTTCGGCTTGCACAGGCGGTATGGTGCGCTATATGGCGGTGAACGTTCGCTCAGACGACACGCGCGAGCGAATCCACGAGGCCGGTCTCGAGCTGTTCGACGAGCGCGGCTACACGGGCACCAGCGTGCGGGACCTCGCCGAGCACTGCGGGCTGACGCCCGGCGCGCTCTACAACCACTACGCCTCCAAGGACGACCTGCTGTTCGCGATCGTCGACCGCGTCCACGACCTGGCCGACGACGTCCTGGCCGGCGCCCTGCGGGAGGCCGACGGCGGCGCGGAGGCCAAGCTCGAGGCGATGGCCTCGGCCTTCACCCTGTTCCACATCGAGCGCCCCGCCGCCACGCGGGTGGCCAACCGCGACTACGTCTACCTTCCCGCCGGCGAGCGGGAGAGCGTGATCCGCCGGCGGCGCAGGGTACGGGCGCTGTTCGCCGACACGCTGCGCCAGGGCGAGCGCGAGAGCAGCTTCTCCTTCGCCGAGCTGGGCTCCGAGGACGCCGTCGAGGCGGCGAGCATGGCCATCCTCAACATGGCCGTCTGGGTGGCGGACTGGTTCGACCCGTCGGGCCCGCGCTCAGCCGAGGACACCGCCGCCCTGCACGGCCGGCTCGCCCTGCGAATCGCGCAGAGCTCGAGCTGAGCCGTTGGCGCGGCCGGCCGCGGCGGCGAGGTTGTCGCTCATCGCCCGCGCCTGCAGGCGGAAGTCCTCCACCGCGGCGAGCTTGATCTCCTCGTAGCCGCGCACCACCTCCGCCAGCTCGGCAATCGCCTCGACCTGGCCGGCGGTGGCCGGGTCGAGGTGCTCCAGCGCGGCGCCCACCAGCGAGCGGTACTCCTCGATCAGCGCGCGCTCGGTGCGGCGGACCTCCGAGCGGCCGAACGGGTCCAGCCGCCGGCCCCGCAGGCGCCGTGCGCGGTAGAGCGCGCGCAGCAACGGCAACACCCAGGGCCCGAAGCTGAGCTTGCGCTTCAGCCCCAGCGCGCGCAGCAGCGGTGGGTGGAGGAGGAGCCGCACCTTGGCCCCGTCGCCGAACTCGGCCCGGCGGCGCGCCCGCTCCACGGAGTCGAGGTGCAAGCGGGCGACCTCGTACTCGTCCTTGTAGGCCATCAGCTTGAACAGGCCGCGGGCATAGGCCTCGGCCACGGCGGTGCCGCCGCCGGTCTGCTCGTGCTCGACCCGGGCCACGCGAAGCACGTCGGACAGGTAGCGCTCTGCGTAGGCCACGTCCCCGTAGGCGATCAGCTCGCCCACGCGCAGCTCGAGCAGCCGGCGCAGCTCGCCCTCGGCCCTCGCGCCCTCCAGGAGCTCGAGCGCGCGCGGGTCGATCTCCGGCTCGGGCGGCTCGCCCGCCGAGAGGGCCCGCTCCACCGCCTCCGGGTCGGCCACCGCGGCCCGGCCCCAGCGGAAGGCGTCCCGGTTGGCCTCGACGGCGGCGCCGTTGAGCTCGATCGCCTGCTCGATCGCGTCCGCCGAGACCGGCAGGCAGCCCTGCTGGTAGGCGGCGCCGAGCATGAGCACGTTCGCGGGCATGTGGTCGCCGAAGAGGCGCTGAGCGAGGCCACCCGCGTCGAGGGCGACGCCGTCCTCGCCCCGCGTGGCATCTCGGATGCGGCGCAGCGCCTGCGAGGCGTCGGTGAGGCCGGCGCGCGGGTCGGTGACCATCGCCGCCGTCGGCGTCTCGGTCGTGTTGAGGACGGCCACCGTGCGCTCCGGGGCGAGCATCGCGAGCGTGTCGGGGGCGGCGGCGCCGAGCAGGTCGAGGCCGAGCAGGACGTCTACCGTTCCGGCGCCCGCCCTCAGCTGGCCCTCGACGGGGCGCGAGGCGATGCGAACGTCGGAGAGGACGGGCCCGCCCTTCTGAGCGAGGCCGGTCTGGTCGAGACCGGCCGCGTGGCGGCCGTCGAGGTGGGCGGCCATCTGCAGGATCGCCGAAACGGTGACCACGCCCGTGCCCCCCACCCCGGGCATGCGCACCAGCACGTCCTCGGGCACGCGCAGCTCCGGCTCGGAGAGCTCGACGGGCAGCGCGGGTCGTGCGGGCGCCTTCGCGTCGCGCTTCGGCGTGACCATCACGAACGACGGGCAGTCGCCCTTCAGGCACGACAGGTCGCTGTTGCACGAGGCCTGGTGGATCCGGGTCTTGCGGCCGAACTCGGTCTGCACCGGCTGCACCGACAGGCAGGACGACTTCTCGCCGCAGTCGCCGCAGCCCTCGCACACCCGCTCGTTGATCCAGACGCGCTCCGCCGGCTGGGGCAGCTTGCCGCGCTTGCGCAGGCGGCGCTTCTCGGTCGCGCACTGGTCGTCGTGGATGAGGACCGTCACGCCGGGCAGAGCGGCCAGCTCGGCCGCGGCCTCCTCGAAGCCGTCCCGGTGGCGCACCTCGGCGGAGGGCGCCAGCTCGACGCCCCGGTAGCGCTCGGGCGCGGGCGTGGTGACGATCACACGGGCGACGCCCTCCAGCTCCAGCAGGCGGGTGAGCTCGGGGACGGCGAGCTTGCCCTCGGGCTGCTGGCCGCCGGTCATGGCGACGGCGTCGTTGTAGAGCAGCCGGTAGGTGATGTTCACCCCGGCCGCCACGGCGGCGCGGATGGCCAGCGAGCCCGAGTGGTGGAAGGTGCCGTCGCCGAGGTTCTGGGTGAAGTGGGCGTCGTCGGTGAACGGCGCCAGCCCGATCCACTGCGCCCCCTCCCCTCCCATCTGCGGCATGCCCACCAGCCGCCCGCGGCGACCGCCGCCGTCGAGCGCGACCATCGTGTGGCAGCCGATGCCCACTCCGACGAGGTCGTCCGCCTCCGCGCGCGTCGACGTGTTGTGCGGGCAGCCCGAGCAGAAGTAGGGCGTGCGCCTGGGCAGCGGGGCGAGCGGCAGCTCGAGCGCGCGGCCGGTCGGCTCCAGCGCGGCCAGCCCGCCCCGCACGTGCTCGGGCAGGTCGGCGTCGTCGAGCACGCGGCCCAGAGCGCGAGCCACGTCGTCAGCGGCGGCGGCGCCCCGCACCGGCACCAGCGGCCGGCCCTCCGCGTCGTGCTCGCCCAGCACCAGCGGAGCGGCGGGCGTGCGGTAGAGGGCCTCCTTGATGCGGCTCTCCAGGAAGGCGAGCTTGTCCTCGACCACGAGCACGGTCTCGACCCCGGCGGTGAGGCGGCGGACCTCGGCGTCCTCCAGCGGCCACGGCATGCCGACCTGCACCAACCGCAGGCCCAGCGCCTCGCGCTCGGCCTCGCCGAGGCCCAGGTCGTCGAGGGCGCGCAGCACGGCGGCCCACGCCAGTCCTGCGCCCACGACCGCCAGCCGCGGGCTCCGGGGTTCGAAGGCGATGCGGTTCAGACCGGCGATCCGGGCGTACTCGCGGGCGCGCTCGAGGCGCGCGGACATCAGGTCGTGCTCGGCCTCGAGGTTGTGGGGCGGCAGGAGCACGGGCGGCCCGGACACCTCGCGCGGCGGGAGCTCGGGGATCAGCGTGCGCGGCACCCCCACGTCGACGGTCCCCGCGGCGTCGGCGATGTCGGCCACCACCTTCATTCCCGCCCACAGGCCGGCGTGCCGCGACAGCGCCACGGCATGGAGGCCGTGGCTCAGCAGCTCCGGCACCGACGAGGGCGCCAGGACGGGGACCAGGAGGCTGCGGCACATCGGCTCGCACGAGCTGGGCACCGTGGAGGACTTGGCCGACGGGTCATCTCCGATCAGGGCCACGGCCCCTCCGAGCGGCGCAGTCCCGCTGAGGTTGGCGTGACGCACCGCGTCGGCCGCCCGGTCGAAGCCGGGGTTCTTGCCGTACCAGATGCCGGTCACGCCATCGTGGCGCCGCCCGCCCAGCTCGCCGAGCAGCTGGGTGCCCGCCACGGCCGTCGCGGCCAGCTCCTCGTTCAGGCCGGGCTGGAACGCGATGCCGGCCCGCGCGGTGTGCTCGGCGGCGCGGCGCAGCTCGTTGTCCAGGCCGCCGAGCGGCGAGCCCTGGTAGCCGCTCACGAACAGGCCGGTGTCCAGGCCACGGGCCTCGTCGAGCCGGCGCTGGTCGAGCATCAGCCGCACCAGCGCCTGGATACCGGACATGACCACGGGACCGTGCTCCGCGGTGTAGCGGTCCGACAGCGAGACGTCCGGGCGGTCCGCGGTGACGCTCACGAGGCCACGGCCTCCATCGGCGCGGAGCGCGCGGCGGCCAGCCTGCGCTCGGCGGTCCGCTCGGCCACTTCCAAGGGAGTGGTGCTCTCTTCGTCGGCCTGCTCGAGCACAGAGCGGGCTCGCTCGCCGATGCGCAGCACCTCTCGCCGCAGGCGGGCGCGGCTCCAGCCGCTGCGCAGCGCATGGATGTGGACCACGCCGCCGGCGTTGGCCACGAAGTCCGGCACGTAGGCGATCGCCCGCTCGGACAGCGCGTCCGCGTCCGAGCGATCGCCGAGCGTGTCGTTGGCCGCGCCGGCGACGGCCCTGCAGTTCAGCCGCTCGATCGTCCGCTCGTTCAGCACGCCGGCCACCGCGCACGGGGCGAAGACGTCGCACGGGGTGCCGATCACCTCGTCCGGGTCGACGGTCACGCCGCCGGTGCGCGCGGCCACTGCCCGCGCCCGCTCGGCGTCCACGTCGGCGATAAGCACCGAAGCTCCGTCGCCGGCCAGGGCCGCCGCAAGCGCCGCGCCGACGTGGCCGGCACCCTGGATCAGCACGCGCATGCCGTGCAGGTCGTCGCTCCCTGCGACGTGAGCCACCGCGGCGCGCACCGCGGACTCGACCCCGAGGGCCGTCCAAGGCGAGGGGTCCTCCGTCGAGCACGAGACCACCGCGCCGGCCTCGCTCATCAGCGCGAGGTCGCCGACGGTCGTGCCCATGTCGACTCCCGGCAGGTAGTCGCCGCCGCAGCCGGCGACGAACTCCCCGAAGCGCCGCATCAGCGCGGCTCGGTCGGAGATCTCCCCGCCGGAGAGGATCACCGCCTTCGCGCCCCCGAAGGGCAGCTCGGCGAACGCGTTCTTGAGGGTCATCGCCGCGGCCAGGCGCCGGCACTCACGCTCGCCGTCGGCCAGGGTCGGATAGGGCTTGAAGCGGACCCCGCCGAGGCCCGGGCCCAGCGTGACGTCGTCGATCACGATCACGCCCTCCAGGCCGACCGATACGTCCCGACACGTCACTGCGGTTGCCATCCGCCCCTCTCTCGCTCGCCTACTGCGAGGTCTAGCGCCTATCGGCACAAGGACAAGCAGAACGCCGGAAACCCGCCCTTGTGCGCAATATTCCGTAAGCTTCGGGCCCATGGCGAGCCGGGAAATCGTCGATGAGGTCGATCAGGCGATCATCGACCTGCTGCGCGAGGACGCGCGCCGGCCGGTGAGCGAGATAGCCGAGCGGGTGAGCCTCTCCCCCGCGCCCGTGAAGCGGCGGATCGATCGGTTGGAGCGCCTGGGCGTGATCGCCGGCTACACCGTGGTGCTGGACCACGGCAAGGTCGGACCCTCGATCGAGGCCTACACCGAGCTGCGCTTCTCGGGCGACACCGACGTCGACGAGATCCTGCACTCGGCCGCCGGCCTTCCCGAGGTGCTCGAGGTCCTGGCCATCGCCGGCGACCCCGACGCGCTGGTGCGGATGCGGGTCGAGGACGTCGACCACCTCCAGCGAGTGGTCAACCAGCTGCGCCGTCTGGCCAACGTGACCGGCACGAAGACGCTGATCGTGTTGGGCCGCTGGGTCAGACCGGAGTAGGTTGCCCACGTGCGCGTCGGCGCAGGCATCACGCCGTTCCACACCGACAGCGAGGCCACCGTCCGGCTCGCGGTGCGCGCCGACGAGCTCGGCTACTCGGATTTCGGGGTCGCGGAGGGCTGGACCCACGACGCCGTGGTGCTGCTGGCCCGCATCGCCGGGCTCACGTCACGCATCGGGCTGGCCACGTCCGTCCTGTCGGTCTGGAGCCGCACGCCGGCGTCGATCGCGATGTCGGCGGCGAGCCTGCAGTCGGCCTCGGGCGGGCGCTTCGCGCTGGGCCTGGGCGCCAGCAGCCCGCCGCTGGTGGAGGGCCTCCACGGGCTGACCTGGGCCTCGCCGGTCGCGCGCATGCGCGAGACGCTCGTGGCCGTCCGGGCGCTGCTGGAGGGTGAGCGCCTTCCCCTCGAGCGCGAAGGCGTGAGGCCGCTGCGGCTCGGCACGCCCCCCGAGCAACCCGTGCCGATCCTCGTGGCCGCGCTCGCGCCGCGCTCGGTGCGACTCGCGGGCGAGCTGGCCGACGAGTGGCTGCCGTTCCTCTGGGCGCGCTCACACCTCGGCCAAGGACGCGAGCTGGTGGCGGAGGGCGAAGCACTTGCGCCCGTGAGCCGCCCCACCACCGTGACCGCCAGCGTGCCGGCCGCGCTCGGAGAGGACGAGGAGGCGGCGCGGCAGGTGGCGGCGGGCTGGCTGATCGCCTACTGCACCCGCATGGGCCCGATCTATCCCCGCATCCTGCGCGAGACCTTCGGCTATGCGTCCGAGGTGGACGCGCTGCTGGAGGCCAACGCCGGCGGCGGCGCGCCGCAGCTACCCGCCGCGTCCGAGTCGCTGGCTCGCGACGTGACGCTCATGGGCACCTACGAGGATGCGCCCGCGCTGGTGCGGGAGTGGCTGGATGCCGGCGCGGACGCCCTCAGCCTCGTGCTGCCCCTCGGACTGCCCGAGGAGCGGCTTGCCGAGATGCTGGAGGCGGCCGCGCCCGGCTCCTAGTCGGCTACTCGCCGCCCTCGTACTTGAACGAGATGGCCAGGCGGACGCGGAAGTTCGCCACGCCGCCCTCGCCGATGGTCACGTCCTGACGCACGACCTCGGCGATGCGCAGGTCACGCACCGACTTGGCCGCGGTCTCGACCGCGCTGCGGGCCGCCGACTCCCACGACTCCGTGCTGACCCCGATCACCTCGGTGACCCGGTACACGCTCTCCGCCATCTGATCTCCCCTCTCTCTCGCTTGAGGGGCAACCTACCGCGATGCATAGGCTGCGGCCATGAGCGCGATCGTGTCGGGTGGAGCATCGGGTCTGGGCGAGGCGGTGACCCGCCGGCTTCACGGCAACGGGCTGCCCGTGGTGATCGCCGACCTCAACGAGGACAAGGGCCGCGAGCTGGCCGGCGAGCTGGGCGACGGCGTGGAGTTCGTGGCCACCGACGTCACCGACGAGGAGCAGGTCCGGGCCGCGGTCGCCAAGGCGGCCGAGGCGGGTCAGGACGGCCTGCGCGTGAGCGTGGCCTGCGCCGGAATCGGCTGGGCGCAGAAGACCGCCGGCAAG
Organism: uncultured Thermoleophilaceae bacterium; assembly: GCA_963810745.1. Classification (GTDB taxonomy): domain Bacteria; phylum Actinomycetota; class Thermoleophilia; order Solirubrobacterales; family Thermoleophilaceae; genus JACCZR01. The sequence goes on from CAWEOW010000001.1 coordinate 40,789, forward strand.
AACGGTCCTCACGATCTCAACGCCTTCCAGACCGTGGTGAACGTGAACCTCGTCGGCTCGTTCAACCTGCTGCGGCTCGCCGCCGATGCCATGCGCTCCAACGAGCCGCGCGGCTCGGGTCAGCGCGGGGTCTGCGTGAGCACGGCCTCGATCGCCGCCTACGACGGCCAGATCGGCCAGATCGCCTACGCGGCTTCGAAGGGCGGCATCGTCTCGATGACCCTGCCCGCGGCGCGCGACCTCTCGCGCGACGGCATCCGCGTCCTGACCATCGCGCCGGGGCTGTTCGACACGCCGCTCTTGGCCGCCCTTCCCGAGGACGCCCGGACCGCACTGGGCCAGAGCGTGCCGAACCCGCAGCGGCTGGGCCTGCCGGACGAGTTCGCGGCGCTCACCGCCCACATCGTCGAGAACGAGATGCTCAACGGAGAGGTCGTCCGCCTCGACGGCGCGCTCCGGATGCCTCCGCGCTGACGTCGTCAGGCGGGCGCGGTGCGGATGGCCCGGAGCACCGAGCCGCCGAGCACCTGCTCGCGTCCTGCGAAGTCGACGGTGACCGGCCCGCCGAACGGCTCCTTGGCGATCACCTCGACCGTGTCACCCGGCGCGATGCCCCGCTCGCTCAGGTAGCGCAGCAGCTCCGGGTCCGAGTCCGACACCCGCGTGAAGACGCCGCTCTCCCCCGGCTCGAGCTCGCCGAGCGCGCGGGTCGGCTCCTCCTCGACCTCGCCGTCGGGCCCGGGGATCGGGTCGCCATGCGGGTCCACGGTCGGGTTGCCCAGCTTCTCGGCGATCAGCTCCGACAGCTCCGGCGAGATCGCGTGCTCGAGCACCTCGGCCTCGTCGTGCACACGGTCCCAGGGCATGCCGAGCGCCTCGGCCAGGTAGAGCTCGAGCAGCCGGTGGTGGCGAACGACCTCGAGGGCCACGCGCTCGCCCGCGCGCGACAGGCGCACGCCGTGGTAGGGCTCGCGCCGGACCAGCCCGAGGTCCTCGAGGCGCTTGAGCATCGCGCTCGCCGAGGCCGGAGACACGTTGAGCCGGTCGGCCAGCGAGGAGGTCGACACCGGGCCCTCCTCGCGGCCCTGCAGCGACCAGATCGCCTTGGCGTAGTCCTGAACGGCCTGCGAGATGGCGGGGTCGACGCTCATACCGAGACCAGCAGCCCGGTGACGTACATGACCGCCATGCCCGTCAGCAGGCCGCTGACGGCGAGCGGGTTCAGCAGCTGGCCTGCCTTGTCGCGCAGGGTGGGGGCGATCTGGACGATGACCTGTGCGATGGCTCCTGCGCCGAGACCGAACATGAACGCGGCGAGGCTCGAGTCGTAGGCCGAGGCCCCGATGAAGGCGCCGAGGATTGCGGGCGCGCCGGCGAGCACGCCGAGGCCCGCGAGCCGCTTGAGGCTGGGCTGGGCGCCCTTGGAGACCGGCGCCACGATGGCCAGCCCCTCGGTGGTGTTGTGCAACGCGAAGCCGACGACCAGCGCGGCGCCCAGCGCCAGCGAGCCGACCGCGTACGCCGAGCCGATGGCCAGCCCCTCGCCCAGGTTGTGCAGGCCGATGCCCAGCGCGACCAGGAACGCCAGTCGCCACGGGCCGGCGCCCGCCTGCCGCTCGTCAGCCCGGCGATTGGCCACCCAAGAACCAACACCGGCCAGCGCCAGATATGCGACCACCGCGCCCACGAACACCAGCGCCGAGCCGCCGAACACCTGCGCCCCCTCCCCCGCGAGCTCGGTGCCTTCGAGCAGGGCGTCGATGCCCAGGAAGGCGAGCAGGCCGACAGTCAGGGCCATGAGGAACTGCACCCAGCGCGGGTCGATCGTCCGCAGCCACGGCAGCCACACCATCCCGATAGCCACGGGGATGACGCCGACGTAGACGCCGATGAGCGCCATCAAGCCCAGGAACCCCGTGCCGCCGTCCGGGCTCTCGGCGGCGGCGTCGATGGTGTGGTCGACGGTCGCGCCGGTGGCGGTCAGGAGCTTGAGCTCGTAGGCCTCCCCCTCCAGCCACGGGTACTGCACGCGGAGGGTGTCGCCGCCCAGGCGGCCGAGGTCGTCCTTGGACTGCGAGAAGCTCGCGAAGGCGTCGTTGACGATCACCTGGCGCACCGCCACCGGGTCCGGCCCGTCGTTGCGCACGTGCAGCTCGATCTCCCCGGGCCGCAGGACCGTGCGCTCCACCGCGAGCTCCTCGACCGGGACTCCCGGCCGGTCGCCGAGGCCCGGCGCGTCGAGCGCCACGAACAAACCGATGGCCACGGCCAGCAGCGCGAGCGGGAGCAGCCCGGCGAGCCAGCCCGGCAGCCGCGCGCCGCGAGGAGCCGAGGCGCTCTGCGCCTCCATCAGTCGACGACCTGGAAGAAGCCCATCCAGCCGAGCTCCGCGAACTCGGAGACGTGGGCGTGGAACATGTACTTGCCCGTGTAGGGGAAGCGCAGCTCGAGGATCGCCCGCTGCCCCTGGCCCTGGACGATCGTGTCGGTCAGCTCGGTGGGCTGCAGCGACGTGCCCGTCGGGTAGACGTCGAAGAAGTTCGCATGCACGTGGAACGAGTTCAGGAGGTCGAACTCGAGGATGTTCAGGAGGTAGATCCGCACCAGCTCGCCGCGCTTGACGCGGACCGGCTTGCGCTCGTACTCGAAGGCGACGGTGTTGACCGCGTAGACCTCGTTCTCGCGGTCGAAGTTCGTGTCGAACCCGTTCATGACCATCACGAGCTCGTCGGCCTTCGGCCGGCCCTTCTTGGGGTCGACGATGAACATGCCGTAGAGGCCCTTGGCGATGTGGTCGGCCAGCGGGGTCGAGTGGCAGTGGTAGTGGTGCAGCCCGAACGGCGAGGCGTCGAACTCGTAGGTCGTGCTCTTGCCCGGCGCGATGTTCCCGGCCCCCACTCCCGGAATGCCGTCCTGCACGTCGCGGTGGATGCCGTGGAAGTGCATCGTGTGCGGGTGCGAGGAGGCGTTGACGAAATTGATCCGCAGGCGCTCTCCCTCACGAGCACGCAGCGTCGGCCCGGGGACGCGGCCGTTGTAGGTCCACGCGGCGTACTTGACGCCCGGAGCGACCTCGATCTCCTTGTCCTCGGCCACGATCTCCCACTCGCGCACGCCGTTGCGAACGCGTCCCTCGTCGAAGTCGCGCAGGAGCTCGGTCGGGTCGAAGCCGTTCGCGGCGTGGTCGACCTTCCCCACAGCGCCGCGGTGCCCCGAGCCCTTGTGCGCTGCGCCACCGCCGTGATCCTCGTGCCCGTTGCCCTGGGTCGCCGCGGCCAGGCTGTCGTGCAGCGACTGGTGCGGCACGGCCTCGTGGAGCAGCGGCAGCGAGGCCGTGGTGGCGGCCGCACCGCCGAGCCACTGCCGGCGAGAAAGCTTCTTGGTCCACAACTTCGACATGAGCGCTTATTGAAGCAGAAGTTAGGCACGGCTAAAACTACACTGGGAAGCCAGTGATCGCCACCGACGAATACGAGCTGCTGACCCGGTCGGTAGGTCTGGTCGACCGCTCCGAGCGCGGCAAGCTGCTGGTGCGCGGAGCCGAGGCCGCGGACTTCCTCCAGGGGCAGGTCACCAATGACGTCGAGGCGCTCGAGCCGGGCCAGGGCGTGTACGCCGCGCTGCTCAACCACAAGGGCAAGCTGCGCGCCGACATGCGCATCCTGCGCGGCGAGGACTGGATCTGGATCGACACCGAGGCCGCGGGCCTGGCGCCGATGCGCCACACGTGCGAGGTCTACAGCCTGGGCCGCGACGTCAGCCACGAGGACGTCACCGAGCAGCGCGCGATCGTGTCGCTGATCGGCCCCGGCGCCCGCGAGGCGCTCGGGGTGGACGTGCCGGAGACCGAGCACTCGTTCGTCGAGGGCGAGCACGGCCTGTACGTGGCCACCGACCTCGGCGTCGACGTGATCGGCGAGCCGGGCCTGGCCGAGGCGCTGGGCGTGGAGGCCGTCTCCGAGGAGGCCGCCGAGTGCGTGCGCGTGGAGTCCGGGCGCCCGCGCCTGGGGCGCGACATGGGCGGCGAGACGATCCCCCAGGAGGCCGGGCTCAACGAGCGCGCCGTGAACTTCGAGAAGGGCTGCTACATCGGACAGGAGACGGTCGCCCGCCTGCACTGGCGCGGCAAGCCCAACCGGCACCTGCGGGGCCTGAGGTTGTCGGAGCCCGCTGAGCACGGCGACACGCTCACGCTCGGCGAGCGCGAGGTGGGCGAGATCGGCACGGCGTGCGTGTCGCCCGCCCTCGGGCCCGTGGCGCTGGCCATCGTCCGGCGCGAGGCCGGGCCCGGCGACACGCTCACCGTGGGGTCGAACGGCATCACCGCCGAGGTCGTGGACCTCCCCTTCTCAGGCGACTGAGCGTTTGTCGCGCCGCCGTGCGCGGGGATAAGCTCGCGCGGTGAGGACGGGAGAGAGAACGAGGCATGCGCCGCGGAGGCCGGCCAGCCGTCGCGGTCTGAGCGAGCACAGCCCGCTGCTCGGCGGCGACACCAGCGGCGCACGCGACGCGAGCGGCTACGACCCGCGCTCGGGCGAGCTGGACCTTCCCGTCACCTCCGAGCCGGCGCCCAGCCAGGCGCCCGACGAGCGCCAGCTGCGCGAGTTGATCCCGCCGGCCGAGACCGGCCGCCAGCTCGACGACTGGGGGCGCTCGCAGCGGGTCTTCGACCTCGTCGAGCCGCTGCTCGACTTCTACTACCGCGTCTGGTTCCGGGTCGATGTCGACGGGATCGAGAACGTCCCCTCGGAAGGGGGCGCCCTGATCACCTCGAATCATTCGGGTGCGCTGCCCCCCGACGCCCCGATGATCATGCAGGCAATTCGCCGCGAGCACCCACGGCCGAGGCCGCTGTACATGCTGGGAGAGCACTGGTTCAAGGGCTATCCCGGCGTCAGCGCGCTGACGGCCAAGATCGGCCTGGTGGCCGCGCACCCGGCCAACGCGCAGCGCCTGCTTGCCGACGAGGAACGCCTCGCCCTGGTCTTCCCCGAGGGAATGAAGGCCACCCGCAAGCTCTACTGGCAGCGCTACAAGCTGCGCCGCTTCGGGCGCGGCGGCTTCGTGCGCACGGCGATCCGCGCGCAGGTGCCGATCGTCCCCGTGGCCGTGGTGGGTGCCGAGGAGGCCATGCCGATCTTCGCCCACGTGCCGTTGCTCAAGCGACTGACCGGCCTCCCCTACTTCCCGATCAACCACGCGTTCCCGCACCTTGGCCTCGCCGCCGCGGTTATGTACCTGCCCGCGAAGTTCCGGATCGAATTCTTGGACCCGATCGACACGTCGCACCTCGGCCCCGATGACGCGGAGGATCCCGCGCTGGTTCAGTCGATCGCCGACGACGTCCGCGGCCGCATCCAGACCCGCCTGCAGCACATCCTGCAGCGGCGTTCGTCCGTGTGGTTCGGCTAGGGTTCCGCCGCGAGGGATGGGGTCTGTGGCGATCAGGACGACGCGCGTGACACGAGCTGCCGGTTTGTTCGCCGCAGTCCTGTGCGTCGCGGTGCTCGCCGGCTGCGGCAGCGAGGACTTCCAGAACAAGCCGCGTCCCGCGAGCGCACTGGAGATCACCGGCGTGATCCAGAAGGACAAGGTCACGATCTCGCCCGACCAGTTCGGCGCCGGCCCGATCCTCCTAGCGATCTCCAACCAGACCGAGGAAGCTCCCACCGTCACGCTGATGAGGGCGAGAGCCTGCGCGAGCGCGTCGGGCCGACGACCCGCTCCACACGGCCAGCACGCGTCCGCAGCGCCAACGCGGACTCGGGCACCTACGCAGGGCGCGCCCCCCCGCCAGGAGGCCGGAGCACAGGAGATCCAGCCCGCCGAGCTGGACGTCGGCGAGTCGCGCGGCGACTCCAGCGACCAGCTCCTCCAGCCCTAGTACCGGCGCCATGCGGCGTCATCGGCCGCGTCTTGCCTCTTGCCTGGCTTGGTCCTAGGACAGGAGGGTCGTTTGCGGCGGCTCGCTGGGGCGCTCGTCGTCGGGCGCGTCCGCTGAGACCAGC
>CAWEOW010000002.1:0-10402 GCA_963810745.1 uncultured Thermoleophilaceae bacterium
TGGCCCAGTGGCGCACGCCGAAGGTGTCGGGCGGGCGCACGGCGATGTGGATCGGATCGGTGGCTCCGCTGGCCGCCGCCACGATCGCCGCCGAGAGGCTGTAGGAGGCGGGGTTGCCGAGGTCGGCGGGGACGATGAAGTCGTTGAGGTGGCGGTTGACCGCCTCGGGCTCAGCCGCGCCGAGGAGCTTCTCGCCTGCCTTGGAGACCGCGCAGATGTACTGGCCGGCGTCGACCACGACGAACGGGTCGGCGGGGGTGGGGGCCATGTCGGGGCCGGCCTCGAGCAGGAGACCGAGCCCGCAGTGCTCGCACACGCGGGAGCCGTTCATGCTGTTCGGCCCCGCGCTGGGCTCGCGCGCGCAATGGCCGCAGAAGAGCTTGCCGGGCCGCTGCTCGGCGGGCTCCGCGACGAGCTTCAGGAAGGGCCGCTGGCTCATGCCGAGCGAACCTCGGAAACAGGGGCTACCGGCGCGGCGATGCGCTCCATGCTCTCCTGGTCGGCGGGGGCCATGGCGCTCATGAGCTCATTGTGCGCTGCTAGCGGTTCGTTCGAAAGTGAGATTACGCTCGCTCGCTTGACCGGGCCCTCCTTGCGGGGGCGGCGGTAGAGCGCGACGGGCACCGCTCCGGACGCCGAGCGCGCGGCGTAGGCGAAACGCGCGACGTCCTCGTTCGGCGCATAGGCGCCGGCGATCACGATTCCGCTGGGTTCGAGCGTCCCTGCCACCTCCCCAAGTGACCCTGTGCTGCGGACCGGCAGACACAGTGTCCTCTGACCCGAGCGTACGCAGGTGAGCTCGAACGCGCGCAGGTAGGGAGCGTCGGGGTCGCAGTCGTCGCGGGTGGCGTCGCCGATGACCAGCGTGGCAGTGGGGGCGACCGGATAGGCGAAGCGCATCGCCCGCCGCAGCCAGTCGCCGGCCCAACGCGCGGAGAACGCCCACAGCGCGCTGTCGTGTCCGTAACGGGCGGCCAACTTGTCAACGCTCGGGAGCAGCACCTCCTCGACCGAGCGCTCCAGCGAGCGCATGCCGAGGGCCGACTCCATCGCCTCGTCGGCGGCAGCGTCGTCGAAGGAGGTCAGCGCGCCGATCAGCGCGTCGCCGCCGCCGCGCAGGCCGTCGCGGGCGACGCTGATTGCAGACGAGATCGAGAGCCCCGACGCCAGGGCGTGACGCAAGGCGGCGATGTCCGACTCGACGTAGAGCCGGTGCCGGCCAGGGGACCGCCTGGGGCGTGGGTAACCGAAGCGGCGCTCCCACGACCGCAGCGTGTTCGGCGAAACGTTCAGGAGCGTGGCCGCCTCGCTCGTCTTGAGCGTGCGCATCGTCCCTTGAAAAGTCCCATGCCTGGGCGGTTTCGCCCATGCCGCACGGCCTTCTGCACAACTCCGTGCAGCAAATCGATGCACTTGACTCAAACTTCAGTTACTCTCCTTCTCTATTCAAACCTCACCATCTCTGGGGGGAGGAGTGCTCTATGTCGGGCTGGCGTTGGCGCTAAAGCGCAGCTAGAAGGGAAAGTCGAGGGCGTAGCTTGGGCTCGTGGAGCCCGAGGTTCCCTCGACCACGCGCGCGCTGGCCTTCGGCCTCGCTGTGCTCGGTTGCGCGGTATGTGTGGCCTGGTATCTGCTGGTCGACCACTCGCAGGTCTTCGATCCCCTGGTGCCCGTGCTCGCCGTCTTCGCGGTGGTCACGAACCTCATCTCGGCGAAGTGGGACCACTCGCTCGAGATCTCCGGATCCCTGACCGCCGCGCTGGTGGCTGCGGCCTTCTTGGGGCCGGCAGCCGCGTTTTGCGTTGTGGTCGTGGCCGAGATCGCCTCCTGGGCGATCGAGCGGTTGCGACCCATCGCGCTGCCGCTGAACATCTTCGGGCTCGGGCTCCCGGCCCTGGCTGCCGGGGCCGTGCTCGAGCAGTTCGGCTCATTCGACTTCGGCTTCTTCGCGACGTTCGCCCTGATGGCGGCGCTCGCGGGGCCGGTGAACATGCTGCTGGTGGTGCCGCTGGGCAGTTGGCACGACGGGCGCTCGCCGATGCCCCTGCTGCGCGCTCAGGGGCAGATGCTGCCCTCGTGGGGGATCAACGTGGCGGCGATCGTGGCCATCGGCATCGTCTACGTAGGCGCAGGCCTGGAGGTCGTCGGCCTCGTGCTGGTGGGCATCGTCGGCTTCACCTACCAGTCGCGGCTGGTGGCGCTGGCCAACGCGCGGGCTGAGCGCTACGCGGCGCTGTCCTGGGGCGTGCTCTCGGGCACCGTGCGCAACCTCGACATGCGCGACTCGCGCACCTCGCGGCACTCGGCCGCGGTGGCGATGTTCTCGCGCGACATCGCCAAGGCGGTGGGGATGTCGAAGGACGACCAGGAGCTGGCGCACACCGCCGGCCTGCTGCACGACATCGGGAAGTTCGCGCTGTCGGACCGGGTGATGGAGAAGGACGTGGCCCTCACCGAGGACGACTGGAAGGGCATCCGCCGCCATCCCGAGATCGGGGCGGAGATGCTGAAGGACCTCGGGGTCTACGGCCCGGTAGCGAAGATCGTGGCCGCGCACCACGAGCGCCTCGACGGCCGGGGCTATCCGAACAAGCTGAAGGCCGACGAGATTCCCGAGCTGGCCAAGATCGTGGCGGTCGCGGAGGTCTACGACACGCTCACCGCGAACGACACCTACCGCGTGCAGCTGAGCTCGTTCCAGGCTCTCACCGAGCTACGCCGGGTGTCGGGCTCGCAGCTCGAGCCGCGCTACGTGGAGGCGCTGGCCGAGATCCTCGGCGGCACCGGTGTCGATTACCGGCACGCCTCCGCTGCGGACTTCGATCGCGAGCTCGACGTCGAGCGGCGCATCGGGGCTGCCGCTACCGGCTAGAACAGACTCTCACCCGGCCGCCCGGCCGCGGGTCCTGTCTCCGGAATGTTCCTTGCACTCGCGCCCTTCGGGCGCGGGCAAGTTGCTTCCGTCGCCACCCGCGGGTGGAGCGGCTCGCAGCTCGTTCAGGCCAGCTGGGCCAGGTACTGGTTCAGCGCCGTCGTCCAGTCGAACTGGTCGAGTTGGTGGAAGCCGACGGAGAAGCGGGATACCTGATCGTGGGAAGCGGTCAGGAAGCCTCCTCTCTTGTCGATCTCCAGGATCACGTCCATCGCGTCGGGGCGGGTCAGGAAGGTCACCTCGACTTCGTTGAAGCGGTGGGCGTACTGGGGGGACGAGTGGAACTCGACCTCTTGGTAGAAGGGAAGCGTGGAGCCGGGGATCCGGCCGCGCTCGTAATCCGCGTCCTTGAACTGGAAGCCCAGCTCGAAGAACGACTGCAGCAGGCGCTCGTGGGCGGGCAGGGCGTAGACGTAGATCGGGTCGATGTCGCGCTGGTCGCGTGAGCGGGCGATCTCCAGCTCGGTGCGCACGCCGACGAAGCAGCGCGGCAGCTGCTGGTTGTTGATCACGTTGAACGGGGTCTCGTGGGGGACCTGCAGCTGCAGCGGCAGCTGATACTGCGCTCCCGGCGCAAGCTGGAACGCGCCGGTCAGCCGCTGCTCCCAGAACGACAGCATCTGGTCGTACTCGCTGTCGCCGGACTCGACCTCCACCCGCGCGACGAGCGACGCGGCGACGTACTCGACGTGCTGGTCCACCTCGCCGCCTGTGATGTCGATGACGCCCTCGACGGTGCCGCCTGGGTAGACGCTGGCGTTGGTGAGCGTGGTCTCCACGCGGGCCCCGCCCGCGCCCACCTTGGCCATGACCTTCTTGAACATGCCCGGGACCGTACCCCGGGCGGGGGCTAGGCGGCCGAGCGGCGCGAGCGGTCCAGCGAGGCCACGAAGGCCTCGACCTGCTCGCTGTTGAAGCGGCGCTGGCCGCCGGGGGTGCGGAAGCCCTCGAGGTAGCCGTCGTCGGCCCAGCGGCGCACGGTGCCGATCGAGACGCCCAGGCGTGCGGCCACCTGGGAGACCGACAGTGCTAGCTGCGGGGGAGAGGTCTGCGGAGTCATGGTGAGGATTTGACCGCTTCGGAGGGCGAGTTCGCCCCCCTCCGGCCACATTGCGCAGGTTCTGGAGCGGGGTCTGTGCAGATGACCCCCTCGCGGAGCACGCAGGCGCGGTCGGCGAGGCGCTCCACGACCCGCACGTCGTGGGCGATGAGCAGCAGCGAGAGGCCGCGCTCGTCGCGGAGTCGCGCCAGCAGGTCGAGGATGCGGTCCTCGTTGGCGCGGTCCAGGGACGAGGTCGGCTCGTCGAGGACGATCAGCCGTGGGTCGGTCGCGAGGGCGCGGGCGATCGCCACCCGCTGGCGCTCGCCGCCGGAGAGCTCGGAGGGCCGGCGATCGCCGTGCTCGGGCTCGAGGCCTACGGCATCCAGCAGCTCGGCGGTGCGGGCGCCGAGGATGCGCTTCACGCGGCGGCGCGGGTTCAAGGCCGCGAGGGGATCCTGGAAGACCATCTGCAGGCCGGGGCGCAGCGGGCGCAGCCTGCGCTCGGGCAGCGAGGTGATGTCCGTGCCCCCGAAGCTGACGCGGCCGGCGTCGGGCGCCAGGAGACGGACGGCGCAGCGGGCCAGGGTGGTCTTTCCGCATCCGGACGGCCCGGTCAGCGCAAGCGTCTCGCCGGGGGCGACAGCAAGGCTCGCGCCGCGCAGCACGGGCTCCCCGGGCCGGTAGGCGAACTCCAGCCCGTCGAGTTCCAGCAGCGGCTCGCCGGGCGGGGGCGGCAGGCGCAGCGAGCGCGGTGGGTCGACCGCCGGCTCGGGCGGCGGGCCCAGGCGCCCGGCGCGCATGCCGACCACGCGGTCGGCGAGCGGCGCGACCGTCTCGAGGTCGTGGGTCACGACCAGCACAGCGGCGCCCCGGGCGGCGGCCTCGACGAGGCGGTCCAGCACGACGTCGCGGGAGGCGGCGTCCAGGCCGGTGGTCGGCTCGTCGGCCACGAGCACGCGCGGCTCGAGGGACAGGGCGAGCGCGAGCGCGGCGCGCTGCGCCATCCCGCCCGAGAGCTCGTGCGGATAGCGGCGGGCGTCGTCCGGCGACAACCCGACGCGCTCGAGGTCCTCGTCGACCGACGGCGACCGGCCATGGGCGGCGCTCTGCTCGGCGAGCTGGGCGCCCAGCCGCATGGTCGGCGCCAGCGAGGCCGCGGCGTCCTGGAACAGCATGGCCAGCTCGGGACCGCGCAGCGGACGCAGCGAGTCGGCCGGCGCGCCCAGCAGCTCCCGGCCGTCGAAGATCACAGAGCCGGCGGCCTCGGGCTCCAACGCCAGCAGTGCTCGGGCCAGCGTCGACTTGCCCGCCCCGGACTCGCCGGCGACGACCACGAGCTCGCCGGCGGAGATCGAGAGTGAGGCGTCCTCAAGGCGGCCCGGGACGCTGAGCCCCTCGGCGCGGATCACGTGACGCGGGGGTCGAGGGCGGCGGAGGCCAGCTCGGCGAGCGCGTTGACGAACACGATCAGGATCGCGCCGAAGAGGGTCACCGCGAGGACGGCGGGCAGGTCGAGGCGCTCGATCGAGCCGGCGGCGAACTGGCCCACGCCGCCGAGGTCGAACACCGCCTCGGTGAGGATCGCCCCGCCGCCGAGGATCGCGCCGAGGTCCAGCCCCAGCAGCGGCACCACGGGCAGCAGCGCGGTGCGCAGCACGTGGCGGCGCAGGATCTCGCGCTCGGGGATCCCGCGGGCGCGCGCGGCGAGCACGTGCTCGGAGCCCAGCTCCTCGAGCACCGACGAGCGCAGCACGCGCGAGTACAGGCCCACGAACAGAGCCGACAGCACCACCCACGGGCAGCAGCAGGTGCGACAGCCAGCCGCCCACGCTCTCGCCCAGCGGCACGTAGCCGCCGTTGGGGAACAGGCCGAGCCGGAAGCCGAGGTAGTGCGCGCCCATCGCGCCCAGCCACACCACCGGCGCCGACACGGCGAGCAGGGCGAGGAAGGTCAGCAGGCGGTCGGGCCAGCGCCCGGCGTACAGCGCGCCGACCACGCCGAAGGCGACGCCCAGCACCACCGACAAGACGAACGCGCCGAGGGCGAGCGACAGGGTGACCGGCAGCCGCCGCCAGATCTCGTCGTCCACGTCGATGCGCCGGCGGTAGGACTCCAGGTCCCCGGTCAGCGCCTTGCGCATCGTGGTCACGTACTGCTCGGGCAGCGAGCGGTCGAAGCCCCACTCCTTGCGGATCGCCTCCACCTGCGCCTGGCTGGCGCCGCGGCCCGCCATGCGCTCGGCGGGGTCGCCGCCGGGGATCACCTGGAAGATCAGGAAGACCAGCACCGAGACGGCGAACAGCACTACCACCAGCCGCAGCAGGACGCGGGCGATCATCGCGCCCGCTCGGCCAGCGAGTTGAGCGCCAGCACGGCCACCAGCAGCATCAGGCCCGGTGCGATCCAGGCGTGGGGTGCGCTGGTCATGCGCTCCAGGCCGTCGTCGAGCATCGTGCCCCACGAGGCCTGCGCCGAGCTGACGCCGGCGCCCAGGAACGAAAGCGCAGCCTCGAGCAGGATCGCGTTGGCCACCAGCAGCGGGAACAGGGCGGCCAGCGTGGGGACGAGGTTGGGCAGCAGCTCGGACCACATCACCCGCAGCGGCGACGCGCCCGACACCCGCGCGGCGTCCACGAACTCGCGCTCGCGCAGCGACAGGACCTGCGCCCGCAGCGGCCGCGCGGCGTAGGGGACGTAGACCAGCGCGATGATCAGCACCGGCACCAGCAGCGACGAGCGGTCCAGCGACACGCCCAGCGCGATCGCGATCAGGATCACCGGGAAGGCCCACAGCACGTCGAGGCCCCAGCCCGCGACGGTGTCGACCCTCCCTCTCAGGTAGCCGGAGGCCAGCGCCACCGCCACGGCGAGCAGCATCGTGAGCAGCGTCGCCCCGAGCCCCACGATCAGCGAGGTGCGCGCGCCGTAGAGCAGGCGCACGGCGACGTCACGGCCGTCGGCGTCCGCTCCCAGCAGGTACTGGCCGCCCCAGGTGGGCCCGACCGGCGTGCCGGTCTCGTCGATCACGCTGCGCCGCTCGCCATCGACCACGACGGTGTCGTCGGGCGAGGCGTGGGTGCGCGACGGCGGGTTGTCGGCGACGCCGGCCCACACAGGGGCCAGCAGGGCGGCGGCGACGAGCGCGCCGAGGACTACTTGAGGCAGAACGCGGTGTAGTCGTTCTGGTAGAGCGGGTGGAAGCGCGCGCATTCCGGGTCCATTCGCTCGGAGAAGAAGGTGGTGAGCCGCCGGTGACCCACCGGCACCAACCACGCGCGCTCGACCAGCTTGCGGTCAAGCTCGGCCCAGCGGCCGGTGACCCTGTCCAGATCCTGCTCACCGCGCAGCTCCGCGATGCCCTTGTTGATCTCGGGGTCGTCGACGTTGCCCGGGTTGGGGTTGTTCTCCGGCTGGATGGAGCCGCCGTCCATGTTGGTCATGAAGTTGGCGGGGTGGGGGTAGTCCTGGAAGAAGTTGAGGAAGCCGGCCTGCGCCTTGGTCTTGGGCGAGCCCACCACGCCCATGTAGACGCTCGGGTCCAGGGCCTTCGGGGTCGCCTTCAGCCCGATCTGGTTGAGCTGGTCGGCGAAGTAGCCGATCGCACGGCGCGGCTCGGGCTCGGCCGGCCCGTACACGGTGACCTTCTCGCCCTCGGCGCCGGCCTTCTTGACCAGCTCACGCGCGCGCTTGAGGTCGGCTGCGCCGTTCGGGTCGCCCCAGGGGCAGGGCTCGATCCTCTGGTGGCCGGGCAGCCCGGGCGGCAGGTAGTTGCAGCCGGGCTCCATCAGCCCGCCGAACAGCCGCGCGATGGCGCGGTTGTCGACCGCCAGGTTCGCCGCCTCGCGCACCTCGCGCTTGTCGAACGGCTTCTCCTTGGAGTTCAGGAAGAAGTAGTAGCTCGAGACGGTGGTGTGCTCCTTGTAGCGATCGCCGTAGCGCTCGCGGACCGAGGGCAGGAGGTCCGGCGCGGGCGGGTCGACGATGTAGTCCACGCGGTTGTCGATCACCTGCTCGGTCTCGCGCCGCGGGTCGTCGAAGATGCGGACGGTGATCTGGTCGACCTTCGGCTCGGGCACGCCGGGCAGCGAGAAGTTCTTGCGCTTGCGCAGCACGAACTCCTTCTCGGGCACGGACTTCGTGATCACGTAGGGACCGACGCCCGGCGGCGGCTTCTTGGTCTGGTCCTTGACCGGGGTGTCGGCCGGGACCGGAGCCGAGAAGGTCGAGGCGAGCGAGTTGGAGAAGGTGCCGTCGGGCCCCATCAGCTTGATCGTGATCTCGCCGGTCTTGTCGTCGGCCTCGATGCCCTCGATGTCCGCGTCGGGCTTGCCGGCCTTCATGAAGTCCTCGACCCCGGCCACGCTGAGGAAGAACGGCGTGCCGCCGGACTGGTTGGCCAGCACCCGCTTCACCGAGTGCTCGAAGTCGCCGGCCCGCACGGGGGAGCCGTCGGAGTAGGTGAGGTCGGGGCGGAGCTTGAGCTTGTAGGTCTTGCCGCCGTCGGAGACCTGCGGCAGCGACTCCGCCAGGCCGGGGATCAGCTGCGTGCCCTTCGTGCCCTCCTCGTGCGCGTAGGTGAGCAGGGGCGTGTAGACCAGCCACAGCGACTCCCAGGCCTCGCCCGTGTAGGAGAGAGCCGGATCGAGGGAGTCCGGCTGAGACGAGAGGCCGATGGTGATCGACCCTCCTTCGCGTCCGCGGGGCTCGTCGCCGCCGCACCCGGCGAGAGCAAGCAGAGCGAGTATGAGTAGGGCAAGCCGGCGCACCTGCACGGGAATCTTTCGGAAACCTCCCGCTCCCTCCCCACCATGCGCAGCCTTTGCAGACCCTTGCTACGGAGAAGCTACAGCGCGGAGGCCGCCTTCTCTGCAGACTCGAGCTGGCGCTCGATCAGATCGAGACCCGAGCTCCAGAAGCCCGGGTCGCCCAACTCGACGCCGACGATGCGTCCGAGGTCCTCCGGCGGCATCGACCCGCCCGCACGCAGCAGGTCGAGGTACTGCGGGACCAGGCCCTCGCCCTCCTCCTCGTAGCGGCGGTAGACCGACAGGGCCAGCAGGTGGCCGTAGGCGTACGCGTAGACGTAGCCCGGCGTGTCGATGAAGTGCGGCACGTAGGACCACCACGTGGCGTAGTCGTCGTCGAGCTCGACGGAGTCGCCGAGCATGTCGGTCTGGGTCTCCAGCCACAGCTCGTTCAGGCGGTCGACCGACAGCTCGCCGCCGGAGCGGCGCTCGGTGTGGACGCCGTGCTCGAAGCGGTTCATCGCCACCTGGCGGAAGATCGCCGCCACCGCGCCGTCCAGCGACTCGGCCAGCAGCGACAGCCGCGCCTCCTGGTCGTCGCCCGCGCGCTCGAGCAGCCGCTCCAGCACGATCGTCTCGCCGAAGATCGACGCGGTCTCGGCCACGGTCAGCGGGCTCGTGAAGTGGAACAGGCCGCGCGGCCGGGCCAGCACCGCGTGCACGCCGTGGCCGAGCTCGTGGGCCATGGTCAGCACGTCGCCCGGGCGCGAGGTGTAGTTGAGCAGCACGTAGGGATGCGCGCTGGGCACGGTGTAGGCGCAGAAGGCGCCGCCGCGCTTGCCGGGCTCGGGCGGGCCGTCGATGTAGGGCTCGGAGAAGAAGCCGGCGGCGGCGTCGCCCAGCTCGGAGGAGAAGCCGCGGTAGCAGTCGAGCACCAGCTCGCGCGCCTCGTCGTAGGGGATGCGGTCGGTCGACTCGCGCAGCGGCGCCATGCGGTCGTAGTGGGCCAGGCGGTCGAGGCCGAGGATCTTCGCCTTCAGCCGGTACCAGCGCCGCGCCAGCTCGTAGCGGTCCTGCACCGCGGCCACCAGCGCCTCGACGGACTCGTCGCTGGCCTCGTTGGAGAGGTTGCGCGACGCAAGCCAGTGCTCGTAGTGGCGCAGGCGGTCCTTGGTGGCCTTGTCGGCGGCCAGCGTGTTGGTCACGAACGCGCGCGTGCGCAGGCCGGGCTTCAGCGATGCGGTGACGCCCTCGGCGGCCTGGCGCCGGCGCTCGCGGTCGGGGTCCTGGAGGTTGGCCAGCGCCTGCATGAGCGCGACGGGCTCGTCCTCGAACGGCAGCTCCACCCGCAGCGCCGACACCAGCTCGGTGAACAGGCGGCGGAAGGCCGACGGCCCGGTGACCGCGGTCTCGGTGAGTATCTGCTCCTCGGGCTCGGAGAGCTGGTGTGGGCGGTAGCGGCGCAGGGTGCGCAGGTGGTGCGCGCAGAACTCCAGCGCCGGGTCGGTGAGCAGCGGCTCGACGTGGTCGTCGGGCAGCTCGTTCCACTCGAGGTCGAAGAAGAGGAGCAGGGTCTGCAGCTCGGTGCTGCGCTCGTGCACCCGCTGCATGGCCGCGCCGCGCTCGGGGTCCTCGGTGTCCAGGGAGAAGCTCAGCGATGCGTAGCTGCCCGCGCGGCCGGC
>CAWEOW010000003.1:0-49739 GCA_963810745.1 uncultured Thermoleophilaceae bacterium
TTGGAGAGCTGGGAGATCGCCTCGCTCGACGTACAGCCCCATCACCCGCAGGTGCTGCACTCGGACAAGAACACGCGGGCGATCGCGATCAACCTCCCGGCCGGCGAGCTCATGCAGGAGCACGAGACCCACGAGCGGGCGTACCTGGTGGTCACCGCGGGGCGGGTGGAGGTCGACCAGGGCGGCGAGGTCGCCGACGCCGGTCCGGGGTTCCTGGCCCACTTCGAGCCCGCCGAGCGGCGCGAGATCCGCGCCACCCAGGACGCACTCGTGATCCTGATCCTCGCCCCCTGGCCGGGGGAGGGCCACCCCAGCGCCGCCTGAGGCGCCCGTATATTGGCCGCATGCGAATCCTCCTGGCCCTCGTTCTCGCCGTCATGCTCACCTTCTCCGCGGTCGCTCCGGCCGTCGCGGTCAAGGGCGGCAGTAGCGGCGGAAAGTCGTCGTCGAGCAAGAAGAAGTCATCGGACGGTGACGAGGAAGAGGAGGCAGGCGAGGAGGCCGAAGAGGACGAGGGAGGCTGCGGCGCGGGGACGTGGATTGCCTTCCCGATCCTGGGCGGAACCGTCCTCGTGACCAGGCGCAGGCGGAGGGCACCCGCCTCCTAGACTGCGGGGGGCATGGACCCCTCTCGGAAGCGCCGTGTCCGCCTGATCGTGGCCCTGTCGGTCGCGCTCCTGCTGGCCGGCGCGCTCGTCTACACGAGCTTCTCCTCCTCCACGGAGGCGAGCACCCCGTCGCAGGTCAAGCGGGCCTCCGAGCCCGGGCGCTCGTACGAGCTAACGGGCAAGGTGGTGAACGGCTCGGTGAAGCGCGAGGGGGAGGGGTTGAGCTTCCAGATCCGCGACCGCGCCGGCCACGAGTCGGTCCCCGTGCGCTACGTGGGAGCGGTGCCGGATCCCTTCCGAGACGGTCGCGAGGTGATCGTCTCGGGGAGCCTGCGGGGCGGGACGTTCGTGGCCGAGCGCGACTCGCTGGTCACGAAGTGCCCGTCGAAGTTCACCAAAGAGAAGACCTAGCTTGGCGCCGGTAGGGGCCGCATGCCTGTTCGCGGGGCTGCTGTGCGCGCTCTACGCCGTGGGCGCCTCGGTGGCCGCCGCGCGCACCGGGCGCCGCGACCTCGCGATCTCCTCGCGGCGGGCCATGTACTGCCTGGCCGCGCTGCTGGTCCTGGCCTTCGCGATCCTCGAGGCCGCCTACCTGCGCTCGGACTTCTCGTTCGCGCTGGTGGAGGAGTCGTCCTCCACCGACACGCCGACCTTCTACAAGGTCACGGGCATGTGGTCGACCCAGGACGGGTCGCTGCTGCTGTGGGTCCTGCTGCTCTCGCTGTTCTCGAGCGCGGTCCTGTTCCTCACCCGCAACTCGCTGCGCGAGATCACGCCCTGGGCCACCGCCGTGCTCGGCGTGGTGGCCGCCTTCTTCCTGGTCCTGATGGTGGGCTGGGAGAGCCCGTTCGACAGCGTGAGCGCGGCGATGGTCCCGCCCGACGGCCGCGGGCTGAACCCGCTGCTGCGCCACCCGGCGATGATGATCCACCCGCCCATGCTCTACACGGGCTACGTGGGCTTCACGATCCCCTTCGCATTCGCGGTGGGGGCGCTGATCACGCGGCGCACGGGGGCGGACTGGATCCGCGCCACGCGGCGCTTCGCCCTGGTGGCCTGGACCTTCCTGGGCACCGGCATCTTGCTCGGCGCGCTGTGGTCCTACACCGAGCTCGGCTGGGGCGGCTACTGGGCCTGGGACCCGGTCGAGAACGCCGCGCTGATGCCCTGGCTGGTGGGCACCGCGTTCCTGCACTCGATCATCGTGCAGGAGAAGCGGGGGATGCTGAAGGTCTGGAACGTCTCGCTGATCGTGGCGACGTTCGTGCTCGCCCTGCTCGGCACGTTCCTCGTGCGCTCGGGCGTGCTCTCGCTCGATCCACGCCTTCGGCGCCTCCACGATCGGCCCGCAGTTCCTGACCTTCATCGGCATCGTGGTGGTCTTCTCGGTCGTGCTGGTCATCAGCCGCCTCGACTCGCTGCAGTCCGAGGCCAAGCTGGACTCACTGATCTCGCGCGAGGCCTTCTTCCTGCTCAACAACCTCGTGCTGGTCGCGCTCGCGCTCGTGATCATGTGGGGCACCTTCTTCCCGCTGATCTCCGAGGCGGTGACCGGTCGCGAGGCCAGCGTGGGCCCGCCGTGGTTCAACTCGATCACCACGCCGCTGGCGCTGGTACTGGTGGTGCTCGCGGGCATCGGGCCGATGCTGGCCTGGCGGCGGGCCACATGGTCCGGCGTCCGGCGCGTGCTCGTCGCCCCCGTGGCCTTCGCGTTGCTCGTCGCCCTCGTGCTGGCGCTCGCCACCAACGCGACCGACAGCCCCACCTCGCTGGCGATGTTCGTCTTCGTGGCCTTCGTGGTGGCCGTGGTGGTCCAGGAGTTCTGGCGCGGCGCCTGGGCGCGCAGCTCCATGACCGGCGAGGCTCTGCCACGGGCGCTCGGCCGGCTGGTGGGGCGCAACCGGCGCCGCTACGGCGGCTACCTCGTCCACCTCGGGATCGCGGTGCTCCTGCTGGGCGTGGCCGCCTCGTCGGCCTTCCTGCAGCAGCGCGACGTGCGCCTGGAGCCGGGGCAGTCGACGAAGGTGGGCGACTACGAGCTGACCTACCAGAAGCCCACCGCCGCGCTGTCGGACGACCGCGAGGGGACCGGCGCCCCGATCTCGCTGGGCGCGACGATGGTCGTGCGCAAGGGCGACGAGACCACGGTGGTCCGTCCGTCGCGCAACTTCTACCCGACGCGCGACCCGAAGAAGGGCGTCGTCTCGCGCTACTTCGAGGGAGAGGCCAACAGCGAGGTGGACGTCCGATGGGGCCTGCGCCGCGACCTCTGGACCGCGATCCGCCCGGACATCTCGTCGCTGGAGAAGCCGATCGCCGAGGCCGACCGCCGCTTCCCGCAGATCGGCAACGAGGGGCTCGCGCTGATCGTCGGCTCGCTGCTGGAGAACTACCGCAACGACCCGCCGCCGGCGACGTTCAGGGTCATCGTCTCGCCGCTGGTCAGCTGGATCTGGCTCGGCGGCCTGATGGTCGTGCTGGGTGCCCTGGTGGCGGCCTGGCCGTCGCCCGAGGCGCGCCTGCGCCGGGTGCGCTCGCTCTACTCCGCCCGCCTGGGGCGCGAGCTGAGCCAGCCCCGCTCCTAGCCTCGGGCGCGTGGAGTACGCGCTGGCCCTGCTGGTTCTGGTGACGGTCGTCGCCCTGATCGTCGCCGGTCCCCTCGCGCGCGGGCGCGAGATCGTCCAGCGCGACGAGGAGCGCCGCGCCGAGCTGGAGGCGGCCAAGGAGGCGAAGTACCGCGAGATCCGCGACGCCGAGCTGGACCACCGCATGGGCAAGCTGTCCGACGACGACCACCGCCTCGTCGACCGGGAGCTGCGCGGAGAGGCCATGGAGATCCTGCGCGAGCTCGACGCGCTCGAGGGGCGCGCACCCCGCAACTAGCTAGTCTGGGGCCGCAGTGGAAGCGATTCTCAGCGGACTGCAGATCATCTTCGCGGTCGTCGTGATCGTGCTCGTGCTGCTGCACTCGGGCAAGGACGCCGGCCTGTCGGGCGCCTTCGGCGTCGGCTCCGGCGCCGTGGGCAGCGGCTCGCTGGTCGAGCGCAACCTCACCCGCTGGACGATCGCCTTCTCGATCTTGTTCGTGCTGAACGTCCTCGTCCTGCTGAAGATCTAGCCCGCGCGCCCGCTGAAGCGGACGCTTGCGCAGCGAAGCGCCGGGCAGACCGACCCGCGGGCGAAGCGGCGGCCGTAGAACTCGCCGTCGCTTACCAGCTCGGGCCGCGCGCCCAGCGCCTGCACGCTCGCCAGAACCGACAGCGCGTCATCGGTGAGCCGCATGTCGTGCGCCGGACGCGTGATCTCCCCGTCCTCGATCAGGAACGTGCCGTCGCGGGTCACGGCCGTCACCAGCGCCTCATCGGCGCGCACCACATTCCCGTACCAGAGCCGCGTCACGTACAGGCCGCGCTCGATCGGCCCGGCCAGGTCGGCCACGTCCGTCGCGCCGCCGCCCACCAGCACCAGGTTGCCGGGGGCCGGGCCGGACGGATCGCCGCCGGGGGCGTAGGCGTGACCCGTCGAGCTCTTGCCGGCCAGGGTGGCGCTCGTGATGTCGTGCACCACGCCGTGCGCCACGCCGTCCTGGATGAGCGGCATCGGGGCCTTGAGGGTGCCCTCGGCGTCGAAGGACCGGGGGAGGGTGGAGGCGAAGCGCGGCGAGTCCGAGAGGTTGATCGCCGGCGCGGCCACGCGCGTGCCCAGCCGGCCCGTCAGCGCGCCCTGGCCCTCGGCGTGCAGCAGCCCGTTGAAGGCGCAGCGCCCGAGCAGGTCGAGCAGCTCGCCCACCGCGGCGGGCTCGAACACCACAGGCAGCTCGCCCGGCTGCACCTCGGCCGGCTCGGCCTCCACCGCGGCCAGGGCGGCGGCTCGCGCCGCCAGGGCCTCCGGGTCGATGCCGGAGACCGCCATCGCGGCCGCCGACGCATAGCCGCTGCGCTCGGTCGGCCCGATGCACACCACCTTCATGAAGGCGTCGGTGAGCTGCTCGGCGAGGGTGGCGCCCGCAGAGGAGGCGACGGCGCGATCGACCTCGGCCACCGTCCAGATGCCGTGCGCCTCCACGCCGTGCTCCCTGGCCGCCGCGAAGGCGGCCTCCAGCGCCGTGGCCCCGGTGGCCGGGTCCAGGCGCGCGGTCTCGCGGTCGTGGCCCCCGCGGGCGCGCGGGGCCGGGCCGGTCGCGAAGCCGGGGAAGGGGCCGGGGCCGCCGGCCCGGGCCGCGGCCTCGGCCGCCGCGGCGGCCCGGGCGCCACAGGCCGCGAGCGCCTCGTCGTCCCCGGCGTTGGTGGTGGCGCGCCCCACTTGACCGTCGCACACCACGGCCACCTCCACCGAGATGTCGGCGACGGCGGTCGACTGCGTGGGCCGCGACCGGGCGAAGCGCAGCATCAGCGAGCGCTCGCCCTCGGCGTGGGCCAGCGCCTCGCGGTCGCCGGGCACCGCCGCGAGGGCGCGCTCGGCCAGCTCGGAGGCGGCGCTCACGCCACGCCCATGTCGACCCCGCGGAAGCGCGCGGGCGCCGAGCCGTGCGAGACGCGGGCCACCTGGCCGGGCTCGCCCTTGCCGCAGTTGACGACCGACGCCAGACGCCACTCCGACGGCAAGCAGACCGCGTCCATCGAGCCCCAGAAGCGCGGCGTGATCCCCGCGTACGAGGGGTTGCGCAGCAGGCGCCCGAGCCGGCCGTCGCGGATCTCCCACGCGGCCTCGGCGCCGAACTGGAACTGCAGCCGCCGCGAGTCGATCGACCACGAGCGGTTGGTGTCGAGCAGGATGCCGCTCTGGGTGTCGGCGATCAGGTCCTCGAGCGTCCCGGCCTGGCCCGGCTCGAGGTTCACGTTGGTCATGCGCACCAGCGGCTGGCGGGCGAAGCCGTCGGCGCGCATGCAGCCGCCGGAGCGCTCCAGGCCGATCTCCGCGGCGGTCTCGCGCGAGGAGAGGAAGCCGCGCAGCACGCCCTCGCGGACGATCGGGACGGCTTGGCCCTCAACGCCCTCGTCGTCCCAGGGCATCGTGCCCAGCCCGCCGGGCGAGGTGCCGTCGGCGGTCACGTTCATCAGCTCGGATCCGTAGCGCAGCGAGCCGATGTCGTGCGGGGAGACGAAGCTCGTCCCCGCGTAGGAGGCCTCGCGGCCCAGCACGCGGTCGAGCTCCACGGCGTGGCCCACCGACTCGTGCAGCTGCAGCCCGAGCTGCTCGCCCGCCAGGACCAGCGTCTGCGGGCCGGAGGGGCAGTCCGGGGCGGTGAGGAGGGCGACGGCCTCCTCGGCCAGCCGCGGCGCCGCGCCCGGCAGGTCGAGCCGGCGCACGTGCTCGAAGCCGGCCTGGGCCACGCTGCCGCCGTGCGACGCGGGCCAGGAGCGCACCTGGGCGCCCTCCTCGTTCACCGCCGAGGCCGCCAGGCCCCCGCCGCACTCGGTCAGCCGGCGCCGGAACAGGGCGCCCTCGGTGGAGGCGAACTCGACGTCGGTGGAGAGCGCCGAAAGCTCCGAGCGCGCCACGGCCAGGCCCGGCTGGGCCCGCAGCGCCGCGTCGGCGGCGGTGAGCAGCTCGAGCTTGTCCTCGAGGGAGACCTCGAACGGGTCCTCCTCGCACGGTCCGGAGCGCTCGCCGCGAGCGGGCGGCTCCGGGGCCAGCTCGGCGCCGCCGGACGGCGGCTGCGTCGCGGCCACCTCGAGCGCGCGGGCCAGAGCGCGCTCGGCGCCCTCGCGGGTGGCCTCGCCGGCGGCGGCGAAGCCCCAGGCCCCGCCCACGCGCACCCGGACGCCGACTCCCTCGTCCTCGCCGCGCTCGAGGGTCTCGATCGCCCCGTCGCGCAGGCCGACGTGCTCGTGGCGGGTGCGCACGATCCGCGCGTCGGCGTAGTCGGCGTGGCCCTCGGCCGCGCCGACGAGGTCCTCCAGGAAGCTCAGAGGCCGAGCATCACGAAGCGCGGGTCGGGCACTTCGCTCATGTTCGGCCCCACGTGCACCGGGGTGCCCTCGGGCAGGGCGGCCCGGAAACGCTCGGCCAGCTCGTGGGCGCCCTCCTCGGTGCCCGCGCCGACGAGCAGGTACGAGAAGCGGCGCTCGACGTCGTAGCCGTCCTCGATCAAGTCGCGCTCCATCTCGACGGCGAGCGTCAGGCCGGACAGCTCGATCCGCACCTCCCAGTCGTGGCCCGGGCGCTCGCGCTCGGCGGCCCGCTCGTGATCGCTGGCGGGCAGCGGCTTCGAAGCGTCCTCCCAGGCCTCCTCGTCGGGATGCCAGCGGGTGGTCTGGACCTCGGCGCTGAGGTCGTCCTGCTCGATCAGCTCGCGGACCACCGTCTCGGCGGCGTGAGCCTCGTCCTGGGTGGTCGTGTAGAGGAACAGCCGCGGCCCGTCACGGGTCACCACGACCCGGTTGCCCAGGCGCTCGCGCGTCTCGTCGTCGAGGTGCCGCGCGCGCAGCCGCTCGCCGAGCCCGAAGCCGTGCTCGGGGTCGTCGAGGTTGACCTCCACTCTCCACTCGTCAGCCATCGGCGCCCATCTTGTCAGCCGCGCGCGCCGGCTGGTCGTTCCCGTTGCGGCTCAGCAGCTGTTGCTCGATGTCGTCGATCCCCTGCCGCAGCGATTCCAGGCGCTCGAGCAGCGGCAGGTCCTCGTGGTGCTCCAGCGCGCGGCGCTCGGCTGCGCCCGCGGCCCGGGCCTCATCGACGCCGTTGATCAGCACGGCGACGACCATGTTGATCAGCACGAACGACGAGATCAGGATGAAGCTGACGAAGTAGACCCACGACCAGCTGCTGAACTCGAGCGCGGTGTCCTGGATCGTGGTCCAGCCCTCGAGGGTCAGGATCGAGAACAGCGTCAGCATCGCCTGGCCGAGCGAGCCCCAGTTGGCCGGGTCGTGGTCGCTGAACAGGATCCAGCCGACCATCCCGTAGGCGTAGAAGAGCAGGATCACCAGCACCCCCATGCTCAGCAGGGGGGCCACGCTGCGGCCGAGGCCGGCCACCAGCACCCGCATCTCGGGCAGCGCGCTGACGATGCGGAAGACGCGCAGCAGGCGGACAACGCGCAGCGCCGTGGTGCTCTCGCGCACGCCCGGGATCAGCACGGGGACCGTCATCGCGAAGTCGAAGACGTTCCAGCCGTCGCGGAAGAAGAGCCACGGTCGCCGGCCGTAGGCGGTGATGCGGATCGTCAGCTCGACCACGAAGAACGTCAGGAAGATCGCGTTCAGCTTGTCGAGCACGAAGCCGGCCTCCTGCTCGACCTTGTCGTAGGTCTGCAGGCCGATCACCACCGCGTTGGCCAGGATCACGGCAAAGGTCAGCGCCAGGAAGCGACGGGTGCCGGCGATCCGTTGACAGAGGCGGACGACCCGATGCATGCGGCGGCGACTGTATTCCGTGAGTGGGATCACAGATCCTGGGTACAGCGTTCAATGTGACACCAAATGGTGTTACGGTTCCTGCCGCAATCGACCAACGGAGGGGCAATGGCCGATTTCGCCGACCTCGTCTCACTCTTCGCACAGGCAAAGCCCGCAGGGGGCGCCGCGCTCGATCAGGTGGTCATCGCCACCGCGGGCGCCGGCATCGCCACCGCGGTGATGCTGTACCTGATCACCCGCCACCGCAGCCGCGGTGACGGGCCGCTGACTCGCCTGGCCGCCTTCTCCGAGCGGATCTCCGGCCTGCCTGGCTGGGCCGCCCTGCCCAGCGGCATCGCCGGCGGCGCGCTGATCATCGCGCGTCGTCGGGATGTACTGGGACATCTCGCTCCACATCGCCGACGGTCGCGACGAGGGCCCGCTCGCCAACCCCGCCCACTACCTGATCCTGGTCGGGCTCTTCGGCGTCTTCTCGAGCGGCTGCCTGTCGGTCACGCTCCCGCGCGACGACGAGGAGGTCGGCCCCGCGCCGGTCCACGTCGCCGGCCTGCGCGCGCCGATCGGCGGCGTGCTGATGGCCGCGGCGGGCTCGTTCGCCCTGCTGGGCTTCCCGCTCGACGACATGTGGCACCGCCTCTTCGGCCAGGACGTGACCCTCTGGGGCCCTACGCACCTGATGCTCATCGGCGGCGCGGGCATGTGCCTCATCGGCCAGGCCGTCCTGCTGGCCGAGGGCATGTACAGCCGCAAGCGCAGCAGGCCGCGCCCTCGGGCGCCGCCAAGGCCCTCCTGCTCGGGTTCGGCAAAGACTCGACCGTGGCCTATCTGCGCCGTGTGGCGCTGATGGGCGGCCTGCTCATCGGGCTGTCCACCTTCCAGGCCGAGTTCGACTTCGGCGTGCAGCAGTTCGCGCAGGTCTTCCACCCGATCCTGATCGCCTTCGCCGCGGGCTGCGGCCTGGCGGCCGCGCGCCTGTGGGTCGGGCCCGGCGGCGCGCTGGGCGCCGCACTGTTCTTCCTGCTGGTCCGCGGCCTGGTGACCCTGCTGGTCGGCCCCGTCCTGGGTGAGCCGCTGGCCTCCATGCCGCTGTACCTGGTCGAGGCGCTGGGCTTCGAGCTCGTCGCCCTCGTGGCGCTGCGCCGCGGGCCCGTCGTCTTCGGCGCGCTCGGCGGCCTGTTCGCCGGGACGGTCGGCTTCTTCGCCGAGTACGGCTGGACGCAGATCGCCTTCCAGAACCCCTGGACCGCCGAGCTGCTGCCCGAGGGCCTGCTGTTCGGCGCCGCGGCGGGAGTCGCGGGCGGTCTCATCGGCGGCCTCTTGGGCGCCGGCCTGAACCGCGACCTGCCCGGTCGCACGGTCGCGCGCACCGCGTTCGCCGCCGGCCTGGCGGTGATCGCGCGTGCTGGTCGCGAACGGCATCGTCACCGCGGACCCGCAGGGCGTGCGCGCCGACGTCCAGCTGCGCAAGACCGGCCCGGGCGAGGCCGCCGCCACCGTGCGGTTCGACCCGCCCTCGGCCGCCAAGGACGCGCAGTGGGTGCAGACCACCGCCTGGCAGGGCGGCGGCCTGCGCGTCGAGCAGATGGAGAAGGTCCGCGAGGGCCTCTACCGCACCACCGAGCCCATCCCGGTCACGGGCGACTGGAAGACGCTGGTGCGCGTGCACCGCGGCCGCGAGCTGGCCGGCATCCCGGTCTACCTGCCGGCCGACCCCGCCATCCCGGCGCCCGAGGTCGCGGCGAAGCCGAGCTTCGAGCGCCCGCTGGTGGACGAGACGCAGATCCTCCAGCGCGAGCTCAAGGACGACGTGCCCGGCTGGCTGTGGGGCGCGGCGTCGCTGCTCGTGCTCGTGATCTCGGTGAGCTTCGTGCTCGCTCTCGGGCTGGGGCACGTCGCGCCTCGCGCGCGGCGCCCCAGAGCCCTCCCCGCCACGCGAGCCCTCTTCGCGTCGTAGGGTGGGCCCCGCGCGCACGGCATGACCGACTACGGCATCGCGATCATCGGCTCGGGCTTCTCCGGAATGGGGATGGCCATCCACCTGCTCGAGGAGGGGCGAGACGACTTCGTGATCCTCGAGCGGGCCGATGACGTGGGGGGCACTTGGCAGGCCAACCGCTATCCGGGCTGCCAGTGCGACATCCCGTCGCACCTGTACTCGTTCTCGTTCGCGCCCAACCCAGACTGGACCCGGACCTACTCCAAGCAGCCCGAGATCCGGGCCTACATGCGCCGGGTGGCCGAGGAGCACGGGGTCATGCCCTACGTGCGCTTCAACAGCGAGGTCACGGGCGCCGACTGGGACGAGGAGGCCGCCCACTGGCGGCTGCAGACCAGTCAGGGCGAGCTCACCGCGCAGGTCGTGGTGGCCGGGGTGGGCGGCCTGTCCGAGCCTTCGATCCCGTCCATCCCGGGCCTCGAGAGCTTCAGGGGCGCCGCCTTCCACACCGCGGCCTGGGACGACGATCACGACGTGACCGGCGAGCGGGTGGCGGTCATCGGCACCGGCGCCTCCGCCGTCCAGACCGTCCCCAGCATCCAGCCCGACGTCGTCGAGCCTCAAGGTGTTCATGCGCACGCCGCCGTGGGTCGTCCCGCACAGCGACCGGCCGATCACCGACGCCGAGCGGCGCCTCTACCGCCGCGTGCCCGGCCGCCCAGAAGGCGGTGCGCGCGATGGTCTACTGGATGCACGAGGCGATGGTCTTCGGCCTCGTGAAGAACCCGGTGCGGCTCAAGCTGCTGGAGGCCGCCGCCAGGCGCCACATGCGCCGGCAGGTGTCAGACCCCGAGCTGCGCAAGCGCCTGACGCCGAACTACCGCATCGGCTGCAAGCGCATCCTGCCCTCCAACCTCTTCTATCCCGCGCTTCAGGAGACCAACGTGGACCTGGTCAGCACGGGCATCCGGGAGATCGAGCCCGACGCGATCGTGACCGAGGACGGCGAGCGCCACGAGGTCGACACGATCGTCTTCGGCACCGGCTTCCACGTGACCGACATCCAGGCGGCCAAGTGGGTGCGCGGACGAGAGGGCGTGTCGATGAGCGAGGCCTGGGGCCCGTCCCCGCAGGCCTACCTCGGAGTGGCGATCGCCGGCTTCCCCAACTTCTTCTTCCTGAGCGGGCCCAACACCGGCACCGGGCATCAGTCCCAGGTGTTCATGATCGAGTCGCACATCGAGTACGTGATGGACGCGGTGCGCACGATGAAGCGCCGCGGCCTGCGCACCGTCGAGGTCCGCCCCGAGGTGCAGGAGGCCTACAACCGGGAGCTGCAGGAGCGGCTGCCGCCCACCGTCTGGAACTCCGGCGGCTGCTCGAGCTGGTACCTGGACGAAACCGGCAAGAACGGCGTCATCTGGCCCGACTTCACCTGGAAGTTCCGCCAGCGGACCCGGCGCTTCGAGCCGGCGAAGTTCGCCGCCGCCTAGTCAGACCTCGATGTCGGAGCCGAAGGCCACGACCCGCTCCTGCGGGAGGTCGAAGTAGGCCCAGCGGCTCGCGGAGTTGCGCGTCATGCCGGCGAACAGGCGCTTGCGCCAGCGCATCATCGTCTTCTCCTTGCCGGCGCTGACCGTTATCCGGCTCAGGAAGTAGGTGGCGTTGTCGATGTCGATCGGGACGCCGTCGCACTCGACCTGACGCAGCGCCCTCGGCACGTTGGGCTCGTCCTGGAAGCCGAAGCGGGCCGTCACGAGGGAGATCCCGTCGTCGGGGATGGCGAGGTCGTCGACCTCGGTCCGCTCCTCGTCGGGCACGTAGGGGACGCCGACCGACTCGACGTTCACGACCACGTTCAGCTCGTGCAGGACGTGGTTGTGCTCGACGTTGTAGCGCATGGCCAGCGGCGTGGTATCGGGATTGGCGTTCAGGAAGATCGCCGTCCCGGGCACTCGGACCGGCGGGTCGTCCCGGGTCTGCAGCCCCTTCACGAAGTCCAGCAGGGGGCCCTCTTCTTCCTCGCGTCGCTTGCTGACCACTTCGCGGCCCCGCCGCCACGTCATCAGAATGGTGAAGATCGCCAGTCCGACGGCGAGCGGGAACCAGCCGCCGGTCGGGATCTTGGGGATGTTCGCCGTCAGGAAGGCGAGGTCCACGATGAGGAAGCCGGCCGCTCCGGTGATCGCCATCCACAGCGGCCGGTGCCACAGCGCGCGCACCACCACGGCGGCGAGCACCGTGTCGATCGCCAGCGTCCCGGTCACGGCGATGCCGTAGGCCGAGGCCAGCGCGCTGGACGAGCCGAAGCCCACGACGAGCGCGATCACGGCCACGAACAGCGACCAGTTCACCGCCGGCACGTAGATCTGGCCGATCGCCTGTCTCGAGGTGTGGCGGATGGTGAGGAGCGGGAGGAAGCCCAGCTGCACCGCCTGCCGGGTGACCGAGAACGCGCCCGAGATCACCGCCTGGGAGGCGATCACCGTCGCCGTCGTCGCCAGGATCACCATCGGGATCAGCAGCGGCTCGGGCACCAGCCGGAAGAAGGGGTTGTCGATCGCCTTCGCGTCGCCCAGCAGCAGCGCCCCCTGGCCGAGGTAGTTGAGGAACAGCGCGGGCAGGACGAGCAGGAACCAGGCCGCGCGGATCGGCTTGCGCCCGAAGTGGCCCATGTCGGCGTACAGCGCCTCGGCGCCGGTGATGGCCAGCACCACCGCGCCCAGCGAGAGGAACGCCTCGCCGCCGTGCTCGGCGAAGAACTCGATGGCGTAGGTGGGGGACAGCGCCTTGAGCACCGACGGCTCGCCCACCACCTTGATCAGCCCGAAGATCGCCAGCGAGCCGAACCAGGTGGCCATCACCGGGCCGAAGAAGCGGCCCAGCGGGCCCGTCCCGAAGCGCTGCACGAAGAACAGCGTGGAGAGGATCACCAGGGTGGCCGGGACCACCATCGCCTCGAGGTTGGGGGTGACCACCTCGAGGCCCTCGACCGCGGACATCACCGAGATCGCCGGGGTGATCATCCCGTCGCCGTAGAACAGGGCGGCGCCGAAGGCCCCGAGCGCCACCAGCAGCCACTCCGCCCTCGGGGTCTGCAGGCGGCTGCGGCGAATGAGGGAGATGAGCGCCATCACGCCGCCCTCGCCGTCGTTGTCCGCCCGCATGATGATGAGGACGTACTTGACGGTGACCACGATGGTGATCGACCAGAAGATCAGCGACAGCACGCCGTAGACGGTCGTCGGCTCGACGGCGATCTTGTGCTCGCCGGCGAAGGTCTCCTTCATCGCGTACAGGGGGCTGGTGCCGATGTCGCCGAAGACCACGCCGAGCGCGCCCAGCGTCAGCGCAGCGAGGCCGGCCTTGGCGGGTGTGTGGTCGCCGCCCGAGGGCGGGAGCTCGTCGGCGGGGACGTCCTGGAACTCGTCGGCGGCGCTCACTCGGCCCGGCACCCTTGCAGGCGGCCTAGCCTGACCGCCGCGTGGAGGCCATCGACCACCTCGATCTCGTCGTCAGCTCGCTCGAGCGCAGCCTGTCCTTCTACCGCCGGCTGCTCGGGCCGCTGGGCTACGTGCACGAAGGGGACATCGCCGGCGAGCGCGGGGAGCGCGTCGTCTATCTCAGCCGCCACGGCGGCGGGGGCTCGGTGAGCCTGCGCGAGCGTCAGTCCGATGCGCACGAGGTGCCCTATGACCGCTACGCCATCGGCGTACACCACATCGCCTTCTCGGCGAGCAGCCGCGCGCTGGTGGACGAGCGGGCGGCGTGGGCCCGGGGAGGGCGTGCACGTGGAGAGCGGGCCGCAGGAGTACGGCTACCATCGTCGCCGGTCCCGCCGAGCGCGACCTCATGCGCCGCGTGCAGGAGCTGGAGGCGCGGCTAGGGCAGGCGGCCGAACCAGCGCAGCGACATCCCGCCGCCGACGAGTAGGAGCAGGCCGGCGACCCCGGCGAAGGCGCCGGTCACCTCGCGCTTCTCCTTCTTGCGCCCGACCTCTTTGCCCAGCTCCTCGTAGATCTCCTTCAGCTTGAGGTCCTCGGCGGTCTGGTAGTAGCGGCCCTTGGTCGTGTCGGCGATCTGGCGCATCGTCTGGCGGTCGGGGGGAACCGAGCGGCGCACGGTCTCGCCGCCCGGGGTGCGCACGCGGATCGAGCCGCGGTCGGTGCCCAGGGCGACCGTGTAGACGCGGATGCCCGTCCGCGCCGCGCGCTCCATCACGGGCCCGACGGGCTGGCCGTGGGTGGCGGCGCCGTCGGAGAGGAGCACCATCGCCGCGGGCGCGGGCTTGCGGCCCCGGCGGCTGCGGGCGCGGTCGAGCAGGTCCAGCGACAGGGCGAAGGCATCGCCCGTCGCCGTCCCGCCCGCGGAGCGCAGGCGCTGCAGCGTCTCGAGCACGCCGGACCGCTCGGTGGTCGGCGCCTCGATGCTGCGGACGCGGTGGTTGAAGGTGATCGAGCCGACGCGCACCTCGTCGGGCACCTCGTCCATGAAGTCCAGCGCGGCCTGGCGGGCGGCGCGCAGGCGCGTGGGCTTGACGTCGCGGGCCTCCATGGAGCCCGAGATGTCGGTCACCAGCATCACCGAGGCCCGCGAGTCGGGCACCGACACCGCGGCCTCGGGCCGGGCGAGCGCGATGGCCAGCCCGGTGAAGGCGATCGCGTACAGCACGATCGGCGCGTGGCGCCTCCAGCCGGGGCGGGTGGGCGCCACCGAGTCCATCAGCCGGGGGTTGGCGAACGCGCCGGCGGCGCGGCGGCGGCTGCGGTCGAGCAGGAGGTAGGCCCCCACGGCGAGCGGGACCAGCAGCAGCGCCAGCAGCCAGACGGGGGAGGCGAAGCTCACGGCGAGGATCGCTCCGGGCGCGTGCCGAGGGTGACCACGGTCGACTTCTTCTGGCCGTCGCGCTCGTACTCGACCTTCACGCGCTCGCCCGGGCGGCGGCGCGCGATCGCGCCCGCCACGTCCTCGGGCTCGCGCACGGGGCGCCCGCCGACGGACGTGATCTTGTCGCCCGGCTGGATGCCCGCCTGGGAGCCGGGCCCGCTCGTCTCGGCCTCGCGCACCTGTGCGCCCTCGGAGGCGGGCGCGGTGGTGAGGCCCAGGTAGGGCCGCTCGACGTTCTGGCCGCGCGAGAGCCGCGGCACCACCTGCTGGACGGCGCTCGCGGGGACCGCGAAGCCGATGCCGAGGTTGCCCTGGGCGCCGGCGGTGGCGATCTGCGAGTTGACGCCGATCACGCGCCCGCGCGCGTCGACCAGCGGGCCGCCGGAGTTGCCGGGGTTGATCGGCGCATCGGTCTGGATGACCTCGTCGATCTGGTAGCCGTTCGGCGCCTTGATCTCGCGCCCCAGGCCGGACACGATCCCGGCGGTCGCGGTGCGGTCGAGGCCGAACGGATGGCCCACCGCCACCACCTCGTCACCCACGGAGACCTTGCCCGAGTCGCCCAGGCGCAGGGCCCGCAGCGGGCCCGAGCGGCGCGGGTCGACCTTCAGCACGGCGAGGTCGCTGGAGCCGTCGGTGCCCAGCACACGGGCATTGACCTGGCGGCCCGCGTCGCCGAAGCGGACGCGGACCCGGTTCGACCCGCCCACCACGTGGGCGTTGGTCACGAGCGTGCCGTTGCGGTTCAGGACGAAGCCGGTGCCCGAGCCACGGCCCGAGCGCACCGAGACCACCCCGTCCGCCACGGCGGCGTAGACCTTGCCCGCCGTGGTGCGCGGTGCCGAGCCGCCGCTCACCAGCGGCGTGGTGCCGCTGTCGGGGTCGGAGCCGCCGCCGAGCAGAACTCCGAGAGTCACGCCGATCACCACGAGCAGCGCGCCCAGGCCGGCGCCCGAGAGCAGCAACCGCCGGCGGGAGGGCCGCTCCTCGCGCGCCGCTTCGCCCTCGGGGGCGTCGGGCTCGGAGCGAGGGGGAGGCTTGGGGGCCGCCCAGCCCTCGAGCTCGGACTGCGGGCGATCGCCGGTCCAGAGTCTGCGGTCGTTCACCTGCTGACCTTCCTTGGATCGAGTGCTGCGCCGACGGCGGCTGCCGCGGCACGTGAGAGGTCGTCGAGGGTCCGCCTGTCGATCTGGCCGATGCGGTCGCAGCGCCGGTGGTAGCACGTGTCCTCGGGCGCTCCGGCGCCCGAGAACAGCCCGTAGACCGGGACGCCGGCGCGGCGGAAGGGAGCGTGGTCGGAGCTGCCGCCGAGCGACCGCTCCTGGGGGGTCCCCCCGCGGGCCCTGATCACGCCTCGCGCGGCGTCGTCGAGGCGGTCGACCACGGCGCCGTCGCTGCCGTAGGTGTAGCGCCGGCCACGGCGCGAGCCGACCATGTCGAGGTTGACGTAGGCGAGGATGTCGTCGCGGTCGGCCCGGCTCATGCGGCGGACGTGCTGGCGGGAGCCCACCAGGCCCTCCTCCTCGGCGGCCCAGAAGGCCACCCGCAGCGGCCGGCGGCCGGGCTGCGGCCGGGTGCCCTCGCGCTCGGCGATGGCCAGGACGGTGGAGGCGCCCGAGGCGTTGTCGTTCATGCCCGGCCCCTCGGGCACGGAGTCCAGGTGACCGCCGAGCACCACGCGCTCCCGGCCGCTGCCGAAGGGCGAGTCGCCGATGACGTTGCGCGTGAGGCGGCGGCGCGAGCTCGCCCGCACGGCGAGGTCCACACGCCCGCGCGCGCGAAGGAGCGCCTGGCCATCCGCGTGGGTGGCGAACACAGCGGGGATACGGGCGCCGGGCGAGCCGAGCGTTCCCCGGATGAGGCCGGTGCGCCGAGGCGCCCCGTCGTTGAAGATCACCGCGCCCTTCGCGCCGGCGCGCTGGGCACGCAGGACCTTGCTGCGCAGCGTGCACTCCCCGCGGCGCATCAAGCGCGACGCGGCCGCGGGGGAAGGCATCGAAGTCCGAGCGCGCGCAGCCGAGCCCGACCGCCCTCAGCCGGGCCCGAGCGCGACCGCTGCCCGAGAACTCGAGCGTTCGGACGCCGAACCGGGTCGCCCCGCTCTGCAGGCGGGGCCGGCCGCGCTGGCGGAAGGTGGAGACGTTGACCGGCTCGGTCCGCACGCGGTAGCCGGCGCGCCGCAGACGCCGCGCGACGTAGCGCGCGGAGGCCCGGTCGCCCGCGGTGCCGGCGGCGCGGTTGCCGCCGTGGCGGTCGGCGATGCGCTGGAAGGCGCGCACGTGGTTCATCACCGAGCCGGCAGTGACCTTCGGCGCGCGCGGTCCCTGCTCGGGCGGCGCCGTGGCCTCCTGGCCACAGCCCGCGAGCAGGAGTCCGGCGGGAAGCAGTGCCACCGGCCTCACGGGAGCCTCCCGAAGCGGCGCAGGCCCGCCCCGGCCGCGCCCACCAGCAGGACCATCCCGCCGGCCGCGAACCAGGGCGTGATCTCGCGCTTCTCGCGCTTGGTGCCGAGGCTGCGGCCGAGCCGCTCGTAGACCGTGCTCAGCTCCTCGGCCTGATCGACGGCGAAGGCCTTGCCGCCCGAGTCGCGGGCGATGCGCCGCATCGTCTCGGGGTCGGGCGGGACGTTGAGCCGCTGGCCGTAGGGCCCGACGGTCACGACGCCCTCGTTGGTGCCCAGCGACGCGGTGTAGATGGGGACCTTGCGCTTGCGGGCCTCGCGCGCCACGTCGACGGGGTCGCGGCCCAGGGTCGTCTTGCCGTCGGAGAGCAGGACGATCGCGGCGGGCGGGCGCTTCTTGCCCTTGCGCGGCTCCTGGTCGAAGAGGTCGAGCGCGTCGGAGAGGCCCTCGCCGGTGGCGGTGCCGCCGTCGGCCACCAGGTCCCCGATCAGCGTCTCGACGCCGTCGCGGTCCTGGCTGGGGCGCTGCACGGAGACCACCGCGCTGGAGAAGCTGACCGCCCCCACGCGCAGGTCCTCGGGCACGCCGGCCAGGAAGGTGCGGGCCGCCTTCTGGGCGGCGGCCAGGCGGCTGGGCTTGACGTCGGTGGCGCGCATCGAGCCCGAGACGTCGGTCACCAGCACAACCGCGGCCTGCTCCTCGGCGACGGCCACGGTGGCCTCCGGGCGGGCGAGCGCGACGGCCAGCGCGGCCAGGGCCGCGGCGAACAGCGCGGCGGGCAGGTGCTTCCTCCAGAACGGAGTGGTGCCGACCAGCTCGGCCAGCGCGGGGACGCCGGGGTGGCGCACGGCGAAGGCGCGCCTGCGCCGCTGGGCGAGCGCGTAGGCGACGAGGGCCAGCGGGATGACCAGCAGCGCCAGCAGGTAGGTGGGGGCGTCAAAGGTCACGCCAGGCCACGCCCCAGTGCGTCGAGCCAGGGGGAGTCCGTCGAGAGGTGGACGTGGCGGGCGGTTCCGTGGCGCAGTCCCTGCCGCACCTCGTCGCGGCGCTCGCGCTCGCGCTGCTCGTAGCGCCGGCGCAGGCGCGAGTCGCGGGTGTCGACCTCCACGCGCTCGCCGGTCTCGGGGTCGATCAGCGCGAGGCGCCCGACGTCGGGCAGCGAGGCCTCGCGCGGGTCGCCGATCTCCACCGCCAGCAGCGAGTGGCGCTGCCCGAGCGCGCGCAGCTGGGTGCG
Organism: uncultured Thermoleophilaceae bacterium; assembly: GCA_963810745.1. GTDB lineage: Bacteria > Actinomycetota > Thermoleophilia > Solirubrobacterales > Thermoleophilaceae > JACCZR01. Next base: position 18,426 of record CAWEOW010000003.1, read on the forward strand.
CCAGTCGACCGGGCCGCGGAAGTCGGAGATGACGATCACGAGCCCCGGCGCCTTGGTGAGGCGGCCCAGCCGGCCCAGCGCGCCGGCCAGCCCGTGCTCGTCGCCGTGGCCGTCGTGGGCGACGCCCTCGGCCAGCACGCGCTCCAACCCGGCGGCCGCGCCGCGGCCGCTGCGCGGCGCGAGCAGGCGGTTGACGGGGCCGCCGCACGTGAGCAGGGCGACGCGCCCGCCGCGGCGGGTGGCGAGGCGGCCCAGGACGCGCACCGCGCCCTCGGCCACGTCCCACTTCAGCCGCTGCGCGGTGCCGAAGGCCATCGAGGGGGAGACGTCGAGCACCAGCCAGGTGGTCATCAGGCGCTCGGGAACCTGCAGGCGGACGTGGGGGATGCCCGTGCGCGCGCTGGCCGCCGGGTCGAGGCGGCGCACGTCGTCGCCGGGGGCGTAGGGGCGCAGCTGCGCCAGCTCGGTGCCGACGCCCACGCCGGGCGAGCGGTGGTCGCCCGGATGAAGCCCTCCGGCGCGGCGCGAGAGCTGGAAGTCCAGCGCCTCGACAAGCCGGCCGGCGATCGGTCCCGGGCCCTGGCGTGCCGCGGGAAGACCCATGGCCGCCGGTCGAGGTCACGCGGCGGTGCCTCCTCCGGCCACCGGCGGCGGATACTCACCGCCGGGCGGCGGGTTGTGGGGCGCGTGGCCCGGCGGCTGGGAGTACTGCGGCGGCGCGTAGCCCGGCGCGGGCGGCCCCGAGGGCGGCGGCATCGAGTGGACCGGCGCGGCGTCGGGCGAGGGGACCGCCTCGAGCACGCGGCCCAGGATGTCGTCGGCGTTCACGCCCTCGCTGAGGGCGTCGTAGGACAGGACCAGGCGGTGGCGCAGGACGTCCAGGGAGAGGTCGCGGACGTCGGTGCTGATCACGTGGCGTCGGCCGCGCAGCAGAGCGAGGGCGCGGGCGGCCTGGATCAGGCCGATGGGACCACGCGGGCTGGCGCCGTAGTCCACGAGGTGCGCGATGTCGCCGAGCCCGTAGGCGGTGGGGTTGCGGGTGGCGTCCACCAGCTGCACCGCGTGGGCGACGATGCCGCCGTCCACGTAGACCTCGTCGACCTCCCGGCGGAAGGCCAGCAGGTCGTCACCGGTCAGGCGCTCGATCACCTCGACCGGCGGCTCGAGCGAGCGGCCCACGACGGCGGTCTCCTCGGCGGCGGTCGGGTAGTCGACCAGGATCTTCATCAGGAAGCGGTCGGTCTGGGCCTCGGGGAGGGGGTAGGTGCCCTCGGACTCGATCGGGTTCTGGGTCGCGAGCACCAGGTAGGGCTCGGGGACCCGGAAGGTCTGGCCGGCGATCGTGACCTGGTGCTCCTCCATGACCTCGAGCAGCGCGGACTGAACCTTGGCCGGGGCGCGGTTGATCTCGTCCGCCAGCAGGAAGTTGCAGACCACCGGGCCGAGCTCGACGTCGAAGCTGCCGGTGTCGGGGCGCAGCACGCGGGTGCCCACGAGGTCGGCCGGGACGAGGTCCGGCGTGAACTGAACGCGCTGGAAGGAGCCGCCGACCACTCCGGCGAGCGTCTTGACGGTCAGGGTCTTGGCCAGGCCGGGCACGCCCTCCAGCAGCACGTGGCCGCCGGTGAGCAGAGCCACGAGCACCCTCTCGAGCATCGCGTCCTGGCCCACAACGACGCGCTTGATCTCGTAGAGGGCAGCCTCGAGGCCCTCGCGCGTGGTCGTCATCCGTTCCTCCTCGCCGGGGTTCAAGAGGATGACGCTACGCCCCTATTCCAAGAAGGCCTAAAAGTGTGGGGTGTGCGGGCGCGTCAGCGCTCGTCGGCGTCCATGGCGGCGGTGCGGGTGGTCATCACCTGCGCGCCTCCGCCGGACATCACCTTGCGGGTCAGGCGGGGCAGCACCACCCGCGCGGCGGCGGCGAGCCCGTACGGCTTGGGGACGTAGCGCTCGGGCTTTCGGCCCAGGCCCGCCTCGACGATCGCCTCCGCTCCCTTCTCGGGCGTGGAGACCGCCCAGCGGGTCTTCCAGCTGCCGGTCAGCTCCTTCTGGGGGAAGCCCTCGGTGGAGATGAAGCCGGGCAGCACCAGGCCCACGTGCACGCCGTTGGGGAGCTCCTCGGAGTAGAGCGCGTCGCTCCAGCCGGCCAGGGCGAACTTGCTGGCCGAGTACGCGCCGCTGCCCCCGCGGGAGACCCGGCCGGCGGTGCTCGCGACGTTGACGATCGCGCTCGGCGCGGAAGCTCGCAGCAGCGGCAGGAGCGCCTCGGTCAGCCGCACCACCGCGTCGAAGTTGACCTCCATGTGGCGGCGCACGTTCTCCCAGCCGCCGTCGGCGAACTTGGCCCGCCAGGACGCGCCCGCGTTGTTGACCAGGAGGCTGAGGCTCCCGTGCTTCTCCTCCACGTGCGCGCGCACGCGCTCGGGCGCGTCGTCCTCGGTCAGGTCGGCCGCCACCCAGGTGGCCTCGCAGGGCACCTGCTCGGCCAGCTCGCGCAGCCGGTCCTCGCGCCGGGCCACCAGGACCAGCCGCGCCCCGGGCTCTCGGGCAAGGCGGTGCGCCGCCGCTTCGCCGATGCCGCTGGAGGCGCCGGTGATCACCGCAACCATGGCCCGGACTCTTCCAGACTCAGGGCACCTCTGCCCCGGAGGGCACCCCCGCCGCGACGTAGCGGTCGTAGTGCGCGCGCCACTCGTCCGTCGGCTCGGTGCCGGGGGCCTCGGCGCCGCCGGTGTCGACCAGCTCGCCCAGCCGGTCGAGGCAGACGTGCCAGCCGGCCGCGGTGCGGGCCGCCTCGTCGGAGCGCGTCAGGAGGTGGGTCAGGCGCAGGCGACAGCCGTCGCCCTCGGGCTCCAGCTCGAAGCGGAGCTCGTCTCCGCCCCAGAGGAAGGCGAAGTGCCTCGGCGGGTCGAGCGCGAGCACCTCCCCGCTCATCTCCTCCTCGCCGCCGGGGAAGGCGAAGCTCATCGCGCCGCCCTCGCGCAGGTCGACCTCGACCGTGGTGGGGAACCAGTGCGCGAGCCGCTCCGGCTCGGTCACCGCCTCCCACACCGTCTCCACCGGATGGCCCAGCGCGCGCTCGAAGCGCACGGCGGGCTTGCCGTCGACCGTCACGTACGTGCCTTCCATCAGCCGCTCTCCTTGTCGTCGAGGTGCTGCTCGAGCGCGTCGAGGCTCTGGCTCCACATGCGCCGGTAGGGCGCCAGCCAGGCGTCGATCTCGGCCATCGGCTCGGGCTCGAGCGCGTACACGCGGCGCTGGGCATCGCGCCGCACCGAGACCAGGCCGGCCTCCCGCAGCACGCGGAGGTGCTTGGAGGTGCTCGGCTGGCTGAGCTCGGTGCGCTCGACGAGCTCTCCCACCGCCCGCGGTCCCTCGAGCAGGTGCTCGAGCAGGGCGCGGCGGTGGGGGTCTCCGAGTGCGATCCAGGCTGCGCTCACAACACTTATATTCCCATATCGGCATATACCATGCGCCGTGGTACCTTGCCCGCGGCGCGAGTCCCGCGCCCAACCCCCGGTTCCGGCGCTCACGCCGCCGGCCCAGCGGGGGCAAAGGGGGCCTGAGCTCTCGGGACGCCGGTCACTGATCGCCCTTTCCGGCGGGGCGCCCCGAGCGTGAGTCGAGGCGTCGCGCCAGCGAGAGGAGCACCCATGACCAGGCAGAGCTCGTTCAAGCGCCTCGTCCGCGCGCGGATGGAGAAGACGGGCGAGAGCTACACCGCGGCGCGCGCGTCACTGCTGAGCGCGCCCGAGGAGTCCGGCGACGGCCTCATCACCACCGACGCCGAGATCCGCCGGCGCACCGGCCGCGGCTGGGAGGAGTGGTTCGACGCCCTCGACGAGTGGGGCGCCGCCGAGCGCACCCACCGCGAGGCGGCCCGCTGGCTCGCCGAGGTGCAGGGGGCCGACCCGCTGGCCTGGAACGTCCAGGCGGTGGTCAAGAGCTACGAGCGCGTCCGCCAGGGGCGCGCCGTGGGGGAGAAGGAGGACGGCTTCGCGGTCACGGCGACGCGCACGGTCGACGTCCCGGTGGAGCGGCTGTACGACGCTTTCGTCTCGCAGGCCGACGGGTCGCTGGCGACCCGCACCGCGACCCGGCCGAAGTCGGCCCGGTTCGACTGGGGCGACGACGGCAGCCGGGTGCACGTGACCTTCGCGGCCAAGGGGCCGGAGAAGAGCGTGCTCGCGCTGTCGCACGAGCGGCTGGGCGGCGCCGACGAGGCGGACCGCATGAAGGCCTACTGGCGCGAGCGGGTCAGCGCGCTGAAGGAGGAGCTGGAGCGATGAGCGAGCTTGCGATCACGCAGGTGGGACGGGTCATCGTCCCGGTGGCCGACCAGGACCGGGCGCTCGAGTTCTGGGCCGGGCTGGGCTTCGAGACGCGCATCGACGGCGCCTTCGGCGAGGGGGACCGCTGGATCGAGGTGGCCCCGCCCGGCGAGGGGGCGAGCCTCGCCCTGGTGGCGGCCCCCGACCGGGCCGGCGGCGGGACGGAGGTGAGCTTCACCACCGGGGACGCCGACGGCGACCACGCCGCCCTGCAGGCGCGTGGGGTGGACGTGGACGGCGAGGTGATGCGGATGGGCAACTACGTGCCGCCGATGTTCACCTTCCGGGACCCGGACGGAAACGGCTTCCGGGTGGTTGAACAGCCGTGAGTGAGTGCGCCCAGGGAGACTCGAACTCCCACCCCACGTAAGTGGGACAAGGCCCTCAACCTTGCGCGTCTACCAATTCCGCCACAGGCGCCTGAGGGGGCGCGAACTATAGCCCCGGGCGCCCTGTGGCAGAAAGCTTGCAGTCGTCCGGGGGCCTAGGTACCTTGTCGAACACATGTTCGTCTCAGCCCCCTCGGAGGCCCAGTGGATCTAGACCTGACCAAGCGCCAGCAGGAGATCTTCGACTTCATCAAGCGCTACTCGTCCAGCCACGGGTACCCGCCCACGGTGCGCGACATCGGGAAGGCGATCGGCCTCACTTCGTCGTCGACCGTCCACGCCCATCTCGCCAACCTGGAGAAGCTCGGCCTGCTGCGGAGGGACCCCACGCGCCCCCGGGCGATCGAGGTCCTGGTGGACAAGGCCAAGCAGGTCGTGGGCGACGGCCACAGCGGTTTGCCGCTGGTGGGCTCGGTCGCCGCCGGCCAGCCGGTGCTCGCCGAGGAGAACATCGAGGACTACGTGGAGATCCCGCCCATCGCGGGCGGCGACGCCGGCGAGTTCCTCCTGCAGGTGCGAGGCGACTCGATGAAGAACGCCGGGATCCTGGAGGGCGACCACGTGGTGGTCCGCCGCCAGGAGACGGCCACCGACGGCGAGATCGTGGTGGCCCAGATCGGCGACGAGGCGACGGTCAAGCGCTTCTTCCGCGAGCCCGACCACGTGCGCCTCCAGCCCGAGAACGACGACTTCGAGCCGATCATCAGCACCGATGTCCAGATCATCGGAAGGGTGGTCGGCGTGATGAGGAGAGTCTCGTGAGCACGGCGACGCTCTTCCCACCAACACTTGTGAGGGGACCGGAAACCCCCACTGGACGCCCCAACGGCGGCAGGCCGACGCTCGAGGACCGGATCTCGCGCGTATGGGAGGGCCTGCACGCCGACGGGGCCACCGAATGCCCCGTCTGCCATGGCCGGATGCACAGCCGTCAGGGCGGAGGCCACTGCATGGACTGTGGCTCGACCCTGACCTAGACTCTCTCGCTGCCGGCCAGGCAGTCGCGGGCGTCGGAGAGACAACCGGCGTTCGAGGAAAGTCCGGACACCGAAGGGCGGGGTGGTCGGGAAACCCGACCCGGGGAAACCCGCGGGAAAGTGCCACAGAAACAAACCGCCTACCCGGCGGGCCTCTCGAGAGCTCGTCGGCGGCAAGGGTGAAAAGGTGCGGTAAGAGCGCACCGGCGGCGCGGTGACGCGCCGGCCAGGCAAACCCCACCCGGTGCAAGGCCAAGCAGGGACGATGACGCTGCCCGCCGAGTCCCAGGTAGGCCGCAGGGCCGCAGGGCCCGCCGGCGCGAGAGCGCCGGCAGATGGATGACTGTCCACGACAGGATCCGGCTTACCGGCCGGCTGCGGAGGGGCCTCGCGAAAGCGGGGCCCCTCTCATTTTGAGACGCGCGATTCCGGGCATACGCTGCGGCGGTGCCCGTCACCGTCGACCCCCACGTAGCCGTCTGCTCGATCGAGCGCCTCCAGGCGGGGCGCCCGGCGGAGCGGCGCGACGACGAGGTCGCGGTCGAGGAGCCGCTGGAGATCCGCGTGGACGGCGAGGCGCTCGCGGTGACGATGCGCAGCCCCGGCCACGACGAGGAGCTCGCGGTGGGGTTCCTCGCCGGCGAGGGCCTGATCGCCGGCCCGGACGACGTGGCCGGCGTCGGCCCGACCGAGGACTTCGAGGGCAACGTGGTGGACGTCCGCACGGCGGGCGGGATGCGCCGAGACCCCGGCAAGCGCAGCTTCCACCTCACGTCCTCCTGCGGGATCTGCGGCAAGGGCGCGCTGGAGGACGTGCGCCTGCACGCTCCCGAGCCCGCGACGACACGCGGGCCAGTGCCGGAGCGGCTGGTTCTCCGCGCACCCGAGGAATTGCGCGCCGGGCAGCGGGCCTTCGGCCGCACCGGCGGGTTGCACGGCACCGGGATCTTCGACCTCGAGGGGCGGCTGCTCTGCCTGCGCGAGGACGTGGGGCGCCACAACGCGATGGACAAGGCGGTAGGGGCGCTGCTGCTGGAGGGCCGGCACCCGTTGACCGCGGCCTTCGCCTGCCTGAGCGGGCGGGCCGGGTTCGAGCTGGTGCAGAAGGCCGCCATGGCCGACATGGCCGGGGTGGTGGCCGTCGGCGCGCCCACCTCGCTGGCCGTGGACCTCGCGAGCGAGCGCGGGATGCTGCTGTGCGGCTTCGTGCGCCAGGACTCCTTCAACGTCTATGCCGGCGTCGACCGCTTGAAATAGAGTCCCGCCCCGCATGACCTGGCTGGCCATCGTCCTGCCGTTCCTGCTCCTCGGGATCGGCGTCATCTTCGTCGCCTTCTCGGGTGGCCCGAGCGCCGCCCGCGAGGCCTATCTCACGCGCGGGAATACCGCCTTCCGCATCGCGATCCCGGTGATCTACCTGATCGGGGGCCTGCTCGTCCCGGCGCTGATCCTGGCCAACAGCCAGGCCTCCGCCGGCGCCACGGAAGTCACCTCGACCGAGGAGCTGACCAAGGAGGAGGAGCAGGGCAAGGTCCTCTTCGCCGAGCGTTGTGGCAGCTGCCACAATCTTGATGCCGCCAACGCCAAGGGCGTCCAGGGCCCCGACCTCGACGAGGTGGGCAAGATGTCCAAGAAGCGCGTCCTGACAGCCATTCGCGTGGGCGGCACGGGCGAGAAGCAGATGCCCTCGGGCATCTACACCGGAGGCGACGCGGACGCCGTCGCGCTCTACGTGACGAAGGTCGCCGGGAAGTAGTACCCTCCGGCGCGTCATCCGGCCGAGGCCCCGTAGGTAGGCGGGGCGCGGGGGAACCGATAGGCCCAACTGGTCCTGGGGCGAATCGTCCCGGCGGCGTTGCCGTCCGGACGTAGCGCGACTCTTTCGGCGCGAGCCCGTCAGCTAACCCCGCAGGCCCGAGGAAAGAGAACCGATGAATTCAGCGGGTGCCCGCGCACTTCAGCGGGTGGATGAATACGAAGAGAGGTTCGTCTCGAAGCCCCGCCTGGAGCTGGTCGAGGACCCCGCTCCGGTCACGGCGACTCCGGCGCCTGTCCCGGTGCCCGGCGAGCGCAGGACCGTCCGCATCAGCGGGCAGCCCACGCCTCCCCGCCGGCGCCCCGCTGCGTCGAGCCGCGTCGTCTCCGCGCCGGATCGCCTGGCGCTCTACGCGGTGTTGCTGGGGCTCTTCCTCATCTTCATGGCCGTCGTCACGGCCAGCTCTTAAGCCGCGCTTAGGCGTCCGCGAGAGGTTCCCGGCCGTAGTACCGGGTAGAGGCAGCGCGCGGCTTTGCAGGTCGCACGCCTCGTCCTAGACTTACCTCCGATAAGCGACGCCCCAGGAAGAGAAGTGGCATGAAGACCAAGGAGAGCAGGTTCCAGGTCCACGACGAGCTGACCGCCCCGGAGCGCAGCGCCGCGATCCTCAAAGGCGCGCTCACGGGTGGCGGGCAGGTGTCGAACTTCCTCGGCGTGCTCGCCGGCTCTCCGGCGGCCCTCCGCGCCTACACGCGCTTCCACTCCGAGCTGCGCCACGGCACCCTCCCGGACGCCACCCAGCAGCGCATCGCGCTGGCGGTGGCCGAGCACGGGGGAGGGGAGTACGCCCTGCCGTCGCTGCAGCGCAGCGCGCGGCAGGCTGGGCTGGGCCTGGACGAGATCGCGCTGGCGCGCGAGTTCGACTCCCGCGACGAAACCGAGCACGCGCTGCTGCGCTTCGTGCGCGGCCTGCTGGAGTCCGACGGCGCTCCGCCCGCTCATCTGCACGAGGAGGCACGGGAGGCCGGCTGGGAGGACGAGCAGATCCTCGAGGCGGTGGCCAACGTGGCGTTGGCGCAGTTCTCCAACTTGATCTCCCGTTCGGGTGACGTCCCCAGGGACGGCTCGGGCGAGGAGGGCCGCCTGTTGCGCGCGGCCTAGATACCGCCGGTAACCCCGGCTAGTCTTGTGCCATGACGGTCTCCGTCAAGGACGAGGCCACAGCGGTGGAGAGCGCCGACGAGCGCGCCGCCTGCTGCACCCTCTACCACCACGCTGTCGAGCTGGTGGGCAAGCGCTGGACCGGCGCGATCCTCAGCGTGCTCATGGACGGGCCGCTTCGCTTCTCCGAGGTCAAGGTGCTGGTGCCCGACCTCTCGGACCGCCTGCTCTCCGAGCGTCTGAAGGAGCTCGAGGCGGAGGGGATCGTGGAGCGCAAGGTCAGCCAGGACCTTCCGGCGCGCGTGGACTACGCGCTCACCGAGAAGGGGCGGGCGCTCCAGCCCGCCGTGCGCGCCCTGAAGGACTGGGCGCAGGACTGGCTCGCCAAGCCCTAGGCCGGAACCGGTGTAGCTTGACGGCCATGGCCGATCAGCCCGCCACCAAAGAGAGCGTCAAAGCAGAGGTCGAGGAGCGGAACATCCGCTTCATCCGGCTCTGGTTCACCGACATCCTGGGACAGCTGAAGAGCTTCTCGGTGAACGCCTCCGAGCTCGACGACGCCTTCGAGGGCGGCATGGGCTTCGACGGCTCCTCGATCACCGGCTTCAACGCCATCGAGGAGTCGGACATGATCGCCATGCCCGACGTCTCCACCTTCAAGGTGCTGCCCTGGCGGCCCGACGAGCAGGGCGTCGCCCGCATGTTCTGCGACGTCCTCACGCCCAGCCGGGAGCCCTACGAGGGCGACCCGCGCAACGTGCTGCGCCGGGCGCTGGCCCGCGCGGAGGAGATGGGCTTCGACACCTTCAACGTCGGGCCCGAGCTGGAGTACTTCTACTTCCGAAACGCCAAGGCGGAGAACGGCCGGCAGCCGGAGACACTGGACGAGGGCGGCTACTTCGACCTCACCACGCTGGACGCCGGCTCCGACGTCCGCCGCGAGACCGTCCTCGCCCTGGAGCAGCTGGGCATCCACGTGGAGTACACCCACCACGAGGTCGGCCCCTCGCAGCACGAGATCGACATGCGCTACGCCGACGCGCTCAAGATGGCCGACGACTGCATGACGTACCGGATCACCGTGAAGGAGTACGCCATGAAGTACGGCTGGCACGCGACCTTCATGCCCAAGCCCCTCCACGGCGAGAACGGCTCGGGAATGCACACCCACCAGTCGCTGTTCAAGGACGGCCGCAACGCGTTCTTCGACCCCAACGACCAGTATTTCCTGTCCGACGTCGGCAAGGCCTACATCGCCGGGCAGCTCAAGCACGCCCGCGAGATCTCGTCGGTCTTCGCCCAGTGGGTGAACTCGTACAAGCGCCTGGTGCCGGGCTTCGAGGCGCCGGTGTACTGCGCGTGGTCGCGTCGCAACCGCTCGGCGCTCGTGCGGGTGCCGCTCTACCACCCCGGCAAGGAGCAGGCCACGCGCATGGAGCTGCGCTGCCCCGACCCCGCCTGCAACCCCTACCTGACCTTCGCGGCGCTGCTGCAGGCCGGGCTCGAGGGCATCGAGAAGGGCTACGAGCTGCCCGAGCCGATGGACAAGAACCTGTACCACCTGTCGCCCGACGAGCGGAAGCGCCTCGGGATCGAGCAGCTGCCGGAGACGCTGGGTGAGGCGATCGAGCTGACCGCCGAGTCCGAGCTGATGCTGCGGACCTTCGGCGAGCACATCTTCAACCGCTTCGTCGAGATCAAGCGCCAGGAGTGGGAGGACTACCGGGTCCAGGTGACCCAGTGGGAGCTGGACCGCTACCTCTCGATCCTCTGATCGGCTGACCGCCGCACCTGCTAGACGTACCCCCGATGGGTGACGGTTCCTCGATCTTCGGCTTCGCCGGCCTGCGAAGGGCCAAGTGGGTCGTCTTCGCGGTCTGGGTCGTCGGGATCTTCATCGCCGTCGTGCCGGCGCAGCTGCCGACGAAGTTCACCGAGGCCGAGGAGAACGAGTCCACCTCGTTCCTGCCGGGCGACGCGGAGTCCACGGAGGTCCTGAAGAAGGCCGAGCGCCTGCAGGGGGGCGAGCTGGCCCCCGCCGTGATCGTCTACCGGCGCGACTCGGGCCTGACGGCGGCCGACCGCCAGAAGATCGCCAGCGACATCGACCGGCTGGCGAACAAGAAGTTCGGCGGCGTGGTGGCCGACGGGCCGACCGCCGCCTCGGGCGGCCAGTCGGGCAGCTCGCAGCCCAGCCAGGGCGGGGGCGGATCCTCCTCGGCCCCCGACGGAGGCGGCGGCGCGGGCGGCCAGCGCGCGCCTCCGGGCGCCGGCCAGAAGCCCCCCGAGGGCTGCGCCGGGCCCACCACCGCCGTCCCCGGCCAGCCGAACGACAACCAGCCCTTCCTCGGCCCGATCTGCTCGCCCGACGGCAAGGCGGCGATCGTCACGGCCTACCTCAAGGGCAACGGCGATTCAGACGCGATCCTCGACCCGGTCTCGTACTGGCGCGACACGGTCTCCGACCCCGGCGGCGGCCTCCAGGTCAAGGTGACCGGCGGCGCGGGCTACGCGGCCGACGCGATCGAGGTCTTCGAGTCGATCAACGGCACGCTGCTGCTGGCCGCGGTGACGCTGGTGATCGTCCTGCTGATCGCGATCTACCGCTCGCCGATCTTCCTCTTCGTCCCGCTGATCGCGGTGATCTTCGCCGAGATGCTCGCCCGGGCCATCGGCGTCGGGCTGTCTGAGCTCGGGGTGACCATCAACGGGCAGTCGAGCTCGATCATGTCCGTGCTGGTGCTGGGGGCGGGAACCGACTATGCGCTGCTCATAGCCGCCCGCTACCGCGAGGAGCTGCACAAGCACGACGACCGCCATGAGGCCATCGCCGCCGCGATGAGGTCGGCGGGCCCCGCGGTGTTCGCCTCCGCGGCCACGGTGATCGCCGCGCTGCTCTGCCTGACCCTGGCCAAGGTCAACGGCACCGCCGGCCTGGGGCCGATCGCCGCCGTCGGCGTGGCCTGCGCGGCTCTCTCGATGCTCACGCTGCTCCCCGCGATGCTCGCCATCTTCGGCCGGCGCGCGTTCTGGCCGTTCGTGCCGCAACACCCCGCGCACCGCGCCCGATGAGTCCGCAGATCAGCGACGGGGCCCGGCGGTCGATCGTCGAGGGCGGCCGCGTCTCGGCCCTCAGCCGGGTCTTCGGCGCGTGCCTGATCGTGTTCCTGCTCTTCCCGCTGTTCCTGCTCAGCGCGCTGCTTCGGCGCATCTCGGGCCGCCGCCTGCCCTCGCTGATGCAGCCGCTGGACCGGTGGGTCTTCACGCCCGTACGAGCTGCGCCGCTACCGCCACGAGAAGCCCGCCGACGCCACCCACGGCTTCTGGAGCCGGGTGGGCGACCGGGTGGCCAAGGGCCCCGCGCGCGTGGCGATCGGCTCGGTCGCCGTGCTGCTGATCATGAGCGCCGGGCTGGCCTTCTTCTCCACCGACCTGACCACGAACGACAGCTACCGGACCAAGGTCGAGTCGGTGGAGGGTCAGGAGATCCTCTCCGAGAGCTTCCCGGCCGGCGCCAGCGTCCCGACCGACGTGATCGTCCCCGAGGCGTCCCAGGTGCCCAAGGTCACGCGGGCCCTGGAGGACTTCGACGGGATCGAGGCGGTGTCCCCGCCCGTCGCCCAGGGCAAGGACGGAGTCCTGATCCAGGCGACGCTGGACCCCCAGCCCTATTCGACCGAGGCCTTCGACCTGGTCGAGCCGATACGCAAGACGGCCAGCGGGGCGGTGCCGGGCACGGTGGTCGGAGGCGCCACCGCGGTCGAGTTCGACGTGCGCGACGCGGCGGCGTACGACTCCACGCTGATCCCACCGATCGTGCTGGTGGTCGTCTTCCTCATCCTCATGCTGCTCCTGCGAGCCGTCGTGGCGCCGCTGATCCTCATCGGAACGGTGATCCTCAGCTTCGCCGCCTCGCTGGGCGTGGGCTACCTGGTCTTCGACCTGATCTTCGACTTCCCCGGCTCCGACCCCTCACTGCCGCTGTTCGCGTTCATCTTCCTGGTCGCGCTGGGGGTCGACTACAACATCTTCCTGGTCGCGCGGGCGCGTGAGGAGACGCTCGAGCACGGAACGCAGGAGGGCATGCTCCGCGCGCTGGCCGTGACGGGCGGCGTCATCACCAGCGCCGGGATCGTCCTGGCGGGCACCTTCTCGGTGCTCGCGGTGCTGCCGCTGGTCTTCCTCACCGAGATCGGGTTCGTGGTGGCGTTCGGCGTGCTGCTGGACACCTTCCTGGTGAGAAGCGTCCTGGTTCCGGCGCTCATCCTGAAGCTCGGGCCCAAGGTCTGGTGGCCGTCCAAGCTGGCCAAAGAGCCTCGCTAGAGTCCGCGCGCGTGACGCCGCCTCGCCGCTTCGCGAAGCCGGTCGCCCTGCTGTTCGCCGGCGCCGCGATAGCCGGATGCGGGAGCGGCACGCTCAAGGGAGCCTCGCTGGAGACCAGGATCGAAGCCGACCTCCAGCGCAAGCACAAGGACAAGGCCGACGTGCGCTGCCCGAAGGAGATCAAGATCCAGGCCCAGTCCACGCTGGACTGCCCCACGACCGTAGGCGACACGAGCGGGGTCGTGCGGATCACCCAGCAGGACGAGGGGAAGAACGTCCGCTACCAGTACAGGCAGCGCTCCAACTGAGGCCGCGGGCGCTCATCGCCGGCGCCTCGCTGGCGCTGGCCGCGGCGGGTTGCGGGGACGGCGACCTGAACGGGGCAAAGCTGTCGGACGAGATCGAGGCGAGCCTCAAGAAGCAGAAGGACGTCGTGAAGGTCGAAGTGAAGTGTCCTCCCAAGATCAAGCGCGAGGTGGGGGGCAAGTTCAGCTGCCCCGTCGTGACGGACAAGGAGACTGGCCTCATCCGGGTTGTTCAGCAGGACAAGGAGGGCAGCGTCCGCTGGCAGGTGGATCCGAAGACCACCCGGCCGCTCTAGGGCGCCAGCAGCGCCCGCTCTACCAACCGCTGGGCCCGCGCCAGCGACGTGCGCCGCAGGCGACCAGTCCGGTCGCAGGCGCGGTGGCGGCAGGGCTCACCGGCGCGGCCGGTGCCCAGCTTGGCCGCGGGCAGGCCCGCCCGGGCGAACTCGCGGTGGTCGGAGTTGCTGTCGCCCTCGTCGCGGCGGAAGGACGTGGGGACGCCGGCGCGTCGCGCGGCCACCAGGATCGCGCCCTCCACGCTCGCGCGTCGTCCCCGGGCGGGCGAGCGCAACCAGAAGGAGCGGCCGCGCAGGCCGTCGCGGCCGACCTCGTCGAGCGACAGCGCCCAGCGCAGCCGGCCGCCCAGGCCACGGCCTCGCACGTGGCGAACCAGGGCCAGGGCGCCCAGGTGGTCGCTCGTCCCGGTGACGATGCGCTCCTCCGCCCCGGTGGCCACGAGCCAGGTCTCGCAGCGTGGGTTGCGCACGCGGCCTGCCATGGCCACCAGCACCCCGACCCCCGAGGCGTTGTCGTTGGCGCCGCGGCCGCGGGCCGAGTCGGTGTGCGCCATCGCGATGCGAAGGCAGCGGGCGCGGCCGGGCCTGACTCCGATCACGTTGCGCGAGCGGCCCCCGCGGGGCAGCCGGAAGCCCTGGACCGAGGTGCGCAGGCCGGCACCCGCGAACGCGCGGCGCACGTAGCCGTGGGCCCGCGACTCGGCGCGGCTGCCCGCGTGCCGCCGCCCGTAGCCCGCCACGCGCCGGGCGGCCCGCAGAGCGCTCGCCCCGCTGGGCACCGCCGCCGCCTGGGCCGGCGGAGCGCCCCCGCCTAACGCGGCCGCCGCCACGGCGACCGCGACCGTGGCGGTCACGCCAGCAGCTCCTCCAGCTCGGCGGGCTCGGTCACCGGCCGCCGGCAGGCGAAGCGCTCGCACACGTAGGCCGCCGCGCGACCGTCGACGGGCTCGCGGCCTTCGAGCAGCGGCACGCCGTCGGGCTCGCCGCCGGCGGCCACAACGTGGGGGCGGAAGCGGCCGCGCAGGGTGCGCTCCAGCGGCTCGCGGCCCGGGCCCACCAGCGCGACCTCGCGTGTGGGTGAGAGGTGGAAGTCGAGCGCCTGCAGCAGGTGGCCGAAGGCGACGGGATGGCGGGCGGCGAACTCGTGCAGCAGGCGCAGCACCGACAGCGCATGGTCCTCGTAGCGCGCCTCGCCGGTCAGCGCACCCAGCCGCAGCAGGCCCAGCGCGGCGGCGGCGTTGCCCGAGGGGATGGGGTGGTCCTCGAGGTCCTTTCGGCGGGCGACGAGCTCCTCGTGGTCGGACGAGGTCTCGAAGAAGCCGCCGGCCCCGGGATCGGCGAAGCGCTCGATCAGCTCCTCGGCCAGCTCGAGGGCCGCGGCGAACCAGCGCGGGTCGAAGCTCGACTCGTACAGCGCCACCAGCGCCTCCAGCAGGAAGGCGTGGTCCTCCAGGTAGGCGTTCAGGCGGGCGCGGCCGTCCTTCCAGGTGCGGCGCAGGCTTCCGTCCTCGCGCATGTCTCGCAGCACGAAGCGCGCGCAGTCGGCCGCCGCCTGCAGGAAGTCGGGCCGCTCCAGCACGGCGCCCGCCTCGGCGAGCGCCGAGATCATCAGCGCGTTCCAGGCGGCCAGCCGCTTGTCGTCGATCCCCGGCCACACCCGCTGCCCGCGGGCCTCGAGCAGCGTGGCGCGCCAAGTGTCCAGCTCGGCGGGCTCGTCCTCGCCGCGCACGAGGATGTTCGCGCCCTCGAAGTTGCCGTCCTCGGAGGCTCCGAACCAGGCCGCGCCCTCCTCGCCGACCAGCTCGCGGAGCTCGTCCAGGGACCAGACG
This sequence comes from uncultured Thermoleophilaceae bacterium, assembly GCA_963810745.1. GTDB lineage: Bacteria > Actinomycetota > Thermoleophilia > Solirubrobacterales > Thermoleophilaceae > JACCZR01. The sequence continues at coordinate 33,793 of CAWEOW010000003.1, forward strand.
TAGAACTTGCCCTCCACGCCCTCGGAGTCGGCGTCCAGCGCCGACATGAACCCGCCCTCGGGGCCGCGCAGCTCGCGCAGCGCCCAGTCCAGCGTCTCCTCGGCGACGCGGCGGAACAACGGCTCGCCGGTCACCTGCCAGCCGTGCAGGTAGGCGCGGGCGAGGAGCGCGTTGTCGTAGAGCATCTTCTCGAAGTGGGGGACCAGCCAGCGCTCATCGACCGAGTAGCGGGCGAAGCCGCCGCCCACCTGGTCGTACATGCCGCCGCTCGCCATCTCGCGCAGGGTGTGGCGCGGCACGTCGGTCTCGCCGCGGGCCATCAGGAACTCCAGCGCCGAGGCGGGCGGGAACTTGGGCGCGCCGCCAAAGCCGCCGTGGACCGGGTCGTGGGCCTCGCGCAGCTTGCGCACCGCTTCGTCCAATTTCGCCTCGTCGAAGGGCTCGGGGCTCGGCTGCAGCAGCGCGCCGCCGCGCAGGCGCTCGGCGATGCGCTTGCCGCCGGCGCGGATCTCGTCGCGGCGCTCGACCCACGCGGCGGACACCGCCTCCAGCACCTGGCGCCAGCTGGGCATCCCGTGGCGCGATTCGGGCGGGAAGTAGGTGCCGGCGTAGAAGGGGACCTGCTCGGGGGTGAGGAAGACGTTGAGCGGCCAGCCGCCGTGGCCGGTCATGGCCTGGCAGGCCTCCATGTAGATGGAGTCGAGGTCGGGGCGCTCCTCGCGGTCGAGCTTGATGCAGACGAAGCGCTCGTTCATCAGGCGGGCGGTCTCCTCGTCCTCGAAGGACTCGCGCTCCATCACGTGGCACCAGTGGCAGGCCGAGTAGCCGATGGACAGCAGCAGCGGCCTGTCCTCCTGGCGGGCGCGGGTCAGCGCCTCCTCGCCCCAGGGGAACCAGTCGACCGGGTTGTCCTTGTGCTGCAGGAGGTAGGGAGAGGTCTCCCCGGCGAGGCGGTTTGCCATGGTTCGACGCTACCCGTGGTTGAGCAGCTGGAACTCCTGGTCGGCGACTGGAGCCTCGAGGCGGACTTTCCCGGCGTCGAGCCCGGGAGGGCGAGCTTCGCGTGGCTGCCCGGCAAGAGGTTCATGTCGCTGCGCTGGGACGTGCCGCTCCCCGAGGCGCCCGACGGCATGGCGCTCATGGGCTGGGACGAGGGCCGCGCCACGCTGCTGCAGCACTACTTCGACTCGCGCGGTGTCTGCCGGCTCTACACGATGAGCTTCGGGGACGGGCACTGGGAGATGACCCGGACGCGGCCGGACTTCTCCCCGCTGGACTTCTCTCAGCGATTCACGGCGAAGGTGTCCGAGGACCTGATCGAAGGGACCTGGGAGATCACCGGCGACGACGGCGCGTGGGCGAAGGACTTCGACCTCAACTACCGGCGGCTCTGAGCTCCGCCCGCTTGATCTTGCCGCTGGCCGTCTTCGGCAGGGCGTCGGCGAACTCCACGATGCGCGGGTACTTGTAGGGGGCGGTCTGCTCCTTGACGTGCTCCTGAAGCTCGGCGGCGAGCTCGTCGCCGGCCTGTGAGCCATCACGCAGCACCACCACCGCCCGCACCACCGAGCCCCGGACCTCGTCCGGCGCAGCCACCGCGGCGGCCTCGGCGACGGCAGGGTGGGAGACCAGCGCGGACTCCACCTCGAACGGCCCGATCCGGTAGCCGGCCGAGATGATCACGTCGTCGGTGCGGCCCTCGAACCAGAGGTAGCCGTCCCCGTCCTCGCTCACCCGATCGCCGGTGCGCCACGGGCGGTCGCGGGGCCCGTCGATGAAGAAGGTGGGGACCGTGGCCGGGTCGGCGACCAGCTCGCCCTCGTCCACCCATAGCCGCAGGCCCGGCAGCGGCCTGCCCATCGAGCCGGGCCGCACGGGCGGCCCGAGCGGCATGCCGGTGAGCGCCCCGGTCTCGGTCTGGCCGTAGCCGTCGTGCACGGCCACGCCGGCCGCCTGCTGCCATTCGCCCACGATCTCCGGGTTCAGCGGCTCTCCGGCGGCCACCGCGTGGCGCAGCGGAAGCTCGCGCAGCGTCGCCCGCTTGGCGATCGCCCGGTACTCGGTGGGGGCCATGCACAGGACGTCCACGCCCTCGCGCTCGATCACGTCCAGGCGCTCCGCGGGGTCGAAGCGGGCGTCCTGCATCAGGGCGGTGGCGCCCCGGATCCAGGGCGCGATGAACGAGTTGCGGGCGGACTTGGACCAGCCGCTGGCCGCCGTGCACCAGCAGAGGTCGCCCTCGCGCGCGCCGAACCAGTGCTCGGCCTGGACGCCCTGGCCGGCCAGGTAGCGCTGGCCGTGGCGGATCGGCTTGGCCTCGCCGGAGGTCCCCGAGGTGAAGACGATCAGCGCCGGGTCCTCCGGAGCGAGGTCGGCTGCCGGCGCGGGCTCGCCTCCGAGGAGGGCCTCGTCGGGGACCCGCAGCAGCGTTCCGTCGAAGCCCGCTTCCTCCACGGTGGCGGCGTTGCGCTCGTCGGCGACCACCGCCCGGGGGCCCGCCGCGGCTCATACGCGTGCGCAGGTCGGAGGCCCTCAGCTGCTCGGTGCAGGGCAGCGCCACGGCGCCGATCCGGAAGCAGGCCAGCATGGCCAGCACCCACTCCGGGCGGTTGCCGACGACCGTCATCACCACGTCCCCACGGCTCACCCCGCGCCGTAGCAGGTTTCCCGCAAAACCTGCGGAGAGAGCGGCGACCTCACCGAAAGTGAGCTCCCGGCGGCTGCCGTCGGCCGCGAGCGAGATCAGCGCATTTCGCTCTGGAATCGCCTTTTCGACTACGTCCCGGTGGAAATTCACGGCGCGCATCCTGGCATGCAACGTCTGTGCGCGAAGGCGTCACCTGCAGGGGGATTTGCGGGGGAGACCCTTACAAACGCCGAAAGAACTGCTAGCTTGCCCGCCACGCCGAATCCCACCTGGTGGGAACGGGGGACCCAAGGCGGCACTTGATGCCGCTGGGGCGAACTCTCCGGACTCGGAGGGCGCGCAAGCTCTTTCAGCGCGAGCCCGACAGCTAACCCCGTAGGCGTACGAAAGAGATGAAGCAACTGGCCCTCACAAAGTCCCTGTGCGCCATCTGTGCGCTTGCCGTGCTTGCTGCCCTGCTCGTAGTCGGAGCCGGGTCCGCCAGCGCGTCGGCCACCGGTGGAGCTGCGTTCGTCCCGCCGCCGCCTCCGCCCAAGAAGGCGAAGATCGTGAACGGCAAGGCGATCGCTCCGCGCAATGCCCCGGCCCGCGTCAAGCGGATCATCAGGGCGGGCAACCGGATCATCGGGAAGCCCTACAAGTGGGGCGGCGGGTCACGCGACATTCTCCAAGCTCGACCGCGGGTATGACTGCTCGGGCACCGTGTCGTATGCGCTGCGCGGGCGGGCGGCTGATCAAGTCGCCAATGGCCTCCGGCGGACTCATGCGCTGGGGCCGCAGCTGGGCCCGGCAAGTGGGTGACGGTGTACGCCCACAGCGGCCACGCCTACATGGTGGTTGCGGGCCTCAGGCTCGACACCAGCATGCGCGACGACCCGTCGCGGACCGGCCCCGGCTGGTCCAAGCGCCTCCGCCGTAGCGACGCCTTCGTCGCTCGGCACCCGCGCGGGCTCTAAGAGACCCCGACCCACCACAGCTCGATGCGAAAGCTTTTCTCCTCTTCCCTGTACGCCTGCGTCCTCGTCGCGCTCGTCTGCGCGGCGCCGGCTGCCGCCTCTTCCACCGGCGGCGCGTCCTTCCAGCCGCCTCCGCCTCCGCCCAAGAAGGCGAAGATCGTGCGCGGCAAGGCGATCGCCCCTCGCGGCGCGCCGCGGAAGGTCCGGCAGATCATCAAGGCGGGCAACCGCATCATCGGCAAGCCCTACAAGTGGGGCGGCGGCCACGCGAGCTTCAGCCGCCTCGACTCGGGCTACGACTGCTCGGGCAGCGTCTCCTACGCGCTGCGCGGCGCGCGGCTTCTCCGCTCGCCGATGGCCTCGGCGAGCGCTCATGCGCTGGGGCCGTCGCGGCACCGGCAAATGGGTGACCGTGTACGCCCACGGCGGACACGCCTACATGGTGGTGGCGGGCCTGCGCCTGGACACCAGCATGCGGGACAACCCCAGCCGCACGGGTCCGCAGTGGTCCAAGCGCCTGCGCAAGAGCGCCCGCTTCCGGGCGCGCCACCCACGCGGGCTCTAGGTCACTTCTTCTTGCGGGCGGGCTTGCCGCCCCACTTGAGCTCGACCTCGAGCTCCCATTCGTCGTCCTGAAGCTCGATCTCGACCTTGAAGTCGACCTCGTCCGGGACGTGAAGGGAGAAGCGCAGGTCGCCCCGCTCGTACTCGACCTCGTTCTTTCGGCCGAGCGCGGTGGCCAGCGCCCGTAGGCGCTTCGCGGCCTCCTGCCGGCTGACCCTTTCTCTTTCGGTCACCTCGAGCAAGTCCATGTCTCTCTCCATTCGGGGGGCTGCTGGGCGAGACTGATCGTATGGCCAACTCGTCCCCGCCGGCTCGCAGCGCGCCTCGGGCTGCTCCTGCGCCGCAGCAGCGAGTCCCTCGTGGGCGAGGGGGGCACCCGGGACGCGGCCCAGGTCGCGTACTTCCTGGTGATGTCGTTCCCGGCGATCCTGCTGTTGCTGGTGTGGTCGTTCTCGAACCTGCTCGGGGACGACAGCGTGCGGAGCTCGATCGTCGACTGGATCGTGGAGTCTCTGCCGCTCGCCGACCAGAGCGACCGGCTCGAGGTCGAGGCACTGCTCGACGACGTGGCCGCGGGCGCCGGGAGCGTCGGCTGGATCGGCGCTGTCGCCTTGCTGTACTCGGCAAGCGCGGCGATCGGGGGCCTGCGCTACGCCGTGAACCACGCCCGCGGCGTCCGGCTCGAGCGCCCCTGGGCACCGGGCAAGGCACTGGACGCCGGGCTGACCCTCGCAGTCGCGCCGGTGCTGATCGCGGCGCTCGGCCTGACCCTGTCGGGCTCGTTGGCCGAGACCATCGGCGACCGCCCGTTCCTCGTGGCGGTCGCCCAGTTCGCGGTCACCAAGCTGGTGCCGCTGGCGCTCCTGCTCGGCGTGCTCACCGGTCTGTACCGCGTGCTCCCGGAGGAGCGCCCGCCGGCGCGAGCCGCACTGTTGGGTGGCACGGTGGCTGTGATCGGCGTCCTCCTGGTCCAGCTCGGCGCTGAGGCCTACTTCAGCGTCCTGGGCGACCGCAGCGCGGTCTACGGAACCCTGGGCGTCCTGCTGGCGGTGGTCTTCTCCGCCTACCTGGACGCGATCGCGGTCGTGTTCGGCGCCCACGTGGCGGCTCAGGCCTCGCTGCTGCCGAGCGGCTCCGCGCTCGACCGGGCCTTGGAGCAGGAGCACGAGCACGTGAGCCTGCTGGGGTGGCTGCGGGCGCTCTTCGTCCGCGGCTAGGTCGGGGCCGGGGCGGGCTCGCCCGGCGGGCCTTCGTGCTCCCGTGCGCGGGCCAGATCCGCTGAGATGCGCGTCGCGGCCGCGGTGAGCGGCGCGGCCAGGATCAGCCCGACCGACCCGAACAGCGCCCCGCCGCCGATAGTCACGATCAGGACGGCCAGGGGGTGGATCCCCAGCGCCGCGCCCATGGCGAACGGCTGCACGAGCTGCTGGAGGACGCTGTTCGCGAGCAGCTGGACGACGATCATGCCGATGGCTGCATCGGTCCCGGCCCCGCCCAGCGCGATGAGGACCGCGAAGGCCCCCGCGATCCAAGCGCCGAGATACGGGACGTACGCGCCCACGAAGGTGATGAACGCCAGCGTGGCCGGCAGCGGCACGCCGAGGAGGAGCGCCCCCACGAACACGAGCACGGCGTTGAAGACGGCGATGATGGTCAACCCCAGGAAGTAGCCCCGCAGCGACTCGAGCGTGCGGCCGGTGACCGTGTGCGCCACGGTCTGGGGTACGCCCATGTGGCGCTCGGCCCAGGCCCGGATCTTGGGCCCGTCGCTGAGTAGGAAGATGAGGCTCAGCGTCGTCATGGCCAGGAAGAACACGAGCGAGGACAGCGCCTTCAGACCCGAGCTCACCCCGTCCAGCAGGCTCTTGACGGCGCCGTCGGCGGAGGAGGAGAGGTCCTTCTTGGCGTTCGCCGCCGCGTCCGGGCTGACCCCGGCGTCCCTGAGCCAGCTCTCGATCGTGTCCTTCGCGGCGTTCAGCTGCTCCTTCAGGGACCCGAGCTCGCTGGTGATGCCGCCGATGACCGCCCAGGCGGTCAGGGCGCCGAGGGCGATGAACCCGAGCAGGACCAGGATCGCCGCGATGCCGCGGGGCATCCGCCGAGCCAGCCAGCGGACGAGTGGAGAGGCCACGGCGGCGATCACTCCGGCCGTGATCACCGGCACCACGATGCTCTGGACCAGCGACAGGAACCACACGGCGCCGGCGAGGAACAACGCCATTCCCACCAGCAGCCACGAGGTGAAGCCCACGTCGCGCAGCCAGCCCGGAGCCGCGAACACGCCGCTGAGCTGAGAGGCATCGATCTCGACGTAGGTGTCGTCGGGGGGCGAGGCCTCTCGAGAGCCGCGTCGCAGTCGCCAACGTAGGACTCTCCGCTCAGGCATGGCGCAATGTTCCTCGATCGCGCGGATAACATCGGCCCGTAATCGATTCAGGAGTCAAATGGCCGTAGCCGAGGCCGCAGTACACCGACAAGACCGACGAGCAGAAGGCGATCACCGACATGGTGCGCCAGTTCGTCGACGAGCAGGTCATCCCCATCGCCGAGGAGCACGACCACGAGGACTCCTTCCCGGACGCCGTGGTCGAGCAGATGAAGGAGCTCGGCCTGTTCGGCGTCACCATCCCCGAGGAGTACGGCGGGATGGGGCTCGACCTCACGACCTACGCGATGATCGTCGAGGAGCTGTCGCGGGGCTGGATCTCGGTCTCGGGCATCGTCAACACCCACTTCATCGGCTCCTACCTGCTCATGAAGTTCGGGACCGACGAGCAGAAGCAGGAGTTCCTCCCGCGCATGGCGACCGGCGAGATCCGGGCCGCCTTCTCGCTGTCCGAGCCCGAGGTGGGCTCCGACGTCCAGGGCATCAAGGGCAGCGCCAAGCAGGTGGATGGCGGCTGGGAGCTCAACGGCCAGAAGATGTGGGTCACCAACGGCCTGCGCTCCGGCCTCGTCTTCGTCCTGATGAAGACCGACCCCCAGGCCGACCCGCCCTACAAGGGCATGACCTGCTTCATCACCGAGAAGGAGCCGGGCGTCTCGGAGAACTCGGGCGACTTCGCCGGCCTGAACATCCCGCCTCAGATCAAGAAGATGGGCTACAAGGGCGTGGAGTCCACCGAGCTGGTCTACGACGGCTACAAGTGCGCCGACGACCGCGTACTCGGCGGCGGGGAGGGCGTCGGCCAGGGCTTCGTCCAGATGATGGACGCGCTCGAGGTCGGCCGGGTCAACGTGGCCGCTCGCGGCGTGGGCATCGCCCAGCGCGCGCTGGAGCTCGCCCTGCGCTACTCGCAGGAGCGCAAGACGTTCGGCAAGCCGATCTCCGCCCACCAGGCCATCCAGTTCAAGCTGGCCGACATGGGCACGAAGGTCGAGGCCGCGCGCCTGCTGACGCTCAAGGCCGCCCGCATGAAGGACTCGGGCGAGCGCTCGGACATCGAGGCCGGCATGGCCAAGCTGTTCGCCTCGGAGACCGGCAAGGAGGTCGTCGAGGAGGCGTTCCGCATCCACGGCGGCTACGGCTACTCCAAGGAGTACGAGATCGAGCGGCTCTACCGCGACGCGCCGCTGCTGTTGATCGGCGAGGGCACCTCTGAGATCCAGCGGATGGTGATCGGAAAGAAGCTCCTGCAGCGCAACAAGATCTGACCTTCCTTGCGAGGCCCGGTCACCCGGGTTAGGTTGGACAGCAGGTCAGCCAGGGGACATCTAGGGCCAGGAGGTAAGTCCGGGATGGCGAGAAAGGGAGTTTCGCCACTCGAATTACTCGTCCAGCAGATCGAGCAGAACGAACAGCGCGAGGCAAGTCTCCAGTACGAGCTCGATTCCCTCCCGCGCTGGCGCTTTCGGCGCCGGCTCGAGGCGGAGCGCAGGCTCAAGCGCAGGCGGAAGCAGGGCGCGATGATGCAGGACATGCTCGAACGCGGGGGGCGGCACAGCTAGAGTCGGCGGCCGCGTGGCCGCGAGCGACACCAAGGCACTCATCGCCAGGGTTCTCGACAACCTTGGCCGCGAGGTGCCCGCGCTCGCGCAGCTCAAGCTGGTGATGAAGGTGGAGCTCCCGACGCACGGCGGCGATGCGCCCATCTGGCGCGTCGAGGTCCCCGGGCCCAAGATCGACCGCGACCCGGCTGCGGACGCCCGCGTTCAGGTCGAGGTGCACCGGCCGAAGTTCAACGAGCTGGCCGAGGACGGCCGTCTCAGCCAGTGGGTCCGTGCCTACGAGCGCGGGTACGTCAAGGTCACGGGCGACCCCGGCGTGGTCAAGCTCCTGGGCAACGTGATCGAGCGTCAGCGCGCTCGGGGCCCGGCTTGACCGCCGGAGGCGTCACCACCAGCACCTGACCGTTCGCCAGCTGCATCCTGTTCCGTCGGGCACCAGTAGGTGGTGCGCCCGCCCACCGTCTGGCGCTCGAGCGCGGCGCCGCAGCTCGGGCACTCGCCGCCACGCCGGCGGGCCGGGATCAGGTCCCCCGTGTGGACCCCGCCGCGCCGGATCGCCCGGCGGGTGGCGGCCCGCAGCTCGCGCCGCAGGTGATCCAGCTCCTCCTCGCTGAGATCCCCGGCCGGGCGCAGGGGCGAGAGGCCGGCGCGCCAGAGGGTCTCGTCGGCCAGCAGGTTGCCCACGCCGGCGATCACCGACTGGTCCATGATCCGCGCCTTCAGCGGGGCGGTGCCGCGACCGACCCGCTCGCGGAAGCGGGCCCGGCTGACCTCGGCGGCGTCGGGGCCGAGCGTGCTCAGGTCCGGCTCGAGGACCGCACGCCCGAGGCGGCGCTTGTCGCGCAGGGCGAGCCGCCCGCCGTCGGCGAACTCGATCGTGAAGCGGTCCCAGTTGTTCTTCGCCGGCTTGCCGTCCACCACGATGCGGCCGGCCATGCCCAGGTGCAGGCCCAGCACCGGCCCGGAGTCGCTCTCCACCCACATCGCCTTGCCCTGCCTGTGGGCCTCGGTCAGCGTGGCTCCGCGCAGCGCCGCGTCGAGCTCACCGGGCGAATGGGGGCGGCACACCCATGTGTCCGCGTCGTCGACGCGCGCGATCTCGCGGCCCAGGGCGGCCTTCTCGATCCGGGCGCGGGCGCGCTCCACCTCGGGTAGCTCGGGCATGTCCTGACCGTACGCGCGGGCGCTGCGCCCGGCTCAGTGGTCGAGCTCGAACCAGACCTCGTTGCCGTCCTGCACCCGCCGGATGCCCCAGCGGTCGGCGACCCGGTCGACGATCACCAGGCCCCAGCCGCCTCGCTCGGCGGCGACTGCCGGCCGCCCGTGCCAGGAGAACTCTCGGCCCGCGCTTCGCACGATGACCCGGGCGGTCCCGGCCAGCCAGGAGACGCCCACTCGGATCGGATGGTCGCCGTGCCGCATCGCGTTGGACACCACCTCCGTGGTGGCGAGAGCCAGGCCTTCGCGCGTGGGCTCGGGCAGATGCGCGTCGATCTCGTTCAGGAAGCTCCGAACGCTCGGCAGCGGCAGGCCGGGCGGCACATCGAAGGTGTGGGTCTCGGCGTCCACGGCGCTTTCGGCGACTACACAGACTAGTCCCCGATATGGGGTAGGCGCCCCTTTCCCCTTAGCGCAGGTTCCAACCCCACATGACGGGCACTTCTCGCTCGTAGCCGAGGGTGCTCAGCGTGGCGGTCTCGAGGGCGAACAGGCCGCCGGCCTCGGGGCCCAGGCCAAGCCAGCGAGCGGCCAGCGCGCGCAGGATGTGCCCGTGACCGAACAGCGCCGCGTCGACCCCGTCCTCGCGCAGCTCGTCGATCAGGCGGCCCACCCGCTCGGCGACCTGGGCGGGGCTCTCGCCCCCCGGAGAGCCGTCGCGCCAGAGGTACCAGTCGGGCCGCTCGGCGCGTATGTCCGCCGTGGTGCGGCCCTCGTAATCGCCGTAGTCGAACTCGAGCAGCTCGTCGCGTGGCTCGGCCTCCGGGAAGCCGGCCAGCCGCGCCGTCTCCACCGCCCGGCCCAGGGGGCTGGTGTAGGCCTTCTCGACCGGGCGCTCGGCGAACAGGCCGCGCAGCGCCTCGGCCTGGCGCCGGCCGTTGTCGGTCAGCGGGATGTCGGTCAGGCCCGTGTGCTGCTTGGAGAGGCTCCACTCCGTCTCGCCGTGGCGAGCCAGGAGGAGCCGCATCTACTTCTCGAGGGTGGTGCCGTCGTACAGCTTCACGACACGCACGGCGCCGGCGGGCGCGGCGTTCACGCACAGCTCGCACAGCACGCACTCGTCGAGGTTCTCCTCGACGATCTCGGTGTGCCCGTCGCGGTTGGCGAAGATGTCGACGGGACACGCGTCCTCGAGCTTCTGCGCCAGCTCGGCGTCGTCGCGCGCTTGCTCGGTGAGCTCGACGTCGATGAACGTTCCGGCCATCAGGCGGTCACTCCGATCTTGCTCTTGACCAGGTCGGGGATCTCGGAGATCTCCTCGGCCACCTGGATGCCGGCCTCGGCGAGGCGGGCGATCTTCTCGGCCGCGGTGTCCTCCTTGCCCTCCACGATCGTGCCGGCGTGGCCGAAGCTCATGCCCGGCATCTCGTCCATGAAGCGGCCGGCCATGAAGGCGACGATCGGCAGGCGGCTGTTGTTCTCCTTGACCCACTCCGCCAGCTCGGCCTCCATGCGGCCGCCCGGCTCGGTGTAGATGACGATCGCCTCGGTCTGCTCGTCGGCCTCGAACAGCGGCATCAGCTCGGCGTAGCTCTGGCCGATGATCGCGTCGCCGCCGATGGAGACGGCGGTGGACTGGCCCAGGCCGGCGGCGGTGAGCGTGGAGGACATCTCGGTGGTCATGCCGCCGCTGCGTGAGATCACGCCGACGGGGCCGGGCGTGTACGCCTTGGCCGCGTCCTTCGCGGGGCCGCCGATGCCGCCCATCTTGATCACGTCGGGCACGATCACGCCGAGGCAGTTGGGGCCGATGATGCGCGCGCCCTTCTCGTTCGCGCGCTCGACCATCTGGGCCACGTCGCGGCGCGGGATGCGCTCGGTGACGATCACGATCAGCTTCACGTCGTGCTCGATGGCCTCCAGCACGGCGTCCTTGGTGAAGGCGGGGGGGACGGTGACGACCGAGCCGTCGATCGGCCCGCCGTGGTGCTCGACCGCCTGCTCCACGGTGTCGAACACCGGCACGCCGTGGACCTCGCGGCCGAGGCGGCCCGGGGGTGACGCCGCCGACGACCTTGGCGCCGGTGCCGTAGTCCAGGCACTCGCGCGTGAGGTTGACGGCCTCGCGGCCGGTGATGCCCTGGACGATGAAGGTGGTCTCGGAGTCGAGGAGGATGCTCATGCGGGCTCGCTCTCGGCGCCGACCTCGCCGGTGGTCTGGCGCATCTCGGAGGGGTCGGCGCCGCCGTTCGCCGAGCCTTGGATCTTCTCCACGGCGCGCCGCGCGGCCTCGTGCATCGAGACCGAGCGGTCGGCGTACTCCACGCCGTACTTGTCGAGGATCTTGTAGCCCTCGTCCTCCCACGCGCCCGGGATCCGGAAGATCGCGATCTTCTCGGAGGGCTCGTAGCCCAGGTCCAGGCAGGCCTTGACCACGCCGCGGGCCACGATGTCGACGCGGGTGTTGGAGACGATCGACATCATCACCGCGATCTTGTCCACGCCGGGCTTCTCGAGCACGAGCTTGGCCAGGCCCTCGGCCTTGCGCACGGACGGGTTGCCGCCGATCTCGCAGTAGTTCGCGGGGTCGCCGCCGTGGGCGCGCACCGCGTCGAAGAGGGTGAGCGAGCCGCCGCCGGCGCCGATGACCAGCCCGAGGTTGCCCTCGAACTCGGTGACGTTTCCGGCCACGCCGCGGTGGTCCATGCCGTCGACCTCCTCGCCGGCGAGCTCGAACTCGGTCGGCTCACGGGCCTGGCGGGTTTCCTCGTCGCCGACGCCCAGGTCCTCCAGCAGCGTCTGCTGGCGCGGGCGGGCCTCGTTCTCCATGTCCATGTGAGCGTCGAGGGCCACGAAGCGGCCGTCGGTGAGCTCACCGAGGGGGTTGATCTCGGCCAGGGTCATGTCGCGCTCGAGGAAGAGCTGGGCGAGACGCGTGAGGATGGGGGTCAGGCGCTGCATGGGGCGCCCGGTCACGCCGATGGAGGCGATGACCTCCTTGGCCTGGAAGTCGCTGAACGGCCGCAGGGTCGAGAAGTGAGCGCGCCCGACGTGGTCGGGGTGCTGCTCGGCGACCTCCTCGATGTCGATGCCGCCCATGTCCGAGAACAGCAGGACAGGCTGCTTGCGGATGCCGTCCCACACCACGCCGGCGTAGTACTCCTGCTTGACCTCGGCGCGCGTGTCGACCAGGACGCCGCGCGGCTCGTGCCCGTTGATCTCCAGGTTCAGCACGTGCTCGGCGTGCTGGGCGGCCTCGTCGGGCGTGTCGGCGAACTGGACGCCGCCGGCCTTCATGCGCCCGCCCGTGAGGACCTGGGACTTGATGACCGTGGGGCCGCCGATGCGCTCGGCGACTCGGCGCGCCTCGTCCGCGGAGGTCGCGAAGCCGAAGTCGGTGACCGGTATGCCGGCCCGCTTCACGACCTCGCGGGCCTCGTACTCGAAGAACCTCATAGGCGGGCGGGAACCCTAGCGACGGCTCAGCGGCACGTGGCGCTGCCGGAGTCGGTCGCCGCGCCGTTCTCCTTCACGAAGGCCCAGCTGTAGGCGGTGGGGCTGAGCCGCAGGCGCAGGAGGCCGAAGTCGAAGGAGTTGCTCGCCTGGCTGGTCGGATAGACGTCGAGGGGCGCGATCGGGTGGTGCTCCTCGCCGCCGGTGCCCACCACGATCTGGCGCAGGCCGGCCGCGCTCGCCGTGCCCGTCTCGGTCATCGGGGCGAAGCGCTCGTAGGAGTGCGAGTGGCCGGTGAGCAGCAGATCGGCGCCACCCTCGCGCAGCGCCTTCCAGAGCGGGGCCACGCGCGGCTCCTCGCCGATGTGGTCCCCGTTCTCGTTCACGACGCTGGAGAACAGCGGGTGGTGCCACATCGCCGCGACGCAGCGGTTGGGATGGGCGGCCAGGTCCTGGCGCAGCCAGGTCTCCTGGGGCGAGCCGGCGGCGCAGAGGACGAAGTCGCAGTTCGAGTTGAGCGCGACCACGTGCCAGCCGCCGACATCGAACGAGTAGTAGGGCTGAACGCCGAAGTAGCCGAAGTAGCCGGCCGCCCCGCCCGCGGGATCCTCGTACTCGTGGTTGCCGGGCACCGGCCTGGTGATCGACTTGTACGGTCCGAAGAAGCGGTCGTAGGAGCCCGCGAACTGCGCGGCCGTGCCCTGTTCGTACTGCAGGTCCCCGAGAGCGAGGAAGCGTGCCGCGCCGCCCACCAGCCGGGCGACGTGCGCCTGCCGGCAGCGGAAGAAGGTTCCCTCGCCGTCGTTGAAGTCCGGGTCCGAGGCATCGCAGGCGATGTCGCCGACGGCCGCGACCAGCGTGCTCGGCGTCGCCGGCGCCGTGGGCGTCGCGGGCGTGGAGGGGGCGGGCGGGCTCGGCGCGGCGGGGGGCGAAGCCACCAGGACCCGGCGCGAGCTGGCCTTGCAGTTGTTGCGCTCGCGGCGCTCACGCACGCGGCGCGAGCTGTCGGCACAGGCCAGCACCCACCAGCGCCCGGAGGCGGTCCCGGCGGGCACCCGCAGCCGGGTGGTGCGCGAAGAGCTGCGCCGCGCTCGCAGCCGGCCCACCCGGCGGCCTCCGCGCAGCTTCACGTCGCGCCCGCGGCGGCGGTCGCGCGAGAGGAGGTAGGTCACCGAGAAGCGCCCGCTGCGGGCGCGGCCGGCGTTGCGCACGCGGTCGCGCACCCGGAAGGTCGCCCCGGGCGCCACCTGCGTGCCCAGCGCCCGCACGGAGGCGGGCGCCAGGTCGGGCAGCGCGCGCGGCGCGGCCTGGGCCGGGCCGGCCCCGAGGGCCAGGACCAGGCCCGCGGCCGCGAGAGCCCGGCCTAGTTGCTGCTGGGCAGCGACGACGGCTGCGTCCCGGACTCGGTGGGCAGCGTCCCGCCGTGGTCGCCGCCGCCGTTGAGCTCGTAGGCCTCGGCCAGCTCGGGGTCCTTCTCGGCCAGCAGCTCGGCCAGGGTCACCATGACCTTGCACTGCTTCCAGGTGGCGTCGTCCTGCATCTTGCCGTCGATCATGTGGACGCCGGCGCCGTCGGGGATGGCCTCGATCACCTTCTTGGCGAACTTGACCTCCTCGGGATCCGGCGAGAAGACCTTCTTGGCGATGTCGATCTGGGCCGGGTGCAGCGACCAGGCGCCCACGCAGCCGAGCAGGAACGCGGAGCGGAACTGCGTCTCGCAGCCCTCGGTGTCCTTGATGTCGCCGTAGGGGCCGTAGAAGGGAAGGATCCCGGCCGCCGTGCAGGCGTCGACCATGCGCGCGATCGAGTAGTGCCAGGGGTCCTGCTGGAAGGACTGGCGCGGTGAGTCCTCGCCGCCGGTCTCCGGGTCCTCGATCACGCGGTAGCCGGGGTGGCCGCCGCCCACGCGCGTGGTCTTCATGCGCCGCGAGGCCGCCAGGTCCGCCGGGCCGAAGCTCATGCCCTGCATGCGCGGGGAGGCGGTGGCGATCTCCTCGAGGTTGGCCACGCCCAGCGCGGTCTCGAGGATCGCGTGCACCAGCAGCGGCTTCTGGATGTTGTTGCGCGACTCGAGCTGGGCCAGCAGGCGGTCCACGTAGTGGATGTCCCAGGGCCCCTCGACCTTCGGGACCATGATCACGTCGAGCTTGTCGCCGATCTCGCCCACGAGCGTGGTGAGGTCGTCGAGCACCCAGGGCGAGTCCAGGGCGTTCACGCGGGTCCACAGCGCGGTCTGGCCGAGGTCGGTCTCCTGCGCGGCCTTGACCAGGCCCGCCCGGGCGGCCTCCTTGCGGTCGACCGGGATCGCGTCCTCGAGGTTGCCGAGCAGGATGTCGGTCTTCTGGGCGATGTCGCCGGCCTTGGCGACCATCTTCTCGTTGGAGAAGTCGAGGAAGTGGATCATCCTCGAGGGCGTGAAGGGGATCTCCGCCTGCGGGGTGGGGGCGCCCTGGCAGAGCGGCTTGAAGAAGTCTCTCGGGTTGCGCATTTGGGGCCGGAGGCTACTCGCTAGATTCTCCGCCCCCATGGATACCGATCAAGCAACGCGCGAGGCCTCAGGGGCCCGCCAGTACGGCCGCTACCTCGAGGAGTTCGAGGTCGGCGCCGTCTACAAGCACTGGCCCGCCAAGACGGTGACCGAGGCCGACGACCACCTGTTCTGCCTCATCACCATGAACCACCACCCGCTGCACATCAACGACGTCTACGCCTCCCAGTCGCAGCAGGGGCGCAACGTCGTGGTGGGGCCGCTGGTCTACTCGCTGGCGCTCGGCATGTCGGTGGGCGACGTGTCCGGCAAGGCGATCGCCAACCTGGCCACCGAGGACCTCAAGCACCCCGCGCCCGTCTTCCACGGCGACACGCTGTTCTGCGAGTCCGAGGTGCTCGAGGTCACGCCCTCGCGCTCCAAGCAGGATCGCGGCGTGGTCAAGGTGCACACGCGCGTCCTGAACCAGGACGGGACGCTGGTGGCCGAGTTCAAGCGGGCGGTGCTCGTTCCCCGGAAGACGCCGGGAAACGGTGAAGCACCGTCCGCAGAGGGCGCTGTCGAATAAAGCCGCGCCTGGGGGGTGCCGAAACAACCCCCATGGAGAATTTTCGGACACGAGTCTCGGTCGCCTCGCTCCCGCCGGACGTTCCGGAGCAGGTCCGCCTGATGGACGAGGGCTGGTTGCACGAGCAGACCTCCAATGGAGCCAAGCTCGCCCTCATCGGCCCCG
>CAWEOW010000004.1:0-189035 GCA_963810745.1 uncultured Thermoleophilaceae bacterium
GACCCGAGCATCTTCAAGGCCTACGACGTCCGGGGCCTGTACCCGGACCAGATCGACGAGGACGTCGCCTACCGCGTCGGCCGCGCCTTCGCGCGCGTCCTCGCCGACCTCGAGGGCACCACCCCGGGCGAGCTGCAGGTGGGGCTGGGGCGCGACATGCGCCTGACGGCCCCCGAGCTCGCCGACCGCTACGCCGCAGGCCTGACCGACGAGGGCGCCCACGTGGTGGACGTCGGGATGGTGGGCACCGAGATGCTCTACTACGCCGTCGGCTCGCGCGGCCTCGACGGGGGCCTGATGTGCACCGCCTCGCACAACCCCAAGGCCTACACGGGCGCCAAGCTGGTGCGCCGGGGCTCGATCGCCCTGTCCGGGGAGTCGGGCATCGCCGAGATCCGCGACCTGGTGGCGGAGGGCGAGCCCGGGCCGCCCGTCGACCAGCCGGGCGAGCGCGAGCACGTCGATGTCGGCAAGGAGTTCCGCGAGGCTGCTCTGGGCTGGATCGACCCGAAGACGATCGAGCCGATCAAGGTGGTGCTCGACGGCGGCAACGGGATGGCCGGGCCGATGGTGGGCCCGATCCTCAACCAGCTCCCGCTGGACCAGGTGGACACCTACTGGGAGCCCGACGGGAACTTCCCCGACCACGAGCCCAACCCGCTGCTCGAGGAGAACCGCCGCTTCATCATCGAGAAGGTGCGCGACGCCGGGGCCCAGCTGGGCATCGCGTGGGACGGCGACGCCGACCGCTGCTTCTTCATCGACGAGACCGGCGCCTTCGTGGACGGCGACTTCCTCTGCGCCCTGCTGGCCGAGGCCGTGCTGGCCAAGGAGCCGGGCGCCGCGATCCTCTACGACGTGCGCGCGAGCCGCGCGGTGCGCGACCGGGTGGAGGCCGCCGGCGGGACGGCGCACGTCAACCGAGTCGGCCACGCCTTCTTCAAGACCCGCATGCGCGACGAGGGCGCGGCCTTCGGCGGCGAGGTCTCGGGCCACTACTACTTCCGCGACTTCTACAACGCCGACTCCGGCACCCTGCCCGCGCTGCTGGTGCTGGAGCTGCTCTCCTCGCGCGGGCAGACCATGGGCGAGCTGCTCGAGCCGCTGCGCTCCAACTACTTCATCTCCGGCGAGATCAACTCAGAGGTCGGCGACCAGGACGCCAAGATGAACGAGATCGCCGAGCGCTACTCCGACGGCGAGGTCTCCTGGCTGGACGGCGTCTCGGTCGACTACGACGACTGGCACTTCAACGTGCGCCCCTCCAACACCGAGCCGCTGCTGCGGCTCAACCTCGAGTCCCTGCGCTCGGCCGAGCACATGGAGGAGAAGCGCGACGAGGTCTTGGATCTGATCCGGTCGTGATCCACAAGATCGCGGTCCCCACTCCGTTTGCGGTGGGCCGGGTCAACGTCTACCTCATCGAGGACAGCCCGCTGACGCTGGTCGACGCGGGACCGAATTCAGGAACATCGCTGGACGAGCTCCAGCGCGGCATCGAGGATCTCGGGCACCGGATCGAGGACATCGAGCTCGTGATCGTCACCCACCAGCACATCGACCACCTGGGGCTGGTCGGGCTGGTCGCGTCGCGCTCGGGAGCGGAGGTGGCGGCCATCGAGCAGGCGGTGCCCTACATCACCGACTACAGCGCCGAGGCGGACGCCGAGGACGAGTTCGCGCAGTACACGATGCTGCGGCACGGGATCTCCGAGGACGTCGACGACCGCCCTCGGCTCGGTGTCGCGCAGCTTCCGCGCCTGGGGCGCACGGGCCGACGTGACGCGCGTGCTCAGCGACGGCGACACCATCGAGCTGCGCGACCGCCGGCTCGAGGTGCTGTTCCGGCCGGGCCACTCGCCCAGCGACACGATCTTCCTCGACCCCGAGAGCAGGACGCTGCTGGCCGCCGACCACCTGCTCAAGCACATCTCCTCCAACCCGCTCATCACCCGGCCGCGCAACGGCGGCCCGCGCCCCCAGGCGCTGGTCACCTACCTGGAGTCGCTGCGCAAGACGCGCGAGATGGAGCTCGAGCTCGTGCTGCCCGGCCACGGCGAGCCGATCGACGACCACCGCTCGCTGATCGACGAGCGCTTCCGGATGCACACCCGCCGCGCCGAGAAGCTGCACGGCCTGATCGCCGAGCGCCCGCGGACCGCCCACGAGCTGGCGCAGTCCCTGTGGGGCAACATCGCCGTCACCCAGGCCTACCTGACGCTCTCCGAGGTCCTGGGCCACACCGACCTGCTGGTCAACGACGGGCGGGTTCGCGAGGTGGAGGACGACGGCGTCGTCCGCTTCGAGGTAACCCGGCCGCCGGCCGGGGGTTGATGCTCCGTGGCGACGATCCAGCGCGCAGAGCAGCTCGCGGAGCGGCTGCTTCCCGAACGGACCCCGCAGCGGCGCATGCTGGTGATCGTCAACCCCTACGCGACCACCGTCTCGAACCGCCTGCGCAACCTGGTGGTCTACGCCCTGCAGTCGCGCTATTCGGTCGAGGCGATCGACACCGAGAAGCGCGAGCACGCCACCCAGCTCTGCCGTGAGGCGGCGCAGGAGGGCTACGACGTGGTCGTGGCCTTCGGCGGCGACGGCACCGTCAACGAGGCCGCCAACGGGCTGGTCGGCACCGACACGCCGCTGACCTGCCTGCCCGGCGGGGCCACCAACGTCTACTGCCGCATCCTCGGCATCCCCGACGACGTCGTCGACGCGACCGAGCACCTGCTGGGGATGGCCGACGACTGGCAGCCGCGTCGCGTCGACCTCGGCCGCGTCGACGGGCGGCACTTCCTCTTCGCCTCAGGCGTGGGCCTGGACGCCTCGGTGGTCGAGCGCGTGGACTCGCACCCCTACCGCAAGGCCAAGTTCGGGCCCTGGTACTACACGCTGTGCGGCATCGGGCACCTTCAACCGCCGCTACCTGGTCAACCCGCCCCACGTGCGGCTCACCGCCGGCGAGCGAGGAGATCGAGGCGGTGACCGTGGTGGCCCAGAACGCCGGCCCCTACACCTACTTCGCCTCCCGGCCCATGCGCGTGGTGGCGGGCGCCGAGCTGGACAGCGGCGGCCTGTCGTTCGCGGCGCTGAAGCGCGCCACGCCGCTGGAGGTGGCCACCCTCCTCCCCCGCCTGCTGTCGGGCAGCGCCAAGGTGGTCCAGAAGCACCGCCACATCACGGGCTTCGAGGGCGTCCGCGAGGCCGTCATCGAGGGCGTGGACGGCGAGCCCTTCCCGGTCCAGGTGGACGGCGACTACATCGGCGAGCGCACGCGGGTGGTCTACGGGGTCAGCCCGGGCGCCCTCTCGGTCGTCTCCTGACGTGTTCATCACGCTGGAGGGGATCGACCGCTCGGGCAAGTCGACCCAGGCCCGGCTGCTGGTCGAGGCTCTGGGCCCGGATTGCGTGGCCGTGCGCGAGCCGGGCGGAACTGCCGTGGGCGAGCGGGTCCGGGACCTGGTCAAGGACGCCGCGGTCGCGCCGAGCCCGCATACCGAGGCGATGCTCTTCGCGGCGGCCCGGGCCGAGCTGGTGGCCCAGGTGATCGAGCCGGCACTGGCCGAGGGCCGAACGGTGGTCTGCGACCGCTTCCTCGACTCCTCGCTCGCCTACCAGGGCGCCGCCCGCGGCCTGGGCGTGGCCGAGGTCGAGGGGCTCAACCGCTTCGGGATCGGGGACCTGCGGCCGGACCTGACGATCCTGCTGGACTTGGACGCCGCCGCGGCCGCGGAGCGGGCGGGTGAGCGTCGACCGCTTCGAGAGCGAGGGAGCCGAGCTACAGGCGCGGGTCGCCGCGCGCCTACCGCGCGCTGGCGGAGGCCGAGCCGGCACGGTGGCGGGTGATCGACGCCGCCCGGCCCGCGCAGGAGGTCCACCAGGAGGTCCTGGAAGCCGTCAGAGGCCGCGGCCCCGCAGCATGAACGGCAGGGTGCGCAGCATGATCTTCACATCGCCCCACAGCGACCAGTTGGCCACGTAGAGGTAGTCGAGCTGGACCATCTCGTCCAGCGGGACCCGAGCGGAGCCGAGCACCTGCCAGCGGCCTGTGATCCCGGGCGTCAGGTCCAGACGCCGGCGGTACCAGCCCTCCACACGTCGTCGTCCTCCAGCACGAGCGGCCGCGGCCCCACCAGGCTCATCTCGCCCTTCAGCACGTTGACGAACTGCGGCAGCTCATCGAGCGAGGTCTTGCGCAGGAAGCTGCCGACGCGCGTGATGCGCGGGTCGTCGGCGATCTTGAACAGGCCGTCGGCCTCGTTGAGCTCTCGAGGTCGGCCTTCCGCTCCTCGGCGTCGGCCACCATCGTCCTGAACTTCAAGAGCATGAAGATCTCGCCACACCTGCCCACCCGGCGCTGGCGGAAGAAGACCGGCCCGCGGCTATCGAGCTTTATGGCGAGTGCGACGAAACCGAGCAACGGCAGCACCAATAGAAGTGCGATGCCAGACGCCACGATGTCGACGGTCCGCTTCACCAGCTGGGACGAACGCGTCAGTCCGAAGCGGCGAACGCCTAGGACGTTGAGACCCTCGAGATCGTCGAACTCCACCGAGGACCCGATTACCTCGAGCATGCGCGGCAGAACGCTCACCTTCATGCCCACGGCCTTCGCGGCGCGGATGAGGTTCAGCACCTCGCCGTGATCGGTGCTGGGGGGTGCGATGACCACCCGATGGACGTCCAGGTCCTGGCTGACCTGGGCCAGGGCAGCGATCGCGTCGTCGGTGCCGTCCGAAGCAGCCTCGAGGTCAACTTGGGCCACGACCACGGCGTGAATGGTCTCGCTGACTTCGATCTTGCTCCGGGCGCGGTCGCAGGTCTCCGGCTCGCCGACCAGCAGGACCCGTTCGGTCGGGACGACTCGGTCCCGTCGGTTGCAAAGTGGAGACATAGGACGGTCGCCGTGGCGGCGATCAAGCCCAACGCGTTCCAGTGGTCGACAGGATGGCTCAGACGGGATGGGGCGAGCCCGGCTCGAACGGGGAACACGTCGGGCAACGTCCGCGAGAGGAACGCAGCCATGCAGATCGCGATCAATCCGAGCGCCACGCCCCACAACAGCAGCCGCACTCGAGTCGGGTTGAACGCAAGAAAGCTTGTGCAGAGAAAACAGAGGGTGTAGAGGAGCGCCCGGTCGAATTCGATCAGGGCTCGACCGGGGGCATCCGACCACGCGCTCGATAGCAGGGCCAGAGCGGCGAAGAGGGCGAGACCGCCGGTCACGAGCGCGGTGGCAGGGCCGACTCCCGCGAACGGGTCGCGCGCAATGGTGACGCGGAGCGCGACGATGATCGCGAGGGCGCCGGCCGCAAGCCCCGTCGCACCCGGAAAGAACCCACCGGAGTTGAATCCGAGGTACGCGATCCCGGTTGCCGGCAGCAGAACGAGAGCCACCGTCGTCGTTCCCTGCCGTAGCCGCTCGGTGCCTCCCACCAAGGGGCCGAACCTACGCGATCGACGCCCGCTTACGGGGCTGGCTGCTACCCGGTCGGCGTGACCCGGTAGGCGTCGAACACCGAGTCGATGTTGCGCAGCCGGTGGATGCAGGACTTCAGCGCCGCGGTGTCCCCCACCTCGACCACGAAGCGGTTCTTGACCATCGGGTGGACCGTCGTGCAACGCGCCTCGAGGATGTTGATGCCGGTCTCGGCGAAGGTGCGCGAGAGGTCCTCCAGCAGGCGGTGGCGGTCCCAGCCGTCGATCTCGATCTCCACGCGGAAGGAGGAGCTCGCGCCCTCCTCGCCGTCCCAGGCGACGTCGGCGAAGCGCTCGGGGTTCTTCTTCAGCGCCTTCGCGTTCGGGCACTCGTCGTGGTGGATCGTGATGCCCTTGCCCAGCGAGATGTAGCCGACGATCGGGTCGCCGGGCACCGGCCGGCAGCACTTGGCCAGCCGGAGCATCACGTCGTCGATGCCCTTGACCTTGATCCCGTAGGCCGACGAGGCGGCGGTCTTCTTGGGCGAGGACTCGCGGCGCTCCAGCAGCTCGGCGCCGGCGCCCTTGGGCTCCACGGCGGACTCGCCCTGCTTGAGCCGCTGCATGATCTTGTTGGTCGCGACCTTCGCCGAGATCTTGCCCTGGCCCAGGGCGATGTAGAAGTCGTCGGCCTTCTTGAAGCCCATCTCGCGGATCACGTCCGCGAGCAGCGGCGAGCCGGCGATCTTCTGGGGCGGCAGGCCCTGGCGGCGCAGGCTCTCCTGCAGGGTCTCGCGGCCGACGCGCTCGGAGTCCTCGCGGCGCTCGCGCTTGAACCAGGCGCGGATCTTCGACTGGGCGCGGGTGGTCTTGGCCAGCGACAGCCAGTCGCGCGAGGGCCCGCGCTCCTGCTTGGAGGTGAGCACCTCGACGATGTCGCCGGAGGTCAGCTCGTAGTGCAGCGGGACGATCTTGCCGTTGACCTTGGCCCCCACGCAGCGGTGGCCCACGTCGGTGTGGATCTCGTAGGCGAAGTCCAGCGGCGTGGCGCCGGCGGCCAGCGACTTGACCTCGCCCTTCGGCGTGAAGACGAAGACCTCGTCCTCGAACAGGTCGGCCTTCAGGGTCTCGGCGAACTCCTGCGGGTCCGAGACGTCCTGCTGCCAGTCGACCAGCTGCTTGAGCCACTCGACCTTCTCGTCGCCGGGCTTGCTCGGGTCCTCCTTGTAGAGCCAGTGCGCCGCGACGCCGTACTCGGCGGTCTCGTGCATCTCGTGGGTGCGGATCTGGATCTCCAGCGGCCGCCCCTCGGGCCCGATCACCGTGGTGTGCAGCGCCTGGTAGAGGTTGAACTTGGGCATCGCGACCCAGTCCTTGAAGCGCCCGGGCAGCGGCTTCCACAGCGAGTGGATGATCCCGATGGCGCCGTAGCAGTCCTTGACCGAGTCGACGAGGACGCGCATGGCCGTGAGGTCGTAGATCTCGTTGAACTCGCGGCCCTTCTTGGTCATCTTCGAGTAGATGGAGTAGAAGTGCTTCGCGCGGCCCGAGATGTCGGCGCTGATGCCGACGGCCTCGAGCTCCTTGCCCAGATAGGCGCCCGCGCGGGTGACGTACTCCTCGCGCTCGGCGCGCTGCTGGCTGACCAGGCCCTTGATCTCGTCGTACTTGCGCGGGTGCAGCGTCGCGAAGGCCAGGTCCTCCAGCTCCCACTTGATCGCGTGGATGCCGAGGCGGTGGGCGAGCGGCGCGAAGATGTCCAGCGTCTCGCGCGCCTTGTCCTGGCGCTTCTGCTTGGGCATCGAGCCCAGCGTCCGCATGTTGTGCAGCCGGTCGGCGAGCTTGATGAGGATCACCCGGATGTCCCGGGCCATCGCCACCAGCATCTTGCGGTAGTTCTCGGCCTGGCGGTCGTCGCGGCTCTGGAAGGTGACGCCGCTCAGCTTCGTGACGCCGTCGACCAGCCCGGCGATCTCCTCGCCGAACTCAGCCTCAACCTCAGCTAGAGATGCAGACGTGTCCTCGACGGTGTCGTGCAGAAGCGCGGCGCACAGCGTCGCGCTGTCGAGCCGCATGCCGGCGCAGATCTTGGCCACGCCCACCGGGTGGACGATGAAGTCCTCGCCGCTGGCCCGGCGCTGATCGGCGTGGCGATCGCAGGCGAAGACGAAGGCCTTCTCGACCAGCTCGCGGTCGACGCCGCGGCCTACCTCACCCGTGTGCTCCTCGAAGACGGCGAACAGGTCGCCGAGCATCATCTGCTGGTCGTCGGTCAGGCCCGCGCGATCGACGGCCGCCGAGTCGGCCGCGGCCCTGCCGACCTGCTCGTGCTCGAAAGCCTTGGCGGCCTTGGCCATTTCACGTGATTCTAGGCGGAGCGCCGGCTGTTTAGAGATGCGCCCGCCTGCGGGTATAGCTCCGATCTCGCGGGCAGGGAGAGCCCGGCCAGTCCCAGGGAGAAGACTGAATGAGGCGCAGCAGAGCGCTCATAGCAACTTTCACCGTCGCCGTCGCGGCGACGGCGACCTCCGCGGATGCGGCCACCTCGGGCTCCAGGGCGGTCCCTCCGTGTCGCGTGCCCGACGTTCAGGTCAGTCCGCAGCTCTCCCCGTCCCTTCCCAAGGTTCAGGTCCGCGCGCCGGACGTGCAGGTGCCCGACCAGCCCCGGCGGCGCCGGCGGCACGGTCGATCGCCTCGGCCAGACCGTCACCGGTCGGTGGCGGCGGGGTGGTCGGCGGCAGCGGCTACTCCGGCTCGGGCGCCTCGGGCTCCGGCACCTACGGCTCGTCCGCGCCGGGCGGCACCGGTTCGGCCGTCAGCGGCTCCTCGAGCGCCGGCTCGGAAGCGCGGGAGCCTCGTCGCCAGCTCGCGCAGCGCCTCCGAGCGGCGCCTGACCCCGCGCCAGCGCCGCATCCGCGCCGCGCGCGAGCGCCGAGCCCTTCGCCGCGACGTGCCCCGCCTCCAGGGCTGCCTCGGCGTCGTCTCGTCCTTCGAGCGCCAGGTCCTGGTCCGGCGCTCCGGCCTCTCCGGGCCCGGCCCAGTCGCGCTCGCCAGGTGGCCCGCGCGCTGAAGACCAGCCAGGGCCGCGTGCACCGCGGCGAGCGCTCCGGCCTGCGCGGCCTTCGCGCGGCCGCCGCCTCCACGGGCTGCGCGGGCGGCTCGAGCGTCGTGACCTTCGGCGACACCAGCTCCCAGCAGGTCGCCTCCGCCACCGTCGCGGTCGCCACGGGCAACTCCCCGCCGCTGCGCTCGGTCACCACGATGGCCGGCGAGCCCGACCGCCAGGTCGCCTCCCTGGACACCGACGCGGCCGGCCAGGTGCTCGGCGCCTCGGCGAGCTCCGGCGGTGGCGACGACGAGCTGACCGAGGGCGACGGCCCGGCCGTGGCCGCCGCCAACACCGGCTCCCCCGCCGGCGACGGGCCCTCCCCCGCCCTGTTCCTGCTGTTGCTTCTGCTGCTCCTGCCGCTCGCGTTCGTGCTGGTGCGGCGTCGCTCGGCCGCGGTGTTCGCCACCGCCGACGCCCGAGGCGCCCGCGTCCGAGCCCCTCCGCCCGCCGACAACGCCGGCTCCCGAGCCGGTCCACCGCCCGAACCGGCAGCCGCCTGCTGCCGACTGGGGCGAGACCGCGCTGGTGGCCGCCCCCGAGGCGACCCGACGCCCGAGGCGGCCGACGAGACCCCGAGCCCGCGACCCGGCGAGCCGCGCCGAGCCCACCGAGCCGGAGCCCGAGCAGGTCCCGCCCGCCGCGGCCGCGCCGCAGCAGCGGCAGGTCGCCAAGGCCACCCCGGCCGTGCAGCCCCCGGCCGCCAAGCCGGGCCGTCGCCGCCAGGCCGCCGCCGTCGCCTCCGGGCTCGCGTCGGTCGTGCTGGGCAGGATGGTCTCGCGCCGCTATCGCGGCGGCCGTCGCCGCCGCTGACCGCCCTCTAAGTTCACGCACGTGAGCGCGCTGGTCACCGGCGCCTGCGGCTTCGTGGGCTCTCGCCTCGTCGCCCGGCTGGCCGAAGCCGGGGAGGACGTCGTCGCCGTGGACGACCTGAGCGTGGGCAGCGCGGACAGCCTGCCCCCGGGCGTGAAGCTCGCTCAGGCCGACGTGCGCGACACCGGCGCCCTCACCGAGCTCATCGCCGCACACCGGCCCAGCCACCGTCTTCCATCTCGCCGCCATCCACTTCGTGCCCGCCTGCAACGCCGACCCGCCCGCCGCGCTGTCGGTCAACGTGGTCGGGACCCAGTCGCTGCTCACCGCGCTGGAGCGCGCCGCACCTGCCCGAGCGCGCTGGTGCTCGCCTCGACCGGCGCCGTCTACGAGCCCTCGACCGCCGCGCACCACGAGACCTCTCCCCTCGCCCCCGACGACGTCTACGGCCACTCCAAGCTGTGGTCCGAGCAGGCGGTGCGCCTCTGGGAGCGGCGCACCGGCGTGGCCTGCGGGGTCGCGCGGCTGTTCAACGTCGTCGGCCCCGGCGAGACCAACCCCCACCTGGTGCCCGAGATCGTCGCCCAGGCCGCGTCCGGCGACGAGCTGCGGCTCGGCAACCTCGACAGCCGGCGCGACTACGTCTACGTCGACGACGTCGCCTCGGGGCTGCACGCCCTGGCCGGACACGCGGCGACGGTCAACCTCGGCTCCGGCGAGGCGGTCGACGGGCACACGCATCGTCGAGGAGCTCGCAGGCGCGCTCGGGCGAGAGCTCAGCGTGCTCACGGACCCCGAGCGGCTCCGCCCCAGCGACCGCCCGGTGCTGCTCAGCGACCCCTCCGCGGCCCGCGAGCTGCTCGGCTGGACGGCGGGTACCCCGCTGCGCGACGCCCTGGCCGCGGCAGCGCGCGCCTAGCCCAGCCGGGCCAGCACCTCGCCCGCCGCCTCCTCAGGCGTCTGCCCGGGCCCCACGGACAGCTCGGGCGCGGGGGCGGCTCGTAGGGGTCGTCGACCCCGGTGAAGCCGGGCAGGTCGCCGGCCCGGGCGCGGGCCCACATGCCCTTGGGGTCGCGCTCCTCGCAGACCTCCGCCGAGGTGCACACGTGGACCTCGAGGAACCGGGCGCCCTGCTCGGCGTGCCTCGCCCGGACCGCGGCGCGATCGGCGGCGTAGGGCGAGATCAGCGCCACGACCGTGATGCCGCCCGCGCCGGCCACCAGGCAGGCGACCTCCCCCGCCCGGCGCACGTTCTCGGCGCGGTCCTCCGCGCTGAAGCCGAGGTCGCGGCACAGCCCCTGCCGCAGCTCGTCGCCGTCGAGGCGCAGCACCCACCGGCCCTGTCGCGGAGCAGCTGCTCGGTGGCCAGCGCCAGGGTGGTCTTGCCGGCGGCGGGCAACCCCGTGAGCCAGACGGTCGCTCCGCCTGCTCCAGGCATGGCACGAGCAGAGCCTAGGCGGCTTGCGCCGGCGCCGCAGCCCGGCCCGAGAGCGCCTCGAGCCGGGCCGCGTAGGCCCGGTAGGCCGCCGAGCGCTCGAGCTCGGTGCGCGGGGCGTCGGTCACCCGCAGCAGCGGCTCGGGGCCCTGCTCGACCTCGACCAGGCTCAGCTCGGTGAGCACCCGCACCACCCGGGCGCAGGTGGCCGAGGAGCGCGGGTGGGGCCCGTCTCCGCGCAGCAGGCGCTCGAGGTCGGCTCCGCGGCAGCCGCCGGCCTCGCGCAGCGAGCGGTAGACGGCGATCAGCGACGGGCGCAGGTCCAGCCCCGCCCGCCACACCGCCAGCGCGAACTCCGCTTCGGGCGCTCCCCAGGCCAGGTGCACGAAGCCGCCCGCCGGCGCCGCGGCCAGCAGCTCGCGCCCGCCCGCCGCCAGCGGCGGGTCCAGCGCCACGAGGTGCGTGTAGGAGCCGGCCAGCGACGGGTTGCGCGCCAGGCACTCGAGGCTCACCGCGTCCAGCCGGCGTCCGGGCGCCATGCCCGCGACCAGCGTCTCGAGGCCGGTGCGCCGGCGCGCGACGTCCGCGCACACCACCAGCGTCGGCTCGCCGCTGGTGAGCAGGTCCCCGGCGACGCCCGCCACCCCCCGGCCGCGGCGGTCGAGCACGGCGCGCGCGGGAGGCGCCCGGCGCGGGCCAGGGCTGCGCCGGGATCGGCGCTCAGCTCGTGGCGGATCGCGTCCCACAGCGGCTCCTCGTCGTCCAGCGAGCGCACGCTGCCCGGCGCCGTCGGCACCCACCGCCCGCAGCAGGACCCGCGGCTCGACGACCCCGTTCCAGCTGTTGCGCTCCAGGCGGAAGGCCACGTCGCAGGGACCGTCGCCCGCGCAGCCCTCCAGCGCCCGCGGCGTCGAGCCGAAGGCCACCGCGCGCGCCCGGGCGCCACCCGAGGTGAGCGTGAAGCGCGCGTGCTGGCGCTCGGCGCCCATGCCGGTGACCGACTCGATCCGCGCCGAGGGCACGAGCAGCGTGGGCTGCGGGTTGCCCATCCCGAAGGGGCCGAGCCGCTCCATCTCCTCCGCGAGGTCGAGCCCCAGCGCTCCCGCGGGCAGCACCGCGTCCACGCGCTCCTCGGGGATGAGGTCCTCGGGCGTGAGCGCCGCCGCCGCGTGCGCGGCGAGGGTGTCGGCGAACCCGCGCAGGTCCTCCTCGCGCAGCTCCACCCCGGCGGCCATGCGGTGGCCGCCGAAGCGCGTGAGCAGCGGAGCGCAGGCGCCCAGGCCCGCGTGCAGGTCGTAGGCCGAGATCGAGCGGCCGGAGCCCTTGACCGTGCCGTCCTCGGCGATCGCCGCGACCACGCAGGGGCGGTGCCAGCGCTCCACCAGGCGCGAGGCCACGATCCCCACCACCCCGGGGTGCCAGCCCTCGCCGGCGACCACCATCGCCGCGCGGTGGGCCTGCGCCGAGGCCTGCGCCTCGGCGGCGAACAGGATGCGCGTCTCCTCCTCGCGGCGGTCGAGGTTGAGCCCGTCGAGCTCCTGCGCGATCTCGTCGGCGCGCTCGGGGTCGTCGGAGAGCATGAGCTCGAGCGGGGCGTCCGCGCGGGACAGCCGCCCGGCGGCGTTGATGCGCGGGCCCAGGCGGAAGCCCAGCGCCGACGCCGTCAGCTCGGCCGGCTCGAGCGCCGATGCCTTCATCAGCGCGCGCAGGCCCACCCGCGGCGAGCGGGCCATGACGGCCAGGCCCTCGCGCACGATCCGGCGGTTCTCCCCCACCAGCGGCACCAGGTCGCAGACCGTGGCCAGCGCCGCCAGGTCCAGCCCGGCCTCGGCCTCGCGCGGGTCGCGGCCCGCCGCGGCGAACAGCGCCTCCGAGAGCTTGAGCGCCACCCCCGCCGCGCACAGCTCCGGCGTGCCGAACCCGCCCAGCGCGGGGTGCACGAGCGGGCAGTCGGGCAGCTCGTCGCCGGGGCGATGGTGGTCGGTGACCAGCACGTCGAGCCCCGCGGCCCGGGCGGCGGCCACCTCCTCCACGGCGGTGACGCCGCAGTCCACCGTGACGAGCAGGCCGGCGCCCTGCTCGGCCAGCTCGGCGACCGTCTCGCGCGAGAGGCCGTAGCCCTCCGAGCGGCTGGGCAGCCGCCAGCGCGGCGAAGCGCCGAGCGCCCGCAGGGTCTCGACCGTCAGCGCCGTGGAGCAGACGCCGTCGACGTCGTAGTCGCCGTGCACCACGATCGGCGAGCCGCGTCCGATGTGGTCCAGGATCAGCTCGCAGGCCTCCGTCGCGCCGGGCAGCGTGGCCGGGTCCTCGCGCCGGTCGCCGGCCATGAACTCCCGCGCCTGCTCGGGCGACTCGAAGCCGCGCCGGGCCAGCACGGTGGCCACCTCGAGCGGCAGGTCGAGCTCCTCCGAGAGCCGCACCGCGCGCGCGACCGGGTAGGGCGCGGCGGACCAGCGGGAGGGGCGGTCGGACATCCGACTCATTCTGGGAGCGGGAGCCGACGGAACGGCGACGGGTTCAGACATCTCGTAACCGTCAGGACCAACGGCAACGTCAGGGCTGCGTCGCTGGAGGCGGCTGCTGAGGGGTGGTCTCGGGCGGCACCGGAGTTTGCGGCGGTAGCTCGGCGCGTGCGAGGCGGTCGGCACCGGCGGAGGGGTCGGCGCGAGGCTTCGAGCGGCGGATCCTCACCCGCTCGACCGTTGCCCGGTAGCCGGATCTGCGCGCAACGAGAGTCAGTCGGTTTGTTCCGTATCTTCAGCGGCACGGTCATCCGGAACCGGCCTGCATCGACGCGCGCCTGGTGGCTGCCCGCTGACACGGTCGAGCCCGGAGTCACCCGGCCGCGGAGGGTGATCGTCGGCTTCGTGGTCGGCTTCCCATCTCGCCCTGAGCACCTCGCAGCTCCAGGGGTTTCGGTGCGGGCTCGCGCGGTCGTTCCACAGCCTCTGTGACCGGCGGATCCGCCACTTAGCGGGTAGGACGCTGGCTGCCGCTTGCCTCAGTCTGGAACGCAAGGACGCTTAGATGCTGCGGTCTATTCCCGCGGCCCGGTCGCGCTGGGCGCCGTAGAAGTACAGCGCCGCTAGCGCGATCACCGCGCCCGGGATGGCGATGAGCGCCTGCAGGAGGTCGGTGTCGTCCTGGCCGGGGATGGTGAAGCCGCTGACGATCACGCCGAACAGCGCCGAGCCGATCACCGCGGCCACGAACCCCAGCACGATGCCTCCGTAGAAGTGATCGGGCACGAAGACCGTGAAGTGCCAGATCGCGATCCCCATCATCACCCACACGAGCATGGCCATCGGGCTACCTCCTCCCGTGCTTCTTGTTCCGGGCGCGCTTGCTCTTCTGCTTCGGCTTCGCGGGCCTCGACGTGCTGGAAGTGGTGCTGGTCGTGCGTCTCGGCGGCTGTGCGCCGTCGCCGTCGCCCTCCGGCACAGCGGGCTGCTCGGGCGCAGGCTGGCTCAGGCGCGGGCTGCTCGGGCGGGGGCGGCTCCGGCACCGGCTCGCGTCGCTGCCGGGCGCGCGCGGACGGTTCGCGGCAGCGGCCTTGGCGGAGCGCTCCTCCTCGGCCGCGGGCGTCGTGCCCTCGTCGGCGAAGGCCGGGATGACACCGTTGTTGGCCTGACGCACGAGCTTCCGGCGGCGGCGATAGAGCGGCTCGCGCTCCTTCCACTCCACCAGCACCGGGGCGGCGATGAAGATCGACGAGTAGGCGCCGGAGAACGTGCCGACCAGCAGCGCGAAGGCGAAGTCGCGCAGCGTCTCGCCCCCGAAGAGCATCAGCGCGGCGATGGGCATCAGCGCCGAGAAGCTCGTCACCAGTGACCGGGTCAGGACCTCGGACATGGAGCGGTTGACGATCTGCGAGTACGTGGCCCGCGGCATGCGCGGCACGTTCTCGCGTATTCGGTCGAACACGATGATTCCGTCGTACAGCGAGTAGCCGAGGATGGTGAGCAGCGCCGCGATGGTCGCCGTCGTCACCTCTCGGCCGAACAGCGCGTACACGCCCGCCGTGATCAGCAGGTCGTGGAACAGCGCGATCAGCACCGGCACCGCGTACTTGAACTCGAATCGCAGCCCGATGTAGATGCCGATCATGATCAGCGAGACGATGATCGCCAGCACCGCCGTCTGGGCGATCTGGGCGCCGAACGTCGGGCCCACGGACGAGCTCGTGAACTCCGACTGGTCGATTCCGAAGCGCTGGTCCAGCGTGTCCTGGACCCGGGTCACCTCGTCGGGACGCAGGTTGGAGGTGGAGATCTGCACGATGTTGGATCCCAGCTCCGGGTCCTCGACCGACTGGACCTCGGCGTCGCCGTAGCCGAGCGGCGCGATCGCCTCCCTCACCTGATCGACCGACGCCTGCTGCTGCAGCGGCGTGGTGATCCGCGTGCCGGACTCGAAGTCGATGCCGAAGTTCAGCCCCAGCCCGGCGATGGCCAGCGCGCCGACGATGAGGATCACGCCCGAGGCGGAGAAGAACCACTTCGACTTGCCCATGAAGTCGAACCGCCGCCAGTTGGTCCGCGCCTCGCCGGCTCCGAGCAGGAAGCGCGAGCGCAGGATCCGCGTGCGCGCCAGCGTGCCGAGGATCGCCGAGGTCGCGAGCACCGCGGTGAGCAGCGAGATGATCGTGCCGATGCCCAACGTGAACGCGAAGCCCTTCACGCCTGCCGTCGCGAGCGTGAACAGCACGAACGCCACGCCGATCGTCACGACGTTCGCGTCGATGATGGTCCGCAAGGCCTTGCCGTAGCCCGCGGTGATCGCCGTGGGTATCGATCTCCCCGCTCTCGCCTCCTCCTTGATGCGCTCGTACATGACGACGTTCGCGTCGGCCGCGACCGCCAGCGTCAGCACGAGGCCCGCGATGCCGGGCAGCGTGAGGGTGATCGGGATGAGCTTGACCACCGCGAACAGCAGCACGGCGTAGATCAGGAGCGCCACGGCGGCCACGCCGCCCAGCACGCGGTAGATGACGATCAGGAAGAGCAGCGTCAGTACCAGGCCCGCCAAGCCCGCCTTGAGGCCCTGGTCCAGCGCCTGCTGACCGAGGCTCGCCGAGACCTGGGTCTGGGAGACCAGCTTGAGCTCGATCGGCAGCGCGCCGATGCGCAGGCTCTCGGCCAGGTCCTGCGTGTCCTGGACGCTGCCGATGCCATTGATCTGCGCGCCCGTGCGGCCGTCGATGCCCTCGGGGTTCTCGGCGAAGTCGATCGTCGCCAGCGAGACGATCTTGTTGTCGAGCGTGATCGCGAAGCGCTGGAAGGCCTGCTCGCGCGGCGTGCCGGGCGGCAGCAGCTGGTTGGCGCCGCGCTGGGCCTCGCGCTTGGTCGCGGCGGCGAACGCCTTGCGCCCCGTGTCGGTGAACTGCATCGACACGATCGGCTCCTGGCTCTGCTGGTCGGTGGCCGCCTCGGGGTTGGTGATCTCGGCGCCCGAGAGCTCGGAGTCGTCCTCCAACACGAAGTAGCGCTTGATCCGCGCGGGCTGTTTCGGAGCGCGCTCGGCCTCGACCACCACGACGCCCTGGGGCACTTTGAAGACCTTGCTGCCCGCCGGCGGGCCGCCGTCGCCGAGGGCCCGCAGGTCATCGGCGCAGGCCGTGCCTTCGGCGTACCTGCGGTTGCCCGGGTCGCCGCGCGGCTCGTAGTCGGAGAGCAGCTCCTTGCACGAAGCGTCAGGCCCGGCGATCAGCTTCTTCTCGGGCCCGAATAGGTAGTACTTGTCCTTCGAGGAGTCGTTCTGCTTGTCGGCCTGCTTGGGAGTGAGGTTGCGCGGGTTGTCCGGCGGAACGTCGGTCTTCTCGGCCTTGGGCTTCGATTTCGAGGCGAGCGTGACCGCGTCGTACAGCGCCCGCGAACCCGCGAACGGCGAGTCCGGCCCGCGGCGGCCGAGGATGTTCGGCTCCCAGTCGTAGAACTGCAGCTGCGCCGTGGTGCCCACCTGTTCGATGGCGCGGTCGGCGTTGTCGACGTCCGGCAAGCCGATCGAGATCTGGTTGGCGCCGGCCTGCTGGATCTCGGGCTCGGAGACGCCGAGGGCGTCGGTGCGCTTGCGGATCGTGGTGATCGCGTCCTGGACCGCCTCGGGCGTGACCTGGGGCACCTTCGGCGTCGGCCTGGCCTCGTAGACCAGCTCCACGCCCCCTCGCAGGTCCAGGCCCAGGACGGTGGGCTTGGTCAGGATGACGCCGATCGCACCCGCTACGAGCAGCAGCGTGACCGCGAGGATCGAGAGGTTGCGGGTGCGGGAGGTCATTGAACTTTGGGCGTCAAGACCAGCAGAAGCCCGCCGTCCTCGTCGTAGGCGGGAAAGATGTCTGCCTTCGCGGGCTCGGGCCGGTCCCCTTCAGCATGCACCACCACCGGCTTGTCCAGCACTCGCACGCCCCACTCCAACGCGGTGCCGATGTGGTCGTCGCCGTTGTCGAACTTGAGCCCGAGCACCTCGCGAGCGTCCCGGCCGATCACGTCGAGGTCCCCCAGCCCGGTCAGCTCGCGCGCGCCGCGGCCGGTGCCGATCAGGCGCCCCTGCTGGTCGCACACGAAGAAGGCGGCGTTGGGGGCCGGGTAGTAGTCGTCGAGCAGCTCGAAGAGGAAGCCGAAACCGCACCGCTTGCAGGCTTTGGGGCGGTTCTGGAAGCCGGCGGTGCGCTCGGTGCCGAGGCTGCGCTCGCCGCAGTTGGGACAGATGAAGTTCGGCACGGCAGCTAAGGGTAGGAGGTCGCCGCGGTCCGCTAGAACAGCCCCCCGCCCGGCCGTTCGAGGCCGAGGTGGGCCCAGGCGCGGTCGGTCGCCACGCGCCCGCGCGGGGTGCGCATGATGAACCCCGAACGCACCAGGAACGGCTCCAGGACGTCCTCGATCGTGTCCGGCTCCTCCCCCACCGAGATGGCCAGGGTGGAGAGTCCTACGGGGCCACCGCCGAACTTCTCGCACAGGGCCCTGAGGACGTCGCGGTCCAGGCGGTCCAGGCCTGCTTCGTCGACCTCCAGCAGCCTCAGCGCCTCCTCCGCGGTCTTCGTGTCGATGACGCCGCGGCCGCGCACCTCGGCGTAGTCGCGCACCCGCTTGAGCAACCGGTTGGCCACGCGCGGGGTGCCGCGCGAGCGCGAGGCGATGGTCTCTGCTCCGGCATCGTCGATCTCCGTCTCGAGGATCGCCGCCGAGCGCGTGACGATCCGGCCCAGCTCCTCGGGCTCGTAGAGCTCGAGGCGAAGGGTCACCCCGAAGCGGTCCCGCAGCGGCGTGGTGAGCAGGCCAGCGCGGGTGGTGGCGCCGATCATCGTGAAGGGCGGAAGGTTGAGCGTGACGATCCGCGCCCCCGCTCCCTGCCCGACGGTGATCGGCAGCTGGCGGTCCTCCATGGCGGGGTAGAAGGTCTCCTCCAGCGCTCGCGGCAGCCGGTGGATCTCGTCCACGAAGAACACGCTGCGCGGCTCGAGCGAGGTGAGCTGCGAGGCGACGTCGCCCTTGCGCTCGAAGGCGGGGCCGCTGGCGAGCTGAATGGGCACGCCCAGCTCCTCGGCCACGATCAGCGCCAGCGAGGTCTTGCCCAGGCCGGGCGGGCCGGCCAGGAGCACGTGGTCGAGCGCCTCGTCGCGGGCTCGGGCGGCCTCCACGAACACCTGCAGCTGCTCCTTGACCGCCCTCTGGCCGACGAAGTCCTCCAGGCGCTTGGGGCGCAGCGAGCGGTCGAGCTCCTCCTCCCCGCCCTTGGGCTCGGGGTCCTGCAGGCGCTCGACGCCGGGTGTGCGAATGCCGCTCACGCCACCGCCCTGAGCGCTTCGGCGAGCAGGTCCTCAGGGGAGTCGCCGTTCACGCCCTCGAGCATCTCGTCGGCCTCCGCCGGCTGGAAGCCGAGGCCCACCAGGCCCTCGTGCGCGAGCGCGCGCGGGTCGTCGGAGTCCGTGCCGCGCCGCACCACGATCTGCTCCGCCACCGCTCCGGCCACCTTCTCGCGCAGCTCGACGATGATCCGCTCCGCCGTCCGCTTGCCGATCCCGGGCACGGCCTGGAAGCGGGCCGCGTCGCCGGCGGCGATTGCCGCCGTGAGTTCGCTGGCCGAGCCGCCGCTGAGCACCGCCAGCGCCACCTTGGGTCCCACCCCCTGCACGCCGACCAGCATCAGGAACAGGTCCCGCTCGGCGTCGGAGGCGAAGCCGAACAGCTGGATGGCGTCGTCGCGCATGACCAGGTGCGAGAGCAGAAGCACCTCGCGCCCCTTGGCCGGAACGGAGCGCATGGTCTCCGCGGAGACCGACAGGCGGTAGCCGACGCCGGCGCTCTCCACCACGACTTCGTCGGGCCCCTTCGAAAGGACCTCGCCCCGGACGCTGGCGATCACGAGGGAACCGCTGCGCGCAGCGGCGCGCCGTTGGCGTGGCAGACCGCCACAGCGAGGGCGTCGGCGGCGTGGTCGGGCTCGGGGGGCTCGGGCAAGGACAGCAGGGTGCCAACCATGCGCTGCACCTGGGCCTTGTCGGCCGCGCCGCTCCCGCACACTGCGCTTTTTACGGCCTGCGGCGTGTACGAGAAGCAGGGAATCCCGTGCATCCCGGCTCCCAGCAGCACGACTCCGCGCGCCTGGCCGACGGCGAAGGCGCTGCGTGCGTTCTGGCCGAAGTAGAGCTCCTCGATGGCCACGGCGTCGGGGCGGTGCTCGGTGATCAGGTCGCACACGCGCGCGTGGATGCGCGTGAGGCGGCGCTCGAGCGGCTCACCCGAGCCGGTGCCGATCACCCCACCGTCGAGCGCGCCCATCGTGCCGCGCTGAGCCAGCACCACGCCATAGCCGGTGTTGGCGGTGCCGGGATCGATGCCGAGGACGACCACCATCGCCTTGATTCTGCGGTGGCGAGCGGATGCCTTCTAGGCGACGCGCTCCAGCACTTCGGCGTCCACGTCGAAGTTCGCGTGCACCGATGCGACGTCGTCGTGCTCCTCGAGCAGGTCGATCAGGCGCAAGAGCTTCTTGGCGTCGTCCTCCTCGACCGGCGTGCGGGTGCTGGGTCGCATCGCCAGCTCGGCCGACTCGAGCTCCACTCCTGCCCCCTCCAGCGCCTCGCGCACCGCGGTGAACTCCGACGGCCCGGTGACGATCTCGAACACGCTGTCGTCGAGCGACACGTCCTCGGCGCCCGCCTCGATCGCCGGCAGCAGGTCGTCCTCGGAGTGCTTGCCCGCGTCCACCACAAGCTCGCCCTTCTTCTCGAAGATCCAGGCCACGGAGCCCGGCTCGCCGAGCGAGCCGCCGCTGGAGGAGAAGGCGTGTCGCACCTCGGAGCCGGTGCGGTTGCGGTTGTCGGTCAGCGCCTCGACGAGAAGGGCCACGCCGCCGGGCCCGTAGCCCTCGTAGGTCACCGACTCGATCGCGTCGGCGTCCTTGTCGGCGCCGGTGCCCTTGGCGATCGCGCGCTCGATGTTGTCCTTGGGCATGCGAGCGTCCTTGGCCTTCTGGATCGCGAGCGCCAGCGACGGATTGCCATTGGGGTCGCCGCCGCCCTCGCGCGCGGCCACCTGGATCGCGCGAGTGAGCTTCGTGAAGGCGGCGCCGCGCTTGGCGTCGACAGCCTTCTTCTTGTGCTTGATCGATGCCCATTTGGAGTGGCCGGACATGCCGAACAGCTTATGCTGGACCTTGATGGGCCTAACTGCGCGCGGGGGAAAGGTCGCGAGACTTCGCAAGCGCGGAGATGCCGACGCCCTGGCGAAGATCCTTCGCGGACGAAACCTTCTGCTCACGTCTGACGGGCGGCAAGTCGACGCCGATGCCTCCGCCAAGATCGAGGCGGCGGAGGCACTTGTTGAGCTGGCGAGCGACGCGAGTGCAAAAGAGCTCGCGGCAGGTCTCGCCAGTCCATCCGTCGGAGTGCGTGGCGCAGTTCTCGACGCTCTTGGGCGCATTCGCGATGGAGGCGCTCGTCAGGTGCTGGGAGACACCCTCGGCAGCCCGGCGGATGTACAGGACGAACTCGGCCGCAGCGTTGCGCTGCAGAGTCTCCTCAGGCGTGAGGACGTCTCGGGGCGCGACATCGCCGCAGTGTTGACCCGCCGTCGCGATGGCTTCGCGGTCAATCTCGAGCACAAGGCGGCTCTCGCGACCGTCGTCCAAGGTGAGTCCGAGGAGGGAGTTCGGGCTATCACCAGCGAGCTGGTCCAAGGGATGACGGACTCGGACGAGGGCCGGCGAACCCGGTCGCGAGAGCTGCTCGTCTCTCTTGGCGAGAGGGCCGTAGGGCCGATGATCGCCGCTATGGACCGCCCGGAAGCACGGCAGGAGGCGGCCATCGTGCTCGGGCGCCTGCGAGATGCCCGCGCCGTGAGAAGGCTCGTTCAGTCGCTGGGGGACGAGGCGCCGGGAGTGCGCGCGGCCTCCGCGTGGGCGCTCGGGGAAATCCGCGACCCGGTGGCGATCGAGCCGTTGGCGCCCCTTACCCGGGATCCTTCCTACGAGGTCCGCTCTGCCGCTTCAGATGCGGTGAACGAGTTCGGCAATGTCGCCGTGCTGGCGCACGTCACGTCGTTGCTGCGGCCTGTGATCAAAGAACTGGAGCGAGCGAACCCGAGCGCGGACCTGCCCGCGCTACCGCCCGGGCCGAACGGTCCGCTGTCAACTCCTGCCGAGCCCGGAGCGGCCAAGTCACGGGGGGCAATCGCTCGCCTGGTGCGCGAGCGCTTGGGTATCGAGTAGGCAGGTCCGGCTCAGACGACGAACTTCCCGTCGCGCTGGAGCTCGGTCCCGTCGACGGTGATCGACCCGCCCTGGCGCAGGTCGCAGACCATGTCCCAGTGCACGGCGGAGTCGTTCTTGCCGCCGGACTCGGGATAGGCCATGCCGATCGCCAGGTGCACCGTCCCACCGATCTTCTCGTCGAGCAGGATCTCCTTGGTGCCGGTTGCGATCCCGTAATTGGTGCCGATGCCCAGCTCGCCCAGCGTGCGCGCGCCTTCGTCGGTGTCGAGCGTCTCGAGGAGGAACTCCTCGCCCTGGTCCGCTGACGCGTCGACCACGCGGCCGTCCTCGAACTTGAAGCGCACGCCGCTCACCTCGCGGCCGCCGTAGGTGGCGGGGAACGAGAACGAGACCTCGCCATTGACCGAGTCCTCCACCGGCCCGGTGAAGAACTCGCCGTCGGGCATGTTGTGCTCGCCCGTGCAGGGGATCCAATGGCGGCCGGCGACGCCGAGCGTGATGTCGGTGCCCGGTCCCTTGATGTGGACCTCCTCCTTGCCCTCGATCCACTCGGCCAGGCGGTTGACCTCGTCGGACTGGCGCTGCCACGCGGTGACGGGGTCCCCGTCGTTGACCAGGCAGGCCTCGTA
This sequence comes from uncultured Thermoleophilaceae bacterium, assembly GCA_963810745.1. Taxonomy (GTDB): domain Bacteria; phylum Actinomycetota; class Thermoleophilia; order Solirubrobacterales; family Thermoleophilaceae; genus JACCZR01. Next base: position 22,112 of record CAWEOW010000004.1, read on the forward strand.
GTAGAAGTCCTCGTAGGCGTCGAGCGACATGCCCGCCTCGCCCGCGTAGTTGTGGGTCGGGAAGAGGGTCAGCGCCCATCGGTGCTCGCCCGCGGCCGCACGCTTCATCGAGGTCTCCATCAGCGGCTTGCGCGCGCGCTGGGTGCGCGCCTGCTTGGCGGGGTCGACGCGCGAAAGCTCGCGCGAGTTGGCATCGGCCATGATCGCGATGCGGACGTCGGCGTTCTCGACTCCCCACTTCGCGGTGGGCGGCACCCAGTCGAGCTGCTCGTCGGAGGCCAGCTCGTAGAAGGCCGAAGACGCGCCCTCGGTGCTGAGCTGGAGGATCGGCAGCCCGCCGGCGCGCAGCACCTCCTCGTACACGGCCTGGACGAGCGGCTCGGCGGTCGTGGTGGACTGGATGATGCAGACGTCGTCCTTCTCGACCTTGGTCGAGTAGCGGACGAGGATCTGGGCGAGGGAGTCGGCGCGATGGTCTCTCATGAGGGGCCTCCGTTTAGCACGAAGCGGTGGAAGCTGACGTCGGCCGCCAGCTCGGGGTGGAAGGCCACGGCGAGGATGTTGCCCTGGCGGACCGCGACAGGGTGGCCGTCGACCTCCGCCAGCACCTCCACCCCCTCCCCGGGGTCCTCGACAAAGGGCGCGCGGATGAAGACGCCCTTGACCGGGCCGATCCCCTCCACGTCCAGGTCGGCCTCGAAGGAGCGCACCTGGCGGCCGAAGGCGTTGCGACGGGCGGTCACGTCGAGCAGGCCGAGGTGCTCGCGGTCGAGCATGATCAGCCCAGCGCAGGTGCCCAGCGTGGGCGTGCCCGCCTTGACGAGGTCGCGCAGCGGCTCGGCCATGCCCTCCCGCTCGATTCCGATGGTCATCGTGGTCGACTCCCCGCCGGGGATCACCAGGCCATCCAGGCCCTGAAGGTCCTCCGCGGTACGCACGTCCCGCGGCTCGGCGCCCAGCTCGCGCAGGAGGCGGGCATGGACCTCGAAGCCGCCCTGGAGTGCCAGGACGCCGACGGTCTTGGCGCTCACCAGCCGCGCGTCTGAAGCACTGCGCCGTCGGCCTCGACGGCGGACATCTCGAGCCCGGGCATGGCGGCGCCCAGATCGCGCGAGGCCGCGGCGATGCGCTCCGCGTCCTCGTAGTGGGTGGTCGCCTCGACAACGGCCTTGGCCACTCGCTCGGGGTCCTCGGCCTTGAAGATGCCGGAGCCCACGAACACGCCCTCGGCGCCAAGGCGCATCATCAGCGCGGCGTCGGCGGGGGTGGCGACGCCACCTGCGGAGAACAGCACCACGGGCAGGCGGCCGTTGGCGGCCACGTCGCGCACCAGGTCGAGTGGGGCCTGCAGGTTCTTGGCGGCGGCCGCCAGCTCGGTCGGGTCGGAGCTCTGCAGGCGCCGGATCTCCCCACCGATCAGGCGCAGGTGGCGAACGGCCTCGACCACGTTGCCGGTGCCGGCCTCGCCCTTGGAGCGGATCATCGCGGCGCCCTCGGCGATGCGGCGCAGCGCTTCACCGAGGTTGGTGGCCCCGCAGACGAAGGGGACGTCGAAGGCCCACTTGTCGATGTGGTTGGCCTCGTCGGCCGGGGTCAGGACCTCGGACTCGTCGACGTAGTCGACCTCCAGGGCCTGCAGCACCTCGGCCTCGACGTAGTGGCCGATACGGGCCTTGGCCATCACCGGGATCGTGACCGCGGCCTGGATCTCCTCGACCTTGGTGGGGTCGGCCATGCGGGCCACTCCACCGGCCTTGCGAATGTCGGCCGGGACGCGCTCCAGCGCCATGACCGATGCTGCTCCGGCGGCCTCGGCGACGCGGGCCTGCTCGGCGTCGATCACGTCCATGATGACCCCGCCCTTGAGCATCTCGGCGAGGCCCGACTTGACCCGGAATGTGGCCTCTTCCTTCACCCACTTGATGCTACTCGCGAGTGGAAGCTCGGGATGATGCCTGCGACAATCGTGGACCGCCCACAGGGAGGCGGGTTGTCCTATGTCTCAGCCCAGGGGTACCTCAAAGCCGCTGCTCGTGCTGGCCTTTCTGGTCGCGCTTGCGCTGTTGGCTCCGGCGAGCGCTTCGGCGGTCCAGGTCGACACGCCAGCCGAGCATCTCCGGCGGCAGCGATCCGCCGTACGAGAGCGAGACGCTTCACGGCGCAGGACGGCTGCTACTCGACCTCGCTGGGCGACGTCCCGCTCGGTCCGATCGAGACCACGCCGTGAGTGGCACCGTTGCGACTACGCCGGGAACAACTGCGTCGGACACTGGCGACAACGGTACCCAGTACACGCTGACCCAGGCGGACGTGGGCTCGACGATCGGTAAGGTGTACGTGAGCCGCCACTGCCTCGGGGTCTGCATTCCCGCAGAAGGCCAGTCGGACGCGACGGGCGTCGTTCGGGACTTCGGTCAGGCCGACCTTCACGCGCGACCGGCTCGCAGCAGCGCACGCTCACCGCCGGACGCCGCGACCACCACCGGCAAGTCCACCGCCTCGCTCGCGCCGCCAGTGGCTGCGCTGCAGCGGCGCCACCGAGGGCACGTGCTCGCCGATCTCGGGCGCTACGGGCTCGACCTACAAGCTCGTGACCGCCGACATCGGCAAGCGGGTACGGCTTCGCATCACGGCCCCGGGCAACACCCAGGGCGTCTCGGACGACACCGGCGTGATCGCCGCCAACCCCCCGCTCATCACTTCGGCGCCGCGGGTCTCCGGCGCCGCCACCGTGGGCTCGACCCTGAGCTCGACGCAGGGCGCCTTCGGCGGCGAGGGACCGATCAGCGTGCTCGGGCGCAACTGGTTCCGCTGCGCCGCGGAGGGTTGCGTCCCGATCCCGGGCGCCACGGGCTCCACCTACACGCTCGGGGAAGCTGACGTGGGCCACCAGATCCGGGTGGCCGTCACCGCCGAGGGCCTGGGCAGGCGCGCGGCGGCGTCGCTGCCTACGGAGGTGGTCGCGTTCCCCGAGGTGCCCCCGAGCACTCCGCCACCCGCGGCTTCCCCGGAGGTGCTCTCGCCGTTCCCCCGCATCGCCATCGCGGGCAGGGCCCGCCGTAACTCCACCCGGGTCACCAGGTTCGTTGTTCGCGCCCCCAGGGGGTCACGCATCACTGTCCGCTGCCGCGGCCGTGGCTGCCCGTTCCGCCGCGCGTCAGCCCGGGCCGGCCGCCGCGCGGTGCGCTTCCGCCGGTTGCAGCGCTCGTTCCGGCGCGGCATCGTGCTCGAGGTCTCCGTCACCAGTACAGGCAAGATCGGCAAGTACACCCGCTTCCGCTTCCGCCGGCGCCGCGCGCCCAGCCGCGTCGACGCCTGCCTCCAGCCCGGGGCCCGGCGGCCGAGCCCCTGTCCGTGACGCCCCGGCGGCGCGGACTGCTGCTGGCGCTCGCCGCCTGCCTCGTCGCCTTCGGCGCGCTGTTCGTGGTCGGACGGGCGAGCGGGTCAGACGACGGCCCGGCGCGGCCCACCGCGATGCCGGCCGAGATCGACGCGCCCGCGGGCGGCGACCTGAGCGCCCCCCGCCTCGGCGCCGCGGCGCCGCTCCCGCGGCCCGCTCCCGCACGGCGCGGTGGAGGGGGCGCGGCCGCTGCCGCTCCGGCGGCCGCGGCAGCCGCCCCGCGCCCGGCGCCCCAGCGGGACGAGCCGTCCCCGTCGCCTTCGCCGTCCCCCTCCCCCTCCCCCTCGCCGTCGCCTTCGCCTTCGCCGTCTCCGGCGCCGGCCCCCGCCCCGGCGCCCAGCCGACCCGCCCCGCGCCCGGATCAGGGGGTCCCGTTCAGCGATGACGGCTGAGGCGGCGACGGAGCTCGGGGCGTTCAGGCTCGGCGAGCGCGTCCGCGGCCCCTTCGCCGGGGGAGCCGCCCACCAGGGGATCGCCGGGGACGGGTCCTCTGTGGTCGTCACCACCTTCGACGGCAACCCTCCGCGCTTTCTCGCGGACGTCGCGCTGCTGAAGGAGGCCGGGCACAGGGCGCTTCCGCAGGTGCTCGACTGGGGCGTGGACGACGGCACCGCCTGGGTGGCCACTGCGCCGGTGGGCGGCCGGCCCCTGGCGGAGATGATCGGCTCGTCCGGCCAGCTCGCCCCCATGCCGGCGGTCCGGCTCATTGGCGAGATCGCCGACGCGCTCGAGCAACTGCACCGCGTCGAGCTCGTCCACGGCGGCCTGTCGCCCGCGTCGATCCTCGTGGGCACCCACCCGGTCGAGCGGCCGGTGCTCGTGGGGCTGAGCCCGGGTGGCGAAGCACCGGCCTCCGAGGACGCCGCGGCCTACCGCGCCCCGGAGCTCAGCTCGGACGGCCGGGCCTCCGTCAGCGGCGACGACTACTCCCTCTCGCTCATCCTGCTGGAGGCGCTCAGCGGCCGGCGCGGAGGCGGAGACGGCCTGCCGCCCGGGCTGGAGGGAGTCTTCGAGAGGGCCCTCGCCCCCGACCCCACGCGGCGCACCGGCGGCCAGGAGGTGGTGAGCGAGACGGCCCGGGCCCTGATGAGCGGCCGGGTGTCGTCCCCGCCCCACGCCCCCGAGCCCTCTGTCGAGCGAGCTCCGCGCGCGAAGCGCATCGGCGGGCTGCTCGGCGCGCTCGGTCTCACGGCGGCACGCCGGAGCGAACCGGCCGCGCCCGCGGAGAGAGGTCGTCAGTCCGCTGAGGGCCTATCCCGGAGGGAGACCCGCGTCGCGCCGCCAGCTCGGGCGGCCGCGCCACCGCCACCGCAGGCACCTGCGCCGCCGCCACCGCAGGCACCCGCGCCGGCGCCTCCTCCGCCGGCGCGCGAACCGCGGCCGGAGCCCGTCCGCGCTGAGCCGCCCCCAGCGGCCGAGCAGCCGAAGAAGAGGCGCACGCCGGCCGCGGCGATCGCGCTGGCACTCCTCCTCATCGCGCTCTTCGGAGTCGCCGGCTTCGCCCTCGGCAGGCAGGGCGGCGACCCGGCGCCCGCCGGGACCGCCCGGGCGGAGGCGGGCGACGTCTCGCTCGAGGTCCCCGCGAGCTGGTCCCGCGGCGAGGAGCCGCCTCGCGGGCTGGCGACCGCCGACCCGGTCAGCGCGACCACCCGGGGCGGCCGCCTCAGCGCGGGCGTGGTGGAGGGTGACGGTCCTCTATTCCCCGCGCAGACCGCCCGACGAGTGATCCGGGACCCGCGGACCGACGGCAGCGTCCGGCTTGGCAACACCGACGCGTACCGCTTCGTAGGCGACCGCAGCACGCTCTTCCTGGCCCCCACGACCGCCGGCCTGGTCGCGGTGAGCTGCACGGGCGACGGCGGCTTCCTGCGGGCCTGCCAGCGCGCCGCGGCCAGCATGCGCCTCGGCGGCGACGCCCGTCCGGTGCCGCCCGCCGGCCTGGCCGCCTACGCGGGACGGGCCGACCGGATCGTCGACCGGCTCGCGGTGACTCGCCGCCGCGAGCGCAGTGCCCTCCGCCGGGCCCGGACCAGGGGCGGTCAGGCCCGGATCGCTCGCGGCCTGGCGCGGACCGACCGCCGCGCGGCACGTCAGCTGGGCCGCGGCGTCCCGCCCTCTGCCCGGACGCAGGTGACCGCGCTGCGCCAATCGCTGAACCGCGCGGCGTCGGCTTACTCCGTTCTGGCCCGGGCGCGGACCAGGCCCGGCTACAGGCGCGCGTCACGCCGAGTACGCGCCGCCGAGCGCTCGATCAACCGCGCCCTGGCGCGGCTCTAGCGAAGGCCTACTTCAGCTTGAAGGCGCGGATGCGGTCGGCGTAGGCGGACTCGTCCAACGCGTAGACGCCGTACGCCAGCGCCTGGACCAAGCTCAGCAGCGCGCTGTGCGAGCGCACGTAGGCGGGGCTGTTCGACGAGTAGAAGATGCGGTGGTCGGCGAGCTTGGCGACCTCGGAGAGCGTGGCGTCGGCGATGGCCACCGTGGCCGCGCGGCGGTTGCGCGCCAACTTGGTCGCGCGCACGACGAGGGGGTGCGGCCGGCCGGCGGAGAAGCCCACCAGGACCGTGTTCTCGTCCACCCGGCCGAGCCGCGCCAGCCCTTCCTGCGAAGGCGAGGCGACCACCTCCGCGCGGAGGTCGAGCAGCATCAGCAGGTGCCGCAGGTAGGAGGCGAAGAAGGCCATCTGGTCGGTGCCGCACAGCACCGTGCGCTCGGCGCGCGAGATGAGGTCCACCACGGCCGCGACCTCATCGCGGTCGATCTTGCGGGCGGTCTCCTCGACGTTCACGTGATCCGAGGCCAGCACGGCCTCGAACTCGGTCTGGTCGATCGGGAAGAGAGGCGGGTTGGAGGGCTCCACCGCCGCCGCGCCGTTGCCGTTCTCGCGGGCGCGCCGGTACTCGTCGCGCGCGGAGGCCTGCAGCTCGGGGAAGCCCTCGAACCCCAGCGCCTGCGCGAAGCGGACCACGGTCGAGCTGGAGGTGTTCGCGCGGCGCGCGAGCTCCTCCGCCGTGTGGAAGGCGGTCTCGTCGAGGTGATCGACTATGTACTGGCCCACGTCCTTCTGCGAGCGGGAGAACTCGTCGAAGCGCTGACGAATCTCGTCGGAAAGGGTGAGGGCAGTTCCTGAACGCGCCACGGACGAGGGATTCGCCCGCCGCGGCGCCGTTCCTTCCTAGGCGATCAGCTCCAGACCTTCCAAGGGGCGCGGCCGGTGGCCCAAACGTCGTTCAGGGCGACCGCGTCTTTGTAGGTGTCCATGCAATCCCAGAAGCCCGTGTGCCGGAAGGCCCGCAGCTCGTCGTCGGCGGCGAGACCCTCCAGCGGCTCTCTCTCCAAGACCGAGGACTCGCTGAGGTAGCCCAGGGCCCCCGGCTCGAAGACGAAGAAACCTCCGTTGATCCAGTTCTCCAGGCGGGGTTTCTCCGTGAACCCCGCGACGCGGTCCTCGCCGTCCAGTTCGGCTATGCCGAACTGCAGCTCGGGCCTCACGACGGTCATGCTTGCCAGGGCACCGTGGGCACTGTGGAACTCGAGCAGCCGCCTGAGGTCGACGTCGGCCACGCCGTCGGCGTAGGTGGCGCAAAAGGTCCGCTCCCCCAATCGCTCCTCCAACAGCTTGAGCCTGCCCCCCGTCGGGGTGTCGATGCCCGTGTCCACGCAGTCGATCTCGAGCCCATCAGGCCACGGCGTGTCGGCGGTGAACCGTTCGATCTGCTCGCCCTTGTACCCAAGGCACAGCATGAAGCGACGAAAGCCTTGACTCGCGTAGATCTGGATCACGTGCCAGAGGATCGGCTTCCCTCCGATCTCGACCAGCGGCTTCGGGATGGCTTCGGTCTGCTCCTGGAGACGAGTGCCACGCCCGCCACAGAGGATCGCCACGTTCGGCATCTCTGACTGGGTTGCCATCGGGGCGCGAGGGTAGCCCCGAGCCCGGCGTCGCGGTCCGGGCGGCCCCTACAGGCCTTGTCTTCCCAGCACGAAAGTGACAGTGCGGAGCAGGATCTTCACGTCGCCCCAGAGAGACCAAGTCGCGACGTATAGGTAGTCGAGCTTCACCATTTCGTTCAACGGGATGCGAGCGGCTCCCAGCACTTGCCAAGGGCCCGTCATGCCCGGCGTCAGGTGGAGTCGCCGGCGATCCCAGCCCTGGATCCGCGAATCGTCCTCACTGATCAGCGGCCTGGGTCCCACGAGGCTCATCTCTCCGCGGAGGACGTTGAACAACTGGGGCAGCTCATCGAGCGACGTCCGGCGCAGCCAGCCGCCGAGGCGGGTGATGCGCGGGTCCTGCTCGATCTTGAACAGGCCTGCCGCCTCATTCATGTGCGCCAGACCGTCCTTCTGATTCTCAGCGTCGGCGACCATCGTTCTGAACTTGATCATCGTGAACGAACGACCGTCCTTGCCAATGCGAGGCTGACGGAACAGCACTGGGCCTCGCGAGTCGAGCTTGATGGCCAGTGCAATGAACGTCATTACGGGGGCGATGAGCACTAGCCCCAGCCCGCCGAAGACGAGATCGAAAGCTCGCTTCAGGTAGCCGGAGGACCGCGTCAGCCCGAACCGTCGGACGCCGAGCACCCGCAGCCCGGCCAAGTCGTCCACCACCACCGAGGAGCCGACCACCTCGAGCAGCCGAGGAAGAACGCTCACGTGTAACCCGAGAGACTTCACCGCTCTCACGAGGTTGAGGACCTCACCGTGGTCGGTACTGCGCGGCGCGATCAAGACGCGCTGGACATCGCGCGTGACTGCGAGCTCGCTGAGCGTCCCGAGGGGGACATCCTCTTCGCTGATGTGCGAGGAAGCGACTTCCCCCACCACCACGACGTGGACCCCCGGGCTGTTCTCGATCTTCTCGCGGGCCCGCACGCACAAGGCGGGATCCCCCAGCAGAAGGCATCGTTCGGGCTCGGTCGCCCAGCGGGCCAAGCGACGCGCCCCGAAACGACCCGTCAGGAGCGCGAGGAACAGGGTCGCCCACATGACCAACACCTGGTCGCCACCCAACTTCCCGAGCGCCAAGGGCTGCTCGCCTACCCAGGTGAGAAGGCAAAACAGCGTGGCGAGCTGGAAGAGCGCCGGGGCCTCGTCCAGGGTCGACTTGCGCATCACAAGCTCATCGCGGTCGTATAGCCCCAGCAGCTTGCCCACCACGATCACCAGCGGGATCAGCAGGGCCAACCTCAGCGTTACGGCATCGCCACTGCCGAGCACCGAGAGGCAGAGCACAAAAGTCCCCAGGGTTGTCACAGCGTCGCTTGTCGCGAGCGTTCGGCGGAAGCGGCGGTCGCGACGGTTTATCCGTACCGAGCGGTTCGGCTGCGAGCTCTCGGAAAGCGCCGCAGCTTCCTGCTGAGCTTCAACGGACGTGCTCATCCGAGCGCGCAGTGCGCGCTGAAGCCGTTTCGTCGAAGGTGCTTCTAGAAGTGCGCTACTAGGCCTCATCCGTGTTTTCCCTGCCACGAGCCTCCCACCTCTCCGTGGGTCTCGTTCGAGCTATGGGCGATGCCGGCCTTCCCCTGTCCAACGATCGCGAAGCGCCAACATAACTGCCCCCAGCCGTTGACGCCAGCCCTTTTTTGGATTTCCCGCTACTAAAAACCTGCCCAGCAGCCCCAGAAAGTAGTCCGCGGGCACCGCCTGCGACCCGCGCGTAACGGGTACGGCGCTGAAAACACTGCAAAGAGGGAGGCAGTTGAGCGAGAGCGAGAACGGCGGGGACTCCCGGTCGGTCTTCGAGCGCTTCGCGGAGAAGGCGACGGGTCTGGTCAGCGGCGGCGCGTTCTTCGCGGCCTGCTTCGCGCTGGTGGTGGTGTGGGCGCCGAGCTATCCGCTGTGGGGCAACTTCGACACCTACCAGCTGGCGATCAACACGCCGACCACGATCGTCACGTTCCTGCTGGTGGCGCTGCTGCAGAACTCGTCGCGCCGCAGCGAGCGGGCGCTGCACCAGAAGCTGGACGCGATAGCCGACGGGCTGGCCGACCTCATGGAGAACGAGGTGCACGAGGACCCCGCGGACCTGCAGCGGTACATCGAGGATCTCAAGGCCGCGGTCGGCCTGGAGGGCCGCGTGTCCGCCTAGCCCGCGCGTCGCGGTCTGGGGACAGTGGGCCGGGCTGGACTCGAACCAGCGACCTACGGATTATGAGTCCGCTGCTCTGACCAACTGAGCTACCGGCCCGTGGGCGGGAATCTAGCCCTGTTACGGGCTGGAGCCCTCAGGCTGGGCCACCGGCGAGGGTGGCACCCGCAACACCCGGGCCAGCCCGGTGGGCATCCACCAGTTCCAGCGGCCCATGTAGGACACCACCGCGGGCACCAGCAGCGCACGGATCACCGTGGCGTCCAGCAGGATGCCGGCCGCCAGTCCGGTGGCCAGGATCTTCACGTCGGTCTGCGGCCCCGAGGCCATCGACACGAAGGCCAGGAACAGGATCAGCGCCGCGCTGGTCACCAGCCGGCCCGTGCGTCCGAGGCCGACGATCACCGCCTCGTTGGTGTCGTGGCGGTTGTCGTACTCCTCTCGCATGCGGGCCAGGATGAACACCTCGTAGTCCATGGAAAGCCCGTAGAGGAAGGCGAAGACCATCACCGGGATCCACGACGCGATGGCGCCGGTGGGATCGATGCCCCAGATCTCGTTGGACCCGTGGCCGTTCTGCCAGACGAGCATCAGCACGCCCCAGGCCGCGGCCACCGACAGGATGTTGAGCAGCACCGCCTTGATCGGCAGCAGCAGCGAGCGGAAGGCCCGCGCCAGCAGCAGGAAGGTCACACCGGCGATCAGGGCGATCATCAGCGGGAACGAGCCGTAGACCGCGTCGATGAAGTCGGCGTTCTCCGCCCCGGTTCCGCCGACCGCGGCCGGCAGCACCGTCGCGGCCCGCGCGTCCTCGATGGTGGCCCGCCCGGCCTGCGTGTCGTCGCCCTCGTTGGGCACCGCCACCACGACTGTCTGGCCGCCCCTGCTCCACCCGGGAGCGTCGGGCGCAGTGACCCCGTGCACGCCGTCGACCTTGGCCTGGGCGGCGGCCACCGAGGCCGACTCGCCCTTGGGCGTCAGCGTCTCGATCGGCGTGATTGCGCCGGTCCCGATGCCCGAGTCGTCGAGCTGGTGGAGCGCGGTCAGCGCGTCGCCCTTCTTGGCGATGGTGTACGGGTCGGCGCTGCCGAGGTTCATCCCCGTCGCCTGCCACAGCAGCACGCCGAGGATCGCCACCGAGACGACCACGGCCAGGCCCCGGTAGCGGACCACTCCCGCCGACCAGCGCTGCCACGCGGCGTCTGAGCGGTCCTTCTTGCTGCGTAGCCTGCGCCTGTCGAGCCGCGGCCCGATCGTGGCGAGGATGACCGGGAGCAGGGTGATCGCCACCGCCGTCGCGACCAGCGGGATGAGCATCCCGCCGTAGCCCACGCTGCGCAGGAAGGGCAGCGGCAGCGCGATCAGCGCCAACAGGCCGATGGCCACGGTGGTCCCCGAGAACACGACAGCCCGGCCCGCCGTGCGCATGGCGGCCGCCACCGCCTCGTCGCCCTCGAGCCCCCGTTCTCGCTCCTCGCGCCAGCGCGCCACGACGATCAGCGCGTAGTCGATCGACACGCCCAGCCCGACCAGCGCCACCAGGAACTGCACCACAGGCGACAGGTCGGTCACCTGCGTCAGCCCGCCCAGCAGGAGGAAGGTGACCAGCACCGAGCAGATCGCCATCACCAGCGGAACGAAGGCCAGCGCTGAGCCGAACACGAAGATCAAAACCAGCAGGGCGCCAAAGCCGCCCAGCACCGCCTCGAGCAGCACGCCTGGGCCCTCAGCACCGCCGGCCGCGTCCGCCAATGCGTCGTAGCCGGTGACCTTCACGTCGCCCTGGTCGCGGAACAGGGCGTCCATCGCCTTCGCGAACTCCGCGTTGCCTCCGAAGGGATCCTCCGACCGGGGCGGGAAGGCGTAGGCGAAGGCCACCTTGCCGTCCTTGGAGACGAAGGCCTTGTCACCGGTGGAGCCGTAGCCCGCCACGCGGGCGCGCGGGAAGCGCTCGGCGATCTTCTGCTCGACGGCGCGCACCTTCGCGCGGTCGGCGCCCTGCACCACCGCGAGCGTCGGCGGGATCTCGCCGCCGTTGCCCAGCGCCATCTCGATCTTGCGGTTGGTCTCGAAGCCCTCCTTGCCCGGGACCTCGAAGCGCTGGTCGAACTTCACGCTGCCCGACACGGCCATGCCGATCAAGGTCAGCGCCACCCAGGACAGCGCCACGAGGCGCTTGTGGCGCAGGACGAAGCTGGTGATGGACCCCATGCCTTCCCTTCTTCCGTTCGCGAGCCGAACGGTATGTATCACAAACCGTTGGTAGTGCTTATCATCACGGGCGGATATGGGAGAGATCCCGCGCCATGCCGCCGTGGAGGGCTACACCGGCTTCCTGCTGCGCAAGATCTCGATGGCCTCGTTCTCGGGGTTCGCCGAGCTCTGCGGCCGCTACGGGCTCCACCCCATGCACTTCGGGATGCTCAACATCCTGGAGGCGGAGGGCGCGATCTCCCAGCGCGCGCTGGCCGAGAGCACGGGCGTGGACGCGAGCACCATGGTGCAGCGCATGGACTCACTGGAGGAGGCCGGGCTCATACAGCGCAGCAGGAACGAGCAGGACCGGCGCAGCTACGACATCGAGCTCACCGCCCGGGGCCGCGAGGTCCTAGAAGCTCTGCGCAAGGAGGCGGCCGCGCACATGGAGCGCGTGTTCGGCGCGCTGACGCAGGAGGAGCGGACCGAACTGCACCGCCTGCTGAAGAAGGTGGCCGATGACCTCGCTCAGGCGTGAACCTGGCGGGAGTGAAGCTGGGTCTGCACGAGGAAGTTGTGGATGGCGGTGCTTCCCACCAGCCCCGCGCCGAGCGCGCTCCCGGCCGCCATCAGGCTCCGCCAGACCTCGCGCGCGTCATCCCGGGGCACGCTGACCGAGAAGACATCGGCGCCTCCTGCGACACCCGCGCGGGGCCGCCCTCAAGTGCCGCGGCAGTCACCAGCTGCGCGGCGCGCGGGCCCACGATGGCGAACGACTCGCCGCCCTCGCTCTCGTCCAGCAGCCCGATGCCCACCGAGCGCATGCAGACCGCGAGCTCTCCCGCCGACGAGCCGAAGTCGGCCGGCAGCATCGCCCCGTGCTCGAGGTGCATCCGGGCGCCGGCGCCGCGCAGCAGGTCGTCGAGCGGGCCGGGCTGCGGTGACGCGGCGGAAGAAGGCACGAAAGGCAAAGTACCAACCGCCACAAACCGGTAGCGTGGGTCGAGTCGAACGAGGAGAGGTCCCATGCCCATTCCCACCGAGATGGTCGGCTCGCTGCCCCGCCCCCGCAAGCTGCAGGACGCCTACCAGAAACTCGACGACGGCGAGATCGAGGTCTCAGAGCTGCAGGCGCTTCAGGAAGAAGCGGCGGAGGACTCGATCAAGCGCCTCGAGCAGACGGGCGAGAACCTCGTCACCGACGGCGAGCAGCGCGAATCCAGCTTCGCCACCTACCCGCTGACCACCACGCTGGCCGGCACCGGCCTCGCTCCCAACCTGGCCGGTGACGGCCAGTACTTCGCGATCTTCGACGACGGCCACCACCGCCAGCTCCCGCGGCTGACGGGCAAGCCGTTCAGGTACCAGACCTACGCGTCGGAGTTCGTCGAGAAGAACAAGCAGCTCGCGAGCCACGGCGTGAAGCAGGCCGTGATCGCCCCGTCGATGCTGATGCTGCTCTACCCGCTCGAGGACGAGATCGAGGACTACCCGCGCGAGGAGTTCCTCAGCGACCTGGTCGACGAGTGCGAGAAGGACATCCGGGGCTGCTTCGCGGCCGGGGCGGAGCGTGTCTCGGTGGACTTCACCGAGGGCCGGCTGGCCAACAAGAACGACTCACGCAACCCGTGGACCGGCCGCGACATGCTGCAGGACTTCATCGACCTCAACAACCGGGTTATGGAGCGCTTCTCGGCCGAGGAGCGGAAGAACATCGGCATCCACACCTGTCCGGGCGGCGACAACGACTCGGTGCACTCGAAGGACGTGCCGTACGAGAAGCTCCTCAACCACATGTTCGACATCAACGCGGGCTACTTCCTCATCCAGTGCGCGAGCGAGGACGACCGCGAGAACGTCTACCGCCTATGCGGTGAGAACCGGCGCGACGACGCCGACGGCGTCTCGCAGAAGTGCTTCATGGGCGTCATCAACCCCTCGAGCCCCGAGGTGGAGTCCCCCGAGCACGTCAAGGACGAGCTGGTGCAGGCCGCGGAGCACATCGGAGCCGAGAACCTGGGCGCGACCGACGACTGTGGCTTCTCGCCCTTCAGTCGCGACCTCAAGCCCAAGCACGGCGACGACCCCGACTACGCGCGCGACGTGGCGATGCAGAAGATCCACAACCGCGTGGAGGGCGCGCGGATGGCCTCCGAGGAGCTCGGCGTCTAGCCGGTGTACTCCTCCTCGGCCGGAAGGATGCCGTCGGAGGTGATGCGGAACTCCCTGATCGTGGGCTGGAGGTCGGTCGCGCGGGCCTTCAGGACCGTCATCAGCCGCCGCAGCCCCTCCTCCGTGCGGGCGTAGTGGAGCAGGATCACGTTGTCGGAGAGGTGTGAGATCCCCTCGTCGCCGGTCGTCTTCGGCTCGTAGAGGTCGGCCAGCTCCATCGTGAACATCAGCGAGATCCCGCGGCGCGCGCAGCGCTGGGTCAGCGAGTAGAGGTACTCCCGGAGGCGCACCGGGTCGCCCACGGCCGCCGTCAGGTCGGTCAGCGAGTCGATGAGTATGCGCTTCGCCCCCGCGGCCTCGGCGCGATCGAGCAGGTCGTACACCCACTGGTCCAGGTAGAGGTCCACGGGCGAGGCGTGGAAGACCTGGACGTCCTCCTCGGCGAACGACCAGCCAAAGCCGCTCGCCACCTGCTCCAGGTGGGGCGCCGCCTCCTGCAGGGAAGCCACGACCCCCGGCTCGCCCTGCCGGGAGCCGTTGAAGATGAAGTGAAGCCCCATCAGCGTCTTGCCGGTTCCCGAGGGGCCCGCCACGAGCGTGCTGGACCCGGCGCGGTGACCGGCGGTGATCACCGCGTCGAGCGCCGGTATCCCGGAGGAGACGCGCTCCGTGCTGGGCTCGTAGGCCTCGGTCGGAGAGGTCGGCCAGCCGAGGAAAGACGTCCATGCCCGAGGCGCCCAGCCGGTAGGCGTGTCGCCCGGAGATGTAGTCCGAGCCGCGCAGCTTGAGCACCTCCAGCGCCCTGGTCGTGCGGTCGCCTTGGCGCTCGGAGGCCAGCGAGATGACGGCGTCGGCCACCGCGAACTCCGGCGTGCCGCTCATGTCCTCCAGGCCGTACTCCCCGACCCAGAAGTGAGAAGCGGGGAACGCGCTGGCGCGCCCGGCCAGGTCGTGCAGGAAGCGGCGGAACTCCTCCTCACCCGCGTAGGCCCGCAGCGCCCGGAAGGAGTCGATGACCACCGCGCCCGGCCGGCGCTCCTTGACCAGGCCGTCGATCCGCTCCAGCACCGCGGGAAGCCCCGCGCGGTTGAGCTCGCGGCCGAGGTCCTCGTAGAAGACCGCGGAGCCGACCGCCGCCGGGTCGAAGAAGTCGAGGCCCTGCCCGTACCGGATCAGCTTGTCGAACGGCTCGGAGGCCGTGGTCATGTAGATCGCCGGGTGCTCCTCACTGGCGTTGGCGAAGACGTACTGCTGGACGAGCATCGTCTTCCCGGTCCCCGGCTGCCCGATGATGAGGTTCACCGCGTCCCGCGGCAGCCCTCCGCCGAGAACGGAGTCGAGCCGAGCGCTCCCGCTGAGCAGGCGGTCGTTCACCGGCGCTCACCCAGGAGCGCGCTCGTGCCCAGCAGGTCACGCACGGTCGAGATCAAGGCCAGCGGGGAGAGCGGCTTTCGCAGCACGGCGTCTACTTCGGCGAGAATCGGGTTCTTCCCCGGGTCGAGCGAGGAAATGGCGACAACCGGGCACGAGCCCTTCTCCTGCAGCCGCCGGCACAGCTCGAACCCCTCCCCACCCTCGATCAGCAACTCGACGATCGCCAGATCCGGCGCCACCTGCTCGAAGCGCCGGAGCGCCTCGTCCACGTCGAAGGCCGCCTCGACCGCGTAGCCCTCGGTGCGCAGGAAGTACTCGGTCAGCTCGGCCGCGTACTCGTCGCGCTCGGCGAGCAGGATCAGCAGCCGCTTCTTGGTCCTCCGCGCCGCGGCCTCGTTCATCTTGCGAGCCAGCGCGTCGTCGGGGCCCTCCTCCTCCTTGCGCGAGAAGGCGATGATCGCCTCGATGTCGTCGCGCGAGAAGAGGGTCTCGCCGCCGGGACCCGTCGCGCCCCACGGCTGGTCGAAGCGATCGCGCCAGTCCAGGATCGTCGCTGCGGGGACCCTGGTCATCCGCTCCACCGCGGCTATGCCGTAGACGGCGGCCGACGGATTCACTGCCGGCTCTTCCGTGCGCCCGCGGTCACCGCCCAAACCTAACCGGGGTGCGCGGTATCAGCCACCCAGCGGGCGGCAACGGACCTCGCTGCGGTCGAGGACCCGGCCGGTTCCCGAGCGAAACTGGAGCTTTGCGACCGAGCCGGTCAGCTCGATTCGCAGCGCCCCGAAGCGGTCGCCGCGGCCGAAGGCCAGCCGGCGGTCGCGCCGGTCGACGCGGTAGCGCTCGCGCCCACCGGCCCCCGAGACGTACTGGTTCATCCCGTCGCGGCGCCGGAGGCGCTGCATGTTGTGGTCGTGGCCGGCCAGCACGAGGCGCGCGTGCCCGCGCAGGGTGCGCCACACCGAGCGCAGGCCTCGAGTCCCGGGCTTGTAGGCGCCGGCGCTCATGTACGGACGATGCATGAAGGCGATGCGGCAGGTGCCGGAGCGCCGCGCCAACACGCGTCGCAACCACCGCTGCTGGCGCGAGCCCGAGTCGTTCGCGGTCTCGGAGTTGAGGCTGAGGACCTCCCAGTCGCCGGCGCGGAAGCGGTACCAGCTGGGCTGCGGGCGGCCCTTGGCCCGGCGCCAGTAGGGGAAGTAGCCGGTGCGCCGGTTGCCCCACTCGTGGTTGCCCGGGGTGGGCGCCGCGATGCGGTTCAGGGCGCCGTAGACGGGGCTGTAGTTGCGCCGGAACTCCGAGGCGGTGCCGCGCTCGTAGACGTCGCCGAGGTAGAGGAAGCGGTCGGGGCGGTCGCGGCGGATGAGCCGCGCGATCTGCCGCCCCTGCGCGCTGCCGTCGGCCCCGTCTCCCACCGCCCACAGCACCGTGGAGCCGCGGGCCTGGGCCGGGCCCGGGGCGGGCTCGAGTCGCGGGGCATCGGTGCCGCAGCCGACCACGAGCAGGGCGGCGGCGCAGAGCAGGAGCCGCCTCACCGCGTCACCACCAGGGCGTCGCTCACCGGGCGTTCGCTGCCGTCCGAGGGCCGGCCGAGCACCCGGGAGCCGACCACCATCGTGGTCGAGCCGCCGCCGTCCAGGGCGAGCCCGTTGCGGGCTCCGAACGAGCGCAGCAGCCGCGCCGACTCGTTCAGCGTGGCGCCGCGGCTCCAGCGCGCCTGGCGTCCGTCGACGGTGATGAGCACGATCGTCCCGTCCCCCCGCACGCCGGCCAGCGTACGGGGTCCGCGGGCCGCCAGCGCGGCGCGCTCGGAGCGGTTGCGGATGCGGATGCTCCCGCGCTCCAGCAGGCCGGGGCCGCCGCTCACGAGGTCGGCCCGCGCGGGGTCGAGGGCCCGGCGGCCGTCGGTGAGCTGGGCGCGCAGCGCGGGCCGCGCGCCCGGCCGCGCGTGGCGGGCCAGGAAGCGGGCCGCGTCGCCGGTCCCGGTCAGGACATAGCCGTCGCGCGGGATGGCGGTGTTGGCCCGGCGGCGCACGCTGCGGACCACGCCGTCGCGCACCACGGCCTCCACCCCGCCCCGCGGCGTCCCGGTGCGCGCGCCGAAGCGGCGCGTGACCATCACCAGCTCGCTGCGGTCGGTGCAGAGGACGTTCGGGTCCGGGCGCTGCGTGGGCCGGTCGCCGCCGAAGCCGCCGCAGCCCGGGACGAGGCCGCGGGCCCGCTCCACCCCGTCGAGCCCGCGCCGGCGCGAGCCGAAGCGC
Organism: uncultured Thermoleophilaceae bacterium; assembly: GCA_963810745.1. Classification (GTDB taxonomy): domain Bacteria; phylum Actinomycetota; class Thermoleophilia; order Solirubrobacterales; family Thermoleophilaceae; genus JACCZR01. Next base: position 39,609 of record CAWEOW010000004.1, read on the forward strand.
ACGGCCCCGCGCCAGCCGGGACGGACCACCCGGGCCGCCGCGGCGGGATCGTGCGGGATCAGGAGGGCCGAGCGGCCACGGACCGGCTCGCTCACCACGCGCCCCGCGCTCATCATCGCCCCGACGGGGTCCCCGTTGGTCCGCCCGCGCGAGGCGAAGAAGCCCCCGTTGACCGCGGCCAGCCCGCGCTCGGCGCGGGAGATGGACGAGGTGGTCCTGCGCCCGCTCACCCGGCGGCTGGAGAGGGCGACCGCCAAGCGGCCCGACAGCCGCCGGCGGTCGACCTCGAGGACGTTCACGCGCGTGGGGCCCGCGCGCACCTCGCGGGTCAGCTGCAGGCCGGGCGCGACCGAGGAGCCGGCCGCCTGGACGCTTGCCGCGCCGAGCGCCAGCAGACCGCCGGCGAGGACTAGGGCCTTCAGCCTCCGGTCACGCGGTTGACCGCCCGCTCGAGCTCGTTGACGCTGAACGGGCCCTCCACCCGGTAGGTGATGCGCCCGTTCCTGTCGATCACGAAGAGCCACGGCTCGCTGCGGAGGTTCCATTTGACGACCTGGGGTCGCAACCCCTTGGAGACCTCGTTGTCGCGGTAGATCTCCTGATGGATGAACGTGGCCCCGCGCGCGCCGCGCGCCTTGACCTGCTCGGCGATGTCGACCACCGGCCCGCACACGCGGCTCTGGCACAGGGCCGGCGTGGCGAACAGGAGCACCACCGGCTTCTTGCCGACCACGTCGGCGAAGTCCTCGTCGTGCATGGTCGAGGGCGGCACGCGCGTGTCGATCGACGCGACGTTGCCCGACACCGACGCCTTCGTCGGCGTGGAGACCTTCGGCGCGGGGTCGCCGACCTTGGGCACCCGGCCCTTCGAGCTCACGGTCAGGGGCCCGCCGGCGGGCGTGGCCATCACGAAGCGGTTGTCGAGCCGGACCACGCCGAGCACCTCGTAGCGGCCGGGCTTGGCGAAGCGCAGGTCGGCCACGTAAACCGACTTGGCGGCGTCCTTGTCCTTCTCCACCCCGGCGCTGCGGAACTCGGCGTCCGTGGCCAGGGACTCGTAGCGGGCCGGGAACGGCCCGCGCGCCTTGCCGCCCCCCACGGGCGCGAGGTAGACCGCCACCTTGGCGTCGGCCAGCTGCGAGCGCGCGCGGTCGAACAGGCCGAAGCCGAAGCGGTTGGTCCCGGGCTCCAGCTCGGACACGGCCGTGGCCAGCACCGGGCCGGCCTTGGCCCCGGGCAGGGTCTGGCGCAGCTGGGCGAGCGAGCGGCCCTGGGGCTTGGGAAAGTCCTTCGGCGCGGCCACCGGCGGGGGCGGATCGGACCCGGCATCGTCACTGCCTCCGCATCCCGCGGCCACCGAAGCCAGGGCCAGCGCCCCTACCAGCGCAGCCGACCGAGCGGCGTTCAGCACGGTCACGCCTTCGAGCGTAGACGAGTGGGGCACCCTCTTGCGTAGGCTGCCCGCCCATGGCAGATCGCGCAGCGCTCATCACCGGTGGTTCAAGCGGCATCGGCCTGGCCGTCGCCCGGATGCTCGGCGAGGAGGGCTTCGGGATCACCCTCTCGGCCCGCCGGCCGGACAAGCTCGAGGAGGCGGCCGAGACACTTCGCGGCGAGGGCCTGGACGTCAACTCCGTCCCGGCCAACATGGCCGAGGAGGACGACATCAAGGCCATCGCCGAGTCGCACAAGGAGCGCTTCGGCCGCCTCGACGTGCTGATGAACAACGCCGGGGTGGGGATCGGCGGCGCAATCGAGGACGCCGAGACCAAGAAGCTCGACATGCAGCTCGACGTGAACCTGCGCGCCGTCTACCTCATGAGCCGGGAGACCATCCCCCTGCTCAAGGAGGCGGGCAAGGAGCACTCACGCGCGCTGGTGATCAACACCGCCTCGATCGCCGGCAAGTTCGGCCAGGGCTGGCTGGCCGCCTACTCGGCCACCAAGTTCGCCGTGGTGGGCCTCAGCCAGGCCATGCACAAGGAGCTGGCCGCCGACGGCGTGAAGGTCACCGCGCTGTGCCCCGGCTTCGTGGACACGCCCATGACCGACTGGGTCAAGGAGCAGGTCTCAAAGGACGAGATGATCCAGCCCTCGGACATCGCCGAGGCCGTGCGCTACCTGCTGAAGACCTCCCCGGCGTGCATCGTGCCGGAGATCCAGTTCATCAGGCCTACTGATCAGATGTGACTAGCTCGCGCTCGTGCTGCTCGCCCTGAGCAGCTTCGAGCTCGGCGACCGCCCGCTCGTACTCGTCCAGGCGGCGGAACGGCCGCAGCCAGGACCAGCCCGGCTTCTTCCTCAGCTCGGGCTGGCGGTCGCGCTCGCCGGTCTCGGCCGGGGCCGGAGCGGGTGCCGCGGCGAGTGAAGCCCGGTACTCGGCGATGGCCTGCCCCAGCTCGCTCTGGCTGACGCCCGACTCGATGGTGATGCTCGCCTCGAGCATGGCGCGCAGCGTGCGCAGCTCGCGCTCGGTGGCCGGACGCGGCCCGTTCCCGGCGCCGGTGTAGCGGTCCCAGGACCGCGCGAAGCTGGCCAGCGCGGTGCGGCCGCCGTGGCGATGCGCGGCCAGCATCGGGCAGATTCCGCCCTCGCGGTCGGTGTAGGCCCCCACGATGATGCGGTTCGCATCCAGGCCCTCGAGCATCGCCCGGCGCGTGTCGAACGGCAGGCAGTCGATGGCGGTGCGTAGCTGGCGGGCTGGGCGACGGCGCGTTCTCATAGGATCCTCGGCGCTCGACCGAGCTCGCAGGAGGCTAAGTCCGCCCGTCGGAGACTTCAAGTGCCTTCCTGCGCCACGAAAGGAGAATTGCATTGCGACTCGGCCTTCACGTCGGCTACTGGGGCCTGGGCCTCACGTCGGAGCAGCAGATCGCGCTGGTCAAGGAGGCCGAATCCGTGGGCTTCGACTCGGTCTGGGCCGCTGAGGCCTACGGGTCGGACACGGCCACGATCCTCGCCTGGATCGCGGCCCAGACGGAGAAGATCCGTCTCGGCTCCGCCATCTTCCAGATGCCCGGCCGCACCCCGGCCATGACCGCGATGACCGCGGCGACCATCGACCAGCTGTCGAACGGGCGCATGATCCTCGGCATCGGCTCGTCGGGGCCCCAGGTGGCCGAGGGCTGGCACGGGCAGCCGTTCGCCCGCCAGCTCAAGCGCACCCGCGAGTACGTGGAGATCCTGCGCAAGGCGCTCGCGCGCGAGAAGCTCCAGTACGAGGGCGACACCTACGTCCTCCCCCTGCCCGACGGCCCCGGCAAGGCCCTGCACCTGATGATCGACACGGTCCAGGACGAGGTCCCGATCTACATCGCCGCCATCGGGCCGAAGAACACGACGCTCACCGGCGAGATCGCCGACGGCTGGATCCCCACCTTCTTCTCGCCCGAACACGTGGGTGACGCGCGCAAGCTGCTCGAGGAGGGCGCGGCGAAGTCGGGGCGCAGCCTCGAGAACTTCGACATCGCCCCGATGGTCAACGTGTCCATCGACGACGACATCGACCGCGCGCGGGACTCGATGCGCCCCGTTCTCGCCCTGTACGTGGGCGGCATGGGGTCGCGGGAGAAGAACTTCTACAACGCGCTGGTCCGCCGCTACGGGTTCGAGGAGGCCGCCGAGGAGGTCCAGAACCTCTACCTCGACGGCAAGAAGGAGGAGGCCGCGGCCGCGCTGCCGGCCGACCTGATCGACATGACCTCGATCTGCGGGCCGCGCGACCGGGTCAAGGAGCGCATCGAGGTCTACCGCGACGCGGGCGTGGGGACGCTGATGATCTCGCCCATGGCCTTCGACCCCGAGCAGCGGCTGAAGATCGTCCGCGAGCTGGCGGAGCTGGTCTGAGCGCACGCCGGTTCCTCCTCGCGGCGTTCGGGGATCCGGGGCACGTCTTTCCCGCCATAGCCCTCGGGGGCGAGCTCGCGCGCCGCGGCCACGAGGTCTGGCTGCAGAGCTGGGACCGCTGGCGCGAGCCCGCCGAGGCCGAGGGCATCAGCTTCGCCCCCGCGCCCGAGTACAAGGTCTTCCCCAAGCTGGGCGAGCGCCCGCTGAAGCCCTACCGGGCCGCCGTGGCGGGAGCCGAGGCGACGCTGCCGCTGATCGAGAGCGTCGACCCCGACGCGGTGGTGGTCGACATCCTCACCACCGCCGAGGGCCTGGCCGCCCAGGTGGCCGGTCGTCGCTGGGCCACGCTGATCCCCCACGTCCTCCCCGTCGCCGAGCCCGGGGCTCCGCCCTACTCCACGGGAGCGCGGCTGCCCCGCACGCCGGTCGGCCGCAAGCTGTGGTCGCTGCCGCTGCCGCTGCTGCGCAAGGGCGAGGAGCAGGGCCGCGAGGAGCTCAACGGCGCGCGCGTGCGGGTGGGGCTCGACCCGCTGCCCTGGTCGCACGGCGGCATCTCACACCAGCTGGCGCTGATCGCCACCTTCCCCCAGCTCGAGTACCCGCGCACGAGCTGGCAGCCGTGGATGCGCGTGACGGGCCCGCTCTTGTGGGAGCAGCCCTTCGAGGAGGTCGAGCTGCCGCCGGGCAACGAGCCGCTGGTGCTGGTCGCCCCCTCCACCTCCCAAGATCCCGACGGCCGCGTGCTGCGCGCCGCCCTCGAGGGGCTGGCCGACGAGCCCGTGCGCGTGATCGCCACCACCAACCGCCGCGGCGGCTACGAGCGGCCCGCGGTGCCGCCGAACGCGCGGCTGGTGGACTGGCTCTCCTACGCGCGCACCATGCCGAAGTGCGACCTCGTGGTTTGCCACGCCGGGCACGGCACCGTCTGCCGGGCGCTGGCAAGCGGGGTGCCGCTCATCGCCTGTCCGGCCGAGGGCGACATGGCCGAGAACGCGGCCCGCGTGGCGTGGGCCGGGGCCGGGGTCTCGCTGCCCCGCCGACTCGCCACCGCGCGCGGAATCCGGCTGGCGACGCGCAAGGTGCTGGCCGACCCGTCCTACTCCGAGAAGGCCCGCGATCTGTCCGACTGGGCCCGGCGCTTCGATGGCCGGGCGCTGGCGGCGGACGAGCTGGAGCGCTTCGCCGCCTGAGGAGCTCCGGGGGTGGGACTCGAACCCACAACCTAGCGGTTAACAGCCGCTCGCTCTGCCGATTGAGCTACCCCGGACCGCGGGGTGCGAGGGTAGCGCCGCCGGGCCTAGCCCTCGTCGTGAGTGGTGCCCTCGAGCCGCTCGGCGTGGCCCGAGTGCTTGAGCATCGCAAGCGTCTTCGCCTCGATCTGTCGAACCCTCTCTCGGGTGACCCCGACCTCGCGGCCGATGTCCTCCAGCGTCCGCGGGTCCTCCTCGGCCAGGCCGTAGCGCAGCTCGAGCACGCGGCGCTCGCGCCAGGGGAGCTGGTCCAGGATGTGCTCGAGGTCGGCGTCGCGGATGGCCTTGGACACCTGCTCGTGCGGGCGGTCGAAGGCATCGTCCTCGATGAAGTCGCCGAAGCTGGCGTCGCCGTCGCCGGCCCCGACCGGCGCCTCGAGCGAGATCGGCTCCTGGCCGAGCTTGAGGATCTGCTCGACCTTGGAGCCCGACATCTCGACCACCTCGCCGATCTCCTCCGGCGTGGGCTCGCGGCCGAGCTTCTGGTTGAGCGCGCGGCGGGCACGGGCCACCTTGTTCATCCGCTCGACCATGTGGACGGGGATGCGGATCGTGCGCGACTGGTCGGCCAGCGCGCGGGTGATGGCCTGGCGGATCCACCAGGTCGCGTAGGTGGAGAACTTGAACCCGCGGCGCCAGTCGAACTTCTCGACCGCGCGAATCAGGCCCATGTTGCCCTCCTGGATCAGGTCCAGCAGGGTCAGTCCGCGGTTGGAGTAGCGCTTGGCGATCGAGACGACCAGCCGCAGGTTGGCCTCGATCATCGCGTTCTTGGCCGACATGTCGTTCTGCTCGACGCGGCGGGCGAGGCGCACCTCGTCCTCGCGGGTCAGCAGGCGGACCTGGCCGATGTTCTTCAGGTACAGGCGGACGGCGTCCTCCGAGCCCTGCTCGGGCGGGGCGGCCGGCACGCCGGCGGTGACCACGCCGCCCTCGTTGAAGACGTCATATGCGTCGCGGGGCGCGACCTGAGGGGAGTCGGCCTCCGGCTCCGCGGCCACCTCCAGCTCGGGCTCCTCCTGCGGGACCTCCTCCTGGGCGGGCTCTTCGGTCACGACACTTCCCCCGCCACCGAGTCGAGCTCCTCGCGCAGGGCGTGCCTCTCCCGGGCGAGCTCCCCGGCGCGCCTCAGGTCCCCCTCGCTGCGGGCCTCGCGGATCTCACGGTCGAAGCGGCGCTGCTCGAGGTCGAGCAGGTCCCTTCGCAGGCTGGCCTCCGGGTACTCCCCCACGGCCTCGGCCGCCATGTAGAGGCGGGTGACGAACCCCTTCAGGTCTGGGTCCTCCTCGGACAGGCCGTCGAGCGGGTCGCCGAAGCTCTCCAGCAGATGGTCGCGGCTTCTCCGCGCCACCTCGGAGGTGAGGTGCTCGTCGCGAAGGCGCTCGAGGTACGTCCGGCCCACCGTACCCGCGGCCAGGCAGTGGTAGAGGAACGTGCGCTCGTTGGCCGGCGCGAGTTGAGCAGGCGCGAGCCGGGTCGGCATACGGGTGGCTGCGGGTGGGGCTTTTAGCTGGGCCGTCACGTACTGCACGGGCACGTCCAGGCGGTCGGACACGTATCTGACGAGATGATCGCGCGTCTTGCTCTGGTCCTGCGTAGCCGCTATCAGCGGACGGATCAGTTCAAGAGCGCGGTCAACCCCTGCCGGCGTCCCGAGCTGTTGAGTCGAGATTACCCGCCGGACTTCGAACTCAAGCGCCGGGATGGTCTGCTCGAAGCGGGCGGCCAGCGCCTCCGCACCCTCCTGCTCGAGCAGATCCGCGGGGTCGCGGCCCTGCGGCAGCTCGACCACGCGCAGCGACACGTCGGCCTTCTCGGCCTCCTGCGCAGCGCGCGACATCGCGGCCTGCCCCGAGCTGTCGGCGTCCAGGGCCGCCACGACCGTCGGCGCGGTGCGCGCGAACGCCGAGATCTGCTCGCCCGTGAGCGCCGTGCCCATGATCGCCACCGCCTCGGGGATGCCGGCCTGGTGAAGGGCCAGCACGTCGGTGTAGCCCTCCACCACCACCAGCCGTCCCGACTTCGCCGCCGGCTTGCGGGCCAGGTCGAGGCGAAACAGCTGCTCGCCCTTGTGGAAGACCTCGCCCTCCGAGGTGTTCAGGTACTTCGGGCGCTGGTCCTCCTGCGTGGCGCGGGCACCGAAGCCGGACACGCGGCCGCGGGTGTTGGTGAGCGGGAAGGTGATGCGCCCGCGGAAGCGGTCGATCAGGCCGCCGCCCTCGCGGCGGCGCTGCGCGAGGCCCGTGGCCAGCAGCTCGTCCTCGGCGTAGCCGTCCCTCACCGCGGCGGTGGTGAGCCGGTCCCAGCCACCCGGCGCGTAGCCGACCTCGAACTCGCGCAGCGTCTCCTCGGTCAGGCCGCGGCCGAGCAGGTAGTCCCGCGACGCCGCGGCCTCGTCGGCCTTCCAGAGGTAGGCGGCGTAGAACTTCGAGGCTCGCTCCAACAGGGCCAGCAGCCGCTCGCGGCGACGGCGGCGGCGCTCGGCGTCCGGGTCCTCGCTCTCGCGCTGGAGCTCCACGCCGTAGCGGTCGGCGAGGAGCTCGAGCGCCCCCGCGAAGTCGAGCGCCTCCGTCTCCATCACGAAGCCGATCGCGTCGCCCGAGGCTTCGCACCCGAAGCAGTAGTAGACCTTCTTCTCGGCGTTGATCGAGAACGACGGGCTGCGCTCCTCGTGGAAGGGGCACAGGCCCATGAGGCTTCCGCCCGAGCGCCGCAGCTCGGTCTTCGCGCCCACCAGGTCGGCCATGTCGATGGCGTCCTTGACCCGCTCGACGCTGTCGCGCGTGTACATCCCTAGTGGCCCCCCTCGGAACATCGCGCCCGGCTTGCCGAGCGAAAGCCGAGCATGCCAAGGAGTCGCGAAGCCGGCATAGCAGCGCTATGGCGGCGAGCGAGGACGCCGGCAGGCGACGGCTTGCAGCCGGCAAACGGGCGTGAGGTGACGAGGGGGGCCACCTAGAACCCCTGCGGCACCGAGAGCTCGGAGAACGTGCGGATGGCGTAGCGGTCGGTCATCCCCGCCAGCCAGTCGACCACCGTCTGCGGGTCGTCCCCGGCGTAGTGGTCGAACAGCGCGCGCATCAGGCGCTCGATGCGGTCCTTCTCGCGCTGGGCCTCCGGGCCGAGGTAGACGCGCTCGAACATGAACTCGCGCAGGCGCAGCATGGCTCCGCCGACGTGGTCGCCCTGCACGATCTCGCCGGTCTCGCGGTAGTGGTCGAGCAGGTCGACCACCAGCTTCTCGATCCGATCCGAGCCGGTGTCGCCCAGGATCGCGATCTCCTCGTGCGGCAGGTCGTCGAAGGCGAGCACGCCGGCGCGCAGCGCATCGTCGATGTCGTGGTTGATGTAGGCGATCCGGTCCACCACGCGCACGATGTGGCCCTCGGGCGTGGACGGCGGCTCGGACCCGGTGTGGCGCAGGATGCCGTCGCGCACGGGATCGGTCAGGTTGAGGTCCTCGAGCACGTCCACCACCCGCAGCGAGTGCTCGTTGTGCCTGAAGCGCAGCCCGTAGCGCTCCCGCATGCACTCATCGAGCACGTTCTCGCCGATGTGCCCAAAGGGCGGGTGCCCGAGGTCGTGGCCGAGTGAGATCGCCTCGGTCAGATCCTCGTCGAGATCGAGGGCGCGGGCCACGTTGCGGGCGATGCCGCACGCCTCCAGCGTGTGGGTGAGCCTCGTGCGGTAGTGGTCGCCCTCAGGGGCGATGAAGACCTGGGTCTTGTGCTTGAGGCGCCGGAAGGCCTTCGAGTGGACGATCCGGTCGCGGTCGCGTACGAAGGGCGGACGGTGAGGCGATTCCGTCTCCGGGCGGGCTCGCCGGGGCTCATGAACGGTGCTCACCGATACCACTGTTCGATCTTGTCAGGCCCCAGCTGAAGCATCGGGGTCGGAAACCCCGCGTATTGCGGCCTGAGCGGCCGCGACACGGGCGATTGGCACACGGTAGGGCGAGCAGCTGACGTAGTCGACGCCCGCGAGGTCGAAGAACGCGACCGAGTCGGGGTCACCCCCGTGCTCGCCGCAGACGCCGAGCTTGAGTCCGGGCTTGTGCTCCCGGCCGGTCCACGAGGCCAGCCGCACGAGCCACCCCACGCCGGCGGTGTCGAGTGTCTCGAACGGCGAGCGGTCGACGATTCCGCGGTCGATGTACTTGGCCAGGAACCTGCCCTCCACGTCGTCGCGGGAGAAGCCCAGCGCTGTCTGGGTCAGGTCGTTGGTCCCGAAGGAGAAGAAGTCGGCGTGGTCGGCGATCTTGTCGGCCACGAAGCACGCGCGCGGGAGCTCGATCATCGTGCCGATGCTTACGCCCTCCCCCGCCTCCTCCTCGATGATCGCGCGGAGGGTCGCGAGCTCCTCTTCGTAGGCCACCAGCGGCACCATGATCTCGACCTGCGCGGAGCGCGCCGCGCGGGCGATCGCGCGCACCTGCATGCGCGGGATCTCCGGGTAGAGGATGTGCAGCCGGCAGCCGCGGGTGCCGAGCATCGGATTGGTCTCCCGCAGCGCCTCGGCGCGCTCGCGCTCGGCGCCCTCGAGCTCGTCGGGATGGGGCAGGAACTCGTGGAGCGGCGGGTCGAGCAGCCGGATGCACACGGGCAGCCCCGACATCGCCTCGAACAGACCCTCGAAGTCCTCCTGCTGGAGCGGCTGCAGCTTGTCGAGGGCCTTCTGGCGCTCCTCGGTGCTGTCGGCCATGATCATCGCCCGCATGAGCGGCTGGCGGTCGGCGGCCATGAACATGTGCTCGGTGCGGCAGAGCCCGATCCCCTCCGCGCCCAGCTCGCGGGCCTTGATGGCCTCCTCGGGGGTGTCGGCGTTGGCGCGAACGCCCAGGCGCCGCGCGTCGTCGGACCACTCGAGCACGCGCTGGAAGCTCTCGTCCATCTCGGGGTCGATCAGCGGGACGTCGGCGGTGGTCACGACTCCTGAAGTCCCGTCGAGCGCGATCAAGTCCCCCTCGCGCAGCACGGTGCCGTTGACCCGCATCTCCTTCGCGGCGAGGTCGATCTCGAGGTCCGAGGCGCCGCAGACGGCCGGCCGGCCCATGCCCCGCGCCACCAGCGCCGCGTGGCTGGCCTTGCCGCCCTCGCTGGTCAGGATGCCGCGCGCGGCGTCGAAGCCGGCGATGTCGTCGGCCTCGGTGAAGGGCCGCACCAGCACCACGTCGCCCTCGCTCTCCACCGCGTCCCGGGCCGTGAAGACGATCGCGCCCTTGGCGGCGCCCGGCGAGGCGTTGACGCCGCGCACCAGCACGTCGTAGTCGGCCTCGGGGCTGAAGGTGGGGTGCAGCAGGGCCTCCAGCGAGCCGGCGTCGACGGTCAGCAGCGCCTCGTCGCGGCTGAGCAGTCCCTCCTCCACCGCGTCGACCGCGAAGCGCACCGCCGCCTGGGCCGGGCGCTTGGCGCTGCGCGTCTGGAGCATGTAGAGGCGGCCCTCCTCCACCGTGAACTCGCTGTCCTGCATGTCGCCGTAGTGGCGCTCGAGCTCGCGCAGGATGTCCATCAGCTCGGCGTGGGCCTCGGGCATGAGGTCCTTCATCTCCGAGAGGTCGGTCGGGGTGCGGACTCCTGACACCACGTCCTCGCCCTGGGCGTTGACCAGGAAGTCCCCCGAGGGCTCGGGGGCGCCGGTCAGCTCGTCGCGGGAGAACGCGACGCCCGAGCACGAGGTCTCGCCCTTGTTGCCGAAGACCATCTGCTGCACGTTGACCGCCGTGCCCCAGGAGTCGGGGATGCGGTTCAGCCGCCGGTAGGCCACCGCCCGCTTGCCGTTCCAGGAGTCGAACACGGCGCGCACCGCGGCGCCCAGCTGCTCCAGCGGCTCCTCGGGGAACTCGTACAGCTCCTTCAGCTCGGCGGTCAGCCGCTGGAGGTCCTCCACGCCCAGCTCGGTGTCCAGCTTCACGCCGGCCTCGCGCTTGCGGGCGGCGATCAGGTTCTCGATCTCCTCGCCAGGGACGCCCTTGGCCACGTTGCCGAACATCTGGACGAAGCGGCGGTAGGAGTCCCAGGCAAAGCGCTCGTTGCCCGTGGCCGCGGCCAGCCGCTCGACGGTCTCGTCGTTGAGGCCCAGGTTGAGGATCGTGTCGAGCATCCCGGGCATGGACTCGCGCGCGCCCGAGCGCACCGAGACGAGCAAGTCGCCGAGCTGTGCCCCGGCCTTCTCCTCCAGCCGCTTCAGGGGCTCGGACAGGTCCGGCACCTCGCCGCTGCGCAGGTACTCCACGCAGGCCTCGGTGGTGATCGTGAAGCCCGCCGGAACCCGCTCGGCGCCGAGCACGCGGGTCATCTCGGCCACGTTCGCGCCCTTGCCTCCGAGGAGCTCGCGCATGTCGCGCGACCCCTCCTCGAAGTCGTAGACGAGCTTCTCTCTCAAGGGCCGGGAGTTTAGGCCGGGAGCCTCCGCAGGCTGACGTGGGCGTGGTGCTCGGCGGTCTCCGCCAGCGCGCGATCGGCCTGGCCCAGCGCGCGGTCGCCCGCCGTGGGCGCCTCGGCCAGCGGGCGGGCCAGGGCCTCCACCAGGAAGCGGTGGGCCTCCCCCTCGAACGGGAAGGAGCCCGCCTCGCAGCCCGCGCACACCACCCCGCCGGCGCTGGGCGAGAAGCCGCCGAGGTGCTCGCGCTCGCCGCAGGAGGCGCAGCCGGCAAGCTCCGGCGCGAAGCCGGCCGCCAGCAGCAGCTTGGCCCGGAAGGCCAGCGCGTGGGACCGGGTGGCCACGCCGGGGTCGGAGTCCAGCAGCGAGAGCTGGTTGGCCAGCAGGTTGAAGGCGGGCCGGTTGGCCTCGCCGGAGTCGAGCAGGCGCAGCACCGCCTCGCAGGCCTGGGTGGCGCGCTCCAGCGAGCCGCGGTGCTCGCGCAGCGCCGGGTGGGCGTGCACCGTGTCCACCGAGCTGACCGTGCACAGGTCCCCGCGGCCCTCGTGCAGCACCAGGTTCACGCGCGCGAGCGGCTCCAGCCGGCCCCCGAGGCGCGATTTGACCCGCCGCACGCCCTTGGCCACGGCGCCCACCCGTCCACGATCGGCGCTGTAGAGGTGCAGGACTCGGTCGGCCTCGCCGAAGCGAATCGAGCGCAGCACCACTGCTTCGGTCTTGAAGGTTCCGGGCATTGGGTTCCTAGACTTTGAGAGCCATGTCGGACGCGAATCAGGTCACCCTCTACACCACCGAGCCCTGCGGCTTCTGCCGTCAGGCCAAGGCGCTGCTGGAGTCGCGCGGCATCCCTTTTGACGAGGTCAACCTGGCCAAGGACCCCGCGGGGCGGGCCGATCTCGTGGCCATCACGGGCCAGATGACCTTCCCTCAGGTCCTGATCGGAAAGCGCTCGATCGGCGGCTTCCGCGAGCTGCTCGAGGCCGACCGCGACGGCATGCTCGGCGACCTGCTGGCCGCCTAGGGGGACTGGGCTCGCCGTACCCGCGGCTTGGGCTGGCAGCGCGGGCAGACGTAGGTGCCCCGGCCCGCGGCGCGCAGCTTGATGATCGTGGTGCCGCAGCGCTCGCAGGGCTCGCCCTCGCGCAGGTGCACCATGAAGCGGTCCTGGAACGAGCCCTGGGCGCCGTCGGAGTGGCGGAAGTCGTCGATCGTCGCCCCGCGGGCGTCGATGCCGGCCTCCAGCGAGGCCACCACCGCGTCGCGCAGGTCGGCGATCTGGGGGCGGCGCAGCGTGCCCACCGGGCGCAGCGGGTGGATGCGGGCGCGGTAGAGCGCCTCGTCGGCGTAGATGTTGCCCACCCCGGCGATCCGCTCCTGGGTGAGCAGGAAGGCCTTGACCGGAGCGCGGCGGCCCTTGGCCAGCAGCCGCAGGGCGTCCGCGGTGAAGTCGGGGCTCAGCGGCTCCACGCCCAGGCGGGAGGCGAAGTACTCGTCGCGCGCGGCGTCGCCCAGGAGCACCACGCCGGTGCCGAAGCGCCGCACGTCCACGAACAGGAGCCGCTCGTCGCCGAAGTCGAAGCGCGCGCGCAGGTGCGGTCGCCCGGGGTCGTCCTCGCCGGACTTGACGAGCAGCAGGTTGCCGGTCATGCGCAGGTGCATCACCACGTGCACCTCGTCGCTCAGCTCCAGCGTCAGGTACTTGCCGCGGCGGGTCACCGCCTCCACCGTGCGGCCCGCCGTGGCCGCGGCGAGCTCCTCGGGCGGCGCCGGCTCGCACCAGCGCGGGTCGAGCACCTCCAGCCGCTCCAGCACCCTTCCCTCGAGCGCCGGCGCCAGCTGGCCCCTGATCGTCTCGACCTCCGGCAGCTCCGGCATCAGGTGAGGACGCGGCCGGTGAGGCGCACCGTCTTCAGCATCGGGCTGAACACCGCGCGGTCTGCCTTGGCGAAGTCCTTCCGTTCGGCGATCAGCTCGAAGACGTACTCCGCCGAGCCCTTGAACAGGTGCACGCTGCGGGTGTCCAGGCGGCCGCTCGAGAGGCTCTGGGTGCCGGTCACCTCGACCCCCGGCACGCCGTTGACCCTCACGGCGCGGGCGGCCTCGAGCTTGAACTTCGGGTCGCGCCGGCGGGTGGCGGCCAGGAGGCGGCGCTGCGCGTCGCGCGAGCTGGGCGCGCGTCTTGGGCACCGGCTCGTCGCGCGAGTAGGCCAGCGCGGAGACCACGGCGCCGGAGGGCAGCGCGAAGCGGAAGACCTCGGGGGCCGGGCGGCGGTTGACCTGCAGCGGGCGCCGCAGCTCGATGCTCAGGCCGGCTTTGGGGAAATTCAGCTTCTGGACGGCGCCCGTGGGCGCGGCGTTGGGGTCGGGCAGGACGGTCTGCTCGGCCCCGCAGGCGGCGAGCAGGCAGGCGCAGAGCAGGGCTACGGGCGCGAGGGCGCGGGCAGGCACCCGCCCTCTTCTATCAGCCGGTGGCCCTGGGGTGAGCCTTGAAGTAGACGTCCTTCAGGCGCGCGCTGGAGAGATGGGTGTAGAGCTGCGTGGTGGCCACGTCGGCGTGACCGAGCATCTCCTGGACCGAGCGCAGGTCGCAGCCCCCGGCCAGCAGATGGGTGGCGAAGGTGTGGCGCAGGGTGTGCGGGCTCATCCGGTCGGCCAGCCCGGCCGCCTCGGCGTGGCGGCGGACGATCTTGTAGAGGCCCTGGCGGGTCAGCGCGCCGCCGCGGAAGTTCACGAACAGCTCGGGAACGCGGGCGCCGCGGGTCAGGGCCGGCCGACCGCGCTCCAGGTAGTCGCGCACCGCCCGCACGGCCGTCGCTCCCACCGGCACCACGCGCTCCTTGGAGCCCTTGCCGCGAGCGCGCAGCACGCCCTCTTCGAGGTCGAGGTCCCCCACCCCGAGCGTGATCGCCTCCGAGGCCCGCAGGCCCGACGCGTACATCAGCTCCAGCAGCGCGCGGTCGCGCAGGGCCGTGGGCTCGGTGCCGCGCGGCTGGTCGAGCAGCTTGCCCACCTCGCCGCGGGTCAGGACCTGCGGCAGGCGCTTGCCCCGCCGCGGCGAGGACAGCGCGGCGGTGGGGTCGTCGCTGCGGACCTCCTCGCGCAGCAGGTGGCGGTAGAAGGAGCGCAGGCAGGCGGCCTTGCGGTGCAGGGTGGCCGGCGAGGCGCCCGCAGCAGCCAGGGCGGCCTGGAAGTCGGCGACCTCGGGCGCGCCGATCTTCAGCGCGTCGAGGTGGCGCTCCTCCAGGTGGCGCCCGAACTGCAGGAGGTCGCCGCGATAGGCCTCGAGCGTGTTGCGCGACAGCCCGCGCTCGAACTCCAGGTAGGCGAGGAAGTCGAGCACGAGGTGCTCGTAGGGACGACTGGCGAGCGGGCGCTCGAGTGTTGCCATGCCACCGGTTTCGCCCGCACGGGCGGGCCCCCTCCCCTATGCACGGCTTCGCTCAAACCAGAGCAGACCGATGAGCGTCTTCGCGTCGCTGCACTCCTCGATCGTCTGCCCCAGCTCCTCCAGCGGCACGGTGACGATCTCGATGCGCTCGTTCTCGTCGGGCTCCTCGGAGTGGTCGTAGAGCTCGGTCGCCAGGTACAGGTGGCACTCCTCGTCGGCGAAGCCCGGGGAGGTCCAGAACGAGGTCAGGTACTCCCAGCTCTCGGCGCCCTTGCCGATCTCCTCGGCCAGCTCGCGCTTGGCGGTCGCCAGCGGCTCCTCGTCCTCCAGCTTGCCGGCGGGCAGCTCCAGCAGGGCCTGCTCGCCCACGGCCTCGCGCGGCTGGCGCACCAGGTAGAGGCGCTCGCCGTCGTGGGCCACGATTCCGACCGCGCCGGGGTGGGCGACCACCTCGCGGTCGGCCTCCTCGCCGTCGTCGAAGCGCACCCGGTCCACGCGGACCGTCGCGATCTTGCCGCTCCAGATCTCCTCGCTGCCGACCTTCTCGAAGCTCACCGGCCCGCCTCCTCGACGATCCTCAGGGTCACGTCCTTCATCCGCTCCAGCGCCTGAACGGTCACCGACTCGTCGGGCTGGTGGTTGCGCTCGGTCCCGTTGGCCAGGTTGGCCGTGGGCAGGCCGTTCGCGATCAGCGCGTTGGCGTCGCTGCCGCCGCCCGTGGTGATCGGGGTCGCGTTGGGCCCCAGCGCGCGCATCGCCACCTCCACCGGCGGCGAGGTGCGCCGCAGCCGGAAGCCGCGGAACAGCTCCTCGACGGTGGTCTCCACGTCGCAGTCCAGGTCGCTGGCCGCCTCGGTCGCGGCGTCCACCATCGCCGTCACCACCTGCGCCGCGCGGTCGTGGTCGATCGAGCGGGCCTCGAGCTCGACCAGGCAGCTGTCGGGCACCACGTTGGTCGCGCCGCCGCCCTCGATGCGACCGGCGTTGGCGGTGGTCTCGTCGTCGAGGCGGCCCAGCTCCGTGCGATCGATGAAGCGCGCCGCCGCCTCGATGGCGCTCTTGCCCTCCTCGGGCCGGATGCCCGCGTGGGCGGCCACGCCGCGGAAGCGGGCCGACACCCGCTGGTAGGTCGGCGCCGCGACCACCACCTCGCCGATCGGGGTGGCGTGGTCGAAGACGAAGCCCATCTCGGCCCTCAGCCGGGAGCGGTCGAAGGCGTGGGCGCCGAGCAGGCCGTCCTCCTCGTGGGTGGTGAACAGCACCTCGACGCCTACCGCGGGGCTCCGCAGCTCACGCAGGGCGCCCACGATCGTGGCTATCGCGGCCTTGTTGTCGGCCCCGAGGACGGCGTGGTGGCGGTTGCGCAGGACGCCCTCCTCCTCGACCACCTCGACCGGTCCCCCGAGCGGGACCGTGTCCATGTGGGCGCAGAGGAGGACCGTGCGCTCGAACTCCCCCGGCAACCGAGCGAACACGTTCCCCGCGTCCGAGCCGGTGACCGGCCCGGTGTCGTCCTCCTCGGGCTCCAGCCCCAGCTCGCGCAGATCGGCGAGCAGGGCATCGGCCATGGGCCGCTCGTGGCCGGAGGGACTCTCTATCTCGCAGTACCGGGTGAAGTCCGCGAGCAGGCGCTCGCGCACCTACTGAGCGCGGACCGAGGGCTCGCCCTCGGGGACCCGGCTGCGGGCGCGCTCGACGGCGGCGCCCACGAACTCGCGGAACAGCGGCTGCGGACGCAGCGGGCGCGACTTGAACTCGGGGTGGAACTGGGAGGCCACGAAGAACGGGTGCTCGGGCAGCTCCACGACCTCCACCAGCCGCTCGTCGGGCGAGGTTCCCGAGCAGACCAGGCCGGCGTGCTCCAAGCGCTTGCGCAGGTGGTTGTTGACCTCGTAGCGGTGACGGTGGCGCTCGTAGATGACCGCCTCGTCGTACACCTCGCGGGCGCGGGTGCCGTCGTGCAGCTTCACCGGGTCGGCGCCCAGGCGCATGGTGCCGCCCATGTCGCGCACCTCCTTCTGCTCGGGCAGGAGGTCGATCACCGGGTGCGGCGTCTCGGGGTCGAACTCGGTGGAGTTGGCCCCCTCCAGGCCCACCACGTGGCGAGCGAAGTCCGCCACGGCGATCTGCATGCCGAGGCAGATCCCGAGGTAGGGCACGTGCTCCTCGCGGGCGAAGCGGCTGGCGCGGATCTTGCCCTCGACGCCGCGGACGCCGAAGCCGCCGGGGATGAGGACGCCGTCGCACGCCTCGAGCTCTGCGTCCTCGAAGTTCTCCGAGTCGACCCAGGTGATCTCGACGTTCGCCCCGTGGTGGATCCCCGCGTGGTTGAGCGCCTCGATCACCGACAGGTAGGCGTCCTCGAGCCGCGTGTACTTGCCGACCAGGCCGATCTTCACCGGGACGTCGGCTTTGCCGTGGCGCTCGACCAGCGCCTTCCACTCGTCCAGGTTGGGCGGGCCGGCCGAGATCCCGAAGTGATCGAGGATGCGGTCGTCGACGCCCTCCCCCTGGAACTCGAGCGGGACGCGGTAGATCGACGAGACGTCCCGGGCCGAGATGACCGAGTCCACCGGCAGGTTCGCGAACAGCGCGATCTTGCTCCGGATGTCGCGGTCCAGCGGCTCCTCGCAGCGGCACATGACCATGTCGGGCTGGATGCCGATGCGCCTCAGCTCCTGCACCGAGTGCTGGGTGGGCTTGGTCTTCAGCTCGCCGGCGTGGCCCAGGAACGGCACGAGCGTGAGGTGGATGAACATGCAGCGCTCGCGGCCCTCGTCCACCGAGAACTGGCGCAGCGCCTCCAGGAACGGCAGCGACTCGATGTCGCCCACCGTGCCGCCGATCTCGGTGATCACCACGTCGACCTCTTCGGACTCGGCGACCCGCTTGATCCGCTGCTTGATCTCGTCGGTGATGTGCGGGATCACCTGGACGGTGCCGCCCAGGTAGTCGCCGCGGCGCTCGCGGCGGATGACCGAGTCGTAGATCGCGCCGGCCGTGGCGTTGGAGGCGCGCGTGGCGTTGACGTCGGTGAAGCGCTCGTAGTGCCCGAGGTCGAGGTCGGTCTCCGCGCCGTCCTCGGTCACGAACACCTCGCCGTGCTGGAACGGGCTCATCGTGCCCGGGTCCACGTTGATGTACGGGTCGAACTTCTGGATCGAGACCGTCAGGCCCCGGCTGACCAGCAGCTGCCCGATGGAGGCGGCGGCGATGCCCTTTCCGAGTGCCGAGACGACGCCCCCGGTTACGAAGATGAAGCGCGTCTGAGAGGAACCCTGTGGCATCTGCTCTGGGCCGCGAGTCTAGACGCGAGGGCGGCGGAACGGGCCTTCCCGGCTCACGCAGCAGCCAGCAATTTCCGGGCGTGGCGACGGGCACCGGGGTCCTCGGCCTCGGCGCCCATCATCCGGCACAGCTCCTCGACGACCTCGCCGTCCTCTAGCCCGGTGACCTCCGTACGGGCCAGGTCGCCCTCGGCGTGCTTCTCGATCCGGAAGTGGCGGCCAGCGAGCGCGGCCACCTGGGGCAGGTGGGTGATGCACAGGACCTGACGATCGACTCCCAGCGCCTGCAGCCGCTCTCCGACCGCGTTGGCGGTCTGCCCGCCGACGCCGGCGTCCACCTCGTCGAAGACCAGCGTCTGCGGCCCGCCCGCGCTGGCCACGCCGAACAGGGCCAGCATCACCCGCGAGAGCTCGCCGCCCGATGCGGCCTCGCGCAGGGGCGCCGCGGGAACGCCGCGGTTGGCGGCCAGCATGAACTCGACGCTCTCGGCGCCCAGAGGGCCGAGCTCGTCGCGCGGGCGCAGCTCCGCTGCGAACGAGGCGTCCTCCAGCGCCAGCCGGCCCAGCTCCTCGAGCACACGTTCCTCCAGCGCCGGCACCGCCGCCCGCCGGGCCTCGCTCAGCTCACCCGCCAGGCGCGACTCGCGCTCGGCCGCCTCGTCGAGCGCGACCTGTAGCTCCTCGGCTGCCTCCTCGGCCCCGGCCAGGCGGTCGCGCTCGGCCACGCAGCGCGCGTGGTGCTCCAGCACGCTGGCCACCGAGCCGCCGTGCTTTCGCAGCAGGCGGTCGTAGGCCTCGAGGCGCGCCTCGACCTCCTCCAGGCGCCCCGGCTCGCCCTCCAGGCCCTCCCCGTAGCGCCGCAGCTCCGCCGCGACGTCGTCCGCTTCGATGCGCAGCTCGCGCAGCCGCGCGGCCAGGGCATCGAGCGCGGGGTCGACGCCCTCGGGGCCCTCGGCCAGCGCCTCGGCCTGCGCCATGAGGCCCGTGGCGCCGGTGGACTCGCCCGACTCGGGCGCCATCGCCTCCGCCGCCCCGCCCGCCGCGCCGCGCAGCGCCTCCAGGTGCCGGAGCCGGTCGCGCTCGGCCAGCAGCGCCTCGTGCTCGGCCTCGGCGGGCTCGAGTTCGTCGATCTCCCCGATCTCGAACACCAGCAGGTCCAGATCGCGCTCGCGCGCGCCCGCCCGCGCGCGGAGCTCCTCCAGCTCGCGCCGACAGGCCCGGGCGCGCTCGTGAGCCTCGAGGTAGGCGGCCCGGAGCGCCAGATGGTCGGGCCCGCAGAAGGAGTCCAGCACCTCCAGCTGGGCCGCGGCCACGGTGAGGCGGCGGTGCTCGTGCTGGCCGAGGAACGAGACGAGCCGCCCGCCCAGCTCGCGCAGGTCGGCCGCCGTGGCCGAGCGGCCCTGGACGAACGCGCTCGTGCGCCCGCCCGCCGAGACCCGCCTCCCCAGGACGATCTCCTCCGTCCCCTCAGGCACCCGCTCGCGCAGGTCCTCCAGCTCCGGAGCGTCCAGGAGTCCTGGCTGCAGCTCGAACACGCCCTCCACCCAGGCCTCCTCGGCGCCGGGGCGCACCGTGCCCACCGGCGGCTTTCCGCCCAGCAGCAGGTCGAGAGCGCCGGCCAGCACGGTCTTGCCCGCGCCGGTCTCGCCCGTGATCACGTTCAGGCCGGGGCCAAGGCGCAGCTCGGTGCGCTCGATCAGCAGCAGGTTCTCGACTCGGAGCTCGAGGAGCATCCACCGCTTCTAGCAACGGCCCCCGACGGAGAGGGCCCGATGTAACGCTCTAGTGCGCCAGCTGGCCGAACTTGTCGCGCAGGCGGCGGTAGAAGCTGGACCCCGGCAGCTGGGCCAGGAGGGCCCCCTCGCGCCGGTACCGCACCTGCATGCGCTCCTCGGGCTCCAGCGTGCAGACGATGCGGCCGTCGGTGGTCACGTCCACCGGCTCCTCCGCCGAGCGGTTCTCGACCTCAAGCACGTCGTCCGGCGCCGCCACCAGCGCCCGGGCGGTGAGCGTGTGGGGCGCGATGAAGGAGACCACGAAGCCCTCCACGCCCCAGGCCAGCACGGGCCCGCCGTTTGCGAGGTTGTAGCCGGTGGACCCAGCGGCGGTCGAGACCACAAGGCCGTCGCAGCGCACCAGACCGATCTCGGTTCCCTGCACCGAGTAGCCCAGCTCGGCCACGCGCAGGTCCTGGCGGCGATGGAAGGAGAAGTCGTTGACCGCCAGCCACTGGTCGTCGCCGGCGATCAGGGCCGGGATCGACAGCTCCTCGAAGTCGCCGGTCAGCGCGCGGCGCACGCCCTCGTCGAAGTCCTTGTTCTCGATCGTGGCCAGGAAGCCGATCGCGCCGTAGTTGACCGCGAACACGGGGACCCTGCGGACGGCGAAGCGGCGCAGCGCCGAGAGGATGGTGCCGTCGCCGCCCAGCACGAGTGCCAGATCGGTGTCGGCGTCGGGGTCGGTCCCGAGCTCCGCCCCGCGCAGCTCGTCGAAGCCGTGCTTGTCCACCTCGTCCTCGGGCACCTGGAGACGCACGCCCTCCTCGGCGCACAGCGCGGCCAGCCGGCGCACGGCCTCGTCGGTCTGCCCCGGCGCCCGCCGGGTGAAGACCGTGATGGCCTTCGGCGCACTCACGGCTCGGCCCTCCGGGCGGCCTCGTCCAGGCCGGCGACGTCGCCCTCGCGCCCGGGCTCGGCCAGCCACACGAAGCTCTCCCGGTTGCCCGCCGGCCCCGGCAGGCCCGACGACGCGTACCCGAGCACCGACAGCCCCAGTTCCTCGCGCGCGAAGCGGCCCACCTCGACCAGCGCAGAGCGGCGGTCCCCGGCGGAGCGGACCACCCCTCCTCCGCCCACACGCTCGCGCCCGACCTCGAACTGCGGCTTCACCATGGCCAGCAGGTCGAAGCGGTCTGCGGCGACACCCGCGACGGCGGGCAGCACCTTCGTGAGGGAGATGAACGAGACGTCGATCACGATGAGGTCCGGCGGCGGGTCGAGCTCCCCGGGGACGAGCTCGCGCGCGTTGCGCCGCTCGACCACCGTCACCCGCGGGTCCTCGCGCAGCTTCCAGCTCAGCTCGCCGTAGGCCACGTCGAGCGCAGTGACGTGCTCGGCGCCGCGCTGCAGCAGGGAGTCGGTGAAGCCGCCGGTGGAAGCGCCGACGTCCAGGCACTCCCGTCCGCGGGGCTCCACGCCGAAGGCGTCGAGCGCGTTCGCCAGCTTCACCCCTCCGCGGCTGACGAACGGCGGCGGCGCGTCGACCTCGACGGCGACGTCGTCGGTGACCAGCTGGCCCGGCTTCGCGGCGGGGCGCCGGTCGCTGCCCAGGTGCACCTCGCCCGCCATTACCGCGGCGGCCGCGCGAGAGCGCGACTCGTAGAGCCCGCGCTCGGCCAACAGGGTGTCCAGGCGGCGCCGGGCCACCGCCGCAGATTATCCGGCGTGTCACGCGGATTACCGCCCGTCGACGCGGTTACCGTGGGGGCTCTGGAAGCGAGGGAGCCTCAGGAGCCCGCACCCACCGAGAGCCGCCGCGCCCCCGGCGGCCCGCGCATCCCCCGCTGGCTCGACGAGGCCGCCGCGCTGTCCTGGCGCCTCCTGCTGGTCACCGCCGCGCTCGTGCTGGTGCTCTACGCGCTGGCCCAGATCAGGCTGATCGTCCTGCCGGTGATCATCGCCCTGTTCGCCACCGCGCTGCTGAACCGCCCCACCCGCTTCCTTCGCAACCGCGGCCTCGGCCCAGGCCTGTCGGCCTTCGCGGCGCTGCTCGTGACGGTCGCGGCCATCACGGCGCTGGTGATCGTCGTCGCGCCCTCGGTGGGCGGCGAGTTCGAGCAGCTCGACGACCGCGTGCGGGACGGGATCTCCGAGATCACCGATGCCCTCGAGGGAGGCCCTCTGGAGATCGACCGCAGCGACATCGACCGGGCCGTGGACAAGGCCCAGGACCAGATCGGATCCGACAGCGGCGCGATCGGCAAGGGCCTCCTCAGCGGCGCGCTGCTGGTGTTCGAGCTGGTCGCCGGCGCGCTGCTGGCGCTGGTGCTGACCTTCTTCTTCCTCAAGGACGGCAAGTACATGTGGACGTGGCTGACCAGCTTCTTCTCCACGCCTTTCCGCGACGACGTGCGGGCGATCGGCGACCGCGGCTGGGACACGCTGTCGCGCTACCTGGGCGGCCTGGCGATCGTCGCGGCCTGCGACACCGCGCTCATATCGCTCGTGCTGCTGATCGTCGGGGTGCCGTTGGTGGTCCCGCTGGCCTGCCTGACCTACGTCGGGGCCTTCATCCCGGTGGTCGGCGCCACCTTCGCCGGCTTCATCTCCGCCCTGGTCGCGCTGGTCTCGCTCGGGCCGGTGGAGGCGGGGATCCTGGTGGTCGCCACCTTCATCATCCAGCAGATCGACGGGGACGTCGTGCACCCGCTCGTCGTGGGCCGGGCGGTGAAGCTCCACCCGGTCACGATCCTTCTCTCGGTGGCCACCGGGGGCATCCTCGCCGGGGTCGCCGGGGCCTTCATCGCCGTCCCGATCGCGGCGGTGGTCAGCTCCACGATCGCCTACGCCAGGGAGCGCCCGTCGCCCGCCCCGACCTGACTGTGATCGCCCTCACACATCGTTAGTTGACTCGGGGTAGGTTGCTTGTCGTGCGCAGGAATCGCCTCATCACCCCGTCCCTTCGCGCCGGGCTCCTGATCGGAATCGGCTCCGCTCTGTTCGCGGGCCCCTTCGCGATCGGTCTGAGCATGCCGGCCGTCGTGACCGGCGTCGTGATCGGCGTCCTGGCCATCGGCCTCGGCCTGGCGGGCACCGCGCCCGAGGGCCGCGGGACCATCCCCATCTCGGCCCACGCGGTCTACGACGCCGGCCTCGCCGCCGGCCTCGCGCTCACCGCCGCGGCCTTCGCCGTCTACGGCGAGCCCGGCGCGGCCGCCTTCTTCTTCGCCACCGCAATCGCCCAGCTGGTGCTCAGCGCGACCACGCGCTACACGGCCGGACCGGTGGCACCGACCTTCCTCCCATAGACCACATACGCATCACTCCTCCCTCGGAAACGGCCCGCTTCGGCGGGCCGTTTCTATTTGTGGGGAGGGTCGCGGGCTAGGCGAGGACGCGGCCGCTGGGCTCGAGCACGGCCTCGGCCACCCGTCCGGCCACCGCCTCGGGCGTGAGGCCGACCTCCTCGCGCAGGAGCGTCGGCTTGCCGTGGGTCACGTAGCGGTCGGGCAGGCCGAACCGCAGCACGCGAGAGGAGCCGAGCAGGTCGTGATCGGCAAGGTGCTCGATCACCGCTGAGCCGAAGCCCCCGGCCAGCACGTTCTCCTCGACGGTCACCAGCACCTCGTGCTCGGCGGTCAGGCGCTCGATCAGCTCGCCGTCGAGCGGCTTGGCGAAGCGCGCGTCGGCCACCGTGGCCTCGATGCCGTGCTCGTCCTCGAGCAGGCCCGCGGCGCCCAGCGCCACCGGGACGCCGTAGCCGTAGCCCAGGAAGGCGACGCGCGAGCCCTCGCGCAGCACCTCGCCGCGGCCGATCTCGAGCACCTCGGGGCGCTCCGGCAGGGGCACTCCCTCGGCCTCGCCGCGCGGGTAGCGCAGGGCGAAGGGCCCGTCGTCGTTCATCAGCGCGGTGTGGAGCATGTGCTTGAGCTCGGCCTCGTCGCGCGGGGCCATCAGAGTCATGTTGGGCAGGCAGCGCTGCCAGGAGATGTCGAAGGCGCCGTGGTGGGTGGGCCCGTCGTCCCCGACCAGGCCGGCGCGGTCCATGGCGAAGACCACGTTGAGGTTCTGCAGGCAGACGTCGTGGACGATCTGGTCGAACCCGCGCTGGAGGAAGGTGGAGTAGATCGCCGCGACCGGCTTGGCGCCCTGCAGCGCCAGCCCGGCGGCGAAGAGCACCGCGTGCTGCTCGGCGATGCCCACGTCGTAGTACTGGTCGGGGCGCGCCTTCTGGAGGATGTTCAGCCCGGTTCCGGAGTTCATCGCCGCGGTGATGCCGACGACCCGCTCGTCGCGCTCGCACTCCTCCACCATCGCGTCGCCGAAGACCTTCGTGTACTGCGGGGCGACGGGCGCCTTGGGCGCTTCGGACTTCTTGGGGGCCGGCGCGCGGTTGAGGATCGCGTTGGCCTTGGCCGCGTGCCACTTCTCCATGCCCTCCAAGCCGCCGGACTCGGCCGGCTCGAAGCCCTTGCCCTTGACGGTGTTGATGTGCACGACCACCGGCCGCTGGGCGTCAAGCGCCTCGCCGAGCGCCTCGCGCAGAGCACCGACGTCGTGGCCGTCGACCATGCCCACGTAGGCCAGGTTGAGCTCCTCGAAGAACAGGCCCGGGGCCCAGTAGGCCTTCAGCGACTCCTTGAGGACCGGCCCCAGGTGCTCGATGCGCCGGCCGATGCCGGCGGGCAGCTTGGTGAGGCCCTCCTCCAGCTCCTCGCGCGCGCGGTGCAATGTGGGGTTGAGGCGGGCGCGGGTGAACAGCCGCGACAGCGCGCCGACGTTGGGCGCGATCGACATGCCGTTGTCGTTGAGCACGATCACGATCGGCAGGTCCATGCCGCCCGCGTTGTGCAGCGCCTCGAAGGCCACGCCGCCGGTCAGGGCGCCGTCGCCGATCACGGCCACGACCTTCCCGTCCTCGCCGCGGCCCTGGCGCATCGCCTCCTTGAGGCCCACCGCGTAGGAGACCGAGGTCGAGGCGTGGCCCGCACCCATGATGTCGTGCTCGGACTCGTGGATGGAGCAGAAGGGCGCGAGGCCGCCGTATTTGCGGATCGTGTCGAGCTGGTCGCGGCGGCCGGTGAGGACCTTGTGCGGGTAGGCCTGGTGGCCGACGTCCCAGAGCACCTTGTCGCGCGGCGACTCGAGCAGGCTGTGCAGAGCCACCGACAGCTCGCAGGTGCCGAGGTTGGCGCCGAAGTGCCCACCGATCTCGCCGATCGTGTCGATGATCAGCTCGCGGACCTCCTGCGCGACCTGCTGGAGCTGGTCGTCGTTCAGGCCCTTCAGGTCATCCGGGCCGTCGATCTGGTCGAGAAGGGGGGTCACGTCTGGCGGGTGAGGATGTAGTCGGAGATTCGCTCTAGCTCTTCGGTCTGTCCACCGGCCTCGGCCAACGCCCCCCGCGCCTTGGCGTGCGACTCACCGGCCAAGCGACGCGCCTCGTCGAGCCCGAAGACGCTCACGTAGGTCCGCTTGCCGTGACGCTCGTCGGACCCTCGTGGCTTCCCGAGCTCGGCTTCGTCTCCCGTCACGTCGAGGATGTCGTCGACGATCTGGAACAAGACGCCCAACTCAGCCGCAAAGCGGCGTAACGCGATTGTGGCAGAACCCTCTCCTCCCACCAGTGACAATGCGCACCCGACGGACGCCGCGATCAGGCGGCCGGTCTTCAGCTCGTGCAGGCGGCGCAGCGCCTCGGCGTCGAGGTCGTCCGGCGCGCTGACGTCCACGTACTGACCGCCCACCATCCCCTCGGTGCCCGCCGCGGTTACCAGCTCAAGCGCGGCGGCCAGCACGCGGTCCGGCGACTCGGGCTGGTCGCGCAGCAACAGGCGCAGCGCCTCGGCGAAGAGGCCGTCGCCCGCGAGGATCGCCACGTCCTCGCCGTAGGCCACGTGGCAGGTGGGCTGGCCGCGGCGCAGCTCGTCGTCGTCCATCGCGGGCAGGTCGTCGTGTATCAGCGAGTAGGTGTGGATCATCTCCAGCGCGCCGGCGAGGGGCAGCAGGTCGCGCGTGTCGCGCCCGAGCGCCTTGCCGGTGGCCAGGGCCAGGACGGGCCGGATGCGCTTGCCGCCGGCGAGCAGCGAGTAGCGCATCGCCTCCACCAGGCCCGCGATGGTGGCTTCCTCGGTGAAGGCCAGCGACTCGAGGTAGGACTCGACCTCGCTCTGCAGCTCAGTCGGGTAGGTCGCCTCGCCGGCCGAGGCGGTCACAGCAGGCGCTCCTGGCCCTCCAGGTCTCCGCGGCCCGCCTCGCGGGCGGCGGCGTCGAGCTCGGAGCCCAGGCGGGCAGCGAGCTCGGCGCAGCGCTCCACGGCCGCGGCGGCCTCGTCGGAGTCCAGCTCC
Source organism: uncultured Thermoleophilaceae bacterium (assembly GCA_963810745.1). Classification (GTDB taxonomy): domain Bacteria; phylum Actinomycetota; class Thermoleophilia; order Solirubrobacterales; family Thermoleophilaceae; genus JACCZR01. Next base: position 65,823 of record CAWEOW010000004.1, read on the forward strand.
CCGGAGCGCAGCCGCCCGGCCAGCTCCTCCAGCTCGCGCGCCAGCTCGTTCATTGCGCCGGCATCGCCGCGCGGTGCGCCGCGCCCAGGACACCGTTCACGAACTTCGGGGCATCCGCCGAGCACAGCTCCTTCGCGGCCTCGACGGCCTCGTCGATGACCACCTCGGGCGGAACGTCGGGCCGGCTGGTCAGCTCGTGCAGCGCCACACGCATGATGCTCTTCTCCAGCGGCGCGATCCGGTCCAGCGGCCAGTCCTTGGAGTAGTGCTCGATAACCGCGTCGAGGTCGGGCTTGTCGTGCTCGACGCCCTGCACGAGCTCGCGGGTGAACTCGCGCGCCGTCGGCTCGAGCAGCTCCTCCGGGGGCCGGCCGGTGACCTCGGACTGGTACAGCGCCACGACCGCGGCGCGCCGCTGGTCGGAGCGCTTCACGCGCGCGACACGTAGTCGCCCGAGCGGGTGTCCACGCGCACGCGGTCGCCGATGTTCACGAAGAGCGGGACGCGCACCGTGGCCCCCGACTCCAGCGTGGCCGGCTTCTCGCCGCCGCCGCTGGCGGTGTCGCCCTTCACGCCGGGCTCGGTGTCGGTCACCTCGAGCTCGACCGCGCTGGGGATCTGGACGTCGGAGGGCTGCTCGTCGACGTACAGCAGCTCCACCTCCTCGTTGGGGGTGATCCACTGCAGCTGCTCGGACACGCTGTCCTCGGGCAGGCTGAGCTGGTCATAGCTCTCGAGGTCCATGAAATGGGCGTCGGTGCCGTCGGAGTAGAGGAACTGCATACGCCGTGTCTCGGTGCGGATGGGGCGGAACTTCTCGCCCGCACGGAAGGTCTTGTCGAGCACCGCCCCGTCCCCCACGCGGCGGAGCTTCGTGCGCACGAACGCGCCCCCCTTGCCGGGCTTGACGTGCTGGAACTCGATGATCTTGAAGGTCGTTCCGTCGACCTCGATGTGGGTTCCGTTCTTGAACTGGTTCGTGGAGATCACTGCGGAGGTGAGGTTAGCTCCGGGTCCGCGCGGCCAAGCATCGCGTCCTCCCCCTCGGTGGCGAACACGTGGAGCCCGAACCGCGTCGAGAGCTCCTTGCAGACGTCGATCGCCCCGACGCTGTTGCCGTACTCGTCGAGGCCCGGCGAGTAGACCGCTATGCCCAGCTTGCCGGGCACGACGGCCAGGATCCCGCCGCTGACCCCGCTCTTGGCCGGGAAGCCGATCGAGTAGGCCCACTGACCCGCGGCGTCGTACATGCCGCAGGTGTACATCGTGCTCAGCAGGTCGCGCACGCGGCTGCGGGGCAGGGCCTGCTCGCGGGTGAACGGGTTTGTGCAGCCGTTGGCCAGCGTCGCCCCCATCACCGCGAGCTGAGCGCAGGTCACGTGCACCGAGCACTGGCGCAGGTAGAGAGCGAGCAGCTGCTCTATGTCGCCGCCGAGCATCTTCTCGGCGCGCATCAGGTACGCGGTCGCGCGATTGCGGTCGGCGGTGCGCAGCTCGCGCAGGTAGGTGCGCTGGTCCAGTTCGAGCGACTCGTCGCCCGCGCAGGTGCGCATCACGTCCAGCAGGCGCTCGAACTTGCGCTCGGTGGTGTCCCCGCGGACCAGGTCGGTGGTGACCAGGGCGCCCGCGTTGACCATCGGGTTGTGCGGGCGGTGGTTGCGCTCGTCGAACGTGATCGCCTTGAACGTGTCGCCGCTGGGCTCCACACCAACCCGGGCGAGCACGTCCTCGCGGCTGTGGTCGGCCAGGGCCAGCGCGTAGGCGAAGACCTTGGAGATGGAGTGGAGCGGGAAGGGCCAGTCGTGGTCGCCGGTGGCGTACAGCTCGCCGTCGACCCCGGCCAGGCAGATCGCGAATCGCTCGCTCTCGGCCCCAGCCTCCTCGGGCGGGTAGTAGCCGCGGCCGGACTCGTAGTACTGGGTCACCCGCGCGTCCACCGAGAGGTGGCGCCGGTAGAGCTGGTCCAAACGCTCGGATACCTGTGGATCGGGCATGCACCGAATGATGGCCGGTCGCGCGTTAGGTTGCCGCGGCATGGATGCCGTGGTCCTCGCGCTCGCCGGATGCGCGACCGCGCTGGCCACCGGCCTGGGCGCGCTGCCCGTCTCGCGGCTGGGCGCCCGCGCCGAGGAGCTGCGGCCCCTGCTGTGGGGCCTGACCGTGGGTCTGATGGGCGTCGCGGCGGTGGTCGGCCTGCTGGTGCCGGCCTTCGACGAGGGCTCGCCCGGCGCGGCCTGGGCCGGGCTGGGCGTGGGCGTCGTCTTCCTCCTCGCCTCCCGGCGCCTGCTCGAGCACCGCGATGTCCACGTGGGCGCGCTGTCGGGCGCGGGCGTGCGCCGGTCCCTGCTCGTCTTCGGCGTCTTGCTGGTGCACAGCCTGCCCGAGGGCTTCGCGCTCGGCACGGCGTTCGCCTCGGACACCGAGGGCCTCAGCCTGTTCGTCTTCTTGGCCATCGCCCTGCAGAACGTCCCCGAGGGCACGAGCATCGCCATCCCCATGGAGGCGGCGGGCTTTCGGCCCTCGCAGCAGTTCTGGGCCGCCGTCCTGTCGAGCCTCCCCCAGCCCGTCGGCGCCCTGATCGCCTACGCCCTGGTTCAGGAGATCCAGGGGCTGCTGCCGTTCTCCTTCGCCTTCGCGGCCGGCGCGATGCTGGCCCTGGTGGTGGTCGAGCTGGTGCCGCAGGCGTTCCGCCGGGAACACCTGGGCCTGGCCACGGCGGGAGCGGCCGGCGGCGGCCTGCTCATGGTCGCGCTGGCCCTGACGCTAGGCGTCTGAGGTCACCAGACGTTCACTCGGGCAGGCGGCCCTCTTCGCGCAGCTTCTCCATGTGCGCGCGAAGGGTCAGCGCGGCGGCGGGGCGAAGGTGCTCGGGGGCGTCTGCCCAGGCGCGGTCGAGCAGCTCGTCCTCGGTGCGGGCGCCGTCGTCCAGCGCGGCCACCAGCAGGCGCTCGCGCTCCAGGCGGTGATCGATGTACTCGTCGAGCTTGGCGTGCGGCTCCCACACGTACGGGCCGTGGCCCGGGCACAGGACCTCCAGGTCGAGCTCGCGCAGCCGCCGCAGCGAGTCGAGATAGGTGCCGAGCGAGCCCTCGTCGGGCGAGATGAACACGCTGCCCTCACCCAGGACCGTGTCGCCCGTGAACAGCGTCCGGCCCATCAGCAGGCAGACGCTGTCGGGGGAATGCCCGGGGGTCGCGAGCGCGGTAAAGGGGCCGGCGCTCTCCCCCTCGCCCGGCCGGTGGACGGGGACGCCGAACGCCTCGGCGGCCTCGGCGTGGTCGGCGTGGCCGTGGGTCAGGACCACGGCCTCGACCTCCCCCGCGGCCGCCCGTATGGCCTCCAGGTGCTCGTCGAGCAGCGGCCCCGGGTCGACGACCCAGCCGCCGACCACGTACGAGTTCGTGCCCTCGAGGGTCAGCGGGGAGGGGTTGTCCGCGCGCACGCGGGTGACGTGATCGGGCTCACGCATCGCGGTCATTCTGACCCCTCGATGTTGAGAACCGGCCCCGGATGGGTATTGACTGGCCAGTCAACCCAGCCCGACACTCATGCCAGCAGCAGCAGCCTCATGTCCGTCAGACGACCTCGTCAACCTCAGGTTGGCGGGCGGTCCTGACGCAGCCGCGCTGGCCCGCCGGGCACTGAAGCGCCTCGAGCACGAGCTCGACGAGGAAACGGTCGACGTCATCCGCCTTCTGGTCACCGAGCTGGTGACCAACAGCGTGCGCCACGCCGACGCCCAGGCGGTCGACATGCGCGTGCACGTGGCCCGGGAGCACGTCCGCCTCGAGGTGACCGACCGCGGGCCGGGCTTCGAGTTCGAGGAACGCTCCGCCGGCCAGGACCTCGAGGGCGGCTGGGGCCTGTACCTGGTCGACCGGCTCGCCGACCGCTGGGGCATCACCAACGAGGGTGGCGCCAGCCGGGTCTGGGCCGAGATCGCGCGCTGACTAGGCCTCTTCGCCCAGCCGCATCTGCTCGCCCTCCGGCGGTCCCGGGGGCTCCTGGCCCAGCAGCGCGCGCAACCGCGTGGCGGCGGTCGGCGCATCGTCGTCGCGGTTGTTGTTGAACATGACGTGCACCTCGCGCGCCTCCTCGGCGAGGCTGTGGGCGCGCCCGGCGATCTCCTCCAGCTCCTCGTCGGTGTAGATCCAGCCGAAGCGCTCGGCGACGGAGTTGCCGTGCAGGTAGCCCTCGGTGTTGCGGCCGTGCATCCGCAGGTAGGCGAGGCGGTCGGCGGTCACCGCGTCCAGCGCGGGCATGATCGGGATGTGGTCGCCCGGCGGTGCGTCCACTCCCACGAACGCCACGTCGTGCTCTGAGAACCAGCCGAGCGTCTCCTCCAGGCGCTTCTCGCGCACCCAGCCGCGGTGGCGGAGCTCGACGGCCACGCGGTGCGGCTTCAGTGCGTCGATCAGGTCGTCGAGCTGGTCGAGCCGCGCCTCGCCGGGCGCGAACGCCGGCGTGAGCTGCAGCAGGAAGGCGCCCAGCTTGTCGGCCTCGATCAGCGGCTCGAGCTCGGTCAAGAGCCGCTCGACGACGGCGCGCTCGAGGTCCGGCTCGAGCATGATCCGCCCGCGCTCGTTGGTGCGCGTGTGCTCGCGCAGGTCCTTCGGCAGCGAGTCGAGCGGCGCGGCGTGGCGCGAGAGCAGCCGGTGCAGCTTGACGTCGAAGGTGAAGCCCTCGGGGGTCACCTCGGCCCAGCGCTTGACGGTGTCGGCGGCGGGGATCGCGTAGAAGGTCGAGTTGATCTCCACGGCCTCGAACTGAGCCGCGTACCAGGGCAGCCGTTCCCGGGCGGTCATGCCCTGCGGGTACCACTTCTCGACGAAGCCGGGGTCCGACCAGCTGGAGGTCCCGACCAGGATCCGGCCGCTCATACCCTCACCTGGTGGACCTGGCTCTGCAGCTCGAGGGTGTCGTCAAGCGCTTCGGCGCGATCACGGCCGTGGCGGGTCTCGACCTGTCGGTCCCGGCGGGCACCTGCGTCGGCCTGCTCGGCCCCAACGGCGCCGGCAAGTCGACCACCATCCGCATGCTCACCGCCCAGGCGATCGCCGACGAGGGCGATATCACGGTGCTCGGCTGGCGGCTGCCCGGCGAGAGCAAGCAGGCGCGCGCCGAGTGTGGCGTCGTGCCGCAGCTGGACAACCTCGACACCACGCTCACGGTCATCCAGAACCTCCAGGTGTTCGCGCACCTCTACCGCGTCCCCCGCGCCGAGCGCCGCGACGCCGTGGAGCGAACGCTGAAGATCGCCAAGCTGGGGGACCGGCGCGACGCCAAGGTGGACGAGCTCTCCGGCGGCATGCGCCGCCGCCTGCTCATCGCCCGCGCGCTGGTGCACCGCCCGCGGCTGCTGCTCATGGACGAGCCCACCGTCGGGCTCGATCCGCAGGTGCGCCAGGAGCTGTGGGCGCTCATCGACCTGCTGCGGGCGGAGGGGACTTCGATCCTCATGTCCACCCATTACATAGAGGAGGCGCAGCGCCTGGCGGACACGGTCGTGATCATGGCCGACGGGCGCGCCGTGGCCGAGGGCCGGCCGAACGAGCTGATCGCCGAGCACGCCGGCCGTGAGGTGGTCGAGGTCTACGGGCCGCCGGAGCGGTTGGAGGAGGCCGAGCGCGAGGCCGCAGCTCAGGGCTACCGCACCCGCCGCACCGGGACGTCGGTGTCGGTGCTCAACGTCGACGGCGAGGCGCCCGAGGGCGAGCGCCGCTCGGCCACCCTGGAGGACGTCTTCGTGCTGCTGACCGGCGAGGAGGTCGCGTGAACGCGGCCACCGGCACCGCGCCGCGCCGGCGCCTGCACCGCCTGGAGCGCTCGGCGCTCGGCGGCGTGCTGTTCCGCGAGGTCATCAACTTCTCGTCCTACTGGCGCTCGACCACGTTCTCGTCCACGGTCGAGCCGACGATCTTCCTCGTCGCCTTCGGCTTCGGCTTCGGCTCGCTCGTCTCGACGGTCGCGGGCCTGCCCTACGTGGAGTTCGTCGGTACCGGGACCGTGGCCACCGCCGTCCTGTTCTCGTCGGTCTTCCCTGCGATGTTCTCGAGCTTCGTCAAGCGCGAGTTCCAGCGCACCTACGACGCGATCCTGGCCGCGCCGGTCGACGTCGAGGAGCTGGTCACCGGCGAGGCGCTCTGGATCGCCTGCCGCGCCGCCGTCTACGGCAACGTGCCGCTGCTGGTGGCGATGATCTTCGGGCTCGACCCCAGCTGGGGGATGCTGCTCGTGCCGTTCATCTCCTTCGTGTCGGGCTTCGGCTGGGCCGGCTTCGGGATCACCGTGGGCGCGGTCCTCAAGACGATCGACAACTTCGGCTACGTCACCTCAGCGGTGATCACTCCGCTGTTCCTGCTGGCCGGCACGTTCTTCCCGCTGGACCAGCTGCCGGAGTGGGCGCAGGCCCTGGCGCAGCTGAACCCGCTGCATCACTCCGTCGTGCTGGTTCGCCATGCCGTGTTCGGCTTCGAGGGCTGGGGCGACGTCGGCCACGCCGGCGCGCTGATCGCCTTCGCCCTCATCATGTGGCGGCTGGCGATCAACCGCAGCGAGAAGCGGCTGATCGTCTAGCGTCCCGCCATGGCCCACGAAGGCCAGACGATCTCCAATCCGCGCACCGGTCAGACCATGACCTTCACCCGGCTGCGGCCGGAGCTGCTGGAGATCGAGTCGTCGCATCCTCCGGCTCCGGAGGGGGAGCCGCTGCACTCGCACCCCAGGCAGGAGAGCTCGATCCGGGTGACCTCCGGCTCGATGGTGTTCGAGGTCGACGGGGAGCGCCGGGAGCTCACGACCGGCGACGAGCTCACGGTCCCGGCGGGCGTCAAGCACCGCTTCTGGATCGAGGGCGACCAGGAGGCGCGCTCGGTCCAGCTCTTCGAGCCCGCGCTCGACATCGCCTCGTTCTTCGAGACGCTGTTCGCGCTCGCCCAGCGCGACGAGCTCGACGACAAGGGGATGCCCAGCCTGCTGCAGCTGGCCGTGATGGTCCCCGCGTTCGGCGACGAGGTCCGCCCCGCCAGCCCGCCGTGGCCGGTGCTCAAGGCTCTGACCGCGGCGCTGGGCCCGGTGGCCCGGATGCGCGGCCTCCAGGCCCGCATCGAGCTCGAGCCGGGACCAGCGCCCTGAGCGGTCAGACGTCGCTGTTGCCGTAGAGCGTCGCCGGTGCGCTGGTCCGGAGCGCTGGTTCCGCCTTTGGCCGCTGAGTGGAGGGCCACGAACAGGGAGCTAGGGGCCGTCGGGAACGTAAGAGCGTGCCGCGCCCACACCATCTCCTCAAGAATCGTCAGCCCGCTGACGATTTCTCGCAGTGTGAAGACAGCAACCCTCTGGACGGAATGGGGTCGCCTGACGCGGTTCACCGAGAGCACTCGGTTGGCCTTCGCGCGGGAGCGCGAGTTGTGGAAGGGGCTGGAGATCAAGGGGAAGGACGACCTCAAACTGGAGGCTGCGACCGACCAAGGCAAGTACGAGGTTCGCGTCCGCGCCCACCTGGACGCACTCGGCGACGAGCAGACCCTCTACGCATCGGTGCTGATCCACAGCTATGCCCTGGCCGAGGCCGCGGCGACCAAGCGACTGCGGGTGAAGACCCCGTGTGGCATCGAGGACTGGGGCTCCAGGTTGCTCGACCAGAGCGGACAGCAGTGGTCCGACGTCCTGGACGGCATGCCCGGCGCGGTCGAGGTGGCGGTGCTCCGAAACGCGTTCGCCCACGGGAATCGCGCGATCAGGCCGCAGGCCGGCGATCGCCTCCGGGCGGCGGGCAGCACCGCGATCAAGACCGGTAACAGAGTGACCCTCGGCTACGAAGACCTGCGCTGCTATCGGGCGCGGCTCAGGAGCCTGCTGCAGTGCGGGGGCTTCCGGACTCCCCGCGGATAGGCCAGCCGCACCGCTTCAGCCCGTCGCGCTCGAACTGCGCGCACGCAGAGAAACAGGTCGTCAGGGCGCTGACGAGTCTTCCGGAGGGGAGGGGCGCTTCACCCGCGGGTGGCGACGGAAGCAACTTGCCCGCGCCCGAAGGGCGCGAGTGCAAGGAATATTCCGGAGACAGGACCCGCGGCCGGGCGGCCGGGGCCAAGTCAGTCCATCAACCGCCCCGTCCTCGGCCGAACGAGTTCGCCGCCGGCGCCAGCGATCGCAGCTGGGCGGCGCTCTCCTCGTCGGGCTGTGTGCTCCACATGCGACGGGGCTCGATGTGCTTGACCGTGGCCTCGGGGACCTCGGAAGGCCGCTCCAGGCGCGAGATGCGGTCCACCAGCACGTTGGTGACCCCTTCGCGTCGCTCCAGGCGCCCGCTCGCGGTCACGAAGGGCTCGGCCCGCACCACCAGGCGGTGGCGCTCGTAGACCGGCGGGGTCACGATCAGGTTGATCGTCCCGGCCTCGTCCTCCAGCAGCATGAACGTCACGCCCTTCGCCGTTGCCGGCCGCTGGCGGGCCACCACCAGCCCTGCCACGTGCACGCGGCTTCCGTGCCGGCGGTCCTCCAGCCCGGTGCTGGTCAGGTACTCCGGCCCAAGGCCCGGCCTCATCAGCTCCACGGGGTGCTCGTGCAGGGTCACAGAGGTCGAGCCCAGGTCGGCCAGCATCCGGTCCCAGGCGCTCATCGAGCGCAGCTGGGGCGCCTCCTCGGGGTCGAGCGGCAGGGCGAGCTGGCGCCCGCCGTCCACGGACACCGACGGGTATGCGGCGCCCAGCTCCCACAGGGCTCGCCGGCGCCGGTGCTCCACCGGCCCGCCCACGAGCGCGTCACAGGCGGCGGCCCACGCCAGGCGCTCCAAGGTCTCCGAGCTCGCTCCCGACCGCGAGGCCAGATCGCCGATCGACCGGTAGGGCCGGTTCTCCACCAGCGTCAGCACCTCCTCGGCCCGCACGCCGCCCACGTAGCCCAGGCCCAGGCGCACGGCCCCCTCCTCCACCGAGCAGTCCTTATCGCCGCGCTCCACGCAGGGAGGCAGCACGGAGATGCCCCGACGCTGCGCCTCGTGGGCCAGCGCGTCGGGCGGGTAGAAGCCCATCGGCTGCTCGTTGAGCAGCGAGCACAGGAACTCGGGGCCGTAGTGCACCCGCAGCCAGGTCGACTGGTAGGCCAGCAGCCCGAAGGCCGCCGAGTGGGCCTTGGGGAAGCCGAAGCCCGAGAAGCCGACGATCTGGTCGTAGACGCGGCGCGCGGTCTCCTCGGAGGCCCCGTTGGCCACGCCCCCGGCAACGAACTTCTCCTCGTAGGAGCGCATCGCCGCCTCGGAACGCTTGCGGCTCATCGCCCGCCGCAGCCCCTCCGCCTCGCCCGGCGAGAAGCCCGCGAAGGCCATAGCCACCTCGATCACCTGGTCCTGGAAGACGATGGCGCCCAGCGTGTCGCTCAGCACCGGCGCCAGCGACGGGTGCTCGTAGGGCACCTCGTACGAGGGGTCCTCGCGGAGCCTCTTCTTGCGATCGATGTACGGGTGCACTGCGCCGCCGAGGATCGGCCCGGGCCGCACCAGCGCCACCTGCACGGTCAGGTCGTCCAGTGACTCGGGCAGCGTGCGCTTGAGCATCTGCATCTGCGCGCGCGACTCGATCTGGAACACGCCAGTGGTCTCGGCCTGGTGTATCTCCGAGTACACGCGCTTGTCGCCGAAGTCGATGCGCGAGAGGTCGATGTGCTCGCTGCGCTGCTCGTGGATGAGGTCCACGCAGCGCTCGACGCAGGAGAGCATCCCCAGGCCCAGCAGGTCGATCTTGAGGAAGCCCGCGTCGGCGCAGGAGTCCTTGTCCCACTGCACCATCTGGCGGCCCTCCATGGCGGCGGGCATCACGGGGCAGACGTCGATCAGCGGCTCGGTGGCGATCACCATGCCGCCCGAGTGCTGGGTGGCGTGGCGGGGCAGTCCGGCCACGTCGCGCACCAGGCTGGTGAGCGCCTGCCAGCGCGGCGAGCCGGCGCGGGCGGCGTGCACTTGGCCCACCTCGTCCTCGATCTCGTTGCCCTGCCAGGGATCGGCGTAGCGGGCCAGCCGCTCGATCTCGCCCGGCGGGAGGCCCAGTGACTTGGCCAGGTCGCGGATTGCCGAGCGCACCTGATAGGTGGCGAAGGCCGCCACCAGCGCCGAGTGCTCGGGGCCGTAGCGGTCGTGCACGCGCGGGATCAGGACGTCGCGGATGTCGCGCGGGAAGTCGAGGTCGATGTCGGGGAGCGCGGTGATCTCCTCGTTGAGGAAGCGCCCGAGGAAGAGGCCGCACTCGACCGGGTCGACGTGCGAGAGGCCGGTCAGGTAGCAGACGATCGACGACACGCTGGACCCGCGACCCCGTCCCGGCGGCAGCAGCGCCCGGGCCACGCTGGGCCCGCGCACCTCGGTGGCCACCTCACGCGCCAGCTCGAGCAGGTCGCGGTGCAGCAGGAAGAAGCCGCTCAGCTCCAGCGAGGAGATCACCCGCAGCTCCTCCTCCAGGCGGCCGACGGCCTGCGAGTGGGTGGCCCGCCCCGCGTAGCGCTCGTCCAGCCGGGCGCGGCAGATCTCGGCCAGCTTGCGGTCGGACTCCGGGTCCTCGGAGCCCGGGTAGCGGTAGCCGAGGTCCGACGAGAGGTCGAAGCGCAGGCGATCGGCGATGCGGCCCGACTCGTGCACCGCCTCGGGGTGGTCGACGAAGCGCTCGGCCATGGCCTGCGGCGAGGCGAGCACGTGCGATCCGTTGCCGCGGCGAAGCGGCTCGGACTCGTCGAGAGTCTTGCCCTCGCGCACCGCCACCATGGCGTCCTGCAGCGCGGCCCGCGAGCGGTCGTGGGCGTGGACGTTGCCGGTGGCCACCGCGGGCACCCCCAGGCGCTCGCTCAACTGGGCGAGCAGCCGGTTGCGCCGGCGGTCGTGGCGGGCGAAGGGCCGCTGCAGCTCGACCCGGAAACGGTCGGGCCCGAAGGCGGCCAGCAGGCGGTGCGCCATCGCCGCCGCGCCCACGTGGTCACCGGCCTCGACCCTCCGGGCCACCGCGCCGTCGCGCGCGCAGCCGCTCAGGCACACCAGCCCCTCGGCGTGCTCCTCGACGTCGGTCAGCGACACGGAGGGCTCCCCCACCTTGGGCTCCACCCGCGGGCGCTCACGCGCACGGGCGCGTGGGCCCTCCAGCGCCCAGCGCTCGGCCCAACCCTCGCCGGCGTCCTGCGCCCACACGCGCGTGTGCGCGTGGGCCCTGGTCAGCAGCCGGCAGAGGTTGCGGTAGCCGGCACGGCTCTCACACAGCAGAGTGAGATGGGAGCCGTCGTCCAGCGAGATCTCCGCCCCGGTGATCGCCCGCACGCCCAGCGGCTTGGCCGCCTGGACGAGCTCCATCGAGCCGTAGATCCCGTCGTGATCGGTGAGCGCCAGCGCCTCGTGGCCCTGCTCGGCGGCCGCACCGGCCAGCTCGACCGGGTGCGATGCCCCATCCAGGAAGGAGAAGGCCGAGTGGCAGTGGAGCTCCACATAGGACACGAACACATGTTCGCATCCTTGTCCAGCCTGGAGATCCGTCCGGGTTGTGCCTCTGCCGCTAAAGCAGGGGAAAAAGGGTCCCGATTCAGGCTCCATGAAAGCGCTGGCGCCCAGCGCCGACCCTCTCGTGATGGCGCGGTACCAGGCGTGGCTGTGGACCGGCGGCGCCGTCCTGCCCCTTCTCATCGCCGTCGTTCCCCATCCGCCCCAGGCCAACGAAGCCATCTTCTACGCGGCGAGCGTGACCTCGGCCGTCATGGCCGGCGTACTGCGCTGGCAGCCGGGGCGAATACCCATTCGCGGCCTGCAGCTCAGCGCGGCCCTGGGCACGGTGGTCATCACCGCGTGCATCTACGCGAGCGGCGAGCGCCTGGGCGCCTCGGCCAGCGACATAGAGATGCTCTACGTCTGGATCGTCCTCTACTCCGCGTACTTCTTCTCGATGCGTGCCGCCGCCGCGCAGCTGGCCTTCATCGCCGTCGCCTACTGGGTGGTCCTGGCGATCTCACCGGACCCCTCGCTGGTGGGAGCGCGCTTCGCCCAGACGGTCGGGACCCTTGGGCTGGTGGCGATCATCGTGCAGACCCTGCGCAGCCGGCTCAGCGCCGTGCTCGACCGGCTCGCCGACGCCGCCAGCAGCGATCCCCTCACCGGCCTTCAGAACCGCCGCGGCTTCGAGGAGACCTTCGCGGTGGAGGTCGAGCGCGCCCGCCGCCACGACCGCGTGCTGACCGTTCTCGTCGGCGACCTCGACCACTTCAAGCGCGTCAACGACCGCCTCGGGCATCCCGCCGGGGACGCCGCGCTGGAGCGGGCCGGCGAGCTGCTGGACGCCTCGCACCGGCGCATCGACACCGTCGCGCGGACCGGCGGCGAGGAGTTCGCGCTCATCCTTCCGGAGACCCCCGAGCGCGACGGCTACTTCATGGCCGAGAAGCTGCGCAGCGCGATCGAGAACGCATTCCGCGACGACCCGGTGCCGCTCACGGTGTCCTTCGGCGTGGCGGGCTTCCCCACGCACGGCTCGACCCCGGAGGAGCTGCTGTCGGCGGCCGACCGCTCCCTCTATGCCGCGAAGGCGCTCGGGCGCAACCGCTCGGTGATCTTCAGCGAGGAGATCGAGGCGCTGGCCGAGGACGACAGCGCGTCGGGCGAGTCGCACCTGGCCACCCTGCTCTCCCTGGCCGAGGCGCTCGACCTGCGCGACACCGGCACCGCCGACCACTCCCAGACCGTCGGGCGCTACTCGGCGATGATCGCCCGCAGGCTCGGCCTGAGCCTCGGACACGTGCGGCGGATCGAGATCGCCGGCCACCTGCACGACATCGGCAAGATCGGGATGCCCGACGCGATCCTCTCCAAGGCCGGCCCGCTCACGGACTCCGAGGTCAAGCAGATGCGCCGCCATCCCGAGATCGGGGCGGACATCCTCGGCAGCCGCCACTTCGACGACATCCGCGGCTGGGTGCTGGCCCACCACGAGCGCCCCGACGGCAAGGGCTACCCGCACCGGCTGAAGGCCGACGAGATACCGATCGAGGCCCGCATCCTGGCGGTCGCCGACGCCTACGAGGCGATGACCGCCGACCGCGTCTATCGCAAGGCGATCGGCGCCGAGGCGGCGCGGGCCGAGCTGCTACGCCAGGCCGGCAAGCAGTTCGACGAGCGCGTCGTGGCCGTCTTCCTGGCCGCGCTGGCCGAGGAGCAGTCCGAGTTCAGAGCAGCTCGCGCACCCGCTCTATAGGGCGAGCGAGCACCGCCCGGTCGCCCTCCTCGACCACCGGTCGCTGGAGGAGCGCGGGGTGCTCGGCCATGAGCTCGATCGCCTCCTCGTCGGAGACGTCGCGGTCGCCGAGCCCCAGCTCCGTGTAGACGGGCTCGCGGGCGCGGAAGAGCTCCTGAGCCGGGCGGCCGGTCTTGGCCACCAGCGCGCGCAGCTCCTCGGCGGTCAGCGGCTCGACGTGGAAGTCCACGCGCTCGAACTCGATGCCCTCCTCCTCCAGGAGCTCCGCCAGGTTGCGGCAGGTGGTACAGGTGCGCTTCTCGTAGACCTTCACTTGCGCTGATTCTCCTCGATCGCCGCCAGCCGGGCGGAGATCTCCCTGAGGTGGTCGTCGATCTCCTTGTCCTTGGAGGCCTTCTCGATGTAGCGCTCGGCCGCCGCCGCGGTGAGCAGCGTGATGAAGGCCAGCCCGACCACGGTCACCAGGATGCCGATCGCGCGACCGGCGTCGGTCTTCGGCGTGATGTCGCCGTAGCCGACGGTGATGGGCGTTGGACTGCTCGATGACGATGACCGGGATCATCAGCATCGCGGCCACGAGCATCGGGAGCTCGAACCGCTGCTTGATCTCCTCCGAGCGCTCGTCCATCGCCGCCTCTCTTTCGACGGCGCCCGGCTGCCCCCTACGCGCGCTGGGAGTACCAGCGGCCCTTGATGAGGTCGCGGAAGACGACGGTGTTGCGCCCGTCGGCCAGCACCAGCTCGAAGTAGCGCCTACGCAGCGGGCGGCCGGTCCACCACAGGTCCTCGACCACCCACTCCTCGCGCACCGCCTCCACCGAGGTCCCGGCCACCGCCTCGGGGACGCCGCGCTCGCCGGGGCGCACGGTCACCGGCCGCGGCTCGGACAATCGTCTCGAGCGAGCGGTGCTCGGCCGGCCAGCGCCCGGCCTGCGCTCCTTCGCTGGCGGCGCGAGCTCACCGGCGGCGGCCCTTCTTCTCCTCGTGGAAGGGCGCCAGCAGCGCGCGGCGCTCGGGCAGCCGCGAGCCGGGGTCGACCTCCAGGATGCGCAGGGCGGCCTCGGGTCCGGCCGACTGGCGGGCCTGGCGCACGGCCTCCCCCAGGCGCTCGCGGCGCACCGCCGCCGGGTCGCGCACCAGGTGGCCCTGCTCGTGGGCGGGCGGCCCGAAGGACTCGACCTCGAGCCCCAGCGAGTCGGCGGGGGCGGGCAGCTCGGCCAGACGGGTGCCGAGGGCCAGCTTGATGCGCTGGGCGTCGGCGCTGGGGGTGCGCAGCGTCACCGCCTGGCGCCAGGTCCCGCCCGCCACGAAGCGCGCCGAGACGGCCAGCGCGCGCAGGGAGCGACCGCGCCGCTCGCGGCGGGCCAGCAGGCGGGCGATGAGCAGGTCCAGGGCTCGCTCGAGCTGCTGGCCCGAGGCGGCCTCGGGCAGGTCGAGGCGCTCGGTCACCGGCTCGGGCGGCCGGCGCGGCTGCAGCGGAGTGTCGCGCCCGCGCGCGAGGTCGAGCGCCAGCAGGCCGGGGTGGCCGAAGCGCTCGGCCACCGAGCGCGAGGGCAGCGCCGCCAGCTCGCCGATGGTGCGGATGCCCAGCCGCTCGAAGACGTCGGGCAGCGCGGCCAGCTCGGGGCGCACGCGCAGCGTGGCCACCGGCAGCGGCGCCAGGAAGGCGGCGGCCTTGGCCCCCTCCACCGTGACGGTACGGCGCCGCGGGCGGGCCTGCTGCGCCGCGGCGAAGGCCACGAAGCGGCACGGGCCTGCGCCCAGGCGCACGGTGCCCAGCACGCGCCGGGCCGCGTCGAGCACGTCGCTCAGCCCTCCGCCGTGCAGGCCGTGCAGCCCCTCGGACTCGAAGTAGGCCTCCCCCGGGCGGTCGGACTCCGGCGCGGCGCCCAGGGTCTCGATGCGGTCGAGCACCACGCTCCACAGCTCGCGCACCCCCTCGGGGTCGGGCGGGATCAGGCGCAGCTCGGGGCAGCGGGTCAGCGCCTCCCCCACCCGCATGCCGCGCACGACGCCGAAGGCCTCGGCCGGCGCGGACACCTCTCCCACCATCTGCTCGCGCCCGGCCTCGGGGGCCAGCGCCACCGCATCCCCCAGCAGTGCGCGGCGCTCTCCGAGGGCCGCGACCAGCTCGAACCGGGGGATGAGGGCGCCGATCACCATGACCGAACGTATGTTCGCATCCGGCGGGGTGCGGTCGCAACTTCGCTTGCGCCACACTTGGCCCATGGCCATCTGCAACCACCTCGACCAGGTCCAAGTCGGCCCGCCGCACGACGTGGAGGGCTGCGAGGAGTGCCTGAAGACCGGCGACCGCTGGGTCCACCTGCGCGCCTGCCGCACCTGCGGCAAGGTCGGCTGCTGCGACTCCTCCCCCAACCGCCACGCGACGGCGCACCACAACGAGACCGGGCACCCGATCGTCAGCTCGGCCCAGCCCGACGAGAGCTGGTCCTACTGCTACGAGGACGACGCGGTGTTCGTGATCGAGGAGAGCTAGAGGCCGGACAGGCCGGCGGCGATGCTGGCCAGCCCGCCCGCTGTCACCAGGGCGAGCACCAGCAGGGAGAAGCGCTCGGCGTCCACGCGGCGAAACAGCCGCGCGCCGAGCAGATGGCCGGCGATCACCAGCGCCAGCAGGCCGATCAGCAGCAGCGGGTCGACACCGGGCGCTCCGTGCGAAGCCAGGAGAAGAACGGCGCCCGCCCCGTTGAGGAACAGAAAGGCGCCCGCCAGCGAGGCCCGCTGCTCGGCGGGCGTGAAGCCCCGTGCCCGCAGCCACAGCACCAACGGCGGGCCGCTCAGGCTCACCGACGTCGTCAGCGCGCCGCTGGCCAGTCCTGCGGTGAGCGCACCGCCCGCGCGTGGCATCGCGGGCGCCCGCCACGTGAGCGCGGCGGCGGCCACCACGCCCACGCCTACGCCCACCTGAAGCACCGGCTTGGGCGCGAGCGCGAGCATCAGCCCGCCCAGCGCCAGGCCCGGCACGGCGGCGATGAGCGCGGGGCGCAGCGCGTCCCAGCGGACCTCCCCGCCATCGCGCAGCACCAGGACATTGAGCACCAGCCCGAGCGCCAGCAGCGCCCACACCGCCTCGAGCGGCTCGAGCACGGCGAACAGGGCGGGGCTGAGCACGAGCGCGAAGCCGAACCCGGTGGCCGACTGGACCGAGGCGCCGGTGAACGCCGCTGCGGCGGCGAGCACCATCAGTCCACGGTGACGAGCGTCTTCGGGAAGCCGCTCAGGTTGCGCAGGCCGTCCTCGCCCACGATCACCAGGTCCTCGATGCGCACGCCCACCTCGCCCGGCACGTAGACGCCGGGCTCGATCGTCACGGCGTTGCCGGCGCGCAGCTCGCCGTCGGCGGTCTTGGTCAGCCGCGGGCCCTCGTGGACCTCCAGGCCCACCCCGTGGCCGAGCCCGTGCCCGAACTGGTCGCCACGGCCGGCCTCCTCGATCAGCGAGCGCGCGGCCGCGTCCACCTCGCTGCAGGCGGTACCCGCCGTGGCGGCGTCGAGCGCGGCAAGCTGCGCGTTGAGCACCAGGTCGTAGACGTCGGTGGCGAGCGAGCTCAGCTCACCGGTCGCGAAGGTTCGGGTGCAGTCCGAGCACATCCCGTCGACGATGCAGCCGAGGTCGAGCACCACCAGCGTGTCGCGCGGGATCTCGACGTCGCGCGGCTCGGCGTGCGGCAGCGCGCCGTGGGCGGCCGCCGCCACGATCGAAGGGAACGAGGGGTCGCGGGCGCCGCGCTCGCGCATCTCGCGCTCCAGGTCCACCGCCACCTCGCGCTCGGTGCGGCCGACCAGGCCCCGCTCGGCGACGTAGGAGTAGATCGAGTCCGCCAGCTCGGCGGCGGCGGCCATCGTGGCCACCTCGTGCTCGTCCTTGACCTCGCGCAGGCGTTCCACCAGGCCCCCGGCGGGCACCAGCTCGACGCCATCCGGGACGACCTCCGACAGCCGCCGGTGGGCCTTGACGCTCATGTGCTCGTCGTCGAAGCCGGCGCGGCCCTTCAGGCGCGGGGCCAGGTCCTTGAGCAGGTCTCGGCCGGCGGGCAGGCGCTCGAACTCTCCGGACACCTCGGTCGCCGCTCGCTCGATGTAGCGGAAGTCGGTGAGGAACAGGCGCTCGTCCGCGCTCACCACCGCCGCGGCGTTGGTCCCCGAGAACCCGGTCAGGTAGCGGACGTTGGTGAGGTCGGAGACGAGGAGGGAGTCCAGTCCCTCCTCGGCGAGCAGGGCGGCCAGGCGGTCCGCGCGGGTGTTCACAGGGCGCCTCGCAGCATCTCGATGGCCTCCCGGTACCCATCCACCCCCTTGCCCTGCACGTAGCCCAGGCAGAGGTCGCGGATCACCGACTGGCGCCGCCACTCCTCGCGGCTGTCGATCGCCGAGATGTGGACCTCCACGGCGGGCAGCGCGGCGACCTCGAGCGCATCCCGGATCGCGTAGGAGTAGTGCGTCCAGGCGCCCGGGTTGAGCACCAGGGCATCGCTGCGCTCGGCCGTGCGGTGCAGCTGCTCGCAGTACTCGCCCTCGTGGTTGGTCTGGAAGAACGAGGCCTCGAAGCCGAACTCGCGGGCGAACTTGCCCACCTGGCCCTCGAGCTCGGCCAGGGTCAGCGTCCCGTAGACGGCCGGGTCGCGGCGGCCCAGGGTGTCGAGGTTCACGCCGTGAAGGATCGCCACGCGGTGGTTCACACCAGCACCTCCTCGATCGCGGCCCGCAGGCTGTCGCCGTCGACGGCGTGCCCAGGCGTGACCTCGCCCGGAGCCTCGACCAGGACGAAAGGCACCTCGCCGCCCTCGCGCTTCTTGTCGCGCTCGGTCGCGGCGACCACCTCGCCGGCGTCCACGCCCTCCACCGAGAGCGGCAGGCCGTGGCCCTGCAGCAGCGCGGCCACCTCGTCGCGCAGCGCGCTGCGGCCCGACAGGCGCAGCGCGCAGAGCAGCCCCAGCCCCACCGCCTCGCCGTGGCGCAGCCGCGAGTAGCCGGTGACCGCCTCCAGCGCGTGGCGCGACCGTGTGCCCCAGGTTGAGCACCTGCCGCCGCCCGGAGTCGCGCTCGTCCTCGGCCACCACGGCGAGCTTGGTGCGCAGGCAGCCGAGCACGACCTCGTCATCGGGGGTCTCGCCCGAGCGCACGCGCGACCACAGGGGGCCGCCGGCGATGAGCGCAGTCTTGACCACCTCCGCGTAGCCGGCGGCGACCTCCTCGGGGGGAAGGGTCTCCAGCGCCCCCGGGTCGCACAGCACGGCGCTGGGCTGGTGGTAGGCGCCCACGTAGTTCTTGCCCTCGGGCAGGTCGACGCCGGTCTTGCCGCCGTAGGCGGAGTCCACCTGGGCCACCAGCGTGGTGGGCACCTGCACGTGGCGCACGCCGCGCTGGTAGACCGCGGCGCAGAAGCCGGCGAGGTCCCCCACCACGCCGCCGCCCACGCCGACCACCACGTCGCCGCGCTCCATGTCCGCGCGGGCCAGCTCGCGCAGCACGTGCTCGGCGGTGGCCACGGTCTTGTGCTCCTCCCCGGCGGGGACGGTCACGCGGTGGTCCGCGGGAACGCCGTGGAGCCCGGCGACGTTGTCGTCGGTGACGGCGAAGCGCCGTCCGTCGGCGGGCCAGAAGAAGGTGGCCTCGAGCAGGCCGCGACCGAAGAAGACCGGGTAGCTGCCGGACTCCGTGGCCGCCCACACCAGCCGCGTGCCCTCCGGCGCGCGGGCCAGGGACTGCAGCGCGGGGACGGCGTGGCGCACCGCGGCGCGCCCGGCGGGCGGCAGCGTGACCTGCGCCGCGGCCTCGTAGACCGCCTGACGGTCGTCGTGCAGCTGCGCGAAGCGGCCGCGGTCGCGGGCCAACGGGCGGCCCTTGCCCGACGCTCGTCGCCAGGCGTCGTCGACGCCCACCTCGAGGTGGACGACGGTGTGGCCGGCCAGCGCCTCACGAACGCGCTCGGAGCCCAGCGACCCGCCACCGAGGGCGATCACGCGCGCGTCGTCGCGGGCCAGCAGGCCCAGCACGACCTCCTCTTCCCGCAGGCGGAACTTGCTCTCGCCCTCGCGGTCGAAGTAGTCCTCCAGCGGCTCGCCGAGCTCGCGCTCGAGCTCACGGTCGGAGTCGAGCGCCTCGGTGCCGAGCTCCGCGGCCACCGTGCGCGCGGCGCTCGTCTTGCCCGCGCCCATGAAGCCGACGAATACGAGTGCGCCGGCTTGGGCGGTCACCGCCTCCACTCGATGCGCCCCTCGTAGGCGCGCAGCGCAGCCGTCGCATCGTCCACGTGGTCGCCGCCGAACTTCTCGCGGTAGGCCGAGCCCAGCACCAGCGCCACCATCGCCTCGGCCACCACGCCGGCGGCGGGGACGGTGCAGGAGTCGGTGCGCTCGCGCAGCGCCTGCGCCGGCTCGTGGGTGGCCAGGTCGACCGAGCGCAGTGGCTTGGTGAGGGTGGGCAGCGGCTTCATGGCGCCCACCACGACCACCGGGTCGCCGGTGGTCATCCCGCCCTCGATGCCTCCCGCGCGGTTGGTCTCGCGCGTGAAGCCCTGGTCGTCGGACCAGAAGATCTCGTCGTGGGCCTTCGAGCCGACACGTCCCGCGAGGTCGAAGCCGTCGCCGATGCCCACGCCCTTCATGGCCTGGATCGACATGATCGCCTGGGCCAGACGGCCGTCCAGGCGGTCCTCCCAGGAGAGGTAGGAGCCGAGGCCGGGAACCACGCCGAAGGCGATCACCTCGTAGGTGCCGCCCAGCGACTCGTTGGCCTTCCGCGCGCGGTTGATCTCCTCGACCATCTCGGCGGTCGCCTCGCCGTCCAGGCAGCGCACCGGCGAGTCGTCGACTCCGACGAAGCTCTCCGGCGTGAGGTCGTCCCGCGCGGGCGCGCGGACGGAGCCGATCTGGGTCACGTGGCTGTGCACCACGACGCCGAGCTCGCGGAGGAAGGCCTTGGCCAGGCCGCCGGCGGCCACCCGCGCGGTGGTCTCTCGGGCGCTTGCGCGCTCCAGCACGTTGCGCACGTCGGTGAAGCCGAACTTCTGGACGCCCGCCAGATCGGCGTGCCCCGGGCGCGGGAGGTGCACCTCGTCCACCTGGCCGTTGACCGGCCAGGGGTTCATCCGCTCCTCCCAATTGGCGTAGTCGCGGTTGGCGATCCGCAGCGAGACCGGGCTGCCGAGCGTCTTGCCGTGGCGCACGCCGGAGGTGACCTCCCCCCGGTCGGTCTCGATCTTCATCCGTCCGCCGCGCCCGTGGCCGAGCTGGCGGCGGGCCAGGTCGCGATCGATGTCCTCGGGCGTCAGCTCGAGGCCCGCGGGAAGGCCTTCGAGGACGGCCGTCAGGCCCGGGCCGTGCGACTCACCTGCGGTTGTGAAGCGGAGCGCCATCGCGCTCCAACCCTAGCCGCGGTCAGCGGGCGCTTCCGTCGCCGAAGAGGACCGTCTGGAACGCGGCCCCGGTGGCCCCGCCGCGCTTGCGAGCGCTGCCTGCCCTCGGCTTGCTCGAGCGGCGCGCCTTCGCCACCACGCGCTTGATCCCGAGAAGCTTGATCGAGTACTGGTCTCCGCCCTCGGTCGTGAAGTAGTGCTCGTCGCCGTCGTCGCTCGTGGAGAGGTACAGCAGGCTGCAGCTGCGCACGCTGGGCCGGCAGCTGCCCTCGCCCTCCTGGCTGGCCGTCGAGTCGAGCAGGAAGACGGCTCGCTTCTCGCCCGCCTCGGCGCCAAGGAAGATCAGCGACGGGTGCCGCGAGTCGGGCAGGATCGCCAGCCGCTGGAGGGTGCGCTTGCGCTCGGCGCCAGCGCGGCCGAACTCCACGACCGCCACGTAGTTGTAGAGCGTCCGCTTGCGCTCGACGCGGCGGGTGACCACCTGGCCGCCGCCGCTGGTGCCGCCCGCAGAGCCACCGGAGCTCGGGCTGGAGCCGCCGGAGGAGGCCGCGGACGCTGTCGCGCCCCCGCCCGTCGGGCTCGAGCCGCCGCCCACCCCGAGTGGCGAGGGCGCGGCGGAGGGGCCGGTCGGGGTGGCGGTCCCGTCACCGGCGCCGCCGGCGGGAAGCTCGGGCATGAATGGGTCCTTCGTGCTGAAGACCTCCAGGTCGGAGCCGCCCCCGGTGTGCCGCTCGGCGGCGGTCAGCAGTGCTCCGCCGAGGGCGGGCGACGCGGTGGCGGCCGGCGGGGTGGGCCCGCCGGGCTCGTCCTTGCTCGACTTGAGCAGGAAGACGGGGACGGCGATCAGCGCCACCAGTAGCACGAGGGCCACCGGCCACAGGCGCTTCTCGCGCAGGTCCTGCCAGACGTCCTGTGCCAGGCCGCTCACGGGGACGGCGCTCCGGTCGGGGGCGTGGCCGCCACCTGGCGGCTCTGGCCCGGTCCCTGTGGGGTTGCCCCCGCGGTCGGGCCCTGGCTCAGCGGCGAGAGATAGACCGTGGCGGTCGCCTCCGCCCTGATTCCGGGGAAGTACTTCTGGTCGCTGGCGAAGTTGAGGCTGTCGATGGTCAGCAGGCGCCCGTTCACGTCGATCCGCTGGTTGACGGTGCGCACGTAGCGCTTGAGGCCGGCGAAGAGGTCGGCGAGCTTGGGGAAGCGGCCCGTGAACTCGAGGTCGAGCTTCACGCACGTGAGGCCCTCCGGGCAGGTGGCCGCGGCATCGCCACCGGCGGCTCCACCGCCGGCGCTGCCGCCACCGACCGGTACGCCGCCGCCCGCCTTGCCGGCCGCCTGGGAGGTCTTCTCGTTGGCGCCGTTGACGGTGTTGCCTGCGGTCTCGGCCGCCCGGCCGGGTCCGGTCTGGGCCTGCGCGCCACCCGGGGCAGCGGCGGGGGTACCGCCGCCTGCGCCCGGCGTCGCCGGGGGCTGGGTCCCACCCTGGCCGCCCTGTGAGCCCGAGCCGCCCTGGCCGCCCTGGCCGCCCGAGCCGCCCTGTGAGCCCTGCGCGCCCGATCCGCTCTGCGCGCTCTGGCCGCCCGACTCCTGGGCCAGCGCGATCTTCTTGAAGTCGATACCGGTGCCGGCCGAGGCGCGGTCCAGCTGGACGATGAGGCTGGGCATGTCGACCCGGGTGGGCACCGCCTTGCCCAGGCGCACCATCGTCGCGTAGTCGGTGGCGAAACTCTTCTGCGCGCTCCGGTAGGAGGCCACCTCGCTCTGGGCCTGGTCGAGGCTTTGCTGCTGCTTGGTCAGCTCCTTCTCGGCCTTCGCTGCGTCCTCGCGCTTGGGGCCCAGGATCAGGAACCAGAAGCCGACCAGCACGATCACGGGAATCACGACGGCGAATCCCTTGAGGAGCTTGCGGTCGCGGTCGGAGAGGGTCATCCCTTCCCCCCCGAGGTCGGGACGGGGGCGCCGCCGGCCCGGCCGGTGCCACCGCCACCGCCACCGCCGGACGCGACCGCCGCGATCGGCTCGAAGGCCAGCGTGACCTCGAACTTGTAGAAGTTCCCGCAGTTGTCGGAGCCCTCCTGGGCTCCGCCGCCTCCCGCGCCGCCTCCCGCCGGGGAGACGGGCTGGCCGGCGCCGGACTCGCTCTGCTCGCGGTCGGACTGGATCAGCGCGACGTCCATCACCCCGGTCATGCGGCGGAGGCGCACCATGAACCGGGCCACGTCGGACTGCCGCTTGGCGCACCCGACGATCCGCGAGTTGGGGCCGCCGGTGCCCTGGGCCGCGGCGGTTGCACTCGAGCTGCCCGAGCCGCCCGAGCTCGACGATCCCGACCCCCCCGAGGACCCTCCCCCGGTCGCCACGCCGGACGTCACGGTGTTGGCCTCCTTCAGCCACGTGCCCTCGGGGAGCAGGCGCGCGAGCTCGCGCATGTAGCGCTCCCAGTCGAAGCGGGACCGGGCCAGCGCCTCGACGGCGGTGGTGCGGGTCTGCTTGACGGACGCGAAGTCTCCGTAGGGCTTCAGCGCCGCCGCCTCGGCCCGCGTCTGCTTGGCCTCCTGCCCGACCTCGGTCGCCTGGTTGCGGCGATCGGTCGCGGTGTTGGCGGTGAGGACGTAGACGACCACCATCACCAGCACAAGGCCCATTCCGCCCAGCAGGAAGTAGGAGCTGCCGCGCCGGCCGGCGCCCGAGCGCCGTCGCGGGCGGTACTCCTCGGGCAGGAGGTTGACGGGCCTCACGCGGGCGCCCCCACGGCAAGGCCGGCAGCGACGGTGTAGCGGAAGCGGTCCTGCTCGGGCCCGAGGGCGGAGGCGTCAAGCACGCCGAGCGGCTCGGGCACGGCCACGGGCAGGCCGACCGCGACCTGCAGCTCGTCGACGAGCTCCTGCTGCTGGGCGCCGGGCCCTGACAGCACGACGTCGCCGACCGGGCGGGCGCCGGGCTGGGCGAGGAAGTAGTCGATCGACAGCCGGATCTCCTCGGCGAGGCCTGCCGCCACGGCAGACATGTCGTCGCCGGCCCAGGGGGCGCGCAGCGGGCGCGTGAAGAGGCAGTTGCTGCCCAGCGCGACCGCCAGGTTGGTGACGCCGGCGAGGTGGCAGTGCACGCGCGCCGACGAGTCGCTCACCGAATCACGGGAGAGGGTGCGCACCAGCGCGAAGGCGTCGAGGTCTATGCCCTCGGGCTTGAGCCCGGCGTCGCGGGCGGCGATCGTGAGCTCGCGGACCATGTCGCGCCGGGCCGCCACCACCACGACCTGGGCGCGCCGGGCGCCGTCGGTGCCCTGGGCCTGGCCGGTGATCTGGTACTCGAGCACCGCCTCCTCCAGCGGCATCGCGATCGCCTCGGCCGCCTGGAAGCGGATCGCCGCATCCATGTCGGCCTCGGACTCGATCATCGGGAGCTCGATCTGGCGGACCACGATCTGGTGGTTGGCCACGCCGAGACGGACGGTGGACGGCAGGTCGCGCTCGCGGAAGAAGTCGCGCAGGCGCTCGCTGAGCGCCACGCGGTCGGTGACCTCGCCGTCGGTGATGAGGCCGGGGTCGAGGTCGACGCTCTCGGCCCGCTGAACGCAGCCGTGCTCGGCCTGGACGGCGGCTACGAAGCCGCCGTCGACGTCGAGGCCGACGGATCCGCGAGGGCCGTTGTTTCCGAGTCGAAAGCGCATGGGACGCGGGGGATGCCCCCCTGCGCGTTGCTATCGGCCCGGGGCGGCCCCGGCTTGACCCTTTATGGCGCCCGGTGGACGGGCTAGGAGAGGAAGTTGTCGCTGTAGAAGTCGATGATCTCGTCGCCCACCAGCAGGGCGACCAGGCCGCCGAAGGCCAGGAAGGGTGCGAAGGGCACCCCGCTCTTGCGCGCCTCGGCCCCCTCGCGGGCGATCCGCACGATGCCCACGACGCTGCCCGCCAGGAAGGCGATCAGCATCGCCGGGATGACCTCGATCCCCAGGTAGAGGCCCATGACGCCGGCGAGCTTGACGTCACCCATCCCCATGCCCGCCGGGTAGGCCAGCGCGGCCAGCAAGAGGAACGCGAAGGCGCCGGCGCCGGCGGCAAGCGCCTCGGGCAGCTCGTCGGTCTGCAGCACCGCGGTAGCGGCGAGCCCGAAGACCAGTGCGGGCACGACGATCCGGTTGGGCACGATGTGGTGCTCGAGGTCGATCGCGGCGACCGCGATGAGCACGGCGGCGAAGGGCAGCGTCAGGACCAGGTCCTCGTTCACGCCGTTCACCGCGGCGACCGCCGCGAACACGACAGCCGTGAGGGCCTCCAGCGCCGGATACCGCGGCGAGATGCGCGTGCCGCAGTGGCGGCAGCGCCCACGCAGCACCAGCCACGAGATCACCGGCACGTTGTCGCGCGGCGAGATGGGTTGCTCGCAGCCCGGGCAGCGGGAGCGCGGGCGCGCCAGCGACTCCCCGCGCGGCAGCCGGTGCACCACCACGTTGAGAAACGAGCCGACGGCCGCCCCGAGCAGGGCTATGGCGACGACGGCCGCGAGCACGGCGCAGAAGCTAGAGGCGTCAGCAGCCGGAAGCGGCGGCGGACGACGTGGGGTCGGGCTGGCACTCGCGCCAGGCCGTGCGCTGGTAGAGGGACGTGGTCACGCCGCGCAGCGACGACAGCGAGTCGTCCCACCAGAAGTCCGTGGAGTTCTTCCACTCGATGTTCTTCGCGTTGATGCCGCCCCAGAAGCGCTGGCTGTTCTTGAACAGGACCGAGGCGCTGGGAGCATGGATGCCCATGTGCAGGTCGCCCGAGTTGTTGATCTCAACCGCGGGGCCGTACGACGTGTCGCCGCCGTAGACGTAGAGCTGGAACTGGTCGGCGTTGCCGAGGATGCTCAGGCCGTTGTTCACCACGAAGCGGCCCGTGTCCACGTTCGAGCGGCAACCCGAGCCCGGGCGGTTGGGCGAGTCGATGAAGACCCGCACCTTGGCGCCCTGCGGCACGACGATGGTGACGCTGTTGCCCACGGTGAGCTGGCAGAAGTTGTAGGTGCCTCCGGTGAGGGTGAGGGTGCCGTTGTCGAGCTGGAGCTCGCGGTAGGCCGGGTCGCCTCCGTTCCAGACGGCGGTGTTGCCGCCCGAGCGGGTCCAGCTGCCGTTGTCGTTGACGGTGGCGGAGTTGCCCACGTCGACGGGCGCGAGCACCCAGGGGCCCTCCTGGTTGGAGCGGTAGCTGATGCCGCCGCCACCGATGGTCGAGTTACCGACCTGAGCGGCCGGAGCCCCCGGCCCCAGCTTGATGCCGCCGTCCACCTCGTTGGAGTTGCTGAGCTCGACCAGGCCGTTCGCGCCCATGCCCGCGTGGATGCGCGAGGAGTTCTTGAACTTCATGCTGTTGAGCGCGATCAGGCCGGGCATCGGGAAGATCGGCGCGCCGGTGTTGAGCACGATGCGCGACTGCACCCTTCGCTTGACGCCGTTGACCGTGCCCGTGGCGGTGATGCAGCGGGGCAGGAGCTGGGAGACGGACGTGATCGGGAAGCCGGCGCAGTTGTCGCCCACCGACAGCACCGGCGACAGGTTGTACTTCCAGGTGGCGCCGTTGCCGAGGCTCCCGGTGGCCGCGCAGTCGCCGTTGACCGGCGCCTGGACGACGTTGGTCACGCACAGGCCGTCGCCGGGCGCGAGCTTGTTCAGCCGGTAGGTGGCGACCTGCAGGCCGGCGTCGGCGGCCTGGAAGGCGCGCTTCTCGTCGCGGTCGCGGTTCGAGGTGTCCGAGACGTGCACCGAGTTGGCCGCCACGGCGGCGGTGAGGCTGAGGATCACGGCCAGGACGCCCATGGAGACGATCATGGCCACGCCGCGCTCGTCGCTCGCCAGGCGCTGCAGGATCCGCCGCATCACGATTCCTCCCGGGTTCGTTGAGCTCGACCATCGTCGGGTACGAGGCGTGGTCGTAGATCACCGCGAGGTCCGCACCGGAGGCCGAGGAGACCCACACGCGGATCCCGATGCGGTGACCCTGCGGGACCGTCACGTCGGAAGCCCGGAAGGTGAAAAGGAACGCCACGCGGGTCGGCGAGTCGGGCCAGCGTCCGAGGCTGAACGAGGTCCGGCCGAGCTCCGTCGGCGGCTCCGCGATCAGGTTCACGATGCTGCCCGGCACGTCGAAAGGCGACGCACACGGTGGCGCCGGCCGTGAGGCCGTCGATCGTCTGCGAGTAGAGGGAGAGCCCCCCCTTGCCGTTCAGCGTCTTGGGCGCACTCAGGGCCGGCGTCGCCCAGAAGGCGCCCTTGGTGTTGTCGCTCGTCGTGGGAGTGGACGAGCAACTCGCGTCACGCCTCAGCGCCCGCCCGCCCGGGTAGCCGCCGGCGACGTCGGTCGAGTATTTGAACAACTGCGGCAGCGGCGTGGTCACCTGCGGTGGCACGTCTTCGAGCAAGTCGGGCTTGGGGCAGCCGGTGGTCGTGGAAGCCGTGCACTCCAACCCGGTCACCGTCGCCACCGTCGGGTGGGTCGCGTGACTTGCGGTGATGGGCTGCCGCGTGTTCGAGGAGGTGGCCGGCGTGTCAGTCGGGAACAGCGCGTTGACCTTGTCCTCGACCGAGTTGACGCACTGGACGAGATCGCCGTTGGAGTTCAGGCACTCGGTCACCGGCCCGCTCGCCGATCCCACCGGCCCGTCCTCGGGGTTACTGACGATCGAGGAGACCCAGATCGGCTTGAGGTTGTTGTGGAGGCCGCTCATCTCGACGACGACGGTCACGCGCTTGTAGTTCTTGTTCGTCGCGCAGACGTTGACCAGGTTCAGGAGCTTGCAGGCCTCGTCGTCTACCGAGGTGACGAAGCGCCAGACGCGCCCGCTGAAGCGTCCGTCGTTGAACGTGGTGGGCCCGGCGGTCACCTCCCCGGTCCCCGCGACGACCAGGGGCTCGGACTTGCTGTCGTCCTTACGGTCGTAGCGGAACCGCTTCTCGCCGCCCGAGACGAAGACCCGCGTGCGGGGGTCGTCGGCGCCCGACCCCGAGCCGGGGTCGGTGCTCATGGCGAGCCTGTCGTAGCCCAGCGACTGGATCTTCTCGATCTCGCGCTGGCCGCGGTGGGTGGCGGCCTCCTTGAGTCGGACTGGCTGACCAGCTCCTCACCGGAGTCGAAGATCGAGACCAGCGCGACGATGCCCGTGGCCAGGATCATGACCGCCACGAGCAGCTCGGAAAGCACGAAGCCGCGTTCCTCTGAGCCGACCCGGGACATGGGTTGCCCATCGACGCGGTGGGTGCCGCTTTGCAGGCACGACGCTGAACCCTGGACGCCTGTTCAGGAGCCGAGATTGCGGGCGTAGACGCCATCCTCGAGCACGATCTTGTGGTTGTGTCCCGCCGTGCGCTCGCCCTTGGCCGGAACCTCGAGACGCACGGTTATGTAGAACGGGTTGAGCCCGGACGTGTCGTCGCCGCTGTAGGTGAACACCGCGCCCGAACCGGTCGCCTGGTCGTTGAGGACACGAGGCACCACGGTCTCCCCCTGGCTGGGGAGCACGTTCCCGGGGGTCGTCTGGCGACGCACGCACTTCCCGGGGTTGGCGTTGCCGCAGTCGTACTCCACGTAGCGGTTCACATGGGTTCCGCCGGGCGCCCTCAGGCGTACGAGGAACTGCACGAAGTTCTCGCCGGCACCGACCATCGAGTAGGCCTGGCGCAGCTCGCCGGCCATGCGCCGCAGGCCCACCTGCGACTCGCGGATGGCGTGCGAGCGTTCATTGCCGGTGGGGGCCTGCTTGGCGCTTACGTCGAGCAGGCCGAGCGTGCCCGCGAGCACGAAGCTGAAGATCGACATCGCGATCGCGACCTCGAACAGGCCCATCCCTCGCTCCTCGCGGCGGATCCGCCTCAGCATGGGCCTCAGATCGGGCCTGCGGCCCGCGACGCCGAGCCGGGCGTCCCCGGAGCGGACGAATGTCAGCCAGAAAAGCAACAGGGCGGGCCCGGAGGCCCGCCCTGTTGGACGTCAGGGGTTGGTTGAGATGACTACCAGGTGTTGCCGGTCTTGCAGCCGCCATCGCCGGCGTCAGAGCAGGCTCGGCTGCTCTCGCCGCTCGCGGCCTTGGTGATCGAGAACGTGTTGGTGTCGTTCTTCGACACGGCGGTGACGGTGTAGAGACCGCCGCCCGTGCCCGGAACGGCGACGCTCACCTGACCGGCGCCGTTACCCAGGGACAGACCGGTGTTCGCCGGCGTGGTGCACTGGGCGTAGTCCTGGGTGTCGGCGAAGCACGACTCCACCTGGGAGACCATGTTGCGCGCGTTGGACTTGGCTTCACCGTCCTGACCCTTCTTCTGCTGGTTCGAGGAAGGCCGGCAGGGCGATCGCGGCAAGGATGCCGATGATCAGGATGACGACGAGGAGCTCAATGAGGGTGAAACCCTTCTCCTCGCTCTGGATACGCTCGCGGAGCTTCCGCAGCATTTGTCTCCTCCTTGGGAGATTTCTGGTGACTGGTGTGCGCCAGTCGCCGCGGCTAGCCGCTCGGTCTGCGTGACCTGGTGGCAACTCGGCCGGCTCTCGCGATGAGAGCCCCGGAGCTTTGCGCCCCCGCCTCGCGACGGGTTTGCCCTTTTCACCGTGGCCTCTGGCCCGACAGGTATCGGCGCGCCCGCGCGCGGCCCGCATCGGCAATTCGTCCAGCGGGGCTGGACAGCGCCGCACTACCATCGCCCCGTGCACTTGAGGCGGGGTCTCCTGCTCTTGGTGATCGTCCTCGCCGCCGCGGCGCTGGCCGCCTCGCTCACCCAGGCTCCCCGTCGCGGGGAGACCGGGCGCCGGGCGGGCCCCCCGCCCGCGCTCGAGCCGGCGCCCAACCGGCCGCAGGCCGAGTTCTCGACGCGCGGGCGACCGCAGAAGCGCTCACTGCCGGCGGGGGTGTCGGCCACCGTCACGGTGCGCGCCGATCGCGCGGGCACCGTCGAGCTGCCGAGGCTCGGGCTGCTGGCCCCGGTCGAGTCGGGAGCTCCGCGAACTTCGCCGTCCTGCTCGGCCAGGGCGTCTCGACCCCGGTCGTGTTCACCCCTACGGGAGGACGGCCCCGGCGGGTCGGGACGCTGCGGCCCCGGCCGCGCGGCTCAGCAGTCCGGCCGGGCGTTCAGCTGGCCGGGATTGGGCGTCTGGCGGCAGAAGTCGTCGAAGTTGTCGCCTGAGTCGTTGTTCGCCCGGTAGGGCGCCGTGGTGGAGGGAGCGAGGTTGTCGCGCGCCGCGCTGCGGCCCGGGGTAGTGACCGGGGCGACCGGGTCGCCCTCCACGGCCGCGCAGCCTCTCAGCACGTCCGAGGGCTGGGTGAAGAACTCGTTGGTCTGGCGCCAGCCGAGGGCGTCGACCAAGGCGCTGCCGCACGGGGGGTCGGCAGGCGGGGCCGGGCGCATGAGCTGCAGGCCGCGGGGACCCGGGTCCTCCGCGCCGCCGCCCGGCCACGACAGGTCGGCCGGGTCGAGGTCCTCCCAGATCGTGTCGCTGCCGCTCACGTTCGTGCGGGCGGGGCCGGCGCCGTCCACGCCGTCGCCCACCACGAAGGTCCCGTTGGCCCTCGGGCTGGCCGCCGCCGGGAGCGTGAAGTCCGCCGTGCCGGCTCCGCTCTGACCGTCGATGCCGCGCAGGACCCAGCCGCCCAGCAGCCGGGAGTCGGCGCCGGCGGGCAGGTTGCCCATGATCTCAACGAAGGCCCGTCCCTGTACCCGTCGCCCCCGCTGGCCACGGGGTCGAACAGCACCTCGTTGACGCGGTACTCGTCGCAGCCGTCGCCCGGGGCGCCGCGGGTGTGGGCGGTCCACGTACGGCACCAGTTTCGCGCCACGTCGCCGTTCTGCACAGCCGTCTCGGCGCCGCTTCGCACCTCGAGCGAGTGCCCGGCGGCGAGGCCGCTGGAGGTGGCCGAGCTGAGGTCGGTCTCATCGATGAGCGAGTCGCCGGCCTTCACCTTCAGCGGCGCGGTCAGGGTCAGGCCGTCGAGGGCGGAGCAGCGGAAGGGGGCGCTGCCGGCAGGGCCGGAGATCGCGGCGTAGTCGCCCGGCTGGATCACCGTGCTCCCGCTCGCCGTGGTGACGTCGCAGCTGCCCTGCGCGGTATCGAGCTTGAGCGCCACGCCGGTGAGGTCGAGCGGGAAGTCCGACACGTTCTTGAGCTCCACGAAGCGGCCCGCGGCGGAGCCCTCGGCCATGACCTCGGTGAAGACGAGCTCGCCGGCGTTGGGGCCGCAGCTGGGGTCGTCGTCGGTGTTCGACACGCTGAGGCAGTACGTGCCCTCGCGGTGGCCCGCGTCGGTGGCGTCGGGCGCCGAGACCTGCAGCCAGTAGTCGGCGCCGGGCGTCAGACCGGTGGCCTCCAGCTCCTCGACCTGGCCCGCGGAGCGGGTGAGCGCCGAGCCCACCGTGGTGCCCGCGCCGTTGACCAGGCGCAGCTCGGCGTCCAGCGTGGGGCTCGGGCGCGCGGCGGCCTTCAGCTCGCCTCCCGCTCCGGCCTCGAAGCGGAACCAGTCATCGTCGAAGGCGCAGCGCCGCTCCAGCGAGGGCTCTAACAGCGGGAGGTCCGGCAACGCATCGGGGCGCGAGTCGTTCGGCTCGTGCGTGGAGTCCGCGCACGCCCGCTCGGCCCCCACCGTGTCGGGCAGGGTCGCGTTGCCGTTGACGTCCACGGGGCCGTCGGGCGCGGCGATCACCGTCAGGTCGGCCCCCTGGTCGCGGTTGGGCGCCGCGCCGGGCTGCAGCGGCAGCGTGACCGCCGGGGAGCCGTTCACCGCAGGCACTCCGCCGGCCTCCAGGGAGAAGCCGTTGTCCAGGCTGTAGGAGAAGGGCGAGCTGGTGTCGGCGGGCTGGTTGACCGGCTCCGAGAAACGGCCCACGGCGCAGTCCACCCGGCCGTCGATCCCCTCGAGCGGGGCGCGCTCGCAGTTGCCGTTCACCGACTCGCCGAGCTCGGCCCCCACGAGCCGCGGCCGTACTCCGTCGGTGGTGCCCGCGAAGGACTGGGCGGGCGCGTCGTTGGCCGGCGTGGCGCGGTCGCGGACGCGGTCGGTCGTGGCGGTCGGGGTGGTGACCGCCACGTCGGGGCGCAGGCCGCCGTCCGGCGAGGACGCGGGGTTGATCTCCGTCGTGAGCTGGTCGCCCACGCTCCCCTCCGGCGCGGAGATCTCGCGCTCGGTGCGGCCCTCGACGTCGATCCCGAACGGAGCGGAGTCGTCGAGCGGATGTGCCACCGGCTCCGAGAAGCGGCTGCGCACCGCGTCCACGGTCCCGTCCTCGTTGTCATCGACGGTCTCGGCGCCGATCATCACCGGGCCCGCACCGTCGCCGGCCTGGGCGAAGCTCGCAGCGGGGACGGGCGAGGCGGTGTCGCCGGGACCCTGCGCCACGTCTGTCAGGTCGCCGGGGCTGTAGCCGGCCGCGGGCCGGTCGGCGGTATCGGGCGCCGCGGCCTCCTCGAAGCGCAGCTCGGCGCCGCTCTGCCCCAGTGAGACGCCCGTGAGCGAGCGTCCCGCGACGGCGAACGGCGCGGTGGATGTCGAGCCCGCCAGCTCCTCGCTCGAGCCCAGCAGGACGCGGTCCAGGCGGCCGTCGGAGTCCTGGTCGCGAGTGTGCGCGGCCAGGATCGAAGGCACCACCGCGTCGCGGGTGAGGCCGGTGTAGGGCCGTCGCGCCAGCTCCAGGCCGGCCGCGTCCCGGATCGCCGTGCCGGCGCCCGTGTAGGTCAGGGAGGGAGCGTCGCCGGTGTCGGGGTCCGCGGCCTCGGCGAGGCGGACCGACACCCCGCTGCCCGAAGCGGCCCCAACGGACGAGATGGTGCGGCCGGCGGCGTCGAAGGAGTAGGGCCCGGCGCCGTCCGCGGCGGCGCTGACCGGCTCGGACAGCTCGGCGTCGACACGATCGATCCGGGCGTTGGCCGGCGCGCTGTCGCCGGTGCTCGCGCCGACCAGGACGGGTGGCGCGCCGTCGGCGGCCGCGAGCACGCTGGACGCAGCGGCGCGGTTGCCCGAGGCGTCGGCCACGTCGGCCACTCCGTCGGGCGTGTAGGAGGCGGGCGGGCGCTGCCCGGTGTTGGGAGCGCCGGCGGGGGTCAGCGCCACGTCCACGTTGGCTCCGGAGGCGGCCAGGGCCGAGCTCACCGCGAGCCCGCCGACCGCGAACGAGCCGCCGGCCTCCGCCGGGTGGCTCACCGGCTCGGAGAAGGCGAAGCCCACCCGGTCCAGGCGGCCGTCCGAGTTCTCGTCTCGCGTGGTGGCCGACAGCAGGCGCGGCGCCACGCCGTCGGCTGCCGCCGAGGGGCCTCCGGTGCGGGCCTCGTTGCCGGCGGCGTCTCGCACCGGCGCCCCGCGGCCGCGCACATAGGCGACAGCTGGGCGAGCGCCGGTGTCCGGCGAGGAGCGCTCGGTCAGGAGCAGGTCCAGGCCGGCGCCCGCGGCGGAACCGGCGCCCCGCAGCCCGTAGCCGGTAGCCGCGAAGGGGTAGCTCCCGTCGCCGTCGGCGGGGTGTGAGACGGGCTCGGAGAAAGTCAGCCGCAGGCGATCGACGCGGCCGGGGGTGCCCTCCACGTCGGCTGTGCGCGCGCCGCGCAGCACGGGCGCGGCGCCGTCGCGCGGCACCACCGCTTGCCGGCGCGCGGCGTTGCCGGAGGAATCGGCCAGGGTTCCTCGGAGGGCGAGGAGCGGGCGCGCTCCGCTTCCGTGCGGACCCTCGGCCAGTCCGAGCTCCACTGCGCCGCCACCCGCTGAGGCGCGCGTGATGCGCGTCCCGGCGACCGCGAACGCGGCGGCGCCCGCCGCGACAGGCTCGCTCCAGCTCGTGCCCACGCCGTCGAGCAGGCCGTCACCGTCGCCATCGCGCGTGGCCGCCGCCAGCAGGAGCGGGGCCACGCGGTCGCGCACCGCCTTGAAGGTGCCCGAGAAGGCCTGGCCGCCGCGCGCGGAGACCGCGTAGCGCCGGTTGCGCCGTGAGGGCCGCTTGTAGGTGATCGCCGGCCGCAGGTCGGTGTCGGGCCGGGAGC
The DNA here is from genome assembly GCA_963810745.1 of uncultured Thermoleophilaceae bacterium. Taxonomy (GTDB): domain Bacteria; phylum Actinomycetota; class Thermoleophilia; order Solirubrobacterales; family Thermoleophilaceae; genus JACCZR01. The sequence continues at coordinate 99,385 of CAWEOW010000004.1, forward strand.
CCTCGGCGAGGGTCAGGGTCACGTTGCGCCCACGGGCGCCCCCGGCCGCGAGCACGCGCCGGCCGGCCACCGAGAACGGCACCGTGCCACCGCTGCTCGCTCGGCTGCGCACGCGCTTGGAGTAGGTCAGCACGACCGCGTCCACGCGCCCGTCGCCGTTACCGTCGGAGGTCACGGCGCAGGTCATGCGCGGCGCCCGGCGGTCCTTGCGCTCGAGGTCGGCCCGGAAGCGGCGCAGGCGGCGGCCCCGGCCATCGCGCAGGCTCCGCCCGCGGTAGGTGACGACCGGGCGCCCGCCCGCGTCACACGCGGCCCGCTCGGCCAGCGCCAGGGCGACCTTGCGCCCGGAGCGGCGCGCGGACCGGACGGTGTAGCCGGCGATCCTGAAGTCGGACGCCCTGGGCTTGCCCCGCAGGGAGCCCGAGAAGCGTACGGAGACTCCGTCGACGCTCCCGTCTGAGTCGCGGTCGGTGAAGACGGCCGAGCTGAGCTTGACCGGCTTGCGCGCCGCCTGCGCCGACGGAGCGAGCAGCGCCGCGGTCAGCAGCGCGAGAAGCGCAAGGCGCATGGTCCGCATCGCCGCCTACTTGATCTGGTCGTAGACCTTGAACATCGGCAGGTACATCGCGATGACGATGAACCCGACGATCCCGCCCACGATGATGATCATCAGCGGCTCGAGGATCGAGGTCAGCGCCTTCATGGCCGCCGCCACCTGGTCCTCGTAGAAGTCCGCGACCTTGTTGAGCATCGTCTCGAGGGCGCCGGTCTCCTCGCCCACGCCGACCATCTGCACGACCATCATCGGGAAGGCCTCGGGCACCTCGCGCATCGGCTTGGCAGATCGTGCCGCCGCGCTTGACCGAGTCGCGGACCTGCTCCATCGCCTGCTCGACCACCTTGTTGCCGGACGTGCGGCCGGTGATCTCGATCGCCTCGAGCATCGGCACGCCGGCGGAGATCAGGCCCGAGAAGGTCCGCGAGAAGCGCGCCAGCGCGACCTTCTGCACGATGTCGCCGATCTTCAACGGGACCTTGAGCTTGAACCGGTCCCACTGCATCTGCCCGCTTGTCGCTGTTCTTCCAGCGCCGGAAGGCGTAGACCAGCGCGACGACGATGACGATCATCAGGTACCAGCGGCCCGTGACCATGTGGGACATCGCCACGGTGAACTTGGTGATCAGCGGGAGCTCGCCGCCGAAGTCCTTGAAGACCTTCTCGAAGACCGGCACGAGGAAGGCCACGAGCGCGAGCAGCACGACCATGCGCGAACCCGCCGATGAGCGACGGGTAGACCATCGCCGCCTTGACCTGGCGCCGCAGCGCGTCGTCCTTCTCGAGCTGGTCGGCGACCCGCAGCAGGGTCTCCTCCAGGATGCCGCCGGTCTCGCCGGCGGCCACCATCGCCACGTAGAGCTCGTTGAAGACGTCGGGGTGCTTCCGAGCGCCTCGGACAGAGAGCGATGCCGGCCTCGACGTCCTTGCGCACCTCGCCCAAGGCCTCGCGCAGCTTGTCGTTGTCGGTCTGCTCCTCGATCACGTAGAGCGCGCGCAGCAGCGACATGCCCGAGCGAGACCATCGTCGACAGCTGGCGGGTGGCGACCGTCAGCTCGTCGGCCTTGACCCGCTTGAAGCGGGCGAGGAGGTCGCCCGCGTTCGCCGGCTTCTGCTCCTCGATGTCGAGGACGATCAGGCCCTTGTTGCGCAGCTGGGCGGCGACGGCCTGCTTGTCGTCGGCCTCGATCTCGCCGCTGGCTCGGGACGCCGGCCAGGTCGAGCGCCTTGAAGGCGAAGCGTGGCCATCGCCTAGGCGACCCTCACGCGGGCGGCCCATCAGGCGGCGCAGCTCCTCCGGGCGGAGGAGCGCGCCTCGGCCAGCTCGCGGGTGATCATGCCGCGGCGCACGAGGTCGGCCAGCGAGGCGTCCATCGTCTGCATGCCGTGGCTGCCGCCGGTCTGGAGCGCGGAGTAGATCTGGTGGGTCTTGCCCTCGCGGATCAGGTTGCGCACCGCCGGGGTGGGCACGAGCACCTCGCTGGCGCAGACGCGCGGCCCTGGCCGTCGGCGGTGCGGCAGGAGCTGCTGGGTGACGATGCCCTGGAGCGCCACCGAGAGCTGCACGCGCACCTGCTGCTGCTGCTCGGGCGGGAACACGTCGACGATGCGGTCGACGGTCTGGGCCGTGTCCTGGGTGTGGAGGGTGGCGAAGACGAGGTGGCCGGTCTCGGCCGCGGTCAGCGCGGTGGAGATCGTCTCGAGGTCGCGCATCTCGCCGACGAGGATCACGTCGGGGTCCTGGCGCAGCGCCGCCTTGAGCGCCAGCGGCGAAGGTCTTCGCGTCGCCGCCGAGCTCGCGCTGGTTGACGATGCACTTCTTGTGCGTGTGGAGGAACTCGATCGGGTCCTCGATCGGTGAGGATGTGCTCGTTGCGCTGCTCGTTGATCAGGTCGATCATGGCCGCGAGCGTGGTGGACTTGCCCGAGCCGGTCGGGCCGGTGACCAGCACGAAGCCGCGCGGCTTCTTGGTGAAGTCCGCGATCACCGGCGGGAGGCCCGAGCGAGTGTCGAGCGCGGGCATGTCGTGCGGGATCAGGCGGAAGGCGGCGCTGATCGACGCGCGCTGGAAGAAGGCGTTGACGCGGAAGCGCGCCTTGCCCGGGATGGAGTAGGCGAGGTCGATCTGCCAGTCGGTCTCCAGCTTCTGGCGCTGGTCGTTGGTGAGGATCGAGTAGACGGTCTCGCGCGTGTCCTGCGGGGTCAGCGGCGGGTAGTCGAGGGCGACGCAGCTGCCCGCGCACGCGCACCATCGGCGGCGAGCCGGCGGTCAGGTGAAGGTCCGAGGCGCCGCGCTCGAGGACCTCCAGCAGTACGTCTGCGAAGTCGAAGTCGTCTCATGCGGTCTCGTATCGGCCAGGAGGGCCTGATCACGGTGACCCTGCGACCTCCCCGATCGACGTCGATGCCCCGCCTGACCTTCTCCAGGCCGTCGTCGCGCAGGCTGTGCATGCCCTGCTCGATGGCCACGTTGCGGATCTCCTCGGCGGGGGCCCGCTCGATGGTCAGGGAGCGGATCTCCTCGGTCAGCGTCATGACCTCGTAGAGGCCGACGCGGCCCTTGTAGCCGGTGCCGCCGCAGCGCGCGCAGCCCACCGGCTCGTAGGCCTCGAGGTCGAAGCCGGCGCGAAAGCCGGCCGCGGTCAGCGCGTCGACGCTCAGGACGGTGCGCGCGCTTGCAGTAGTTGCAGAGCATGCGGGCGAGGCGCTGGGCCACGACGCAGTCGAGCGCCGACGCGGTGAGGAAGGGCTCGATGCCCATCTCGGTGAGGCGGGTGATCGCCGAGGGCGCGTCGTTGGTGTGCAGCGTGGAGAGGACGAGGTGGCCGGTGAGCGCGGACTCCACCGCGATCCGCGCGGTCTCGGCGTCGCGGATCTCGCCGACCATGATCACGTCGGGGTCGGCGCGCAGCATCGAGCGCAGGCCCGTCGGCGAAGGTGAGGCCGGCCTTGGGGTTCACCTGGACCTGGTTGACGCCCGGCATCTGGTACTCGACCGGGTCCTCGATCGTGATGATGTTGCGGTCGACCGAGTTGAGCGCGTTGAGCGCCGCGTAGAGCGTGGTGGACTTGCCCGAGCCGGTCGGGCCGGTGACCAGCACCGCGCCGTAGGCCTGGTTGAAGCCCGCCTCGAAGCGCTCGCGGGCCTCGTCGCGCATGCCCAGCGCGTCGATGCCGATCAGCGCCGACTACTTGTCGAGCAGGCGCATGACCACGCCCTCGCCGTGGACGCGCGGGCAGCGTCACGATGCGGATGTCGACGGGTGGCCCTCGACCTTGAGCGTCACGCGGCCGTCCTGGGGCACGCGCCGCTCGGCGATGTCGAGGTCGCCCATGATCTTGATGCGCGAGACGACGCCCGGCGATCATCCGCTCTGCGGGATCGTCGTCGTCTCGCTGAGCACGCCGTCGACGCGGAAGCGGACCCGCATGTCGCGGCCGTCGGGCTCGAAGTGGACGTCGGAGGCGCCCTCCTCGACCGCCTGGGCGATGATCGAGTTGACGAGCTTGATCGATCGGCGCGTCGTCGGCCGACTCGCGGACCTCGGTGACCGGCGCGAGGTCTCCGTCGTCCTCCTCCTCGATGGCCTCGGCGACGGCCTCGTCGAGGCGGTTCATGCGCGCGATGAGCGTGGCGACGTCCTCAGGCGTGGCCACCACCGGCGCGGATCTCGCGCCCGGTCATGATCTTCAGGTCGTCGAGCGCGAGCACGTTGGAGGGGTCGGCCATCGCCACCAGCAGCGTCCCCCGTCGTCCGAAGCCGATCGGGACCGCGTTGAAGCGCGCGCCGCGGCCTGGCGGTGATCAGGTTCAGCGCCGCTGACGTCGGGCTTGAACACCGTCAGGTCGACGTGGTGCGAGCCCGAAGCGCTCGGCCATGGCGCGCGCCAGCTGATCGGCGGTGATCGCGCCGTCGCTCGAGCAGCACCTGCTCCGGCGTGCGCCCGGAGGTGCCGGCCTCGGCGACCGCGGCGTCCACGCGCTCGCGCGAGAGGAAGCCGAGCGAGACGATCGCGTCCGAGAGAAGCGGACGCCGCCTCCCGTCGGAGGGGTGAGACCCCGTGCCCGGGTCGGTGCGGGGCCTGCGCGGCGACAGCCTCCCCCGCCGAGGCTCCGTCACCGACGACCCTCAGTAGGGGATTGCCGTCATCGCTCATTTCGCGTCGGCGACTTCCTGGGCCAGGGACTGGGGATCCTGATAGCCCTCGAGCAGCCGGGCGCGGCGGGTCCGGTCGACCACCACGACCGACGGCGCCTGGCTGAGGCCGACACCGCCCATCAGCGCGCGGTAGTCGGCCACCTCGCCGATCGGCACCTCGAAGACCGCGACACCGCTGCCGCGCACGCCGGCGACCGCCTCCTTCGTGGCGTCGTCGTCGGCTGCGCCGGGCTGGAAGAAGAAGAGGACGACGACCTTGCCGTCGGCGAGCGCCCTGGCGACGGCGGCCGCGGAGCGCAGCGAGGTCGACCGTGCGCGCTCGGAAGCAGGGCGCTCGGGCCTGCGGGCGGGTTGGGTGGGCTTGCGCTCGGCGCGCTGCTGGGGCTTCGCGGCCTGCGGCTTGGCGGCCTGCGCCTTGGGCGCCTCGACCTTGGGCGCGGGCTCAGGCGCGGGCTCGGACTCCTTCGAGCCGCCGCCCATCACGCGCAGGGCGGTGGTGCCCACGAGAACCGCGATGGCAGCAGCAAGCACGATCAACAGGGGACGGGAGATCGCCATCCCCCGGGATATCGGCAGCCGGGGCGTCCCTCGTTAGCCCCTGGCGGCCGCACGCATGGCCTCGAGCGGGGCGCTGCGGCCCGTCCAGAGCTCGAGGCTGAGCGCCCCCTGGCGCACCAGGACCTCCAGCCCGTCGACCACCCGGGCGCCGCCCGCCGCCGCCCAGCGGCCCAGCTCGGTTCCGCCCTCGGCGTAGACCAGGTCCGCCACCAGCGGCGGCGGGGCGAGCCCGCTCAGCCCGAGGGCCTCCAGCGGATCGCCGCCGGGCTCCAGCTCGGCAGCCGCGGTGTTGACCAGGAGGTCCGCCCCGCCGGGCCGCTCGGCGTGCTCGATCTCCAGCTCCTCGGCCAACGCCCGGGCCCGCTCGGCGGTGCGGTTCCAGACCGCCACCTCGGCGCCCGCCTCGCGCAGCGCCCAGGCGGCGGCGCGCCCGGCGCCCCCGGCTCCCAGGACCAGGGCCCGCCGTCCCGCCACGTCCTCGTCGAGCGCCGCGATCAGCCCCGGGGCGTCGGTGTTGTCGGCGGCGATCTCCCCGTCGCGGAAGCTCAGGGTGTTGGCCGCCCCGATCGCCGCGGCCTCGGGGCTGGGCCGGTCGGCCAGCGCCAGCGCGGCCTCCTTGTGGGGCACGGTCACGTTCAGGCCCACGTAGCCCGTGGCCGGGAGGGCCCGCACGGTCTCGGCGAACAGCTCGGGCGGGAGCGGGAGCCGCAGGTAGCGCCAGGGAATGCCCAGCTCGCGCAGCGCCGCGCCGTGCATGGCCGGCGAGCGGCTGTGGCCGACGGGCCATCCCGCCACGGCCAGCAGCCGCGGCTCGTCTAGCACTTCGTGGGTGACTTGCCGCCCATGCGCTGGCGCTCGCGGTTGTAGCGCGAGACGTCGGCCTGGAACTCGGCGTCGGTCTCCGAGAAGGCGTGCTCGCCGCACGTTCCGGGCTTGACCACGTAGAAGAGGTAGCCGGAGCGGGCGGGCTTGGCGGCCGCGCGGATCGAGTCGATGCCCGGGCTGCCGATCGGGCCCGGCGGCAGGCCCTTGTTCACGCGCGTGTTGTAGGGGCTCTGGGTCGCCAGCTGGGACTGCGTGAGAGGCCGCTCCCAGTTGTTGGTCACGTAGCGCACGGTGGCGTCGATCCCCAGCGGGATGCCGTCGCGCAGCCGGTTGTAGATGACCGACGCGACCAGGCGCCGCTCGCGCGGCTGCTGGGCCTCGCGCTCGATCATGGAGGCGATGGTCAGCACCTCGTAGGCGCTCAGGTTGGCCCGGCGCGCGGCCCCGAGGTCGACCTTGGCGAACTCGCGCTTGAATGCCGACGAGCTGCTCGCCGACCAGAACGCCCACGGGCCGGCCCCGCTTGATCTCGTAGGTCGAGGGGAACAGGAAGCCCTCCAGGCTGGCCGAAGCCGGCGCTCCGTAGCGGCTGGGCCGCAGCTGCGGCGAGCGGCGCGTGGCCGAGACGTAGTCGCCCCGCAGCTGGCTGGGCAGCGCGCGGGCCACCTCACGGCGCGAGCGGCCCTCGGGCACGGTCACGTTCAGCACGTCGGGGGTCGGGCCCTTCGCCAGCACGTCGAGCGCGGTGCCGATGCTCATCCCCTCGCCGAGCGTGTAGAGCCCGGGCTTGAGGTCGCCCGCGCGGCCCGACAGGCGCGCCCGCGTCTGGAAGAAGAAGGCGCTGCCCACAACGCCGCGCTGCTCGAGCAGGTCGGCGATCTGGCCCACGCCGGCGCCCTGCGGGACGCGCACGCTCACGCGGCCGTCGCCGCGCCCGCCGCCGCCCAGGGGCTGGAACAGCGAGAACAGGAACCACACCGCCACCAGCGCCAGGAGCCCGCCGACCACGGCCAGGCCGGCGACCAGCCGGCGCCGTCCGCCCGCATCGCCTGCTCGCGGAGCGCGGCGCGGTGGCCGCGGCCTTGCCCCGTCGCGGCCCGCGGTGAGCCGCTGGGCGCGCTCGCGCCAGGACTCCGAGGAGCCCGCGGCGGCCGCCTTCGCCGGGCGCTTCGCGGGCTTCTCGCGCTTGGGGGGCTTCTCGCGCTTGGCGGACTTCGCGCGCGCGTTGAAGGCCTCGCGGGCGGCCTTGCGCTCCTCCTTCTCCGCCTGCCGGCGGGCGCGCCGGTCCACGGTCGCGTGGGCGTGGGCGTTTCCGTCGGCGCTCGCGCCGTTGCCGTCCTTGCGCGCGGCGCGGCGCGCCTCGCGCTCGCGACGCGCGGCCTCGCGCTCCTCGGGGTTGCGGCCGCCCGGCACGGGTGGAGGCCCGGGGGTCACGCCCGCTGCCCCTGCGCGGCCAGCCAGCCCTCGAGCAGGTGGGCGGCGGCGCGCGAATCCGAGTCGGAGACCGGACGATCGCCGGTCTGCTCGGCCATACGGGTGGTCAGGCGCTCGTCGTGCAGGTCGACCGGCACCTCGACGCGCTCGCGCAGCGCCTCGGCGAAGGCGCGCGCGGTCTGCGCCTGCTCGCCTTCCTCGCCGGCCAGCGTCAGCGGCAGCCCGACCACGATCTGCTCGACCTCGCGCTCGGAGGCCAGCCGGGCTATCGCTTCCAGCCCGGTGTCCTCGTCGGGCCGGGCCACAGCGCCCAGCGGAGTGGCCAGCGTGCCCGTGGGATCGGAGATCGCGCACCCGCAGCGCGCGGACCCGTGGTCGAGCGCCAGGACCCTCACGAGGCCAGCGCCCTCTCCACCGCGCCGCGCGCCGTGGCCAGCGCGTCGGAGAGCTTCTCCGGCTGCCGCCCGCCGGCCTGCGCCATCGTGTCGCGGCCGCCACCACCGCCGCCGACCACCTCGGCGGCCTCGCGGATCACCTCGCCCGCGCGCACGCCCTTCTCCACGACGGCCGGGCCCACCTGGGCCACCAGGCTCACGCGCTCGCCGCCCGCGCTGCCCAGCACCACGACGGCGTCGCCCAGGCGCTGGCGCACGGTGTCGGAGAGGGCGAGCAGCGCCTTGGGGTCGCTGCCCTCGACCGCCTCCACCACCACCGGCACGCCGGCGGCGTCCACCGCGGCGGCCACCAGCTTCTCGGCCACGTCCTGGTCCGGGGCGCCGGAGGGCTTCTTGCCGAGCTCCTTGACGCGCTCGGCCATGCGCTGCACTCCGCGCACCGCCTCGGCCTCGGGCGCGCGGACCAGCTCGGCGATCTGGCGCAGGCTCTCGCTGCGCTCGCGGAAGAGCGCAGCGGCGGCACTGCCGCTGACTGCCTCGATACGGCGCACGTTCGAGGCGCTGGATGTCTCGCTGGTCACGTGGAAGAGGCCAACTTCCGCCGTTGTGGCGACGTGGGTCCCGCCGCAGAGCTCCCGCGACACGCCGTCGACTTCCACCATGCGTACCCAATCTCCATATTTCTCACCAAACAGCGCCATGGCCCCCAGGCGCTCGGCCTCGTCGCGGGTGGTCTCGACCGCGTGGACGCGGTGGCCCGTGGCGATCCAGTCGGCGATCCGGCGCTCCACGTCGCGCAGCTCCTCCTCGCTGAGCCGCTCGCCGTGGGTGAAGTCGAAGCGCAGCTTGTCCGGGCCGACATAGGAGCCCGCCTGGCGCACGTGCGTGCCGAGCCGCTCGCGCAGCGCGGCGTGCAGGAGGTGCGTCGCCGTGTGGTTGCGCATGGTCTCGACGCGCAGCGCGCGGTCCACGGCCGCCCGCGCGCTCTCGCCGCGGCCGATCTCGCCCTCGACTTCCTCGAGGGCCAGCGCCTGGTCGTCGCCCACGCGGTAGACGTCCACCACCTGGCCCGCGCCCGACGGGGTCTCCACCCGGCCGCGGTCGGCCACCTGCCCGCCGCCCTCGGCGTAGAAGGGGCTCTCCTCGAGCTTGACCAGCACCAGCCCGTTGACCCGCTCGACGGCGCTGACCACGGTCTCGACCTCGGTCTCCTCGTATCCGCGGAAGTGGCTCGGCTCGGCGCTGCGGGCGAAGGCCAGCACGCGCTCGTGCTGCCCGCCCGCCCGCGGTGGCCGAGCGGCCGCCGCCGGCGCGCGCCTTCTCGCGGGCGCGGTCCATCAGCTCCTCGAAGCCCTGGTCGTCGACCGACAGCCCCGCCTCCGCCAGCAGCTCGCGCGTCATCTCGAAGGGGAACCCGAAGGTGTCATGCAGCCGGAAGGCGTCGTCGGCGCTGACCCACGAGGTCTCCTCCTCGCGCGCGCGCTCGATCAGGTCGCTCAGCATGCGCTGGCCCTGCTCCAGCGTGCGGCCGAAGTGCTCCTCCTCCGAGCGCGCCCAGCGCATGATCGTCTCCCGCTGGTCGACGAGCTCGGGGTAGTCGGCCCCGCTGATCTCGAGCACGCGCTCCAGGAGCGCCGGCAGGAACGGATCGTCGATGCCGAGCACCTTCCCCTGCTGGATCGCGCGCCGGAGGATCCGCCGCAGCACGTAGCCGCGGTCCTCGTTGGAGGGAACAACGCCATCGGCCATCATGAACGCGGCGCCGCGCCCGTGGTCCGCGAGTATCCGCAGCGCGCGCGTCACGGCGAAGCTCTCGCCGTAGCTGTGGCCCGACAGCTCCTCCCCCAGCCCCACCAGCGGCCGGAAGTTGTCGGTGTCGAACACCGAGGGCACGTCCTGGAGCACGGCGGCCATGCGGTCCAGGCCCATGCCGGTGTCGATGTTCTTGGCCGGAAGGTCGGTCAGGGAGCCGTCGGCGTGCAGCTCGAACTGCATGAAGACGAGGTTCCAGATCTCGAGGAAGCGGTCGGTGTCGTCGCCGGGCCGGTCGTCGGCGCCGCCGAACTCGACGCCGCGGTCGATGTAGAGCTCCGAGCAGGGACCGCAGGGCCCGGTGGGGCCGGCCTGCCAGAAGTTGTCGCCGCGGCCGAGGAGGACGATGCGCTCGTCGGGGATGCCGACCGCGCGCCAGTGCTCGATCGCCTCGTCGTCGGGGCCGATGCCGAGCTCCTCGTCGCCGCCGAAGACCGAGATCCAGAGGTCCTCCTGCCGCAGGCCGAAGCCCTCGGTGACCAGCTCGAGGGCGTAGCGCACGGCCTGGTCCTTGAAGTAGTCGCCGACCGAGAAGTTGCCCAGCATCTCGAAGAAGGTGAGATGGCGGGCGGTGGTGCCGACCTCCTCGATGTCAGGGGTGCGGAAGCACTTCTGGCACGAGGTCAGGCGCTGCGAGGGCGGCTCCTCCTCCCCCCGGAAGAAGGGCTTGAAGGGCTGCATCCCGGCGGTGGTGAGGAGCACCGACGGGTCGTAGGTGGGCGGCACCAGCGACGCCGACGGCATGCGCAGGTGGCCCCGTTCCTCGAAGAACGACAGGAACCGCTCACGTATCTCCCGGGTCTCCATAACGACAGCCGGTCACTCTAGGCAGAAGCTCGACAGATCGGCCCCGAACTCCGGGTGGGCCCGGAAGCAGTTCTCGGCGTCGATGCGAGCCGACAGCAAGGTGGCGTCCTCGTCGTAGCCGAGCGGGACGACGCGGGCCCGCTCGACGAGCGTCGTGTCGAGCGTCGCCCAGTCCTCGGCGGTGCGCTCGGGGTCGGGGTCCACGGGCACGCGATCGATCGAGCGCGCCAGCTGGGGGTCCAGGCGCCCAAGCGCCCGCAGGTAGGGCTCGGCGTGCGGCAGCGCGGGCCGCACGTGCACGAGCTCCGCCTGAGCGGGGCGGCCCGGCGCGACCACGCGCGCCCGCAGGCCCGAGCTTGCGCAGCAGTCCGCGCGAACGAGCGCGCGACGGCGCGATCGGAGCGGCTGCGGCCGGCTCCCACGGTCACGCGCGCTCCCTCGGCTCCCGCGTCGCGCATCAGCGACGCGGCCTGGCGGAGGTCGCCGGGCTCGCTCGGCTCGCCCCAGGGGCACGGGTCGGGCTCGCGGTACCCGCTCACCGCGGGCGGGAGGACGGTGCAGCCCGCGCGCAGGCGTCCGTCGAGCACGCGGCCGAACGCCTCGTTGTCCACGGCGAAGTTGGCCGCCTGGCGGACGCGGATGTCGTCGAAGGGCGCCGAGCCGGAGTCGAGCGTGAACATGGTGGTGCCGAGCGCCACGCTCTCGTCGTAGCGGCGCGCGAACTTCGAGCGAAGCTCGGGAAGCCGCTGTGCCGGCAGCGTTCCCACCGTCGCGTCCAGGTCTCCGGTCAGCGTCCGCCGTGCGCGGCGCTCGGGGTCCGGCTCCACGGTGACGACGATGCGGTCCACGTTGGCCTCGGGCAGGTCGGGCAGCCGAAAGCCCCTGCGACGGACCAGCAGAGTCCCGCGCCCGCGCGCGAGCCGGTACGGGCCGATGCCGGGCGGCGGGCGCCCGGCCTGGTCGGTGAGCGGGGTGTCCCCGGGAACCGGCGCGGCCCAGGTGCTCGCCAGCACCTGGGCGAAGGTGCGGTCGGGCTCGCTCAGGCGGTAGACGACCACCCCGCTGCGGTCGTCGGCCTCCACCGACTCCACCCGCGCGAACAGGCGCCGCCCCGTCGGGCTCAGCGCCCGCACCCGCCGCAGCGAGTGCGCGAGGTCGCTCGCCTTCAGCGGGGTGCCGTCGGAGTAGCGAAGGCCGCGGCGCAGCTGGAGACGCCAGGTGAGGCCGCGGTCGGAGACGGTGGGCAGCGCCCGGGCCAGGCCCGGGATGACCTCGGTCCCCTCCATGCCGCGGGCGCGGCGCAGGGTGAGCGGGCCCACGTACAGCTGGCGGACGACCATCCGCGCTTCGGGGCCCGAGGCCACGGCGGGATCGAGCGAGCCGGGCGCGCGGTCCAGGCCGACGGTCGCGGTGCCTCCCTTGCGGGCGTTCTCCCCCACCCCGAGGCCCTCGCCGGCGCAGCCGCCCAGCACGAGCGCACACGCCGCCAGCGCCACGACCCGGGTCGGGGCCATGAGCTAGGCCAGCTCGTCGCGCATGGTCGCGAGCGACTTGCGGATCAGTCGCGACACGTGCATCTGCGAGAGGCCGACGCGCTCGGCTATCTGGGTCTGCGGGAGCCCCTCCTCGAAGCGCATCCTGAGGATCTCGCGCTCGCGCTCCGGCAGCTGGTCGAAGGCCGGCTCGAGCGAGGTGCGCGCCTCCATCTGGTCGTAGCCCTGATCCTCCTCGCCGATGGTCTCCATCGGGTCTAGGTCCTCCTCGCCGCCGGGGCCCTGCGAGAGCGACACCGTGGAGTAGGCCGAGCCGACCTCGAGCGCCTCCAACACCTCCTCCGGCGTGGACTTCAGCTCGGCGGCGATCTCGCCGATCGAGGGCGAGCGGCCCAACCGGCCTGTCAGCCGGTCGATGGCGTTGGACATCGAGGCGTTGAGCTCCTGGAGCGCGCGCGGCACGCGAATGGCCCAGCCCTTGTCGCGGAAGTGGCGCTTGATCTCGCCGACCACGTTGGGCGTGGCATAGGTGGCCAGCGACACCTCGCGCTCGAGCTCGAAGCGGTCGATCGCCTTGATCAGGCCGATGGCGCCCACCTGCTCGATGTCCTCGAGCGCCTCACCGCGCCCGGCATAGCGGCGAGCCAGCGAGCGCACGAGCGGTAGATGGCGCTCGATCAGCTCCTCGCGGGCGGTGGCGTCGCCCCCTTCGTGGTAGCGGCGCAGCAGCATGCGGTCCTGCTCGCGGGCCTTGGCCGCTTCGCTCGGGCTGCGCGTGCGGGTCTGCCTCACCGGGCCTCCCGCAGCTTCTCGAGCCGCACGTAGATCGCACCGTCGGCGGCGTCCTCGACGCCGTAGGAGTCGACCACCGCTTCGAGGATGCGGCGCAGGTTGAGCTCGCCCGGAGCCGGCGGCGGGCCCTGGAGGGCCTCGGCGATGGCGGTCTCCTTGAGCGGGCCCACGTGGGTGCGCACGCTGCGCTCGCCCAGCTCGAACGACATGTTCACGCTGCCGGCCTGACCGGCCTCCGCCAGCAGGCGCTCGACGGCCAGCTGGAGGTCGTCGACCTCGTCGAAGGCGAAGTCGAGCGTCTCGGCGATGCCGCCGACGATCAGGCGAACCACCGCGCGGAAGTCCCGGGACAGGGGCGTGGTCAGCTCGATGCGGTCCATGCTCAGGCCCCTCCCGCGATCGTCGCCTCGCCGATCACGAGGTCACCGTCGAGCAGGACCGCGGCCTGGCCGGGCGCCACAGCCTCCACTGGCCGGTCCAGCGCAAGCTCCAGCGCGTCGTGCTCGCCGGCCGAAGGGTCGCCGCTCACCCGGCAACCGACCGCGCGCGAGCGGTAGCGCAGCTTGACCGCGCTGACGCGGCCGCCTCGCCGGTGCAACCGGGCTCTTTCTACGCGCACGCGCGTGGAGTCAAGCTGGTCACGCGGACCGACGACCACCTGGTTGCGCTCGGCGTCCTTGGCCAGCACGTACAGCGGCTGCTCGGCGGCGAGGCCCAGGCCGCGGCGCTGGCCCACCGTGAACAGGTGCTGGCCGTCGTGATCGCCGAGGCGCCGGCCGGCGCGGTCCACCACGTCGCCGCGGCGCTCGGCGAGGCGCGGCCCGCCGTGGCGGCGCACGAAGCCGCGCGCGCCGAGGCCGGCCACGAAGCAGAGGTCCTGGCTCTCGCGCCGCTCGGCAACGGGCAGGCCGGCGTCGCGGGCGATCTCGCGCACCTGCGGCTTGGCCAGCTCGCCCAGCGGGAAGCTCAGCCGGGCGAGGCGCTCGGTGGGCAGGCGGGCGAGCATGTAGCTCTGGTCCTTGTCGCCGCTCTCGGCGGCGCGCAGCAGCGGGCCCTCCGGGTCTTCGCGCACGCGTGCGTAGTGACCGGTGGCCAGCTTTCCGGCGCCGAGGCACTCCGCGGCGTCCAGCATCGCGTCGAAGCGCAGCTCGCCGTTGCAGCGAACGCACGGGTTGGGCGTCAGGCCGGCGGCGTGAGCGTCGAGGAAGGGGTCGACGACGCCGGCGCGGAAGGCGTCGCGCAGGTCCAGCGTGAAGTGCGGGAGGCCCATCTCGTGCGCCAGCGAGCGGGCGCCGAGCACGGCGCTCGGCGAGCAGCAGGAGCGCTCGCCGTCGGTGGCCGGGTCGGCCCAGAGCTCGAGCGTGAGCGCCACCACGTCGCGGCCCTGCTCGCGCAGCAGGTGCGCGGCCACGGCGCTGTCCACGCCGCCGCTGAGGGCCACGGCAACGCGCCCGTCCGCGGGATCGAGCGTGGCGGCGCCGCCACGCAGCGCGGCGCCGAGCGCGCGGTGCAGCGCGTCGGCCGCGAGATCCGCGCCGTGGCGTCCCGCGGGGGTCAGCCCGCCGGCTGCCTCGGCGACGTCGGCGGCGGTGATCCGCGCCGCATCGAGCAGCGGGACGCCGTCAGCCAGCTCCGCGAGCGCCTCGCCCGCGATGTGGGTCGCAGCGCAGCCCTCGAGCTCGCAATCCAGCCCGCTCACGCACCCGCCGCGCACATCGAGCGCGACGCGTACCAGGTCGCCGCAGGCGGATCCGCCGGCGGCGCCCGAGAAAGTCTGGACCAGATTCGGGGCCAAGTGTCCTCTCAGGGTGACAGAGGCCCCAGCTTGCCGCTGCCGTTCGGGAGTTGGGCCTGCATCTGCAAGCGTGGGTGTTCTCCAAAACGCCCCACGAGGCGTTCCGAGTCGAACTCCCATCCCGTTGGTGTTGGCTCAACGTATGAGAGACGGCTGGCGCACAAGCTCGGGCCGCGGCCGAGCATAGCGTCGGTTTCTCAGGGTCGCCCGCCGCCCTGAGCGCGCAGCCCCAGCTCCTTGAGCTGCTCCGCGCCGACGGGGGCCGGGGCGCCCGTCAGCGGGTCGCTGCCGCTCGCCGTCTTGGGGAAGGCGATCACGTCGCGGATGGAGTCGCGGCCCGCGAGCAGCGTGGCGATGCGGTCGAGCCCGAACGCGATGCCGCCGTGGGGCGGCGCGCCGTAGCGCAGCGCCTCGAGCAGGAAGCCGAAGCGCTCCTTGGCTTCGTCGGGACCGATGCCGAGGGCGTCGAAGACCTTCTGCTGCACGTCGGGGCGGTTGATGCGGATGGAGCCGCCGCCCAGCTCCCAGCCGTCGAGAACCACGTCGTAGGCGCGGCTGCGCCACGTGCCGGGGTCGGCGTCGAGGTCGCCCGTGGGCGCGGTGAAGGGATGGTGGAGCGGGTCGAAGCGCCCCTCCTCCTCGTCCCACTCGAACATCGGGAAGTCGACGACCCAGAGCAGATCGTGCACGCCTTCCGGAGCCGTGCCGGCCACCTCCAGGCGCAGGGCGCCCAGCACGCGAGCGGCCACCTCCGCACGGTCGGCAACGATGAGGACCACGTCGCCCTCGCTCGCGCCCAGCGCATCGAGGGCGCGGCCGATCTCCTCGTCGGAGAGGAACTTCGCCACCGGCGAGCGCAGGCTGCGGCCCTCCTCGACCACGCCCCACACCAGACCGCCGGCGCCGAGCGACTGCGCCTGCTCGGTGAGCGCGTCGAAGCGGCTGCGCGGGAACTCGCCCGAGGCCTTCAGCCCGCGGACGACCCCGCCGGACTCGATCACGCTCGCGAAGACCTTGAACTCCGAGCCGCGGAACGCCTCCGTCAGCTCGACGATCTCGTGGCCCACGCGGCGGTCGGGGCGATCTGTGCCGTAGCGCAGGACCGCCTCGTCGTAGGAGAGACGATCGATCGGCAGGTCGACCTCGATCCCGCCCACCGCGAGCACGTCGCGCAGCAGCGGGTCGACGAGCGCGATCACGTCCTCCTCGTCCACGAACGACATCTCCACGTCGAGCTGGGTGAACTCGGGCTGGCGGTCGGCGCGGAAGGCCTCGTCGCGGAAGCAGCGGGCGATCTGGAAGTAGCGCTCGAAGCCGCCGATCATCAGCAGCTGCTTGAACAGCTGCGGCGACTGCGGCAGCGCGTACCAGCTGCCGGGCTGCAGCCGGGCGGGTACCAGGAAGTCGCGCGCGCCCTCGGGGGTCGAGCGCGTGAGCATCGGCGTCTCGATCTCCAGGAAGCCCTCGTCGCCCAGGTGCTCGCGCATCGTGCGCGCGACCTCGTGGCGCAGGACGATCGCGTCGCGCATGTGCTCCCGGCGCAGGTCCAGGTAGCGGTAGCGCAGCCGCAGCTCCTCGCCCACGGGGTCGTCCTCGACGATCTCGAAGGGCGGCGTCTCGGAGTCGGCCAGCAGCTCGACCTCCTTCACGTTGAGCTCCACCTCGCCGGTCGGCAGGCCGGGGTTGACCGTGCCCTCCTCGCGCCGGACCAGCTCGCCGCGGGCGCTGAGCACGTGCTCTCCCCGCAGGCGCTCGGCGGCGCCGTGGGCCTCGGGGGCCTCCTCGGGGCGGAAGACCAGCTGGAGCAGCCCCGTGCGGTCGCGCAGGTCGATGAAGATCAGCCCGCCGTGGTCGCGGCGGCGGTGCACCCAGCCGGCCACGCGGATCTCCTCCCCGACGCGGTCGGCGCGCAGCTCGCCGGCCCAGGCGTCGCGGTAGGCGTTGGCGCGCGGGGGCTTCACCGCAGCGCCCCCACCACGTCGTCGACCTCGCGCTGGTCCCCGCTGTTCATGTCCTTCAGCTCCACCGCGTCACCCAGGATCACCGTGTGGGCCACGCCAAGCCGGTCGGCCTGCTTGAGCTGGCCCTTCAGCGAGCGCTCCGTGTGCTCCATGTCGGCCCGGATGCCCGCGCCGCGCAGCTCCTTCACGAGCCGGAAGGCATCGCGCCGCCGCTCGGGCTTGGCGACCGCGACGAACACCCCGCCGGCAGCCGGCGCCGGCGCCTCCTCCTGCGCCAGCAGGATCCGCTCGATGCCCGCCGCCCAGCCGACTCCCGGCGTGGGCGGTCCGCCCACCAGCTCGACCAGGCCGTCGTAGCGCCCGCCGCCGCCCAGCGCGGCCTGAGCGCCAAGTGCCCCGCTCTCGAACTCGAACACCGTGCGCGTGTAGTAGTCGAGGCCACGCACCAGGCCAGGGTCGACCTCGTAGCAAGGCCGGCGCTCGTCGAGCAGCTTGCGGACCTCGGCGAAGTGCGCGGCGTCGTCGTCGTCCAGTCGATCGACCAGCTTGGGCGCGTCGGCCATGACCGCCTGGGTGCTCGGGTCGTCGGAGTCGAACGCCCGCAGCGGGTTGAGATCGAGCCGCGTCGCGGACCGGCTCAGCGAGCTCGCCCTCGCGGGCGCGCAGCCAGTCGCGCAGCTCCTCGCGGTAGGCGGCCCGCGTCTGCGGGTTGCCCAGGCTCGAGATGCGCAGGCGCACCTCGCGGCAGTCCACCAGCAGCTCGCTGAGCAGCAGGATCAGCTCAGCGTCGGCCGAGGGCTCGTCGGTGCCCAGAACCTCGGCGCCGACCTGGGTGAACTGGCGAAAGCGGCCTGCCTGCGGCGCCTCGTGGCGGAAGAACGGGCCCCAGTACCAGAGCTTCACCGGCTGCGCGCGCTTGTGCATGCCGTGCTCGGCGTAGGCACGGCAGATCGAGGCGGTGCCCTCCGGGCGCAGCGTCAGCGAGCGGCCGGCCTTGTCCTCGAAGGTGAACATCTCCTTCTGCACGACGTCGGTGGACTCACCCACTCCGCGCTCGAACAGCTCGGTCTCCTCGAAGGCCGGCGTCTCCACGTACTCGTACATCGCTCGGCCCAGCAGGTCGCGCGGCTTGCGGCCAGGAGCGCGCAGGCGCTCCTCGCCGTCGAGGACGTCGAAGGTGCCCCGAGGGGCCTTCAGCGCGCTAGCTCCGCCAGGAACGGGTTGGTGGCCCGCTCGGCGCCCAGCGTGGTCACGCCCATGTGACCGGGGTAGACGGTCGTGTCCTCGGGCAGCGTCTCGACCAGCGAGCGGATCGAGCGCAGCAGCGTCGGGCCGTCGCCCCCGGGCAGGTCGACCCGGCCGACCGAGCCCTGGAACAGCACGTCGCCGGAGAAGACCACGCGCTCGTCGGGGATGGAGAAGGTCACGTGACCGGGGCTGTGCCCCGGGGTGAACAGGACGTCGATGTCGAAGCCCGCGAGCTGGAGCTGCTCGCCGCCCTCGAGGTCGTGCTCGGCGTCGTAGCTCTCGAAGGGGCCGAAGCCCGGCCAGGGGACGAAGCTCATGATGTCCGCGAGCACCGGGCGCTCGATCTTCGGCACCCACACCTCGGCGCCGGTCGCCTTGGCCACGGGAGCCACCGCGCCCACGTGGTCGAAGTGCGTGTGCGTGAGCAGGATCCCGTCCAGCGTCACCCCCAGCTCCTCGAGCGCGCCGAGCAGCTTGGGCGCCTCGTCGCCGGGGTCCACGATCAGCGCGCGGTCCGAGCCCTCGCGCCGGAAGATGTAGCTGTTCTCGGCCACCTGGCCGACGGTGAACATCCGAACGTCCATCAAGCTGAGATTAGCCCCTGGAGCCGTCCCGGCCCCAGGTCTGATGCCATCGGGCGCCGTCCCGGCGCCCGTGACCGTCCGGCTTCGCCGGACTCCTAGCCTTTCCCCCTGGCTTTCCGGCGCTGGCGCATGTTGTAGAAGAGCTTGTCCGTGCCGTAGCCGAGCGGGACGTAGAGCGCGAAGACGAACACGGTCAGGACCGCGGCCTGTCCGATGGGCCGGCTGAACAGCGGCGAGGCCAGCAGGACGCCGAAGATCACGGCCGCGATCGCCGCGCGCTGCACGGCCCCGCGCCAGGTGGGCACGCGGTTCATGCGCTCCTCGCGGCGCGCCCGGGCGTCCTGCTTGGCGTCGGCCTTGCCCTTCGGCTTCGCCTTCGTGGTGGAGACCACCGTCCCCGCGGGCGTCCCCTTGTGCTTGCGCCTGCGCTTGCGCTTCGTCTGGGCCATCAGGCCAATCCTCGCAACACCGGCTCGATGAGGTGCCTCTCGGGGCTGAACCCGCGCAGGTGCACGTCCTCGGGGAAGCCCTCGAACGCGGCCTCGGGGGCCAGGCCCACCAGCTCGGCCTCGGCCACCGGCGCCCGCGCGCGCACGAACTCGACCACCTCGCCCAGCCGCGCGCGCGTGTGGTCCTCGACGTTGGTGGAGACCTGCGCGCGCCCGCGGTCGTCCAGGAACAGCCCGAGGGCGCGGACGCCCGGCAGCCCTCCCCCGCTCTCGCGCAGCTCGCCCGCCACCCGCTTGGCGAGCTCGACGTCGTCGGTGTCGAGGTCGACGTTGAAGGCGACCAGCGGCGGGCGGGCGGCGGCGAGCAGCACGCCGGCGCTCGGGTGGGCGCGCTTGGGGCCGTAGTCGGGCACCACGTCGCCGGCCTCGATCCGCGCCGCGATTCCCTGCCAGCCGCCCTGGCGCAGGTCGGCGCGCCGCTCGTGCTCGGGGCGGGTGGCCAGCTGCCCGTAGAGCACCACCGGCAGGCCCAGCTCGTCGCCGATCAACCCGGCGGCGGTCAGCACGGCGGCGCAGGCCGCGCCCCGGCGTTCCTCGTCGAGGTGCACGACCGGCATCACGTCCATCGCCCCCACCCGCGGGTGCAGGCCCTCGTGGCGGCGCAGGTCGATCCGCTCGACGGCCTCCCGTGCCCCGCCCAGAAGGGCCTCGGGCAGCTCGTCGGGCGCGGCCGCGAGCGTGTAGACGCTGCGGTGGTGGTCCTCGTCGGCGTGCAGGTCCAGTAGGCGCGCCGGGTGGAAGCCGGTGCCGATGGCCTCGATCACCTGGTGGTCGCGCCCCTCGCTGACGTTGGGTACCGCGAGCAGTGAGGGCGGGCCGGTCACTGCGCCCAATCTAGATCCCGCCGCGAGAGCGCGAGCGCCGCGGCGCCCGCCAGCGACGCCGCGCCGGCGGCGGCCAGCAGCGCCCAGGGCGGCCAGCCCGGCGGCGGTGCCCAGCCGTCGCCGGTCAGGAACGACCAGCTGCCGCTCTGCCCGACCGCGAAGCGGTGGGCGTTGGACAGCCAGGCGACGGCCTGGACCAGGGCGACGATTCCCAGCACGCCGCCGGCCAGGTGGCGCTGCGTGCTCGGCGGCAGCAGCTCGCGGTGGCGGTGGACCACCTCGCCCAGCCAAAGCGGAAGGAGCACCAGCAGGGGCAGCGCGTACCGGCCCTGCAGGGGCCCGATCTCGCGGTAGACGAGCGACATCCCCGATCTGCGTACATCCTCCAGCAGCGCCTTCCCGCGCTCGTCCCACGCTGCGCGACGCTCCTCGTCGGTGGCGAACATCGATCCGTGGCCGTGCGGTGAGGCCCAAGCCGGAACGCTCCCGTAGCAGAGCTCCGACTTGATCCAGTGTTCCGTCGCGGCGGGCGCGCTGACTTCAGGGGTCGCGATCGGTGGTCGCCCGGTAGCGTCGTTCGTCGTAGTGGGTGCGGCAGAGGCCATTGCCATGGACCCGGGATCCGCATCCATGAACGCCGCAGAGACGTGACTCAGATGCGGGCATCACTGGCCGCCGGCGGGTTTCCCCAGACCGTGGTGGTGGGTTCCTCACGCGCGGAGCCACATCGGCGGTTCGACCGAAGGCGTCTTCGGGTCGCTGCTTAGCGGTTGGGCGGCTCGGACGATGTCGGGCGCGAGCGCTTGCCCAGGCCGATCCGCTTCAGCCAGCGCGAGACAGTGGACAGGGCCGGCCCCAGCGCTTCGGCGATCTGAGCGCCGGCCAGGCGCAGGCGGCGCAGCTTGTCGATCGCCTCGACGCGCTCGGCAGCCAGACGCCGCGGGCGCGGTGCGGGGCCGAGCTGCGGTCCACCAGCCCCCGGCGTCCCTCGAGGCGAAAGCGCCCCACCCACTTGGCCGCGGTGCGCTCGCTCACGCCGGCGGCCTCGGCCGCCGCCGCGAGCGGCCAGCCCTCTTCTAGGACCCGGCGGGCGATCAGCGCCCGGCTGTTCGGACAGGTCTTGGCGTTAGCGTGAAGCTTCATCCGGTGTCCTCCTCGGGGACTGGGTGGGTCGACACCCCCAGCCTCCGGTGGCCCGGATGAACAACGTGGTGAGGAGCTACAGCCAGGCCAGTTAGATCGCTCGGCGGGATACTGGGCGGGCGATGTCGCAGGAGAACGTGGAGGACGCATATCGCGAGGTGGTCACGGCCTGGAATCAAGGCGATGTCGATGACCTCGTGGAACGGACGCCCGACGACGTCGTCGTCCACACCGCCCTGGGTGGCGTGGGAGGCGAATTCCGTGGTCACGCCGGGATCCGTCGCTGGTGGGAGGAGTTTCAAGACGTCTTTCCGGACTCGCGCGTTGAGGTACTCAGCCTTCGTGCGCTCGGCTCGGCAACCCTCGCCCAACTCCGCCAGACTGGCCACGGCGGCGAGAGCGCGGCTTCCGTCGATCAGACCCTCTGGCACGTCGCGCGTTGGCGCGACGGCAAAGCCAGTCGCATCAGTCGTCACGAGACGGAGGCCGAAGCCCTCGAAGCCGTGGGGCTGTCGGAGTAGGCGATGTCGCAGGA
This sequence comes from uncultured Thermoleophilaceae bacterium, assembly GCA_963810745.1. GTDB lineage: Bacteria > Actinomycetota > Thermoleophilia > Solirubrobacterales > Thermoleophilaceae > JACCZR01. Next base: position 120,818 of record CAWEOW010000004.1, read on the forward strand.
GAACGTGCCCGCGGAGTTGCGTGCGCTCGCGGAGGCCGCCTACGACGCGCTCAATGCAGCCGACATGGACCGCTTCTTGGCGCTCATGGCGGAGGACGTCGAGTTCACGTCCTTGATCGCCGAGGCCGAGGGCGCAAGCTTCCGAGGCCACGACGGGGTGCGGGTCTGGTGGGAGACGGTCGTTGCCAGCTTCCAAGACGTGCGCTGGGAAGTGCTCGAACTCATCGTGGGCCCGGACGGTACGGGGGTCATGCACCTGCGGATCGCGGGGACGATCGGAGGCGTCCCCGTCGAACAGATGATGTGGCAAGCCACCGCGGTACGCGACGGAAGGGTCAGCTGGTGGGCGTTGTTTCGCACCAAGCAGGAAGCTCTCGAGGCCGCGGGACTGTCGGAGTAGACCGCTCATGAGCCGCCTTGTGGAAGCGTGCATGTTCCGGACGTGCCCAACTCGTCGGTCATTGACAGAAAGCTCGGTCGAGGATGCCCTCCTGGCTCCTGTCCCGCGCGGCTCGGGAGCCGTTGCACAACGCTTGACGTTGGCCGTCGATTAGTGACTCGCACCTGCTGAGCCCGTCGTGGCCGGGACAGCGGGTCAGCGGCTCGAACTTCATCGCCATCACCTTCCCCTCAGCCACGGGAGAACAGTTCGGCGCCGCCTTCGACTAGGTACTCGGCGACCAGCCACGCTCATCGCTGGGCTCGCGGTACTGCGGCCTCGGCTCGCCGCGTGGCGTGCCCACGCCGTCGCCTCGCGGCCCGCCGTCGAACCGCGGCGTGGACGTCTGCTCCACCTCATCGTCGAAGATCCCCGGGTGCAGGAGGCTCAGCAGCTGAGAGCCGCCTCTTGCCTCGCACGATGCGCGTTGAGCAACTGAACCTCTGCGGTGTTCGGGTTGTTGTCCGATTGCATTGACTCGAGGTGTCGCTGTGCTCGCTTAGCGAGTAACGACGCGCGAGCTCGGCACGCTCAGGGTCGAGCGCGGCTGTCGGTGTCGCCGCCGCTGCCTCCTCGGTTGCCTCGTCGGGATCGGTGCCTGCGCCCACCGAAGAGGGCAGCCGCGATGTCTCTTGCCTCGTCGCCCATCGGGCCGGCTCGACTCTCGGCGGCTGCTCGTGGCTGCTCGGTCACCTGCTGGCTCGCGAGGAGTGGTTCGTAACCGAGGTCGAGCGCGTGGCGCGGGGCGAGGCGACGGCAGAGGACCTGGCCGCTCGCTTTACCCCTTACGCGAGCTACGGCCGGAAGGTCATGCGCCGCGTCGTCGAGCGCGGTGCGAGCGCGGACTCCTCTCCGAGGGAGAGTTCGAGCGAGGCTCGGCTACGAATCAAGCGCCGGCTGAAGACCCTGGTTCCGTGCGCCGCGGTCGATGATGCCGAGCTTGGGTCCACCGAGCGCCGGAAGGGGTTGCGCGAACACGCCGTCGACATCTCGCCGATGCTTCGCTGTCGGGTGTAAGACTCAGCTCGCCATCGCTCCCCGCTGCCAAGCCGGGGACGCAGTCCCTCGAGCCGCCGACGTGTCCGAGAGGAGCGGCGCTTCGACTGCTCAGTTCACTCAAGGGCGGACCGTGACCACAGCGCCTACGCCGAGCGGACTCACGATGCGTCGATGGAAGCTGCCGCGGAGCTGCTTGAAGACGTCCGCGGGTTGCTCCGGGTGACACACGACGACGAAACCCGCCCGCTGACGGGCTTACCGGCTCAACGACTTCCGGGGCCGGTCCCCGACGGGGGTGGTCCGCTTCAACGCCTGGGCTTGGTGGCTGCCTCAGCCGCGTGCTTTGCGGCCTCGCCGGCCTGTTTCGCGGCTTCGCCTGCCGCCTTCGCGGCGTCGGTCACCTGCTTGGCAGCACTGCCCGCGGAACGCTTGGCCTGCGTCCCGCTTCCCTGCGCGGCATTGCGCTTCCGTGTCGCCGCCGCCTTCTTCGCGGCGGCGGATCGTTGGGCCTTTGTTTGCGCCATGACTCTCCTCACTTTGGGATGTCTCCGTGTGTGAGGGCGTACCCGCCGTGCCGTCGAATTAACCGGATGGGCCCAGCCCTGGCTCGGCCTTGCCCTACAGGCCGGCCTGCCTCATCACCCGGCAAGGTGCCGGCGCTCCCGGCCATCTTCGGCGTGTGTTGCCCTGAACGCTGCCCGACGGGTCCGTGCCCTCGAACGAGGCTGGCGGAGCCCCGCGGATTCCGCTCTAGCAGTGGCTATGCTCGCCCTCGCGGCTCCGTAGCTCAGCGGTTAGAGCGCACCACTCATAATGGTGAGGTCCCTGGTTCAAATCCAGGCGGAGCTACTCAGCGAGGCTTGCCTCAGCCCCGACGTACTCCGCCAGGTGCTCGCCCGTCAGCGTCGAGCGGTCGGCCACCAGGTCGGCGGGCGTGCCCTCGAAGACCACCCGGCCGCCGTCGTGGCCGGCGCCGGGGCCCAGGTCGATGATCCAGTCGGCGTGCGCCATGACCGCCTGGTTGTGCTCGATCACGATCACCGACTTGCCGGAGTCGACGAGACGGTCGAGCAGGCCGAGTAGCCGCTCGACGTCGGCCAGATGCAGGCCGGTGGTCGGCTCGTCGAGCACGTAGACGCCGCCCTTCTCGCCCATGTGCGACGCCAGCTTGAGCCGCTGGCGCTCGCCGCCGGACAGCGTCGTGAGGGGCTGGCCCAGGCTCAGGTAGCCGAGACCGACGTCGGCCAGGCGCTCGAGGATCCTGTGCGCGGCGGGCATCTGCGCGTCGCCGTCGCGCGAAGAACTCCTCGGCCTCCGCGACGGACATGGCGAGCACCTCGCTGATGTCGCGGTCGCCGAGCTTGTAGTCCAGCACCGCCGGCTCGAAGCGCCTGCCCTCGCACGTCTCGCAGGTGGTGGCCACGGTGTCCATGAACCCCAGCTCGGTGAAGATCACGCCGGCGCCGTTGCAGGTCGGGCAGGCGCCGTCGGAGTTGGGGCTGAACAGGGCGGGCTTGACGTCGTTGGCCTTCGCGAACGCCTTGCGGATCGGGTCGAGCAGCCCGGTGTAGGTCGCCGGGTTGCTGCGGCGCGAGCCGCGGATCGGCGCCTGGTCCACCGACACCACCTCCGCCGAGGCCGGCATGTTGCCGTCGATCAGCGAGCTCTTGCCCGAGCCCGCCACACCGGTGACCACGCACAGCACTCCCAGCGGCACGTCGACGTCCACGTCCTGCAGGTTGTGGGTCGAGGCGCCGCAGATCTCCAGCTTCCCGTCGGGCTCGCGCACCGATTCCTTGAGGGCAGACCGGTCGTCGAGGTGGCGGCCCGTCAGCGTCTTGCTCTTCCGCAGCCCGGCGACCGTGCCTTCGAAGGTGATGGTGCCGCCGTCGCTGCCGGCGCGCGGGCCGAGGTCCACCACGTGGTCGGCGACCTCGATCACCTCGGGCTCGTGCTCCACCACGAGCACCGTGTTGCCCTTGTCGCGCAGGCGGTGCAGCAGGTCGTTGGTGCGCTTGACGTCGTGGGGGTGCAGTCCGATCGTGGGCTCGTCGAAGACGTAGGTCACGTCGGTGAGCGACGAGCCGAGGTGGCCGATCATCTTCGTGCGTTGCGCCTCGCCGCCCGAGAGCGTGCCCGACGGGCGGTCGAGCGAGAGGTAGCCGAGCCCGATCTCCGAGAACGAGTCGAGGCTCTCTTGCAGCGCCCCGAGCAGGGGCGCGACCGACGGCTCATCCAGGCCCCGAACCCACTCGGCCAGGTCGCTGATCTGCATCGCGCAAGCGTCGGCGATGCCGACCCCGTCGATCTTCGACTTGCGGGCCCCCTCGGCCAGGCGGGTGCCGTCGCATTCGGGGCACGTCCGGTAGGTCACGGCCCGGTCCACGAACTCGCGGATGTGCGACTGCATCGACTCGCGGTCCTTGGACAGCATCGACTTCTGCAGCCGCGGGATCAGCCCCTCGTAGGTGAGGTTGGCGCCGCCGACCTTGACCTTGACCGGCTCGCGGTAGAGGAAGTCGTGGCGCTCGCGCTTGTTGTACTTGCCGATCGGCTTGTCGGGGTCGAGGAAGCCCCCCTCGCGCATGAGGCGCACGTTCCAGCTCTTGACGCCGTACCCGGGGATGGTCAGGGCGTCGTCGTTGAGCGACTTCGAGTCGTCGTACAGCTGGGCGAGGTCGAAGTCGGTCACGCTGCCCGTGCCCTCGCAGCGCGGGCACATGCCGCCCGTCCGGTTGAACGAGGCCTTGACGGTCTTGGTCTTATCGCCGCGCTCGATGGTGATGCCGCCGGTGGCGCTGACCGACGGGACGTTGAAGGCATAGGCGTTGGGCGGGCCGATGTGCGGCTTGCCCAGCCGGCTGAAGAGGATGCGCAGCATCGCGTTGGCGTCGGTGACGGTGCCGACGGTGGACCGCGGATTGGAGCCGATCCGCTCCTGGTCGACGATGATCGCCGTGGTCAGGCCGTCGAGCACGTCGACCTCGGGGCGGGCCAGCGTCGGCATGAAGCCCTGCAGGAAGGCGCTGTAGGTCTCGTTGATCAGCCGCCGCGACTCCGCGGCGATCGTGCTGAACACCAGCGAGCTCTTGCCCGAGCCCGAGACGCCCGTGAACACCGTGAGACGGCGCTTGGGGATCTCGACGCTGACGTCCTGGAGGTTGTTGACCCGCGCGCCCTGCACGCGAATGAGGTCGTGGCTATCGGCGGCGTGCATCCGCCTCCGGCGGCGGCGCCACCCCCGACCGCCGTTCGATCGACTCCGAGTACGCGGCCGGGCGATAGGCCAGGATCGGGTCGTCGGAGAGCTCGATGCCGTCGACCACGCGGGTGGGGTCGAACACCAGCACGTCGTCGCCCTTCTCGCGCTCTTCGTCGGGCCCGGTGAGCTCGAGCGTGCCCGCCTCGACCCGCTCGCGCTCGTCGGGCCAGCTGGAGGTGGGGTCGTGGGGGTCGTCGCCCTCTCCGGCGATCTGGAGGACCAGCGTGAAGCGCACCGGCTCGCGCACCACCCGCTCGCGGATGTCCTCCTGCAGGTAGTCGCGCCCGCGCTTCTTCGCCTCGCCCGCCGACAGGGCCTTGCCGCGCTCGGCCGGCTCCCAGCGGTAGCGCACCCAGCGCTCGCCGCCGTCGGCGTCCAGCCACCTGTAGGCGTGGATCGCGTAGTAGCGGCAGAGGGCGTAGCTCTGCGGCGGGCGCAGCGCCGACAGGTTGGCCGGCAGGCCGGGCAGGGCACGCGGGTGGCGCACGAGGAAGTAGGGCATGCGCCACAGCGCGCCGACCGTGGTCGGGTTGATCCGCGTCAGCTCGATGAACGAGTCCACCGACCTGGTCGGGAAGCTGGGCGCGGTCTGGCCCAGGATGTCCGTGCGCGAGCCGTCCGGGAGGTAGAACTTCGTCGCGAGGCCGCGGACGTCGGGGGCGTAGTCGGGATCTTCGGGGTCGCCGGAGCCGTTCGATAGGCGAACGGTCGCCTCGACGGGGTCCCCCTGCATGTGCCCGGCGCGGGTCAGGCGAGCCGCCTCGGGCGTCGCGGTGAAGGTGCCCCGGAAGAGCAGGCCCTTCGCGTGCAGGGCCCGGAACCCAGCGTGGCGACCGAAGCGCTCGTTTATCGCGTCGATCGCCTTCCGGGGGGTGATCACGGCGGCGAACCTATCCGATCGTGACGGGATCCTGCCGGCGAAGTCCGACTACGTGCGGGCGGAGAGCGGCGAGGAGGAGGTGTCGGTGCGCTACGGCACTGTTGGCGACCTCACCGTCACCAGCGCCGCGCGCTCCGAGGCCGCGGACATCGGCACGGTGATCGGGGAGATCGGCTCCTCGCGGGTGTCCGAGCGCGGCGAGACCCGCGCCGACGACCGCATCTCGGAGGCCGCTATGGAGGACCGCAAGCGCGAGGGGTACTTCTGATGGCCGACGCCCCCCGCGAGCTGCTGCGGCTGGCCACGGTCGGCTCGGTCGACGACGGCAAGAGCACCCTGATCGGCCGGCTTCTGCCCGACACCGACGTGCTGATGAGCGAGCACCTCGAGGACGTCTCGCGCAACGGCGACACGCCCGACCTGGCCGCCATCACCGACGGGCTGCGGGCCGAGCGCGAGGTCTACATGGACACCCCGGTCGAGGTGTGCGAGCAGCGCTACCCGAGCGGCCTGTACGCGAAGGCCCGCGAGGGCAGGGTCACGGGCTTCACGGGCGTCGACGCTCCCTACGAGGAGCCCGAGGACCCCGACGTGCGCATCGCCGGCGCCGACACCGAGGTGGACGACGCCGTCGCGGCGATCCTGTCGGCGCTCAGGGAAGAGCGCTCCTAGCCGGGGCCCGAGGCCGCGTCGCCGGTGTAGCGCGCCAGGCTCAGGTAGTCCTCGACGTGGAGCTTGGGGTCGATCACCGCCGCCACTCCGTCGTCGCCGACGAAGTAGGAGGCGCAGCCCAGGTCGTCGTGTATGACCTGGCGGAAGATCAAGCGGGCGGTTGGGCCACGGCCCCCGGTCGGCGGGCCGCCAGGGCCGGCCCCCGGGCGGCGCGCCCGCGGCGGGCGTTGAACAGCAGCACGCCCCCGACTATCCCAGCCGCGGTGCAGAGGCCCCAGCCCAGGCCCTGGCCGAGCTGCGCGGCCACGGGGCCCGGGCAGGTGCAGGCGATGGCCCAGCCCAGGCCGAAGGTCGCGCTCCCGATCACGTGGCGGCGCTCGGGCCGCTCGGTGCGGACGCTCACCTCCTCGCCGGTGAGCAGCGCACGCTGGCGGCGGCGGAGCAGGAGCTTCACCCCGACGAAGCCCACCGCGACCGCGGAGCCCATCATCAGGAAGACGTAGGCCTCGTCGAGCACCAGCATGTCGCGGATCACGTCGGGGTCGGTGAGCCGGCCCCAGGAGAGGAGGAAGCCGAACAGCAGCCCGAAGCCCAGGCCGGCGACGAACAGGCGCCGCCTCACAGCAGCGCCTCGATCACCAGCGCGGAGACCACGGCCGTGCCGATGAAGGTCGCCGTCGCGACGAGGCTCGCCGGCGAGCCGAAGGAGCTGCCGCCGAGCCCGTTGCCCGAGGTGCAGCCGCCCGCCAGCCGCGCGCCGAAGCCGATCAGCACGCCCGCGCCCACGAGCACCGCGCCCACGGCGACGTCCGAGCCGAGCTCCCGCGTCAGCCAGCCGTAGCCCTCGCCGAACGAGGGCTCTCCGGCTGCGAGGCGGAAGACCAGGCCTCCGGCCACGACGCCGAGCGCGAACCAGGCCTTGACCCCGAGCTGCCGGCGTCGGCCGCCGACCCACTCGACGGTCTCCGACCAGCCGCCCAGCACCCCGAGGCGGGTGTTCAGCGTGGCGAGCATGCCGATCACCAGCAGCCCCAGGCATGGGCCCAGGACGTACCAGGGAGGTGCCGATTCGAGCAGCGCGCGCACGCTTCGATCGTACGCAGGCACGACTCTTGTGCTGACCTCAAACGCGCCGGCCAGCGGCGGCTGGTGGGAGGCGCTAGCGCCGCCGGCGCCGGCCGCCGCCGCCCTTGAAGAGCTGGCCGAGCGCCCGGAAGGGCGCCGTGATCAGCGTGACTATTGCGTCCAGGATGTTCTGAATGATCCGCACGCGCCCGTCCCTACCCCGGCGGAGCGCGTACCAACCGTGTGAAGGTCCACGTTCTCGAGCGCTCGCAGCGCCTGCCGGGCTCGCCGGAGGAGGTGTTCGGCTTCTTCGCCGACGCCCACAACCTCGAGGCGATCACCCCGCCCTTCCTCGGCTTCCAGGTCGTGACGCCGAAGCCGATCGACATGCACGAGGGCACCTTGATCGAGTACCGGCTCAAGCTGCACGGCGTCCGCCTGAGGTGGCGGACCCGGATCGACGTGTGGGAGCCCGGCGTGCGCTTCGTGGACCGCCAGCTGCAGGGCCCCTACCGCCTGTGGCACCACACGCACACCTTCGAGCCCGACGGCGGGGACACGCTGATGCGCGACGTGGTGCGCTACGCCCTCCCCCTCGGGCCGCTCGGGGAGGTGGCCCGCGTGGCCCTGGTCCGGCGCGACCTGGACCGGATATTCGACTTCCGCCACGCGGAGATCGCCCGACGCTTCAATAAGTAAAGTAACGTCTCAATGCGCACGTTCTGGCGACTGCTCGGCTTCCTGAGGCCCTACCGGGCCGGGGTCGTCGCCTCCTTCGTGCTCGCGGCGGCCGCGATGGGCATGGGCGTGCTGGTCCCCTTCCTCGTCGGCCGCACGATCGACGACGTCCGCGGGGACGGCGCCGAGCTCGAGACACTGGTGTGGGCGCTGATCGGCGCCGGCGTCCTGCGGCTGGTGTTCAGCGTGGTGCGGCGGCTGGTGGCCGGTCGCGTGTCGCTGGGCGTCGAGTTCGACCTGCGCAACCGCATGTACTCGCACCTGCAGTCGCTCGAGCTGGCCTTCTTCGACGGCCAGCAGACCGGCCAGCTCATGTCGCGCTCGACCGTCGACCTCCAGGCGGTGCGCTTCTTCCTGGGCTACGGGCTGGTGTTCATGGCCCAATCCGCGCTGACCATCGTGATCGCGGCGATCGTCATGGTCGCCGTCAACCCGCCGCTGGCGCTCGTGGCCCTCGCGCCCATGCCCGCCGTCCTGTGGGTCGCCTGGCGCTACGGCTCGCGCAACCGCCCCGCCACCCAGGAGGTCCAGCAGCGCATCGCCGAGCTGACCGCGGAGGCCGAGGAGAACGTCTCCGGCGTGCGCGTGGTCAAGGCCTTCGCCCAGGAGCAGCGCCAGCTGAGCCGCTTCCGCGGCGCGGTCAAGCGGGTCTTCGACCAGTCGATGGTCTCCACCCGGCTGCGCGCCTTCTACAACCCGTTCATCGGCTTCCTGCCCCAGCTCGGCCTGGCCGCGCTGGTGCTCGTGGGCGGCAACCAGGTCATCAACGGCTCGATCAGCGTGGGCGAGTTCGTCGCCTTCTACGGCTACGTGCTGATGCTCACCTCGCCGATGCGCACCCTCGGCGTGATGCTGGGCATGGCCCAGCGCGCGGTCGCCTCGGGCGCGCGTGTGTTCGAGATCCTGGACCGCGGCCCCGAGCTCGTCGCCCCCTCCGACGCGCCGCCGCTGCCGGCGGGAGGCGGGCGCGTGGAGCTGCGCCGGGTGACCTTCGCCTACGAGGAGGGCGCCGAGCCCGTGCTGCGCGACGTGGACCTCGACATCGAGGCCGGCAAGACCGTCGCCGTGGTGGGCGCCACCGGCGCCGGCAAGACCACCCTGGTGCTGCTGGTGCCGCGCCTGTACGACGTGGACGACGGCGCCGTGCTGATCGACGGCTGCGACGTGCGCGACGTGGACCTCAACTCGCTGCGCCGCGAGGTGGCGCTGGTCTCCGACGACGCGTTCCTGTTCTCCGCCACGCTGCGCGAGAACATCGCCTACGCGCGCGAGGACGCGAACGAGGAGGAGGTGCGCGAGGCCGCCGAGCGCGCCGGGCTCTCCCAGCTGCTGGAGGACCTGCCCGACGGCCTCGAGACGCTGGTGGGCGAGCGCGGCCTGACGCTCTCCGGCGGTCAGCGCCAGCGCGTGGCCATCGCCCGCGCGCTGCTCGCCCAGCCCCGCATCCTGATCCTCGACGACGCCACCTCCAGCGTCGACGCCACCACCGAGGGGCGGATCAAGGGCGCGCTGGGCGAGGTCATGGAGGGCCGCACCACCTTCGTGATCGCCCACCGGCTGTCGACGATCTCCCTCGCCGACGAGATCGTGGTGCTCGAGGACGGTCGCGTCAGCGCGCGCGGCACCCACGAGGAGCTGCTCGAGGAGTCCGAGCTGTACCGCGGCATCGCCGCGGGCTCGGGCCGGATCGTCGAGGAGCGCGACCCCGAGGAGGCCGAGGTGGCGGGGCTGTGACCGGCGATCGCAAGCGAAAGATCCGCCAGCTCCTGGCGCTGCTGCGCCCCTACCGCGGGCGCGTGATCCTCATGTTCACCGCGCTCACGCTCGCCACCGCGGCGAGCCTGGCTCCCCCCTACCTCGCCGGCCGCGCGATCGACGACGGCGTGCGCGGCAAGAGCGTCACCGCCCTCGTGGTGATCACCGCCCTGTTCCTGCTGGCGGCGCTGGTCAACTGGGGCGCGAGCTACGCGCAGACCTACCTGGTCAACTGGGTCGGCCAGCGCGCGCTGCAGGACCTGCGCGAGCGGCTCTTCGCCCACCTCCAGCGGCTGTCGATCGGCTTCTACTCGCGCAACCGCGCCGGCGTGGTGATCTCGCGCATCACCAACGACGTGCAGGCGCTCGACCAGCTGGTCACCGACGGCGTGGTGACGCTGTTCTCCGCCTCGCTGACGCTGATCGGCACCGCGGCGATCCTGGTCTTCCTCGACGCCGAGCTGGCGCTGGTCACCTTCGCGGTGTTCCCCGTGCTGCTGATCGCCAGCGTGATCTTCCGGCTGGCCTCGGCGAACGCGTACCGGATCACCCGCGAGAAGATCGCGCTGGTCACCGCCTATCTGCAGGAGACGCTCTCCGGCGTGCGCGTGGTGCGCGCCTTCGGCCAGGAGCCGCGCCACGAGAGCCGCTTCTCCGAGCTCAACGAGGACAACCGGGTGGCCAACATGAAGACCGTCCACCTCAACGCCGCGTACTTCCCGGCGATCGAGCTGCTGTCGGCCGTCGCCACCGCGGCGATCCTGCTCTACGGCGGCAACCAGGTGCTCGACAACGCGATCACCATCGGCGTGCTGGCCTCCTTCGTCTTCTACCTGCAGAGCTTCTTCGACCCCATCCAGCAGCTCTCGCAGCTCTACACGACCTACCAGGCGGGCATGGCCGCGCTGGACAAGATCTTCGACCTGCTCGACGAGGAGCCCGACGTGACCGACGCTCCGGACGCCGTCGAGCTGCCGCGCGTGCGCGGCGAGATCCGCTTCGACGACGTGACCTTCGCTTACGGCGACGGCGACCCCGCGCTGGCCGACGTCGACCTGACCGTGGCGCCGGGCCAGACCGTGGCGCTGGTGGGCGCCACCGGGCGCGGGCAAGTCCACGCTGGCCAAGCTGGTGGCGCGCTTCTACGACCCCACCCAGGGCACGGTCGCGATCGACGGCCACGACCTGCGCGAGGTCACCGAGCGCTCCCTGCGCTCCCAGCTCGGCATCGTTCCCCAGGAGGGCTTCCTGTTCTCCGGCACCATCCGCGACAACATCGCCTTCGGGAACCCCGACGGGACCGACGACGAGGTCCAGGCCGCGGCCCGAGCCGTCGGAGCCGACGAGTTCATCGAGCGCCTACCCGACGGCTACGACACCGCGGTGGGCGAGCGCGGCGGGCACCTCTCGGCCGGCCAGCGCCAGCTGGTGGCCTTCGCCCGCGCGGCGGCCGCCGACCCGCGCGTGCTGATCCTCGACGAGGCGACCTCGAACGTCGACGTGGCCACCGAGGCCCGCATCGAGCACGGCCTGCGCAGGCTGCTGGCGGGCCGCACGGCGATCGTCATCGCGCACCGCCTGTCCACGATCCGCTCCGCCGGGCGCATCCTCGTGCTCGAGGGCGGGCGCATCGTGGAGCAGGGCACCCACGAGGAGCTCCTGGAGGCCGACGGGGCCTACGCCCGCCTGTACGGCGACTGGAGCGGCGGGGCCGCGGCAGGCGGGCGCCGAGCCGAAGCGCATCGCCTCGGCCTCGTGCTCGTACTCCGAGCCCTCGACGTCCAGCACCGGCAGGCGCTCGTCGAGCCGCTCGGGCAGCCACCAGGTGCTCTCGCCGAACAGCCGCATGACCGCCGGCAGCAGCACCAGCCGCACGATCGTCGCGTCGATCACCACCGCCACCGCCAGGCCGACGCCGAACTGGCGGAGGGTGATGAAGTCCGACAGCCCGAAGGCCACGAAGACACCGGTCATGATCGCGGCGGCGCCGGTGACCACCTTGGCCGTCTTCTCCAACCCGAAGTGGATGGCCGACTCGTTGGACTGCGTGCGCACGAACTCCTCGCGCATCCGCGTGAGCAGGAACACCTGATAGTCGATCGAGAGGGCGAACATGATCGTGAAGATGCTCGCCACCGAGAGCACGTCGAGCGCCCCCGCACCGCCAGCGGCGGGTTGTCGCCCACGAACAGCAGCGACAGGACGCCGAAGGCCGCGGCGACGGTGATCAGGTTGAGCGCGACCGCGATGGCGGGCAGGAACAGCGAGCGCAGGATCCAGACCAGCAGCAGGTAGGTCACCAGCGAGATCGTGAAGATGAGCAGCGGCAGGCGGCCGGACATGATCCGGTCGTACTCCACTTGCTTGGCGGCCGCGCCGCCGACCGCGGCGTCGAGGCCCGTGCGCCGCTCGAAGCCGCTCGCCTCGCGCATCACGTCGTCGACGATCTCCTCCGTGCGCGGGTCGTTGGCCGGCACGTCGGGCAGGATCGAGATGCGCGCCGTGCGCCCGCCGGCGCGATCGGGGTCGAGCATGAAGCTCGACGAGTCGCGGTCGAGGGCCTTCGCCCCGTCCAGGGCGGCGACGGCCACGAAGCCCGAGCGGAAGAAGCCCGGCGACCGGCGCTCGAGCTGGGTGAGGCTGCGCAGCGGGCGGAACGGGCCCGCGCGGTTCACGAGCTGGTCGCGGACCATCGCCACCTCGAGCGCGCCGTCGGCCAGGCCCGACTCGAGTGGGGCGCTGCGCTGGTTGCCGCTCTCCAGGCCGCTCGCGAGCTGCTCGTGGCCGACCCCAGGCGACCGAGCCCGTCGCGCAGCTCCTCCGACCCCCGCGCGAGCTGGGCCAGCCCGCGCTGTAGGCGCAGGTTGCCGTTCTCGAGCCGGACCAGTCCGCCCTCCAGCTCGTCGGCGCCGTTGGCCAGCCGCTGAGCGCCGCCGGCCGCTTCGCGTGCGCCGGCCGACAGCCGGGTGGCGCCGTCGGCCGCCTGCCCCGTCTGCGCGACGGCCTGGCCGAGCGCGGCGTCCAGGCCCTGATAGGGCTGGAGGACGACCTGCCCGGTGAGCGGGTTGCGGCCGGTCGCAGCGCCCACCGCCGCGCCCACCTCGGCGAGCGCCTGCGCGAACAGCGGGTCGGTCTTGCCGACGGTCATGCGGTTCAGCGTGTCCCACGCCGCCTGCACCCGGTTCTCGGTGCCGCGGGCCGCCAAGCGGAGCTGGCTCAGGCGGCCCTGCCCCGCGCGCAGTTCGGTGGCCAGGCGGTCGGCGCCGGGCGCCAGCTCGCCGTTGAGCCCGTTGCTCAGCTGCCGGTTGCCGTCGGCCAGCCGGCTCGCCCCCTCCCGCGCCTGGCGAGTGCCCGAGACCAGCTCCCCGGAGCCGCGGTAGGCGCGCCGGTTGCCGGCGGCCAGGTCGCCGGACCCCTCCTGCGCCAGCTCGGCGCCGGACTTGAGCCGGCGAGCCCCGAACGCGGCCTCCAACAGGCCGCGGCGCAGCTGGCCCACACCGCCGGTGGCCGCCCGCAGCCCGTCGCGCAGGCGGGTCAGGTCGCGCTCGCCCTTCCGAAGCTGGCGGCGGGCGCGGCGCACGGAGCGCGGCGCTCGCCGGAGCGCGCGGGTCTGGTCGGCCAGCGTCTCGGGCCCGAAGACCGAGCGGACGTAGCGGATCTCGCTCAGCCGCCGCTGGAAGGGCTCGATCTCCCTGAGCGTGCGCGGGTCCATGACGGTGCCGCGCGGCGAGCGCAGCACGACCTCCACCGTCGGCCCGAAGCCCGCCCTGCGGATCTGGTCGTAGTCCTCGAGGCCGCGGCTGTCCTCCGGCAGCTGACGGGGGTCGGGCGGGATCATCTCCATCGCCGCCACCGGCGAGGCCAGCAGGATCAGCGCCGCCAGCACCACACTGGCCGCGAAGACGGGGCGGCGCGTGACGCGGGTCACCAGCCCCGTGAGCCCGCGGCCGCCCTTCCGTTCCCGGCCGAGGGGCCAGCGGTTGATGTTGTGGCCCAGGAGCACCACCGCCGCCGGTGTGACCAGCGCGGCGCTGACCATGCTCAGGAGCGCCGCGACTATCGACCCGACCGCCGAGGACAGCAGCACGCTGCCCGGCGACAGGAAGAACGAGACCAGCATGATCGCCACCAGCAGGAACCCCGCCGAGAGCGCGGTTCGGCCCGCGGTGTTGGCCGCGATCGACGCGGCCTGGCGGACGGCGTACCCCTTCTCCAGCCCCTCGCGGAAGCGGGTGATGATCAGCAGCGAGTAGTCGACTCCCAGCGCCAGCCCGATGCCCGAGGCCAGGCTCAGCGCCACGGCGTCGAGCTTCGTCCACTCGAGCAGGATGGAGATCACCCCGAACGAGGCGAACACCGTCCCCTGGCCCATGATCAGCGGGATGGCCGCGGCGATCGGGGACCGGAAGACGAGCAGCAGTACGACGATCAGGATGGGGGCGGCGAGCAGCTCGGCCTTGTGGGCGCCCTCGGTGGTCGCCTCGTTGATGTCGCGCCCCAGCGGCGCCTCGCCGGCGAAGTGCGGCTCGATCGGATCGCGCACCCGCTGCTCGACGAAGCGCTTCAGCGGCGGCACCACGGTGCTCCGGGTCTGGCCCGGGGGTATCTCGAGGTCGAGCACCAGCACCGCGGTCTCGTCGCCCGGCCGGAGCCGCTCGGCGCCGCCCCCGGCGCTCCACGGCGAGAGGGCGCGCGTGTGGGGCCGCAGCGCCAGGTCGCGGGCCAGGCGAGGGCCTTGGCGGTCGAGCTGCTCCTTCGGTCCGCGCAGCACGATCGCCGCGTCCTCGCCGAAGGTGCCCTTGCGCAGCTCGTCCCAGCGCGCGGGCTCGGTGCCCGGCACCAGCAGCTGGGTCGGGTTCACCTTGTCCTCCACCCCGCGCCCGGTGAAGCCGACGACCAGGACGAACAGGACCCAACAGGCCACCACGAGCTTCGGCCGGCGGAGCGCAAAGCGAGCGACCCTGCTCACGCTTGCCCCCGTATGATCGCCCGCGTCGGCCCGTGAGCACCGTGCAGCTGCAACGAGAGACGGTCCTGTCCCTGCTGGCGGACCACGCGTGGTTCACCTCGTTGAGCGAGCGCGACCTGCAGGCCCTGGTCGACAACGCCGGGACCGTCGTCTGGGAGCGCGGCGAGACCGTCTTCGAGGAAGGCGAGCGCGGGCACGAGTGCTACGTGCTGCACACCGGCGCGGTCCGCATCGTGCGCCGCTTCGCCGACGGCCGGCGCATCCACCTCGCGCGCTTCGGGCCGGGTGACGTGGTCGGGGAGCTCGCGCTGTTCGACGGCGAGCGCCGCTCGGCCACCGTTGAGGCCGTCGAGCCGACGTGGCGGTGGTCCTCGACGGCGACCACGTCATGTCGATCCTGCGCAACGACCCCGAGGCCGCCCTGAGCGTGGTGATCGACCTCGCCGAGCGCCTGCGGGCCTCCAACGAGCGGCTCTTCGAGCACGCCCTCGCCACGGTCACCGGGCGCGTCGCGGCGACCCTTCTGGGACAGGTGAGGCCCGCCAGGCCCAGGGCGCCGGAGACCGCGACATCGAGCTCGTGGGCAGCCCGGTGGACGTGGCCAGGCTCGCGGGAGCGCCCCGCGAGAGCGCCGTGCGCGCGCTGCACTGGTTCGAGAACGAGGGCACCATCACGCTCAGGCGCGGCAAGACGATCGTGCACGACCCCGCAGCGCTGAGCCGGTACCTCAGCTGAGGCCGGTTGCGCCAAACCGCGCGAGAAACTAGCCGAGTCGCGCCCCAAGGCGGCCTCTAGAATCGGCGCCGCCCTTGGGGAATGGTGTAACGGCAGCACGACGCGCTCTGGACGCGTTAGTCCAGGTTCGAATCCTGGTTCCCCAGTAGATCCCTAGCCGAGCTCGGAGCTCTCGTCGGCCAGCACCGACGGCTCCGGTGAAGAGCCCTCGCGCAGGTAGCGCCGCGCGGCGTCGAGCTCGCTCTCGTCGCGGTCCACCGACAGGGCCGCCGTGACCCGCCCGTCCGTCCACGTAGAAGGCCGTGAAGCTGCCGTCCTCGAGCGAGCCGCGGATGACCGCCTCGCCGCTCCCGGGGCCGACGTACTCCAGCGAGACCCAGTCGGCCAGGTCGGAGAAGAAGTAGGGAACGGCCTCGTGGTCCACGCCCTGGCCGAGCATGTTGCGCGCGGCGGTCTTGCCCTGCTCCGCGGCCGCGTCCCAGTGCTCGACCCGCAGCGGGCGGCCGTGGATCGGGCTGTCGTACTCGCACATGTCCCCGGCCGCGAACACGCCCTCGACCGACGTCTCGAGCCCCGACGAGCACAGCACGCCGCCGGCCTCCCCCAGCTCCAGCCCGCCCGAGCGGGCCAGCATGGTGTCGGGCATCACGCCGGCGCCCACCACGACCAGGTCGCAGTCGAGCTCCAGCCCGTTCTCGGTCACGACGCGCTGGACGCGTCCCTCGCCCTCGAACCGCGCCAGGGAGTCGCCCCCGTGGATCTCGATGCCGTGGGAGCGCAGGATGTCGCCGAAGAACGGAGCGACCTCGGGCCCGAAGGAGTTCTCGAACACCTCGTCCTCCTGCATGACGATCGTGCACTGCTTGCCCAGCCCGGCGGTCAGCGAGGCCGCGACCTCGCAGCCGATGTAGCTGCCGCCGATCAGGACCACGCGCTCGGCCTGCTCGGCCTCCTCGCGGATCGCGTCGGAGTTGCCGAACGCCCGCAGGTAGTGGATGCCGTCGAGGTCGGCGCCGTCGGCCCGCAGCCGGCGCACGTTCGCGCCGGTGGCCAGCAGCGCCTTGTCGAAGCCGACCTCCTCCTTGGTCGAGAGCTTCGCCGTGCGCGCCTCGGTGTCGAGCTTCATGACGCTCGTGCGGGTCAGCAGCTCGACGTCGTTCTCCTCCCACCACTCCGGCGCGTGGGCGTGCGCGTCCTCCTGGGTGGACTCGCCGCGCAGGTAGCCCTTCGACAGCGGCGGGCGGTCGTAGGGCGGGTGCGGCTCGCGCCCGACCACGAGGATCGAGCCGTCGGCCCCCTCCTCGCGCAGCGTGCGCGCGCAGCGGGCCGTGGCGAGCCCTCCTCCGATCAGGAGGAAGTCGACGGAGCGGTCGGCCACTAGGCGGCTTCCGGCTGCGGGGCGAAGCGCCCCGTGACGTCTTCCTCGAGCCCGGTGTCGAGCACCAGCAGCACCTCGTCGCCGGCCTCGATCGTCGAGTCGCCGGCGGGCACGAAGCCGCCCCCGTCGCGCAGGATCGAGATCACCAGCGAGCCGTCGGGCAGGCCGAGGTCCTGGACCCGCTTGCCGGCCGCCGGCGAGTCGGGGCCCACCTCGAGCTCGATGATCTCCAGCCGCTCGGTCGGGAGGTCGAGCAGGTGCACCAGCCCGTACTCGGGCACCTCGTGCTCGATCAGGCGCAGGATGAGGTCGGTGGCCGAGACCGCCGGCTTGACGCCGAGCAGCTCGAAGTGCTCCAGGTTGCGCGGGTTGTTGCAGCGGGCCACAACCCGCTCGACGCCGTACTTCTCCTTGGCCACCTGGCAGATGAGGATGTTGTCCTCGTCGTCGCCGGTGACCGCGATCACCAGGTCGGCCCGCTCGATGCCGGCGCGCTCCAGCACCCACAGCTCCGAGCCGTCGCCCGACTGGATGCGGTGCTCGAGCTCCTCCTCCACCACCTGGTAGCGGCGGCTGGAGTTCTCCACGACCGTGACCTCGTTGCCCTTGTCGATGAGCTCGCGGGCCAGGTTCCAGCCCACCTTGCCGGCGCCGACGATGAGGATGTACATCAGCCCGCCACCCCTTCGAACGGGGCCTGCCCGCTCACCGCCTGCTCGAGCAGCTCGATGGCGATCTGGGTCGGGCAGACGGTCTGCAGGCCCTGGTCGGAGTACCACTTGGCGCGCGCCGGGTCGAGCACGCGGACCACGACCTTCTCGACGTTGAAGCGGCGCTGGGCGATCTGGGCGATCACCAGGTTGGTGTTGTCGCCGTCGGTCGAGGCCACGAAGGCGTCCGCGCGCTCGATGCCGGCCTGCATGAGCGCGTCGATCTCCAGAGCGGTGCCCTCGGTGAACTGGCCGCCGAGGTCCTCCCAGCTCTGCTCCTGGCCCTTGTTGAGCTGCGCTATGGCCTCGGGGTCCTCATCGAGGACCGAGACGGTGTGGCCCTGGGTGAGCATCGCCTTCGCGACGGCCGATCCCACCCGGCCACAGCCGACGATCAGGACGAACATGAGCGCCGCACTCTACTCCGCGGCGGGCGCGGTGAGGATCACCTTGCAGGGCGCTTTCTCGACCACGTACTTCGTCGTCTCGCCCACCGAGCGGTCGCGCGACAGCGAGCGGCCGCCCAGCAGCGCCCCTCCACGGGCCTTGGAGGGCTCCTCGGCGGCCAGGACGATCGCCTCCACCCCGCGCCGCTTGGCCTCCGACACGATGGCCGAGCCCGCCGTGCGCCCGCGCACCATCGCGGTGGCCACCTCCACGCCCTCGTACTCCTCGCCGACCTCCTTCGCGCGCGCCAGCAGGCGCTTGGCCTCGGCCACCCGCTCGGGCGGGACGCGCGCGTCCATGGGCAGCGACATGGGGATCTCGAACACGTAGAGGGCCTCGAGCATCGTGCCGCCCTCGCTCTCGTCGGCCTCGTCGGCGGCCAGGCGGCCCGCCGTGCCCACGATGTCGTCGTCGAGCTCGCGGCCGAACACCGGCACGAGGATGCTCCCGTACTCCTGCTCCTCGCGCTCGACCAGCGCCTCCTCGGGGATCGTGAAGCGCTTGGTGAGCGACTTGTCCTGCTGCGAGCGGTAGACGACGTACAGCACGATCCCGAAGGCGATCCAGACGCCGCCGGCGATGCGGGCACCCTCGTGGAGGGCCACGACGCTGACCCAGCCGGCGCCCGAGAGCAGCGCGCCCAGCGCGGCCGGGATCGGGATCGAGCCTCCCCGCACCTTCACCGACAGCGGAACGCGGTAGGCGCTGGGCCGGTCGGGCTCGCGGAACCGCAGCACGATCACCGACAGGTGGGCGATGGTGAAGGCCAGCATCGCCCCGAACGCGAACAGGCCGGCGAGGAAGTCCACGTCGGCCGGGACGGTCAGGCCGAAGGCCAGCACGCCGCAGATCCCGATCGCCACGTAGGGCGTCGAGCGCCGGCGGTGCAGCCGGCCGATCACGCTGGGCACCTGGCGGTTGGTGGCCAGCGAGTAGGCGAGGCGGTTGACGCCCAGCATCTGGCCGTTGACCGCCTGGGCCAGGACCAGCGCCGCCATGCCGCCGACCACGTAGCGCAGGCCGTCGGCGGCCCAGCTCGGCTCGAAGCCGGACACCACGCCCAGCACCGGCATCTCGAGGAAGGAGCCACCCAGCGCGGTGGCCCCGCCGGTGACCGGCACCACCATCAGCGCCACCACCGAGACGCCGGCGAGCATCACGAACACGGCCGCGGCGCTCAGCATCACGAACCGCCGCAGCCCACGACGGCCGACCCTCACTTCGCCGGCCAGGCCGGAGGCCGCCTCGATGCCGGTCGCCGCCGCGGCGGCGAGCGTGGCGGCGAAGATCACGTCGGCAAGGCGGGGCGAGACGCCGAGGTCGATCGAGTCGGTGATCAGCGAGAAGTCGGAGACCGTCGCCAGCCCGACCCCGATGATCACCGCGACCAGCACCAGGTTGAGCAGCGTGATCCGCAGCACCAGCTTCAGCCGCTCGGGCGAGATGCCGCGCACGTTGAGCGCCACCACGCCCGCGATCACCAGCGCCAGAGATCGCCACCTCCACCCCGCCGTCGCCCGCGGGGCCCCAGAACGCGCTCAGGTAGTGCGGCACCGCCAGGGCGGCGATGGCCATCACGATCAGGAAGTCGAGGACGATCGCCCACCCGGCGATGAAGCTGACCAGCTCGTTGAACGCGTAACGGGCGAAGGTCGAGGCGCCGCCGCGCTCAGGGTGCAGGGAGTTGCCCTCGACGTAGCTCATCGTCGTGAGGACGAACAGCAGGGCGGCGACCAGGAAGACCAGCGGCGTAAGGCCGAGCGCCTCGCCGGCCACGACGCCGAGCACGTAGTACAGCGACGAGCCGACGGCCGAGAGGACGATCGCAAACAGGGCCGGTTCGCCCAGGCCGCGGGCGAAGCGCGCCTCGGCGGCGCTCGAGCGCGCCAGCCCCTCCCTCATGCGCGAGGCCACCGGCCCCGCGCCGTCGCCGGGCACGCCCTTCATCGCGCCCCCGTGGCCCGGGCGATCCACAGCCGCCCGGCGCCGATCACCACGAAAGCGGCGCCCAGGACCGTGCCGAGCACGAGCCCCCCGCCGCGCGCAAGGGTGCTCACGATCATCGCCAGGCCCAGCACGAGGATCAGGCCCGAGAGCACGCGCTGCACGGGCTCGATTCTAGGCCGGAACGCCCGCCTTCTCGGCTTCCCGTCGCTCCACCTCGGCGGGCGTGGAGTCGATGATCACGCGGCAGGGACGGTCGGAGAGGACGGTCTCTGCGGTGCGCCCCAACAGCGAGGCGCCCGCCCGCTTGGGCGGCACGCTCAGCACTATCGCGCGAGCCTGGATCTCCCTCGCCTCCTCGAGGATGCGCCGGCCGGCCTCGCCGGCCCGCACCTTCTCCCAGTGGCCCGTGACCCGGCGCCCGCCGCGCACGCGCGCCGAGTCCACCACGGCGGCCGCCCTGGCCTCCTGCTCGGGCATCGCGGCGTCGATCGGAGCGTTGGCCGGCACGGTGATCGTCACCAGGATGTGGATGCCGCGGCGGCGCCTCGCGGCCAGGCGGGCGGCGGTGTCCACGGCGCCCGCGCTGTAGCGGGCGTCCTCGAAGGCGACGAGCACGGACTCGTACTCGACCTCGTGCTCCACGGCGGGCTTCGGGCAGCACGACCTTGCGCGTCTCGGTGAGCGGCAGCCGCTGGTTTCGCCGGTAGAGCACGTAGCCGGTCACGCCGATCGTCAGCCAGATCACGCCGGAGATCAGCACGCGGACGTCCAGCACGGTCACCACCACGAAGGCGATGCCGGTTCCGACCCCACCCAGGACGGCGAGGAGCGGGATCTCGCGACCGCGCAACCGGAGGGTGAACGGGCTCTTCCACGGCCGGTCGATCTCGGGGTGCCTGTACCTCAGCCAGGCGACCGCCCCGTGGGCCATCGTGAACGAGAGCATCGCGCCGAACGCGTAGATCGTGCCCAGGAAGTCGGCCTGGCCGGGCACGATCGCCAGGCAGGCGATCGTCCCGAACAGGGCGATCGCCACGTAGGGCGTGCGGAAGCGCGGATGGAGCTTCCGCAGGCCCTCGGGCAGCTGGCGGTGCTGGCCCATCGAATAGGTGAGCCGCGACACGCCGAGCAGGCCGGCGTTGGTGGCGATGAAGAGGATCGTGGCCGCGAGCACGCCCACGTAGACCTCCGCCGCCCCCTGCAGCGGGCCCAGGTCGATGTTCTCCACCACGCCGAGGATCGGGTCGTCGGCGAAGCCGCCCTGCTCCTGCGGCTTGGCCAGCGCCGTCTCGCCGTTGCGCACCGGCATCACCGACAGCGCGATGGCCGGGAGGAACACGTAGATGACCGCCACCGCCCCCACCACGAGGCCGATGCCGCGCGGGATCGTCTTCTTGTAGTCGCGCGCCTCCTCGGCCATGTTCGAGATCGTCTCGATGCCGGTGTAGGCGACCATCCCGACCGGGATCGCGATCAGGAAGTCGCTGAGGGTCGGCACCGACCCGAAGTCGATCTGCCGCAGCAGCAGGTCGGGGTCGAGCACCAGCACCACCCCGATCACCACCAGCAGCACCTGCGTGAGGAAGTCGGCGATGGCGAAGAAGACGTTCACGCCGGCCGACTCCTGGACGCCCACGACGTTGAGGACGCCGAGCGTGACCACGATCAGGATGCCGCCGATGATGTCGGCGGGCGACTCGCCCAGCGGCTCCCAGAAGACCCCCAGGTAGTGGGGCACGAAGAACGCGGAGATCGAGATCGTGACGATGTAGGTGAGCATCTGGCCCCACCCCGCGAAGAAGGACCAGAACTCGTTGAAGGCGCGGCGCGAGAAGGAGGCCGAGCCGCCCGCCTCCGGGTACATCGTGGTGGCCTCGGCGTAGGTGGCGGCGGTGGCGGCGAAGATCAGGCCGGCGATCACGAACACCAGCGGCGTGGCGCCGGCCGCGTAGATCGCCACGAGCCCCAGCGCGTAGTAGATCGAGCTGCCCACGTTTCCGTAGGCGGTGGAGAAGAGGGCCCCCGTGCCGAGAACCCGCTCGAGGCCTCGGCCCTTGGGCCTGTACTCGGCCATTGGCCGGAACGCTAGACCCCCGAGCGGAATTACGTTCAGGCGCTGGGGCGAGACTGGGCGTGCCCTGGCAAGCCAGGCGCGTTCAGGCTCCGCCAGCGACGAACGGAGTTCCGGGAGGGGGTCCTACTTCAGGGCTTCACAGACGAGTGTCCGCTGCATGGCGCGTAGCCGCGCCAGGACCTCGCTGCCGACGGGGGGCGGCGCGATGTTGATGGACGAGGTCACCGATCGCGTGCCGAATCGGGACGCGGCCGCGAACTGCCCGTAGCCCGGGAAGCTCCCGGTGTGCCCGTACATCGTTCCGCACTTCGTGCGGTAGCTGAAGATGCCCAGCCCGGCGGAGTTGGTGCCGGGGCCGGGCGGATCGGAGTTGCCGCCGCGCACGAAGCGCAGTTGGGCGCGGCGCAGCCGGCGCGGGAACAGGCGGGCGCGCAGGTTGCCGCGGATGAAGAGGTTCAGCTCCTGCGGGGTGGAGACCACGCCCCCCGAGGCCCACGCGCCGGAGGCGCTGACGAGCGTGCTCAGGTCCTCGAGCGAGCCGTCGGGCTCGTGGGCGTACCCGTGGATGTAGGGCCCGGGCAGGGCGGTCCCGCTGGGGAAGCTCGTGCGCCGCAGGCGCAGCGGCGCATAGACCAGGCGGCGCAGGAGGGTGCCGTAGGAGCGGCCGGTGACCCGCTCGGCGATCAGCCCCACCACGATGTTGTCGGTGTTCGAGTACTCGTAGCGCGCGCCGGGAGGGAACCCGAGCGGCTGGTCGGTCACCCACGACAGGACCTCCTGCGGCGACACGTAGCGCCCGGGATCGCGCTGGATGTTCGAGAAGAACTGCGCTGTCTTGGTGTAGTCCGGCAGTCCGCTCGTGTGGTTGAGCATGCGCCGGATGGTCACGCCGTGCCACGCGCGCGGGAGCTCGGGGAGGCGCCTGCCGATGGTGTCGTCGAGGCGCAGCCTCCTGTCGCCCACCAGCCGCAGGGCCACGGCCGCGCTGAACGCCTTGGCCACGCTGGCCAGGCGCATGTGGTCGCGGAAGCGCGGCGGGCGGCTGGGCGTGGTGGCTCCCCTGCCGCGACTGATCCAGCGGATCCGGTTGCCGCGCCGGATGGTCACGATCACGCCGGGAGGCCCGCCCTCGGCCGCCACCAGGGCCGACATCTGCCGTTCGAGACGCGTCGCCGCCGAGGCGGGGCTCGCCGGAGAGAGGGCGGCCGCGAGGACGACGACCGCGGCGACTGTGGCGGTCCGCACGCCGCCACGAATAGCAGGTATCCCTCCACCTGCCCGGGTAGTGGCCGCGTGTACCCCAAACGGAAACGCCCAACGTGGTCCTCCGCTAGACCCCTGGCAGGTTCCTCTGTTCGCGCGGAGGAGATCACCGGGATCGCGCGCAAGCTGCGCAACAAGGCCGGCCTGGGCGACGAGCCCACCGGCGAGGTGATGAACCCCGGCAACGGCGGCATCGTCGGCAAGGTGGCCGACAAGGTCACGCCCTAGCTCCCTCCGTCTCGACCCTGCAGGCCCCGGCGCCCGTAGGGTCGATGGATGGACCTCTCCGGCCTCACCGTCCTCGTCACAGGCGCCAACCGCGGCATCGGCCGCGCGCTGGCCGACGAGGTGGCCAGGCGCCCCGGCACCCGCGTGCTGGCCGGCGCGCGCTCACCCGAGAAGGTCGAGGATCCCGGCGAGCTCGTGCCGGTTCGCGTGGACATGTCGTCGCGCGAGTCGATCGACGAGCTCGTGGAACGCGCTCGGCGAAGACGTCGACGTGCTGTTCAACAACGCCGGCCTGATGACCGGCGGCCTGCTCGAGGAGCAGGAAATGGACGAGGTCTACGACATGTTCCAGGTCAACCTGGCGGGGCTCGTGCACCTGACCCGCCTGGCCCTTCCGGGCATGATCGAGCGGGGCCGCGGCTGGATCGTCAACAACGCCAGCATCTCCGGCTACGCGTACTTCCCGGCGGCGAGCACCTACGCGGCGGGCAAGGCCGGCGTCGTGGCCTTCAGCGAGTCGCTGCGGCGCGAGCTCAAGGGGACCGGCGTCGGGGTGACGCACATGGTCACCCCGGGCGTGAAGACCGACATGCTCGACGCCACGAAGGAGGCCTACGGAGAGCACCTCGACACCTCGAGCTGGACCGAGGTCACCCCGGAGGA
Organism: uncultured Thermoleophilaceae bacterium; assembly: GCA_963810745.1. Taxonomy (GTDB): domain Bacteria; phylum Actinomycetota; class Thermoleophilia; order Solirubrobacterales; family Thermoleophilaceae; genus JACCZR01. The sequence continues at coordinate 145,042 of CAWEOW010000004.1, forward strand.
GTGGGCGGAGAAGGTGGTGTCAGCCGTCGAGCACGACGATCACATCGTCGGCCCGGGCGGGCGCATCGCGTTGGCCAAGCTGGCCTCACGCGGCCCTGCCTTCGTCCTCGACGCGATCACCGGCAGCGGCTTCAGCCGCGCCAAGCGCGGCGCCTCGCGGTAGGCCGGCTTGGCCGTGAGGATCTGGGCCACGCCGATGCGCCGCTCCACGAACCCGCCCTCGCACCAGGCCAGGTAGAGGTCCCACATGCGCCGGAAGCGCTCGTCGTAGCCGAGCTCCTCGGCGCGCGCGGCGTTGGCGGCGAAGCGCTCGCGCCAGCGGCGCACGGTCTCCGCGTAGTGGGGCGAGAGGTCCTCGAGGTCGAGGATCCGCATGTCGGTGCAGCGGGCGATGCAGCGCGCGATGACCGCGTGCGAGGGCAGGCAGCCCCCGGGGAAGATCACCGTGTTGGCGAAGCTCTTGGCCGCCTTGTCGGGCTCGTAGGCGCGGTCGTCGATGACGATGGCCTGCAGGCACATGCGCCCGTCGGGCTCGAGCAGGGAGGCGCACTTCTCGAAGAACGTGTCGAAGTACTGCCAGCCGACCGCCTCGATCATCTCGACCGAGACGAGCTTGGTGTAGGTGCCCTTCAGGTCGCGGTAGTCCTCCTTGAGGACCTCGACCCGGTCCTCCAGCCCGTGCGCCCGCACGCGCTTGCACGTCGATGCGTACTGGGCCTCGGAGATGGTGGTGGTGGTGACCCGGCAGCCGTAGCGCTCGGCGGCGTGAACGGCGAAGGAGCCCCAGCCGCTGCCGATCTCCAGCAGGTGGTCGTCGGGCGTCAGCTCGAGCTTGCGGCAGATGCGGTCGATCTTCTCCCGCTGGGCCTCGGCCAGCGTCGCCCCGGGCGGCTCGAACACCGCGCTGGAGTAGGACATGGTCTCGTCGAGGAACAGGCCGAAGAGCTGGTCGCCGAGGTCGTAGTGGGCGGCGATGTGCTGGCGGGCGGCCTTCTTGGTGTTGCGAGGCACCAGCCGGCCGACGCGCTGGAAGGGGATCAGCAGCCGGCGAAGGTGGTCCACGTCGCGCAGCTCGAGGGCGAAGATCCGCACGAGCGCCACCAGGTCGTCGCAGTCGAACCAGCCCTCGCCGTAGGCCTCGGAGGCGCCCAGGCCGCCGCGGCGCAGCGCGGGCCAGAAGCGCTTGTCGTGGACCCGGATGTGGACGCGCAGCTCGGCGTCGGCGGGCCCCAGCTCGTGGCGCTGGCCGTCGGGCTCGTCGATGACGATGCGCCCGTGCTCGAAGCGGCCGAGGATGCGAAGGGCGATGCGTCGGATCACTGGGCCGGGTTCGCGTGCCAGGGCACGCCCTTGAGCTTGAGCTTGAGCGCGTTGAGGTAGATGCGGGCCGAGACCGCCAGCGGCATCAGCGGGTAGCGGAACAGGACCCGCCTCAGCGCGGCCGGGGTCAGCTCGCGGCGCTCCATGGACAGGGTCGCGTCGAACAGGAGCTCGCCCTCGTGGCGGTTCTCGATGTGGACCGACAGCCGCTCGCCCGGCTCGGTCACGTTCCAGCGGTAGCGCTGGTCCATGCTGTTGAAGGGCGAGACGTGCAGCTGCTTGTCGGCCTGCGCGCGCATCACCGAGCCCTGCGAGTCGCCGCGGTCGAGCACGTAGGCGTGCTGCTGGCCCCAGGGGGTGTTGGTCACCTCGGCCACCACCGCCTCGACCGGGTCCTCGCCGCAGTAGTAGAAGCTGACCGGGTTGAACAGGTAGCCGAAGGTCCGCACGCCGGCCAGCACGCGCACCGGGCCCTCGGGCCGGCGCCCGGTGCGCTCGGCCACCAGGTCGCGAACCGCGTCGTCCAGCGGCTGCGCGGGGTCGCCGAGGTAGTCCTCGCGCCGGAAGCGCGCGGGAGCCCGGCGGCGAGCCGACCACAGCAGGTTGCCGTCGAACAGCTCGGGCAGCTCTCCGAGGTCGAGCAACGGCATGAAGACCCGGTACTCGAAGGAGTGCTCGACCGGCGTGAAGCGCCGGTGGCGCACGACGCCCTCGTACACCGCGCTGGCGCTCACAGCGCCACCGGGGTGCGCTCGAGGCTGCGGCAGACGTCCAGCGCGCTCTTCACGCCGTCCTCGTGGAAGCCGTAGCCCCACCACGCGCCGCAGAAGTGGGTGCGGTTGCGCCCGCTGACCTCCTCCCAGCGCCTCTGGGCGGCGAGCGCCTCGTGCGTGAAGACGGGGTGGGCATAGCGGTAGCGGCCGATGACCTTGTCGGGGTCTATCTGCCCGCTGCGGTTGAGGGTCACGCAGATCTCGTGGCGCGAGCGCGAGCGCCTGCAGGCTGTTCATCCGGTAGGTCACGGTCGTGCGCGGGAGGGGCTCGTCCAGCAGGTGGAAGTTCCAGCTCGCCCAGGCGCGGCGGCGGCGCGGCAGCAGCGAGCGGTCGGTGTGCAGCACGGCCTCGTTGGGCTGGTAGGCCACCGCGCCCAGCACCTCCGCCTCGGCGTCGGTCGGGTCCGCGAGCATGGCCAGCGCCTGGTCGGAGTGCACGGCCAGGATCACCTCGTCGAACTCCTCGGGCTCGCCGCCCTCGGGCGTGACCTCCACGCGGTCCTCGAAGCGCTCGACGCGCCGGACCGGGGTGGTCAGCCGCACCCGCTCGCCCAGCGGTCCGGTGATGGCCTCCACGTAGCTCCTCGAGCCACCCGCCACCGTGCGCCACCTCGGGCGGCGCGCGAAGCCGAACATGCCGTGGTTCTCGAAGAACTCCGCCAGCAGGCCGGCCGGGAACGACCACATCTGAGCCGGGTCGGCGGACCACACGGCGGAGGCCTGGGGCACGATCAGGTGGTCGACGAACTCGCGCGAGTAGCCGCCCTCGTCGAGGAAGGCGCCGAGTGTCGGGCCGCTGCCGTTGAGGCCGACCAGCGCGGGCGCCTCGCGGTTGAAGCGGACGAGGTCGCGCACCATGCGCAGGAAGGCGGGGCTCACCAGGTTGGAGCGCACCGCGAACAGGCCGTTCGGCGACGACCCGTTGTACTCGAGGCGGCCGTGCTCGTCGCTGACCGAGAAGCTCATGTCCGAGGGCTGGGTGGCGACCCCCAGCTCGGCCAGCATGCGCTCGAAGTTGGGGTAGTTGCGGTCGTTGAGGACGATGAAGCCGGTGTCCACCTGATGGGTCTCGTCGGGCAGGTCCACCCGCACCGTGTGCGCGTGACCCCCCGCGTAGGCCGCGGCCTCGAGCACGGTCACGTCGTGCTCGGGTGCGAGCCGGTGGGCGCAGGCGAGGCCGGATACCCCGGCCCCCACGATCGCGATCCTCACGACTCGGCGGCCACCAGGGCCACGCCGCAGGCGACCGCCAGGCCGGCGAGGGCGAGCGTGCCCTTCTTGGCCCGGCCGGGCAAGCGCGTCGCCGGCGAGCAGCGACGCGAGGATGTCGGAGCCGTCAGAGGCCACGGCCGCCAGCAGCCAGGGCCGCACGTCTTCGTCGGCGACCAGCGCGTTGATCGTCCCGCCGGCCAGCGCGATGTCGCGGCCGCCCACGCCGCGGACGATCATCTGGGTCTGGGGCCGCGAGTGATCATCGGGGATCCAGCCGGAGGCGATGCGGCCCGGCACGGCCAGCAGGCCGACGCCGAACAGGCCGCGCGCGGCGGCGAAGGCGAGTGTGAGGTTGCGTACGTCGGGCACGTCCGTTTATACGGCCCGGGCACGCGACCCGATCAGTGCAGCGCTGGCGAGTTGACAGCGCTGTTCGCTGTCAACTCGCCTAACGGCGTCAGACCAGGAACGGGATGATCAGGATCGCCACGATGTTGGCGACCTTGATCATCGGGTTGATCGCCGGGCCGGCGGTGTCCTTGTAGGGGTCGCCGACGGTGTCGCCGGTGATCGAGGCCTCGTGGGCCTCGGAGCCCTTGCCGCCGAACTCGCCGTCCTCGATCAGCTTCTTGGCGTTGTCCCAGGCGCCGCCGCCGGCGGTCATGGAGACCGCGGCGAAGAAGCCCACGACGATCACGCCGATCAGCAGGCCACCGAGCGCCTTGGCGGACAGCAGGCCGACCACCACGGTCACCACGATCGGGATCAGCGCCGGCAGGATCATCTCCCGCTGCGCAGTCTTGGTCACGATCGCCACCGCCCGCGCGTAGTCGGGCTTCTCGGTGCGATCCATGATCCCCGGCTTCTCCTTGAACTGCCGGCGGACCTCCTCGACGACCTCGCCGCCGGCACGGCCGACGGACTCGATCGACAGGGCGGCGAACAGGTACACCATCATGCCGCCGATCAGCAGGCCGATCAGGACCTCGGGCTGGGAGATGTTGAAGTTCACGATCTCTCCGCCCTCCGCGCGCAGCTCCTCCACGAAGGCCGCGAAGAGCACCAGGGCAGCCAGCACGGCCGAGCCGATGGCGTAGCCCTTGGTCACGGCCTTGGTGGTGTTGCCGACCGCGTCGAGCGGGTCGGTCACGTTGCGCACGTCCTCGGGCAGGTCGGCCATCTCGGCGATGCCGCCCGCGTTGTCGGTGATCGGGCCGAACGCGTCCAGCGCCACGATCAGGCCGGTGAGCGACAGCTGCGCCATGACGGCCACGCCGATGCCGTAGATCCCGCCCAGCTCGTTGGCGAACAGGATGCCCAGCGCGATCAGGATCGCGGGGAGCGCAGTGGACTGGAAGCCCTGCGCGAGCCCCTGGATGATGTTGGTCGCGTGGCCGGTCTCCGACGCCCGGGCGGTCGTGCGCACCGGGCGGAAGCGGGTCGAGGTGTAGTAGTCGGTGATCACGAACAGCCCGGCGGTCACGCCGATGCCGATCAGGGTGCAGATGTAGAAGTCGATGCCGGTGGCCCCTTCGGCCCCGCCTCGCAGGAGGATCGAGGCGCCGGACTGCACGCTGACGTCGTCCATCAGCCACAGGGTCACGGGCAGGAAGGCGATCGCTGCGAGCAGGCCCGAGACGATCAGGCCCTGGTACAGCGCCCTCTCGACGTTGCCGGAGCTGCTGCGCACCGCGTAGGTGCCGATGATCGAGGCGATGATCGACACGCCGCCGATCACCAGCGGGTAGACGGCCACCTCGCCGAGCTGGTTGAAGGTCAGGACGCCGAGCAGCATCACCGCGACCGCGGTCACGGCGTAGGTCTCGAACAGGTCGGCCGCCATGCCGGCGCAGTCGCCGACGTTGTCGCCCACGTTGTCGGCGATCACGGCCGGGTTGCGCGGGTCGTCCTCGGGAATGCCCGCCTCGATCTTGCCCACGATGTCGGCGCCGACGTCGGCGGCCTTGGTGAAGATGCCGCCGCCCAGTCGGGCGAACACGGAGATCAGCGAGCCGCCGAAGCCGAGGCCGACGAGAGCGTCGATGGCTTCCTTCTTGTCGACGTCGAGCAGCTGCAGGACGCCGTAGTACCCGGCCACGCCGAGCAACGCGAGGCCCGCCACGAGCATGCCCGTGATGGCGCCGCCCTTGAAGGCCACGCCGAGGGCAGGCCCGACTCCGCCGCGGGCGCTCTCCGCCACGCGGGCGTTGGCCCGCACCGACACGTTCATGCCGATGAAGCCGGCCGCCGCCGAGAACGAGCCGCCGATGAGGAAGCCGATCGCGGTGCGGATGTCGATCGCGATCGCCAGGACCACGGCCAGGACCACGGCGACGATGCCGATGATCTGGTACTGGCGGGTCAGGTAGGCGCTCGCGCCTTCCTGGACGGCCAGCGACAGCGACTGCATCTCGTCGTTGCCGGGCGACTTGGCCAGGAGCCAGCGGGTGGTGAGTACGCCGTAGACCACGGCGGCGGCCGCGCAGACAAGCGCGATGATCACGCCGTAGTCGGTCAGGAATTCAGTCAACTGTCGGTCCTCCGGAGGGCTAGTGGACGATCGCGCTCGAGAGAGAGGTGGCGCATACGTCCTGAGGCTGCGGTCCAATCATCGGGACCGCTCGGAACAAGAGCGCGCGCAGTCTAGCGAGGTTGTCGGCGAACACACCGAACGCCTGTTCTGCGGTCACCGCCTCGGCCCCCTCGAGGCCCACGTCGTAGTCCGTCACCAGGCCCAGACCCGCATAACAGAGCTCCAGCTCGCGGGCCAGCCAGGCCTCGGGGTACTGGGTCATGTTCACGAGGTGGAAGCCGGAATCCGCGAACCAGCGGGACTCGGCCCGGGTCGAGAAGCGGGGGCCCTGGATGACCACCACCGTGCCGCCCTTGACCACGTCGTCGCCCGCCCGGGCCAGGATGTTGCTCAGGTCGGGGCAGTAGGGATCGGCCGCCGCCACGTGGGTGGTCTGCGGACCGTCGTAGAAGGTGTCCTCGCGTCCCGAGGTGCGGTCCACGAACTGGTCGACCACCACGAAGCTGCCCGGCGGGAGCCTGGTGGTCAGCGAGCCGCAGGCGAAGGGGCCGATGATCCGGCGGACGCCGGCGTCGGCCATCGCCCAGAGGTTGGCCCGGTAGTTGATCCGGTGGGCCGGAAGCTGGTGGTCGTCGCCGTGGCGGGGCATGAAGGCCACCCGCCGGCCCTCGATCTCCCCCACCCTGATGCGCGCCGACGGCGGGCCGTAGGGCGTGTCCACCGCCAGCTCCTCGACGTCGTCGAGGAAGCGGTAGAAGCCCGACCCGCCGAAGACCCCGACTAGCTCCCCGGAGGAGTCCAGATCCGCGATGGCTCTTCCTGCTTCGGCGGCTCGGCCGGCTGCTCGGGGGCAGCCGGCTCTTCGCCGCCCTCGCCGGTCTCGCGCACGTAGATCATCTGGAGCTGGCTCACCGCGTCCTTGATCGGTCCCAGCTCCTCCTGGGGGCACAGGGGCAGGAGGGCGCGAACCGCCTCGATCCCCTGGCGGGCCTGCTCGAGGTCCTTCTCCCCCTCCACCGTCAGGCGGCGGCCGGTGAGGTTCACCAGCGTCACCACCGTCTGAAGCAGCACGTCGCTCACCCGAAGCTGCTTCAGCGCCTCGCGCATCTCCTCCTCGGAGGGCTGCTCTGCGCTCATGTCCTGACCTCCTCGCGTGCGTAGGTGTCCCGGCTCAGCTCGACCTCGGCGGCGAAGACCTCCTCGATCGAGGCGCCCTCGGTCAGCGCCGCGCGCTGGCGCTGGGCGCCGTTGTGGGTGGGCAGCGCCGGGTCTATTCCCATCACGCCGCGGGCCGGGAGCCGTCCACGCGAGGAGCCGGTCGCCCAGCGCGGAAGCGGGGAACTCCTCGCCGCGCTGCAGGTCGATCATGCGGCCGTCGAGGCCGAAGCGGATCGCCCGCCAGAAGTTCTCCTCGACCAGGCGCGGCGGCGGATCCTCGAAGTCCACGCCCTCGTCGTAGTCCAGGGCGGACTGGGCGGCCGCGGCGGCGATCAGCCCGGCCAGGGCGGTCGACTCCTCCGCCGAGGACTGGGCGTCGCAGATGCGGACCTCCACGGTCCCGAAGGCCGGGTGCGGGCGCACGCTCCACCACAGCTGGGTGTGCTCGACCAGCGAACCCGTGCGCAGCAGCAGCTCCACGTAGTCGGCGTAGGCCTGCCAGCTGCCGAAGGGATCGGGGATCCCGCAGCGCGGGAAGCTCTTGGTGAAGATCTGGCTCCGCACGGAGTGCAGGCCGGTGTCGCGGCCGTCGAGGAACGGCGAGTTGGCCGAGACGGCCAGCAGCTCGGGCAGGACCGGCCGCAGCCGGTCGCAGACGGCGATGGCGCGGTCGGCGCCCTTGATCCCGATGTGGACGTGCAGGGAGAAGGTGTTGTTGCGCCAGGCCACGTAGCCCAGGTCGGCGTTCAGGCGCCGGTAGTGCTCGGTGTCGATGATCCGCTGGTCCTGCCAGGGGCTCCACGGGTGCGTGCCGGTGGCCATCAGGCCCGCGTTGCGACCCTCGGCCAGGGCGAACAGGCGGGGCCGGGCCGCCTCCTGCATCTGGACCGCCTCGGCGAAGTTGCCGCCGCGGCCCGAGCGGATCTCGATCTCGGACTCGATCAGCTCGCCGGCGACCGAGTCGGCCAGCACGGGGTCGTCCTGGGCCGCCGAGGAGAGCTCCTCGTAGCGGTGGTCGAGGGCCAGGCCCTGCGGGTCGAGGATCCCGAACTCCTCCTCGAGGCCGATGGTGAAGTCCTCGGAGGCCTCGAACACCTCGCGGGCCTGTGCCAAGTCGAGCATGGTCCTAGGTCAGGTAGAAGTACAGCGCGTACAGCAGGTCGACCGCGGGACTGGACGTGTGGACGGTCACCTCCGGCGGCACCTGCAGCAGCGCCTCGGAGTAGTTGAAGATGATCCGGACGCCGTTGCGGACCAGGTCGTCGGCCACCTTCTGCGCGGCCTCGGTGGGCACGGCCAGCACGCCGACCACCACGTCCTCGTCGCGGATGACGGCCTCGAGGTCGCTGTAGGGGCGCACCGTGAGGCTCTCGCCCACCCCTGTGCCGATCCGCTCCTCGTCGGTGTCGAACAGGGCCACGATGCGGAAGCCGTGGTCGGCGAAGACCGCCGAGCCCGCGATGGCCTGGCCGAGGTGGCCGGCCCCGAACAGGGCGATGTTGTGCTGCCCGCTCGTCCGCAGGATCTTGCGGATCTGCGAGTGCAGCGAGTCGACGTTGTAGCCGACGCCGCGCTTGCCGAACTTGCCGAAGCCCGACAGATCGCGCCGGATCTGGGTCGAGTTCACGTGCGTGTAGTCGGCCAGCTCCTGCGAGGAGATGGTCTGCTTGCCCATCTTCCGGGCCTGCGTGAGCACCTGGAGATAGCGCGAGAGACGCGCGGCGACCCCCAGCGAGAGCCGCTCGGAGTTGCCGTCGATCAGCCCCTGCGGGCCCGCAGCGGGCTCCTGGAAGCTCACGGTCGAACCATACCGACGCGCCTTCGCAGCTCCCCGGCGTCGACGAAGTACTCGAAGGCCTCGGTGCCGTCGATCTCGACCACCGGAATGCGCTCTCCGAGGCGGTTTGCGAGCACGGGATCCATCGTGATGTCGACCTCCTCCAGCTGGAAGCCCACGTCGGTGCGCACCCGCTCCACCACCTCGCGGGCGTCGTCGCAGAGGTGGCAGCCGGGCTTGCCGTAGAGGCGTACGAGCGTCATCGGAGGCGCGCGGCGGCGTCCAGCTCGAGGTAGCCGGGGTAGGCCACGGGCTCGAGGAAGCGGGCCGCGCCGGCGATCATCGCGGCGTTGTCGGTGCAGAGATCCATTGGAGGAACCCATACGGCTACCCCCATCCCGCGCGCTGAAGCGCGCAGCTCGGAATTCGCCGCCACGCCGCCTCCCAGTGCCATTCGCTCCAGCCCCTCCCGCTCCAGCGCCTGCTCGATCCGGCGGGTCAGCGACTCGACGATCGCCCGCTGATAGGAGGCGGCCAGGTCCGCCCGGTCGGCCTCGGGCTCGTCGCGCAGCCGGTACAGCAGCGCGGTCTTGAGCCCGCTGAAGGAGAAGTCGAGCCCGTCGCCGGGGGCCGCCCGCGGGAAGTCGAACGCCTCGGGATCGCCCTCCCGGGCCAGGCGGTCGAGCTGGGGCCCGCCCGGGTAGGGCAGGCCCAGCAGCCGGGCGCCCTTGTCGAAGGCCTCGCCCGCGGCGTCGTCGAGGGTCTCCCCCAGCACCGTGTAGGTGCTCGGCTCGTCCACCCGCGCGAGGAAGGTGTGGCCGCCGCTCGCCACCAGCACCAGGTAGGGCGGCTCGACGGGCTCCTCCCCCAGGGTGCTGGCCACCACGTGGCCGTGCAGGTGGTCGACCGGCGTCAGCGGCAGCTCGCGCGCCGCGGCCAGGGCCTTGGCCGCCGAGACGCCCACCAGCAGGGCGCCGATCAGGCCGGGGCCCTGGGTCACGGCCACGCTGTCCACGTCCTCGAGGCCCGCGCCGGCGCGGGCCAGGGCGTCGGCGATCACCGCGTCCATCAGCTCCAGGTGGTGACGCGAGGCCACCTCCGGCACCACCCCGCCGAACGGCGCGTGCGCGAGCCCCTGCGAGGAGACGACGTTCGAGAGCACCTCCCCCGCCTCGCTGACGAGGGCGGCGCAGGTGTCGTCGCAGCTGGTCTCGATCCCGAGGATCAACCGGCGGCGGCGCGGTCCGGCGCCGTGCGCCACATGATCAGGGCGTCCTCGCGGTTGTCGTGGTAGTAGGCCCGCCGGCGGCCCGAGGAGCGGAAGCCGAAGCCCTCGTACATCTCGATCGCGGCGCTGTTGGAGGTGCGGACCTCCAGCGTGTACTGCTCGCCGGGGCCGTCGGCCAGCTCGAACAGCCGCTCGATCAGGGCGGTGCCGATGCCCTCGCGGCGCAGCCGGTCGTCGACCGCCACGTTCATCAGGTGCCACACGCGGTCGTAGCGCGCGCAGATCAGGTAGCCCACCAGGCGGTCGCCGCGCAGGGCGGCCAGGCAGATCCCCGACGGCTTGCTCAGCTCGAGCACGAACATCGCGAGCGACCACGGCGTGGGGAACGCGCGCCTCTCGATCGCGATGACCCCGGGCAGGTCCGCGTAGGCGAGCCGGCGGATCTCGAGCGGTGGCGTCATCGGGGCTTGGCGTCCGGGAGTCGCAGGTAGTCGGGGAGCACGCTGGCGGGGGGCCTCGCGGAGGCTCTGCGCGCCACCCGGCACACGTTGAGGGCGCGGACCACGTGGGCCGGCGACCTGTCGGGCTCGACCGTGGCGCCGGCCGCCTCGAGTGCCTCCCGAAAATGTAACGCCCCGGTCCCCGCCGCCCGCGCACCTGCGGCGTGGTCGGCCAGCTCCTCGGGGGAGCGCGCGGCGGCCTCGAGGCGCTCCTCTCCGCCCTCGTACAGAGCGCCGAAGACCTCGCCGCGGCGGGCGTCGATGGCCGGCAGGCGCAGGGGCCCCTCGATGCCCTCCGCAAGCGCGCGCAGCGAGGAGACGGGCCGCAGCTCCAGCCCCCGGGCCAGCGCCAGCGAGCGCGCGGTGGCCACCCCGATGCGCAGGCCGGTGAAGGCGCCGGGGCCCACGCTCACCGCGACGGCCCCGACCTCGTCCCAGCCCAGGCCGGCCTCCCCCATCAGCTCGTGCACCCGCGGCAGCAGCTCGCTTGCGTGCCCGGGGCGGCCCACGAGCTCCTCGAGCGAGGGCACGTACTCGAAGCTCTCCCCGTCCTCGCGCTCGACGCAGACGGCCGTGGCGGCGGTGGAGGTGTCGAAGCCGACCAGGTTCACCGCGTCACCTCGACGCGGCGGCGGTCGCCGCCCTCGTGCTCCAGCCGCACGCGCGCGGCCACCCGCAGCCCGGCCGGCTCGGCGATCTCCGGCCACTCCACGAACCCGATGCGCTCGGGCGTCAGGTAGTCGTCGAGCACCCCCGGGTCCTCGTCGGCGAGCGTGCCCAGCCGGTAGAGGTCCAGGTGGGCGATCTCCGCGCGGGCCCCGGGAGGAGCTGGCCCAGCGTGAACGTGGGGCTCGTCACCGGTCCCTCGACTCCCAGCTCCCGGCAGGCTCCGCGCACGAAGGTCGTCTTTCCCGACCCCAGCTCGCCGGACACCAGCACCACGTCCCCGGGCTCCAGCTCCCGCGCCAGGTCCGCCCCGGCCGCCTCGGTGGCCTCTGCGCTCTCGGTGATCAGCCGAACAGGTCCATCTGGGAGGCGGGGTCCGGCTGCGGCTCGGGCTCGGGCGGCTTCTGAGCGGCGATGAGCCCCGGCAGCCGGTGGAAGTCCTCGCGCAGCTGATCGAGCACGTTGGTGCCGCGCAGCGCCGCGGCCGGGTGGTAGAGCGGATAGAGCTGCACCGTGCGCCCGCCCAGCTCGTGCTCCTGGGGCTGGCCGTGAACCCGCGTGATGCCGGTGCTGGAGCGGGTCAGCAGCTTCAGGGAGAAGTTGCCCAGCGTGCACACCACCTTCGGCTCGATCAGCTCGATCTGCCGGAACAGGTACGGCTTGCAGACCTCGATCTCGTCCGGGGACGGGTCGCGGTTGTCGGGCGGGCGGCACTTCAGGACGTTGGTGATGAAGGCGTCCTTTCGCTCCAGGCCGATCTCCACCAGCAGCTGGTCGAGCAGCTTCCCCGCCCGGCCCACGAACGGCAGCCCCTGCTGGTCCTCGTAGAAGCCCGGCGCCTCGCCCACGAACAACAGGTCGGCGTCGGCGTTGCCGGCGCCGAACACCAGCTTGGTCCGCGTGGCGACCAGCGGGCATTCGTGCTTGGACTGCATCTCGCGCATGAGCGCGATCAGGTCCTCTCGGCGTTGGACGGCGGAGCGGTGCTCGCCCGACCGACGCTCGGGCTGCGCTCCTTCCGCAGAGGCCGCGGGGAGCTCGCTCACACCGCTCGCCGCGAGCCGGTCAGCGCGGCCACGGCGCCGAGGCCGATCAGCACCGCGCCCGAGACGCGGTCCAGGCGCCGGCGCACCGCCGGGCTGCGGCGGATGCGCTCCGCGACGCTGCCGCCGACCAGCGCGTAGAGCCCGTCGCTCACGAACGCGATGGCGACGAACACCAGGCCCAGGATCGCGGCCTGCAGGGAGGCCGAGCCCGCCCCGGGGTCCACGAACTGGGGCAGGAAGGCGAGGAAGAACAGGGCGGTCTTGGGGTTGAGCACGTTCACCAGCACGCCCTGGCGGAAGACCCTGCCGTCGGGCATCGGCGGCAGCTCGGGGGCCTCCTTGGCCCTCAGGCGGCTGATGCCGAGCCAGATCAGGTAGGCGGCGCCCGCGTACTTGACCACCCCGAACGCGACCGCGGAGGAGGCCAGCAGCGCGGACAGGCCCAGCGTGGCCGCCGCGACGTGGACCAGCCCGCCGGTCTCCACGCCCAGCATCGAGACCAGCCCGGCCCGGCGGCCGCCCGCGAAGCTGCGGGCCAGGATGTAGAAGACCGAGGGGCCGGGGAACGCGATCAGGGCCAGGCTCGCGAGGGAGAAGACCGCCAACGTCTCGGGCGCGGGCATGTGCCTGATCCTAAATGCGGTCTAAGGCGGGCGATATCATTGGCGCAGGCCGCTACCCGCCCCGGAGCGGGAGTGGACCTCTCCCCATGACTCTCAGGAAAGGCTCTTCGAGGCGCTCCTCCGTGGGCGTGGTTGGCGCCGGGCGCTTGGGCACTTCGCTCGCCCGTGCGCTGAAGGCGGCCGGCCTGGAGGTCGACGGCCCCGTCGGCCGCGGCCAGGTCCCCCAGGGCGACGCGATCGTGCTCTGCGTGCCCGACGCCGAGATCTCGGCCGCCGCCGAGGCGGTGGCCGCGGCCGCGCCCTTCGTGGGGCACACCAGCGGCGCCACCCGGCTCACCGCCCTGGAGCCCGCCGGGGTCGGCGCCTTCGGCCTCCACCCGCTGCAGACCTTCACCGGCGAGGAGGGCCCCGAGGCCTTCGAGGGCGCGGGCTGTGCCATCGCCGGGACCAACCCCGACGCGCTCGCCGTGGCGGAGGACCTGGCCCTGGCCCTCGGCATGAAGCCCTTCGAGATCGACGACCGCGGCCGGGCCGCCTACCACGCCGCCGCCTCCGTCGCCTCCAACTTCCTCGTCACGCTCAAGGCCGCCGCGGAGCGCATCGCCGCCGGCGCCGACCTCCAGCCCGCCCAGGCGCGCGAGCTGCTCGCACCGCTGGTGCGCCAGACCGTGGAGAACTGGGCCGCGCTCGGCCCCGAGCGGGCCCTGACCGGCCCGGTGGCCCGCGGCGACGAGGCCACCGTGGCCGCCCAGCGGGCCGCGATCGAGGAGAACGCGCCGGAGCTGGTCCCCTTCTTCGACCTCATGGTCGAGCACACCCGCGAGCTCGCGAAGGTGCCGGCGTGATCACCGTCCGCACGGTCGCCGAGCTGCGCGATGCCCTCAGCGGTGTCGGCACCGTCGGCCTCGTCCCGACCATGGGCGCGCTCCACGAGGGGCACCTGTCGCTCGTGCGCCGCGCGCGCTCGGAGTGCGACACGGTCGTCGTGTCGGTCTTCGTCAACCCGGCCCAGTTCGGCGAGGGCGAGGACCTCGAGGCCTACCCGCGCGACGAGGCGCGCGACGCCGCGCTGCTCGACGCCGAGGGCGCGGACGTGCTGTTTGCGCCGCCGCTGGAGGAGGTCTACCCCGCCGGCTTCTCCACCTCGGTCCGCGTCGGCGGCATCACCGAGACGCTGGAGGGCGAGAAGCGGGGCGCCTCGCACTTCGACGGCGTCGCGACCGTGGTGCTGAAGCTGCTGAACATGGCCGGGCCGCAGGTGGCCTACTTCGGCCAGAAGGACGCCCAGCAGGCGCTGGTCATCCGGCGGATGGTCCGCGACCTCGACGTGCCCGTACGGATCGAGGTGCTGCCCACCGTGCGCGATCCCGACGGCCTGGCGCTGTCCTCGCGCAACACCTACTTGTCGGACCCCGAGCGCCGCCAGGCGCTCAGCCTCAGCGGCGCCCTGCGCGCCGCCGAGGCCGCCGTGGCGCGCGGCGAGCTGGACGCTTCGAGCGTCCTCGCCGCCGCCCGGTCACGAGCTCGAGGCCGCGGGCCTCGAGCCGGAGTACCTCGAGCTGCGATCGGCGGAGGACCTCACCCCCGTCGAGTCGGTCAACGGCTCCACCCTCTTGGCGGTAGCGGCCCGCGTAGGGCGCGCCCGCCTCATCGACAACGTCGTTCTGACAGGAGGCAGGCATGAGACGGACGATGCTCAAGTCAAAGGTGCACCGCGCGACGGTCACCGGCAGCGACCTCAACTACGTCGGCTCCATCACGATGGACTCCGAGCTGCTCGAGGCCGCCGACATCCGCGAGCACGAGCTGGTCCACGTGCTCGACATCGACAACGGGAACCGCTTCGAGACCTACACGATCGCCGGCGCGCCCGGGTCGGGCCAGGTCTGTGTGAACGGCGCCGCCGCTCGCCTCGTTCACAGCGGCGACAAGGTCATCGTGGTCTCCTACGCGGAGTACGAGGAGGCCGAGCTCGAGACCTACGAGCCGGTGGTGGTCCACGTCGACGCGGCCAACGCGATCGTCGACGTCGACGCCGCGGTCGGGGAGCTCCTGTCATGAGCCACGCACCCGAGCGCAAGGGCCGCCCGATGACCCTCACCCGGCTCGCCGAGAAGAAGGCCCTGGGCGAGCCGCTGGCGATGGTCACCGCCTACGACTATCCCTCCGCCCAGGTGGCCGAGGAGGCCGGCGTCGACCTCGTCCTGGTCGGCGACTCCGGCGCCATGACCGTGCTGGGCTACCCGACCACCGTGCCGGTCACGGTGGACGAGCTGCTGATGCTCGCCGCCGCCGTGCGCCGCGGGCTCACGACGCCCTTCCTGGTCGGCGATCTGCCCTTCGGCTCCTACGAGGTCTCCGACGAGCAGGCCATCGAGACCGCCCAGCGCTTCGTCAAGGAGGCGGGCTGCGACGCGGTGAAGCTCGAGCGCGGCGGCACGTCCGTGCAGCGCGCCCGCGCGATCGCCGGCGCCGGCATCCCGGTCATGGGCCACGTGGGCCTGACGCCGCAGACGGCGACCGCCCTGGGCGGCTACCGCTCCCAGGGGCGCACCGCCGAGCGGGCGCTGGACGTCGTGCGCGACGCCGTGGCCCTGCAGGAGGCCGGCTGCTTCTCGATCGTGTTCGAGGCGGTGCCGAGCGCGCTGACCGAGATGCTGATGCCGCGCATGGAGATCCCGGTCATCGGCATCGGCGCCGGCGGCTCCACCGACGGCCAGGTGCTGGTCTTCCACGACCTGCTCGGCATCTACGACGGCCACGCCGCGCGCTTCGTGAAGCGCTACGCGGACATCCGCGACCAGATGATCGCCGGGGTGTCGGCGTTCGCCGAGGACGTGCGAGCGCGGCGCTACCCCGAGCCCGAGCACGGCTACACGATGGCCCCGGACGAGATCGAGCGGCTGCAGGCTCTGCTGGAGCCGAGCGGTGAGCCCTTCACGGGAGGCCCGAGCCTGTAATACGGTCCGCTTTCGTCGTGCTGAAGCGGATGAGGCCATCGCCGGCGCTGGTGATCTCGCTCATCGCCCTGTTCGTGGCGATGGGAGGGACGGCGTACGCGATCGCGTCGAACTCGATCCGCAGCCGTCACATCGTCAACGACGCCGTGACGAGCGCCGACATCAAGGGCGGCGGGGGTCGGGTCGGGGACATCAAGAACCGCGACGTCAACCCGCTGCTCGCGGTGGCCAAGGGCTTCGCGACGGTCGACGCCGTGCCGGCCGGGCAGCAGGCGCGGGTGCTCAACTTCGGCGGGCAGCAGACGGCCACGCCGTCCGGCGTGAGCGTGCAGAGGGTCGGTCAGGGCACATACGACGTGACGTTCGACGCCAACAGCGGCACCGGCCGCTTCGCGCGCGTGGACAGCGTCGACGACCTCGCCGTGTCGGGCATGGCGGTGCGGCCTCAGTTCGTGGGCGGCGTTGTGCCGGTCGTGAGCTGGCTCAAGACCTCGAGCTCGGCCAACGAGAACCAGATCAAGCTGCGGCTGGTGATCGAGAACGCGAACTCCGGCAACACGCTGGACACGGACTTCACGGTCCTCTTCTACGCCCGCACCACCAGCTAGCGCCTCCACCGCGACTTTGGGTACGCGGGGGCTGTTGTAACCCCGATACCCGACTAGGAGGCATTACCAATGCCGAAGATCCTCCGCCGGCGTCCGTCGCCGGCAATGGTCGTCGCGCTCATCGCGCTGTTCGTGGCAACGAGCGGCGTCGCGTACGCGGCGAACACCATCCGCAGCCGCGACATCGTGAACGACGCGGTGACCACCGCCGACATCCAGGGCGGCGGCGGCAAGACCGGCACCATCAAGAACCGCGACACGAATGCGCTGCTGGCGATTCCGAAGGGCTACGCCTCGATTCGGGCGCCGGGGGCGTCGCCGCGCGTCCTCAACTATGGCGGTCAGCAGACCTCCACCGACAACGGTGTCTCGGTCACCCGCGTTCAGACCGGCGTCTACGACGTCACCTTCAACGCGAACACCGGTACCGGTCGCTTCCTGAAGGTCGACAGCGTCGACGACCTGTCCTTCGCGGCCAGCGGCCAGAAGGCCGGCGCCGGGGCGGGCAACGATTCCAGCCCGGGCCTGGAGCCCATCGTCTCCGTGGTGCGCAACAGCTCCTCGGCCAACGAGAACCAGGTCAAGCTGCGCGTGGTCGTCGAGGACGACAAGCGGCGGCAAGACCGACGCTGCCGACTTCAGCGTCTTCTTCTACAGCCGCACGGTCAACTAGCCAGATCCGTATCCGGCGCGCCGGCCCGTTCTGGGCCGGCGCGTAGGATCGGCCGGTGGCCGTCCACACCGGCGAGCTTCGCTTCTCGACTCAGGGCGACGGCGACGTGGTCGACCTCACCGAGGGCGTCCAGAGCTTCGTCGCCTCCACCGGCGCCCAGGACGGCGCCGTCTCCGTCTTCGTGCCGGGCTCGACGGCGGCCGTCACCGCCATGGAGTACGAGCCGGGCGGTGTGCACGACCTGCGGGCCGCCCTCGACCGGCTCATCCCGAAGGCGGGCGACTACGAGCACAACCGGCTGAACGCCGACACCAACTCGCACGCGCACATCCGCGCCGCCATCGTCGGGCCGTCGGAGACCGTGCCGCTGCGCGACGGCCGGCTGGTCACCGGCACCTGGCAGCAGCTGGTGCTGGTGGACTTCGACGACCGGCCGCGCGAGCGGCGGGTGGTCATTCAGATAGTCGCTTGAGCACCTTCGCCGGCGCGCCGGCGGCGATCGAGTAGGGCGGGATGTCGCTCGTCACGACGCTGTTCGCCCCGATCACGCAACGCTCGCCGATGGTGACCCCGCTGGTGATGACCACGTTCGCGCCACACCAGACGTTGTCCCCGACCTTCGTCGGGCCCTTCGTCGAGAAGCCCTGCCAGGTGACGGGGGTATGGAAGTCGTCGAAGCGGTGGTTGCCGTCGGTGATGAAGCAGCCGTTGGCGAACATGCAGTGGTCGCCGATATCCACCAGCTCGACCGAGGCGACCATCACCCCGTTGTTCAGGAAGGTGTCGCCGCCGATACGGATCCGGCCGGAGTCGCCGGTGGTGAGCCAGACGTTGGGCTCGAGCAGAGCGTGCTCGCCGATCTGGAGCCGGCCGGCGCGAAACGACTCGAGCACGTTCCCCTGCACCGGCCAGCGCACGAAGGCCCGTCGCCGGGCGAACTCGCGGTGGATCGCGAGGCGGTTCCACGGCAGCGAATTGCGCTCGTACCAGCGCCACTTCTGGAGGTAGAGCTTCAGGTCGTCCACGCGTGGAGGCTTTCAGACCGGCGCGCCGGGTAGAACGTCTTTGCCCAACTACCTGGAGGACCCATGCGCCGATTGCGCCTCCGCCGGCCCTCGCCGGCACTGGTCATCTCACTCATAGCCCTCTTCGTTGCCCTCGGCGGCACTTCCTATGCCGCTATCAAGATCGGGGCGCGAAACCTCAAGACGGGGTCGGTGGGCACCAGGGCGGTGAAGAACGCGACTTTGAGCGGCCGCGACATGCGCCGAGCGGGCCTCAGTGGGCGTGAGATCAATGAGGGCAGGCTCGGAGTCGGTGCCGCTGGCCGAGGGCGTGAGCCACTGGGCTGTGATCCGCGGCCGGCGATGGCGCGGCCACGCGCTCCCGCGGCGCCACCTCGGCGACGCGCTTTGCCGACGGGCCGCTACCAAGTGATCTTCAACCGAGACGTCCGCGGACTGCGCGTACCTCGCGAACCTGGGAACACGTGACGCGACGATCCCAAGCGACGGGCGAGATCGCCGTAAGCGCAGTTGCGCGAGCAACGTCAACGGCGTTCAGATCCGGACGACGACCAGTGACGGCGGCACCAACGCAAACCGCAGCTTCCACATCGTGGTGGTCTGCTGACCAGCGCGACGATCCTCTACGACCGTGACTGCGGGCTCTGCCGGACGGTCTTGGGTGGGATTCTTGCCCTGGACCGCCGGCGGCGCCTGAGGCCGGTTGCTCTTCAGAGCCCGGAGGCGGCTCGGCTGCTTCCGGGCATGGACGAGGAGCGGCGGATGGCTTCGTTTCACCTCGTGGAGGCGGATGGGGTGCGGTCTGCGGGAAAAGCCCTCAGCCGGCTGACGAGTTATCTGCCGGGGGGACGGCCTTTCCGTGCCGGGACGGAGCGCTGGCCGGCGGCGACTGAGCGCGCCTACCTGCTGGTCGCCGACAATCGCAGCCGGATCGGGCCGCTCATTCCGGACGCCGTCAAGCGCCGCGCGACCCGGCTGATCGACGAGCGCGCCTAGGCCGCCGCCGCCAGCTTGCGGCGCGGCCGCGACTTCCTCACCTTCGGCTCCACGATCTCGGCCAGGAAGCGGCCGGTGTAGGACCCGTCGGTCCCCGCGACCTGCTCGGGCGTTCCGTGGGCGACCACCCGGCCGCCCTCCTCGCCGCCCTCGGGCCCCATGTCGATGACTCGGTCCGCGGTCTTGATCACGTCGAGGTTGTGCTCGATCACCACGACGCTGTTGCCCGCCTGGACCAGGCGGTCCAGCATCTCCAGCAGCCGCTGGACGTCCGCGAAGTGCAGGCCCGTGGTGGGCTCGTCGAGGATGTAGAGCGTCCGGCCTGTCGCCACCTTCGACAGCTCCGAGGCCAGCTTCACCCGCTGGGCCTCGCCGCCGCTGAGAGTCGTGGCCGGCTGGCCCAGCCGCACGTAGCCGAGCCCGACGTCGTCCAGCGCCTGCACGCGGCGCTTGATCTTCGGGATGTTCTCGAAGAACTCGACCGCCTCGCGGACGGGCATCTCCAGGACGTCGGAGATCGTCTTGCCCTTGAAGCGGACCTCGAGCGTCTCGCGGTTGTAGCGCTTGCCGTCGCACTGCTCGCAGGGCACGTAGACGTCCGGCAGGAAGTGCATCTCGATCTTGATCTGGCCGTCGCCCCGGCAGACCTCGCAGCGCCCGCCCTTCACGTTGAACGAGAAGCGGCCGGGCTTGTAGCCGCGGGCCCGCGCCTCCTGGGTCTTGGAGAACAGCTCGCGGATGTGGTCGAACAGCCCGATGTAGGTGGCCGGGTTCGAGCGCGGCGTGCGGCCGATCGGCGACTGGTCGATGTTGATGATCTTGTCGACCTGGTCGAGCCCGTCGATGCGCTTGTGCGCCCCCGGCCGCTGCTTGGCTCGGTGCAGGCGGTTGGCCACCGCCTTGTAGAGCACCTCGTTGACCAGCGTGGACTTGCCCGAGCCCGACACGCCGGTCACCGCGGTGAAGACGCCGAGCGGCACTTTGACGTCGACCTTCTGCAGGTTGTGCTGGGTCGCCCCCTGGACCGAGATGTGCCCGCTCGGGCGCCGCCGCTTCGCCGGCACGGCGATCTCGCGGCGCCCGGCGAGGTACTGGCCGGTGAGCGACTCGCCCACCGCCATGACCTCCTCCGGCGTCCCCTCGGCCACGAGCTTGCCGCCGTGCTCGCCGGCGCCCGGGCCCAGGTCCACGATGTGGTTGGCCGCCCGCATCGTGCCCTCGTCGTGCTCGACGACGATCACGGTGTTCCCCAGGTCGCGCAGCCGCGACAGGGTGCTGATCAGTCGCTCGTTGTCGCGCTGGTGCAGCCCGATCGACGGCTCGTCGAGGATGTAGAGCACCCCGACCAGCGACGAGCCGATCTGCGTCGCGAGCCGGATGCGCTGGGCCTCGCCGCCCGACAAGCGTCGCCGCCGCCCGCTCCAGCGACAGGTAGCCGACGCCCACGTTGTCGAGGAAGCGCAGCCGCTCGTCGATCTCGCGCAGGATCAGCCTCGCGATCTGCTGCTCGGTGTCCGAGAGCTCCAGCTCCTCGAACCACTCGATCGCCCGGCGCGCCGACTTGTGGGTGAGCTCGTCGATCCCGATGCCGCCCACCCGGACCGCCAGCGACTCCGGCCGCAGCCGCGCGCCCTGGCACTCCGGGCACGGCCGCATGGTCATGTACTCCTCGATCTTCTCGCGCGAGTACTCGGAGTCGGTCTCGCGGTAGCGGCGCTCCAGCGACGGCACGATGCCCTCGAACGAGGTGGTGTACGAGCGCCGCCGCCCGTAGCGGTTGCGGTACGACACGTAGACCCGGTCGCCGTTGGTGCCGAACAGGTAGGTCTCCTGCACGTCCTCGGGCAGGTCCTCCCAGGGCGTGTCGAGGTCGATCTCGTAGCGCTCGGCGATCGCCTGCGTGATCTGCCCGTAGTACTGCGACGCGCTGGTCGACCAGGGCAGGATCGCCCCCTCGGCCAGCGACAGCGACGGGTCGGGCACGATCAGGTCGGGGTCGATCTCCATCTGCGACCCCAGGCCGGTGCAGCGCGGGCAGGCTCCGTGCGGGGAGTTGAAGGAGAACATCCGCGGCTCGAGCTCGGGCATCGAGGTGCCGCAGTGCAGGCACATGAAGCGCTCGGAGTAGGTGGTGACCTCGCCCGTGTCCACCATCTCGACGTCGACGATGCCCTCGGCCCGGCCCACGGCCGTCTCCACCGAGTCGGCCAGCCGCTTGCGCAGGTCGGGCCGCATCACCAGCCGGTCGACCACGACCGAGATGTCGTGCTTGAACTTCTTGTCGAGGGAGATGTCCTCCTCGAGCCGGCGCAGCTCGCCGTCGACCTTCACGCGCGTGAAGCCCTCGGCCCGCAGCTCCTCGAACAGCTTGCCGTACTCGCCCTTGCGCCCCCGGATCACCGGCGCGAGCACCATGAACTTGGTGCCCTCCTCGAGCGTCATCACCTGGTCGACGATCTGCTCCGCCGACTGCGCCTCGATCGGGCGGCCGCAGTTGTAGCAATGGGGGTGCCCGACCCGGGCCCACAGCAGCCTCAGGTAGTCGTAGATCTCGGTGACCGTGCCCACCGTCGAGCGCGGGTTGCGCGAGGTGGTCTTCTGGTCGATGGAGATCGCGGGCGACAGGCCCTCGATCGAGTCGACGTCGGGCTTGTCCATCTGGCCCAGGAACTGCCGGGCGTAGGCCGACAGCGACTCGACGTAGCGGCGCTGGCCCTCGGCGTAGATCGTGTCGAAGGCGAGCGAGGACTTGCCCGAGCCGGACAGGCCGGTGATGACCACCAGGGCGTGGCGCGGGATGCGCAGATGGAGGTCCTTGAGGTTGTGCTCCCGCGCGCCTGAGACGACGAGCTCGTCGGCTTGCTTCACATAACCGATTCTAGGACCGGATCAGGACGAACACACGTTCGCCTGACCGCTAATTGCGGGCTGCGGTCAAGCGTTTGTACGTCATTCGGTGCGGCCGGTCGGCCTCTTCGCCGAGCTGCTCGCGGCGCCAGGCCTCGTAGGCCTCGAAGTTGCCCTCGAAGAAGCGCACCTGGGAGTCGCCCTCGAAGGCGAGCACGTGGGTGGCGATGCGGTCGAGGAACCAGCGGTCGTGCGAGACGATCACCGCGCACCCCGGGAACGACTCCAGCGCCTCCTCCAGCGCGCGAAGGGTGTCCACGTCGAGGTCGTTCGAGGGCTCGTCGAGCAGCAGCAGGTTGCCCGCGGTGCGCAGCAGCTTGGCCATGTGCAGCCGGTTGCGCTCACCGCCGGAGAGCTTCGCGACCTTCTTCTGCTGGTCCGAGCCCTTGAAGTTGAACGAGGAGACGTAGGCGCGCGAGTTCATCTCCTGCCCGCCCACGGCGATCTTCTCGTCGCCGCCCGAGACCTCCTCCCAGACCGTCTTGTCGCCGTCGAGGGCGTCGCGTGACTGGTCCACGTAGGAGAGCTCCACGGTCTCCCCCACCCGCAGCGTGCCCGAGTCGGGCTGCTCCTCGCCGGTGATCATCCGCAGCAGCGTGGTCTTGCCGGCGCCGTTGCCGCCGATCACGCCGACGATGCCCGCCGGCGGAAGGCTGAAGGAGAGGTCGTCGATCAGGAGGCGGTCGCCGTAGGCCTTGCTCACGCCCTCGGCCTCGACCACCAGGTCGCCCAGGCGCTGGCCGGCGGGGATGTGGATCTCCACCTTGTCGACCTTGGCGTTGCGGTCCTCGGCCAGCAGCTCGTCGTAGCGCCTCAGGCGGGCCTTGTTCTTGGTCAGCCGCGAGGAGGCGCTCATCCGCACCCACTCCAGCTCGCGCGCGAGCGTGCGCTGGCGGGCGGACTCCTGCTTCTCCTCCTGCGCCAGGCGGGCCTGCTTCTGCTCCAGCCAGGACGAGTAGTTGCCCTGGAAGGGGATGCCGCGGCCGCGGTCGAGCTCGAGGATCCAGCCGGCGACGTTGTCGAGGAAGTAGCGGTCGTGGGTCACGGCCACCACGGCGCCCGGGTACTCGTCCAGGTGGCGCTCCAGCCAGGCCACCGACTCGGCGTCGAGGTGGTTGGTGGGCTCGTCGAGCAGCAGCAGGTCGGGCTGGGAGAGCAGCAGGCGGCACAGCGCCACGCGGCGGCGCTCGCCGCCGCTCAGGTGCTCGACGCCCGGAGTCGCCCGGCGGGCAGCGCAGCGCGTCCATCGCGGTGTCGACGACCGTGTCGATGTTCCAGGCGTCCGCCGCGTCGATCTTCTCCTGCAGCCGGCCGAACTCGTCGGCGGTCTCATCGGAGTAGTTGGCCGCGAGCTCGTTGAAGCGGTCGAGCATGTCGCGCACGTGCCGCACGCCGTCCTCGACGTTCCCGCGCACGTCCTTGCTCTCGTCGAGCTGGGGCTCCTGCTCCAGCAGCCCCACCGTGGCTCCGTCGGCGAGGTCCGCACGGCCCCGGAACTCGGTGTCCTTGCCGGCCATGATCCGCAGCAGGGTCGACTTCCCGGCCCCGTTGGCGCCCAGGACGCCGATCTTGGCGCCCGGGTAGAAGGCCAGCGTGACGTCGGACAGCACCTCCTTGTCGGGCGGGTGCACCCGCGTGAGGTTCTGCATGGTGAAGATGAACTCGGGCATGGCCGTCCGCTGCTGACCGGGCGACGGTCCTCTACGACCGCGACTGCGGGCTCTGCCGGACGGTCATGGGTGTTGTGCTCGCCCTTGACCGCCGGCGGGGGCTCAGGCCGGTGGCGTTGCAGAGCGGCGAGGCCGTCCGGTTGCTTCCCGGGCTCGACGAGAGAGCAGCGGATGGCCTCGTTCCATCTCGTCCAGGGGGACGGGGAGGCGCACTCTGCTGGGAAAGCCCTCAGCGGAGCTGATGAATTTTTTGCCCGGGGGACGGGTGATCGGGGCCGGGATGCGGCGCTGGCCCCGGGCCACGGAGCGGTTGCTATCGGCTCGTAGCCGACAACCGCGACCGGATTGGTCCGCTGATCCCGGACGCCGCCAAGCGCCGGGCCACGAACGTGATCGACGAGCGCTCCTAGGCCGCGGCGCCAGCCGCCGGCGCGACTTGCGCACCTTCGGCTCCACGATCTCCGCCAGGAACCGGCCGGTGTAGGAGCCCTCGGTTCCGGCCACCTGCTCGGGCGTGCCGTGGGCCACCACCAGGCCGCCCTCCTCGCCCCCCTCGGGGCCCATGTCGATGATGCGGTCGGCGGTCTTGATCACGTCGAGGTTGTGCTCGATCACCACCACGGTGTTGCCGGCCTGCACCAGGCGGTCCAGCATCTCCAGCAGGCGCTGGACGTCGGCGAAGTGCAGGCCCGGTGGTGGGCTCGTCGAGGATGTAGAGCGTCCGGCCGGTGGCCACCTTCGACAGCTCGGAGGCCAGCTTCACCCGCTGGGCCTCGCCGCCGCGAAAGCGTCGTGGCCGGCTGGCCCAGCCGCACGTAGCCGAGGCCGACGTCGTTCAGCGCCTGCACGCGGCGCTTGATCTTGGGGATGTTCTCGAAGAACTCGACCGCCTCGCGGACCGGCATCTCCAGCACGTCGGCGATCGTCTTGCCCTTGAAGCGGACCTCGAGCGTCTCGCGGTTGTAGCGCTTGCCGTCGCACTGCTCGCACGGCACGTAGACGTCCGGCAGGAAGTGCATCTCGATCTTGATCTGGCCGTCGCCGCGGCAGACCTCGCAGCGCCCGCCCTTGACGTTGAACGAGAAGCGGCCCGGCTTGTAGCCGCGGGCGCGGGCCTCCTGGGTCTTGGAGAACAGCTCCCGGATGTGGTCGAACAGCCCGATGTAGGTGGCCGGGTTCGAGCGCGGCGTGCGGCCGATCGGCGACTGGTCGATGTTGATGATCTTGTCGACCTGGTCGAGGCCCTCGATGCGCTTGTGGGCTCCCGGGCGCTGCTTGGCCCGGTGCAGCCGGTTGGCCAGCGCCTTGTAGAGCACCTCGTTGACCAGGGTGGACTTGCCGGAGCCCGGACACGCCGGTCACCGCGGTGAACACGCCCAGCGGCACCTTCACGTCGATCCCGCGCAGGTTGTGCTGCGTCGCGCCCTGCACGCTGATGTGGCCGCTCGGGCGCCGCCGCTTCGCCGGCACCTCGATCTCGCGCCGGCCGGCCAGGTACTGGCCGGTGAGCGACTCGCCCACCGCCATCACCTCCTCGGGCGTCCCCTCGGCGACCAGCTTGCCGCCGTGCTCGCCGGCTCCCGGGCCGAGGTCGACGATGTGGTTGGCCGCCCGCATCGTGCCCTCGTCGTGCTCGACCACGATCACGGTGTTGCCCAGGTCGCGCAGGCGCGACAGGGTGCTGATCAGCCGCTCGTTGTCGCGCTGGTGCAGCCCGATCGAGGGCTCGTCGAGGATGTAGAGCACCCCGACCAGCGAGGACCCGATCTGGGTGGCGAGCCGGATGCGCTGGGCCTCGCCGCCCGACAGCGTGGCGGCGGCCCGCTCCAGCGACAGGTAGCCGACCCCCACGTTGTCGAGGAAGCGCAGCCGCTCGTCGATCTCGCGCAGGATCAGCCGCGCGATCTGCTGCTCGGTCTCCGACAGCTCCAGCTCGTCGAACCACTCGATCGCCCGCCGGGCCGACTTGTGCGTGAGCTCGTCGATGCCGATGCCGCCGACCTGCACCGCCAGCGACTCCGGCCGCAGCCGCGCGCCCTGGCACTCCGGGCACGGGCGCATCGTCATGTACTCCTCGATCTTCTCCCGCGAGTAGTCCGAGTCCGTCTCGCGGTAGCGGCGCTCCAGCGAGGGCACGATCCCCTCGAACGAGGTCGTGTACGAGCGCCGGCGCCCGTAGCGGTTGCGGTAGGAGACGTAGACCCGGTCGCCGTTGGTGCCGTACAGGTAGGTGTCCTGGACGCTCTCGGGCAGGTCCTCCCACGGCGTGTCGAGGTCGACCTCGTAGCGCTCGGCGATCGCCTGGGTGATCTGCCCGTAGTACTGCGACGCGCTCGTCGACCAGGGCAGGATCGCCCCCTCGGCCAGCGACAGCGACGGGTCGGGCACGATCAGGTCGGGGTCGATCTCCATCTGGGAGCCCAGGCCCGTGCAGCGCGGGCAGGCCCCGTGCGGTGAGTTGAAGGAGAACATCCGCGGCTCGAGCTCGGGCATCGAGGTGCCGCAGTGCAGGCACATGAAGCGCTCCGAGTAGGTCGTCCTCCCGCCCTCGGGGGACCCGCGGCCTCCGCTCGCGAGACCAGCTCCACGTCGACGATCCCCTCGGCGCGGCCCACCGCCGTCTCGATCGAGTCGGCCAGCCGCTTGCGCAGGTCCGGCCGCATCACCAGCCGGTCCACCACCACCGAGATGTCGTGCTTGAACTTCTTGTCGAGGGAGATGTCCTCCTCGAGCCGGCGCAGCTCGCCGTCGACCTTCACGCGCGTGAAGCCCTCGGTCCGCAGCTCCTCGAAGAGCTTGCCGTACTCCCCCTTGCGCCCCCGGACCACCGGCGCGAGCACCATGAACTTGGTGCCCTCCTCGAGGGTCATCACCTGGTCGACGATCTGCTCCGCCGACTGCGCCTCGATCGGGCGGCCGCAGTTGTAGCAGTGAGGGTGCCCGATCCGGGCCCACAGCAGCCGGAGGTAGTCGTAGATCTCGGTGACCGTGCCCACGGTCGAGCGCGGGTTGCGCGAGGTGGTCTTCTGGTCGATCGAGATCGCCGGCGACAGGCCCTCGATCGAGTCCACGTCGGGCTTGTCCATCTGGCCCAGGAACTGGCGCGCGTAGGCCGACAGCGACTCGACGTAGCGGCGCTGGCCCTCGGCGTAGATGGTGTCGAAGGCCAGCGAGGACTTGCCCGATCCCGACAGCCCGGTGATGACCACCAGGGCGTTGCGCGGGATGCGCAGATGCAGGTCCTTGAGGTTGTGCTCGCGGGCGCCGGAGACGACGAGCTCGTCGGCTTGCTTCACATGACCGAGTCTAGGACCGGCTCGAGGACGAACATGCGTTCGCTTTGCCGCTATTTGCGCGCCGCCGCCAGCCGCTTGTAGGTCATGCGGTGGGGGCGGTCGGCCTCCTCGCCCAGGCGCTCGCGGCGCCAGGCCTCGTAGGCCTCGAAGTTGCCCTCGAAGAAGCGCACCTGCGAGTCGCCCTCGAAGGCCAGCACGTGGGTGGCGATCCGGTCCAGGAACCAGCGATCGTGCGACACCACCACCGCGCAGCCCGGGAAGGCCTGGAGGGCCTCCTCCAGCGCGCGCAGGGTGTCGACGTCGAGATCGTTGGAGGGCTCGTCGAGCAGCAGCAGGTTGCCCGCCGTGCGCAGCAGCTTGGCCATGTGCAGGCGGTTGCGCTCGCCGCCCGAGAGCTTGGCCACCTTCTTCTGCTGGTCCGAGCCCTTGAAGTTGAACGAGGACACGTAGGCGCGCGAGTTCATCTCGTGCTCGCCGACGGCGATCTTCTCGTCGCCGCCGGAGATCTCCTCCCACACGGTCTTGTCGCCGTCCAGCGCGTCGCGGGACTGGTCCACGTAGGACAGCTCGACGGTCTCCCCCACCGCGCAGCGCGCCCGAGTCCGGCTGCTCGGCCCCGGTGATCATGCGCAGCAGCGTGGTCTTGCCGGCGCCGTTGCCGCCGATCACGCCGACGATGCCCGCGCGCGGCAGGCTGAACGAGAGGTCGTCGATCAGCAGGCGGTCGCCGTAGGCCTTGGTCACGCCCGTCGGCCTCCACCACCACGTCGCCGAGCCGCTGGCCGGCCGGGATGTGGATCTCGACCTTGTCGAGCTTGGCGTTGCGCTCCTCGGCCAGCAGGGCGTCGTAGCGGGCCAGGCGGGCCTTGTTCTTGGTCAGCCGCGAGGAGGCGCTCATGCGCACCCACTCCAGCTCGCGGGCCAGCGTGCGCTGGCGGGCTGACTCCTGCTTCTCCTCCTGCGCGAGCCGGGCCTGCTTCTGCTCCAGCCAGGACGAGTAGTTGCCCTGGAAGGGGATGCCGCGGCCGCGGTCGAGCTCGAGGATCCAGCCCGCCACGTTGTCGAGGAAGTAGCGGTCGTGGGTCACGGCCACGACGGCGCCCGGGTACTCGTGCAGGTGGCGCTCCAGCCACGCGACCGAGTCGGCGTCCAGGTGGTTGGTGGGCTCGTCCAGCAGCAGCAGGTCGGGCTGGGAGAGCAGCAGGCGGCACAGCGCCACGCGGCGGCGCTCGCCGCCGGAGAGGTGCTCGACGCTCGGAGTCGCCGGGCGGGCAGCGCAGGGCGTCCATGGCCGAGTCGAGCAGGGTGTCGAGGTTCCAGGCGTCGGCGGCGTCGATCTTCTCCTGCAGCGCCGCGAACTCGTCGGCGGTCTCCTCCGAGTAGTTGGCCGCGAGCTCGTTGAAGCGGTCGAGCATGTCGCGCACGGGCCGCACGCCGTCCTCGACGTTGCCGCGCACGTCCTTGCTCTCGTCGAGCTGGGGCTCCTGCTCCAGGAGCCCGACCGTGGCGCCGGCGGCGAGGTCCGCCTTGCCGCGGAACTCGGTGTCCCGCCCGGCCATGATCCGCAGCAGGGTCGACTTGCCGGCCCCGTTGGCGCCCAGGACGCCGATCTTGGCGCCGGGGTAGAAGGCCAGCGTGATGTCGGAGAGCACCTCCTTGTCGGGCGGGTGCACCCGGGTGAGGCGCTGCATGGTGAAGATGAACTCGGGCATGGCCCGACGACGCTAGCGGGCGCCAGGAGCTGGTCCGCGGGCGCGTCGTCGTCGCGCAGCGGGTCCGACCCCCGCGGCCAGGCGGCGCACCGCGGCGCGGTCGAGGGTGCCGGCGCCCCGCGCGCGCGAGCCCGACCCCGCGGGGCAGCGGCCGGTGCCGCGGCCTAGCCGCCCGCGCGGGCGTAGACCTCGTCCAGGATCGAGTCCTGGTCGTCGAGGTCGAAGTTCTCCTCGAGGTAGCGGGCCGTCTCGTCGCGGGGGGTCCCGTTCAGGGCCATGTTCAGCGCGATCAGGCGAGCGCCCTCCGAGCCCTCGCCGCTGGACGAAGCCGCTGCCGTCGGCGTCCTCGGCGGCCTCGGCCGGCTCCTCGTCGGCCTCGGCGATGCCCGGCTCGGCGACCTCGGTCGTCGCCGCCCTCCTCGACGAGCTCGAGCTCCTCCTCCTCCTCGACGACGAGCTCGGGCTCCTCCTCGGTGGCCGCCTCGTGCGCGACGTCGGCCTCGTCCTCCTCGACCTCCTCGATGACGTCCTCGTCGACGGCGCTCGTGGTGGTCGCCGAGCCGCCGGTCGAGCGCCACCGAGGTGGTGGCCGAGCGCGGCCGGGCGCGGCGGAGCGGATGTCCGACAGGCCCTCGCGCAGCTCCTCGAGCTGCCCGGTGAGGTCCTCGGCCTCGCGGCGCAGCCGCTCGGTGAGCTCGCTGACCGTCGCTGCGCAGGCCGCTCACCAGGCTCTCCAGCTCGGAGTCGATGGTCTCCGCCTTGGAGGTCATGCCGCTCGTCGCGCCCTGCACCCGCTCGACGTGGCCGGCGGCCTCGTTCTCGGCGTTGGTGCGGGTCTCCTGGGCGTCGGCCTCCGCCGAGCTGCGCGTCTCGGCGGCCTCGCGGGTGGCGTCGCCGGTGAGCTTCTCCGCCTCGGCCCGGGCCTTGGCCTCGATCTCGGTGGCGCTGGTCTCCGCCGCCTCGACGATGACCTGGATCCGCTCGGCCGCCACCGACCCGAGCGAATCGCCGGCGCTCGCGCTTGGCAGCGGCCTTCTCGGCCGCATCCGCGATCTCGCGCAGGTGCCGGTCGACCTCTTCGGGGTCGTAGCCCCTCCGTGCCGCCGAGAAGTCCGTTCGCTCGATGAACCTGCGCTCCAGCTCCAAAAGAGATGCCTCCGCTCGTCTGCCTTGCCCGGCGGCAGCGTACAAGGCGCCAGGCTGCGCGGCCCGGGTGCGGGCTGCCTAGCCGGCGGCGGACGCGCTCGCAGCCGCGCAGCCGGTCCCGCCGGTCGGCCGCACCCGGTCGCGGCCCGCGGCCGCAGTTCACCCGGTCGCGTCGGCCGTCGCGCACCGAGATGACGTCGTTGCCCGACGCCGCCGGTGACCAGGTCGTTGCCCCGGCCCCCGGCTGACGCGGTCGTTGCCGCTGTTGCCGCCCACGCGGTCGTTGCCGCGTGCCGCCGCTGACGCGGTCGTTGCCGCTGTTGCCGAAGACGCGGTCACGTCCCGAGCCGCCGTCGAGCCGGTCCTTGCCGCGGTCGCCGTAGAGGCAGTCGTCGCCGCGCCCGCCGCGCAGCCGGTCGTCGCCGCTCGAGCCCGCCGATGATGTCGCCGAAGCGGAGTCCCGGCGAGGTCGTCGCGGCCGTCGGAGCCGAGCGAGCGGTTCGAGCAGCGCGCCCGGGTTGGGCGGCAGCGTCCCGAGCGCGCCGGCGCCGATACGCGGCCGTCGATCGCGCCGACGTGCGCCCGCGTAGCCGGCCACCGCGATGCGGTAGGTGACGCCCGCCGAAGGCCTGGAACTCGACGCCGCTGGCCGTGCGGTTGGCCGGGCAGTTCGAGCGGGGCACGTGCGTCTCGTCGTCCTCGTCGTCCTCGGTCGGGTCGATGTCGTCGTTGCTCGGCGACCTCGGTCAGCCCGCCGACGGCTGTCACCCACGTAGACGCCGAGCGTGGTGTCGTAGCCCGAGCGGCAGAGGTTCACGTTGACCAGGCCGGTAGCCGGGCGCCGTCCACGACCACCACACCGAGGTGATGCAGCTCGAGGTCGTCCTCCTCGCAGGCGTCGTCGCGCGAGCCCGCGGCGTGGTTGTCCTCCCCCACCTGCCCGTTCGCGTCGACGTTGGTCCCGGTGAAGGCCGGCGCCGCGCCGGTGAGGGTCTGCCCGGCGAAGTCGTTGTTGGACGGGCGGCGCGGCGCACGGCGGGCGCCGCGGCCAGCAGCGCAGGCCGACCGCGAGCCCGAGCGCGCGCGAGCCGGCTCACGAGGCGCGCGCCTCCGCCTCCAGCTCGTCGAGCTCGCGCCGCAGCGACTTGATCTCGTCGCGCAGCTTGGCCGCGTACTCGAAGCGAAGGTCGTCGGCCGCGGCGAGCATCTCCTCCTCCAGCTCGACGATCGTGCGCCCGAGCTCCTCGGCGCGACATGCCCTCCTCCTGGGCGCGCTTGCGCCGCCGCGAGCGCTCGGGCAGCTTGGACTCCACCGCCAGGAAGTCCGAGATGTCGGAGATGCCCTTGCGGACGGTCTCCGGCGTGATCCCGTGCTCGGCGTTGTAGGCCACCTGGATCTCGCGGCGCCGGTTGGTCTCCCCGATCGCGGTCCGCATCGCGGCGGTCTCCTTGTCGGCGTACATGATCACCCGGCCCTTGACGTTGCGCGCCGCGCGCCCGATCGTCTGGATGAGCGACGTCTCGCCGCGGAGGAAGCCCTCCTTGTCGGCGTCGAGTATCCCTACCAGCGAGACCTCCGGCAGATCAAGGCCCTCCCGGAGCAGGTTCACTCCGACCAGCACGTCGTACTCGCCCAGCCGCAGCTCGCGGATGATCTGGATCCGCTCCAGCGTGTCGACCTCGGAGTGCAGGTAGCGCACGCGGAAGCCGTACTCGAGCAGGTAGTCGGTCAGGTCCTCGGCCATCTTCTTGGTGAGCGTGGTGACCAGCGTGCGCTCGCCCGCGTCGGCGGTCTTCTTGATCTCGGCCATGAGGTCGTCGATCTGGTTCTTGGTCTCGCGCACGTCGACCTCGGGGTCGACGATCCCGGTGGGCCGCACGATCTGCTCGACCAGGCGCGCCGAGTGGTTGCGCTCGAACTCGCCCGGGGTGGCCGAGACGAACACCACCTGCGGCACGCGGGTGAGGAACTCGTCGAAGGTCTGCGGGCGGTTGTCCAGCGCGCTGGGCAGCCGGAAGCCGTAGTCGACCAGCGTCTGCTTGCGCGAGCGGTCGCCCTCGTACATGCCGCCGATCTGCGGCACGGTCTGGTGCGACTCGTCGATGAAGCAGACGAAGTCCTCGGGGAAGAAGTCGAGCAGGCAGTAGGGGCGGCTGCCGGGCGCGCGGCCGTCGAGGATGCGCGAGTAGTTCTCGATCCCGTTGCAGAAGCCCAGCTCGCGCAGCATCTCCATGTCGAACTGGGTGCGCTGGCGCAGGCGGTGGGACTCGAGCAGCTTGCCCTGCTCCTCCAGCTCGGCGGTGCGCTGCTCGAGCTCGTCGCGGATCTCCCCCACCGCGCGCTCGATGGTCACGCGGTCGGTGGCGTAGTGGGTGGCGGGCCAGATCGCCGCGTACTCCAGCTCCTTGAGCACCTCGCCGGTGAGCGGGTCGAACTCCTGGATCGTCCTCGACCTCGTCGCCGAACAGCACCGCGCGGAAGGCGGTCTCGGCGTAGGCGGGGAAGACCTCGAGCGTGTCGCCCTTGACCCGGAAGGAGCCGCGCGAGAGCACGCTGTCGTTGCGCGAGTACTGGATGTCGACCAGCTTGCGCAGCACCGCGTCGCGGTCGATCATCTCGTCCTTCTTGAGCAGCAGCATCATCGCGTCGTACTTGTCGGGCGAGCCGAGGCCGAAGATGCAGGAGACGCTGGCCACCACGATCACGTCGCGGCGGGCGAACAGCGAGGCGGTCGCCGAGTGGCGCAGGCGCTCGATCTCCTGGTTGATCGAGGAGTCCTTCTCGATGTAGAGGTCCTGGCTCGGGACGTAGGCCTCGGGCTGGTAGTAGTCGTAGTAGGAGACGAAGTACTCGACCGAGTTGTTCGGGAAGAACTCCCGGAACTCGTTGCACAGCTGCGCCGCCAGCGTCTTGTTGTGGGCGATGACCAGCGCCGGCCGCTGGGTCTTCTCGATCGCGAAGGCCATCGTCGCCGTCTTGCCCGAGCCGGTGACGCCGAGCAGGGTCTGGAAGCGGTCGCCGCCGTCGATGCCCTCGGCCAGCCCGTCGCGAGCCGCAGGCTGGTCGGCTATCGGGGTGTAGGCGCAGTTGACCTTGAATTCGGGCACTGTGGCCGCCCGGAAGGCGGCCTGGCATCAAAGTGCGGCCGGATGCCGCACGGGTCGACATTACTTGCCCCGGGGGTTCGGCGTACCCTGAGCAGTGATGGCCTGGCAGTACGAGATCCTCGTGGTGGCCAACGTCACAGCCGACTCGGACGAGTTGATCGAGGCCTTGCGCGAGCGCGCCGAGAGCGACCGCTGCCACTTCACGCTGCTGGTGCCCGCGCCCGCCGCCGGACACGGAGGGGCGGGAGGCCGCCGAGCGCCGCATGGCCGCCGCGATCGAGCGGATGCGCGCCGCCGGCCTCGAGGTCGACGGCATGGCCGGCGACCACGACGCGCTGTCGGCGGTGCGCGAGCTCTGGGACCCCGCGCGCTTCGACGAGATCGTCGTCTCGACGCTGCCCACGGGCAGCTCGAAGTGGCTGCAGGTGGACCTGCCCCACCGGATCGGGCAGGTGACCGACGCGCCGGTGCAGCCACGTGGTGGCCCAGCCGCCGCCGCCCGAGCCCGAGGTCCGACACCGCGAGCCGCCCGACAGCCTCGGGGTCCTGTCACCGCTCGGCGCCGTGACCGGCAGCCGGCCGCGCGCGTCACTCGTAGGCGACGACGTCCGGCTGGGGCCTCAGCCGCAGCACCTGCCGCGGCGTCATCAGCCCCGTGTCCTCGCGGTAGAAGAGCTTGAAGCCGTTGAGCTCGCGCGCCCGCCCGCGGGTGAACTCGCGGTACTTGGCCTTCTTCTGCGCCTGGGTGCCGAAGCCGTCGACGTTGACCACCTCGGCCACGCCCGGGTAGTCGCGCAGCGCCCGCTCGTCGTCGATCATGTCCGCGGTGAAGCGGTGGATCAGCAGGAGCTTCTCCGGCAGGTTGCGCTCGCGGACCAGCCGCGAGAGGTAGGCGGCGACCTCGTTGACCGTGCGGGCGTCGGTGGAGCCGATGCTCTCGCCCGGGATCTCGCCCGGCGTCCATGCTCCACTCGGGGTCGAGCGCGAGCGAGACGTCGGGCTGCTCGAGCCAGGGCCGCAGCGCGCGCACCTCGTCCATGAAGGACGCGCGGCCGGGCTGGATGTCGAGGATCAGCAGAGCCTTGCGCCGGCGCGCCTCGCGCAGGTAGCGGTCGATGGTCGCCGGCCGCTGGCGGGTGGAGAACTTGCCGTCCTCGCCGGGCGTGCGGTGCACGATCGTCGCGATCAGCTCGAAGGCCGGCAGCCCGGGCCGCCCGGGCCGGCGGTAGGGCGGGCCTGGCGCTCGAGGCGGCGGCCGGCCTGCGGCGGGGGTGCCGATCCCCAGCGCGCCGAGCTCCTCGTTCTGGGGCGCGCCGTAGAAGCCCACCACCCGCTTCTCGGGGAACAGCGAGCGGCCGCCGCGCGGCAGCTCCGGCGGCTCGGGCGGGCGGTCCGCCTCGGCGGCGCGCTCGGACCGCCTCGTCGCCGCCGCCCAGCGAGGCGGCCTCGAGCAGGACGGCCAGCAGGCCGAACGCGCTGCCGGCGGTGACCTGGCGCCGGCGCACGTCGCGCGGCGCGCTGCTCGCGGCGCCGCCGTCGTCGCTCCGCGTCCACGGCGCTGTAGACGTCGAGCTCTTTGGAGTAGTGCTGCTCGTACGAGCGCTTGGAGCGCTCGACGTTCTTCACGTAGGCGCGCGTCTCGGGGAACGGGATGTCCTCGAGCTTGTCGAAGGCCTCCGGCCCGCCCGCGCGGCGCACCCAGCGGTCCACGTTGGTCTCGCCGGCGTTGTAGGCCGCGACCGCCAGCTCCTCGTTGCCGTCGTAGCGGCGCAGCAGGTAGCGCAGGTAGTAGGTGCCGTAGGCGATGTTGATCTGCGGCGTGGCCAGGTCGCGCTGCGTGAACGCCGCCCCGCCGGAGTCGCGCGCGATGAAGCGGGCGGTGGCGGGCGTGATCTGCATCAGCCCGCGCGCGCCCGCGTGCGAGGTCTGGTCGCGGAAGCGCGACTCCTCGTAGATGATCGCGGCGATCAGGTTCGGGTCGACGCCCTTGTCCCTGGCCTGCTGGCGGATGATGTCGTCGTGGCGCAGCGGGAGCGTGAGCTCGCGCACCGTTTCGGGGCCCGACCAGTGGCCCACCAGATCCCGACGCCCGCGAGCAGCGACAGCACGCCAGCAGCGGCGGCGCCGGCGCTTGGCGGCGGAGCGGCGGGGCGCGCGGGCGGCCACTGTGCTCATGTGACGATCTTGGCAAGCACTTGGGACAACGAGTGCTTCAACTCCTCGCGCGTCCCGTCGTTGCGGATCACGAAATCCGCACGCTGCGCCTTCTCGTCCTGAGATGAGCTGGCGGTCGTTGCGCGAGTCCACGCCCGAGTGGCCGCGATCGGCGGTCCGCTGCTCGCGCGACCTCGTCGGATGCCACCACCGCGAGCGTGTGGTCGAACACGCCCTCCATCTCGGCCTCGAACAGCAGCGGGACCTCCACCACGGCGGCCTGCGATCCGGACGCGTCGTCCCTCCACTCGAGCACGCGCCGGCCGACCCGCGGCCACAGCTGCTCCTCGAGCCACTCGCGCTCGGCGGGGTCGGCGAAGACGCGCTCGCCCACCTTGCCGCGGTCCACGACGCCACCGGGCGCGATGTCCGGGCCGAAGCGCTCGACCAGCGCGTCGCGCACCTCGTCGCTGCCCAGCAGCTCGTGCACCACGGCGTCGGTCGACAGCGTGGACGCGCCCAGCTCGGACAGCGCGCTGAGCGCCTCGGACTTCCCGGCGCCCATGCCGCCGGTCAGGCCGATGAAGGGAACCCGCGAGGCGGGCTCCACCTAATTCTCCTCCGGGTCCTCGCTCTGCTGCGGCTTGGGCTCCGGCTCGGACTGCTCGCCGGAGGCCTGGGCCTGCTCCATGGCGGCCGCCAGGCTGTCGCCGCTGATCTGGGCGCCGGCGAAGCGATCCTCGGAGAGGTCCAGGTCGCGGACGTCGTCCAGGTCGCCGCCCTCGCCCGAGGGCGGGCGGCCGGTTCCGACGCCGGGCTGGCCGACGCGCTTGACGCTCAGCGACAGGCGACGGCGCTCGGAGTCGATCTCCAGCACCTTGACGGTGACCTCGTCACCGGGCTCGACCACCTCGCGCGGGTTCTCGACGTGGTGGTGGGCCAGCTCGGAGATGTGCACGAGGCCCTCGACCCCGTCCATGATCTCGACGAACGCGCCGAAGGAGACGACCTTGGTGACCTTGCCGGTGAGCTCGTCGCCCAGGTTGTAGGTGTCGAGCACCCGCTGCCACGGGTCCTCCTGGGTCTGCTTGAGGCCCAGGGAGATGCGCTGGCGGTCGCGGTCGATGTCGAGCACCTTGACCGGCACGGTCTGCCCGATGGAGAGGATCTCCGACGGGTGGTTGACGTGCTTCCAGGACAGCTCGGAGATGTGGATGAGGCCGTCGATGCCGTCGAGGTCCACGAAGGCGCCGAAGTCGACGATGTTGGAGATGTCGCCCTCCACGACCTGCCCGGGCTGCAGGCGGTCGAGGATCTGCTGGCGGACCTCCTTGCGCTCCTCCTCGAGCACGGCGCGGCGGCTGAGCACCACGTTGTTGCGCGAGCGGTTGAGCTCGATGACCTTGCACTCGATCTTCGTGCTCATGAACTCGTCGAGGTTCTGCACGCGGCGGATGTCGACCAGCGAGGCGGGCAGGAAGCCGCGCACCCCGAGGTCGATGATCAGGCCGCCCTTGACGACCTCGATGACCGTGCCCTCCACGGGCTCGCCGGACTCGGCCGCTGCCTCGATGCGCCGCCACGCCTTCTCGAAGCGGGCGCGCTTCTTGGACAGCACGAGCCGGCCGTCCTGGTCCTCCTTGGTGAGGACGAGGGCGTCGACCTCCTCGCCGAGCTCGACCTCCTCCGCGGGGTCGACCGACTTGCGGATCGACAGCTCGTTGGAGGGGATGACCCCCTCCGACTTGTAGCCGATGTCCACCAGGACCTCGTCCTGGTCGATCCGGACGACCGCCCCGCTGACCACGTCGCCTTCGTCGAAGACGACCATGGTCGCGTCGTAGTTGGGGACGATCTGGCCGTCCACCTCGATCAGGAGGCCGTCCGAGC
Source organism: uncultured Thermoleophilaceae bacterium (assembly GCA_963810745.1). Taxonomy (GTDB): domain Bacteria; phylum Actinomycetota; class Thermoleophilia; order Solirubrobacterales; family Thermoleophilaceae; genus JACCZR01. The sequence goes on from CAWEOW010000004.1 coordinate 182,023, forward strand.
CCTCCACGGGCTTGGGCGGTGTAAGCGTTTCTGCCTCTGGCACTGCGAGCAGAGCCTAGCGACCCACGTGCACCCGGCCCACTAATCTCGCCCGCATGCAGCGACGCACGAAGCGCGGCTCGGCGCGCACGCCGCTCGAGGGCGACTACGACGTCCTGATCTGCGGCGCGAGCTTCGCCGGGCTCGCCGTCGCGCGCGAGCTCGGGGGCTCGGGCGCGCGCGTGATGATGATCGACCGCTACGAGGTCGGCGAGCGCCAGACCTCGGCCTGCGGCATCCCCACGGAGTGGCTCGAGGCCCTGGGCCTGATGGCCTCGCACCGCCAGACCTTCCCCGAGCTGGTGGTGCACACGCCCTTCGGCACCACCCGCCTCGACCTGCCCTTCACCTTCTCCACCTTCGACTACCCGACCCTGTGCGCCGAGCTGTTCGAGCAGTCGGACTGCGAGTTCGAGACCGCGAAGGTCGACGGCCGCACCGGCGACACCGTGCACACCGACCGCGGGGACCTGACCGCGCCGCTGATCGTCGACGCGCTGGGCTGGCGCCGCGTGCTCGGCTCGGGCTACCAGCCGCCCGACGCCCCGCTCTCGCGCGGCCTGGAGGTGCACCCCCACGGGCGGGGCGAGGACATGGAGATCTGGGTCGACCGCAAGTACGTCCCCGCGGGCTACGGCTGGAGCTTCCCGGCCGACGGCGAGCTGCGCATCGGCGTCGGCTCCTTCGACCCCCGCTTCCACGTCAAGGACAACACCGTCCAGCTGGCCGAGGACCTGCGAGGCCGACCCCGTTCGCTACCAGGGCAACTGGATCCCGCACAAGATCCGCTCGGCGGTGGACGACGGCGTCTTCTTCGCCGGCGACTCCGCCGGCCACTGCATCCCCCTCACGGCCGAGGGCATCCGCACCGCTCTCTACTTCGGGCTCGCCTGCGGGCGCGAGCTGCGCGAAGTGGTGGAGGGCCGGCAGACCCACGCCCAGGCGCTCTCGCGCTACGGCGCCTTCAGCGACTCACACGAGTGGAAGTTCCGCTGGATGCTGCGCATGCAGGACCTGGTGCCGAAGATCCCGCCGCGCCTGCTCCAGAAGAAGATCGGCGTGCTGGGGATGCGCGGCCTCACGCACTGGGCGTTCAGCCACTACAAGGAGATCGCCCACCACCGTCTCGTGCAGGCGGGCCCGCCCCCCAGGGCGCGCCGGCCGGCTCCGCAGCGGGTCGCCGCCTAGAAGCCCGCGGCGCTCGCGGTCGGGGCGCGTCAGCAGCGTCGTGTCGCTCCGCGAGCGCTGCCACGCAGCGACCAGCCACGCCACGATCAGCACCGCGGCGATGACCGTGAACACGATCGACTCGTCGAACGGGTCGACGGCGCCCAGCAGCGCCACGGCGAAGTAGAGGATGGCCAGCCCGAAGCCCAGCGTGAGCAGGGCGGCGAACAGGTCCAGGCCGCTGCGGCCCGACCGGATCACCGGGGCGTCGTCGCCGCCACCGGGGCGCCCTTCGATGGGGCCGGGATCTGCTCCCTCGTCCGACCGCATTGCGTTGCAGATGCTACTCCCGTACGACCAGAATTGTCCCTACCGCGAGTAGCGCCACGCCGAGCACCCGCAGGGGCGTCAGGCCGCGCTCCTCGAGGCCGAAGGCGCCGACGCGATCGAGGAAGACCGACATCGCCAGCTGGCCGGCGATGGTCGCCCCGGTGACCCCTCCGGCGCCGAGCGTCTGGACGGCGATCAGCGCGGTGGTGACGTAGATCGCCCCCAGCACCCCGCCGAGCAGGTAGTACCAGGACAGGCCGCTGATCTCGCCGACCTTGCCGAAGCCGCCGGCGAACAGGAGCGTGATGCCCACGAGCGCGGCGGTGCCGATGGCGAACGAGATCGAGGCGGCGGGGATGCTGCCGACGGCCTTGCCCAGCCCGGCGTTGATCGGCGCCTGCAGCGCGATGAAGCCGCCGGCGAACACTGTCGCCAGGACGGCGATCGGGGTCTTGTCCATGCGGGTCAATATCGCCGGAGCGCAGGCCGGGCGTTGGCCGGCCGAGCACCGCCGATCGGGATCATTTCGCCTCCAGCCAGTCGCGGCCGTTCGCCACGTCGACCTCGAGCGGCGGGTCGAGGTCGAAGGCGCCGACCATCTCGCGCCGCACGATCTCCGAGGCCTGCTCGACCTCGGCCTCGGGCGCCTCGAACAGCAGCTCGTCGTGGATCTGCAGGACCAGCGTGGTCTCCAGGCCCGCGTCGCGCAGCTCGTTGCGGGCCCGCACCATCGCCACCTTGATGATGTCCGCGGCGGTGCCCTGGATCACCATGTTCACGGCCAGGCGCTCGCCCAGCAGGCGGGTCTGGCGCTGGCGGGCGCGCAGCTCGGGGATGCGGCGGATGCGGCCGAACAGGGTGGTGACGTGGCCGTTCTCCTTCGCGTGCTCGATCGTGCCGTCGATGAACTCGCGCACCTTGGGGAAGCGCTCGAGGTAGGCGTCGATGAACTCCCCGGCCTCCTCCTGCGAGATGCCCAGCCGGTCGGCCAGCCCGTAGGCCGACAGGCCGTAGACGATCCCGTAGTTGACCATCTTGGCCTTCGAGCGCGTGCCCGGGTCGGGCTTGCCGCCGAGGATCTGCTCGGCCGTGGCGGTGTGCACGTCCTCGCCGCGCTGGAAGATCTCCTTGAGCACCGGCTCGCCGGCGATGTGGGCGAGGATCCGCAGCTCGACCTGCGAGTAGTCGGCCGAGATCAGCCGCTTGCCCTCCTCGGCCACGAAGCAGGCGCGGATCTCGCGCCCGCGCTCGGTGCGGATGGGGATGTTCTGGAGGTTGGGGTCGGTGCTCGACAGCCGCCCGGTGGTGGCCGCCGCCTGGTTGAAGGTGGTCCGCAGGCGGCTGTCGGGGCCGACCAGCTCGGGGAAGGCGTCGAGGTAGGTGGACTTGAGCTTCGTCAGCTCGCGCCAGGACTCGATCTTGGGGATGATCTCGTGCTCGGAGCGGATCGCCTGGAGCACGCGGGCGTCGGTGGAGAAGCCGGTCTTGCCGCGGCGCTTCTTGGACAGGCCGAGCTTGGTGAACAGCACCTCGGCCAACTGCTGGGGCGAGCCGATCGTGAACTCCTCGCCCGCGAGCATCCACACGTCGCGCTCGAGCGCGTCGGCCTCCTCCTGCACGCGCGTGGCGATCTCGCGCACCTTGTCGACGTCCAGCTTCACCCCCGCGCGCTCCATCTCCACGAGCACGTCCACCAGCGGCAGCTCGACCTCGTAGAGCAGCCGGGTGAGGCCGTCGGCGTCGAGGCGCGCGCGCTGGCGCTCGGCCAGGGTCCGCGTCACGACGGCCTCGGCCGCCAGGCCGTCGCCGCCCTCCACGTCGGCCCCGAGCCCCTCGTCGCTCGCCAGCTCCTCGAGCGGGTAGCCGCGGCGGGCCGGGTCGATCAGGTAGGCGGCCAGCATCGTGTCGTGCTCGAGCTGCACGTGGCCCTCGAAGCGCTCGGACGAGGCGATCGTCTTCCAGTCGTGGGCCACCAGCGGGCGCTCGCCGAGCGCCATGGTCACGGCGTCGAGCGTCTCGGCCTTGCCCGCCAGCACCTCGTCGCCGCCGGCGTAGGCCGCGAAGCCGAGGTCCTCGGCGTCGTCGGCGGGCAGCAGCTCGCCCTCGGGCGGCTCGGTCGGGCGCGGCCCGGCGCGCGGCCACCGTGAGCAGCTCGCCGTCCAGGCGCGAGCTCGGCGGGCGCCACCTCGCGGGCGCGCACGGCGATGCGCTCCTCGGGCTGCTCGCGCGGGGCGGCCTCCTCCTCGTCGCCCAGCGCCTCCTCCAGACGGCGCAGCGGGTCGCGCAGCTCGAACTCGCGGAACACCTCGCGCAGGCGGGAGCGGTCGGGCTCGCGCGCGAGCGACTCGTTGAGGTCCACGTCCACCTCGACCGTGCGCACCGCGGTGGCCAGCTGCTTGGAGACGCGCGCGTCGTCGGCGTGGTTGGTCAGGTTCTCCTTGCGCTTGGCCCCCGAGATCGAGTCGATGTTGGCCAGCACGCCCTCGAGGTCGCCGTGCTCCTGCAGCAGCTGGGAGGCGGTCTTCTCGCCGATCCCCGGGACGCCGGGGATGTTGTCCGACGTGTCGCCCTTGAGGCCGGTGAAGTCGGGCACCAGCTCCGGCGCGATGCCGTAGCGGTCGATCACCGCGTCGCGGTCGTAGACCTTGGTCTCGGTGATGCCGCGGCTGGTGGCCATGACCCGGATGCCGGGCTCGATCAGCTGGAACAGGTCGCGGTCGCCGGTCACCACCATCACGTCGATGTCCTGCTCGCGCGCCTTGGTGGCCAGGGAGGCGATCACGTCGTCGGCCTCGAAGCCGTCGACCTTCACGTTCGTGTAGCCGAAGGCGTCGACCAGCGGCTGCAGGTGGGGCCACTGCTCGGAGAGGAGGTCGGGCTTGGTGGAGCGCTGGGCCTTGTACTCGGGGTAGACCTCCTTGCGCCCGGACATGCCCGCGTCCCACACCACCAGCGTGGGCTGCTGGCCGTGCTCGGTGAGGATCTTCACCAGCATCGAGGCGAAGCCGAAGATGGCGTTGGTGGGCTGGCCCTTCGACGTGGAGATGGTCTCGGGCAGCGCGAAGAAGGCCCGGTAGACGAGGCTGTTGCCGTCGATGAGGAAGAGCTCTGGGCGGTCGCCGTCCGGCACCGTCCCATCGTAGGTACGTTTCGTCGGTGGCCACCACGTCCGCCCAGTTCTCGCTGACCATCCGGGTCGAGCTCCCGCAGGAGCGGGGCTCCCTGTCGAAGGTCACCTCGGCCATCACCCGCACCGGCGGCGCGATCGTGGCCGTGGACACCGTGGAGGCCACCGGCGGCGGCACCCTGCGCGAGATCACGGTGGAGTGCCACTCGATCGAGCACCGCGGGCAGGTGATCACCGCGGTGCAGGACGTGCGCGAGGTGCGCGTGGTGGAGATCACCGACCGGACCTTCGAGCTCCACCGCGGCGGCAAGATCCACACCGCCCTCGCCTCGCCGCTGAAGACCCGCGACGACCTCTCCATGGCCTACACGCCGGGCGTGGCCCGGGTCTGCTCGGCCATCTCCGAGAACCGCCAGAAGGCGTTCAAGTACACGATCAAGGCCAACACCGTGGCCGTGGTCTCCGACGGCACGGCCGTGCTGGGCCTGGGCGACATCGGCCCCGAGGCGGCGATGCCCGTCATGGAGGGCAAGGCGATGCTCTTCAAGGAGTTCGCCGACGTCGACGCCTTCCCGATCTGCCTGAACACGAAGGACCCCGACGAGATCGTGGAGACGGTCATCCGCATGTCGCCCACCTTCGGCGGCATCAACCTCGAGGACATCTCCTCGCCGCGCTGCTTCGAGATCGAGCAGCGGCTGGTGGAGGAGCTCGACATCCCCGTCTTCCACGACGACCAGCACGGCACCGCGATCGTGGTGCTGGCCGCGCTGATCAACGCCTGCCGGCTGACCGACCGCCGCATGGAGGACCTCAACGCGGTGATGGTGGGCGCGGGCGCCGCCGGCGTGGCCGTGGCCAAGATCTGCCTCGACGCCGGCCTGGGCGGGCTGGTGGCCTGCGACCGCTACGGCGCCATCCACCCCGGCCGCGAGGACTACGAGGCCGGCTCGATGAACGCCCCGAAGCGCTGGCTGGCCGAGCACACCAACGACGACGGCCGCTCCGGGCTCCCCGCGCGACGTCCTGGAGGGCACCGACCTCTTCATCGGCCTGAGCGGGCCGGGGATCATCGACGCCAAGGACCTGGCGCTGATGAACCCCGAGCCGTTCGTGTTCGCGATGGCCAACCCCAACCCGGAGGTCCAGCCCGACGAGGCCGTCGCCTACGCGCGCGTCATGGCGACGGGGCGCTCGGACTACCCCAACCAGATCAACAACGTGCTGGCCTTCCCGGGCGTCTTCCGCGGCGCGCTGGACTCGCGCGCGACCGCGATCACCGACCAGATGAAGATCGCCGCCGCCGAGGGGATCGCCAGCGCGGTGGCCGACGAGGAGCTGGACGAGGAGTACATCGTGCCGAGCGTCTTCAACCGCGACGTGAGCCAGGCGGTGGCCCGGGCCGTAGCCGAAGAGGCCGAGCGCGAGTTCGAGCCGGTCGTCGACTGACTCAGGAGGAACGGACATGAAGGTCACGGTCACCGGCGCCACCGGGAACGTGGGGCGCCCGCTGGTGGAGAAGCTGAAGGCGCAGGGCCACGAGGTGACCTCGCTCTCGCGAAGCGCCGGGCCCGACGTGGTCCAGTGGGCCAACCCGAAGGAGGAGCCGCCCCCGGCCGAGGCGATCGAGGGTCAGGACGCGATCGTCCACCTGCTGGGCGAGCCGATCGACCAGCGCTGGACCGACGAGGTCAAGCAGGAGCTGCGCGACTCACGCGTGCTGTCCACCCGGCAGGTGGTGGAGGGCCTGAAGGCCGCCGAGCAGCGGCCGAAGGTGCTCGTGTCCCAGTCGGCCAGCGGCTTCTACGGCAACCGCGGCGACGAGGAGCTGACCGAGTCCTCGCCCGCGGGAGACGACTTCCTCGCCGGGCTGGTCGTGGAGTGGGAGGCGGAGGCCAACAAGGCGCAGGACTGGGCGTGCGCGTGGTCACCACGCGCACCGGCGTGGTGCTCTCCCCCGAGGGCGGCGCGCTCGAGAAGATGCTGCCCTTCTTCAAGCTGGGCATCGGCGGCCCGGTGGCCGGCGGAGACCAGTACGTGCCCTGGGTCCACCTCGACGACGTGACCGGGCCGTGCTGGCCGTGCTGGAGAACGATGCGGCGAGCGGGCCGGTGAACGTGTCCGCCCCCTCCCCCGCCACCAACAAGGAGCTGTCCAAGACGCTCGGCCGCGTGCTCAAGCGCCCGGCCTTCGCGCCGGTCCCCGGCCTTCGCGGTGAAGACCCTGTACGGCGAGATGGCGCACATCGTCATCACCGGCCAGCGCATGCTCCCCGCCCGGCTCGAGGAGCTCGGGTACGACTTCGCTCAGCCCGAGCTGGAGTCGGCGCTGCGCTCGGCGACCGGCAAGG
>CAWEOW010000005.1:0-260234 GCA_963810745.1 uncultured Thermoleophilaceae bacterium
CGCTCGGGCGCCTCGACGATCCCGCGCAGCGTCACCACCTCGCGCTCCAGCAGCAGGCCCGCCGCCGACGGGAGCAGCTCGGCCACCCCCGCGGTGGAGGCGTGGGCGCGATGCGCCGAGCCGAACGCGTCGTTCACGTAGGCGTCGGCCAGGCTCGCGAGCTGCTTGGCCAGCTCGGGGTCGTTCTTGGTCTCCCCTCGCTCCCAGCGCGTGTTCTCCAGCACCAGGATGCCGCCCGGCTGCAGGCGCTGGGCGCCCCTGCGGGCCTGGGGGCCGATCACCTCCGGGGCCTGGTGCACCGGCGCGTCGACCAGCTCGGCCAGCCGGTCGGAAGCCGGCGCGAGCGAGGTCTCCGGGTCGGTGCCCTTGGGGCGGCCGAGGTGCGAGCACAGGATCAGCCGCGCGCCCCGCTCGAGCAGCAGCTCGATCGTGGGCAGCGCCGCCCTGATGCGGGCGTCGTCGGTGACGCGCCCGCCCTCCAGCGGCACGTTGAAGTCCACGCGCACGAGCACGCGGTCCCCTTCTGCGACCGGCAGGTCGCGGACGCTGCGCTTGCCGAGCCGTCCCTGCCCGGCGGGTGCTTCCTGCACCTGCCTAGGCCACCGCCGCGCCGGCGAGGACGCGCTCGGCCAGCTCGACCACGCGGTTGGAGTAGCCCCATTCGTTGTCGTACCAGGCCACGACCTTCACCAGACGGTCGTCGATGACCATGGTCAGGTCGCTGTCGAACACCGACGAGTAGGGCGAGCCCACGATGTCGGTGGACACCAGCGGGTCGTCGCTGAACTTGAGGATGCCCTCGAGCGCGCCCTGGTCGGCCTTGTCGGCGAAGGCCTGGTTGACCTCCTCGGCGGTGGTGTCGCGGCTGGCGGTGAAGGTCAGGTCCACCACCGAGCCCGTGGCCACCGGCGCGCGCACGGCGATGCCGTTGAGCTTGCCGTCCAGCTCCGGGACCACCAGGCCGATCGCCTTGGCGGCGCCGGTCGAGGTCGGCACGAGGTTGATCCCCGCGGCGCGAGCGCGGCGAAGGTCCTTGTGCGGGCCGTCCTGCAGGTTCTGATCGGCCGTGTACGCGTGGATCGTGGTCATGATCCCGTGGTCGATCCCCACCGACTCGTGCAGCACCTTGGCCACCGGCGCCAGGCAGTTGGTGGTGCAGGAGGCGTTCGAGATGACGTGGTGCTCGTCGGGGTCGTAGGCGTCGTCGTTGACGCCCAGGGCCAGCGTCACGTCGGGGCTCTTGGCCGGGGCCGAGATGATGACCTTCTTCGCGCCCGCGTCCAGGTGCTTGGCCGCGTTCTCGCGGTCGGTGAACAGTCCGGTGGACTCGATCACCACGTCGGCGCCCGCGTCGGCCCAGGGCAGGGCGGCGGGGTCGCGCTCGGCGAAGACCTTCAGCTCCTTGCCGTCGACGAGCAATCCGTCGTCGGTCGCCTCGACCTCGCCCGGGAAGGTCCCGAGGATCGAGTCGTACTTGAGCAGGTGGGCAAGGGTCTTGGAGTCGGTGAGGTCGTTGACGCCCACCCACTCGATATCGGCGCCCCGGGCGTAGGCAGCCCGGAAGACGTTGCGGCCGATGCGGCCGAAGCCGTTGATGCCGGCCCTCAGGGCCATGGAGCGGTTCCTTTCGTCGACTGCGACTTCAAAAACGCGGGGCCGCTGACCCTACCGGGCCTGTTTCTCGATGTCGCGGTGAACCACGTCGATCAGGTAACGCTCGCGCTCGCCGTAGAGCTCGGCCAGGCGCTCGGCCACCACCACCGAGCGGTGGCGGCCCCCGGTGCAGCCCACCCCGACCGTCAGATGGGCCTTTCCCTCCTGCTCGTAGGACGGGAGCAGGTAGTCCAGCAGGGGGACCAGGCGGTCGTAGAAGTCGCCCAGCCCGTCCGTGCTGTTCACGTAGTCCTGCACGGCGGAGTCGAGCCCCGTCAGCGGGCGCAGCTCGTCCTCGTAGTGGGGGTTGGGCAGGAAGCGGACGTCGAACAGCAGGTCGGCCTCGCGCGGGCTGCCGTGCTTGAAGCCGAAGGTGAGGAAGGTCACCGCCAGCCGGCCCACCTTGCCGTGCGGCAGCATCTTGTCGGCCACCACCTTGCGCAGGCGGGCGGCGGTGAGCGCGCTGGTGTCGATGGAGACGTCCGCGCGGGCCTTGAGCGGCGCCAGCAGCTCGCGCTCGGCCTCGATCCCCGCCACCACCTGCGGCGCCAGCGGGTGGCGGCGGCGGGTCTCCTTGTAGCGGTCGAGCAGCGCGTCCTCGGAGGCCTCCAGGAACAGCAGCCGCACGCTCTGCCCGCGGGCGTCGAGCACCCGCAGCAGGCCGTCGAAGTACTCGCCCCCGCGCACGTCGCACACCACCGCGGCGCGCTCCACCTTGCTGCCCTCGTGGTCGAAGAGCTCGGCCAGCGAGCCGATCATCTCCGGCGGCAGGTTGTCGACGCAGAAGTAGCCGCCGTCCTCGAAGCAGGCCATCGCCTGGGACTTCCCCGCGCCCGAGAAGCCCGTGATGACCACGAAGTCCTCCACCCTCAGCCCGCTTTGTGCAGTTGCCAGTGGATGTCGCGGGCCACCTTACCCGGCAGCCCGGGCACCGCCTCCAGCTCCTCGCGGCTGGCGGCCATGACGCGGTCGGGGGTGCCGAAGTGCGTTATGAGCAGGCGTTTCCTGGCCGGGCCCACCCCGGGCAGCTCGTCCAGCGCCGAGCGCGTCATCTCGCGGTCGCGCCGGCCGCGGTGGAACTCGATGGCGAAGCGGTGGGCCTCGTCGCGCACGCGCTGGAGCAGCTGCAGCTCGGGCGTGTCGTGGTCGAGGACCAGCGGCGAAGACTGGCCGGGCAGGAAGACCTCCTCGATCCGCTTGGCCAGGCTGATCACCGTCACGCCCAGCTCGCGGAACTCGGCCAGCTCGCGCAGGCCGGCGGCCAGCTGGCCCTTGCCGCCGTCGATCACGATCACCGCGGGGACGGCGGCGAAGCTCTCGTCGAAGGAGCGGTCGTGCGGCGAGCGCTCCTTGTGGGCCACGTACTGCGCCATGCGGCGGCCGAGCACCTCGCCCATCGCGGCGAAGTCGTCCTGCACGGCCTCGCGGACGCCGAAGCGGCGGTAGTCGGACTTCTTGGGCGCGCCGCCCTCGAAGACCACCATCGAGGCCACCGTGTGGGTCTCCCCCAGGTTCGAGATGTCGAAGCACTCGATCCGCATGGGGATCGCCTCCATGCCCAGCGCCTGCTGCAGGCCGTCCAGCGCCTCGATGCGCTGCGTGCGCCGGCGCTCGGAGCGCAGGCGGTCCTGGTCGAGCGCCAGCCGCGCGTTGCGCTCGGCCAGCTCGAAGATGCGGCGCTTGTCGCCCCGCTCGGCGTGGCGCACGGTGACCCCGCCGCCGCGGCGCTCGGCCAGCAGCCGGCCGATCGTCTCGGGCTCCTCGAGCCCGCGCGGGACGATCACCTCCGGCGGGATCGACATCGCGCTGGCGTAGTACTGGAGCAGGAACTCCTCGGCCACCTCGGCCTCGTCGCGCTTGGCGGCGTTCTCGAGGTAGAAGCTCTGGCGGTCGGCCAGGACGCCGTCGCGGACCTGGAAGACCTGGGCGTTGGCGTCGGTCTCCTCGACCGCCACCGCGATGGCGTCCACGGTGCCCACCGCCTCGTTGGAGACGCGCTGGCGCTCGAGCAGCGAGCGCACCGCCTTCAGCTGGTTGCGGAAGCGGGCCGCCTGCTCGAACTCCTGCGTCGGCGGCCGCCGCCTGCATGTTGCTCTCGAGCTCGCGCTCGATGTCGCGGTAGCGGCCCGAGAGGAAGCCCACGATGGCGTCGACGTTGCGCCGGTACTCCTCGGCCGAGACGTAGCCGACGCAGGGCGCCTGGCAGCGCTTGATGAAGTAGTCGAGGCAGGGGCTGCCGCTGGCCCGCCCGGGCTCCGGCCCGTCGCAGGTGCGGTACTGGAACACCTTGCCCAGCAGGTCGAGCGTCTCGCGCACCCGCTTGGCGTTGGAGAAGGGGCCGAAGTAGGCCCGGTTGCGCCGGTGGCGCTCGCGCGTGAAGTAGATGCGCGGGAACGCCTCGTCCAGCGAGATCGCGATGTAGGGGTAGGACTTGTCGTCCCGGAGCCGGACGTTGTAGATCGGCCGGTACTGCTTGATGAAGTTCTGCTCGGCGAGGAAGGCCTCGGCCTCGGTCTCGGTGACCACGAAGTCGATCTGGTCGATCTGGTCGACCATGCCGTCGCCGCCCTTGGTGGAGGGGTTGGAGAAATGCGAGGCGACGCGCTTGCGGACCGACTTCGCCTTGCCGACGTAGATGACCTTGCCGCGCTTGTCGCGGAAGAGGTAGCTGCCGGGCGCGTCGGGAAGCGACCGGCGCTGGGCGGTCAGGTTGCCCTTGAGCTCTTCTGCGGAGGGTGGCGGAGCCACCCTTCGAGGATAGGTCCGGCTAGACCAGGGCCCGGCCGACGCTGTCGGCCACGCAGGCGGGCTTCTCCGAGCCCTCGACCTCGACCGTCCAGCGCTGGGTGATCTGGTGCCAGCCGCCGCCGACGTCGTCCACCGAGATGACCTCCACGCTCGCCCGGATGCGCGAGTCGACCGGCACCGGCGCCGGGAAGCGCACCTTGTTCCAGCCGTAGTTGACGCCGAGCTTGAAGCCGCCGGCGCGCAGCAGGCCGTCGCGGAAGCCGTCGATCATCGAGAGGGTGAGGTTGCCGTGGGCGATCGTCTTGCCGAACGGGCTCTCGCGCTCGGCCCGCTCGACGTCGACGTGGATCCACTGGTGGTCGCCGCTGATCTCGGCGAACGCGTTGATGGTCTCCTGGTCGACCGTGCGCCAGTCCCCCGGCCCGATCTTCTGCCCTACGAGGTCGCGGAGCTCATCGATCCCGTCGACGCTGACCGGGCCCGTGCTCGCCTCCATCAGGCGGCGGCGGGGGCCGGCTTGGCGTGCTTCTCGGCGGGTCCCTGGCGCGCCTCGCGCCAGGTGACCAGGCGGCCGCTCTCCTCGTCGATGAGCTTGAGCCGCGTGGCCTTCAGGCCGTCCCAGAGCGTGAGCGTCGGGACGTCGTGGAAGACCGGGTTGTCGTCGTGCGCGCGCTGGAGGTTGTAGTTGGGGATCCGGGCGCTGAGGTGGTGGACGTGGTGCAGGCCGATGTTGCCGGTGAAGAACTGCAGCACCTTCGGCAGCTTGAGGTAGGAGCTGCCCTGCAGGGCGGCCTCGGCGTAGCTCCAGGAGTCGGTGTTCTCCCAGTAGACGTCCTCGAACTGGTGCTGGACGTAGAACAGCCACACGCCCATGCCGCCGGCCAGGAACAGGATCGGCGCCTGCACGAGCAGGTACTCGACCGGGCCCATCACGAAGCAGAGCACGGCGACCATCACCGCCACGGCGATGTTCGTGTAGATCACGCTGCGCTTGATGCGCGGCCGCATGTCGTTCGACCACAGCCGCGGCTGGATGACCATCGAGAAGAGCGGGCCGAGCGTGAACATGATCAGCGGGTTGCGGAACAGCCGGTAGCCGATCCGCTTGCCGAGCGACGAGGAGCGGTACTCCGCCACGGTCATCGTCGGGAGGTCGCCGACGCCGCGGCGGTCCAGGTCACCGGCGGAGGCGTGGTGCACGGCGTGGCTGTGGCGCCAGGGGTAGAAGGCGTGGAACAGCATCAGCCCGGTGGTCTTCCCGAGCCAGGCGTTCGCGCGCTTGGAGGGCAGGAACGAGCCGTGCGCGCAGTCGTGGAAGACGATGTAGCTGCGCAGGGCGAAGCCGGCCGCCGGGATCGACAGCGCCAGCGTCAGCCAGTAGGAGACGTCGAGCGCGAAGTACATGGCCACGAACAGGGCCACGTAGGGCACCACGGAGGTCAGGACGTCGACGACGCTGCGACCGATGCGGGGCTGCGCGTAGGGCTCGAGCGTCTCGCGCCACCAGGGCTTCCCACCCTCGCTGCGCTCGTAGCCCTTCTTCTCTGTCCCAGCCTCGGTCATGTACCTCCCCGTCGGTCCCTAGACGCGGGATCCTAGACACCGAGACCCTTACCCGCTCTGGTGAATTAGGGAACCCTTATTGAAGTCGGTCGACCAGAGCGGCGACGAAGAGGGCCAGCGCGGCCCACGTCGCGCCGGCCCTGATCCAGTTCAGGGCGAAGTAGCGCCGCTTGGCCTGCTCCCAGTCGGCGGGCAGGTTCTCCGGGTCCCACGAGAGGATCGTGTCGTAGTTGGGCGCGGCCAGCCGGTTCGAGACGAGCAGCGGTCCCGCGATCGCCAGCGCGAGCCCCACGGCGGTCAGGACGAAGACCGGCTCCCCCGCCCCGTCGCCGCCCAGGGCGATCAGGGCCGTGGTGGGCGCGGCCACCAGGCCGATGACCATCACGTAGTTGAACGCGGACTTCCGGGCGATCGGGAGGAAGGCGTCGAGGAAGCGCGCGAAGCCGGCGCCGTCCATCCCCTTGAGGATCGGGTGGAGGATCGTGGTGAGCATCGCGAGCAGGCCCGACCACAGCCCCGCGATCACCACGCACGCCACCAGCGCCCAGTCTTCGACCGGCATCGCGAACCCTCTCCTCGAGTCCGCGGCGACCCTAACCCGATCTGGCGCGTAGCCGCAAGCGTCACTCCACGAGCCTCACCTCGAACTCCGGCGCCGCCAGGTCGCCGGCTCCTCCGAGCAGGCCGAGGATCTTCGCCACGTAGGCGCGCGTCTCGGGGTACGGGGGGATGCACATGCAGCGCGACACCGCGCCGGGGCCGGCGTTGTAGGCGGCGAGGGCCAAGGGCACCGAAGCGAACTGGCGCAGGTGGTCACGCATCAGGCGCGCCTGGGCGTTGATCGCCGCCTCGGGGTCGAACGGGTTGCGCAGCCCGTAGGAGCGCGCGGTGCCGGGCATGAACTGGGCGATGCCCTGCGCGCCCGCCGGCGAGCGGGCGAAGGGGTTGAAGCCCGACTCGGCGTAGATCTGGGCGGACAGCAGCGCCGCGCCGACGTTCCAGCGCTGTGAGGCCCGCAGGATCGTGTCGCGGTAGCGCGCGGGCACGAACGACGGCAGCGCGCCCGAGCGCCGGCCGTCGCCGCGCTTGGAGCCGAATCCCACCGACGACGAGCCCGCGTTGCGCGTATAGCCGTAGTGCCAGGGCTCCCAGGCGTAGCGCTTCACGAACCCGAAGCGCTTCGCGTTCGCGGCCAGCCAGCCGTATGCGGCCGGCGGGCCGAGGTCGAGCTCCGTGCCCAGGCGGTGCAGGCTCCGGCCGGGTGGCGCCACCCACTTCGGGTCGGGGTTCGCTGCGAACAGCTTCGCCTGCTCGGCGTCGGAGCGGAAACCGCTGGTCACGGACAGGCGTGAGGCCCGCCTCCCGTCGCGCCGCGGCCGCCATGCGGTCGAAGGCCCTGGCCACGTCGGGCCGCATCGGCTTGCCGTTGCGGTAGGCAAGCGGGCCCTCGTAGCCGCCGCCGGAAGCAGTGGCCGGGAGGCCCGGCGGGCCCACGGGGCTGAGCTCCGCCTCGGCCCGCGCTCGCACCTCCACGCGACGGACCGCTCGGCGGCCCGAGCCCTTGACCCGGACGCGCTTGTTGCCGCGGACGGCAACGCTCACCCGGGTGGGCGCGAACGTGGCGCCCGGAAAGCCCACGTCTGCCTTGCTCAGCGCGACTCGGTTCGCGCGGGCGCCGCGCACCGCGGCGTTGCGGGCCAGCTCGCGGTACCCGGCCTCGGAGAGGTGGTGCGGGTTCGGTGCGCCGTCGGGAAGCACGGCCGGCTCGAACAGGCGCGGGTAGACGTCGCGCATCGCGCGGGCGGCGGACACCGCCGCAAGGTCCGCCCCACGCTGGTGGCGACCCTTGGCTCCTAGCGCCTGGCCGAACGAGGCGAGCACCAGAAAGCCCGCCAGCAGGGCGCCGGCCAGGCCGAGCATCAGGACCGAAGACTGGCCGCGCTGGTCGCCCACGCGTCTCATCCGGCCACCCCGCACAGGTCGGCGAGCTCGGCCACCGCGCGGCCGAACGCCCCGCGCGGCTCGCGGCCGCCCATGGCCAGCTGGGCCGCTGCACGGGAGTCGGGCAGGACGAGGTCGGCCACCTCGGCCCAGCGGGCGGCCGCATCGGCAGCCCGCCGGGGCCGGTTGAGGGCCACAAGTGGCCGTGACGAGACTCGCGCGACCGTCGCGGCAACGGCTAGCGCGAGCGATGGCTCGACCCCCGGGCCCGCTACCAGCACCACGCGATCGGCCACCGAAGCGTGTGCGCCACCCGGCGCGCGGCCCGCGTCGAGGACCAGCGGCGCGAGCCCCCGGGCCAGGTCGGCCAGCTCCAGCGGGTCGCCGGCCTCCAGCAGGCAGAGGCGCCCGCTGGCTCGAGGGCGGCCCGGCGCGAGGTCGGCCAGGGCACGCGCCAGCCGGGCGGCCGCCGGCGTGCCCAGCGGGATCGCGCCGGCCGTGCCCGCGCCCGAGACCGCGCACGCTCCGTCGCCACAGCGGCCCGCCAGCTCCGC
Source organism: uncultured Thermoleophilaceae bacterium (assembly GCA_963810745.1). Lineage (GTDB taxonomy): Bacteria > Actinomycetota > Thermoleophilia > Solirubrobacterales > Thermoleophilaceae > JACCZR01. The sequence continues at coordinate 8,460 of CAWEOW010000005.1, forward strand.
GCCGAGCGCGCGGGCGAGGGTCGTGGCACCGCAGCGCGGTGCCAGGCCGAACACCGAGACGACGGGGCGGGGGCCGGCTGCCACCGGGGGCTCGGGCTCCGGCCGGGGCGCGGCAGGGTCGGCCGGCTCGAGCAGCCAGGCGCCGGCCGCCGCGACGGCGGTGGCCAGCAGCCCACGCCGCTCGCTCAGCCGAGCGCTCACGGCGACTTCACCCGGGCGTCGGCGCTCACGGCCAGGTGGCGGCCCACCGCTCGCAGGACCGCAGGCGGCTCCAACCGCACGCGCACCGTTCCGCCGTTCACCGCGACTCGCATGCGCCGCGAAGACCAGCCCGGCAGGGCCTCCCGAACCGCGGCCTTGCCGTCCTTGCCACCCGCGATGGCGAGCGCCCCCGCCTCGGCGGCCGACCCGGCGAGCACGCTCGCGTAGCCGACCGCCAGCAGCTGGAAGAGAACGAAGCCGAGCAGCATCAGCGCCGGGACTGCTCCCAGCAGCTCGACGCTGGCCTGGCCGCGCTCGCGCCTCATTCCGTCCCTCTCAGCGAGGCGCTGGCCGCCACCGACAGGGGCGAGCGGCCGCGGCGCAGGACCAGCGGGACGCGCAGCGACACGCGCACGCGGGTGCCGCGCCGCTGCACCTTCAGACCGCGCTCGAGGGCGGTGGGCAGCGCGCTGCGGGCGGCCTTCAGTGGGTCGCGCTCGACAACGTCCGCGCGCGCGGCCACGCGGGCGGCGTTGGCGCACATCCACAGCGCGTGGCCGGCGAGGGCGGCCTGCCACAGGCCCAGCCCGATGAACAGGACCACGGGCACGGCCGCCACGAACTCGACGGAGGCCTGACCGCGGGCCGAGGTGAGGAGGCGGGTGAGCACCGCGCCAAGGTCCCGCGAGGCGGGTGACGGGACAACGCGCGCGCGTTACAAGTGGGTGACGATCAGGCGGCGGAGCGGGTGCGCCCGCGCGAAGAGGTCGTCAGCGCCCTGACGACCTGCCTCGGTACGTGTGCGCCGATCGCAGGGGCGGGAGCGCGACGCGGGCGGCGCGGAGCGCTAGATCGCGAACCGGCGGTACTGGGTCCAGACCCAGTAGATGCCGTAGGTGGCAAGCCCGAGCAGCGCCAGCCAGACCAGAACCCCGAAGCCGCCCTGGTCGAACAGCCGGTTGGTGGCGGTGAAGGTCAGCAGCGCCAGCCCGATCGACGAGTAGAGCACGAAGCGCTGGCGGGGCTCGAGCGACTCGATCGTCGTCCGGTTCTGGCGGAACATGCGAGCGCCGAGCAGCGCGATCAGCACGAAGAAGGCGATCGAGAGCACCGTCAACAGCGCGTTGACGGTCTCGCGGCCGCCGGGCAGCGCGGTCAGCGCCGCGGCGACCAGCAGGACGATTCCGAACTTGCCCCAGAGAGGCACGAAGAACAGGCTAGGAGATCGCGCCGGACGCCGTGAGCGCCAGCACCACCACGCCGAGCACCACGCGGTAGACCACGAACACCATCGTCGAGTGATTCACCAGGAACCGCAGCAGCCCGGCGATGGCCGCGTAGCCGGAGAAGAAGGCCAGCACGGTGGCGACGGCGAGGGGCCCCAGGCCGGTGTGGTCGTCCTCGCCGGAGAGGATCGTCCCCAGCTCCAGCACGCCGCTGAGCACCACGGCGGGGATGGACAGGAGGAAGGAGAAGCGGGCGGCGGCCTCGCGGTCGAAGCCCAGGAACAGCCCGGCGGTGATCGTGCAGCCCGAGCGCGACGACCCGGGGATCAGCGCCACGGCCTGGGCCAGGCCGACGACCACGCCGTCGCGGGCGTTGATGTCCTCGAGCTTGCGCGTCCGCTTGCCCACCTGCTCGGCGGCCAGCAGCAGCAGGCCGAGGGCGATGAGCATCACGCCGATCAGGTAGAGGTCGCGGGCGCCGGTCTCGATCTGGTCCTTGAAGGCCAGGCCGAAGATCCCGATCGGGATCGTGCCGAGCAGGATGTACCAGCCCATGCGGGCATCGAGCGAGCCCCGCAGCGAGGGGTCGCGCAGTGAGCGCGACCAGGTGGTCCCGATGCGCCACAGGTCCTTGCGGAAGTAGATGACGACGGCCGCCATCGTCCCCAGCTGGGTCACGGCGGTGAAGGCGGCTCCGGGGTCCTCCCAGCCCAGGAAGGCGGGGACGATCCGGAGATGCCCGGTGCTCGAGATGGGCAGGAACTCGGTGAGCCCCTGCACGATCCCGAGGACGATGGCCTCGATGAGCGACACGGCGGCGGAACCCTAGAGCGTCGGCGAGAACGTGCAGTCCATGCGCTTCACCCCGTGGATGAACGCGCTGCGCAGCAGCTCGGGCTCGCCCGCCTCCAGGTCGGGCAGGCGCGTGAGCAGCTCGGAGAAGATCGCCCGCAGCTGGGTGCGGGCCAGGGAGGCGCCCAGGCAATAGTGCGGGCCGCCTCCGCCGAAGCCGGCGTGGCGGTTGGGATCGCGCGAGACGTCGAACTCGCCAGGCGCGCTCGAAGGCCTGCTCGTCGCGGTTGGCTGAGAGGTAGAAGAGGACGACCTTTTCCGCTTCCGCGATCTCGACCCCGTGTAGCTCGACGGGCTCCGTGGTGGTGCGGCGAAACGTCTGCACCGGAGTAGCCCAGCGCACGAACTCCTCGACGGCTACGGGCAGCCTCTCCTCGAGGTCCTCCAGCAGCCACTGCCGCTGATCGGGGAACTCGGTCAGAGCACGCATCGCGTGCGAGGTGGTGTGGCGCGTGGTGTCGTTTGCTGCCACAGCCAAGAGCACGAAGAACGCCGCGATCTCATGGTGGGTCAGGCGCTCGCCGTCGATCTCCGCCTCGACCAATGCGGTCATGAGATCGTCGCCGCCCGGATGCGAGGCTCGCTCGGTGGCGTACTCGACCAGGGTCGCCAGGCCCTGGCCGAGGAGCGCGAGCGGCTCGTCGCGGGCCATGAACTCGGGATCGGAGGCGTTGATCAGCAGGTCGGCGGCCTCCACCACGCGGTCGCGGTCCTCCTCGGCCACCCCGAACATCTCCGACCAGGTGACCAACGGCAGCCGCTTGGCGATCAGGTCCACGAAGTCACCGCCGCCGGTGGGCCCGGCCTCGTCGATCACGCGCCGGGCGTTGGCGGCGATCCCCTCCTCGATGCGCGCCACCTGCCGGGGCGAGAACGCCTTCTGCACCAGCCCGCGCAGCTTGGTGTGGCGCGGCGCGTCCATGGCCAGGAAGGACTGCGAGGCCTCCAGCATCTCGGGCGGGGCGTCGGCGAACTGGACCCCCTGCCCCGAGCAGAAGCGCTCGGGGTCGCGCGAGATCGAGCGGACATCGTCGTAGCGGACCACCGCCCAGAAGCCCTTCTCCTCGCGGTCGAGGCCGAGCAGGTCCTCGGGCTCGGGGTGGTGCGAGATGGGCGCCTCGCGGCGCAGGACCCCGAAAGACTCGTCGCGCTCGGCCGCCGGGAGCGACCAGAAGTCGATCGAGCCGAGGTCGACTATCCCGAGTCGCCGTTCTCTTGGAAGCGCTCGCGCGAGGCCTTGATCTCCTTCCAGGCGTCCTCCCGCGGGTACCAGCCGTCCACCGTGACCTCCTTCTGCTCGAGGTCCTTGTAGATGGAGAAGAAGTGGGCGATCTCGTTCTTGAGCTGCGTGGGCAGGTCCTCCAGCGTCTCCATGTAGCTCCAGCCCGGATCGGTGACCGGGACGGCGACGACCTTGTCGTCGATCCCCGCGTCGTCCTCCATCCGGAACAGCGCGATCGGCTTCACCTCGATCATGCAGCCGGGGAACGTGGGCTCGGAGACGCAGACCATGATGTCCAGCGGGTCGTCGTCCTGGCCCAGCGTGTCGGGGATGAATCCGTAGTCGGTGGGATAGACCACGGAGGCGAACAGGAAGCGGTCGAGCTTCAGCGCGTTCTTCTCGTGATCCCACTCGTACTTGTTGCGGCTCCCCTGCGGGATCTCGATGATGCAGTCGATGCTCTCCTCACTCACGGCCGCACAAGATATTCTCTCCGCCGTGCATTCGCTTCTCGTGATCGCGGCCGACAACGGCGAGGGCCTCCTCGGCGAGACCGACGACCGCATCATCACCTTCTTCTCGCTGGGCGTCGTGCTGTTCTTCGCCCTCGTGGTGATCATCGGATCGACCATCCAGTCCAAGCTGGACAAGCGCAAGCACGAGAAGAAGGCCGCCGACCTTCGCCGCAGCGTCGGCTGGTAGTGCCTGAAGTCACCTACGCGCGGACAGGCTCCGCGGCGGTGGTGACGATCGACCGCCCGGAGCGGCGCAACGCCGTCGACGGGCCCACCGCGCAGCAGCTGGGCGAGGCCTACGAGGCCTTCGTGGCCGACGACGAGGCCCGCGTCATGGTCCTCACCGGGGCCGGCGGGGTCGCCTTCTGCGCCGGGGCCGACCTCAAGGCCATCGAGACCTTCGGCGAGCGCCTGGACCTGCCCGAGGGCCCGCTGGGCTTCACCCGCCGCATCTCCCCCAAGCCCACCATCGCCGCCATCGGCGGGTGGTGCCTGGCCGGCGGCCTGGAGCTGGCGCTGTGGTGCGACCTGCGGATCGCCGCCGAGGGCTCCACGCTGGGCTTCCCGGAGCGCCGCTGGGGCGTCCCGCTGATCGACGGCGGCACGCAGCGCCTTCCCCGCGTCGTGGGCCTGGGCCGGGCGCTCGACATCATCCTGAGCGGCCGCATGGTCGAGGCCGAGGAGGCGCTGGCCATCGGCCTGCTGAACGAGATCGTGCCCGCGGGCGAGCACCTGGCCCGCGCGCTGGCCTACGCCGAGGCGCTGGCCTCCTTCCCGCAGGACACCATGCTGGCCGACCGCCGCGCGGCCATCGAGGGCATCGGGCTGCCCTTCGAGGAGGGTCTGGCGCTCGAGGCCAAGAGCGGCAAGGCGACGCTCGCAACGGCCTGGGAGGGCGCCGGCCGCTTCGCCGGTGGCGAGGGGCGCGGCGGCGCGGGCGCGGGGGCCTAGCGGCCCTCGCCGACGAAGATGATCCCCTCCATGTTGGGGTGGATCGTGCAGCGGTAGCCGATCTTGCGTTCCTTGCTGAACTTCCGGCTGTAGCTCTTGCCCGGCTCGATGTCGCCGGAGTTGAACGAGTTGTAGAGCTCGTCGCCCTCGGTGACCGTGTGGGCGACCTTGTCGCGGTTCACCCAGGTCACCCTGCCGCCGGGCCGCACCCGGATGGTCTCCGGCTTGTAGGAGATGGCCACCATCTTCACGGTGGCCGAGTCTCTTGGCCTGGGACGGGGCCTTCGTGGCCTCGTCGTCGCCGACGGGCGTCAGCCCGCCCTTCTTCAGCCCGCCGCAGCCCGCGAGGACGACGGCGAGGAGGCTGATGGCCGCGAGGCGCCTCATCGTCCCTGGATGAAGGGCCGGACGCGGTTCATGGCCTGGTCGATGGTGAGCGGGACGGTCGAAGGCCCGGGGCGCGGGCCGCCGATCGGCCTGCCGGCGGGCGCGCGCCGCGTGGCGCGCCTCGACCTGGACGATCTGCCCGGCGATCTCGAGGATGTCGTCGTTCTCGATGAGCGGGCCCGCCCCGTTGTAGGCCGAGACGCCGGTGTCCTCGAGCACCACCGCCGTGCGCACGAAGTTCTCCTCGCTGGAGAGCGCGTCGCCGAAGTCGAACTTGGGCGCGCGGCCGGCGCGGCCGTTGATCTGGCGGATGAGCTGCTCGACCGCGTCCACGTGCTGGCGCTCGCTGTCGGCGAAGGTGCTGGCCATGTTGCGCGCCGCCGGCGAGCTGAAGGGCACCTCGTCCAGCGCGCGCACGTAGAAGTCGGCCTCCAGGCGCTCGAGCAGCAGCGCGAACTGGAGGACCTCCAGGTCGACGTTGCCGCCCTCGGCCAACGCCTGGGAGGCGCCCAGCGCGCCCAGGGTGGCCGTGGCTCCGGCGAGAGCCGCGCCGCGGGTCAGCAGCTGTCCCCGTGTCAGCTCGGCGCTCATACGATGTAGGGCCTGATCCGCGCCATCACCTGGGGCGGCTCGAGGGGCGTCGCGAAGGCGCCGTCGGGCAGGTAGGTGACGCCGATCTCGTCGGCGATCGCGGCCGCGTGGCGGCCCTCCACGCTGTGGATGGCCAGCGCGTCGGCGAGCACCGCGTTGGAGCGGATCTTGTTGGCCTGGCCGAGGTAGGCCGCGGCGCCGGTGTTCTCGAAGTCGAGAGCGGTACGCAGCGTCTTCTCCTGGCCCCCGCTGAAGACACTCTCGAAGTTCGTCTGCGGCGGGGGCGCCGCCCGGCCCAGCTTGTTCGCCATCCGCTCCAGCGCCCTCACGTGCCTGCGCTCGTGGCGGTGGATCTGGCGGATCAGCCGGCGAGCGGGCCCGCTGACCACCCCGTTGGCGAGCGCCTGGCGGTAGAAGTCCTCCTCGAAGTACTCGAGCACCAGCGCGAAGTTGGCCACGTCGAGGTCGCCCGACGCAGGGCCGCGCTCCGGGGTCTCGCGCTCGGTGTCCCCTCCGCATGCGGCGAGGGCGAGCGCGGCCACGCCGCTCGCCGTCATGAACCCCCTGCGCGAAGTGGTCATGGGGTCGCCGGCCGCGTCCCCTGGAGTCCGGTGGGCGGGTTCTCGATGTCCACCTTCCCGCGTTCGAGCTTGGGGAACTGCTGGTTCTGGAACAGCTGGGGCGGCTGCACGAAGCAGGGCGGGGACTGGTCGACCTGCACGGGGAAATCGGGGCCGAGGCCGGAGCCCAGGAGCCCACTCACCAGCGGCGCGAGCGGGCAGGTTGAGGCGACGTCGAGAGCTGCCCGAAGGTCGTGACCTGGCCGTCGGCCGGGTTGGGCTGGCCGCCGCCCACGTTGTCGCAGTCGCCGGACTCGAGCGTTCCGAGCGGGTTGGCCCGCCGATAGGCGTTCGGCGCCACGTAGGTGTTGCCGCGGTCGTCGGGGGGCCGGCTGGTGGTCTGGCGGAAGCTCTGGGCGTCGATGAGCGCGATCTGCGGCAGCCGGTGCTCGTTGCGCTTGACCCCGTCGGCGTAGCTGTTGCTGCCGTCGGCGCCCAGCGCGCCGCCGCCGATGCTCAGGAAGCGCGCGACCGACGGCGCGTTGTAGCTCAGGCTGGCCAGGACGGGGCTCAACTCGGGAATGAGGGTGTGGGTGGCGTCGACCACCGGGTTCAGCCCGCGGATGCGTCCGCGATGCCGCGGGGAGTCCGCGCCGGGAGGCCCGGATCAGGGGGTTGAAGTCCTTGAGCGTGCGAGTCAGGTAGGGCGCCGCATTGCCCAGATCGCGCACGGTCGGCCCCAGATCGTCGGCCGGGCCCTTGAGGTCGTTGACCAGCGGGCGGGTGTTGGCGGCGAAGCGGTCGAGCCGGCGCAGCGTGCTGCGGGTCTCGCGCTCGAAGGTCGGCAGCACCTCGAAGGTCTGCGCCAGCGACTCGTCGCGCGAGGCCAGCGCCTCGAAGGTCTCGTTGCCGTTGGTGATCAGGCCCTGCAGCTGGCCCTCCTCGGCGGCCAGCGCGTTGAACACGCGCCCGGTGTGCTTGATCGTGCGCCGGACGGCGATCTCCTGGTCGTCGAGGATCCGCAGCAGCTTCGAGCCGTCGGTGGCGAACGGCGCCAGGTTGCCCAGCGCGTCGTTGAAGTTCTGCGGGTAGCTCGCCGGAGACGACCGTCGAGCCCTCCTGCACCCAGCGGCGGAACGCCCGCCGCGTGGGCGGGTCGAAGATGCGGAAGATCTCGTCGAGCTCGGTGGTGCTCTCCACGTTCTTGGTGTTCAGCTGGCTGCCGTCCTCCAGCTCACCCGTCTTCGGGTTGCCCGGCGTGAACTCCAGGAACGCCTCGCCCAGCAGCGTCTTCTGCCGCAGGATGACCTTCGCTGTCGCGCGGGATGGGCGCGTACTTGGACTTGATCTCGACCTCGACGCGCGTGCGGGCGGCGCCCTTGTCCAGCGAGCGCTTCTTGACCTTGCCGATGTTCACGCCGGCCAGGCGGACGTCGGCCTCCTCCACCAGCGTCGTCGCCTCGGGCACGACCACCGTCACGCGGTAGCTCTCGGGGCGCAGCGGGATGGAGCCGCCGAAGGCCAGCCAGAGGAAGAGCAGGATGCCCACGCAGGAGGCGGCGAAGGCGACCATCGCGATCATCCGGCCGATGCTGGGTGTCTGCTTGACCATGGGCTAGCCGTTCTCCGGCGGGGTGAGGGAGCAGATGCCGAACCCGGAGTTCAGGAGCTGGGTGAAGGCCGGCGTCCAGCTCGGCGAGTGGGATGGTGCTCTCGCCGATCGCGTTGGCCAGCCCGGGCTCGAGCTGGGCGGTCGCGTCCGGCGACCTCGAGGCCGCACAGGGTCAGGCGGCGGCGCACGCCCTGGCCGTCGCCGGTGCTGTGCAGCGAGACGCCGTTCTGGGCGGTCCAGGCCAGCCAGTAGAGGAAGCCGTCGCGCGGGTTGTTGCCCTGCGAGCGCCGCTGGCGGCCGAGCGGGTTGAACGCTCCGATGTTCACGAAGCGGTTGAGCTCGTCCGACCGAGGTGGTGAGGTCCGGCGTCGCGCCGCGAGAGGCCGCGCGCCGCGAGGCCCAGGTTGCGCACGTAGGGCTGGGCGATGCGGGTGAAGGGCCGGATCTGCTTGCGCACGATCGGCTCGGCCTCGCGCGCGAACGGCAGCACCGCGGCGTTGGTCTCGTCCAGGCGGCGAACGGCGGGGCGCAGCGACTCGAGCGTCGGGCGCAGCTCCCGGGCGAGGACGTCCACCCGGCCCAGCGTGCGCTCGCTCTCGCGCAGCGCGCCGGGCAGGCGCCGGACGGCCAGCGACAGGTTGTCCTCCTCGGAGGCCAGCGCGGAGAAGGTGTCGTTGCCGGCGCGTACCAGGCGCGTGAGGTCCTCGTCCTTGTTGGAGAGCTCCTCCATCAGCGAGCCGTAGTCGTTGATGACCCGCTTGAGGTCCGTGCGGCGCTTGGCGACCGAGGTGTTCACGGCCGCCAGGTCGCGGTGCAGCGGCTCGAGGCGCTTGAAGGTCTGGCGCAGGTCCTCGCCGCGCCCGGCCAGGCCCTTGCCGGCGCCGCCGATCAGCAGCTTGAGGTAGTCGCGCGTGTCGCCGTCGAGGACGCCGAGGAATCTCGTCGGGGTCGACGTCGGGCGCCGTGTTGGCCAGCTCGACGCGGCCCTCCTCGGGGAGCGGCTTGCCGTCGCCGGGGTCGACCTCGAGGAACATGTCCTTCAGGCCGGTCTTCGGCCGCAGCAGGACCGTCGCGTCCGCGCGGATCAGGTTCTTGTACTCCGGCCGGATCTGCATCTCGACGACGGCCCGGCCGTCCTCGAGCTCGACCTTGCCGATGTCGCCGACCTGCACGCCGGCCACGCGCACCGTCTGGCCCTGGCCGGGCGTGACGGCCTGCGCGTTCTCCAGCTCGACCTTGATGATCTGGGGCTTCTCGGAGATCAGCGGGAAGCGGAAGCGCTGGTTGGACAGGATGTAGCCGCCCACCAGCATGGCGAGGATCGCCATGCCGACGATGGCGAGGACCGAGCCCGAGTACTTGCGGATGGCCTGCTTCACCGTCCGCCCTCCTCGACGCTTGCGCTCGGCGTTCTCGCGCGCCTGCTCGACCATCCGCTTGAACCGCGGGGAGTCCTTCATGCGCTCGAGGTTGCGCTTCAGCGCCGCCTGGTTCCGGCGCGTCTTCGACCGGTTGAGCGTGCCGAACGTGTTCCCCGCGGCACTGGGCGCGGCGAGCTCGGGCGGCTGCTGGGTCTCGCAGGGGACATCAGGACGGTGCCGCGGGGACGAGCCCGGCGAGTCCGGAGGCAGCGGCTCGACCCGCGAGTCCGGACGCGGTCAGGTTGGTCGGAGAGACCGCCCCGATCCGGAACCAGGGCGTGTTGCCGTCGTTCGTGCGGCTCTCGCCGGCGAGGCCGACGAAGCTGCGGTTGAGCTGGCGGCGGACCTCCTGGTTGTGTTGTCGGCCTCGGTCGAGGGGACGCGCGACTCGAACCAGGGCAGACAGCACGTTGTTGGCGCAGGAGGAGAGCTCGCGCGCCTCGCCGAGCAGCGGCCGCAGATCGTCGGTTGAGAGCGACCAGGCGCGGGATCTGCGCCCGGGTCTGGCGCGTGAGGCCGCGCAGCTCGGACTTGGTGAACAGCTTGCGCAGCTGCCGGAGCAACGGGATCGAGGCGTCGATCGTGCGCGGCGTGGAGCGCACGCCGGGCAGTGCCTCGACCGCGAAGCGGCGCAGGGTGGGCAGCGCGCGGTTGAGCGAGGCGAGGGCGGGGTAGCCGCGCCGCAGCAGGTCGCGCAGGGCCGGGATCGAGGCCTGCAGCGCGACGTCCTCGCGGGCCAGGGCCCCGGCCGTGGTGTTCACGTTGGTGACCAGGCCCTGCAGCGCGCCCGGGTCCACGCTGAGCGCGGCGGCGACCCGCTGCTGGCCGCGCAGGACGCGCTGGAGGTCGCGGTTGGGGTTCTCGCCGAGCGCGGCGTCGACGACCACCGAGGTGCTCTTGTAGGCCGGCTCCATGTAGTCGATGGTGTCGTTGAACGCCTCCGCGCCGCCGCCGCCCAGGCCCTTGAGCGAGAACTCGGACAGCAGCGTGCGCAGGTCCTGGCGCACGTCGGACTTGAGGACCCGGAGCACGTCGCCGAGCTGGACCGGCGAATAGGTCTGCTTCATCGGGATCGGGTCGCCCTCGGGCAGGATCGGCGCCGACGGCGTGCCGGGCCGGATGTCCACGAAGAAGTTGCCCTCGAGGAAGATGCGGGTGCGGATCTTGGCCTCGGCGTCGGTGTGCAGGGGCAGCGCGGCGTCCTTGACCTCCATCGTCACCTCGGCCGCGCCGGTGCCGCCGGGGAGGCCCGTGACCTGCGTGACCTTGCCCATCTCCACGCCGGCGATGCGCACCGGCGACTTGGGCTTGAGCCCGACCGCGTTCTCGAACACGGCGGTGACCGTGGGCGGCGAGGCGAACGGGTTCGTCTTCGTGAAGCCGAAGTAGGCGAACAACGCGATGAGCGCGATGGCGATAAGGCCGGCCCGGAGGTTGGTCATCGGTCGCTTGCGCCCGCTCTTGTTTCGTCTGAAGATCGCCATCAGGGCACGTCGTTCAGGTTGTCGATGCCGAGCTGGCGGGACTTGTAGGTACCGCCGCGCAGGCCGGGCAGGTCGGAGCCCAGGGCGACCTTGCGGCCCCCGAGCTCGTTGGGGCCGTAGCGGCTGTTCGGGGAAGAAGCGGTCGACGTAGCCGGTCTGGCCGACCTCGCAGTCGGCGTTGCCGTTGGCGTCGATGGCCGGGGCGTCGGGGTTGCCGTGCAGGGTCGCCGGCGGGTTGGGCGCCGGGCTGCTTGTTGTTCTGGCCCGGCTCGACGTCGACCGGGCGCGAGGCGCTCCGCTGGGTCAGGCTGTTGCGCTGCTCGGGGTTGGCGAACTTGAGCTGCACGCGCTGGAGCGTGCCGCCACCGGTCGGGGTCGAGATGTGGGTGCCGAGCGGGTTGAGGAAGTAGACCGCGTAGTTGCAGACGGTCTGGTAGGGCGTCGACGTAGTCGAGGCCCGGCTTGCCGGCGCGGACGAGCAGGTCCAGGTCGTTGATCGCCAGCAGCGTGTTGGGGTTCTCGCCCAGGTCGTCGAGCGCGTTGAACGTCCCGCGCAGGCGGTTGGAGAGCTCCACGGTGCGCGGCAGCACGTCCCGGCCCACCAGGAGGGCGCGGTTGATCTGCGGCAGCGAGCGCGGGAGCTGGCGGGCGGCCGGGCGCAGCCGCCGCGAGAGGTCGGCGAAGTCGCGCAGGAACGGCAACTGGAAGCGGAAAGAGCGGATGGCCTGGATCTGGGTGGGCACGCCCTCCGTGATCGAGTCCTGCACGGCCTCGGGCGTCCGGGTGATCGCCGCGAAGGTGTCGGCCATGTTCCCGAACAGCTCCGCGTTGGTGGAGGCCACGGGCGCCACCTCGCCGGCCGCGCGGCCGAGACCCTGGAAGAAGCCGGCCAGCTCGGTGTCGGGGTCGCTCAGGTTGCGCATCACCGGGGTCAGCGAGCGCAGGAACGGGTTGAGCTCGCGGATGGCCTCGTTGATCGACTGGCCGCGGCCGGCCAGGGCCGATGCCGAAGCCCTCGAGGCCGGTCTTCGCGGCCTCGCGCGTCTTGGCGTCGAAGGAGGAGAGCACGTCCTCGAGCTCGATCGGCGGCTCGGAGTCGACCCCGCCGTTGCCGAGGCGGACCGTCGAGCCGGGCGCGAAGGTCTCCTTGTCCTTGCCGGGCACCACCTCGACGTACTTCAGGCCGAGCGCCGAGCGCGGGCGGACGACGAACGAGGTGTCCTTGGCCAGCGGCTCGACCGTCTTGTCCAGCTTGAGGTCGACGACGGCGACGCTCTCCTGGTCGTCGGTGTTGCCGTTGGTGTTGATCCGCGTGGCGCCGATCTGCTCCACCGCGCCGACGCGGAAGCCGCCCACGCGCACCTCGTTGCCCTTGACGAGCTTCGCGCCGCTGGGCAGCTGGACCTTCAGGTCGTAGGTGGGCACGAACGGAAGCCCCGAGTTCGCGCCGTAGGCGATGAACACCGCGACGATGGCCACGAGCACGGTCACCGCTCCCACCAGCACCGGGCTGGCCACGATCGCGCCGGCTGCCTGTCGGCGCCTGCTCATGGCTTGAGGAGGTAGTCGAGGAGCATTTCCGCGTTGCCGCCCGAGGTGGGCCGCTCGGTGCTGCGCTGGGGCTGGGGCTCTGGCTCGCGGGGCGCCGGGCCGTCGCCGAGCACGCCGCCGAGGAGGTCGTCGAGGACGCCGGACGAGCGCTTCTGGACCTCCTCCGGCGTGGTCGGCGGGCGCTCGGCTGCCTTCGGGTCGGCCGCGTCGCCCGATCCTTCCTTCTTGGCGTCGTTCGCGCCGTCGCGCTCGCGGCTCACGCGGGCCGAGGTCGCGCGGTCCTCACGGGAGGCGCTGGCGCCGCCCGCGGTCGGGTCGGGCTCGTTGATTCCGGGCTGGCTGGGCCCGAGCGCCTGGGTGCACTGCTCGAAGACCTCTGCGGCGCCGGGGCCCTGGTCGGTGGCCCGGTAGTCCGCGCAGGGGCCGGGGAAGGCGTTGATGCGCAGGATGTGGCTCTTGTTGTCGCGGGCGTTGATCGCGAGCGCCTGCCAGTACGCGTAGTTCCAGAACGCCTCGAAGCCCGTGAAGCCGTCGCGGCCTGCGGAGGTGCGGTCCGCGGTCTTGTCCGGCGCGGGCGGGGCGCTCGCGGCCGCGCGCGGATCGCGCTCGATCGAGCGCCGGGTGTCGTCCATCGTCTGCAGGAACTGCCGCAGCGGCTTGGCCGTTCCGGGGACGTCCCGGCCGAGCTTGCGTAGCGCGGCTACCTCCTGGCGCGTCTGGCGCAGCGCGGCGGTGCCGGAGACCGAGGTGCGGCCCAGCGCCCGGACGGCGGGGCGCGCCGCCTCGCTGAACGGGCCGAGCCGGGCCAGCAGCCGGTTGACGTCGGGCGCCGCCGTGCGCAGGTCCCGCAGGGTCGGGATCTGGTCGTTCGCCAGCTTGCGCAGCTCGCGCATGTAGGGCTGTATGCGGGCCAGCGTGGTGGGCAGCAGCTGGATGTTGCGCCGCAGGTCCTCGCGCCTCGTGGAAGCGAGCTCGGCCGCTTCGCCGGCCTCGGTGACCCAGCGGCTGACGTCGGCCTTGCGGTTGTCGAGCTCGGCGACCACGGTGGCGGCGTCGCCGATGAACTTGTTGATCACCTGGCGCTGCCCGGCCAGGATGTTCAGCGTCCGGCTGGTCTCGCGCAGGCCCGGATGGGCGCGCCGCAGCACCTCGGCGAGGTCCTGCGGACGGCCGGCGAGGCCCGTGCCCAGCTCGCCGATGATCAGGCGCAGGCGCTCGCGGTAGGGCAGGCGCAGGACGTTGTTGACCAGGTCGACCGGGATCGTCGAGCTCGTCCGCTCGACCGGCAGGGTCTCCCCGTCGGCGAGCGGCTTGCCCTTGCCCTCGCGGCAGTCGACGTAGTACTCGCCGATGAGCGACTGCGGCTTGATGTCGCAGAGCGAGTCCTCGCGCAGCTGACCGACGCCCTTCTGGGTGATCTTGATCTCGACGACGGCCTTGCGCGGGCGCTCCTTGGAGATCGAGAAGCGGCTCGTCTGGCCGGCGCGGACGCCGGCGATCTTGAAGTCGCCGCCCTGGGTGAGGCCGAACGCGTTGTCGAACACGACCTTGTAGGTCTCGCCCTTGTCCGCGGTCTGGGCCCCGGTGAGCACGAAGGCGGCCGCGGCGACCACCGCGAGCGAGACGACGCTGGCGACGATGCGCCTCACTCGCCGCCTCCCGCGAAGGGCCGGTCGGCCTCGGTGCAGTCGAGGAAGGACTGCTCCTCGGCCGTGGGCACGTTGGAACGGTCGGGCAGCTTGACCTCGCCCGCGCCCGGGCACTTCTTGAAGGAGCCGCGTGACCGGCGGGCTGCTGCCCGGATTGAGGATGCCGCCGGGGTCGCTGAGGATCTCGTCGAAGTAGATGCCCGCGCGCGAGAAGCCGCCCAGGGCGTCGTAGGCGCCGGTGGCCGAGAAGTCGTCGAACCAGCCGACCAGGTCGTTGGTGTAGGGCCGGCCGATCGCTGCCGTGGGCTGGAAGCGGCGCATCGCGGCCGAGGCCTCGGGGAAGGCGCCCCGGCGGCGGGCGCCGTTGATGGTCTTGGTGTCGAGGGCGTGCTCGCCAGGGGCGGGAAGCTGTTGACAAGCTCGATCAGGTCATTGGAGGGGCCGCGGCGCTTGATCGTCAGGGAGAGGTCACGCAGCGTCGGCACGGAGTTGCGAGCAAAGCCGCGGGCCTCGCGCAGGAAGGGCTGCAGGCGGCGGGCCACCGGCTTGGAGGCGTCGACCAGCGGGTCCACGTCGTCGAGCGCGGCGCGCAGGTTCACGAACGTCGTGTTGGCGCGGCGCATGAACGGCGGCAGCCGGTCGATGGACTCGGTGAGCGCGCCCTTCTCGCTCGCCAGGGCGTTGAAGGTGCCGTTGAGGTTGCGGACCAGGCCGGTGAGCTCGGTGCGGCGATCCGACAGCGTGCTGGTCAGACGGCCCGAGTCGATGAGGAAGCGGGCCAGCAGGCGCTCGTCCTTGCTCAGCTCGCGGAACAGCCGGCGGGAGGTGGAGAGCGCCGGGTTGAGGTACTTGATGCCGCGCTGGAGCTCCTGGCCCTTGCCGCGGATCATCTTGTCCGAGCCCTCGAAGAAGTCCTGGACGGCGACCCGGGCCACGGGGTCGAAGAGGTCGAAGAGCTCGTCGAGCTCGACCGCGGTCTCGGTGGACTCGGGCCCGATGCGGCCGCCCGACTCGATCGCCTGGTTGGTGCCCGGGCCGATCTCGAGGTCGACGTAACGGTTGGCGATTCCCGACAGCGAGGTCTGCTTGATGATCGCCCGCGTGCCCTGGCGCAGGGGGGCGTACTTGTCCGGCACCTGGATCTTCACGTCGGCCTGGCCGTCCGGCGTGATCTGGATGTCCTTGACCGAGCCGGCCCGAGTGCCTCCGACGAGCACCTCGTTGCCCGGCACGAGCTGGGCGGCGTTCTGGAACCGGGCGGTGACCTGGTACCCGCCGTCACCGGCGAAAAGGATGAAGGCGACGACGACCGCGAATGCGATGATCGCGCCCAACGCAAGGACGCGTCCTGCTGTTCCGATCCCCGAGCGCTCTCCCTCAGCCACCGGGGGCACTCCCCTCCATTAGTGACATGCGGCCCGGGACAGTACGGCAGAGGGCCGAAATCACCGAGCGCCGCTACCGGCCCTTAGCACTGCCTTAACGCAGCGTAAAGAGCCTGCAGACCCCTGCCAGACTTGCCGGGTGCCCGCCATCGAGGTCTCTGACCTGCGCAAGAGCTACGGCGCGGTCGACGCCGTTCAGGGCCTCTCGTTCGCGGTCGAGCCGGGCGAGGTCTACGGGTTGCTGGGCCCCAACGGGGCTGGAAAGACCACCACCGTGGAGATCCTCGAGGGCTACCGCCGGCGCTCCTCGGGCGAGGTCTGGGTGCTGGGCCACGACCCCGAGCGCCGCGACCGCCGGCTGCAGGAGCGCGTGGGCATCGTGCTCCAGAGCTCAGGGCTCTACCCGCGCGTGACCGTTCGCGAGGCGGTGGAGCACTTCGCCAAGGCCTATCCATCCCCGCGCGAGGCCGGCGAGACCATCGCCCTGGTGGGCCTCGAGCAGCAGTCCGACGCCAAGACGCGCCAGCTCTCGGGCGGCCAGAGGCGGCGCCTGGACCTCGCGCTGGCGCTGGTGGGCGACCCCGAGCTGATCTTCCTGGACGAGCCCACCACCGGCTTCGACCCCGCCGCCCGGCGGACGGCCTGGAACGTGGTCCGGCGGCTGCGCGACCTCGGCAAGACCGTCCTGCTCACCACCCACTACCTCGACGAGGCCCAGGCCCTGGCCGACCGCGTGGCGATCGTCCGCGACGGCGCGATCGTCGCGGAGGGCCCTCCGGGTGAGCTGGGCCCGGCCAGCGCCGGCTACCGGGTGTCCTACGTCTCGGAGGGCCGGCGGGTCGAGCTGCAGACCGACGACCCCACCGAGCTGCTGCACCGGCTGACGCGCGACGCGCTCGCGCGAGGCGAGCGACTCGAGGGACTCGAGGTGGCCCGCCCGACCCTCGAAGACGTATACCTCGAGTTGACGGAGAGGGTTGAGGAAGGTTGAGGCTGTGAGCTCGATCGCCCTCGCCTGGGAGCAGTTCCGCCTCGAGCGAAAGCTCTTCTGGCGCAACCCCAGCGCCGCCTTCTTCAACTTCCTGCTGCCGCTGCTGCTGTTCGTGCTCACGGCGTCGGTCTTCGGCGACGACCGCGACCTGCTCGACCAGCTCGTGCCCGGCATCGCCGGGATGAGCATCATGGCCACGACCTTCAACGCGCTGGCGTTCAACCTCACCTTCCTGCGCGAGCAGGGGATCCTGAAGCGCGTTCTCGGCACCCCCATCCCCCCCGGCTCCTATCTCGCCGGGGTGCTGGCCTCGGCCGTCGCCAACGCGTTCGTGCAGGTGGGCGTGATCGTGGTGATCGCCAACCTCCTCTACGGCGTGGACCTGCCGCCCGAGCCGCTGCGCCTGGTCGCCGTGACGCTGCTCGGGGTGGGCTGCTTCGGAGCCCTGGGCATCGCGTTCTCCCACGCGATCCCGAACTTCGACAGCGCCCCCGCCTACGTGAACGCGGTGTTCCTGCCCACCATCCTCATCTCGGGCGTCTTCTACTCCTCGGACTCCCTCCCCGCCGCGCTGGTGGGGATCGCCGAGGTCCTGCCGCTCGAGCACGCGATCGAGCTGCTGAAGACCACGATGGTCGAGGGCGGGACCCTCTCGGGCGGGGCCATCGGCGTGCTGGCCGCGTGGACGGTGGGCGGCGCCTACCTGGCCGTGCGCTTCTTCCGCTGGGAGTAGCCCGGGCTAGAGGCGCAGCGTGTGGCCGTGGTCGCGCAGCCAGCGCTCGTGGGCGCGGTACTCGGGCCAGCGGCGCTCGAGCAGGCGCCAGAAGCGGCGGGAGTGGTCGTGGACGCTCAGGTGGGCGACCTCGTGCTCGACCACGTAGTCGAGGATCTCGGCGGGCGCCAGCAGCAGGCGCCAGTTGAAGCTCATCGCGCCCGAGGACGAGCAGCTGGCCCAGCGTGTGCGCTGGCCGCGGATCTGGAGGCCCCGGTAGCGAACCCCGGCCCGGCGGGTGGCGGCCCGCAGGCGCGGCTCCACCTCGGCGCGGGCGCGTCGGCGCAGCCAGGCCTCGAGCTCCTCGCGCAGGTCGTGCGCCGGCCCCAGGGAGACGCGGAGCTCGGCACCGCGCCGCGCCACGTGGGCGCGGACGCGGGCCGGGTCGACCCGCACGCGCAGCGCCAGCCGCTCGCCCAGGTAGGGCAGCTCGCCGCCGTCCTCCAGCCGGGGCGGCGGGTTGGCCTCCGACGAGGCGCGATAGCGGCGCAGCGTCCGCTCGATCCAGGGGCGCTTCTCCGCCACGAAAGGCTCCACGCGCGAGAGCGGAAACCGCTCGGGCACCACCACCTCCACCCCGTCGGCGGAGACGTTGATGCGCGCGTGGCGGGCGCGGCGCGAGCGCCGGACGCGGTAGTCGGTCACGCCGCGACCCCGTCGTAGACCGCCGCCACGTCGCGGGCCAGCGCGGGCCAGGAGTAGCGAGCGCGGGCGTCCGCGTAGGCCGCCTCGCCGCGGCGGCGGCGCTCGCCGTCGTCGTTGACCGCCTCCACCAGCGCGTCGGCCAGCGCCTCCTCGTCGTCGGGCGGCACCAGCCAGCCGGTCTCGCCGTCGTGCACGATCTCGGCCGGGCCGTGAGCGTCGACGGCGATCACCGGCAGCCCCACGGCCATCGCCTCCACCAGCACCTGGCCGAACTGCTCGTGGACCGAGGGGAGCACCAGCAGGTCGGCGGCGTTGAGCCCGGCGGGGAGGTCGTCGTGGCCGCGCCAGCCGGCCAGGAACACCTGGTCGTCGCCGGTCTCCTCCACCACCTCCAGCGGGTGCTCGCCCTCCCACTCGCCGGGGAAGCCGCCGAGGAGGACCAGGGGCGCCGGCCGCTCGAACCTCTCGCGTGCGCGCGCATGGGCGCGGATGAGCAGCGGGATGCGCTTCACCTCGGTGTAGCGGCCCACGTACAGCAGCACCCGCCCCTCGGCGAAGGCCTCGAGATCCTCCTCGGCGTAGGCGACGCTGCCCGGCTCGCCGCCGGTGTCCCAGCCACGGGGGTCCTCCACCAGCCACCGGCGCCACTGCTCCACGCGCCCGGCGGCCGACACCGGCTTGCGCACGAAGCCCACCGGGTCGAAGCCGTTCGGGGCCCAGACCACCCGCTCGGGCTCGACCCCGAGCAGGTCCGGCACGCGCCGCGCCGCGTCCGGCGAGAGCACGAACAGCCGCTCGCAGGAGCGCGCCCAGCGGCGCAGCCGCTCGGCCCAGGCCTCGGCGTGATCCCAGCCCGTCAGGAGGGCCCTCCTCGATCTCCCGCAGCATCAGCAGCTCGGTCCCGTGCAGGTGGCCCACCCGGGGCACGTCGCCGAACGACGCGCTCGGCGGCCTCGTTGATCGGGGTGAGGTGGTGCAGGTGCAGGACGTCGGCCTCGGCGGCGCCCGAGCGGGCGAGGTGCTCGCTCCACGTCTCCACCAGGCGCTCGTAGTCGTCGTCCCCCACCGCCCCGTAGACGCGGTCGGGCGCGCCGGCCCGGTCCTCGAAGGACGGCTGGAAGGGCGGGTCGGCGCGCAGGGGGTCGGAGGCCTCGGCGGACAGCGTGTAGTCGAGCGGGCGCACGTCGAGGCCGTCGTAGAAGGTGATCGCGTTGGACTGCTCGCCCACGGGGCCCAGCGAGCCGCAGGCGATGGTGGCCTCCCAGCCCGACGCGGGCAGCGCGCCGGCCAGGTAGCGCGCCACCTGGGCGGAGCCCCCGCGCGGGAAGAAGATCAGCGCCAGCAGGGCTCGACGGGACACGCCGGGGAATCTAGGCCCGGCCGCGGTCGCCCCCGGCGTCCGTTTGTCCTTTCACGCTAAGTCCAAGCAGGATTGAACAGCGTGTTCAAGTAGCCGCGCCCGGGTGCCGATAGCTGCCTTGCAACCTCCGCGGCCGAGACCTGCCGTCGGGGAAGACGGTGCTCGACACAGGAGGGCAAATGAGCAAGTCCCGCAAGCTTCTGCGCACGCTGGCCGTCGTCGGCGTGCTGGCCGCACTGGCCGGCGTCGGCGCATTCTCGGTGTTCAGCGACTTCACCGAGAACGACAACAACCAGGTCAGCGCCGGCTCGGTGACCATCGACGACAACGACGGTGGCTCGGCGCTGTACAGCATGAACAACGCCAAGCCCGGCCAGTCGGCGGCGGCCAAGTGCATCCGAGTCGACTACACCGGCTCGCTGCCGGCCGACGTCAAGCTCTACACCACCAGCACGATCGGCGCCCTGGGCCCCAACGTCAACCTCAAGGTCGAGGCCGGCACCCAAGGCCCCTTTAACTCCAACTGCACGGGCTTTGCCGCCCAGCAGACGCTGTTCGACGCCGCGCTGTCGACCTTCCCCACCAGCTACGCCGGCGGGGTGTCGGACTTTCCCGCCAGCGAGAGCTCGTGGGACAACGGCGAGTCGGTGGTCTACCGCTTCACCGCCACGCTGAACTCCAACACCCCGGACTCCCAGCAGGGGGCCAGCACCGGCCTGCACACCTTCCGCTGGGAGGCCCAGAACCAGCCTTAGGGGACGCGCCGCACGGAACCCGCGGCCGTCGACATGACGGCTAAGACCGACACTCTCATCAGGGTCCTGGCGCTCACGGCCGGTCTGGCTGTGAGCGCCCTTGCCCTTCTCGCCTGGCGCGTCCCGGCCTCGCAGCGCGTGGCCGGCACCGACGTCGAGTTCCGGGCCGTCAAGCCGGGCGAGCTGCGCCTCGACCCGCCGGGGAGGTTCGGCTCGGTGCGCGACGTGCGCCCGGGCGGCCCGCCCGCCAGGGCGACGCTGACCGTCTCCAACGACGCGGACCTGCCGCTCGCCGTGACGGTGTCCGCGCGGCCCGGACGGGGCGAGGCCTCGCGGGCGCTGCGCGTTCGCGTCAGCCCGAGCCGCTTCGCGCTGTCGAGGCGGGGCAGCCGGCGGGTGCGGGTCACGGCGCGGCTGCCGGAGTCCGCCGGCCCCGGGGTTCGGGCCCGGCTGGGCACCGTGAAGGTGGAGCTGCGGGGGCGCGCGCGGTGAGGCGCATGAGGCTCGCCCTCACCTGGTTCGTTCTGGGCTTGGCGGGAGCGCTCGTGCTTGCGCTCACCCTGCCGCTGGCCTTCCACGCCCGTCCGCTGACGGTGCTGTCGGGAAGCATGGAGCCCGCCCTGATGACCGGCGACGTGATCGTGGTCCGCGAGACCGCCCCTCTCGCCGTCGCGCCGGGCGACGTCGTCACCTACCGCGAGCCCGGCGGGCAGCGGCTGATCACCCACCGGGTGCGCCACATGCGCCTGCAGGACGGCTCGGTCCATTTCGTCACCAAGGGCGACGCCAACAAGCCCGTGGAGCGCTGGCGGATCCCGCCCGACCGGACCTTGCGCCGCGTGGTCTACCGGGTGCCGCTGCTGGGCTACGGGCTCAACCTGTTCCGGACCAAGGTCGGCTTGGCGCTGCTGGTGGGAGTGCCCCTGCTCCTGCTGGCGGTCGTGGAGCTGTGGTCGATCTGGCGCCCCGAGGAGGAGGCCACCGGTGAGCCGGCGGCGTAGGGCACTGCGCGCCTGGTCGGCGCTGTTCGTGGTCGCTCTCGTCGCGGTGGCGGCGGTCGCCCTCGCCGTGACCGGCGAGGCCGAGACCCGGCCGGCGAAGCTGCGCGCCGAGGGGGCCGTCGCGATCACCGACTCGCGCGGGGGCGGCGCGATCTTCACCGCCCCGGCACTGGGCCCGGGCGGCTCGACCCGAGGGAGGGTCTCGATCCGCAACACCGGCTCACTTCCCGCGGGCATCGCGCTCAGCCAGACCGGGCTCGAGGACGTCCCCGGCCCCTCGGGTGGGCGGCTGTCCGACGGCCTCCGGCTGACGGTGCGGGACCTGAGCGCCGGCCAGACGGTCTACTCCGGCCCGCTGAGCACCATGCCCTCCCGCGACGCGGGGTTCCTGCTGCCCGGCTGGTCGCGCGTATACGAGCTGACCGCCAGCCTGCCGCGGTCGGCCGGGAACGCCTTCCAGGGCGCCACGGCGAGGGTGCGCTACCGCTGGACCGCGACGGAGCTGCCGCTGCCCGCCGCGCCCAGGCCCGCCGCGCCCGCGCCCCGCTGCTTCCCGGGCCTGCGCGTGCCGAGCGGCCAGCGCCTGGTGGGGCGGCGCTGGATGGTGGCGCGCGTCCGCGTCTCCCGCACCTGCAGGGTCACGGTCCGCGGCTTCGTCCGCGACCGGTCCGGACGCCGGCGCTTCCTCTATGGGGTGCGCGACCGGCTCCTGACCCCCGGGCGCGGCCATTCGGTCCGCCTGCGCCTGGCCCGCGCGCCGCGCAGGGTCCTTCGGAGAAGCCCGCGCCGGGCGGTGGAGGTCCACGTGACCACCGGCGACGCCAGCGCCGCCGCCCGCGTGCGCGTGCGCTAGAGGATGATCGGCACAGCGCCGCCGTCCACCGACCAGGCGGCGCCGGTCACGTTCGACGCGCGCTCCGAGCAGAGGAAGACGATCACCGAGGCGATCTCCTCCTCGGTGCCGAGGCGCCCGAGCGGGATCTTCGCCGCCTGGGCCTCGAGCGCCTCGTCGCGGTCGATGCCCTTCTGCTCGGCGACCTGGTCGGCCAGGCCACCCTCCCCCACCCACAGCGAGCTGGCCACCGCGCCGGGGGTGACCGCGTTGACCAGCACCCCCTCGGCCGCCCACGCGTCCGCGAACGTGCGCGAGAGCGAGAGCTGGGCCGCCTTGGTGACCGAGTAGGCCGCGTTGGTCAGCGACGGGCGCTTGCCCGCCGACGAGCACACGTTCACGATGCGCCCGCTGCCCGCCTCGGCCATGTGCGGCGCGCAGGCCTTCATCAGCCGCATCGGGCCCATGACGTGCAGCTCCCACTGCTCGTTCCAGTCGTCGTCGGACAGCTGGTCGAGCGGCACGGAGCGGCTCGTGCCCGCGTTGTTGACCAGGACGTCGAGGCGCCCGTGGCGCTCCAGGCACTCGGCGGCGAGCCGCTCGCCCGCCTCCGGGTCGGTCACGTCGTGGCCGCTCGCGCGGCTGGCCTCCAGCACGTGGGCGCCCTCGGCCTGGAGCAGCTCGCTGACCGCGCGGCCGATCCCCCGGCTCGCTCCGGTAACGATGCAGGCCTTGTCCGTCAGTCCCAGGTCCACGAGGAGGCCCATGAAATCGCATACGGCGTACCGCACGTTCGAGACCCAGGAGCGGCGCGAGTTCGTCCGCATCACCGACGACGTCCAGGGAGAGGTCGACGAGTCGGGCGTGAGCGAGGGCATGGTCCTCGTCTCGGCCATGCACATCACCGCCGGCGTCTGGGTCAACGACGACGAGCCGGGCATCCAGGCCGACGCCCTCGAGTGGCTCGACAAGATCGCCCCGCCCAGCTGGAAGGAGCCGGCGAACGACACCGCGGCGTCGCTGCTGCCCGATCCCGGCGACTACCGCCACCACCGCGGCGGCGAGGACAACGGCGACGCCCACCTGAAGAACCTGCTGGTCCACCAGCAGGTGGTGCTGCCGGTGACCGAGGGCCGGCTGGACCTCGGGCCCCTGGCAGGCCGTCTTCTACACCGAGTTCGACGGCAGGCGCCCCAAGCGCCTGGTGATCAAGGTGATCGGGGACTGACGGCGCTCGGCATCGGCTCGCCGCGCAGGCCCGCGAGCAGGTTGTCGGCCGCCAGGCCGGCCATGGCCTCGCGGGTGGCATGCGTGGCCGAGCCGACGTGCGGCAGCACGATCAGGTTGGGGGCGTCCAGCAGCGGGTGGTCGGCCGGCAGCGGCTCGGGGTCGGTCACGTCCAGCGCCGCCGCGGCGATCTCGCCTGCCGTCAGCGCGTCGGCCAGGGCGTCGGTGTCGACGATCGGGCCGCGCGCGGTGTTGACGAGGATGGCGTCGCTCCTCATCTGCCGCAGGGCCTCCGCGCCGATCAGCCCGCGTGTGTCGTCGGTGAGAGGGCAATGGAGGGTCACGAAGTCGGATTCCTCCAGCACGCGCTCCAGCCCGTCGCGACGGGCGTCCAGCAGGCGCGCGCCGAAGCCCTCGAGCCGGCGCGCCACCGCCTGGCCGATGCGGCCCATGCCCACGATCCCCACCGTCGCGCCGTGCAGGTCGCGCCCCAGGAGCCAGCTCGGGTGCCACGGCCCCCACTCCCCCGCCCGGACCGCCGCCTCTCCCTCGGGTAGCCGCCGGGCGGCGGCGAGCATCAGGGCCACGGCGAGGTCCGCGGTGGTGTCGGTGAGCACGTCCGGGGTGTGGCCGACGGGGATGCCGCGCCGCGCGGCCTCCTCCACGTCGATGTTGTCGGTGCCGACGGCCATCGTGGAGATCGCGCGCAGGCTCGGCGCGGCGTCGAGCAGCTCCGCGTCGACGCGGTCGGTGAGCATGCACAGCAGGCCCTCGGCGTCGGCGGAGCGCTGCTTGAGCTCCTCGAAGGGCGGCGCCTCGCGCCCGGGCCAGAGGTCCACGTCGTGCTCGTCCCGGACGCGCTCGAGCGCCCGGCCGGGGAGTTCGCGGGTCACGAAGACGCGGGCCACGGGATCAGCCGCGAAGCTATCCGAGTGAAGACCGCCCTGATCGTCAACGCGGCGTCTGGCTCCGGGCGGACCACGGACGCGGTGGAGGCCTGCCTGAGCCAGGCCGGCGCCGAGGTGACGGTCTTCGAGCTCGGCGACGAGCGCGCCGCCGCGGCTTCGGACGCCGAGCGGCTGGTGGTGGCCGGCGGCGACGGGACGGTGGCGGCGGTGGCGGTCGCCGCCTCGGAGGCGGACAAGCCGCTCGCCGTCATCGCCGCGGGGACCGCCAACGACTTCGCGCGGGCGCACGGGCTGCCGCGCGGCCTGCGCACCGCCTGCCTGCTGGCGGCCTCGGGCCGGCGCACGCGCAAGCTCGAGCTGGCCTGGATGGACGACCGCCCCTTCCTCAACGTGGCCTCGTCGGGCCTGGCGGCGCCGGCGGCCCGGCGGGCGGGACGCTGGAAGCGGGCGCTGGGGGTAGCCGCCTACGGGCTCGGCGCGATGGGCGCCGCGATCGTGGACCAGCGCGTGCCGTCGAGCGTCTACGTCGACGATGAGCTCCTCTACGAGGGCGACGCGTGGCAGGTGACCGTGGCCAGCTCCGGCGCCTTCGGCGGCGGCTCGCACCTCAACGTGGCCGACGCCAGCGACGGCTTCCTGGAGACCGTGGTGCTGGAGGACGTCCCGCGGGCGCTGCTGGCGGTGCGCGCGGTGGGGATGCGCACCGGCCGCGTGACCGAGCAGTGGGGCGTCAGCCACCGGCGCGGGCAGGAGGTCAGGGTCGAGGTGCCGGAGGGCACCGAGTTCAACGTGGACGGCGAGGTGGTGCGCTACGGGCCCGCCCACTTCCGCGTCGACCCCGCCGCCTTCAGTCTCGTCGTGAGCTGAGGAGTACCGTCCGGGACATGGCGCGCGACACGGGCTTTCCCACCTCCGACGCGCAGTTCGACTTCGGGCGCGCGCGCCGCCGGCGCGCCCTCGCCCGCCTGGCGAGCCGCCTGCGCCGCGAGCCCAACGACGTGTTCGTGATCCTCCCCTTCGAGGAGGTCGTGGAGGCGCTCGGGCGGGTGGGCGAGCGCAGCCTCGGCATGCAGTCGATCGACCTCGACTCGATCGTCGGGACGGTCGACCGCGGCCGCGAGTTCGACCGCGCTTTCCGCCCCGTCTCCGGCCGGGTGCGCACGCGCTGGGAGCGCATCGCCGCCGCGCAGCGGCGCGGCGAGTCGATGCCGCCCATCGACGTCTACCGCATCGGCGAGGTCCACTTCGTTCGCGACGGCCACCACCGGGTGTCGGTGGCGCGGGCGCTGGGGCTGGACACCATCGACGCCTACGTGACCGAGGTCCAGACGCGCGTCGGCGCCGAGCGCGGCATCACGCTCGGCGACCTCCCGGTGAAGTCACACGAGCGGCTGTTCTTCGAGCGCGTGCCGCTGCCGAGCGAGGCGCGCGAGCGCATCCGGCTGGCCGACCCCGAGGAGAAGTACGGCGAGCTGGCCGAGGGCGTCGAGGCCTGGGGCTTTCGCTGCATGCGCGACCGCGGCGAGATGATGAACCGCAAGGAGGTCGCGCTCGCCTGGTTCGGGGACGAGTACCAGCCCGTGGTCGAGATGCTCCAGGAGGCCGACCTGATCGGCGACCAGACCGAGACCGAGGCCTACATGCGCGTCTCGGCCGAGCGCTACCGCCTCCTGCGCACGCACGAGTGGAACGAGGAGGTCATCGAGAGGCTCAAGCGCTGATGCGCGCCGCGCGTGCTGCCCGAGTTCGGCGCCACGCCGGAGGTGCGCGAGGCCGACGAGCCCGAGGCCCGGGACGGCGAGCAGGTCGTCGAGGTGGCGGCGGCCGGCCTGAACCCCGTCGACCTGGCCCGCGCGCAGGGCACCTTCCACGGGGGCTCGCCCGACCCGCCCTACGTGGTCGGCGCCGAGGGCGTCGCGCGCCTGGAGGGCGGCGGCCTGGCCTACTTCAACTCCTCGCGCGGCTCGGCGGCCGAGCGCGCGGCGGTGAGGACCGAGGAGCTGGTCGAGCTGCCGGAGGGGCTCGGCGCCGCCCACGCTCTGTGCTTCGGCATCGCCGGCCTGGCCGCGTGGCTGTCGCTCGAGCACCGCGTCGGGGTGAACGAGGGCGAGACGGTCCTCGTCCTGGGCGCCAGCGGGACGCTCGGCACCGTCGGCGTCCAGGCCGCCCGCCTGCTCGGCGCCGGCCGGGTGGTGGGCGCCGCGCGCGACCCCGAGCGCCTGCGCCGCGCGGAGGAGCTGGGCGCCGACGCCACGGTGGTGCTCGGCTCGGGCGACGATGCCGCCGCGCTGGCCGAAGCCTGCGGGGGCGAGGGCCCGAACGTGGTGGTGGACCCGCTCTGGGGCGAGCCGGGCGCGGCCGCGCTCGAGGCCGCGGCGCCGCACGCGCGCATCGCGCAGATCGGCCAGTCCGCCGGGGTCGAGGCCACGATCGCCTCGGCCACCGTGCGCGGCAAGGGCCTGTCCGTCCTCGGGTTCACCAACTTCCAGGTCGACGTCGACACGCGCAAGGCGGCCTACCGGCGCATGGCCGAGCACGCCGCGGCGGGCGAGCTGACCTGCGACGTCGAGGAGTTCCCGCTGGACGACATCGCCGGCGCCTGGGAGACCCAGGCGGCGGGGCCTCACAGCAAGCTGGCGATCATCCCCTGATCCGGGTCACGCGGCTCGCGCTGCGCACCGTGCCCCAGGGCGAGCGCGTGCGCGCCACCGCCCGAGCGCGGAGGCGAGCGCCGCGGCGCAGGGCCACGCGGTTGCGCGGGCCGAGCCGCAGGCGGTAGACCCGGGAGGTGCCCCGCGCCAGCGCCAGCTTCTTGCCGCGCGCCATAGCCCGGCCGCGGCGGTCGGCCAGCCGCAGGAAGCCGTGGCAGTCGCGCAGCCCGCGCGGGCAGCGGACCCGGATGCGGACGAACCCGCGCCGCGAGGCCCGCAGGCCCCGCCCGGCCACCGGCGCCGCCTTGCCGCCCCGCTCGCGGTGCGTGCGCTGGTACTGGGCGCACTGCGCGTCGCGGGCGGCGCTGGAGCGGATCGTGCTCCCGGCGCGGATCAGCCGCGCCTGGCTGAGCGCGTACTGCTCGATGCTGTTCGACACCAGCCGCCGCGCGGCCGGCGTGCGCGCCGCGCGCAGCAGCTCGGCGTTGCGCCACACGCCCTCGCGCCAGCCCTGCAGGACCTGGAACAGCGCGGTGTCGTCGGCCAGCACACCCGGCACGTCGTAGTTGAGGATCGTGCGGTCGAAGCGGGCGGCCAGCTCGCGCAGCACGTCGTCGTAGAGCGGGTTGAGCACGCGGTTGCCGCGATCGTGGTCGACCTTGCGCGTGCCGCCTCCCGGCTTCGTCATCCCCAGCGCCTCGACCAGGTAGGGGAAGTCGCGGTTGATGTGCGCGTTCATGCTCATCAGCAGGTTCCCGATGCCGCCCACCGAGCGGTCGCGCCCGGCGTCGAAGGCCTCGCGCCACGCCAGCGGCACGCGCTCGCGGTCGCCGCTGCGCCACGCGTCGTAGGCGCGGAAGTACATGCGCGCGAACACCTTGTCCACGTGCTGGAGGAAGCGCGGCTCCTCGTAGAAGGGCGGGCGCTGCAGCATCTTGGTGCGGATCGCCTCGGTCACGCGGATGTAGGTGATGCCGAAGGCGGCGTTGTGGTCGCAGCTCGCGTACAGGCGGTCGAAGCGCCGGTACATCTCGTCGAGCGTTCCCTCCACGCACGAGGCCTTGCCGCTCACGCAGTCGCGCTCGCGGCTGGGCTGGAACTGGCCGGGGGCGCCGGGCAGCAGCGAGGTCCAGTCGACGAACGGCGGGTCGGCGGCCTGCGCGGACGCGGGCAGGGCGAAGAGAACGGCCAGCGCGATGGCGACGGTACCCCTCATCCCAGGTCTTGCAGTATTGCGCGCGCGGCAAGGTAGCCGGGCGCGCCGGTCACCGCTCCGCCCGGGTGGGTGCCCGATCCGGCCAGGTAGGGCCGCCCGCCGAACGAGCGCGGGTGCAGCCGCTCCTCGAGCAGCTGCCCGGGCAGCATGTCGCCGTGGAAGATGTGGCCGCCGGCGATGCCGAAGCGCTCCTCCAGCTCGCGCGGCCCCAGCGCGATGCGTCCCTCGATGCGGTCGGGCAGCTCCGGGCACACCTCGGCGAAGCGGGCCACCGCGGCGTCGGCCGCCGCCTCGGCGTCGACGTCCGGCGGGAAGCACTGGCAGAACATGGACAGCACGTGCTTGCCCTCGGGGGCGAGCGTCGGGTCGGTGGCCGTCTGGCAGGCGGCCTCGATCCAGGGGCGCTCGGCGGGCCTCCCCTCCCTCGCGTCGGCCGCCGCCTGCGCGAGGTCGTCCAGCGTGAAGCCGATGTCGATCGAGCCGCGCCACGGCTCCTCCCCCGGCCAGGCCGGGAAGTCGGGCAGGCCGTCGAGCAGGCACATGACCTTCACCACGGGGCCGTCCTGGCGCCAGCCCGCCGGCGGGTCGGCGCCCGCCAGGCGCGCGCTGGTCAGCGGGTCGGCCGCCGAGACCACCGTGCTCGCCTCGAGCTCGTCGAGCGAGCCGACCTCCACCTCGGTGCGCACCCGTGCGCCGGCGGCCTCGGCGGCGGCGCGCAGCGCGCGGGTCACCGCGCCCATGCCGCCGCGGGCGAAGCCCCACGCGCCCGGCGGTCCGGCCGCCTCGCCCAGGTCGTGGAACAGGGCGATGAACGAGGTGCCGGGGTCCTCGGGGCCGACCAGGCAGCCGATCAGGCCCTGCAGCGCGAAGGGCACCCGCACCTGCTCGCTCGGGATGCCCGATAGCTCGTCGGCGATCGAGCCCTCCAGCAGCTGGGAGCCGATGGCCTCCAGCCAGCGCTCGCGGTCGGCGGGCTCGAGCATCAGCGGGCGGGCGCGAGCCGCCGCCTGCTCGCGGCGCTCGGCCCACGCCGCTGTAGGCGCGCGCGTCCTCCGCCGACCAGTCTCGCTCCAGTTGCTCGGCCGTGCGGTTCGCGTCCGACCAGGTCACCACCGCCCGGCCGTCCGGAAACGGCGCAACGAGGTAGGGCTCGTGGACCTGCGACCTCCAGCCCGTGCGCTCGCAGGTCCAGGTCGTCGATGATCTCTCGTCTGCAGCAACGAGAGCGTGTAGGCCCCGGGCGAGCCCCACACTCCCGGCCACAGCTCCTCGGTGACGCAGGCTCCGCCCACGATGTCGCGACGCTCGAGCACCTCGACGTCGAGGCCCGCTCGGGCGAGGTACGCGGCGGCGACCAGGCCGTTGTGCCCGGCGCCGATGACGGCGACGTCGGTCACCGGCGCGAACCGCGTACGTCTGTCGAAAAGTCCTCAGGGCGCGGAGGGCTTTTTCAGACCGTGTGCGCCCGTCGCGCTCGCGCGCTCAGGCGTCGGCGCCGGGGTCGGTGCCCGCCGGGCTCTGGCCGCCGGTCGCCGCCGGCGCCTCGCTGCGGGCCCGTAGGCTGCGGCCGCTCGAGGAGTCGAAGAGGTGCAGCTTCGAGGCGTCCATCCAGAGCTCGGCCTCTTCGCCCTCGCGCACCTTCGAGGCGGGATCGAGCCGGGCCACGATGCGGCCGGCCTCGCCCGACGAGGGCACGTCGCCCGCTCCGGCGTCGGCGGCCAGCTCACGCAGCTCCTCGGACTCCACCGCGACGTCGGACGACACCGCGAAGTGGGCGTACAGCTCGGAGCCCATCGCCTCCAGCACCTCGATGCTCGCGCGGAAGGTGACGCCGCCGCGGGCAGCGCCGCCCATCACCCCGGCGTCCTCGAAGTCCTCGGGCCGGACGCCGGCGATCAGCGTCCCCGACGTGTCGCCGCTGACGCCCTCGGGCAGCGGCACGTCGCCGATCGGCAGCTTCACGCTGTTGCCCTCGACCGTGGCCGGCATGAAGTTCATCGCCGGCGAGCCGATGAAGCCGGCCACGAACAGGTTCTTGGGCTCGTTGTAGAGCTCCATCGGGCTGCCCACCTGCTGCAGGACCCCGGAGCGCATGACCGCCACGCGGTCGCCGAGGGTCATCGCCTCGGTCTGGTCGTGGGTCACGTAGATCGTGGTGGTCCCCAGCCGCTGCTGGATGCGCGAGACCTCGGTGCGCATCTGCACGCGCAGCTTGGCGTCGAGGTTCGACAGCGGCTCGTCCATCAGGAACGCCGCCGGGTTGCGCACGATCGCGCGGCCCATCGCCACCCGCTGGCGCTGGCCGCCCGACAGGTTGGCCGGCTTGCGGTCCAGGTGCTGCTCGAGGTCGAGCACCTTGGCGGCCTCCTCCACCTTGCGGTTGATCTCGGCCTTGTCCTCGCCGGCGAGCTTGAGCGCGAAGCCCATGTTGTCGCGCACGCTCATGTGCGGGTAGAGCGCGTAGTTCTGGAAGACCATCGCGATGTCGCGGTCCTTCGGCGCCTTGTCGTTGACGACGTTCTCGCCGATGTGCAGCTCGCCGTCGGAGATGTCCTCCAACCCGGCGACCATCCGCAGCGCGGTCGACTTCCCGCAGCCCGAGGGCCCGACCAGGATCATGAACTCGCCGTCCTTGACGTCGAGCGTCATGTCCTTCACGGCCTCGTAGCCGTCCGGGTAGCGCTTGGTCACGTTCTCGAGCTTGATCTCAGACATTGGTTGGACTCACCCCTTTACTGCGCCGGCGGTGAGGCCCGCCACGATGCGGCGCTGGAAGATCAGGACCATGATCACGATGGGAATCGTGACCACCACCGCAGCCGCGGAGATCGCTCCGATCGGCTGCGTGAACTGCGACGCGCCGGTGAAGAAGGCCAGCGTCGCCGGCACGGTGCGCGCTGCGCTGGTGGAGGTCAGCGTGTTGGCGAACAGGAAGTCGTTCCAGGCGAAGATGAACACGAGGATCGCCGCTGTGAAGACTCCGGGCGCGGCGAGCGGGACGATCACCTTGCGGAAGGCCTGGAAGGGCGTGGCGCCGTCGACCTGGGCCGCCTGCTCCAGCTCCCAGGGGATCTCGCGGAAGAACGCGCTGAGCGTGTAGATCGCCAGCGGCAGCGAGAACGTCATATAGGGGATGATCAGGCCGAGCCAGGTGTCGAACAGGCCGATCGAGCGCCAGATGTCGAACAGCGAGCCCGCGATCGAGATGGGCGGGAACATCGCGATCGCCAGCGCGCCGGACAGGATGATCGCCTTGCCCGCGAACTCGAGCCGCGCCAGCGCGTAGGCGGCCATCGAGGCGAGCACGATCGAGATGAAGGTGGCGATGGCGGCGATGCCCAGCGAGTTGATCAGCGCGTAGCGGAAGTCGGGCGGGCCCTCGAACAGCGACTTGTAGTTGTCGAGCGTGAAGTCGGAGGGCAGGAAGCCGCCGGCCCCGATCTTCTCGGGGTTCTCGAACGACAGGGACATGATCCAGGCGACCGGCCCGAGCGCGTAGAGCAGCACCAGCAGGATCGCGATCGTCCAGTACACGCGCTGCTTGGTCATGTGTCTCCCTGCTGCTGTGCGGTGGAGGCGCCGAGGCCCTTGACGAAGAGCACGGCGATGAGGATCACGGCCAGGAAGATCAGCACCGATATGGCCGAGCCCACGCCCAGGTTCAGGCGCGTGATGAGCACCTTGTAGCCCAGGATCGACACCGTCTCGGTGTTGTTGCCTCCGCCCTGCGTGAGGATGTAGACGCTGTCGAAGACCCTGAACGCGTCGAGCGTGCGGAACAGCAGCGCGACCAGGATCGCCGGCTTCATCAGCGGGATCGTGATCCGGAAGAAGCGCTGGACCGCCCCCGCGCCGTCCACCTTCGCCGCCTCGTGCAGCTCGTCCGGCACGAGGGCAAGGCCCGGCCAGCAGCAGCAACGCCATGAACGGCGTGGTCTTCCAGACCTCGGTGAGCACGATGATGCCCATCGAGCCCCACCGGTCTCCGAGCAGGTCCTGCTCGGTGAGCACGAAGCCCGACTCGGGAGAGAACGCGTACCGCCACGCGAAGGCGGCGACCACGGTCACGATCCCGTAGGGGATGAGCACCGACGGCGCGCACCGGCCCGCGGCCGAAGATCGCCCGGTGCATGACCAGCGCGATCGCCATGCCGAGCACCAGCTCGATCGACACCGAGGTGACCGTGATGAACAGCGTGTTGAACACGTCGGTCCACCACGAGCTCGAGGTCAGCACCTCGATGTAGTTGTCGAGCCCGACGAACTCCGACTGGCCGGGGAAGCGCAGGTCCACCTTCTGCAGCGAGAGGTAGACCGCGTAGCCGATCGGATAGCCGGTGACCAGCAGCATCACGATCACCGCCGGCGCGCACAGCATCCACGCCAGCCGCCGCTCCTCGCGGGAGCGCGCGCTCTTCTTCTTGGTGGTGGCGGGCGCGGTCGTGGCCGCCATCAGAAGATCCCGCCTTCTTCGACGGTCTTGAGCTTGTCGCGGAGGTCAGGCGGGACCTCCTCGGGCACGATGCTCCCGATCGGGTGCAGCGAGGCCTGCACCGCCAGCGAGACGTCGTTGTAGGCCGGGGTGGCGGGCCGCGGCTTGCCGTCCTTGAGCGACTCGCGCATCAGCTTCGCGAAGCCCGGATAGGCCTTCTGGACCTCCTTGGAGGTGAACAGCGCCTCGGTGGTGGGCGGCAGCCCGCCCTTGGCGTTCGCGATCAGCTGGCTGTCGCTGGAGGCGAGGCACTTGCCCGCCTCGAAGGCCAGCTCGGGGTTGTTCGAGTACTTGGCGACCCCGATGTTGAAGCCGCCGATGGGCGGCGCGCTCTTGCGGCCCTTCTCGACGGCCGGGTAGCGCGCGAAGCCGATCTTCTTCTGGAAGTCCGGGGCCTCCTCACCCGCGCTCGCGAAGATGAACGGGTAGTTGATCTGGAAGGCCGAGCTGCCCGACTGGAACTCGAGGCGGGCCTGGTCCTCCTTCATGTTGTTCAGGCCCTCGGGCGCGGAGTTGCCGCTGGCGAGCCGCTTCATGATCGCGCCGGCCTTCGCGGCGGTCTGGTTGACCTTGACCTTGCCGGTCTCGTCGACGATCTGGCCGCCCTGCGAGGCCACCAGCGCGTTGAACCAGACGGTCAGGCCCTCGTAGCGAGCGGCCTGGACCTCGATCGTGCCCTTGTCGCCCAGCTTCTGCGACTGGGCGAACATCTCGTCCCAGGTCTCGGGCGGCTTGCCCTTGACGATGTCCTTGTTGAACCACAGCAGCTGGGTGTTGGTGGTGAACGGGGCGGCCCAGAGCTTGTCCTTGTACTCCGCGGTGGCCACCAGCGAGGGGATGCGGCCCTTGCGGGCATCCGCGGCGTCGGCGCCCTTCCACTCCCGAACCCAGCCGGCCTGGGCGAACTCGCCGGTCCAGATGACGTCCATCGTCATCAGGTCGATGTCGGAGTCCTCGGCGGCGAGGCGCCGCACGAGCAGCTCGCGCTGCTGGTCGGCGTCCTGCGGCAGCTTGACGACGTTGATCTTGTACTTGCCGCCCGACTGGTCGGAGCACTTCTTGGCGATCTCGTCGAACGAGCCGCCCGGCTCGTTGTAGGCGTACCAATTGAGCGTGCTTCTGCCCTCGCCGCCCTCTGATCCATATCCGCAGCCGGCCAACAGGGCCAGGGCCAGCACGCAGCTCACCATCCAGTGGCGCAATCCTCTCCCTCCTCCGCGGCGTTAGTACCCGCGCGCCAAGCGAAGGAAACGATGATCCGGCGCCAGATCGCTCGCGAATAGCCGCCCCAGAAGGTCACACCCGAGAGGAGCCCATGCAAGACGAAGACACAGCGATGGAGGAGCTGGTCCGCGACGACTCGTCGCGGAAGCGCTTCTTCAAGATGATGGGAGGCGCGGGCGGCGCAACGGCGTTCTCGATCTTCCTGGCCGCATGCGGCGAGGACGAGAAGCCCAAGCAGCAGAGCAGCGCCTCCAAGAACAAGCCCAGCAAGAAGCAGGATCTCGAGATCGTCGAGTACGCGCTGACGCTGGAGTACCTCGAGACCGACTTCTACAACGCGGTCATCAAGTCGGGTGTGATCAAGGACAAGAAGCTCGCCGAGGTGGCCACGGCCATCCGGGACAACGAGCAGGAGCACGTCGACGCGCTCGCCGCCACGGTCAAGAACCTGGGTGGCAAGCCCAAGCGCCCGCAGACCACCTTCGACGCCGTGATCAAGGGCGGGCCCATGAAGGTGCTCGAGACCGCCGCGACCGTCGAGAACCTCGGCGCCGCCGCCTACCTCGGCCAGGCGGGGCGCATCCAGTCCAAGGAGATCCTGGCCGCAGCGCTGGCGATCCACTCGGTCGAGGGCCGGCACGCCGCCGCGCTGAACCAGGCGGTCGGCAAGTCGATCGTGCCCGACGGCGCGTTCGCCAAGCCGGCCTCCATGGAGGAGGTCCTGCCGCAGGTCAAGCCCTTCCTCAAGGAGACGTCATGAAGAACCCCGAGCTCGCAATGATCGACGTCCAAGGGGTGACACGGCAGTCGTTCCTGGTCAAGGGAGCCATCGCCGCCGGGTCGGTCTACGGGCTGGCGAGCGTGGCGCCGTTCGTCTCCGAGGCGATCGCCCAGGAAGGCGGCGGCGACGTCGAGGTCCTGAACTTCGCGCTGACCCTCGAGTACCTGGAATCCGCGTTCTACGAGCAGGCGCTCAAGAACGTGAACGGGCTGGGCGCCGACGCCAAGAAGCTGGCCACGACGATCCAGCAGAACGAGGCCGAGCACGTCGACGCGCTCAGCGAGGCGATCAAGAGCCTGGGCGGCACCCCCGTCAAGGCGCCGATGGTCGACTTCGGCGGCGCGTTCGCGAACGAGAAGGCGTTCCTCAAGACCGCCCAGACGTTCGAGGATCTCGGCGTGAGCGCCTACAACGGCGCCGCTCCGAACATCAAGAGCAAGGAGGTGCTCGGCTCGGCCGGCTCCATCGTGCAGGTGGAGGCTCGCCACGCCGCCGCCATCCGCGCGCTGAACGGCCAGCCGATCACAGAGGCGGCGTTCGACAAGGCGCTCAAGCAGCCACAGGTGCTGCAGGCCGTCAAGCCGTACGTGAAGAGCTAGCGCTCCTGACGATTCACTCGCCCCGGCGTGGCCGGCCAATCGCCGGCCACCGCCGGGTAGTCGGTTTCTCCTCGTCGCCGGTGTTGATCGCGACCAGGTACTCGCCGCGCCCGAGCAGCAGCAGGCCGTCCTCGGCCTGGAGCACTTCGAGGTCGTCCGCCAGGCGAGCCGCAGCGCGATCGCCTCGCGCACCGGGCCGATGTCGGTATCGGCGACGTTGCGCACTCGGGGATCCACGAGCGGCAACCACGGCGTGCCGGTGGTGAACCCGCCGTTCGGCGAGGCGTCCCACTGCATCGGGTGGCGGTAAGCGGTCGCGGCCGAAGCGGTCGTACGGCCCGCCCGGCCCCTCCCCCATGCCCGATCTCGTCGCCCTGGTAGAGGAACGAGAGCCCCGGCAGCGTCAGCAGCAGCAGCGCCGCCGCATCCGCGTTCTCGCGCCCGTAGCGGCTGGCCAGGCGCCCGAAGTCGTGGTTGGACATCACCCACGCCGCCCGCCCGGGCGGCATGCCGGCGATGGCCGCGCCCAGCTCGGCGGCGTCCCAGCGGGCGTGCAGCAGCTCGAACGAGAAGACGTAGTCGAGGTGCTCGAGGTACGGCTCCAGCAGCGGTGACGGCAGGTAGACCTCGCCGACCAGCAGCGCGTCGCCCGCCGCCTCGCGGATCGCGCCCAGCGCCGTGCCGATGTCCGGCGCGTTGCGCGAGTGGGTCAGCGCCAGCGCCGCGTTGTCCTCGGGGACGGGAAGCCCGAACGGCCCCTCGGCGGGCGGGTCGTCGCGCAGCTCGGGGTCCTTGAGAAGCCGGTCGATGGCGTCCACCCGGTAGCCGTCGACGCCGCGGTCGAGCCAGAAGCGGATCACCTCCTGCATGGCCGCGACGACGTCGGGGTTGCGCCAGTCCAGGTCGGCCTGCTCGGGGTAGAAGGAATGCAGGTACCAGCGCTCGCCGCGCCGGCTCCACGCCGGGCCGCCGAAGGCCGAGCGCCAGTTGTTGGGCTCGTCGGCCCAGACGTAGAAGTCGGGCCGTTCGCGGAACCAGTGGTGCTCGGTCGAGGTGTGGCAGGGCACCAGGTCCATCAGCACCTTCATCCCGCGCGCGTGCGCGGCCTCGATCAGGGCGTCGAGATCGCTCGGCCGTCCCGAACACGGGATCGACGGCCAGGTAGTCCGCGATGTCGTAGCCGCCGTCGAACAGCGGCGAGGGGTGGATCGGCGACAGCCACAGCGCGCCGACGCCCAGGCCGGCGAGGTGGTCGAGCCGCGCGCGGACGCCGGCGAGATCCCCCACCCCGTCCCCGTCCGAGTCCTGGAAGGACCGTACGTAGATCTGGTACGCGACCACCTGCGGCGGGCTGATCTAGACCGCGGCCAGGGCGTCGCGCGCGGCGCTCTCGCCCGAGCGGACGGCGCCGTCCATGTAGCCGTTCCACACCAGCGCGGTCTCCGCGCCCGCCCAGTGGATCGGGCCTATCGGGTCGCGCAGCGCGGAGCCGTACCCGGTCCACGTGCCCGGCGGCAGGTGGGCGCCGTAGCAGCCGCGTGTCCACTCCTCCTCGGCCCAGAGGCGCTCCACGTAGCGCTCCGGGGAGCGCGCGCGGTCGCCGAACAGGCGCCCGAAGCAGTCCAGCACCGCCTCCCGGCGCTCGGCCGCGGGCAGCAGGCCGGCCTCGCGCGCCTGGCGGCCCTCCAGGAAGCCGAGCAGCACGCCGGGCGTCCCGTCGGGCGGGGAGTTGTCGTAGGTCAGCTTGATCGGGCCGGTGGTGCTCGTGGCCTGGCCGGAGAGGCCCTGCGCGCGCCAGAAGGGCTCGTCGTAGATCGCCATGCACTTGGCCACCGTGCCCAGCGGCGTGCGCTGGGTCAGCTGGTCGCGCAGGCCCGGCAGCGGCGGGTCGTAGAGGATCCGCCCGGCCAGCGAGGGGGCGACCGCCACGATGGCGCGCCGGGCGCTCACCGCGTGCTCCCCCGCCTCGACTCTCACCCCGGCGCCGCCGTGCGAGATGGCCCTGACGGGGGCCTCCAGCAACAGGCGGTCGGGGCCCAGCTCCTCGGCCATGCGCTCGGACACCCGCTGCGAGCCGCCGACGAAACGGTCCTGCTGGGCGCCGCCTTCGGTGTCGAAGAGAAGATCCAGGCTGCCCGCCGACCGTATGTAGAAGAGGAGATGCAGCAGCGATACGTCCTCGGGCTGCGCGGCCCACACCGCCTCGATGCCGAGCTGGAGCAGCTCGCGGCCGCCGCGCGTGCGCACGTTGCGGCGCAGCCAGGACTCCGTGGTCTGGCCGTCGAGGCGCCGGGCGTTCTTGGCCTCCCACGGAGCCTCGAGCGGGACCCTCTTCGCCAGCCGGTCCAGCCGTCGCTGGGCGCGCTCGACGTCGAGCAGGACGAGTGGGCTGAGACGCGGGATCGTGCCGCGGTAGCGGCGCAGCTTCCCGCGGTGCTCGATGACGTTCTCGCCGGTCCCGTAGGTGGGGAAGGTCTCCACCCCGAGCTCGGCGGCCAGCGCCGCGAGGCGGTCCTGGGTGGGGCCGATCCACTGCCCGCCCACCTCCACGACCTTGCCGTCGCCGATGGGCTCGTTGAGCGTGCGCCCGCCGACGCGGTCGCGGGCCTCGACGACCAGCACCTCCCGCCCGGCGCCGGCCAGCTCGCGGGCGGCCATCAGGCCGGCCAACCCGGCGCCGACCACTACGAACTCCGTCTCGTGAGTGGCCACGACCCGAGACGCTAGTGACCGCACTCCTTCTGGCCAACCTCTGCGCGACGCTGTTCATGACGGGGGTGGCCTGGTTCGTCCAGGTCGTGCACTACCCGCTGTTCGACCTGGTCGGCCGGGAGGCGTTCCGCGGCTTACCACGAGCGGCATTCGGTGCTCACCACGCGGGTCGTGCTGGTGCCGATGACCGTCGAGCTGCTCACCTCGGCGGCGCTGGTGATCGAGCGCCCGGAGGGCGTCGGGGCCGGCCGCCGTCTGGGCCGGTCTTGCTCTCGCAGGGCGCCACCTGGGCCTCGACCGCGCTCGTCCAGGCGCCCCAGCACCGTGAGCTTGATCACACGCGCGTGAGGCGGCTCGTGGCCCTCAACTGGCCCCGCACCGCGGCCTGGACGGCCCACGCGGTGGTGGTCGCGGGCATGGCCCTGGCGGCGGGCTGACGCTCGAACCGCCGTTCGCTACGGTGGAGATCCATGGCCTCGCAAACGCGCCAAGCGCGCGAGGCGGATCGCAAGCTCTCGGTTCAGACACTCGCGATAGCGAGCATCTCGTCGGCCCTGGCGGCGATCATCGTCTCGCAATTCTGGAAGAGCGGCACGGCAGCAGCCGCGGCGATCACCCCTGTCGTCGTATCGGTGATCTCCGAGCTCCTGCACAAGCCCACGCGGGCGATCACCAGCCGCGTGACGGGTGAGCGGACCGCCCTCCTGCCCGAGGGCGCCGGCGCCGGCGCCCCGGCCCAGCGCACGCTCGAGACGGTCACCGTCCCGGCCCGCGACAGCGAGGCCACCCGCCCCTTCGCCGAGGAGCGCCCGCCGCCCCTTCACGACGAGGACGGCGAGACGACGCCCAGCGACGAGCGGCCTTCGCGCGAGGCGCCGATCAGCTACCACCGCGCCGGCTCGAACGGCAGCTCGCCCACAGCCGTCCGGCCGCTCCTGGCGGGACCGGGTCAACTTCAAGATCGTGGCTGCCACCGCCGCGCTGGCCTTCGTGATCGGCGCGGCGATCCTCACCATCCCCGAGCTCGTCTCGGGCGGCTCGGTGGGCAAGGCCAGCGGCGGGACGACGCTGTTCGGCGGCGACCGCGGCTCGACCCAGGACGAGAGCGACAGCCAGAGCGGCGACGACGAGCAACAGCAGCAGGACCAGCCCTCGGATCAGGGGTCGGACGGCTCGGAGGGCAGCTCGGGCCAGGATCAGCAGAACCAGGACTCCGGTGAGACCCAGCGGCAGAAGGGCACCGAGACCCAGCCGAAGACCACGCCGCAGCAGCAACAGCAGCAGCGTGCGCCGGCGACGCCGCAGCAGGCGCCGGCCCAGCCCTAGTGGCCCGCCTTAAAGGGCATGACCGAACGCAGCGCGGGTAGCCGAGCCGTCGGTGGATCCGCCGGCCGGACCACCGGCGGAATCCGCGGAGGGGACGACCGGCGGAGACGCCTCCTCGCGCGGGAAAACCGGTTAGGTTCTGCCAGGCCATGAGTGTGTCGGAACAGCACCAGGGTGGCAGCGAACTGGCCACCGTCTCCAACGGCATCGTCCAGCTCCTGCGTGAGACGTACGGCCGCGGGCCGACGAAGGCCAAGAGCTACCTGAACGACAACATCCTCGCTCGTCGTGCTGGAGGACATCCTGACCACCGTGGAGAAGACGCTGCTCGACGACGGGAAGGAGGCCCTCGTTCGTGAGGTCCGGCTGACCTACCAGTCGGCGGAGACGCAACCGCTTCACAGTCGGTCGTCGAGGACGCACTGGGCAGAAAGGTCCTGACCTACCACAGCCAGGTCACTTTCAGGCCCGACATGGCCTTCGAGATCTTCGTGCTCGAGCCGCCGAGCGGCTCCTAGCGCTCGTAGCGGTCCCAGACCTCCACGACGTTGCCCTCCGTGTCGCGGATGTAGAGGGAACGGTCGCCCCCTTCGTGCTCCACCGGGCCCTTGGCGTCGCCGCCCAGCGCCTCGGCCAGCTCGTCCAGCCGCTCGGGCGTGACGCTCATCGCGAAGTGCACGTGTGAGCCGCCGCGGTCGCCGTGCTCCTTTTCTCCGGGGGTCCACAGCCCCAGGCGGGCCGAGTCGCCGACCTTGAGCCAGATCCCGCCGGGGTCGCGACCGAGCTCCTCGAGCCCCAGCCGCTCGGTGTAGAAGCGCGCGAGCCGCTCCGGGTCGGAGGTCTCGAGAACCAGCTCCGCGAAGCCGGTGACGCTCAGAGGTCCTGCGGCTCCTCTTCGTCAGCCTCGCCGTAATCCGCGGTGGAGCGGTCGGACTCCTCCTCGGGCGAGAAGGCCAAGACGTTCGGGGTCGGGCTGGGGGTCGCCGTGCGAGGCGCCCTCGATCAGCTCCTCCTCGGCCTGCTCGAAGCCCTCGGCCTCGCCGCCACCGCCCTCCTCGACCGCCTCGAAGGCGGGGTCGTCGGACTGCGGAGGCACGTCGCCGCCGATGTGGGCGGCCTCGTTGGCCGCCGCTTCGGCCTCGTCGCGCGCCGCGGGGTCGTCCCCGTACTCGGCGAGATCGTCGAGGCTCTCTTCCGGCTCTCGTTCCATGGCCATTCGTTACCCCCGGGGTCGTTGCCTGAATCAGCGTATGGGCGCCACGGGCCGCCGGCGTGCGGTCAGCTCGAAGACCCAGAAGTCCCGGCCCATGACCGGGACGGACACGTTGTACACCGGCACGCCGCCCAGCGCGCCCTCGAAGGTCCCCGCGTGCGCGTGGCCGTGCAGCGCCAGGTCGGGCTCGTGCTCGCGGATCGGCGCCGCCAGGCGGTCGGTGCCCAGCATCGTCCAGATCTCGCGCGGCTCGCCCTCCAGGGTCTCGGTGACCGGGGCGTAGTGCAGCAGAGCCACGCGATAGGGGCAGTTGGCGATGGCGCGCAGCCCCTCGTCCAGCGCAGCCGCCTCCTCACCCGTCTCGGCGTACACCGCCCGCAGCGAGGGCTCGCCGAAGTCCGGCAGGTGCGAGCCGGGGAACCCGCCCACGAAGCCCTTCACCCCGGCGATGCCGAGCTCGGCGCCGTCGAAGTCGAGGACGGTCCAGGAGCGGTCCAGGACCTGGACGCCCGCTTCCTCCAGCACCGCGGTCAGCTCCGCGGGGCGGTTGACGTGGTGGTCGTGGTTGCCGAGCACGGCGACCACCGGCACGTCCAGCGGGCGCACGGCGTCGGCCAGGATCTCGCCCTGCTCCACCTCGCCGTGGGTGGTCAGGTCCCCGGCGAGCAGGATCGCGTCCACATCTGGGGCCACCGCCGCGAAGCTCTCGATGACCTGATCGCGGATGGCGGGCTTGCAATGCACGTCCCCGGCGGCGGCGATGCGCAGGCGTCGTTCCACCCCGCGGACGCTACCCGGAGGACCGTGAGTCGAATCGAGGGGCCACGGGTAGGCGAACTACGTGGCGGAAGAGCTGGACCCCACACCAGAACAGCTGGAGGCGACGCTCAAGCGATCCGTCGCCGCGCTCGAGGATGCCCGGGTGCCCTACCTCCTGGGCGGGAGCCTGGCCAGCTGGGCGCGCGGCGGCCCCCAGACGCGCAACGACCTGGACCTGATGGTGCGCCCGGAGCACGCCGAGCAGGCGCTCGAGGCGCTGGAGCGGGCCGGAATGAGGCCCGAGCGCCCGCCGGAGGAGTGGCTGCTGAAGGCCTGGGACGGCGAGGTCCTGGTGGACCTGATCTTCGGGCCCGCGGGCCTGGAGCTGGACGACGAGGTCTTCGCGCGCGGCGAGCGCCTGCGGATCCTGGGAATGAACGTCGACGTCCTGGCCATCGAGGACGTGATCACCACCAAGCTGATGGCCATCGACGAGCGCGCCATCCGCTACGAGAGCCTGCTGCAGATCGCCCGTGCCCTGCGCGAGCAGATCGACTGGAACGCCGTCCGAGCCCGTACCGCCTCGTCGCCGTTCAGCCGGCCCTTCTTCGTGCTGATGGAGGAGCTCGGGATCCTGGGCGGCGAGAACGACCAGACCCGGCGAGAGAACACCGTGCGCGTCATCGGCGCCGCCGAGGGCTGAGCGACCTGAGGTTCTGACCAGAGGAGGCAAGACCATGGAACGAGGACGCGACCTGCCACCCGACCCCGAGGAGCGAGACCAGGATCCACACCGCTCGCTGAACAACCCCGTGGGCGAGCCGGACCCGACCGAGTGGCCCGACCCCTACGACCAGCGTGAGGATCCGCGCGACCCGCCCGACCCCGACGGGCAGCCGTTCGGCGAGGAGCCGCACCCTCCGACGGGCAGCCGCTCCACCAGCGAGCCCCACCCCGACCAGGACATCGAGGCCGGCCGGACCAACGCCCCGGAGGGCGACAAGCTCGACGACTAGATCTCGGGCGGCTGCTCGGGCGTCGGCGGCCCGGGGGGAGTCGGTGACGGCTCCGGCCCGGGCATGGGGGGCCCGGGGCCCGGGGTCGGAGTCGGCGGCGCTGGGGCGGGACCCGGCGGCGGGCCAGGCGTCTCGAGAGGGCTCATGGCCTCTCTCTACCCGCTCAGTGGGCCGGCTCCACCGCGGAGCGGAGCCTGAGCGTGTCCGCCACGCCGGTCAGCTCGAGCACCCGGCGCGGGGGCCCGGCGGGGGCCACCACGGCAAACCGCGCGCCTGCGCGTGTCAGACGGCGCTGGGCGTTGAGCAGGACCGCGACCCCGGTCGAGTCGAGGTGGGTGGTCTCGCTGAGGTCGACCACCAGCTCCTCCGGCCTCTCGTCGACCTCCTCGCGGAGCACGATGCCGAGCTCGCGGGCGGTGGCGAGGTCGATGTCGCCGTGGGGCTCCACCACGTGCCGACCGTCGTCCCGGAACCTCTGGATGTCTAGTTCTGCACCTGCCATGTGAACCTCCTGGAGCAGTCTCTCTCCTTCGGAGGTCCGAGCGCCTCCCCTGCTGAGGGGCGCCGTCCCTGCAGCGGTCAATTCTAGCTACGTGGCACGGACGGCCAGGCGATGAAGAGTCACCTGGGCGCTCCCCGGGACGGCACGGCTTTCGATGTCCCAGCTCTCCCCCGCCCGCTCCAGGAACTCCTCCGCGGGAGGGCGCCCCGGGTCGGCGATCAGGACCTCGGAGCGTGGGCTCACGAGGCGCGGGAGCAGGTCCAGCAGGAGGGGCACGTTCGCACGGTCGTAGAGCACGTCGGAGGCCAGGACCAGGGCCCAGGGCGCGCGTTCGAGGAGGGGCCCGGGCTCCTGCCAGGACACCCGCGCGGCCTCCAGCTCGACACCATTGGCCTCGGCGTTGCGCGCGGTCAGCGCCACGGCCGGCGCCGACCAGTCGGTGGCCAGCACCCGCCCGCCGGCCCGGGCGGCGGCAACCGCCGCCACCCCCAGCCCGCACCCGAGCTCCAGCGTCGGCGCGCCGCGCAGCGAGCGGACCGCGAGCACGCGCGCGAGCGCCAGCGAGCTCGACCACAGCTCTGCCCAGTAGGGCAGCAGCTCCTCCTGCTCGAAGGCCTCCTCGGTCAGCAGCCCCTCGGCGTCGACCGGGCGCAGGACGCGCAGCTCGCCCCCGGGCAGCGCCACGACCTCTTCCACCAGGTCCCCCACGCTTCCGACGAGCTTAGGCAGGCGGTAACGCGCCAGGGATGTTTGATGACGCTTGTGCTTTGGGATACTTCATGCAGACCGTAAAGGCGGACGCGCTCCGACTGCACGGTTTCTCCATAAGTGGGACGGACCTAGGCCGCTAACG
The DNA here is from genome assembly GCA_963810745.1 of uncultured Thermoleophilaceae bacterium. GTDB lineage: Bacteria > Actinomycetota > Thermoleophilia > Solirubrobacterales > Thermoleophilaceae > JACCZR01. The sequence continues at coordinate 51,902 of CAWEOW010000005.1, forward strand.
GCTTCCGGACGGACCTCGTCATCCGACGTCCGAATCGAGAGGCCATATGTCCGCAACGCTTGCCCTACCGGCGCCTCCGGCGCTTCGCTCGCAGCCCAGGAAGGATCCCCGCGAGGCTCGTGACAACGAGCTCCTGATCCGCTACCACCGTCACGGCGCGCTCGACGCCCGCGAGGAGCTCGCCGCCCGCTTCGTGCCCGTGGCCCGCGACCTCGCATCGCGCTACCGGCACACCAACGAGCCGCTGGAGGACCTCGTCCAGGTGGCGTGCCTCGGCCTGATGAAGGCCATCGACCGCTTCGAGCCCGGCCGCGGGTCGCGCTTCATGAGCTACGCCGTGCCGACGATGGTCGGCGAGCTCAAGCGCCACTTCCGCGACAAGGGCTGGGCGCTGCACGTCCCGCGCGAGCTGCAGGAGCGCGTGCTCAACGTCAACCGCACGACCGAGACGCTGTCGAAGAAGCTGGGGCGCTCGCCCACGGCCTCGGAGATCGCCGAGGCGGTGCGCATGACCACCGAGCAGGTACTGGAGGCCCAGGAGGCCGGCACGGCCTACGACACGTCGTCGCTGGACCAGCCCCTGTCGGTCACCGAGGACGAGAGCGGCACGCTGCTCGACACGCTCGGCGGTGAGGAGGGCGGATACGAATTCGTGGAGCTGTCGGTGTCCGTGGGCCCGACCGTCCGGGCGCTGCCGCCGCGTGAGCGCGAGATCCTGCGCCTGCGTTTCGTCGACGACCTGACCCAGCGGGAGATCGGCGAGCGCGTCGGCGTCTCGCAGATGCACGTCTCCCGGCTCCTGCGCCGGGCGCTGGACAAGGTGACCGCGGCGGCGGAAGCGGCCTAGACGCCGGAGCGGTGCCCGAGGCCGGTCAGCAGCTCGCGCACCCGCAGCGGGCCGCTGGTCGACGGCGCCAGCGGCGGGGTGTCCATGCCCGCGCCGTCCCCCATGCCCTCGATCAGGTCGAGCAGGGCGTCCTCGCTGGTGTGAGAGGGCGTCCAGCCGAGCTCCTCACGCGCGCGTGCGGAGTCCATCAGCGGAACGCCCAGCGCCATGTCGACCCAGCCCGGCTCGGTCGGCTGCAGGTGCGCGAGGAAGGTCAGCGCCGCGCCGGCGCGCAGGACTGCGGCGGGCACGGGCACGGGCCGCGCCCCGAGGGTCTGGGCGAGGCGCTGGGGGTCGAGGATCGGGTCGGCGGCCACGTTGAAGGCGCCCGACGGCGTCGCCGGTGGCGGCCAGCCGGTAGGCCTCCCCCACGTCGTGTGAGTGCACGGCCTGAAAGCGCAGGCCGGGCACGTCGGGCACCACGGGGATCAGCGAGCGGCGGACGAGCCGGTTGGGCAGGAACGGGCCGGCGAACAGGCGGCGGATGCCGGTGGCGGCGCCGCGCTTGAAGATCAGGCCCGGGCGCAGCCGCACCACGCGCACGTCGGGGTTGTCGATCTCGAAGCGGTCGAGCAGGCGCTCGCACTCGGCCTTGTGGCGCGAGTAGAACGAGCTGGGGATCCCGTCGGTCGGCCAGCTCTCGTCGACCTCGCGGTCCTTGGGACCGGGCGAGTACGCGCCCACCGAGGAGGCGTGCACCAGCGTCTTCACGCGCGCCTGTGCCGCCGCGGCGAACACGCGGGCGCTGCCGTTGACGTTGACGTTGCGGGTGGTGCTCTCGTCACGCCCCGGCTGGATGAGCCACGCGAGGTGGATGACGGCGTCCGCTCCGTCGAAGTGCTGTGTGAGCTCGGCCGAGGTCACGTCGGCCACGGCCCACGTCGTCTTGGCGAACTGCTGGTCGGGCAGCCGGCGGGCCAGGCCGAGGACGGAGTCGACCGCCGGGTCCTGTCCGAGCGCCCGCAGGACGCTCGTTCCGACGTTGCCGCTGGCTCCGGTGACCACCACTCTCATACGCCCCTCCCTACCCCGCGCGCGACCCCGCAACCGGCGTTTGGCCGCGGTGGAGCGCGGGGAGGCCTTCGCCGAGGGAAACGACGAGGAGGAAGCAGTGGCCAAGGACCGCAACGACAACCCCACGCTGGCAGCGCACGTGGCCGAGGCCACCGGGAACGAGCGCGAGATCGAATCGCACCTCGCGGCCCACCTCCTCCTCATCACGCGTGCCGAGCACCATGCGCGCCTGGAGCGCCACCTGGAGAGCGGGAAGGCGCGGATCGAGCGCCTCGAGGGCCGGCTCAAGGACCTCGGAGGCAGCGTGCGCAGCGTGGCCAAGCCCTCCAAGCCGGCGAAGCAGGTTCGCGGCGCCGCGAAGGCCGCCGAGCGCCGCGCCACCAAGGTCGCCGAGGACGGCGCGAAGAAGGTTCGCGACGCCGGCGAGCTGCGCCGCGTGCTCGAAGCGGCGCGCGACGAGCAGGAGGAGGCCCTCAAGCAGACCGCGGTCTACAACTCGCTGCGCGCGCTGGCCAAGGCGTCGGAGGACAAGGACACCGCCAAGCTCGCCAAGCGCCTTCGCGACGAGCACAAGGGCTACGCCAAGTTCCTCACCGACGAGCTGAAGTCGCTCTCGAAGAAGCTGGTCAAGGCGGAGGGCGAGGAGCGCGAGCAGGCCGCCTCCCGGCGCCGCTCGGCCGGCGCGAAGAAGGCGTCGTCCTCGCGCTCCAAGAGCAGCAGCTCGCGCTCCAAGAGCAGCAGCTCGCGGTCGCGCAGCGCATCGGGTGGCTCACGCGCCAAGTCGAGCGCATCGCGCTCGCGCAGCACCGCAAAGCGCAGCGCGCCCAAGCGCAGCACGGCGAAGCAGAGCACCGCCAAGCGCAGCACCGCCAAGCGGAGCACGGCCAAGCGGAGCACCGCCAAGCGCTCCTAGCCCTCCACCGGGTATAGACGTGGGGTGGCCTCGGCGCCCGAGCACCCCACCGACCTGTCCGGCCACCGCTGGTGGCTGACGCTGAAGCGCACCTTCAAGGAGTTCCAGGAAGACAACCTCGCCGACTGGGCCGCGGCGCTCACCTACTACGGGCTGCTCGCCCTCTTCCCGGCGCTGATCGCGCTGGTCTCGGTCGTCGGGCTGGTGATGGACCCGGTGACGCTCACCGACGCGCTCACCGACATGATCCAGGACCTCGGCCCCGAGTCGGCGGTCGACACCTTCCAGGGCCCGATCAACACCATCGCCGGCTCCGACCGCACCGGCGTGGTGCTGCTCATCTTCGGCGTGGTCGTGGCGCTGTTCTCGGCCTCCGGCTACGTGGGCGCGTTCGGGCGCGCCTCCAACGACATCTACGAGACCGAGGAGGGCCGGCCCGTCTACAAGCTGCGCCCGCTGCAGATGCTCATCACGCTGGGCATGGTCATGCTGCTGGCGCTGGTGCTCGTGGCGCTGGTGGTGAGCGGTCCGATCGCCCGCTCGGTCGGCGAGGCCCTGGGCGTCGGCGACACCGGGCTCACGATCTGGAACGTGGCCAAGTGGCCGGTCCTGCTGGCCGTGGTCCTGCTCATGATCGCCGTCCTCTACTACACGGCGCCCAACGCGAAGCTGCCGAAGTTCCAGTGGGTCTCGCCGGGCAGCCTGCTCGCCGTGGCCGCGTGGATCCTCGCCTCGGCGCTGTTCGCTCTCTACGTCGCGAACTTCGGCTCCTACAACAAGACCTACGGGACGCTCGGCGGGATCGTGACCCTGCTGATCTGGATGTGGCTGACCAACATCGCGATCCTGTTCGGGGCCGAGCTGAACTCCGAGCTGGAGCGAAGCCGCGAGCTGGCGGCGGGCACTCCGGGCGCCGAGCAGGAGCTTCAGCTGCCTCCCCGCGGGTAGGCGCGAACCATGGATTCTCTGAAGGGCGCCCGCGTGCTCGTCACGGGGGCGAGCAGCGGCATCGGCCTGGCGGCGGCGCGACGCTTCGCGGACGCCGGGGCCGAGGTGGCGCTGCTCGCGCGCAGCGAAGCGGTCGACCGCGCAGCCCAGGACATCGGGGGCGTGGCCGAGCGCGCCGACATCACCGACCGCAGCTCGCTCGCGCCCGCGGTCGAGCGCCTGGTGGAGCGTCTGGGCGGGCTGGACGTGGCCGTGGTCAACGCGGGCGGCGCCTCCTACGGGCGCTTCGACGAGACGCCGCCGGAGGACTTCGACCGCGCCGTCGGGCTCACGCTCCTGGGAGCGGTGAACACCGTGCGCTGCGTGCTGCCCCATCTCGAGCACTCGGACGGGCGGCTCGTGGTGGTGTCCTCGGTGGCCAGCCGCGCGCCGCTTCCGCTGCAGTCTTCCTACGTGGCCGCCAAGCACGGCCTGCGCGGCTTCCTGAGCGTCCTGCGCACCGAGCTCAAGGGCGACGGCTCGCAGCGTCAGCGTCACGGAGATCGAGCCCGGCCCCGTCGACACGCCGTTCTGGAACAACGGCACCAGCGCCACCGGCCGTCTGGCCCCGCGCTACCCGGGCGCCTACACCGCCGGCACCGTGGCCGACGCCGTGGTGGCCGCAGCCGCGCGCCCGCGCCGACGGGTCACGGTGGGTTGGGCGATGGGCGTCGCCGTGGGCGGCGCCTACGCGCTGCTCCCGGGCCCCGTGGAGCGGCTCATGGGCTGGGCCGGGCGCCTCGCCCATCCGCGCGGCCCGCAGACGCACAGCCGCGGCGTGCTGCACGAGCCGATGGGCCAGGGGGAGGTCAGCGGCGGCCTGCCGCTGAGCCGTCCCAGCCTGCGCGCCACGGTGATGAGGGTCCTTGGCTGACGCGGTGGTGATCGGGGCCGGGCCCAACGGCCTGGTGGCGGCGAACAACCTCGCCGACCGCGGCTGGGACGTCGTGGTGCTCGAGGAACAGCCCGTGGCCGGAGGGGCGGTCAAGAGCTCCGAGCTGATCGAGCCCGGCTTCGTCAACGACCACTTCAGCGCCTTCTATCCGCTCGCGCCCGCGTCGTCGATCATCACCGAACTGGGGCTGGAGGAGCACGGCCTGCGCTGGCGCCGCGCCGAGGCGCCGGTCGCCCACCCCCAGGCCGATGGCCGCTCCGCGATGCTCTGGCTCGACCCCGACCGCACCGCCGAGTCACTCGAGCGCTTCGCTCCGGGAGACGGCGAGCGCTGGCGCGAGGTGTTCCGCTGGTGGTGTCGCTTCGGCGACGCGCTGACCGACGGCCTCTTCACGCCCTTTCCGCCGGTCAAGGCGGGCGCGCGGATCGCGGCTTCGCTCGGCCCGCGCGACCTGCGCGACTTCATCCGCTTCGGGATGCTCCCCGTCCGCCGCTACGCCGAGGAGACCTTCGAGGGCGAGGGCGGCGGTTGGCTGCTGGCCGGCAACGCGCTGCACACCGACCTGACGCCCGACCAGCCCGGCAGCGCGCTGTTCGGCCTGGTGCTCTGCGGCCTGGGCCAGCAGCACGGCTTCCCCGTTCCCGAGGGCGGCGCGGGCGAGCTCGCGGGCGCCATGGTCCGCCGCCTCGAGGCCAGGGGCGGAACGCTGCGCACCGGCGAGCGGGTGGAGAAGGTGCTCGTAAAGGGCGGCCGCGCGGTGGGCGTGCGGCTGGCCGGCGGCGAGGAGGTCGGCGCCGGGAAGGCCGTCCTGGCCGACACCGGGGCACCCCAGCTCTACCGCGAGCTCGTGGGTGAGGAGCACCTCCCGGCGGCCCTGCTCCAGGAGCTCACCCGCTTCCAGTACGACAACTCGACGGTGAAGGTGGACTGGACGCTCGACGGGCCCATCCCCTGGACCGCCGAGGAGGCTCGCGCGGCGGGGACCGTGCACGTGGCCGAGGGCATGGACTCCCTCACGCGCACCACCGCGCAGCTCAATCGCCGCCTCCTTCCCGACCACCCGTTCCTGGTCATGGGCCAGTACGCGGCAACCGACCCCACGCGCCAGCCCGAGGGCCGCGACACGGCCTGGGCCTACACCCACGTCCCGCAGGAGATCGACGGCGACGCCGGGGGCGAGCTCACCGGCAGCTTCGACGAGCGGGAGACCGAGATCTTCGCTCGCCGGGTCGAGGACGAAATCGAGCGCGTGGCGCCGGGGTTCCGCGACCTGATCCGCGGGCGCCACGTCTACACGCCCGCCAAGCTGGAGGCGGCGAACCGCAACCTCTCCGGCGGCGCCGTGAACAACGGGACCGCTCAGATCCACCAGCAGCTGATCTTCCGGCCCGTACCCGGCCTGGGCCGCCCGGAGACCCCGGTGCGCGGCCTCTACCTCGCCTCCTCGGCCGCCCACCCGGGCGGCGGAGTCCACGGCGGACCGGGCGGCAACGCGGCGAGGGCCGTCCTGGCGGCGGAGCGCCTGAAGCGCACGACGGTCGCCTTGGGGGCCGGCGCCGCCCTGGCGCTGGCCGGGTTTTCCGCCACACGCCGCGGGTAGACGGGCGCGATGGCCCGCAACGAGCGCTACATCCCCGTCTCGCCACGGACGATCTGGGAGGTCCTCGCCGACCCCCGCCAGTACGGCTACGTCGTCGTCGGCTCCAAGCACATCCGCGGCTGGGACGACGACTGGCCCGTCAAAGGCGCCAAGTTCCACCACACCGTGGGCGTCGGGCCTCTCTCCGTGAACGACAGCACCTGGGTGGTCGAGAGCAACGCCCCGCGCCAGCTGGAGCTGATCGCCCGCGCGCTGCCGCTAGGGAAGGCCAAGGTGACCTTCCAGCTCGAGCCCTCGAACGGGGGCACGAACGTGACGATCATCGAGGACCCGCTGGTGCCGAAGGCGGTGCACATGATGATGCCGCCGGTGCACCTCTTCACGCGTGTGCGCAACCGCGAGACGCTGCGCCGCCTGGCCGAGGTGGCGGTCCAGTCGCCGGCCGAGCGCGAGCGCATCGCGGTGCAAGAAGGCGCCGCCTAAGCGGCTGTAGTCGGCGCCGAGCCTGGCGCCGCGCGTGTGGGTCCGGGTGGGAGGCGGCTCACCCTCGAGACCGCCCCCCCACGGACGTCAGCTCTTCTTGCGCCGGGAGTTGCTGCCGGAGCGCGAGCCACCTGAACGCTTGCCACCCGAGCGCGATCCGCTCGAGCGTCGCTTCGGCTGGGCCCGCTGGTCTGACGGGATCTCCTCGCGCACGACCTCCTTGGTCAGCACGGGAATCTGCTTCTCGAGGAACCTCGCCATGCGCTCTTCCTGGCGGCGGTACTCCTTCGCCAGCTTGACCGTCTCCCGGTCGCCGAGCTGCTCGGCGAGCGTCTCGATCGCGTGGTAGTTGGCGATCTCCTGGTGCTCGTCGTGGAACTCGGTCTTGGCGTTGTGGAGCATCTTGTCGGCCTCGCCGGTGCCGCGGAGCACGTGTAGCTGCCCGGTCGCAGCGGCCGTGGCCTTCGAGGTCGCGGAGGCGACCTTCGCGACGGCCTCGCCGACCGCGTCGGGTGCGCCGTCGGGCACGGCCGGAATCCGCTCGGCCTTCCCGCCGATCTGCTTGATCCGCCGCTCGAGACCCCTGGCCTGGGCCTTGGTCTCCTTCAGGTGATCCTGGAGGCGCTTCTTGTACGGCTTGCGGGTGGTCATCCCGATGTGGAGCTGGAGCGCGGTCTCGAGCTCCTTCTCCTTGCCGTAGGCCTCGTTGAGGTACTGGATGAGCTTCAGGTCGCTTGCCTGCAGTTCCTTCTTAGCCATGGTTATGCAGCCTCCCCGCCGCCCTCGCCGGGCGCCTCGCCCTGCGCGGGCGCATCGTCGGTGTTCTCTTCTTCATCGAGGTCATCGGGGACATACAGCTTCGCGTCCGTGTTCCCCTGCTCGGCCAGCTTGCGGTCCTCTTCTTCTTCCATGCTCTACGGAGTACCGCGAGAGGCCGCTCGCAAACGCTTAGGGTGCGCCTCGTGCGCGGTCCCGACCGACAGCAGGCGGTGTACCTCGCCGGGGTCGGCGGCGGCCGCCCGACGCTTCCCACGGACGCGAACGCGCTCGAGGAACGCGCCCGCGAGGCGATGTCGCCAGAGGCGTTCGCCTACATCGCCGGCGGCGCCGGCAGCGGCCGCACGATGGCCGCCAACCGCTCGGACTTCGACCGCTGGCGGATCGTGCCCCGCATGCTGCGCGACGTCGAGGAGCGCGACACCGGCGTGGAGCTCTTCGGCCGCCGGCTGAGCTCGCCGTTCGTCCTCTCCCCCATCGGCGTGCTGGAGATGGTGCACAAGCGCGCCGACCTCGCGGTGGCCGCGGCCGCGCGGGAAGCCCAGGTGCCGGTGACCTTCTCCAACCAGGCCTCCCGGCCGATGGAGGACTGCGCGCGCGAGCTGGGCGACGGGATGCGCATGTTCCAGCTCTACTGGAGCACCTCCAACGACCTCGTCGAGAGCCTCGTGAGCCGCGCCGAGGCGTGCGGCTGCGCCGCGATCGTGGTCACGCTGGACACCACGATCCTGGGCTGGCGCACCCACGACCTGGACCTGGGCTACCTGCCCTTCCTGCGCGGCAAGGGGATCGCGCAGTACACCAGCGACCCCGTCTTCACCCGGCTGCTGGACGAGGATGCGGCGGCTGACTCTCCTCAGCCGCGCCCGAGCCTCGGCGCGCTCCGGACGCTGTATCAGCTCGTGCGCGCGTACCCCAAGCGCTTCGATCCGCGCCGGGCCCGCGCCGCGGTGCAGACCTTCATCCGCATCTACTCGCGCCCGTCGCTGACCTGGGAGGACCTGCCCTTCCTGCGCGAGCGGACGAAGCTGCCGATCGTGCTCAAGGGGATCCTCCACCCCGACGACGCCCGCCGCGCCGTGGACGAGGGCATGGACGGCGTCTGGGTGTCCAACCACGGCGGGCGCCAGGTGGACGGGGCGACCTCGACCATCGCCGCCCTCCCGAAGATCGCCGAGGCGGTCGGAGGCCGGGTGCCGATCGTGATGGACAGCGGCGTGCGCACCGGCGCGGACGCCTTCAAGGCCCTCGCGTTGGGAGCCACCGCCGTGGGTATAGGGCGTCCTCATTGCTACGCACTCGCCATCGCAGGCGAGCGCGGGGTCCGTGAGGTGCTCCACAACTTCCAGGCCGACTTCGACCTGACCATGGGCCTCGCGGGCTGCCGCTCCGTAGGCGAGATCGGACCCGAGACGCTGGAGGCCCTTTGACCATCCGCTACTGGACCCAGCTCGCCACCGAGCAGTTCCCGCCCGCCGACCTGGTGCGCCAGGCCATCGAGACCGAGCGCTGGGGGTTCGACGGCACCTGCCTGTCCGACCACTTCCAGCCGTGGTGGGAGCCGGGGGAGAGCGCCCAGGCCTGGACCGTCCTCGGCGCCGTGGGGCAGGCCACCGACACCATTCCGATCGGCACCGGCGTGACCGCCCCGATCCACCGCTATCACCCCGCCGTGGTGGCGCAGGCCTTCGCCACGCTCGAGTCGATGTTCCCCGGCCGCGCCTTCCTCGGCATCGGCTCGGGCGAGGCGCTCAACGAGGTGCCGTGCGGAATGCACTGGCCGGCCGTGGGCGAGCAGGTCGACCGCATGGAGGAGGCGCTGGAGATCATCAGCCGGCTCTTCGACGGCGAGCGCCTGGACCACGACGGCCCCCACTTCCGCACCGAGCGCGCCTTGCTGCACACGCGCGGCGAGCGGCGGCCGCCGATCTACGTCTCCGCCTTCGGCCCGCGCGCAGCGAAGATCGCCGGGCGCTGGGGCGACGGCCTCTGGACGCTGGGCGACCCCGAGCAGGTCAGCGAGCTGATCGACGTCTACAAGGGCGCCTGCGACGACGCCGGCAAGGAGCCGGGCGAGATCATCCTCCAGGCAGGCTTCTCGTGGGCCGAGGAGGACGACGCCGCGCTGGCCGGCGCGAGCGTGTGGAAGGCCACCCTGCCGGGCGAGCACTTCCGCGAGGACTGGAGCGACCCCGAGGGGATGCAGCGCAAGGCGCAGGACGACATCTCCGACGAGGAGTTCAAGGAGGGCTACATCGTCTCCTCGGACCCCGAGGTCCACCTCGACCGGGTCCGGGAGCTCGAGAAGCTCGAGCCGACGATCATCTGCCTCCAGAACGGCTCGGGCGCCGACCCCCACGGCGCCCTGCGCATGTACGGCGAGCAGGTGCTGCCGAAGCTACGCGCCTAGCCGCTTCTCGAGCTCCAGGGCGTTTCGGACGGCGAAGCCCTCCCAGTCGTTGTTGAAGTAGAGGAACACCTCCGCGCGGCGGCGCCACTGGGCGATGCGCCGGGCCCAGGTGGCGATCTCCGTCGACGAGTAGTTGCCGCGCCTGCCGCGAGCGCCGTAGTGCAGCCGCACCAGCGTCCAGTCGGTCGTCAGCTCGTGCTCGACGTGCGGCCGCTCCGGGTGGTCGCCGATCGCCAGCGCCACGCCGTGCTCGCGCAGCAGCGCGTACACGTCCGGCGTGTACCAGCTCGGGTGGCGCAGCTCGAAGCAGTGCCGCCCCGGCGGCAGGCCCTCCAGCGCGTGGGCCAGGCGCTCGTCGTCGCGCTTGAAGTTGTCGGCCAGCTGCCAGACGACGGGGCCCAGCTTGCCGGAGTCCGAGAGCGGCTCGATCGACTCGTAGAAGCGGCTCACGCCGCGATCCATGTCGGTCAGCCGCTTCATGTGCGTCAGGTAGCGGCTCGCCTTGAGGGCGAACACGAAGTCGTCGGGCGTCTGCTCGGCCCAGCGCGCCACGGCGTCGCGCTTGGCCAGCCGGTAGAAGGTCGAGTTGACCTCGACCGTGGAGAAGCACTCCGCGTAGCGCTCGAGCCAGCGCGAGGTGGGCAGCTTCTCGGGATACAGCCGCCCGCGCCAGTCGCGGTAGTTCCAGCCCGAGCAGCCGATGTGCACCGGCCGGGCCGAGCTAGCGGGGGCTGTCCTCTCCCTCCGGGAGTCGGCCATCGCGCCCGACGTACCCGTCCTTGCCGCCGGCAACCAGCAGCACCGCCGGCTCGTCGCCGGGGTTGCCGAGCTGGCGCACCGTGGCGGCGTCGACGCGCGCCAGGCCGCCCGGGCCCAGGCGCTCGGTGGTGCCGTCGCCGAAGGTGATGTCCACCTCGCCGCTGTGGACGAAGTACAGCTCCTCCTGCTCCTCGTGGAAGTGCTTTCCGGCCGTGAAGTTGGGCGGCAGCACGAGCCCGTTCACGCCGAAGGCCGTGACGCCGAGCTCCTTGCGCACCTTCCGGAACCCGAAGCCGTCACCCAGCTCGTCGAGGTTCGCGACCGCCCATCCGTCGCCTTCGGTCACCCGCTCACGTCCCAAACGATAATCCGAGTGGCCTGCCCGGGTACCCTTGCCCGCTGCGCCGTGGACGTCTGCACCGTCATCGCAAAGAACTATGCGGCCCACGCCCGGGTGCTCGCCCGCTCGTTCGCTGCCCACCATCCCGAGGACCACTTCTACGTGCTGGTGATCGACGAGCCCGCCGGTTACCTGAGCCCGGACGAGGAGCCCTTCACGATCCTCAGCGCGAGCGACGTGGGTGTAGAGCGATTCGAGACGATGAGCGCGTTGTACAACGTCTTGGAGCTGGCCACGGCCGTCAAGCCGTGGCTGCTCCGCTGGGTGGCCGCCCACAGCGAGGACAACGCTGCGGTCTACCTCGACCCCGACATGCGGATCTACGCGCCACTCCATGATGTCTTCGCGCGCGTGCATGAGCACGAGCTCGTCTCTCGCCTCACAACCTCGGCCCAATGCCTCGCGATGGCCGGCGCCCAAGCGAGCAGGACATCCTCGTCGCCGGCGCATACAACCTCGGCTTCATCGGCGTGAAGGCGGGGCAGTTCGCCGACGAGCTCTTGGACTGGTGGGGAGAGCGCCTGGAGACCGACTGCGTCCTGGACCCCGAGCGGGGTTTCTTCGTCGACCAGCGTTGGATCGACCTGGTTCCCGGTATGGCCCCGAACTTTCACCTCCTGCGAGACCCCGGCTTCAACGTCGCCTACTGGAACCTGCACTCACGGCCTGTCAGCCGCACCCCCGAGGGCAAGTGGATGGTCGCCGACGCCCCTGCGCCTCTTCCACTTCAGCGGCTTCGACCACGAGCACCCCACTGTGCTCAGCAAGCACCAGACCCGGGTGCGCGTGCAGGACCATCCCGACCTGGCGCAGCTGTGCCTGGACTACGCGCAGGAGCTGAGATCGGAGGGGGTCGAGCGAGCGCTGGCCTGGCCTTACGACTACGCCACGACCGCCAACGGCCTCGAGCTGAATCCCGACATCCGGCGGGCGTACCGGGAGCTGCTGGTCGAGGACGGCTTTGACGCCTCGATCTTCACCCCCGACGGCGAGGCGGAGCTGCTCGAAGCCCTCAACGCCCCCGCGGGTTCACGCTCAGGCGGAAAGTTTGGGGTCACCCGCTTTCTCGCCAGCCTCCACGCCCACCACGCGCACATCAGCCGCGCCTTTCCGGACCTCGCAGACGTAGACGGCCCGCGGCTTGTGGAATGGGCGCACAAGCACAGCCGCGGTGAGGTTCCCGAGGCGCTGCTGCCTCCGACCTTGCCCGCCGAGGCGGCCTCCGCGCCGCCCGCCCCTACCCGAAGGGACTCGACCGTTCGGAGTCAACGTGGCGGGCTATCTCAACGCCGAGCTCGGGGTCGGCGAGATCGCGCGGCAGGCGATCACGGCTCTCGACACCGCCGGCGTCCCGGTGCTGCCGGTGGCGCTGGCGGCCGGGGAGCCGCCACAACCACCCCTTCTCCCATACCGGCCTGTGGTCGGGCGGTTACCCGATCAATCTGGTGTGCGTAAACGCCGACGCGCTGCCGGGGTTCGCCCATCAAGCAGGCCCGGCGTTCTTCGAGGGACGGCACACCATCGGCTGGTGGTGGTGGGAGCTCGCGCAGTTCCCCGAGCAGTGGCTGAACTCTTTCGAGCACGTCGACCAGCTGTGGGCCGGAAGCACGTTCGTCGGCGAGACCTGTCCGCCGTAGCGAAGGTCCCCGTGACCGTTGTGCCCACGCCGGTCACAGTGGAGGGCGCCCCCCGCTCCGAGCCCGGGCGCTTCGGCCTCCCCCTCGGGTTCTCCTTCCTCTTTTCCTACGACTACAGCAGCGTCCTCCGCCGCAAGAACCCGCTGGGGGTGATCGAGGCGTTTCTGCGCGCCTTCCCCGAGCTGGGCGAGGCGTCGCTCGTCCTGAAGAGCATCAACGCCGAGCATCACCGCGCCGACCACGGCCGCGTCAAGGACGCGTGCGAGGGCCACCGCCACATCCTGGTCCTCGACGACTACCTCCATTCCTCCGACAAGGACCGGCTCGTGGCGAGTTGCGACTGTTACGTCTCGCTACACCGCTCGGAGGGGTTCGGCATGACTTGGCTGAGGCGATGTTCCTGGGCAAGCCGGTGATCGCAACCGGCTACTCGGGCAACGTCGACTTCATGAGGCCGGACAACAGCTGGCTGGTGGACTACCAGCCGGTGGCCGTGGGCCGGGCGCTGCTCCCTATCCCCCCGAGGCTCGCTGGGCCGAGCCGGACCTCGCCCACGCCGCATCGCTCATGCGCGAGGTCTTCGAGGGCGGCGAAGCTGTACGTCAGCGCGCCGGAAGGGCGCGTGCGATATCAGGCGAAGCCATTCGCCCGATGCAACGGGAAGGCAGATGGAGAAGCTGCTGCGCGAAGCTGCCACCTACCTCCCCCACCCACGCGGAGGCTGGGAAGATACGCCTGCTAGAAAGAGCAGTAGTGCGGCCGCCGGTCTGCGAAAGGGCGAAGCTCAAGCCGCGCCGACACAGGGCGGCGTGGGCCTCGGGGCACTCCGCGACCTGGTGTTGCGGCTGATCAAGCCGCTACGCGCAGAGGCACAGATCGATCAGAAGCTGATCGACGCTCTTGACCACTTGAGCAACGCCGTGCGCGAGATAAACGAACGCAATCTCGCGATGGAGGCGCTCACCCTCCACGGCCTGCGCGACACCGAGCGCCGACTGCGAGCACAGCTGGAGGCGGACACGAAGGACAACGCGAATCGCCTGGCCGACCTCAACGGTGACTCGAGCTTGGCTGCAGAAGGCCCCCGCCACGTACCTGCTAGCTCTGCGCGAGCCATCGAGCACGAGTACAACGCTGCGCATGCGGACTTCGTGAGCTGTGCGCTCGAGGACAGCGAGCTGCTGGCAAAGCTCGCGAACGGCGGCGGCCTTCCCCAGCGCGGGGCGTGGGCTTCGACGAGCGCGTAGTAGAGCTGCCTTGGCTGGACAGTCGGCGGCGGGGGGACTGTGCTCGATGCCGGCTAGATGCTGAACCACAGCCACATCCTTCAGCGCTTGCGCTCGAGCGATGGACAAGCTGGACATCGTCACGCTAGCGCTAGAGGAGAGGGCGTTTCCGCAGCTAGGACGTTTCGTACCTGTTCGCCGACCTGCGTGAGCTGCCCCTTGGCGACGATATCTACGACCAGGTGGTCTCGATCTCGACGCTCGAGCACATCGGGTTGGACTCGGCCACTTTGGGGCCAGCTCAGAGCTGGTCTCGGACCCCCAGCGCGCGCTGCTTGGAAGCCGTTGACGAGCTACGCCGCGTGCTACGGCCCGGCGGCGACCGTCTTCTTGACCGTCCCGGTGGGCCGTCCCGAGCGCTTCGAGTGGGTGCGCACACTCGGTCTCGGCGAGCTCGACGCGGTGATCGACCGCTTCGAGCCGGTGAACGTAACCGTCGACTACTTCCGGCACGACCGGGGCTGGCAGAGAGTGGACCGCGACGCCGTGGCTGATGCGCGCTACCGGGACCACCTGAGTGAAGCCGAGCCGCGCGAGAACGGCGTGGTTGCAGCCGAGGCGGTCGCTTGCGTTGCAGTGACCGCTTCGGGCTGAGCAGCGCTCACGACGACGCGTCCGAGTCGACGAAGAGGTCGGGATCACGGTCCCGACGAAAGTGGACGATCAGCTCGGCTAGCAGACCCAGCGACATGAGCTGCACGCCGACCACTGCCAGGAACACGCCGACGATCAGCGCGGTCGCTCGCCGACCCCCTGTCCCATCAGCTTGAGCACCAGCATCCAGGTCAGCAGCGCGCCTGCCGGCCGCGCCGAACGCGATCCCGAGCCCGCCGAAGAGGTGGAAAGGGCTGCCGGTGTACGTGGTGATGAACTTGACCGTGAGAAGGTCGAGGAAGCCCCTCCAGAACCTCGCGCGGCCGAACTTCGAGCGGCCGTGCAGGCGAGGCGCGTGCTGGACGTCGACCTCGCCGACCCGGAAACCGTTCCACTGAGCGAGCACGGGGATGTAGCGGTGCAGCTCGCCGTAGAGGACGAGCGGATTCATCACCTCGCGCTTCATGGCCTTGAGGCCGCTGTTGAAGTCCTCCCCATCGATGCCCGTGACCATTGCCGTAGCGCGGTTGTAGACCCGCGAGGTGTGGCGTTTGACGACACGGTCGTTGCGGCTGCACGCGGCGTCCGGTGGCCAGATCGAGGCCGCCCTCGAGCGCGTCCAGCAGCTTGGGGATCTCCTCGGGGAGGTCCTGGCCGTCCGCGTCCATCAGCACCACGACCTCGCCTCGAGCGCGGTCGAAGCCCGCCTGCAGAGCGGTGGCTTTGCCGTAGTTGCGCCGCAGCCGCAGCAAGCGCAGCTGCGGATGGCGCGTCGCGAGCTCGGTCATGACCTCGGCCGTCCCATCAGTGCTCCCGTCGTCGACCACGAGGATCTCGAAGTCCTCACTCGCGGCAGAGAGCACCTCGGCTGCTCGAGGGACCACCTGCACGAGGTTCGGACCCTCGTCGAACGCCGGCATGATCACCGAGACGCTCACCGGGTGCTGGACCATCGTCTCCCGGTACGTCAGGGCATCGTCATCGCGCGGGCGCGCGCTGATGGTCGAGGGGTCGTTCATGCCCGGCTAAAGGGTAGGCACTGACTATCCTCGCCGCAGCTCGGGCGAAGAGGCGGCCGGGGTACCTCATGCTCGCCACCACGCTGATCTACCTCATCGGGCTCGCGCTGTGCTTGGCGGTGGGAGCGGCGCTCGGGGCCCTGCTCAGGCCGGGCGAACGCTGGCTCACACCGGCCACACCGGCGCTCGGTGCGGCGGCGATCGTGGTAGCAAGCCACCTCTTCGGCTTCGTCCTCGACGGCCCTGCGACGCTGGTCGTCGTCTGCCTGCTCGCGGTAGTGGCGCTCGTGCTCGCGCTGCGCCAAACCGGGCGCGGGAACATCCTCAGAGCGCTGCGGCCATCGGGCGGCGAGGGCATGCTGCTGGCGCTGGGAGTGGCGCTGGGCGCGTTGCTGCTCAGCCCGCTCTTCTCGATCGGCTTCCCCACGGTCCTCGCGGTCGACATCGCTGACGGGTGGGTGCGGTCGGTGCTCTCGGATTGGCTGCTGCACAACCCGCTGAGCAACTCGGTTGCCCACGTGGCGCTGGACCGTCCGGTGGGCAGCTACTCCGCCGTCCCGCCCCATCTGGCCGCGGGCTACGAATACCTGGTCGGGCACGTGGCCACGCTGACCGGCCAGCGGACATACGAGACAGCGCTGCCGGTGGCGGCCCTCGCGGCCCCCATCGCGGTGGGCGGCTGGGGCGCGCTGTACGAGGCCGCCACCCACAGGCGTCTCGGCTGGACCGAAGCCACGGTGCTCGCGGTGGCCGGCCTGGCGCCAACGTTCGTGCTCCCGCTGGTCGAGAACTACCTCACTCAGTTCCTGAGCCTGGCGCTCTGGCCGTTCGCGATCGCCGCCACTCTCGAGTACGCCAAACGGCCGACCGTCCGAACGGGGGTGCCCGCCGCAATCGGTATCGGGGGGATCGCCGGCGTGTATCCCCCGATGCTGCCATTCCTGGTACCGGTCGTGGTGATCGTGGTACTGGCCTGCGCCACCGACGCGCCGCACTTTGCCCAGCGGCTGCTGAGGCGCCCGCGCGACCGCCTGGTGTCAGCGGGCGCGGCCCTGGTCACCCTCGGCGTCGCCGTGGTGGCGGTGGCGCCCATCGCGATGGCTCGCGCTTACGAGTCGGTGTTCGCCTACGGCGCCGAGGTGAACGCCAACGCCGCCTTCCCCCTCTACCCGTCGGGCCGTGATCTCGCAGTGGTGCTCGGCGGCCGGACCCAGTTCGAGCTCCCGCCCTACGTCGCGGACCCGACCCCCTGGCAGACCTCCCCGACCTCGCGCTGCTCTTAGGCGCCGCGGCGGTGGGCGCGGTGGCGCTCGCGCTCGCGCACCGACCGGCCCGGCGTCCGTTGCTGGCGGCGACGGCCGGCGTCTGCTTCGCCTCCGGGCTGCTGTATCTCAAATACAAGCATGGTGACGGGTACGGCTACGGGACCTACAAGACCCTTATCTCCGGAGGCGCGCTGCTGGCCGGCCTGCTGGCGGTTGCCCTGGTGGGGGGCAGCGCAAGGTTTCCCCAAGCCCGGCTACTCGCGGCCGGTGTCTGCCTTGCGCTCTGGGCGCCCGCGACAGTGGGCCTGCTGCGTGAGCAGCGCACGGGCAGCAGGGCTTCCGCGAGCCCGAGCACGCCCTGCTGCGAGCGATGGAGCGCCTGCCGCGTAACGACGTGGTTCTGGTGGAGGGCGCGGCGGACGCGCCCGAGGCCTTCGCCATGCGCATGGCGGCGGGCTACGGGGCGGCGGTCTTCAACCAACGGGTGGACGGGATCGGAACCACCAAGACCTACTTCACGGGGGGCGGCGCCCCGGCTGGCGACCCCGCCGCCCGTGGCGCTACGTGATCTCGCGTGTCACCCCGTCGCCCTTCAGCGCCCGCCGCAGGACGCTCTGGCGCAACCCCCCGTACGCCCTGCAGGCCGCCCCCGCGCTCGACGTGACTCCCTACGCGATTTCGCCGTCGGTCAAGGAGCAGCCCGGCACCAGCGGCCGGCGCTTCTGGCTGGCAGCCCCCAGCGGCGAGCCGACTCCGATCGACCGCATCGCCGGTCCGGTGGAGCTGGTGGTGGCGAATCGCCAGCCGGACTCCGGGCAGGCGACGCTGGAGCTCACGCTCGTGGCGGTCGGCAAGTCGCGGATGGTCCGGATAGGCCGGCGTGGCGCCCCTGTTCGGCGTGTACGCGTCCAGCCCAAGCAACCCGCGCGCGTGTCGCTACCGCTGACGGTCCCCGCCCGCTCCACGACCGTGGTGACGCTCGATCCGGGCCGCCCCGCCTCGAAGCCCGACAAGACGCTAGCTCCCCTCGTCGGCCTCACCCGGGTCGGATTGCGCTAGGCGATCCGATGGCCCGTGGGGAGCGTCCGCTGCGCCTTCTCTGGCTCGGCACCTACGAACGCGACTACACCCGCACGCGGGTCCTCATGGCGGGCCTGCGCGAACTCGGCGTCGAGGTGCTCGAGTGCCATCGCCCGCTGTGGGAGTTGACCCGGCACAAAGCCGGCAGCTTCCTGTCTCCCAACGGAGCGCCCAGGGTCGTGGGCCAAGGCGTGTCGGCGTGGCTGCAGTTGGCGTTCGCCCAGCGGCGCCTCGACGGAATCGACGCCGTGGTGGCGGGCTACCCCCATCAACCCGACGCGCTGCCGGCAGCGCTTGTGGCACGAGGGCGCCGGGTCCCGCTGGTGGTCGACGCCATGATCTCGCTGTGGGACACCCTCGCGGGCGACCGCGCGCGTGTGGGCGCAGGTGTCGGGTCAGCCCTGGCCGGCCTCGACCGGGTGACCATGCGCTGCGCGGACGTGGTGATCGCCGACACCGAGGCCCACGCCCGGCTCTACAGCGAGCGCTTCGGGGTCAGGTCCGAGCGGATGGGCGTCGCACGGGTGGGCGCCGAGACAGCTGTGTTTCCGTCCAGCCCCCTGCCCGGGGGCGAGCCGCGTGCCCTGTTCTACGGCAAGCTCGCGCCGCTGCACGGCCTCGAGACGATCCTCAACGCCGCACGCCGCGACGGCGCCCCCCCGCTGCGCGTCGTGGGAGAAGGCCAGCTGGGCGATTGGTTCGAAGCCGAGCTGCAGCGCGACCGTCCAGCAGGAATCGAGCACGTGCCGTGGGTCGAGCTCGACCGCCTCGGGGCGGAGATAGCCGAGGCGAGCATGGTTCTCGGCATCTTCGGGCGCAGTGCAAAGGCCGCGCGCGTGATTCCGAACAAGGTCTACCACGCAATGGCTGTCGGGCGCCCGGTGATCACGGCCGACACGCCGGCGGCGCGCGAGGTGCTCGACGCACGGGCGCGATGCGTTGCTGGTGCCCGCCGGCGACGCTGCCGCGCTCGCGGAGCAGATGGGCCGGCTGGCCCGAGACGAGGAGTTGCGTAGGCGGATCGGCGCGGCCGGTCGCGAACGCTTTTCCGAGGTAGCCAGCCAGACGGTCGTCGCGCGCGACTTCCTGCGCGCGCTTGCGCGATCGCCCCGGCTGGCTCCTGCCGCGACCGCCCGCATTCCGGTTGACGGCTGAGGCGTCGGCATCGCCTGGGCCGCCGTCGCGGCTGCGCCGGACGCTCGGGCTGCTCGCGGGCCTCCTGATCCTGGCCTTCCTGGGGATCGCTCTCGCCGCGGGGTGGGAGCGCGTCCGCGACTTCGACTGGCAACTGGCTCCGCTGGGCCTGGCGCTGGGGATCGTGGCCCTCCTCGGCATGTACGCCGCAAGCGCGGGCGGCTACGTACTGATCCTCGAGCAGCTCAGCCGGCGCCGTCTCCCCCGCCGGCGCTTCGTGGCGATCTGGGGCCGCTCTCTGCTGGCTCGCTACGTGCCGGGCAACGTGCTGATGGTCGCCAGCCGTCTCGTCCTCGGGCGAGAGGCGGGCATCGCAGCGCGGACCTCGTTCGCCGCCAGCGTGTACGAGCAGGCGATCAGCCTCGCCGCCGTCGCCGCCTGCGGGCTGACGCTGCTGGCGCTTGGTGGCTCTGAAGGCCTCGGGGTTGCCATCCCGGCCGTCGCGGTCGTGCCACTGGGGCTCGTCCTTCTCCATCCCCGGGTGTTCGGCCCGCTGTCGGCCGCCGTGCTGCGACGGCTCGGCCGGGAGCCGCTCGCTGTGTTGCTGTCGGTGCGTCAGCTCGTTGTGCTGGTCGTCTGGTACCTGGGCGCCGCGGCGCTTCTCGCGGTCGGCGTTGGCCTCGTGGTGCGCTCGGCGGGCGGGGCCGACGCCGGCTCTCTGGTCTACGTGGGGCTGTCCTTCCTCCTGTCGCACGTCGTGGCCATGCTCGCTTTCGTGTTCCCGTCCGGACTCGGCGTCCGGGAGGGCGCCTTCGCCCTAGCCCTGGCGCGCAACGTCCCCGCTGGCGTCGCGATCGCGCTCTCTGCCGGGGTGCGGCTGGTCGTGATCCTCTCCGAGTTGGCCTTCGTCTTGGCGGTGGTATTGCTCGATCAGCAGGGGAGACGAGCCGAGGCCAGCAGGCCGAAGTAGCCCGGGCGACGGCCCCAAGAACAGCGTGTCGAGCTCGAAGAACGCGCGGAGGAGCGACGACACGAGCCTCATCTTGCCGGTCGGAGGCACGAGGCTGCCTTCGCCGGACTGCAGCCGCCGCTTGAGCAGCCGGCGATAAACCTGGCGCTCGAATAGGCCAACCAGCGGGAAGCCGAACGGCGTGACGCGAACGGAGGCGACCAGCACGCCGCCCGGTCGCAGCACCCGCGCGAGCTCCCCGGCCGCCCTCGCGTCATCGTCGAGGTGCGCCAGCACCTCCCCGCACACCACCAAGTCGCACGAGCCGCTCGCGAACTGCAAAGCCTGCAGGTCGGCGACCTCCACCGGCGCCGGCCGGGGGTCGCCCCGCTGGGCAATAGAGGACTTGAGCCGCGCGACAGAGGCAGCGCTGGCGTCAACGGAGGTGACCTTCGTAGCCGGCGTCGAGGAGCCGCATCGTGAGCGAGCCCGCGCCGGCGCCGGCATTGAGCACGTGACCCCGAGGGGCCAAGCGCCGTACGCGGCGCATCATCAGCGACTCGCGGTAGTCGTGCCGCGGGCCGTGAGGATCCGGCCCCTCGCCCCATTCGTGGGGCGTGAGAGCTTGGCGGTCCGCGGGTGACATGCCGAGGGATGCTAGGAGGCGGAGGGCTCCCGTCCCGACCGCCCGCGAAGCTCAAATGCCACGGCGTGGGTTTGGTCGCGCCGATGCCAGATGGCGCCGCCACCGTGATCGCAGACCTCGAGCCGTGGCTCGGACTGCCGGCGGCGGTCGCGGCCGCCGGGTCGACGACCCCTCACCGTCAGCCTTTGCACGGGGCCAGCAGCGGTCGCCCCGTAGCCTTAGCCCCCAGCTGCCTCCGCCGCACGCAGCCCGCGCAGGGCCCAGGCGAAGAACGCCACGCCGAGGCCGAGGGCGGCCAGGAACGCCGCGCCGGTGTGGAACGCCTCTCCCGAGACCAGCCCGCGCAGCGACTCGAGGATCAGCGTGTTCGGGTTCAGCGAGGCCACGAAGTGGACCCAGCCCTCCAGCAGGGCGAGCGGGACGAACACCGGCGTGAGGAACAGGGCGAGGAAGACCGGGGTCTGCATCAGCGGGCCGGCCTGGATGGAGCGAAAGCGCAGCGCGACGCCCGCCGACCACATCAGCGCGGCCACGTTGACGATCAGCCCGAGCGCCGACATCCCCAGCAGCTGCGGCACGCCGCCGTCGACCTGCATCCCGGCGGCGAGCGCGATCACGAACAGGATCAGCTGGATGAACAGCGCGCGCACGAGCGCCGAGCCCGCATAGCCCGCCAGCAGAGCGGTGCGGTGGGGTGCGGCCAGCATCATCCGCCGGCCGAATCCCGACTCGAAGTCGCGCGCCATGCCGAAGCCGGTGAACACCCCGCCGAACGCGGAGGCCTGCATCAGCACGAACGAGAACTGGAACGCCGTGTAGCCCGAGCGGAAGTCGAAGTTCGGCAGGTCGGCCACGCGCGAGAGCCCGCCCGCGAACGCCACGAAGAAGAACAGCGGGAACATGATCGACGGGACCAGCAGCGCCGGGTTCCCGAAGAAGTTGTGGAGGTTGCGCCAGCCGACCGCCAGCGCCACCGAGCTGTAGCGCGAAGAGCTCATGTGCGCGTCAGCCTCGAGCGCAGGGTCGCCGTGGCGGCGGCGAGGAACGCGAGCCCGATGACGATCGAGAAGCCGAACCCGAGGGCAAGCGCCTCGCCGTCGAAGCCGGTGATGAACAGGCTGCGGATGCCCTCGATCAGGTACGAGACCGGGTTGTAGGTCGCGATCGTCTGGAACCAGTCCTGCTCGATGAGGTTGCGCGGCAGGTTCATCGAGGACAGGAAGAGGAATACGAACAGCACCGGGAACAGGCCCTGGACGGCCTCGCCGGTCCCGAGGCGCAGCGCGGCGAAGATGCCGACGCAGCCGAAGGCGAACGAGATGCACAGGGCCAGCGCCAGCAGGACGGGCACGCCGGCCAGGCCCGCCTCGAAGTGGGCTCCCATGGCGAGCCCCACCAGCAGGTAGATGAGGCCCTGGAACACGCCCAGCACGAGCACCCCGGCGAGCTGGCCGGTGACCAGGCTCACCCCGCTCATGGGGGTCAGCGCGAGGCGGTCGAGGAAGCCCGTCTCGATGTCGCGCGCGAGGTCGCTGCCGCCGTTGGCCACCGAGAAGATGCCCGCCTGGATGAACGGGATCGCCAGCGCGAAGGTCAGGAAGGAGTCGGTCGGGAAGCCGGGGATCTCGGTGACGCTCTGCAGCCCCGCCGAGTTGATCGAGATCAGGATCAGCGGGAAGATCAGCGAGGGCACCACCTGCGCCGGCTGGCGCAGGGTGCGGAACACCGAGCGGCGCGCGAGCGCGCCGACCTGGACGGCGAAGGTCGCGTTCACGCCGCCTGCGGCTCGGGCTCGGCGGTCTCCCCCTCGCCCTCGAGCGAATGGCCGGTCTTGGCCAGGAAGACGTCGTCCAGCGAAGGCGCGTGCAGCTGCAGGTGCTCGACCGCCACGCCCTCGGAGTCGAGCGCGCGGACGACGTCGGCCAGGTTGCTCTCACCTCCCGCCAGACGGACCGCCACCGCCTCGGGGGTGCTCTGCGGACAGTCGCCGTCGTCGCCGAAGCGGGCCAGCACGCCGGCCAGGCGCCCGCGATCCGCGGGGTCGGCCGCGACGGCCTCCACGCTCGGCTCGCCGATCTCCGCCTTGAGGGCGGCGGGGGTTCCCTCGGCGACGATGTGCCCGTCGTCGATGATCCCCACGCGGTCCGCCAGGCGGTCGGCTTCCTCGAGGTACTGGGTGGTCAGGAAGACAGTCACGCCCTCGGCGGAGGCCAGCCGCTCGACCTCGTCCCAGAGCGCGCTGCGGCTCTGCGGGTCCAGGCCGGTGGTGGGCTCGTCGAGGAACAGGATGCGCGGGCCGTGGACCAGCGCGAGCGCCAGGTCCAGCCGCCGCTTCATCCCGCCCGAGTAGCCGCCCACCTTGCGGTCGGCCGCCTCGATCAGGCCCACGCGCTCGAGCAGCTCGTCGCCGCGGGCGCGGCGCTCCTCGCGCGGGAGCCCCTGGAGGGCGGTCTGCAGGCGCATGTGCTCGCGCCCGGTGAGGAACGGGTCCAGCGCCGCCTCCTGGAGCGCGGCACCGATGTGCTCGCGCACCTCGGAGCCCTGGGTGACCACGTCGTAGCCCGCCACGCGGGCCTTGCCGTCCGTGGGCGGGATCAGCGTGGTGAGCACGTGCACCGTGGTCGACTTGCCCGCCCCGTTGGGGCCCAGGAAGCCGTAGATCTCGCCCTCCTCCACGCGCAGGTCGATCCCGTCGATCGCGCGGGGGCCCTTCTTGAACTGCTTGACCAGGTCGTTGACCTCTATCGCTGCCGGCATGGCGCGGCACCCTAGCAAAAGTGCTTGAGGTTCGCAAATTTCTAGGTTTGCTAATATGATGCCGGCATGAGCACTCAGACGCCCGACCGTGAGGCCTGGGGACTGGTGCTGGAGCTCTTCTTCAGCCACCACCGGCCACGGGTATGGGGCGTCGCCGCCGAGTTCGACCTGGCGCCGATGCAGATGCTCGCCCTCAAGAACCTCGATCCGGACCAGGAGCTGCCGACCAGCTCCCTGGCCGAGCTCCTGCACTGCGACGCCTCCAACGTGACCGGAATCGTCGACCGCCTGGAGGCGCGCGGCCTGATCGAGCGCCGCCCCTCCGCGGAGGACCGGCGGGTGAAGATGCTCGCCCTCACCGAGGAGGGCCAGGAGATGCGCCGGCAGATCGGGGCCCGCATGAGCGAGCCCCCTCCCCCGATCACCTCGCTGTCGGAGGAGGACCAGGCACGCTGCGCGACCTGCTCGCCCGCGCGCTGGACGGCGAGCAGCGGGGGCACGGACGCATCGCGCCCGTACCCCCGCAGCCCGAGCCGGCCTAAGCGGCCTGCGGGTGCGCGGAGCTTCCGCGCCGCCCGAGCGCCCGGCCCGCGGCGATCGTGCCCAGGCCGCCGGCGATGCCCACTACGAGCGCGCCGATGGCCCAGCCGAACCCGGCCAGGTCGAGGTTGAGCGCGGCGTCGAGCGACGCGTCACCCGGGCCGACCGCGGTCAGGGCGAACAGCACGGCGATCAGCGTCACGTTGAACTCCACGCCGCCGTCCTGGTTGAAGAAGCCGTTGGCCAGGTGGACGGTGGCGATGGCCGTGACCATCACCGCGATCAGAGCAGCCGCCGCGAAGGGCGTGACCAGCCCGAGGGCGATCACGATGCCGCCGGCGAACTCGATGAGCCCGGCCGCCACGGCGTTGAAGCGCGCGGGCTCGAGGCCCAGCGATCCCATGAAGCCGGTTCCGCCCTCGAGGCCGGGGCCGTCGAACCAGCCGAACAGCTTCTGCGCCCCATGAGCGGCGAAGAGGAGCCCCACGAACACGTGGAGCACCAGCAGTCCTTCAGTCATCAGTTCTCCTTGGAAGTCGAAGCTTGCTTACCTTTCGTAAGGGTACCCATTGCACGCGCAACCAAACCGCGGAGGTAGCTTCGTCCCGTGGAGACCCATGTAGAGCTCGTCCTTCTCGGCCTGCTGCTGGCGGTGGCGGTGCTGGCCGTGGTGGCGCGGTGGATCCGCGTGCCGTACCCGATCCTGCTGGTCCTGGGCGGCTCGGCGCTGGGGTTCGCACCCGGGCTCCCCGACATCTCGCTGGACCCCGATCTGGTCCTGCTGATCTTCCTGCCGCCGCTGCTCTACTCGGCGGCGTTCTTCGCCAACCTGCACGAGCTGCGGCGCAACGTCGGCTCGATCAGCCTGCTCGCGTTCGGGCTGGTGCTGGTGACGATGAGCGTGGTGGCCGTGGTGGCCCACGAGGTCATCGGGCTGGACTGGGCGGTGGCCTTCACGCTGGGCGCGGTGGTGGCCCCCACCGACGCCGTCGCGCCGATCGCGATCGTCCGCCGCCTGGGCGTCCCGCGGCGGATCGTCACGGTGATCGAGGGCGAGAGCCTGACCAACGACTGGACGGCGCTCGTCCTCTACCGCTTCGCGGTCGCCGCGGTGGTGAGCGGCAGCTTCTCGCTGGCGGAGGCCGGCCCCAAGTTCCTGCTGACGGGGCTCGGTGGGCTGGCCATCGGCCTGGGCGTGGGCTGGGCCGTCGCCTGGGTCCGCTACCGGCTGGACGACCCGCCCACCGAGATCACCATCGCCCTGCTCACCGGCTACGCCGCCTACCTGCCGGCCGAGGAGCTCGGCTTCTCGGGCGTCATCGCCGCGGTGACGGTGGGCGTCTACATGGGCTCGCAGACCTCGCGCCTGACCACGCCCACCGTGCGCATGCAGGGCTTCGCGGTGTGGGAGATCATCCAGTTCCTCCTCAACGCGTTCCTGTTCGTGCTCATCGGGCTGCAGCTGCCCGCGGTGCTCGACGGGCTGCAGGCGCGCAGCGCGACCGAGCTGGCCGGCTACGCGGTGCTGATCGGGACGGTGGTGATCGCCGCGCGCTTCGTCTGGCTGTTCGCCTTCACGTCGCTGCAGCGCCCGCCGCGGATCCCGCGCCGCCAGGTCGCGGTGATCTCCTGGGCCGGCATGCGCGGCGGGGTCTCGCTGGCGGCCGCGCTGGCGATCCCCCTGACCGTCGACGGCGGGGCCGCCTTCCCCGACCGCGACCTGGTCATCTTCCTCACCTACGCGGTGATCTTCGCCACGCTGGTCCTGCAGGGCCTGACGCTCCCGGCGGTGGTGAAGGGGCTCGGCCTCGAGGAGGACGGGCTGGACCGTGAGGAGGAGCTGCACGCGCGCAGGCAGACGGCCCTGCGGGCCCGCGAGCGCGTCGAGGAGCTGTCGGGCGAGGAGTGGGTGAACGCCGACACCGCGGTGCGCCTGAGGGGCCTCTACGACTGGCGCGAACGCCGCTTCACCGCCCAGTCGGAGGGCGACGGCGCCGAGTACGACGAGCGCTCGGCCGCCTACCAGCGCCTCCTGCGCGAGATCATCGCCGCCGAGCGCCAGACGCTGCTCGGCCTGCGCAACGAGGGCCGGATCACCGACGAGGTCATGCGCCGCGTCGAACGCGACCTGGACCTCGAGGAGAGCCGCCTGGAGACCTAGCGAGAGGCGCCGCTACAGTTTCGATGGAGGTCGAACGAGGTGAGGACCGTTGCCCATCCCGCGCTGGGAGAAGTGGAGCTGCCAGAGGCGCTCCACGCCCTCAGCGACCCCGTCCGGCTGGAGATCATCCGGACGTTGGCGCGCGACGGCGAGTGTCCTTGCGGCTCTTTCGGGGTACAGGTCTCGAAATCCACTCTCTCGCATCACTTGAAGGTTTTGCGGCAAGCGGGCTTGACCGAAACGCGCCCAGATGGCACCCTTAGGTTGATCTCGCTGCGGCGCGAGGAGTTCGACGAGCGCTTTCCGGAGCTGCTCGGCTCCGTTCTCAGCTGCCGCTGACCCTCGTACGGGTCATCCGTCGTACCCCATGGGAGAGAGGCTGATGGCAAAGCCTCGCCCCAAATATCCCCGTCTGCTAATATTTCGATAAGTGTCGAACGATCGCAATCTAGTCCCTGAAGTAACGACTGACTCTCTCCAGCTCTTCTTCAACGAAGCGCGTCGTCACCCCCTGCTCACGGCAGAGGAGGAGATCGAGCTCGCCAAGCGCATCGAGAAGGGCGACCTCGCGGCCAAGGACCGCATGATCAACGCCAACCTGCGCCTGGTGATCTCCGTGGCCCGCAAGTACCAGGGCCAGGGCCTCGCCCTCGGCGACCTCATCCAGGAGGGCATGCTCGGCCTGATCCGTGCCGTCGAGAAGTTCGACTGGCGCAAGGGCTTCAAGTTCTCCACCTACGGGACCCTGTGGATCCGTCAGGCGATCGGCCGCGGCCTGGCCAATTCCGGCCGCACCGTCCGCCTGCCCGTCCACATCGTGGCCCGTGCCCGCAAGATCGCGGACGCCGAGCGCAAGCTGGCCGTCGAGCTGGGCCGCGAGCCCACCGACGCCGAGATCTCCGAGCGCGTGGAGCTGCCCATCGACGAGGTCATGGACATCCGCCGTGCCGACCAGACCCCCTCTTCGCTCGACCAGAAGGTCGGCGAGTCCGAGGAGACCGCTCTCGGCGATCTGATCGCCGGGTCGGAGCCCGGGCCCGCAGAGGAGGTCGGGGAGAACCTGGCCGGCGAAGCGGTGCACCAGGCCGTGGAGTCGCTGCCCGACGCCGAGCGCGACGTGCTGCGCCTGCGCTTCGGGCTGACCGGCTCCGAGCCGGCCGCCCTGCGCGAGACCGGCAAGCAGCTCGGCCTGTCGACCGAGCGGGTGCGTCAGCTCGAGGACCGCGCCCTCAAGCGCCTCTCGCGCGACGAGGACCTCGCGGCCCTGCGCCAGGCTGCCTAGACAACGACTAACCGAAGGTAATTCCGGGGAGAAGAGTCGGTATGGCTCTTCAGCTCACCGACTCCTCCTCCGGAACCTTCGAGCTCGCCGGCAAGAGCATCCGCCGCCTCGGGTTCGGGGCGATGCGGATCACCGGCGACGGCATCTGGGGCGAGCCCGAGGACCGCGACGAAGCACTCGCGGTGCTGCGCCGCTCCATCGAGCTCGGCGTCAACTTCATCGACACCGCGGACTCCTACGGGCCCGAGGTCTCCGAGAACCTCATCGCCGAGGCCCTCCACCCCTACCCCGACGAGCTGCTCATCGCCACGAAGGCCGGCCTGCTGCGCGACGGCCCCGAGCCAGTGGCGCCAGAACGGGAACCCCGACCGCCTGCGCTCGGCCGTCGAGGGCAGCCTGCGCCGCCTGAAGCTCGACCGCATCGACCTCCTCCAGCTGCACCGGATCGACTCCGAGTACCCGCTCGAGGACCAGCTCGGCGCGCTGACCGATCTGCGCGACGAGGGCAAGATCGCCCACATCGGGCTGTCCGAGGTGTCCGTCGACCAGCTCGAGGAGGCCGAGGAGATCACGCCGATCGCCTCGGTGCAGAACCTCTACAACCTCGAGAACCGCAGCGCGGCCGACGTCCTCGAAGCCTGCGAGCGACGCGGCATCGGCTTCATCCCCTGGTTCCCGCTGGCCTCCGGTGACCTGCTCCGCGAGGGCAGCCCGCTGGAGGAGATCGCCGAGCGCCACGACGCCACCCCGGCCCAGATCGCGCTCGCGTGGCTGCTCGCCCGCTCGGAGGTCATGCTGCCGATCCCCGGCACCGGTTCGGTGGACCACCTGGAGGACAACCTGGCGGCCGCCGGCATCGAGCTGAGCGACGAAGAGGTCGAAGAGCTCGAAGCCGCCGCGTGAGCGAGCGCTATGACGTGGTCGTCCTGGGCGCGGGCCCGGGCGGCCGGAACACCGCGCAGAAGCTGGTCGGCGAGGGCCTGAGCGTCGCCATGTGCGAGGGCGAGCTGGTCGGCGGCGAGTGCCCGTTCTGGGCCTGCATCCCGACGAAGGGGCTGCTGCGGCCGGTCGAGGCCCGCGAGGAGGCGCGCCGGGTGCCCGGCCTCGAGGTCCCCGACGCCCGCTGGGCCGAGGTGCGCGAGTACCGCGACTACCTCAACAGCGGGCTGGACGACTCGTCGAAGGTCAAGGCCTACGCGGACATGGGCATCGAGGTGATCAAGGACCACGGCCGCATCACCGGGCCCGGGCGCGTGCAGGCCGGCGAGCGCGAGCTGGAGGCCGGGGACATCGTCATCGCCACCGGGACGTCGGCCACCATCCCCCCGATCGAGGGGCTGGACCAGGTCGACTACTGGACCAACCGCGAGGCCAGCGCCCTCGACGAGGTGCCGGAGAGCACCGTCGTGCTGGGCGGAGGGCCGGTCGGGCTGGAGTTCGCGCAGATGCTGTCGCGCTTCGGCTCGAAGGTCACGCTGGTCGAGGGCGCAGACCGCCTCCTCTCCCGCGAGGAGGCCGAGGTCTCGGAGTTCATCGCCGAGCTGCTGGCCGAGGAGGGCATCGACGTTCGCGTCGGGGAACAGGCCGAGTCCGTCGCGCCGGGCGGCGACGGAGTCGAGCTCACCGTGGGGTCGGAGACGATCTCGGCCGAGCGGCTGCTGCTCGCGGTGGGCCGCACGCCGCGGGTGGAGGGCCTCGGCCTGGACACCGTCGGGATCGAGCCCGGCGAGAAGGGCATCGCGATCGACTCCTACTGCCAGGCCGCGGACAACGTCTACGCGGTGGGCGACGTGACCGGCATCTCCCCCTTCACCCACGTCGCCGCCTACCAGGGGTGGGTCGCCGCCGAGTGCATCCTCGGCCGCGGCCACGAGACCGACTACAAGGCCATCCCGCGCGTCGTGTTCTCGGACCCCGAGATCGCCGCCGTGGGGCTGAGCGCCGAGCAGGCACGCGAGCAGGGCATCGACGTGGCCACCGCCGAGGTGGACATCTCCAAGGCCGATCGCGCGGAGACCTTCGGCAAGGGGCTGAAGGGCAGGGCCGGCGTGGTGGCCGACCGCGAGCGCGGCGTGCTGGTCGGCGCCTGGGCGGTGGCACCGCTGGCCAGCGAGTGGATCCACCACTCGGTCCTGGCCGTCAAGGCCCAGGTGCCGCTGGACACCCTGCGCGACTCGATGATGCAGTTCCCCACCTTCAGCGAGCTGCTGCTGGCGGCGGTGCGGGCCGTCGATGCCTAGGCGGGCTCCAACCGGGCCAGGGGGCGGAGGTTGCGCTCGCCCTGGCGCCCAGCGCAAGCAGCGCCAGCGCCGACAGGCTCAGCCCCACGACATCGAGCGGTGTCATCCCGATCCCGAACAGGTCGAACGAGAGGCCGGCGCCGAGCGCCATGACGGTGTTGAGCGCAATGAGCGCCAGGCGCGCCTCCGTAGGCCCGACCCGCCCGTAGCCGAGGCTGAAGACGCCGAAGGCATAGGTCTCGAGGTAGGTGTTGATCGACAGCACCAGGTAGACGACCACGATCACGAGGCCGGTCGCCAGCAGCATGTGAGGCGAGAGCCCGAGACCGATGCCGATCACCGCGGTGGCGATGGCGTCGACCAGGTGGTCCAGGTAGTAGCCGTACTTGGGCCGCTGGGTGTCCGCGTACGCGGGCGAGCGTCCCGTCGAGCGAGTCGCCCAGCCAGTGGCCCACGAGCAGGCCGCTGGCCGCCCACAGCCAGACCGGGCTCTCGTTGGAGAGGACGTAGGCGACCGCGATGCCGAACGCGGCCACCACGCCGAGGGCCGTGAGGTGGTCGGGCATCACCCGCGCCGGCAGGCGGCGGGCGATCCACTCGAGCGTGCGCGCCTCCGCCCGGGCCAGCAGGAAGCGCTTCTCCCGGGGTGCGTCACTCTTTCGACCATCGGTCAACAAGTACCGCCGCGGCCCTCGGCGGTCACACGGCTAGGATCGCCCGTCGTGTCGCTCGACCAGGTCGAAGCCGTCCTTCTCGCCGCTCGTGACCGGCCCACGTTCGCCCACCAGCTGGCGCAGGCGCCGGCCATCCTGACGGGCTACGACCTCACCGAGGAGGAGCGGCGGGCGCTGGTCGACTACGACGTCGAGGCGCTGGAGCGCATGGGCGTGCCGGCCGATCTGGTCGGAGCCGCGTCGGTCATCGGCCAATCGCGCTAGGCGCAACTCTCGCCCCCACCGGTGGTTCCCGGGGCAGTGGGCGTCAAGCTGACAGCCCTCGCACTGCTCGCGGCGCTCATGGCGGCGGTAGTCGTGGTCGTGCTCCGGCGAGCCCGCTCCTGCGCAGTCCGGCGCGAAGCCGAACGTGGTGGTCGTGATGACCGACGACCAGACCGAGGAGCAGATGCGCGCCTTCGGCCGCGTGCGCAGGCTGATCGGCCGCCGGGGCACGACGTTCACGCGCAACTTCGCCGGCTTCCCGCTCTGCTGCCCGTCGCGGGCGACCTACCTGACCGGCCAGTACCCGCAGAACAACGGCGTGCGGGGCAACTTGGCCCCCGAGGGCGGCTTCTACAAGCTCGACTCGTCGAACACGCTGCCGGTCTGGATGCGGTCGGCCGGCTACGCCACAGCCCACGTCGGCAAGTACCTGAACGGCTACGGCACGCGCGACCCGCGCCAGGTGCCCGCGGGGTGGCAGGAGTGGTACGGCTCGGTCGACCCGAGCACGTACAACTTCCGCAACTACTGCCTGAACGAGAACGGCACGCTGCGGGTGTACGGCACTCAATCGCTCGGCCGCGCGCTGCCCAGGGGCTCAGCGCGGCGGACAGGCCTACCAGGCCGACAACTACACGGCGAAGGCGCTCGACTACATCGGCCGCCGCGCACCCTCGGCCCAGCCCTTCTTCCTGTCGGTGGCCTACCTGGCGCCGCACTCGGGAGGGCCGAACTTCCGCGACGGTCGTTGCCGGCAGTCGGCCCAGCCGGCGGCAGCGCCATCGCGGCGCATACGCCAACGCGCGGCTGCCGCGCCCGCCCGGCTTCAACGAGCGGGCCGTGCGCGACAAGCCGGCCGACATCCGCCGGCTGCAGCGCTTCGGACCCGCCGACGTCGCCCGCATCCGCGCCGACTACCAGTGCCGGCGCGAGTCGCTGCTGGCCGTGGACGAGGGCGTGGCGCTCATCGTCCGGGCTCTCGCGGCCCGGGGCGAGCTGGACGACACGGTGTTCATCTTCACCTCCGACAACGGCTTCTTCCAGGGTGAGCACCGCGTGCAGCGCGGCAAGATCAAGCCGTACGAGCCCTCGGTGCGAGTTCCCGGCGCTGATCCGCGGCCCTGGTTTCCCGAGCGGCCGGCGCACGAGCCAGCTCACCGCCAACGTCGACCTGGCCGCAACGATCGCCGACGTGGCCGGCGCCAGGCCGGGCCGCCGGCTGGACGGTGTGTCGCTGCGGGCGCTGGCTCGGCGGCCCTCGCGCTTCGGCCGCCGCGACATCCTGCTTCAGAACGGGCCCGCCAACGGGGCCCTGAACCCGCAGTACACGGCGATCCGCACTCGCCGCTACAAGTACATCCAGTACCGCAACGGAGAGCGCGCCCTGTTCGACCTGCGCCGCGACCGTTACGAGCTGCGCAGCGTGCACGACACGAGGCGCTACCGCCGCGTGCAGCGCAAGCTCGCCCGCGAGCTGCGGCGCCTGCGCCGCTGCCGCGGCGGCTCCTGCCGCCGCTAGCGCAGCTGCTCGGCCACCACGCGGAGGTCCTCGGCGAACGCGTGGCGCTCGGCCAGCCGGTCCTCCTCGGTCTGCTGACGCAGGATCGAAGAGGGGTGCACGGTGGCGGTGACCAGCGGCGCCAGCTCTGAGTCGATCGGCCGCCCGCGCTCCTGGGTCACCCGGAAGCCGCTGCCGAAGAGCGCCTTGCCGGCGGTGGCGCCCAGCACCACCAGCACCTCGGGCTTCACCACCTTCAGCTCCTCCTCCAGCCACGGCTTGCAGGCGTCGACCTCGAAGCGCTTGGGCGTCTGGTGGATCCGCCGACGGCCGCGCTCGGTGAAGGAGAAGTGCTTGACCACGTTGGTCACGTAGGCCTCCTTGCGGTCGATGCCGACCTCCTCGAGGGCGGCCATCAGCTCGCGCCCGGCCGGGCCCACGAACGGCCGTCCCTCGCGGTCCTCGCGGTCGCCGGCCATCTCCCCCACGAACATGATCCGCGAGCCGGCCCGGCCGTCGCCGAACACGGTCTGGGTGGCGTTGCGCCACAGGTGGCAACCGCGGCACCCGGCCGCCGCCTCGCGCAGGCCCTTCAGCGAGCTTCGCTCGGGAAGGAACGGCGTGGCGTCGTTGGGCTCCTCAGCCAAGGTCGTCGAGCCGGCGGCGGAAGGCTCCCGCCCCCTCTACCTCCGCGCCGGCGGCGGAAACGCGGTCGGCGAGCTCGGCGTCGGAGGTGACCACGCGGTCGCCGGGCCGGGCCAGGCGGGCGATCTCGTCGTCGGCCACCGGGGCGAAGCGCACGTCGACCTCCGGGGTGGCGGTGTCGTGGGGCTTGCCGTCGAACACCACGGTCACGGGCTCGTCGAGGGCCTCCAGCTCGCCCGCGAGGCGGCGCTGCGCCCCGCGGCGGTCGCGCCACCAGCCGTCGGGGCGCGAGCCGATCACGTTCATGCCGTCCACCAGCCAGCGGTTCACCGGCCCATAGACTCGCCGATCGTGCGCGAGGCAAGCCCGGAGGAGCTGAGGGTGCTCGGTTGCCTGATCGAGAAGCAGCGGACCACCCCGGACGCCTACCCGCTCAGCGTGAACGCCCTGCGGGCCGCGGCCAACCAGTCCACCAACCGCGATCCGGTGCTCGACCTCGACGAGCACACGGTCAAGGAGGCCGCGCAGTCGCTCGGCAAGCGCGGCTGGGCGCGCTTCACCAGCGGCCAGGGCAGCCGGGCGGCGAAGTACCGCCAGACGTTCGACGACGCGCTCGGGCTGGGCCGCGACGAGATGGCCCTGCTGGGCGTGCTCATGCTGCGCGGCTCCCAGACTCCCGGCGAGCTGAAGGGTCGCGCCGACCGGCTGCACGCCTTCGCCGACCTGGGCGAGGTGCAGGCGACTCTCGAGCGCCTGGCCGAGCGCGAGCTGGTGGCGGCTCTCGACCGCGTGCCGGGACAGAAGGAGCGGCGTTTCCGGCATCTGCTCGGGGCCGACGAGGACGAGGCCGAGCCCGCCGCCCCGGCGCCGCGAGCCGCGCATGGCTCGCCGCCCGACCTCGGCTCGCCGGAGCTCGACGAGCGGGTGCAGGAGATCGAGCGCCAGGTCGCGGACCTCAAGCAGGCAGTCGACGCGCTGCGAGCGGAATTGGGAGGCTGACGGCCCTGTGAGAGCGGTACAGATCACCGAGCTGTCGGGGCCCGACTCGGCCCTCGAGCTCGAGGACGACCTCCCCGGCGCCGAGCCGTCGCACTTCATGACGCCCGGCGAGGGCGTGGTGGTGGACGTCGAGGCCGCGGGCGTCTCCTTCCCCGAGGTGCTCCAGACCCGCGGCGAGTACCAGGTCAAGCCCGACCTGCCCTTCGTGCCCGGCTCCGAGGTCGCCGGCACGGTCCGCGAGGCGAGCGACGGCGCGGGCTTCGAGCCCGGCGACCGGGTGGCCGCCTTCTGCATGCTCGGGGGCTTCGCCGAGCAGGCCGTGGCCCCGCCCCACTTCACCTTCCGCCTACCCGAGGGCCTGGACGCCGCCCAGGGCGCCGGGCTGATCCTCAACTACCACACCGCCCTGTTCGCGCTGAAGCTGCGCGGGCGGCTGGCCGAGGGCGAGACCGTGCTCGTCCACGGCGGCGCCGGCGGCGTCGGCACCGCCTCGATCCAGGTGGCCAACGGGTTGGGGGCACGGACGATCGCCGTCGTCTCCAGCGACGAGAAGGAGCAGGTGGCGCGCGACGCCGGGGCGGCCGAGGTGGTGCGCAGCGACGGGTCGTGGAAGGACGAGGCCAAGGAGCTGTCGGGCGGCGGCGTGGACGTGGTCCTCGACCCGGTGGGCGGCGACCGCTTCACCGACAGCCTGCGCTCGCTGGCCGAGGGCGGCCGCGTGGTGGTGGTGGGCTTCACCGGCGGCTCGATCCCCGAGGTGAAGGTCAACCGGCTGCTGCTGAACAACACCGAGGTGATCGGAGCCGGCTGGGGCGCCTACGTGATGGCCAAGCCCGACGTGACCCGGAAGCTCGGCGCCGAGCTGGACGAGATGGCGAAAGCCGGTCATATCGATCCGATCGTCGGCGCCCGCTTCCCGCTGGACGAGGCTGCCGAGGCGTTGAAGCTGATCGACGGCCGCGGCGCGACCGGGAAGGTCGTCCTGGAGACCTAGCGCCGACGGCGCACGTTCACGCTGACGCGCGTCGGGCGCGTGGGCTCGCCCAGCGAGAGGAAGTCCCGAAGCACGGAGGCATAGGAACAGAAGCCGCAGGCGAGCGGCTCGCCGACAGACGTCGGGCCGGGGCCGGCAATCACGGGGGCGTCGCATGCCGGGCACGCGAGGGTGCCTGGAGCCAGCCGCGCGCGGTCGTGGGTCCGCCGGCGCTCCTGGGGTCCCGCCGGCCGCGTGAGCGGCTCGGGTCGGACGGACTCCGAGCCGTCGAGGGGACCGCGCAGCGACACCCCTCGAGGCTATTCGTTGACGACCTGCTCGAATCCGCCGAAGAACATCCGCTTGCCGTCGAACGGCATCTCCGGCATGTCCTCCGGAGCGTTCGTCCGCATCTTCTCGTGGGCGGAGTCGCGGGTGGCCTTGTCCGGGAACTCGACCCAGCTGAAGATCACGCTCTCGTCGTCCGTGGCCTCGGTCGCCCGGTAGAAGTCCGTGACCTCGCCGCGCTTAACGTCATCGCCCCAGCACTCGACGACCTTGGTGGCGCCCAGGCTCTTGAAGTAGTCCGCGGCCGCCGGGCCATCTCGATGTAGGCGTCGCGGTTGGCGGTCGGCACAGCCGCGACGAAGCCTTCGACATACGTCATTGAACCCTCCCTCGTACGAAGTGGAGGCGGCCGGTTCTGCCCCGGCGTCCGCGGAACTGCACCCCGATGCTTGCTACGAGCGTTCCCTACGGAGTCTGATCTCGGCAGACCGGCTAGGTCGATCCAAGGGGCACGTTGCCGGCGCCATACCCTCCTGTTGGTTTCCCCCCGGACCAAGGGTCCTGCCCGGAGGTGAGCCCGCTAGTTGAAGCCGCTGACCGGGCCGCGGGCTGTCCCGGCGCGACTCCCTCACACGCTGTTAAGCGGCGAGGGCGAACTCGTGATTGGAGTCCGCACTTGGTTTGTTTCCGGGACTTTTTAACGAGGCCAACCCGGAGTCCTCGACTCGCTACATCGGGACGACGATTCCACGTCGAATCTGGGTCGCCCCCCTTTTATGTACGCCCAACCTTAGCTCCTAGAATTAGTTCGGTGAGCATCGAAGTAGCCCCTGCACCACTTCCCAAGCCGGAGAAGCCGCTGTGGCGCCGCGTTCTGGCCCCGGTGGGGGCCGCGCTGCTGTTCCTGGTCACCAAGGGCAAGGCGGTGCTCCTGCTGCTGCCCAAGCTGAAGCTGCTCACCACCTCCGCCTCCATGCTGGTGTCGGTCGCCGCCTACGCCCTGATCTGGGGCTGGCGCTTCGCGCTGGGCTTCGTGCTGCTGCTGTTCGTGCACGAGCTGGGCCACGTCCTGCAGCTGCGCCGCGAGGGCATCAAGGCCAGCGCGCCGCTGTTCATCCCCTTCCTGGGCGCGGTCGTGGGCATGAAGGAGCTGCCCAAGGACGCCGCCGCCGAGGCGCGCGTGGGCCTGGCCGGCCCCATACTCGGAACGCTGGGCTGCCTGGTGCCCGTGGGCCTGTGGCTGGCCACCGGCAACGAGCTGTTCCAGGCGCTGGCCTTCACGGGCTTCTTCCTCAACCTCTTCAACCTGCTCCCCGTGCCGCCGCTGGACGGCGGCCGGGCGGTGGCCGCGCTGTCCACCTGGATGTGGCTCGTGGGCTTCGCGGGGCTGGTCGCGCTGACCTTCTTCTTCCCCAACCCGATCATGATCCTGATCCTGCTGGTCGGCGGCTTCGAGACCTACCGGCGTTTCAAGCACCGCAACAGCCCCGAGGCGCGCGAGTACCACCGCGTGAAGCCGCGCACCCGCGCGGCCATCGCCGTCGTCTACCTGGGGCTGGCCGCGCTGCTTGTGGTGGGCATGGACGCCACGTTCCTGGAGCGCAGCCTCTCCGACGTCTGACGCACCCTGACCCCGTTGCGCGGCACGAAGGTGATGCCGCGCCGCACGCCCACGTCGGGCTTGCCCACCGGTTCGAGCGACGTTCGCTCCAGCACACGGCGGACCACGGTCTTCATCTCGAACAGCGCGAAGCTCGCTCCCAGGCAGCGCCGCGTCCCGCCCCCGAAGGGGATCCAGGTGAAGCCGTCGGGCGCGTCGTCGCCCAGGAAGCGCTCGGGCCGGAAGCTCTCCGGTGAGGGGTAGCGGTCGGCGCGCCGGTGCACTCCGGCGATCGAGGGGTTGATCTCGATGCCCGGCGGCACGGTCCAGCGGCCGAGCTGGAAGGGCTCGCCCCGCACCTTGCGCCCGATGCCCGAGATGACCGGGCGCGCGCGCAGCGCCTCCTTGATCGCGGCGTCCAGGTAGTCGTCGTCCTCGCTTGCCCGCGCACGCACCTCGGGGTTGCGCAGCAGAAGCTCGAAGGTCCAAGCCAGGCCGGCCGAGGTGGTCTCGTGCCCGGCTACCAACAGCGTGACCAGCTCATCGCGCAGCTCGACGTCGGTCATCGCGCGCCCGCCCTCGTCGCGCGCGGTGAGCAACATCGAGAGGATGTCCTCGCGCTCGTCCAGATCGGGTGCCTCGCGGCGCCGGGCGATCTCGGCGTAGATCGCCTCGTCTACACGCGCCCGCTGCTCGGCCAGGCGCCGCTGGGCGCGGCCCATCCCCCGGCGGCCGCCGGAGAGGAGCAGCATGAGCATGATGCCGAGCCGGTTGGCCGCCGGCTTGAGCATCTCGCGCAGCCGCCGCGCGAGGTCCTCGCGGCGATCGGTGTCCTCCACCCCGAAGACCGCGCGCATGATCACCTCCAGGGTCAGCGCCTGCATACCCGGCAGCAGCGCGAAGGGCTCGCCTGAGGCCGGCCACGAGTCGATCAGGCGATCGGTGGCCTGCTCGATCGTCGACTCGTAGGCCCGCATGCGCTGCCCGTGGAACGGCGGGAGCATCAGCTTGCGCTGGCGCAGATGGTCCGCGCCGTCGGCCAGGAGCACCGAGTTCTCCCCCAGCACCGGCCCGAGCACCGCGTTGGCTTCGCCGGCGCGCAGCTGGTCGGGCGGCCCGCGGAAGAGCAGCTTGATCAGGTCCGGCTCGAACACGATCACGAAGCGCGGGTCGAACAGCGTGGAGAAGGTGACCGCGTCGTCGCCGTAGCGCCGCCGGCAGGCCGACACCCAGCGCACGGGGTCGATGATGAACGCGGCGGTCTGCACCACCCGCGGCAGCTTGGGGCCGGGCGGGAGCAGCGCCTCGCCGCTCACCGGTCGCGCTCCGCCAGCGCGCGGTCGATCTCGCGGCGCTGGTCGCGCGCCTTGAGATCGCGCCGCTTGTCGCGCATGTCCTTGCCCTGCGCCAAGGCGATCTCCACCTTGGCCCTCGGTCCCTTGAAGTAGATCCGCGTAGGCACCAGGGTCAGCCCGCGCTCCGCGGTCTTGCCGATGAGGCGCTCGATCTCGCGCCGGTGCAGGAGCAGCTTGCGCGGGCGCTCGGGCTCGTGGTTGTTGCGCGCGGCCGGCTTGTAAGGGGCGACGTACATGTTCTGCAACCAGACCTCACCGTCGCGCACCTCGGCGTAGGAGTCCTTGAGCTGCACGCCGCCGTCGCGCAGCGACTTGACCTCCGAGCCCTGCAGCTCGATGCCCGCCTCGACGCGCTCCAGCAGGTTGTAGCGGAAGCCCGCCTGGCGGTTGGTTGCGACGTCCCCCGGAGCGGCCTTTCGCTTTCCGCCCTTCTTGGCCAACGGGCTACCGCGTGTAGCCGAACTGGCGCAGCTTGCGCTGCAGCGAGCGCAGGTACCTCGTGCTGACGATGCCCCGCCCACGAAGTCCCCTGAGGACGCGCCAGCCACGGGCCGCGGTGCGGCGGCTCAGGAGGTAGTTGTCGGCCTGGTAGGCGGCCAGGGCCCCGCGCACGTCGCCCTTCGCCCTGCGGACGGTGCGGTAGAAGCGCAGCGCGGCGTCGCGGTCCCGCCGCACGGTGTTGCGGAACTTGCGCGTCACGGTCTTCAGCCGGCCGCCGCGGTAGTTCCAGATCTGGATCGGCAGGCGCGACTCGACGTACGAGGTGTAGAGACGACGAAGCGCTTGTCGCCCGTGCGGAACTCGGGCCGGCCGCTGTGGTCGATGTTCGTGAGCACGTAGCCCGGGCAGCCCAGTCGCGGCCGATGCGGTTGTAGCTCGTGCCGTTGTAGTCGTAGATGAAGCCGATCAGGCAGCAGTGGGCGCCGCCGGTGAACAGGTCGACGAGGATCTCCGGCTCGGCGTCGGAGTCGAGGTTGGCGAAGCGCACCGAGTTGCCGTCGGGGTTGCCCGGGCCGAAGGGCCGGTTGCCCGAGAGCGTGATCTGCTGGTCGAGCACCGTGTTGTTGCCGGGCCCGCGGCGGACGCGGAAGCGCATCTGGGTGCAGTTGAAGGGGGTGCCTGAGCCGCAGTTGTACGTGAGCTCCGCGCGCACGTCTCCCGATCGCGCGCGGTCCGTGGCAGCGGACGCCGAGGCGGGTACGGCGAGCAGGGACAGCAGGGCCAGGAGTGGGATCAGCTTCTTCATGTAGCGCTCAAATCTACGCGTCCGCGCGGCGATTCGACGCGGTCGACCTCCACCTCCAGCGGGTCGCCGAAGCGCAGGCGGCCGCCGTCGCGCGCCTCCAGCGCGGTGCCGAGCTCGTTTATCTCCCACCAGCCCGGCAGGCGGCGGACCGGGAGGAAGCCCTCGAAGCCCTCCTCGCCGAAGCGCACGAAGGCCCCCTTGGCGATCAGGCCGACCACTTCGCCCTGGAACCGAACGCCCGGCTCCTGCTCGGACAAAGTGCGCTCGAGCAGGAACGCAAGGCAGACGTCATCGGCGTCGCGCTCGATCGATCATCGCCTCGCGCTCGCGCGCGGAGGCCTCCACCCCCTCCTCCTCGAGCTCGTGGGCGCGCGGCGCGGCGTCGTCCAGCCCCAGCTCGGCCAGCAGCGCGCGGTGCACGGCGATGTCGGGCAGCCGCCGGATGGGCGAGGTGAAGTGGCAGTAGCGCGGGCTCGCCAGCCCCGCGTGGCCCAGGTTGCGCGGCGTGTAGTAGGCCTGCTTGAGCGAGCGCAGCACCAGCGATCCGAAGGCCGCGCGGCCGCGACCCGTCCGTTCGACGAAGTCGGCCACCAGGTGCGAGGCCTCGGCCGCCACGTCGGCGGCCTGCTGCGGGCTCATGCGCTCGGGCGCCGGCGGAGTGGGCACGTCGAGCGACGCGAGCTGCTCGAGCATGAACTCCACCGACTGCGGCTCGGGGCGCTCGTGGACCCGGTACAGCGTCGGGCGTGCGCGAGTCGGACAGGTGGCCCGCCACCCGCTCGTTGGCCAGCACCATCAGCTCCTCGATCAGGCGGTGCGACTCGGTCTGCTCCTCGTAGCTCACCCCGGTCACGTGGCCCGCCCGGTCGAAGCTGAACTGCGGCTCGGCCGAGTTGACCGCCAGCGAGCCACGGTCGTCGCGCTTGGCCCGCAGGGCCGCGGACACCTCGCGCGCGGCGGCCAGCGGCTCGGCCCAGGGCTCCTCGGCGCGCTCGGTCCCCGCGAACACCTCGTCGACGAACGGGTAGGTCAGGCGAGCGTCGCTGCGCACGGTCGAGCGCATGAAGCGCTGGGAGAGCACGTCGGTTCCGCGGATCTCGAGCTCCACGGTCACCGCCAGCTTGTCCTCCCCCGGCCGCAGCGAGCAGGCGCCGTTGGACAGCTCCTCGGGCAGCATCGGCTCGACCGCCCCCGGCACGTACACGCTGGTGCCCCGGCGCATCGCCTCCTTGTCCACCGCGGTGCCCGGCCGCACGTAGGCGGTGACGTCGGCGATGTGCACCCACAGGCGCACCCGGTCGCCCTCGCGCCGCGC
Organism: uncultured Thermoleophilaceae bacterium; assembly: GCA_963810745.1. Classification (GTDB taxonomy): domain Bacteria; phylum Actinomycetota; class Thermoleophilia; order Solirubrobacterales; family Thermoleophilaceae; genus JACCZR01. The sequence goes on from CAWEOW010000005.1 coordinate 92,473, forward strand.
GGAGATCGCGTCGTCGAAGTCGCGCGCGTCGGGCGGGTCGATGGTGAAGGTGGGCAGGTCGCGCAGGTCCACGCGGCCGTCGCTCTCGGCCGGCGGGTCGCCGGCCTCCGCCTCGCGCGCGTCGCGGGAAGGCGCGGCGCAGGCCGCGGTCCAGCATGAGGCCCTCCAGCACGTCGCGGGCCACGTCCGGGCGGCCCAGCTCGCGGATCACGCGCGCGCCGCGCTTGCCCCCCGAGCCCACCAGCGCGAGCGCGCCCTCGCGGGCGCGGTGGCCGTCCAGGCGCAGCGGGGTGCCGCGCTCGAAAACCGGCTCCGCCACCTGAAAGCGCCCGCGGCGGCCGACGGTGGCCACCACCGGCTCGGTCCTCAACCCCCTAGAGGCGATTGAGCAGTTCGTCGAGCGCGACGGGCAGGGCCTCGTCGCGGTTTGTCTTCGGGTTGTCGCGCGCCTCGACCTGCGGGCGCAGTCCCTTGCGCAGCGGGATGGTCTTGCCGCTGGGCAGGTAGTAGTTGGCCACGGTCAGGTCGAGCACGCCGCCGTTGGAGAGGGGCTCGACCTCCTGGACCAGGCCCTTGCCGAAGGTCCGCTGGCCGACCAGCGTCCCGCGGCCGCGGTCCCGCAGGGCGCCGGCGGTGATCTCCGAGGCGCTGGCGCTGCCGCCGTCCACGAGCACCACGACCGCGTCCTTGGGGGCGCTCGCGTCGCCCTCCGCGTTCTCGGTGCGGTTCGCCCGCGTGCGCCCGCGAATCGAGACGATCTCACCGTTCTCGATGAACTGGCTCGAGACCAGGACGGCCTCCTGCAGCAGGCCGCCGCCGTTGCCGCGCAGATCGAGGACGAAGCCCTCCGCACCCCGCCGGCGCAGGCGCTGGATGGCCGCCCGCACCTCGCCGTGAGCGCCGGTGGAGAAGCTCGCGAGCTTGACGACGCCGATCTTCTTGCCCTTCCGCTCGACCAAGCGGCTCTCGACGAGCGGCACATCGATCTTGGCGCGCTTGACGCGCACCGCGCGGGGCTTGCCGCGTCCGCCGCCTGAGACCTCGAGCGTCACGCTCGTACCGGCCGGGCCCTTGATGCGGCCGGTGGCCGCCCGGCTGTCCACGCCGGCCAGCGAGCGGCCGTTGACCGCGGTGATCAGGTCTCCCTTGGTGATGCCCGCCCTGCGGGCGGGGGACTTCGGGAAGCTGTTGAGCACCCGCAGGCCGCGGCGGTCCTCGTCGACGGTCATGCCCACGCCCTCGAACTCGCCCTCGACGGCCTGGGCGAACTGCTGCGCCTCGTTGGGCGGCAGGTACTGGGAGAAGGGGTCGTCGAGCGCCTCGACCGTGCCCTTCAGCGTGCGCTCGCGCAGCTTCTTGGGATCGACCTGCTTGTAGAAGTCGTCCTGGATGCGATCGGTGATCTCGGCCTGCAGCGCGCGGTCGTCCTCGACGAAGAGGTTCTGGGCGAAGGTGGGCAGCTTGTCGGGGTGCCCACCCAGGTACAGGCCGGCCGCCAGGGCGGCGAGACCGCAGAACAGCGCAATCGTGACCGTGCGCACGTAATGCACGCGGTCGAGGCTAGAAGCGCGAGCTAAACGCGGAGGAAACGCCGGAGGGTCAGTCCGCTGCCCGCGGCGGAGACCGCCACGCCCGCCAAGACCAGCATGGCGACGAGGAGCGGGAAGGGGATCGTGTCCGCGGCCAGGAACTCCCAGCGGTCGGACATGGGCTCGAGCACCGACTCCTTGGCCAGCGTGAGCAGCAGCACCGCGCCCGCGACCCCGGCGAACCCGACGATCACTCCCTCGATCATGAACGGCCAGCGGATGAACCAGTCGGTGGCGCCCACCAGCCGCATGACCTCCACCTCACGCCGGCGGGCGAAGATCGACAGGCGGATGGTGTTGGCGATGAGCGCGATCGACGCGATCACCAGCAGCAGGGCGAGGCCCCCCGTGACCACCGTGACCAGCCCGGTCACCGAGAGGATCTGCTTGGTGTCCTCCTCGCGGTAGCGGACCTCGTCGATGGCGGTTAGCTGCGGCTCGCGCGCGCCATCCGGGCCCTTGGGCGCGAGGCGGTCGACGATGCGCTCCACGTCGTTGGGGTTGTCCGGCACGATCCGGAACGAGGCCGGCAGCGGGTTGCTCCCCAGCAGCTCCGAGCCCTCGCGGAACGCACGCGGGTTCTTCTCGCGGGCGCGCGCCAGCGCCTGCTCCTTGGAGACGAACTGGACGGACTTGACGTTGGCCGTGTTCGCGATGGCACGCTGCGCGGTCTCGCGCTCGCCGGGCGAGGCGCCCTCCGCCACGTAGACGTCGACCACCACGCGCTCGCGCACGTCGTGCGCCGCCCCCATCGTCGCCTGGACGATCGGGATGAACACGCCGAGCACCAGGGCGGTGATGAGCACCGTGAGCATCGCCGCCAGGGCAGGGGCGGAGCTGCGCCGCAGGCCGCGCATGGCCTCCTTGAGGAAGAACATGGCCTAGTTCGGGTGGCCCTCGGCGCCGATGCCGAGCTCGCCGCGCAGGCGAATGGCGAACTCCGTGGTGGACTCGTCGGGCCGGTACAGGCCCATCTGCTGGTCGCGCACCACCCGGCCCTCGCGGAGCTCGATCACGCGCCGGCGCATCTTGTCCACCATCTCCTTGTCGTGGGTCGCCACGACGACGGTGGTGCCGGTGCGGTTGATCCGGTAGATCAGTTGCATGATCCCGATGGAGGTCTCGGGGTCGAGGTTGCCGGTGGGCTCGTCGGCCAGCAGCAGCGGCGGATGGTTCACGAACGCCCGCGCGATCGACACGCGCTGCTGCTCGCCGCCCGACAGCTCGTCGGGGTAGGCGTGCAGCTTGGTCGAGAGGCCGACGAGGCGCAGGATGTCCGGCACCTTGCGCCGGATCTCGTCACGGCCCTCGCCGATGACCTCCAGCGAGTAGGCCACGTTGTCGTAGACCGTCCGGTTGGGCAGCAGCTTGTAGTCCTGGAACACCGTCCCCACGTTGCGCCGCAGCATCGGCACGCGCTTGCGCGGGATCTTCGACAGCGGCTTGCCGGCGATCCGGACCTCGCCCTCGTTGGGCTCGAGCTCCTTGAGCAGCAGCCGGATGCAGGTGGACTTGCCGCAGCCCGTCGGGCCGACCAGGAAGACGAACTCCCCGCGGCCGATGGTCATCGAGGCGCGCTGGAGACCCACGACGCCTCCGTCGTAGGCCTTCGTGACGCCCTCGAGCTCGACGACGGGAACGGCCTTCGTGACCGAGGGAGCGGCTTCCGGCGCGCGAACGCGCATGCGTGTTGGGGCAGCGGCCAAGGCGGGACGCCATGTAAGCGGACCGGTGGCGGTTTGGGGAGGTTTGCAGCGTTTCTTTCAGAGGCGCCAGCGGAACAGCAGGTCTCCCCCGCCCTCGGCGAGCGATACCAGCTCCAGGCGCCGCGGCGGCTCGAGCGCCGGCCCGGTCACGATCGTGAGCGGGTCGAGTCCGGCCACCAGCTGCGGGCTCACGGTCAGGAAGAGCTCGTCCACCAGGCCCTCTTCGAGCAGCGCGGAGTTCAGCGAGGGCCCGCCCTCGCAGAGGATCGAGGCCACACCGTGCTCGGCGCGCAGGCGCTCGATCAGGTCACCCGGGTCGTCGCCCACCACCGCCTCCTCGAGCGGGACGTCACCGCTGCGGCTCACGACAGCCGCGACGGGCTCGCTGCTCATGCCGCGCTCCTCGCGCCGCGCGCGAGCGGCGTCGCTCTTGATCAGGCGGCCGTAGCCCTCGGCGCGGACCGTCCCGGCGCCGGCCATCACGCAGTCCACGCGCTCGCGCAATCCGTGGAACATCGCGTGGTCGGCCTCGCCTCCGAGCTCCTTCGTGCGCCCGGCGAGCGCCGCCCGGCCGTCCACGCTGGCGACCATGTTGAGCGCCAGATAGGGGCCCTCGGGCGGAAACCCGGCGAGGAGGTCCTCGACCTCGACGTCGGCGGGCGTGGGGAGCAGCTGGCGCATCACGTCCAGCCTAAGCGTGAGTTTTCTCCCTCCCCGGTGTTAACTGGGCGTACGGATGACGCCCAGGAGCCTCCTAGCGCCGGCTCGTCTCGCCGGAGTCCCGCTGCTGCGGTCTCAGAGCGACGAGCGCCTCGTCGATCTCGTGCGGGCCGGAAACGACGCAGCCTTCGAGGCGATCGTGGCGCGTTACCGCCGCCCCCTGCTGCGCCACTGCTCGCGAATCCTCTCCGACGAGCGCGCGGAGGACGTCGTCCAGCAGGCCTTCGTCCGGGCACTCGCGGCGATGCGGCGCGACGAGCGACCCATCGACCTCAAGCCCTGGCTGTACACGATCGCCCACAACGCCACGCTCAACGCGCTGCGCGAGCGCGCGGTCCCCAGCGACACGCTGGAGGAGGAAATCGACGGCGTCGAGCGCCCGGACCAGGCCTTCGAGCGCCGGGAGGGGCTGCGTGCGGTGGTCGCCGCGATGACGGCCCTCCCCCAGCGCCAGCGCGACGCCCTCGTGCTGCGCGAGCTGGAGGGGCGCAGCTACGACGAGATCGCGACCGAGCTGGGCGTCACCGACGGCGCCGTGCGACAGCTGCTCAACCGGGCCCGCACCACGCTCCGGGCCGGCGTCACGGCGATCACGCCGATGGGGCTGCTCCTCCGGGTGCCGGTCGGGGCGGACGAGCCGATGGCCGAGCGGGTGGCCGAGCTGACGACGGCGGCTTCCGCCGGCCTGGGGACCTTCGCCGCGAAGACGGCCGCCAGCGCCGTCGTGGCCGGCGCCCTGATCGGCGGCGCCGCGGTGGTCCCCGGCGGCGGAGGCATCGACCCGCTGCCGCCGGCTGCACGCGGCGCGGTGGCCGAGGCGGGAGAGGAAGCCATCGAGGCGGCCGCCGAGGGCGAGGATGAGGCCGGCGAATCGCGCTCCGCCGCGCGCCGAGGCCGCGGTGATGACGGCGGGGCCGCGCGCGGTGACGACGACGGCCGCGGTCGTGGCCGCGGGCGCGGGCGAGGCCGCTCCGGAGGCGACGACGGCGAGGACCGCTCCGGCCCGAGCGGCGGAGACGACGGGCGCTCGGACTCCAGCGGGCCGGGCTCGGGCGGCGTCGACAACTCCGGCCCCGGTGGCGGAGGCGGCGACATGCTCGCCGACGACAACTCGGGCAGCGGGTCCTCGGGCTCCGGCTCCTCGGGCTCCGGCTCCTCGGGCAGCGGCACCTCCGGGAGCGACTCCTCCGGGAGCGGATCGTCCGGCAGCGGCTCGTCCGGGTCGGACTCGGGCTCCTCGGACTCCGGCAGCGGTGGATCCGGCGGTGACGATCGACCGCTCGGGCTCGAACTCCGGCTCGGGCTGAGACGGCCCGGCTCTAGGAGCCGATCGCGACCATGCGCTCGATCGGCACCCGGGCCCGCGCGGCGAGCTCGGGGTCGACCCGGACCTCGGGCGAGAGGTCGCGCAGGGCGTCACGCAGCTTGGGCAGCGTGATCATCTTCATGAACTGACACACCGCCGCGCGGTTGGCCGGCACGAAGCTCTTGTCCGGGTTCTCGGCCTCGAGCGGGATGGAGCATCCCGGTCTCGGTGGCAACGATGAACGTGTCCGCCTCGGACTCGCGCGCGTGGCGCAGCATCCCGCCCGGTGGAGAGCATGTGCGTGCTCTCGGTGTCGACGTCGCCCGCGGCCACGTACTCCATGACCGACGTCGAGCAGCCGCACTCGGGGTGGATGAGGAAGTCCGCGCCGGGATGGGCCTCGCGCACCTCGGCGATGTCGCTCGGGCGGATGCCCGCGTGCACGTGGCACTCGCCGGTCCAGACGTGCATGCGCCGGCCAGTCACGCGCTCGACGTAGGCCCCCAGGAACATGTCGGGGCCGAACAGGATCTCGACGTCGTCGCCGTGCTCGCGGCGGATGTGCTCGACCACCTGGACGGCGTTGGACGAGGTGCAGCAGTAGTCGGTCTCGGCCTTGACCTCGGCCGTGGTGTTGACGTACATGACGACCACCGCGCCGGGGTGCTGGGCCTTCCAGGCCCGCAGCTCATCGGCGGTGATGGAGTCGGCCAGCGAGCAGCCGGCCTCGAGGTCGGGGAGCAGCACCTTCTTGTCGGGCGAGAGGATCGAGGCCGTCTCGGCCATGAAGTGAACGCCGCAGAAGGCGATGGTCTCGGCGTCCGCCTCCGCGGCCTGACGCGAGAGTCCCAGCGAGTCGCCCACGAAGTGCGCGACGTCCTGTACCTCCGGCACCTGGTAGTTGTGCGCAAGGATCACGGCGTCGCGCTCTTCGGCGAGCGCTCGCACTTCTTCCTTGAGAGCAGGAGTGTTCTCGAGCGTCAGCAGGTCCGGCATGTTTCGCACCTCACTCGGTGTCGAAATGACGCGCGTGCGACCACGCGCTTTCACATGATTCTAGCGCCGGTCCATGACCATGCTCAGGTCCAGCGCGGGCGCCGAGTGGGTCAGCGCCCCCACGCTCACGAAGTCCACGCCGGTCGCCGCGATCTCGCCCACGGTCTCCAGGCTCACCCCGCCCGAGGCCTCGAGCTCGGCCCTGCCCGCCGTCAGCTCCACGGCCTCCCGCAACTGGTCCGGGCCCATGTTGTCCAGGAGGATGCGGGCCGCGCCGGCCTCGAGCGCCTCGCGCAGCTCGTCGAGGTCGCGCACCTCCACCTCCACCAGCATGCCGTCGGGCGCTCCCTCTCGCGCGGCCGCGACCGCCGGGCCCACGCCACCCGCCAGCTCGGCGTGGTTCTCCTTGATCAGCACCGCATCCCACAGGCCGCGGCGGTGGCTGACGCCGCCGCCCGTGACAACCGCCGCCTTCTCCAGCTCGCGCAGGCCGGGCGTGGTCTTGCGGGTGTCGAGGATGCGCGCGCCGGTCCCCTCCACCGCCTCGACGTAGCGGGCGGTGAGCGTCGCCACGCCCGACAGGCGGCCCAGGAAATTCAGCGCGGTGCGCTCGCCGGCCAGCAGCGGCGCCGCCGGCCCCTCGACGGTGGCCACCGGGCCGCCGTCCCGCCACCGGCCCTCCTCGGTCAGGGGCTCCCAGCGAAGATCGGGGTCGAGCCGCCGGAAGACCTCGGCCGCCGTCTCCAGGCCCGCGATCACGCCCGGCGCCTTCTGCTCGATGTGGGCCCGGCCCAGGGCCCCGTCGGGGACCGTCAGGCGGGTGGTTATGTCCCCCTCGCCGAGGTCCTCGGCAAGTGTTCGATCGATCAGGTCGCCCACGCGGCCGACAGTAGCGTTGCCAAACTAGGGGTGGCCGCCCCGCCGATGGGGGTCACACGATGTCGATGCGAGGTAATGCAACCCCTGTCCTGACCGGCCTCTTCGGAGTGCGACCGGACCCCTACGCGGGCGCGGACCTGCCGTCTGCCCAGCGGGTGGTGGCGGTGCTGCTGGGCTTCTCGTCGCTGCTGGCACTGGCGCTCTTTCCGCTGGACCCGCCCACCGACGTGGTCGGCTGGCCGGGCTGGGTGGCCGGCGGCGGGCTCGTGGTCCTCGGGCTGCTGACGGCGCTCCGCCTCGGGCGCCTGGACCCGGTGTGGACAGCCAACGGCCTGCTGGCCGTGGCCTACGTCGGGCTCGCCGGCCTGGTGGCGCTGGGCTGGCTGTCGGGCACGGCGGCCTCGCCCTACGACGTGGTGTTCATCGCGTGGCTGGGCACCGGCGTGGTGCACCCGCCGCGGCGAGCCTTCACCTTCCTGGCGGTCCTGGTGGCGGCCCTGTTCCTGCCGCTCACGTACGCGGACCACGACTCAGCCGAGGTGACGCGGCTGGTCGCCGACGCCCTGCTCATCCTCGCCTCCGGCTCGGTGCTGGCCATCTACCTGGACATCGAGCGCAAGCGGCGGGTGCGGCTGCGCAGCGACGGTCGCCTGGCCAAGACCGACGGCCTGACGTCGCTGGGCAACCGCCGCGCCTTCGAGGAGGCGCTGGACACCGAGATCGAGCGCGCCGGTCGCAGCGGCGCTCCCCTCAGCGTGGCCCTCCTGGACCTCGACGCCTTCAAGAGCATCAACGACGGCTACGGCCACCTCGAAGGCGACCGCTGCCTGGTCGAGCTGGCCCAGGCCCTGGAGCGCTCGGTGCGCACCGGAGACCGCTGCTTCCGCTGGGCGGGCGACGAGTTCGCGCTCCTGCTCCCCGACACCGACCACGAGGGCGCCTACCAGCTGCTCGAGCGCGTGTCCGACCACGTGAGCGCAACCTGCGAGCGCCCCGACGGAGACCCCCTCCGGATCTCCTACGGCCTGGGCGAGCTGACGCCCGAGGTACGGGCGGAGGAGCTGGTGGCGCTGGCCGACGTGAGCCTGCTGGGACGCAAGGCAGCACGGCGAGCCTGAGGAGCGCTCCACCCGCGGGTGGCGACGGAAGCAACTTGCCCGCAGGGCGCGAGGCAAGGAATTCCGGAGACACTACCCGCGGCCGGGCGGCCGGGGAAGTCCGTTAGGAAGCGCCGTCGCCTGAGCGCCGCAGCAGCTCGGCCCGGACGAACTCGTCCAGATCCCCGTCCAGCACTCCCTGGGCGTTCCCCACCTCCACGTTCGTGCGGTGGTCCTTGACCATCGTGTAGGGGTGCAGCACGTAGGAGCGGATCTGTGAGCCCCAGGCCACGTCCTGGGCCTCCCCCTTCTCGCGCGCCATCTCCTCCTGGCGCCGCTGCTCTTCCAGGGCGACCAGCTTGGCCTTGAGCATCGCCATCGCGGTGGTCTTGTTCGCCGACTGCGAGCGCTCGTTCTGGCACTGGACCACCGTGCCGGTGGGCTTGTGGGTGATGCGCACCGCGGAGTCGGTCTTGTTCACGTGCTGGCCGCCCGCGCCCGAGGCGCGGTAGGTGTCGATCTGGAGATCCTCGTCGTCGATCTGCACGTCCACGTCGTTCTCCACCAGCGGCGCCACCTCCAGGCCGGCGAAGGCCGTGTGGCGGCGTGAGGCCGCGTCGAAGGGAGAGATGCGCACCAGCCGATGGACGCCCTTCTCCGCAGAGAACAGCCCGTAGGCGTTCTCGCCGCGGGCCAGGAAGGTCGCCGACTTGATGCCGGCCTCCTCCCCCGGTGAGGCCTCCTTCATCTCGGTCTTCATGCCGCGCCGCTCGGCCCAGCGCAGCTCGGTGCGCAGCAGCATCTCCGCCCAGTCCTGGGAGTCGGTGCCGCCCGCGCCGGCGTTGACGGTGACCATCGCGTCGCCGGAGTCGTAGCGGCCGCCGAACAGCCGGGCCTCCTCCAGCTCGGCCAGGCGCGACTCGAGCGAGGCGCGCGTCTCCTCCAGCTCGGCGGCGATCGAGTCGTCCTCGTCGGCCATCTCCTCGAGGGCCTCCAGGTCGTCCAGGTCGGACTGCAGCGAGTTGAACGTCTCGACCCGGCGGCTGAGCTGGGAATGCTCCGACGAGACCCGCGCGGCGCGCTCGGAGTCGTCCCAGAAGCCCGGGGCCTGCATCTCCTGCTCTAGCGCGTCGCGGCGCTCCGCAAGCCCTGCAGGGTCAAAGAGAGTCCGTGAGCAGCTTCAGCTGGTCACGGAGCGCGACGGCGCTATGCGCCATGGCACTTCTTGTACTTCTTGCCGGAGCCGCACCAGCACGGGTCGTTGCGGCCGATGCGCTCCTCGTCCTCCAGGACGCGGGTCTCCACGGGCTCGGGCAGCGGCTGCTCGGGGTCGCCGACGCCCTGGGCGCCCGCGGCCGCTGCGGCCGCCAGCGCGCTGGGCTGCTCCTCGGCGGTGCCGCCGGCGTAGCGGAAGGAGCCGGTCGAGCTGGTGTTGGCGCCCGTGCCCCAGTTCGGCGCGGCGGCCTCCTCGGGCCCGGACGCCGTTGCCGCCCTCGACCTCCACGTCGACGTTGAAGATGTAGCGCGCGAACTCGTCCCAGATGTTGTTCATGAGCTCGGTGAACATCGTGTAGCCCTCGTTCTTGTAGGCCACGAGAGGGTCGATCTGGGCGAACCCGCGGAGGTGGATGCCCTCGCGCAGGTAGTCCATGTCGTGCAGGTGCTCGCGCCAGCGCTCGTCGATGATCTGGAGCAGCATGAAGCGCTCGAGCGCGCGCATGAGCTCGGGCCCGAGCTCCTCCTCGCGGTCCTCGTAGGCGTCGACGATGTCCTTGCGCAGGTTCTCGACGAGGTCGTCGCGCTCCATGCCCTGGATCTCGGAGAACTCGTACGAGGGGTCGTAGATCTCCTCGAGCTGGGTGAACAGCGCGTCGAGGTCCCACTCCTCCTGGAAGTCGCCGACCACGTACTCGTCGACCAGCCGCTCGATCACGTCGCCGATCTGCGAGTGGGCGATGCCGGACATGTCCTCGCCCTCGAGGATGCGGTCGCGGTACTCGTAGACGATCTCGCGCTGCTGGTTCATCACGTCGTCGTACTCGAGGACGCGCTTGCGGATGAGGAAGTTCTGCTCCTCGACGCGCTTCTGGGCGCTCTCGATCTGCTTCGAGAGCATCTTGGCCTCGATCGGCTCCTCCTCGCCCTCCTTGTTGGTGGGGCCGAGGCGCTCGAGGATCTTCTTGATGCGGTCGCCCGCGAACAGGCGCACCAGGTCGTCCTCGGAGGAGAGGTAGAAGCGCGAGGCGCCGGGGTCGCCCTGGCGGCCGGAGCGGCCGCGGAGCTGGTTGTCGATGCGACGTGACTCGTGGCGCTCGGTGCCGAGGATGAAGAGCCCACCGGAGTCCTTGACCTGTTCCTGCGCCTCGGCGACCTTCTCCTCGATGCCGGGGTAGACCTCGTCCCAGGTCTCGTCCCAGTCCTTCGAGTCGGGAGTCAGGCCCAGCTCGCGAAGCCGCTGCTCGGTCTGGTGCTCGGCGTTGCCGCCGAGCTTGATGTCGACCCCGCGGCCGGCCATGTTCGTGGCGATCGTGACCGCGCCCGGCCGGCCCGGCCTCGGCGATGGTCGAGCCCTCGCGCTCGGCGTGCTCGGGCTTGGCGTTGAGGACCGCGTGCTTGATGCCGCGCTCGTCGAGCAGCCGCGACAGCAGCTCGGAGACCTCGACCGAGATCGTGCCCACCAGGACCGGCTGGCCCCGGTCGTGGCGGTCGGCGATCTCGCGCGCCACCGCGGCCCACTTCCCGTCCTTGGTCTTGTAGATCTGGTCGTTGTTGTCCTGCCGGACCATAGGCCGGTTGGTGGGGATCTCCACCACCTGGAGCTCGTAGATCTTCATGAACTCGGTGGCCTCGGTGAGGGCCGTGCCGGTCATGCCCGCGAGCTTGTCGTAGCGGCGGAAGTAGTTCTGGTAGGTGATCGTCGCGACCGTCTGGTTCTCCTCCTGGATCGCGACGCCCTCCTTGGCCTCCACGGCCTGGTGCAGGCCCTCGGACCAGCGGCGGCCCTCGAGGATGCGGCCGGTGAACTCGTCGATGATCTTCACCTCGCCGTCGATCACCGCGTAGTCGACGTCGCGCTTGTAGAGCGACTCGGCCTTCAGCGCCTGCTGGAGGTGGTTGACCAGGTTGCCGTGCTCGGCCTTGTACATGTTGTCGATGCCGAGGAACTTCTCGGCCTTCTCGACGCCGCGCTCGGTGATGGCCACGGTCTTGTGCTTCTCGTCGGGCTCGAAGTCGAAGTCCGCGACGTAGTCCTTCGACTTGGCCTCGATGCCCTCGGGCTTCTTGCCCGGCTCGAGGCGCGGGGCGAGCTTGGCGAAGCGGTAGTAGAGGTCGGCGGCCTGCTCGGGGGCGCCGGAGATGATCAGCGGGGTCCGCGCCTCGTCGATGAGGATGTTGTCGACCTCGTCGACGATCGCGAAGTAGTGCCCGCGCTGTGACTTCTCGGCGGCCTCCACGGCGAGGTTGTCGCGCAGGTAGTCGAAGCCGAACTCGGAGTTGGTGCCGTAGGTGACGTCGGCCGCGTAGGCCGCCTGCTTGTCCTCGGCCGTGCGGTCCTCGCTCTGCAGCGCGCCGACGGTGAGCCCGAGCAGGTCGTAGACCGGCTTCATCCACATCGCGTCGCGACGCGCCAGGTAGTCGTTGACCGTGACCACGTGCACGCCCCTGTCGCGCGCGGGGTTGCCGTCCTCGTCGCGCGCGGTGAGCGCATTGAGGACCACGGGCAGCGTGGCGGTGAGCGTCTTGCCCTCGCCGGTCTTCATCTCGGCGATCGAGCCGTCGTGCAGCACCATGCCGCCGATCAGCTGGACGTCGAAGTGGCGCTGCTCCAGCGTGCGCTTGGCCGCCTCGCGCGTGAGCGCGAAGCTCTCGAACAGGAGCTCGTCGAGGGACTCGCCGGCCAGCGCGCGCTCGCGCAGGGCCTCGTAGCGGGCACGCAGCTCCTCGTCGGACTCGAGCTCCAGCTCCGGCTCGAAGTCGTTGATGCGAGCGACGTTGCGCTCGAAGACCTTGAACTTCTTGCCCTCACCCAGCCGGAGGGCGCGGTCGAGAATCGTCACGTTTCCTACGGTAGCGGTGGTGCGCCCTCGGCTGGGCGCATCGCGTCACGGCGCTTGCGCCGCTTGTCGCGGTGGCGCTTGACCTGGCGGGCGAGGTCCTCGGCGACCAGGTTGATCGAGTGCTCCATGTCCTCGGAGCGCTCGCTGGCGCGCAGGGTCACGCCCTTCAGGTGCAGGGTGACCTCGGCCACCTGCGAGTCGCGGATGGAGGGGTTGCGCTCCTCCCAGAGCTCGACCTCGCACTCGGCGAGAGCGGAGACCTGTCGGGAGACCTTGTCGAGCTTTCGCTCGAGCCGGTCGCGGTACTCGTCCTTGACCGCAACGTTGCGCCCCTTCACCTCGATGCGCATGCATCCTCCTCGGTTGGTCGCGTTGCGCGATGGTACGCCTCTCTCACCTCCCGGGGGTGCGCGCGTACGAAACTGCGACGACTTCCTTCGCACCGGCCGCGCGGAGCGCGCGGGCGCACGCCGCGAGCGTCGCTCCCGTGGTGATCACGTCGTCGACCAGCACGGCGCGCGGAGGCGCGAGCCCGCGCGCCCGGAAGGCGGGTGCCCGGGCCAGCCGGGCCCGGCGCCCGCGGCCCAGCTGCCGCCCACCCCCGTCGTGGCGCTCGAGCACGGCGCAGACGAGCAGGCCGGTGCGCTGCGAGAGCTCCCGCGCCAGCGCCTCCGCCTGGTTGTAGCCGCGCCGACGCCGCCGGCCGGGCGCGAGCGGCACCGGCACCAGCGCTCCGCGCAGCAGGCCGGCCGGCGCGCCCGCGGCGATGGCGGCGGCCAGCTCTCCGGCGAGCCCGCGCGCGCCGCGGAACTTCAGGCCGCCCACCAGCGCCCGGGCCGGGCCCTCGTAGAGCACGGGGGCCCACGCCGGGACGCCCTCGAGCGACTCGACCGCGGCCTCGGACCAGCGCAGCCGCAGCCGGCAAGCCCGGCAGAGCGCGTGCCCGCCCGCCGCCGCGCCGCAGCTCCAGCACAGCGACGGGCTCAGCAGCGACACGGGCACGCGGCCAGCGTGGCGCGGAGGGCGTTACACGCACAGCACCCGGTTGCGACAATCGTGTGCGCGTGGAGAGCTCCCACCCCCAGCTCGAGTGGCTGGCCGACCCGTTCGTGCTGGCGCCCATCCTCACGCTGGCCGTGGTCTACGCCATGCGCTTCCGCACCGCCCGCAAGGAGGCCGGCGGCCGCGGCACCAGCCCGCTGCGCGCGCTCGCCTTCACCGCGGGGCTCCTGGTGCTGACAGTCGCGCTGGTCACGCCGCTCGACGGCCTGGGCGACCGCTACCTGTTCTCGGCCCACATGCTCCAGCACGTCCTGCTGGGCGACGTCGCGCCGCTGCTGCTCCTGCTCGGCCTCTCGCGCGTGATCATGCGGCCCGCGACGCGCCGACTGCAGCGCGTCGAGCGAGCCCTGGGCCCGTTCGCCCACCCGCTGACGGGGCTCGTGCTGTGGCTCGCGGTCATGTACCTCTGGCACATCCCCGTGATGTACGAGGCCGCGCTGAAGAGCCCGCTCGTGCACCTCGTGGAGCACGCCTCGTTCTTCGCCGCCGGGCTCGCCGTCTGGTGGCCGCTGATCCAGCCCGTCCCGATGCGCACGCGGCTGACCGGCATGTGGCCGGTCGCCTACATCGGCGCGGCGAAGTTCGGGCTGGCCACGCTGGGGCTCTACCTCACCTGGTCCTCGGGCGTGCTCTACGAGACCTACGAACAGGCGCCGCGCATCTGGGGCCTGAGCGCCCAGACCGACCAGAACGCTGGCGGCGCGATCATGATGGTCGAGCAGTCGGTGACCTTCGTCATCGCGCTGGTCGTGCTGTTCAGCGTGGCCCTCAAGCAGTCGGAGACCGACCAGCGCCGGCGCGAGCGCCTCGAGGACGCCGCCGCGGCCTAGAGGCGGCCCACCGCCTCCACCAGGATCGAGCCGGCCGGCACGCGCGAGCCGGGGAACAGGACGGTGTCGCGCAGGGAGGCCCCGGCGCCGACGTGCGAGCCGGCGCCGATCACCACGCGGTCGATCAGCTCCACCCCCCGGTCGAGCTCGCAGCCCTCGCCGACCCAGGCCGAGCCGCCGGTCTGCGCCAGCGCGCGCCAGTTGGCCTCGCGCAGCTTGGCCGGCGAGCCGATGTCGTTCCAGTAGGCCGTCGTCTCGAAAGCGTGCAGCGGCACCTCGTTGTCCAGCAGCACGGGGAACACGTCGCGGGCCCAGTCGACCGGGTCGCTCTCGGGGAAGTGGTCGAAGACCTCGCGCGAGAAGCAGTAGATGCCGCAGCTGGCGAGGTCGGACAGCGCCTCGGCGGGGTGCGGCTTCTCCTGGAAGCCGGTCACGCGGCCGTCCTCGCCGACGAGCACCGCGCCGAAGGAGCTGACGTCGGCGATGCGCTGGACCACGATCGTCGCGACGGCGCCCGAGGAGCGGTGGGCCTCGACGAGCGCGCCGAGGTCCACCTCGTTCAGCGAGTCGCCCGAGACCACCACGATCGGCTCGTCGCCGAAGAAGCCGGCGGCGTTGCGCACGCCTCCCGCAGTGCCCAGCAGCTGCTCCTCGACGCGGTAGGACAGCCGGTCGCCGAACCAGTCGCGGATGGCGTCGGGCCGGTGGTGCAGGTTCGCGACGAGCTCGGTGTACCCCTGGCGCTCGAGCCCGTCGACGATGTGGGCCAGCGCCGGGCGGTCGAGCACCGGCATCATCGGCTTGGGCAGCTCGGCGGTCAGCGGCATGAGCCGCGTGCCCAGGCCGGCGGCGAGGAGCATGGCCTTCACTGCGGCGCGAACCTACGGGTGCTGTCGGCCTGGCGCCTCGACGAGCTAGCTCAGGCCCACGAAGTCAGGTAACGCCGCTGGCCCTCGGTGAGCTCGTCGATCGAGACGCCGAGGGCCTCGAGCTTGAGGCGGGCCACCTCGTCGTCCAGCTCGCGCGGCACGGCCAGCACCTTGGGCTCGAGCTTCCCTGCGTTGCGCACCAGGTGCTCCACCGCCAGCGCCTGGAGCGCGAAGCTCACGTCCATCACCGACGCCGGGTGTCCCTCGGCCGCCGACAGGTTGACCACGCGGCCGTTGGCCAGCAGGTGCAGGCGCTTGCCGCCCAGGTCGAACTCCTCGACCAGCGGCAGGACCTGGCGCGAGGGCCCGTCCGCCATCTCCCCCAGCCCGGAGATGTCGATCTCGACGTCGAAGTGGCCGGCGTTGGCCAGGATCGCGCCGTCCTTCATGCGCTCGAAGTGCTCGGCCCGCAGCACCGACTTGGAGCCGGTGACCGTGACGAAGATGTCGCCGCGCTCGGCGGCCTCGAGGATCGGCATGACCTCGAAGCCGTCCATGCGCGCCTCCAGCGCCCGGAAGGGGTCGACCTCGCAGACCACCACCGCCGCGCCTGCGCCGCGGGCGCGCTCGGCGACGCCCTTGCCGGCAAAGCCGTAGCCCAGCAGCACGAGCGTGTGGCCGGCGAGCAGGATGTTGGTGGCGCGCAGGATGCCGTCGAGCGCCGACTGGCCGGTGCCGTGGCGGTCGTTGAAGGTGCGCTCGGTGCGCGCCTCGTTGAGGGCGAGGATCGGGTAGCGCAGCCCGCCCTCCTCGGCGAGATGGCGGAGGCGGACGATGCCCGTGGTGGTCTCCTCGGTGCCGCCCACGGCCTCGTGGCCGGCGGCGTTGACGGCGGTCACCAGGTCGGCGCCGTCGTCGAGGGTGATCTGCGGCTCGGCGTCCACCAGCGCCTTCACGTGGGAGACGTAGCTCTCCACGCTCTCGCCCCGCTCGGAGGAGACGGCCACGCCGCCCTCCCCCAGCGCGTCGACGACGTCGTCCTGGGTCGAAAGCGGGTTGGCGGCCGCGAGGTGGACCTCGGCGCCGCCCTTCTCGAGGGCCCGCGCGAGCACGCCGGTCTCGGCGGTCACGTGCAGGCAGGCCGCGACGCGGACGCCGTCCAGAGGACGATCGTCCGCGAAGCGGCGGGCGATGGAGCGGAGGACCGGCATGCGGCCCTCCGCCCATGCGATGCGCTCCGCGCCGGCGGAGCTGGTACCGCTAGTACCTGTAGTGGTCCGACTTATAGGGCCCCTCCACCGGGACGCCGATGTAGGCCGCCTGGTCGGGGGTGAGCTCGGTCAGCTCCGCGCCGAGCGCGCCCAGGTGCAGCCGGGCCACGCTCTCGTCGAGGTGCTTGGGCAGCACGTGCACGCCCAGCGGGTACTCGTCGGCCTTGGTGTAGAGCTCGATCTGAGCCAGCACCTGGTTCGTGAACGAGTTCGACATCACGAAGCTCGGGTGGCCGGTCGCGTTGCCCAGGTTGAGCAGGCGGCCCTCCGAGAGCAGGATGATCGAGTGGCCGTCGGGGAACTGCCACTCGTCGACCTGCGGCTTGATGTTGATCCTCTTGACGCCCTCGATGTTGGTGAGGCCGAGCACGTCGATCTCGTTGTCGAAGTGGCCGATGTTGCCCACGATGGCCTGGTGCTTCATCCGGCTCATGTGGTCGGCCGTGATGATGTCCTTGTTGCCGGTCGTGGTGATGAAGATGTCCGCCGTCTCCACCACGGACTCGAGGGTCTTGACCTCGTAGCCCTGCATCGCCGCCTGCAGCGCGCAGATCGGGTCGATCTCGGTGATGATCACGCGAGCGCCCTGGCCCTTCAGCGACTCCGCGCAGCCCTTGCCGACGTCGCCGAAGCCGCAGACGACCGCGGCCTTGCCGGAGATCATCACGTCGACACCGCGGTTGATGCCGTCGATCAGCGAGTGGCGGCAGCCGTAGAGGTTGTCGAACTTGGACTTGGTGACCGAGTCGTTGACGTTGATCGCCGGGAACAGCAGCGTGCCCTCGTTGAAGCGCTCGTACAGGCGCAGCACGCCCGTCGTCGTCTCCTCGGTGACGCCCTTGACGCTCTCGCCGATCTTGCTGAAGCGCTCGCCGTTCTCCTCGAGCGAGGCCTGGAGGTAGCGCAGGATGACCTGGAACTCCTCGTTGTCCGCGCCCTCGGGGTCCGGCACGGCGCCGGCGCGCTCGAACTCGGCACCCTTGTGCAGGTAGAGCGTGGCGTCGCCGCCGTCGTCGAGGATCATGTTCGGCAGCTCGCCGTTCGGCCAGCGGAAGGTCTGGTCGATGCACCACCAGTACTCGTCCAGCGTCTCGCCCTTCCAGGCGAAGACCGGGATGCCGGCGGCGGCGATGGCCGCAGCGGCGTGGTCCTGGGTCGAGAAGATGTTGCAGGAGGCCCAGCGCACCTCGGCGCCGAGCTCGACCAGCGTCTCGATCAGGACGGCGGTCTGCACCGTCATGTGGAGCGAGCCGATGATCCGCGCGCCGGCCAGCGGCTTGCTGTCGGCGTACTCGCGGCGGGTGGCCATGAGGCCGGGCATCTCGTGCTCGGCGAGGCGGATCTCGTTGCGGCCGTAATCGGCCAGATCGATGTCGGCGACCTTGTAATCGGTCTGGGTGACGGTGCTCATTCTTCTCCTGTGATCGGGTTATGTGGCGGCCAGGAGCGCTTCGTGCTTGCGCTGCTCCCAGTCCAGCCAGTCCTCTGAAGACACTCCTTGCGGACGCTCGGGCTCTGACTCGAGCCAGTCGTCGAGCGCGCGGCGGAGCTCGGTGTCGCGCCGCATTCGCGCCGCGAAGGCCACGTCGCTCAAGCCGCACTCGTGGTTCTCGAGCAGCTCGCGCAGCGTGCGCAGGCGCTGCAGCTCCCCGGGGCCGAACATTCGGTACCCGGCCGGTGAGCGCTCCGGATCGACGAGACCACCACGCTCGAGATAGCGCAGCATTCTGGGCGACCAGCCCGTGAGCTCGGCCGCCTGATGGATGGTCAGGCCGTCCATACGACGGCAAACCTTACCACGATTGTGTCAAGGTTTGCCCGGCTCAGCCGAGCGCGGACTTGAAGCGGTCGATCGGCTCGACCGGGGTGGGGTCTATCCCCTCCAGGATCGCCATGTAGAAGCTCACCAGGTCGCCCAGGAGCACCAGCGACATCACGCGCTCGAAGGGCGTGTCGCCCTTGGCGTCGACCAGCGTGCAGACCGCGCCGGCGTCGCGGGCGAGCTGGGCGGTCAGCTCCACGCGGCGCTGCACGCGCGGGTGCTGGTCGGCGTTCTCCAGGAAGACGGCCGACAGCGGCGCCAGCCCGCGGCCGCGCTCCCAGCCGCAGATCTCGTTGTGGTTGGCCTCGGGCAGGGCGGAGGCGAAGGCGGCCGTCTCGGCGTTCTCGTTGATCTGGGTCTTCCAGCGCGTGGCGGCGGCCAGCGTCGGCCCCGATCCGTGGACCACCGGCACCGTGCCGTGCAGGCGCTCGGCCACCTCGACGGCCAGCGAGCCGCCCGTGCCCGGCCCCCACTCGTCGGCCAGCCCGCGCAGCAGCAGCTCGGCCTGCTCGACCTCGCCGCGCAGCGACGGCGCGGCGTTGCACGCCGCGGCCGCGGCCAGCGCGCCCACCACCATGTAGATCACCGCCGCGCGCGGCTGCATGCCCGAGGGGATGCCGATCACCGGCACGCCGTCCTCGCGCGCGGCCTCGGCCAGGCTGCCGCCGGTGGTGAGCACGGCGCGGGGAGCGTCGGCCACCCGGGCCGCCTCGTAGCAGGCCAGCGTCTCCTCGGTCTCGCCCGAGTAGCTCGAGCACAGCACGAAGTAGTCGGAGGTCAGCCAGCCCGGCGGCGAGTAGCCGCGCAGCACCTGGAGGGGCCGCGTGGCGCGGTCGCCCAGCACGGCGGTGGCCAGGTCGGCGCCGATGGCCGAGCCGCCCATGCCGCACACGAGCAGCCCGCCTGGGGCTTCCGCCGACGGCAGCCCGGCCGACTCCGCCCGCCACAGCGCATCCTCGAGCTGCAGGGGCTGGGAGACGATGTCGGCGAGCATGCCCGACTCGTCGAGGCGCTCGATGGCGTCGGGCTGGATCGCGGTCATCCCACGGTCTCCCCCGGCTCCACGCGGGCGTCGGCGGCCACGCGGGCGCCCGGCTGCACCTGCGCGCCGGCGCCTACCAGGGCCCCGGGCTCGACGCGCGCGCCCTCGCCGACGCGCACCCGCTCGGCCAGAACGCTCTCCTGGATCACGCAGTCCGCGCCCACCACCACGCCATCGTGAAGCACCGAGCGCTCGACCGCGCTGTCGCTGCCCACCGAGCAGTGCGAGCCGAGGACCGACTGGGGCCCGATGTGGGCTCCGGCGGTCAGGCAGCCCTCGCCGATCAGCGACCCGGTCTCGTCGCGCGGGGGCAGCTTGCTCGCGGGCTCGCCGGCCAGCAGGTCGTAGGTGGCCTCCAGGTAGCGCTCGGGGGTCCCGATGTCGACCCAGTAGCCCGCGGCGTCCCAGCCCAGCAGCCCGTTGCCCACCAGCTCGGGGAACACCTCGCGCTCGAACGAGACCGCGCGGCCGGAGGGGATGTCCTCCACCACCGAGCGCTCGAGCACGTAGGCGCCGGCGTTGATGCGGTTCGTGGGCGCCGGCCCGTCTGACTTCTCCAGGAACTCCAGCACCCAGCCGTCGTCGTCGGTGGGCACCACGCCGTAGCTGGAGGTGTCCTCCACCGCGATCAGCGCCAGCGTCGCCTTGGCCCCCGCCTCCTCGTGGCGGGACAGCTCGGCGGTGAGGTCCATGTCGGTGAGCACGTCGCCGTTGAGCACCAGCAGGCGCTCCTCGAGCAGGCCCTCGTCGAGGGCCAGGCGGACCGGGCCGCCGGTCCCCAGCGGCTCACGCTCGATCACGTAGCGCAGGCGCATCCCCTCGTAGATGTCGCCGAGCACGTCGTGCACGCCGTCGGAGAGGAAGCCGCAGGAGAGGATGACCTCGGTCACGCCGTGCGAGCGCAGCCAGTCGAGCATGAAGGTCAGGAACGGCCGCCCGGCCAGCGGCATCACCGGCTTGGGGACGGTCCGTGTGAGCGGGCGCAGGCGAGTGCCCTCGCCTCCTGCGAGAACGAGCGCCTGCACGCGCCTAGCGGCCGATGCCCTCGTAGGTGAAGCCCGCCTCGGCCAAGGCGTCGCGGTCCAGGAAGTTGCGTCCGTCGACCACCAGCGGGACGTTCATGAGCCCGCGCAGGGCGTTCCAGTCCAGCTCGGTGAACTCGTCCCACTCGGTCACCAGCACGGCGCCGTCCGCGCCCTCGAGCGCCTCCTTGGCCGAGGCCGCGATGGTGGCGCCGCCGAGCATCTCCCGCGCGCTCTCGGCGGCCACGGGGTCGTAGACGCGCACGTGGGCGCCCTCGCCCTGGAGCCGGGCCGAGAGCACCAGGCTGGTGGCCTCGCGAACGTCGTCGGTGTTGGGCTTGAAGGCCACGCCCAGGAGCGCGATCTCCTTGCCCACCAGCGAGCCGAGGTGCTTCTGCAGCTTGCCGATCGTGCGCCGCTTCTGGAGCTCGTTGACCTCGATGACCGCCGTCAGGAGCTGGAAGTGGTAGCCGGTGTTGCCGGCCAGCTGCTTGAGCGCCGAGACGTCCTTGGGAAAGCACGAGCCGCCGTAGCCGATGCCGGCCTGGAGGAACTTCGGGC
This sequence comes from uncultured Thermoleophilaceae bacterium, assembly GCA_963810745.1. Lineage (GTDB taxonomy): Bacteria > Actinomycetota > Thermoleophilia > Solirubrobacterales > Thermoleophilaceae > JACCZR01. The sequence continues at coordinate 113,303 of CAWEOW010000005.1, forward strand.
CGATCCGGTCGTCGAGGCCCATGCCCCGCGCGACCTCGTTCACGTCGGCGCCCAGCTCCTCCGAGACGTTGGCGATCTCGTTGATGAACGAGATCTTGGTCGCGAGGAAGGCGTTGGAGGCCAGCTTGACCATCTCGGCGCTGGCGACGTCGGTGCGCACGCGCTCCCCGCCCAGGCCCGAGTAGAGCTGCTCGACGCGGTCGGCGAAGTCGTCCGAGCCGTCGTCGGCGCCGATCACCACGCGGTCGGGGTTCATGAAGTCCTGCACCGCCGAGCCCTCCTTGAGGAACTCGGGGTTGGAGACGTAGCCGACGTCGGGAAAGCGCCGGGTGATCGAGCGGCCGGTGCCCACCGGCACGGTGCTCTTCATCACGATGGCGTGGCCCCGGGAGTCGCCCAGCTCGGCGATGACCGCCTCGACCCGCGAGAGGTCGGCGTCGCCGGAGTAGGTCGGCGGCGTGTCCACGCAGCAGAACAGCAGCGAGGCGTTCTCCAGGACCTCGCCCATGTCGGTGGTGAAGTGCAGACGCTCGGCGTTGTTCTTCACCAGCTCGGGGAGGCCGGGCTCGTGCATCGGCACGTCGCCGCGCGAGAGCGACTCCACCTTCTCGGGGAGGATGTCGCGCGCGTAGACGTGGTGTCCGAGCTCGGCGAAGCAGGCGGCCGTGCACAGGCCCACCCAGCCGACGCCGATGACTCCTATGGGCTCCTTCTCGGCCATACCGAGCAGGGCAGGCTACTCAGAGGCCGCGGCAGGAACGGGCTATGCCCAGCATTTCGCGCTCAGACAGGGATTGCAGAAGCGTGTTGGAGATCCAGTACACGCCGCGCTTGGTCCGCCAGGCGATCAGCCGCAGCCGGTCGCCGTCGAAGTGGAACTCGTAGGTGCGGCCGCCGATGCGGCGCTTCTCGGTGGGGTTCTCGAGGATCGGGGGCTCGCGCCAGGTGGTGCCCTGGACGCCGTAGTACTCGCCCACGCGCCCGCGCTTGATCACCATGCGGTAGCTCGGATAGCGGCGCCCGGTGCGGGTCTTGAGCTTGTAGACGCGCGGCGGGCCGGCGAACAGCGAGCCCTGCAGGCGCTTGGTCGGGTAGAGGACCGGCAGGCTCTTGCCCAGGCCCTGCTGCGCCGGCCTGGAGGCCCTGATCGCGGCCCTCGACCGGGATGCTCTCGAGGTTGTTGCTGCCCCCGCTCTTCTTCTTCTTGCGGCGCGGGCCCTTGGGCTTGAGCTCGCCGCGCGGGCCGGGGGTCTCCTCCACGCCCAGGAACTGGGCCGCGAGCTTGCGCACGCTGCGCGAGCTGGCGGTCACGTAGCTCGCGCCGATCTTCCCCTCGAAGTGGACCTCGCGCACCGGCTGGTCGATCGAGCCGACGGCCAGCTTCACGATGCGCAGCACCTCGGCCCGGTCGCGGATGTCCGAGGAGGTGTACTTGCCGAAGATCTTGACCAGCTTCGAGCGGTCCTCGATCAGGCGGCCGGCGCCCACCTGCTGCTTGGCCTGGCGCAGGAAGTCCTGCTGGCGGGCCGAGCGCACGAGGTCGTTGTCCTCGTAGCGGAAGCGCACGTACTGCAGCGCCTCTCGGCCGCACAGGCGCTGGTAGCCGGCGGGCACGTTGATGTAGGCGAACTGGGCGCTGTTGTTGAAGTAGCGCCGGTCCACGTCGGTGTAGATGCAGCCCAGCGCGTTGACGCCCGCGTAGAAGCTGCGGAAGTCGATGTTGATGACGTGATTGATGCGCAGCCCGGTGAGCTGCTTGACCGTCTTGAGCGTGAGGCGCGGGCCACCCTCCTCGTAGGCGGCGTTGATCTTGTCCGTGCCGTGCCCCGGGATCTTCACCTTGAGGTCGCGCGGCAGCGACATGAGCGCGGTCGCCCTCTTCTTGGGGTCGAGCCGGACGAGGATGATCGTGTCCGAGCGCGCATCGGACGCCGCGCCCTCCAGGTTGCGCCTGGGCCGGCGGTCGGAGCCGATGAGCATGATCGTCTGCGGCTTGCCCGGCTCGGTCTTGGCGATGTCGGCGCCGAGCTTGAGCTCGGGCTGCAGCTTGAGCGCGTTCACCACGCTGTCGACCTCGCGGAAGGCGGCCACGGCCGTGGCCGAGGCGGAGGCGAAGATCACCAGCACGGCGCCGAGCAGCAGGCGCTTCCACATGCTCGGGCCGCGGTCGCCGTCGTCGTAGACCGGCACGCTCAGGCGATCCTAAGCCGCGGCGGGGCCGGATCCTGCTGCTCGATCCGCTCGGGCAGCAGGCGGACGAACTCGACCAGCACGCGGCGGTAGCGCTCCAGGGAGGAGATCGAGACCCACTCGTCGGGGCCGTGGTGGCCGCCGCCGATCGGGCCGAACTCGATCGCGGGGACGCCGGCGCGGAGGAAGGAGACCGCATCGGAGGAGCCGTCGCGGCCCACGGAGATGCTCTCGCCGGCGTCGGGCGCGACGGAGGCGACGGCCTCGGCCAGCGTGGTCACGAACGGGTCCTCGCGCGAGACCATGGCCGGCGCGCGGCGGAAGGTCTTGACCACCTCGCAGTCGGGCAGCTCGGACACCGCGGCCAGGATCGCCTCGGGGTTCTGCTCGGGCAGGTAGCGCACGTCGACGTCGATCGTGCAGCGGTCGGGCACCTTGTTCAGGGCGTCGCCGCCGATGATGCGGCCGAGGTTGATCGAGGGCCGGTCGAAGAGGTCGGAGGACTCGCGCGCGAACGGCAGCGCCTCGATCAGGCGGAAGGTGTCGAGCGCCTTGAGCACGGCGTTGTCGCCCTCCCACGGCGTGGAGCCGTGGGCCGCCTTCCCGGCGACCTCGATACGCATGGCCAGCACGCCCTTGGCCTGCACGCCGATGCGCAGGTCCGTGGGCTCGCCGGTGATGGCGAAGTCACCCACGTAGCCCTGTTCGACGAGGTGGTCCGAGCCCCTGTTGTCCTCCTCCTCGGACTCCTCGTCGGCGACGCAGACGAAGTGGACCCTGACCTCGTCCTGGGCGGCGAGGTCGCGCGTCGCGCACATCATCGCCGCGAGGCCGCCCTTCATGTCGTAGGCGCCGCGGCCGACCAGCCGGTCGCCCTCGACGCGCGGCTCGAACTGCTCGGGGTGGCCGGGGACCACGTCCAGGTGACCGTGCAGGACCACCGTCGGCCCGCTTCGGGCACCAACCGTCGCGGCCAGCACGGGGCGGCCGTTGTGGTGGGTGCCGGTCACCTCGACGTCACGGGCCTCGAGCCAGCCCTTCACGAACCCGGCGGCGGATCCGATGCCCTCCAGGGTCGACGTGTCGTAGGTGATGAGGCGCTCGCAGGTTGAGCGCTCGTCCATCGGGCTCTGAGGGTAGAGAACCGACCACGAGGCAGGGGCGGGATCCAGGGCGAATGGGACACGCCCACTCGAACAGGTCGTCAGGCCGCTGAGGAGTTTTCGAAGGGGAGGGGCGCTTCACCCTCGGTAGCGACGGAAGCAACTTGCCCGCGGGCTATCCCTCGAGCCGGGCCTGCTCCAGGTCGAGGTCGCGCTCCATCTCGCGGAACGTGTCGCCGGTCACCTCGCGCTCGTCGGCCAGCTCGGTGAGCGCGCGGCGCTCGGCGTCCAGCAGCTCGCGGCGGATCTCGCGCGCCGCCGCGTGGAGCTCGGCGTCGGCCTCGTCGCCGGCGCCGGTGTCGACCTCGTCGCGCAGCTGCGCCGCGCGCATCTCGAACTCCTCGCGCGCCCGCTCCAGCGCCTGCGGGGGCACGTCGCCCTCCTCGGCCATCTCGTCCGCTCGGCGCAGGGCGGCGTCGAGGACCTTGAGCCGCGCCTCGACGTCCTCCTTGTCCGTCTCGTCTCCCGCCTCCAGGCCGAGGCGCCGGATCAGCGGGCCCATCCCCAGCGCGGGGACGACCAGCGTCAGCACCACCGCCCCGAAGGCCACGAACAGCAGCGTGTCGCGCTCGGGGAACGGCTCGCCGTTGACGGCCACCGGGATGGACAGCACAGCCGCCACCGACACGGCCCCGCGCATGCCGCCGCCGGCCACCAGAACCAGCTCACGGGGCGAGAGCAACGGGCGCGGTCGCCAGCTGCCGGACTTCAGCGCGGCCGGCAGCGCGACCAGGTAGGGCGTGCTGAGCACCCACAGCGCGCGCACCGCGATCGTCACCGCGGACACGGCGAGGGTCGCCGCGATCAGGGTCCCCAGGCTCGTCGCGTCCTCGGTGCCCAGCACGTCGGCGAACTGGAGCCCGATCAGCAGGAACAGCATCGACTCCGCGAAGAACTGCAGCGGCTCCCAGAACGACAGCGCCCGCATGCGCGTGGAGGGCCGCACCTCGCGCGGCGAGCGCACGCCCATCACCAGCCCCGCCACCACCGCGGCGAGGATCCCCGACACGTGCAGCCGGTCGCCGGCGAGGAAGGCGCCGTAGGCGGTGAGGACCGAGATCGCGATCTCCACGTCGGGCTGGTCGAGGCGCCGGCGCACCACCGAGGCCAGCCAGCCCACCGCGCCGCCGACCGCGATGCCGCCCAGCACCACGCCGAAGAACTCCAGGGTGGCCGAGCCCAGCGCGAAGGTCGTCGCCCCCACCACCCCCAGGGCCACCTGGAGCACGCTCAGCCCGGTGCCGTCGTTGACCAGGCTCTCGCCCTCGAGGATCGCGCTCACCCGCTCGGGCGCGCCGAGGCCGCGGATGATCGAGACCGCCGCCACAGGGTCGGTGGGCGCCAGCGCGGCCCCCAGCACGAAGGCCACCTCCCACGGCAGGTCGGCGACGAGGTGGGCGGTCACCGCCACGGCGGCCGCCGTGGCCAGCACCAGCCCCACGGCCAGCAGGCTCACCGGCCGGGCCACGAAGCGGAAGTCCTCGGCCGCGAAGCGGAAGGCCGACGGGTAGAGGATCGCCGGCAGGAAGACCAGGAAGATCAGCTCCGGCGAGATCTGGACCTCGGGCGCGAACGGCAGCAGCCCGATGGCCAGCCCGCCGAAGACCAGCGCCACCGCGTGGGGTATGCGGCGGCGCTCGGCGACCATCGCGAGCAGCACCACGGCCGTGAGCAGCAGGATGAACAGGTCGACCTCGCGCATGGGGAGCCTGTTCTACCGACGCGGGCTCCCCCGGCGCGGCTCTACTTCGTGAACCGGCAGCGGACGAGCGTCGCGATCACGCGCAGCCCGTCGACCGCCGTCAGCTTCTTGCCCTCGTCGGTGCTGCGCGCCTTGTAGTGCACCGGGACCTCGAAGATCCGCTCGCCGCGCTGCAGCAGGCGGGCGGCGATCTCCGGCTCGATGTCGAAGCCCCGCGCCTGCAGCGGCAGCTGCCGGAAGACGTCGGTGCGGATCGCCTTGTGGCAGGTCATGAGGTCGCGCAGGTAGACGTTGAAGAGGACGTTCGCCGCCAGCGTCACGCCCTTGTTGCCGAGCACGTAGAGGAACGAGTGGCTGGTGTAGCCGTCGAAGGCGCGCACGCCGAAGACCGCGTTGCGTGCGGCCGCTGGTGAGCGGCGGCAGCAGGGCGGCGAGGTCGTTCGGGTCGTACTCGAGGTCGGCGTCGAAGATGGCGGCGTACTCGCCCTTGGCCTGCGCGAGCGCCGTGCGCACCGCGGCCCCCTTGCCCTGGTTGACGTCGTGGCTGAGGACCGTCACCTGGTCGGGCCACTCGGCCTGCGCGATCAGCTCGGAGGTGCCGTCGGTGGAGCCGTCGTCGACGAGGATCACCTCGGTCTCGATGCCGAGATCGGCGTCGAGCAGCTCCGCCACCGCCTGCTCCAGCGTGGCGAGCTCGTTGTAGACGGGCATGAGGACCGAGAGCACGGCGGCGGAGACTATGCGGCGGTGTCTAGGGTCGCCGCATCTCCAAGCAGACGGTGAGCATCGTGGTGCCGGTCAACAACGAAGAGCGTCGGCTGGGCCACTTGTTTCGGGCGGTCGACCAGGGGCTGGGCGGCGCACCCCTCGAGCTCATAGAGGTCGTGGTGGTCGACGACGGCAGCGAGGACGCGACGGTGGCACTTCTCGAGGAGGCCGCGGCGCGCGACGACCGGGTGGTGCCTGTGGTCACCGGGCGGGGCAACGAGGGGAAGGGGGCGGCCGTCGGCCATGGCGTTCGCTACGCCAAGGGAGAGCTGACCCTCGTGTGTGACGTGGATGTCTCGACACCGCTCGAGGAGGCCACCCGGCTGTGGGAGGCCCTCGCCAGGGGGGCCGGAGTCGCGATCGGCTCGCGAGACATCCCGGGGGCGAGGGTCGAGGCGCCGGACCACCGCAAGCGGATCGGGCGACTGTTCAACATCCTCGTGCAGCGGCTCACAGGCCTGCGGCTGAGGGACACCCAGTGCGGATTCAAGCTGATGACCACCGAGACGGCCGTGGCTCTCTACGAGACACAGCTGATAAAGGGCTTCGCCGCCGACGTCGAGATGCTCATGCGAGCGCGCAACCTCGGTCTGGAAATAGTCGAGGTTCCCGTCACCTACATCCACGACGACGATTCGAAGGTGAAGCCGCTGACCGCCGGACCCCGGATGGGGCTGGACGTGCTCAAGGTGGCGTGGCGGCTGCGCCGCTCGCAGAGGACCTAGCGCGTCCGATGCTCCGCCAGCACGCCACGGCCAGCAGCACGAGCGCGACCACTCCGATCCAGTGGCCCCAGAGGGTCTCCAGGGAGTACTCGAAGTTGAAGCCACCCCGGTCGCGTGGCGTGGCCAGCACGTAGGCGATCGGCACCCCCACGCCGACCAGCCCCGCCGCGACGAGGCCCAGCGTGCGGTCGGCGGCCCCCTTCCACAGCACCAGCGTGAGTAGCGGCAGGATCACCAGCCCCGCGCGCAGGGCGAAAAGCAGAGCCAGAGGAATGGTGGCTGCCAGGGCAAGGGTGGCGGCACGCCGGAGGGGCATGCCCGGCTCGGCATCGGCCCCCTTGCGCTCGGTCAGGCTCGTTCCGGGGATGTGACTGACCCGCCTTCGCGCCACGACCAGGAAGATCAGCAGCACCAGACACACCACCGCCGAGATGGCGTAACCCGCGTTTTCTGCCCCTTGCGGGGCAAAGGCGAACGATGCGCGGCGACACCCCGCAGGCGCGCGCCAGCCGTTGGCGTACCCGTTCACCGGCCGGGGCTCTCCCAGGGATCGGCCGTCGCAGGTGGCTCGCCAGCCCTTGGAATAGCTCTGCCCCATCACCAACCAAGCGGCATGCGGCAGGTCCAGCCGCACGCCGCTGATCTCGCTGTTCGACAGGCGGCCGGGATCCAGCACGCGCCCCGGTGCCTGGCGTGCGGCCAGCGGAGCGGGAGCGGGAGAGCTGAGCCGGAGCAGGTCCAAGCTGAAAGGGCCGGCCAGGGAGCGCACGCGCTGCAGGCCCTTTCCCAGTGGGAGTGCCGGGCCGCAGCTCTCGGCGCGCAGGGGACGGCCGGCGTCGAACTGGGCCAGTGTGCCGCGCGGCTTCAGCCCGAGCGTGCGGCCGCCGGCGTCGAGGCGCACCGTGTTGCAGCTCGCCCGAAGCGAGCCGTTGCGCGCGACGTCCACGTACTCGAGGCCCGGGGCCTCCAACGAGGCGATGCCCACCTGCCGAAGTGCCCGCTCGCGCCGCCCGCCGGGCGCGGGAGGCTGGGAGGACAGCACGGTGAGCCGAAAGGCCCGGCCCCGCAGGGGCCGGGCCAGCCGCACCGTCCCATCCCGGGCAACCGGGAGTGGAGGAGTGGACCTCGCTCCGGCGCTGAGCCTCACACGGGTGGGACGCCGCACCCGGCCGCTCGCCGCCCGCATGCGCACGCGTGAGAGGGTCAGAGTCTCGGGGAGGCTCCAGGACAGCCACGGCCGCCGCGCCGAGCCCGGAACCTGGATGCCGATCCAGGCGGTGTCCTGCCGGCCGTCGAACGCGCTCGAGGCCCGGAAGCGGGGTGCGTTGCGAAAGCGTCCCGACGAATCGAAGCGCGCGCGGCCGCGCAGGCCCGCGATCTGGTCCAGCCGGGAGTCAGCGGCCTCCACCGCCGGGTGGACCCACGCCTGCGCGGTATAGCGGCGGGCCGCGGGGGCGAAGACGATCCGGTCGAGCTGCCGCTCGCTGTCAGCGCGATCCCGGCGCAGCTCGAGCAGCGGGCTGGCGCCGTACCGGTCCCGACGGAAGGGCTCGTCTCCGCTGGTGCGCTGCAACACGTAGCTGAACGGGGCGTGAGAGAGGTCGCGACCGGCCAGCGCCCTCCCAACGAGGAGCGGCGCCCGCAGCCTCTCGTGGACCCGTAAGCCCGGTATCCGTATCTCGCGAAAGCCGCCCGACCCGCGCAGGTCACCGCGAGGTTGCCGAACCTTCGTGATCTGCACGCGGACGCTCCGGACGTTCCTCAGCCCCAGCGGCACCCGATTGACGCCCGGGTGAAGACGGGCCCGGATGCCGTCGATTTCCACCTCCTGCTCGACGCCGTAGCGGTCCCGGATCGGCTCCAGCTCGATCCAGGGCACGTCGCGGGCGCGGTCGAATCCGACCTCGATCCAGCGGCTCTGTGGTCGCAGATATCGGTCGGCGGCCCACACCGTCGAGCGGTCACCGTCGAAGGCCTTGCTCGCGCTCCGCTCGGGGAACTCGAGCAGGCCGCCCTGAGCCGGAGCGCGGACGTAGCGGGCCCCGCGCAGAGCCGACACCGTTTGAGCGTCGGGCCCACGGCCGGGGAACGGGTCGATCTCGGCGAAACTGCGGTCGAGGGCCTCGTTCTCGCGCAGGGTAGGACCGAGGTTCTGGTAGCCGAAGTTGGGCACGAAGCGTCGACGGCGGTTGGAGTCGGTGACCACTACGTCGGCGCCTCTCCGCGCTTCTTCCCTCAGCTCGGCTTCCGATAGATCGCCCGCGTAGAGAATGGCCCGGTGTTCGGGCAGGGCGCCGAATGCGGCCAGCCCCGCCAGGCCTTCGGCTCCCCCATCGACCACCGTAGGCCGCTGACGAGGAGCCACCGAGACGATCCCGCGACCAGCCGGCACGTCGTAGCGCCGGACCTCCGGCAACGACGGCCCCCGGCCGGCATCGCCCTCCGCGGGGGGCACTGTGCGCGCCGTGCCGAAAGCCCGCGTTGGATTCCCCAGCCCCTGTGCGGCAAGCTCGGCAGCGGCGGCGGCGGGCTCGGGACTGCCGCTGCGCGAAGGGTCGTCGTCGCTTCCGGTGATCACTGCGCCTGTGCCGATCAGACGCAGCAGTGGCGGCAGCTGGCCGGGTACGAGCCGGCGCTGCGAGACCAGGCGGTCCACCGTCCACAGCAGGTCGGTGGCCTGAGGATCGGAGTAGGGAGTCTCGTAGCGAACGGCCACGGGCCGCTCGGTCACCCGCGGCAGGATGGCGTCGACGGTCTCCCCCCAGCGGTAATGGGCGAAGATCTGCCCGGGCAACACCAGGGCGCGGGTGTTGGCGGGGAGCGTGCGGTCCAGGTCCTCGCCGGCCTGCGTCCAGGCCTGCGGGATGCGGTCCCAGGTGAGTTGCTTCTCGACCGCCGTGCCGCGGAGCAGAGGTAGCGCCGCCAGGACGATCAGCAGTGCCAGACCGGCGGGCAGGGCCGCTGATGCGACACGGCGAGGCCGGGCGTCGAGGCTCCGCAGCCGAAGCCACGCCCAGCGCGCGCCCAGACCAAGAAGACCGGCGCTGCCTGCGGCCACCAACGGCGCGGCCTTCTGCGTGGTACGCATGAAGCGCACCAACGGGAAGTTCTCGTATACGAACTCCAGTCCGGCGCGGCTCGGCGTGCCGTTGGGAAAGCCGGCAACCTCGATCAGCGCCCCCACCACCACCAGGAGCAGGAGGAACGGCGCGTATGGGTGGCGACGGGTCACCGCGAAGGCCGCGAAAGCGAGCGCGGGGATCATCAGCGAGGCGCCCACCACCAGCGGGTTGAACAGCAGCGTGGCCGCTTCGGTGAACAGCGGCTGGTCGGGTCCTGCGAATCCGACCCCCACGTAGGTGGTCCAGTAGGCCAGCAGCCTCAGCGCCTCGGGCGCGCTGTTGGTACCCCAGATGGAGCTGGGCTGCTCGGTGAACTGGAGGAAGTCGTTCCCAAAGGCGGCATGAACGCCGAGCGGCACGATCCACCACAACGATGCGAGGCCGCCCAGGACGGCCACCCGCAGGGCGAAACGGGTGGAGTCCCGCCGTCGCACCGCCCGGCGCAGCGGCTCGTAGACCAGTAGCAGCAGCGGGCCCACCAGCATCCAGCCGACCACCGCACCGTTGATTCCCCCGCCCGCCGAGGTGAGGATCAAGGCGAAGGCGGCCACCCACCACCAACCCGTGGGGTCGCGCCTGCGCTTCGCGGCGGCGACCGCGCGCACCCCGCGCAGCACGACCAGCAGGAGCCACGGAAGCGCCACGTAACCCACGAGCGTGGCGCTCGTGCGCCCCGTGAACACGACCACGTAGGGATTGAGGACGTAGAGGGCGCCGGCGACCAGGTGGGCGATCCCCCGGGGGCGCCCGGCGATCGCGTCCATCAGCCTGACCATCCCCCACGCCGCCAGGGCGTAGAGCAGTCCGAGCCAGATCCGGTGCGCCACCCAGGGCTCCAGGCCCAGGTCGTGCAGGACGGCGAAGACACGCCCCATCGGCCAGGCGTAGCCCGTGTACTGGGCGCTCTGGACCGCGCCGAGGTCGATGGACGGAGACCAAGCCGAGGTGACCGAGTCGACGAACGAGCCCGGGCTCACATGGAGATCGATCTTGGTATCGCTGGTCGCCTTCCCCGGCCGCTGCCAGAAGGCGAGGGCGAAGCCGAAGACGACAAACCCGAACCCGATCAGCGAATCACGGGAGAGGCGCCGGCTCATGACCGGCCGCAGGCTAGTGTGCCCCCTCCCGTGCCCGCGGCAGGAGTTCAGCGCCCGAGCTTCACCCTGCGGAGCTTCTGGAGGGCGCTGGGAGGAATCGTTTTGGCAGGGGTCGCCCTGCGGGTGCTGTACACCCTCCTGGAGGCCCCTTGGCCGCCCGACGGCCTGGACGACCAGTTCTACTTCGACACGCTTCCCGACCTCCTTGGCGACGGTCGCGGCTTCGTGCGGCCCTTCGAGTACCTGAACGCCGGCGTCTCGCTGCCCACGGCGGAGCACCCGCCGCTGCACTCGCTGCTGCTGGGGGTCCTGGCCAAGATCGGTCTGGGTGACCAAGACCTGCAGCGGCTGACCGGCGCGGCGTTCGGCGCGGCGAGCATCGTGGTCGTGGCCCTGATCGCACGGCGACTGGCCGGGGACCGTGCCGGCCTGCTGGCGGCGGGGCTCGCGGCGCTGGCTCCGAGCCTGATCACAACCGACGGCGCTCTGATGAGCGAGTCGCTGTTCGTCCTGCTGGTGGGGCTGAGCCTGCTGGCCACGCTCTGGCTACTCGACGCCCCCGGGCTGCGTCGGGCACTCGTCGTGGGAGCATTGGTCGCCCTGGCCACGCTGACCCGAGGCGAGGCCCTGCTGCTCGTGCCCCTCCTGCTCGTTCCGCTCCTTCGCCGTCCGGCGGGCCTGCGCTGCGCAGCCGCGGTGGTACTGGCGTGCTTGGTCACGCTCACGCCGTGGACCGTTCGCAACTGGATCACGTTCGACATGCCGGTGGTGGTGGCCACCAACTCCGGGAGCGCGATCGGCGGCGCGAACTGCCCCGAGGTCTACGGGGGCGACAAGTTGGGCGGCTGGAGCCCCGCCTGCGTACGCCGCGGGCCAGGCAATGAGGCCCAGAGCTTCGGTGCGGCGCGCACAATGGGCGTCGAGTACGCGCGCGACCATGCCGGCCGCCTGCCGCTGGTCCTGGGCGCGCGGTTTGCGCGGGTCTGGGGACTGCTGGGCACCTTTCAGATACCCGAGGGCCGCTCCGCGCGCGTGCAGAAGGCCGGAGTGGTGGTTTTCTTCGGCCTCGTCGTGCTCGCAGCGGCCGGGGCGTGGCAGCTGCGGGACCGGCGCGCCCGTCTCTGGGTGGTGCTGACCCCGCTGGTCATGGCGTCGGTTGCCGCGCTGCTGACCTACGGCAACGCCCGCTTCCGCGCGCCAGCCGAGCTCTCGGTGGTGGCCCTGGCGGGCGTGGCGCTGGACGCCGGCTGGAGGAATCGTGAGCGCTTTCGCTAAGCGCCTGGCGCTCATCGTCGTCGCCGCGATGGCCGTGCGGGTGGTCCAGACCCTCGCGGTGGCGCCCTGGCCCCCGCCGGCGCTCGACGACCAGGGCTACTACAGCGCCCTGGCCGAGCTGATCTCCAACGGGACGGGCTTCGTGCGCCCCGCGGAGGCGCTCAGCGACGGGCTCGCGGTGCCCACCGCGGAGCGGGCACCGGCCTACCCGGCGGTGCTGGCGGCGCTGAACGTCATCGGGCTCGACAGCACCGACGTTCAGCGCCTGCTGGGCACGCTGACCGGCGGGGCGACAGTACTGCTGGTGGGACTCATCGGTCGCAGGGTCGCCGGATCGCGTGCCGGGCTGATCGCCGCCGGGCTCGCGGCGGTGTACCCCACGCTGATCGCGGCCGACGGCGCCCTGATGACGGAGTCCCTGTACGGGATGCTCGCCGGGGGCTGCCTGCTGGCAGCGCTGTACGTGCTCGACGCCCCGAGCTGGCGGCGCGGGCTGCTGCTGGGGGGCCTCGCGGGCGTGGCCGCGCTCACCCGCGGAGAGGGCCTGCTTCTGTTCCCACTCCTGCTGGTCCCGCTGCTGCGGCGCCCGGAGGGGCGGCGGGCCGCAGGCGTGGCCTGCTTGGCCTTCGTGGTGGTGCTCGCGCCCTGGACGATCCGCAACGTCTCGGCCTTCGACCGGCCGGTGCTGGTGGCCACCGAGGCGGGCGAGACCCTGGGCGGCGCGAACTGCCGCCCGGTGTACTTCGGCTCGCGCATCGGCGGTTGGGAGGCCTCCTGCGTGAAGCTCGACGGCCGCAAGAACGAAGCAGCCGAGCTCAACCAGGCCGGCCGCGAGGGCGCTCGCTACGCCGCCGACCATCCGGGTCGGGTGCCGCTGGTGCTCGGAGCGCGGCTGGCGCGCACCTGGAGCATCCCTCCCTACCTCTCCGCGACGCCCGAGGGGCGCTCGGCCACGATGATGAAGCTCGGCGCTGCGATGTACTTCGTGCTCGTGGCCCTGGCCGTCTTGGGCTTTCTCTACGTGCGTCGCGACCGCAGGGTGGCGTGGCTGCTGCTGACCCCGCCGATCGCCGTCAGCCTGGTCACGCTGATCGCGTACGGCAACCTTCGCTTCCGCCACTCGGCCGAGCTGGCGATCGTGGTGCTGGCCGCTGCGGGGGTCGACGCGCTCCTGCGGCGGCGAGCGGGGACGGCTCGGGCCGCGTGAGCCTGCGGGGGCGTCCGGTCGCGACGGCCGCGCTGCTCTATGCGCTGCTGGCGGTGGTGGCCTTCGTCGCCGCGCTGGTCCCTGGAAAGACGCTCTCGGCCTCGGACTACCTATGGAGCGCCGCGCCGTTCGAGTCCGAGCGCCCGGCGAACGTGCGCCCGCTGGGCTCCAACTACGAGCTCGTCGACTCGACCACGCAGTTCCAGCCGTGGGTGCAGCACTCGCGCGAGCGAGCCCCGCACGCTCCGCTGTGGAATCCGCACGTGGGCGCCGGCCGCCCCTTCCTGGCCAACGCGCAGTCGGCCTGGCTGTCGCCGTTCAGCCTGCCTTCCTACCTGCTGCCCTTCTGGTGGTCGCTGGGGCTGGTGGCCGCGCTGAAGGTCTTCGCGGCGGCTTTCGGCACCTACCTCCTGGCCCGCGCGCTTGCGCTGCGTCAGGGCGGGGCGCTGCTGGCGGGCGTGGTCTACGCGCTGTGCCTATACATGGTGGTCTGGATCTCCTGGCCCCAGGCCGGCGTGTGGGCGCTGTTGCCGTGGCTGTTCCTGCTCGCCGAGAAGGTCATCCGCCGACCCAACCCGGCGTGGTCGGCGGGGCTGGCGGCGGTGGTGGCGCTCCAGTTCTTCGGCGGCCACCCAGAGTCGAGCTTCCACGTGCTGCTGGCCACCGCCGCCTTCTTCGGCCTGCGGCTGGTCGTCCTGCGCCGCGAGGGCGCGCTGGACTCGCCGTGGCGGCCCGTGCTGGCACTGGGGGCGGGCCTGGCTGGCGGGGCCGCACTGGCCGCAGTGGTGCTCGTGCCGTTCCTCGAGCTGCTGCTGCGCTCGGGGGACGTGGACTCGCGGCAGACTTTCTACGAGCTGTCGCTGCCTCGCCGCTACCTGCTCGGCTTCGCGCTACCCGACTACTGGGGCCGAGCCACGCACGCCGCGTACGGGGCCTTTGCGCAGGAGCGGGCGCTGTACGTGGGAGCCCTCCCCCTCGTCCTGGCCGCGGTGGGACTGGCGGTGAGGCCGACGGTCACCCGAGTGGGGGTGGCGGTGATCGGGGTCCTGGCCCTGGCGCTGGCGCTGGGACTCCCGCCGCTGCCCCAGATCGCCGGTCAGCTTCCGATCGTGAAGACGGGCAACCACCTGCGGGTCGTGGTCATCCTGATGCTCTGCCTGGCCCTGCTCGCGGGCTGGGGCCTCGACGAGCTGGCGTCGCGGCGGATCGAGCGCCGCCGCGCCGTGCTGGCGCTGGCGGGCGGGCTCCTCGTGCTGCCCGTGCTGGTGCTGGGGGCGCGCGGCCAGATCTCACTCGGCGCGCTGGGCGCGGCGGTGAAGCTGTTCCTGGGCTCCGGTTGGCCGGACGGGGCGCCGACGCCCGAGCAGCGCGCGGTGATACGCCTGGCCGCGCTGGTGGGGTGGCTGGTCTTCATGGGCTCCGGCCTGGCGCTGATCGCGTGGCGGCTGAGCGGACGGCTGGGGACCGTCGCGTTCGTGGCGCTCGCCGTCGCGCTGGTCGCGGTCGACCTGCTCAAGACGGGCATGGGCGCCAACCCGGCAATCCCCACCAGCCACGCCGTCCAGTCCCCCGCCGCGGCGATCGACTACCTGCGTTCGCGGCGGCCCAACCGCTTCGTGGGGCTCGAGCGGGCACTCGGGCCGTCACCGCTCATCCCCAACCTCGCCCTGCGCTGGAAGCTCTACGACGCCCGAAGCTACGACCTGCCGGTGGAGCGCAGGCTGGACCGGCTGTGGCGGCGCGCGATCCACGACGGCCCCCCCACCGAGACCCCCACCACCAAGGCGCGGCTCACCGCGCGGGCGCTGCCCGCCTACCGGCTGCTCAGCGTGACCGACATCGCCCAGGACCCCGCCGAGCGCCCGGTGCGCAAGCCCGCACTGGCGGTGGCCTACGGTGGCCGAGACCTGCGCGTGTACCGCAACCCGGGCGCCCTCCCCCGAGCCGGCGTGGTGGGCTCGCAACGCGTCGTGCCCGGAGACGAGGGCCAGCTGAGCGCCGTGCTCGATCCCGCCTTCGACGGGCGGCACACGGTGGTCACGCCCGAGTCCCTGTCCGGACTGGCGAACGCTCCCGTCCGGCGCCCCGCGGGCAGCGCTCGGATCGTGGGTCAGGCAGACGAGCGGATGAGCGTGCGAGCCTCGGCCCGCCGCCCGGCTGCGCTGGTGCTCACCGACCTCCACTACCCCGGCTGGAAGGCCGAGGTCGACGGCCGCCCGGCCGAGCTGCACCGGGTGAACTACCTGTTGCGCGGCCTGGCTCTGCCTCCGGGCCGCCACCGGGTGGAGCTGCGCTACGAGCCGGGCTCGTTCTTGGCCGGTCGCCTTGTCAGCCTGGTCGCGCTCCTGGCGCTGGCCGCAGCTCTCGCTCCTACCCTCACACGCCGCTGGCGCGCCGCATGAGGGCAGCACGGCAGTGGCTTGTCGCTCGGCGCCTGACCCTGCTCGTGGGGCTCCTCGCCTCCATTCCGATCGTCGCGGCTTCGGTCCACGCCGTCGCGGTGGGCTGGCGGCCGCAAGGCGACGACGCGCTGATCGCCACGAGGGCGCTGGACACCCTGAGCACCCATCCGCCGTTGCTCGGGATGCCCTCGCTGGGCGCGACCAGCTTCGGCGCGGATCCGGTCTTCCATCTCGGACCGCTGCTGTCGTGGCTGCTCGCCCTGCCGGCTCGGCTCCCGGTGCCGAGTGCGCTGGAGCTGACGGTGGGCGTGGTGGGCATCGCGTGTGTGGTCGGATGCGTCGGCCTGGCCCGCCGCCGGGGCGGGGCGGCCCTGATGCTGGCCGTCGGCGCCGCGATCCCGCTGATGCTCGCCTCGCTTCCGGCCGAGGTGCCGACCGACGTGTGGAACCCGGCCGCCCCGGTGCTGCCCTTCTGCCTCCTGCTGTTCGTGTGCTGGTCGCTGGCCTGCGGGGAGTACCGGCTGCTTGCGCTCGCGGTGCTGCTAGCGAGCTTCGTGGTCCAGGGCCACCTCACGTTCGCGCTCCCGGTCCTCGGCGCCCTGGCGGTGGGCGTCCTCGGGCTGATCAGATCGTCGGCTCGCCCCTCGCGCCGAGCGCTCGTCGCCACAGCGCTCGTCGGCATCGTCTGCTGGAGCTTCCCGCTCGTCGAGCAGGCCATCCACCGGCCGGGCAACCTCGTGCTCCTCGCCAGGGCCACGACCTCCGACCAACCCAAGCTCGGTCCGGCGGCCGGTGGCCGTGCGCTCGTCCGCGCGGTCGGCGTGCCTCCCTGGTGGCTCCGCGGCGAGCGGGACTCGCTCGGTCGCGTGCTGGATCTGAGCAAGGACCCCGCCCCGCTCGCCTTCGTCACCTCGGTCCCCGTGGTCCTGGGGCTGGTGGCCCTCGTCGTCGTTGGCAGGCGCCGGCGCCGGCCCGACGTGATGTCTGCGGCCCTGATCGGGTTGGTGCTCTGCGCAACGCTGGCGTTCACCGCCAGCTCCGGTCCGGAGAAAGCCTTCGTGACGACCGGCTACGCGCTCTGGTGGGCGTCGGTGGCGGGCATGTGGGTCTGGCTCGTCCTCGCCTGGGGCGCACTGTCGCTCGGCATCCCCGCTCAGCGGGCCGCGCGGCTCCGCGGGCGCCCCGCCGTGATGGTGGGTCTCGGCGTCGTGGGCCTGGTGGCTGCCCTGACGGCCCTGACCGCCAACCGTGCCGAGGAGCCGTACGACGAGTTGCGCGTGGTGGACACGCGCCTGAGCCAAGAAGCACCGCGCGGCCCCATCGCCATCGAGGCCTCAGCCACGGACGACTCCGCTCTTGGCCGGCGAGCTCCAAGCGGGCACCATCTACGCGCTGCGTCGCCACGGGCGCGAGGTGGTCGCCCCCGCCTATGGGCAGGCGCTGGGCGCCGAGTACCGGGACCGAGGACGGCACCGGCAGGTGGCGCGCTTCTACATCGACAGGCCGCCGCCGGCGGGGGTGGAGGTCATCGCGCGGATGAACGTCCTTCAGCGTCAGGGACCGGTGCCGGTCTCACTGGCGCTCGAGCCGCCGCGCAAGCGGTAGACCGAGATCCCGCCGCTGGTCTGCGGGCGGGCCCCCATGCGAACCAGCATCCGCTCGAGCCCGAGGTTCTGCCCCGGCTCGAGCAGCACCACCGTCACGTCCTTCGCCGCGACGAAGCGCCGCAGCTCGGCCTCGGTCAGTGGTAGCCGCTTCGGCAGCGGCGACAGCTCGCCGAAGGCGCGGTAGCGGGTGTAGGAGCTGGGCAGCGCGCCGACGTAGCCCCCGGCCATCCGAAAGCCGATGTCCGTGGCGCCGCCCAGCGCGATCCGCGGCCGTAGGTGGGAACGGTCATCACGTTGTCGCCGGGTCGCAGCTGCGACTTCCAGGCGTCGGTGCGAAAGAACGGCGGGTCGTCGGCCTTCGCCGAGAGGACGGGGGACCCGACGGCTGGTACCAGCACCGCCAAGGCCAGCAGCGCGAGCGCCCAGCGGGCGCGAGTGGCCGCCAGGACAGCCACATCGCCAGCAGCACGGACAGGGCGAGGAAGGCGAAGACCGTGAAGCGCAACGGCAGCGCGTAGCGAACCAGCGGCAGGTGGACGAACGGCTCCCAGGGCAGCGGCACCCCCGGGCCCGGCCCCCCGCGACCAGCTCCGGACCCAGCGAGGCCACCACGAAGACCGCCGCGCACAGCGCCACCACGCGCGCGCGCCTGTGCCGCCACTCGGCGACGGCGAACGCCACGCCGATGGCGATCAGCGGGAGCCCCAGGAAGCCGCTGCCGGTGGAGCGGTGGCCGACACCCAGGCTGTCCCACCAGCGGCCGCGAGCCGCTCCTCCCAGCTGGAGGTCCCCGGCACGAACAGCGCGAAGAGGTCCGTGACGAAGGCGCGCGGATCGGCGTGCTCAGGCGAGACGTGCGGCTGGAGCATCGTGAGCAGCAGGGGGCCACGAGCAGCGCGCCCAGCGCCAACGACGCGGCCAGCAGGCCCACGACACCGGCCAGGGCGCGGCGCTGGTCGGGCAGGACCGCCGCGGCGATGATGAGCGCGATGCCCCCGAACACGGTCGCCACCGCGAGGATCTCGGACCCGATCAGCAGCTGCGCTGCGACGAGCGGCGCCATGAACGCGACGAAGCGCCGCTGCGACAGCTCGCCCTGCATTCGCTTCACCACGAGCAGGACCATCACCGGCAGGAGCGCCACGAGGGAGAAGTTCGGCGCGCTGCCCAGCATCGCGCCCATCACCACCGGGGAGAACCCGAACAGCCAGCCGCCGGCCAGCGAGGGCCACAGCGATCCGGTGAGGTGGCGGCAGAGTGCGTAGGCCGCCCACGCCGCCAACGGCGGCGAGAGCAGCATGGCCAGGTTGAAGGCGACCTGGGCGCCGAAGGCCAGCGTCACCGGCGCCAGCAGGATGGCCGGGCCGGCGTCGCCGGCGACCAAGCCAGGTTGAAGCCCTCCGGCACGAACAGCGCGTCGGTGATCAGCGGGTTGGTCCCGTCGAGCAGAGCGTGCGGCCACCAGGCGTAGAGCCAGATGATCGCCCCCGAGTCGATGTCGTCCTGACCCACCACCCGCGAGTCCAGGTTCAGCCACACCGGCGCGAAGACCACGAACGAAGCGGTCAGGTACAGCAGCGGCACCCACGCCCGGCGGAACCTCTCAGGCATCCACGGCACTCCGCTCGCGCTCGACGGCCGCGATCAGCAGACCCGCGAGCGCCAGCACGGGGAGCGTCACCGCCGGGAGCTGCCAGTCCCAATCGATTGCGGCGTGCAGGCCGCCCGCCGCACACGCAGCGCACGCCGCGGGCGCGCCGCGCGCCCGGCCCCGCAGGGCCCACGTCCCCGCCAGAGCCACCCCCGCCACCAGCGCGGCCAGCATCAGCGCCCCGGGGAGCCCCAGCTCGGTGAGCGCCTCCAGCGGGAGCGAATGGATCTCCAGGGCCGCCGCCGGCAGCGGCCTCTCCCGCAGCCACTCGCTGCGAAAGCCTCCGGCGCCGAGGCCCAGCACGGGACTTGCCGCGAAGGCGTTGACGCCCACGCGCCAGTAGTCATAGCGCGGGGACCCCAGCGAGGCGAACCGAGCAGCGGTGGGCCGGGCGCTGGCGTCCTTCGGATCGGCCTGCTCGCCCAGGCTCCCGGCCACCAGCACGACGAGCGACAGCACGGCCGCGCCGGCGGCCAGCACGGGCAGGAGCCGGGCCCGCGGCAGCGTTCCCGTGCGGGCTGCGCCCGAGCTCTGCCTGCGCGCCGAGACGAGCGCGTCGACGGCCGCCGCCACGACCACCACGAGCAGCACCGCCCCCAGGATCAGGCCGTCCGCGCGCCGCTGGCCGGGGGAGCCCTCCAGCACGGCCACCCCTTCGAGCAGCGCGGCCGGAACGGCAGCCAGCGCGGCCACCACCAGCCCCACCACCGCCGCCCGAACCATCGGCCACCTAGGCGCGGCGGCCAGCAGCACCAGCAAGCCGATCACCACCGCCGCCAGGGCGCCGCGCGAGTACGAGAGATAGGTGCCGACGCCCAGCGGGGCGCAGGCGGCCGCCGCGGCGGCCCGGACGAAGCGGCTGCGAGAGCCGTCCCCGGCGAGCGAGACGCAGAGCAGGAAGCCCACCGCGGCGAGCAGGCCCTCTGCGTTCCAGTAGGTGATCGGCTGCTCCAGGCGGCCGGCGGCCTTGAACGCCCGTTCCTGGGTCACGACGCCGGGAAGGACGCGGCCGGAGAGCCCGTAGCCGATCACGGCGGTGGCCCCGAAGGCGTAGGCGGAGCCGCGAGCTGTGCGAAGCGCTCGTGCTGGAAACGGCGACCGCGAGCGCGTCCGCCGAGGTAGAGGAGCAGCCGCTGGGTGGTGTCCACCACGGGCTCGGACAGGGGCGCCCAGAGCAGCGACAGCGCCGACCAGGCCGTGAGCGCCGCCAGCCCCCCCAGCGCCAGCCTGCCGGCGGGGCTGCGCGGGAGGCGGAGGTCCCAGTGGCTGCAAGCAGGCAGACCAGCAGCCACACCAGGGTGGCGGCGGCCAGCCTGGGGCCGTCGAAGTAGCCGCCGGCGTAGAAGGCCAGGACCGTGGGGGCCAGGAGGACCACCACCGCGGCCGACACGAACACGGGGCGGCGCACGGAGCGCAGCGTCGCGTCGGCCCCGCTACCTTGCGAAGCGGTGCGCGCAGCCCTGACCCTGACCGCCGCGCTGGTGACCGCGTGGCTGGCGCTCATGACCTTCAACCAGTGGCGTGGCGACCGGGCTCGACGACGTGCTGAGCCGGCCGAAGATGAGCCAGGCCGCCTACGAGCGCAACGTCAGGACGCTGGGACTCCCAGCTCCTCGATCCGGGAACCAACTGGAGCCTGCTCCAAGCGTCGGCGCTGGTACTGCGCGACCGCGCGCGTGCCAGCGAGTGGCCGAACCGGTGTTCGCGCGCGAGCCGGACAACATCGAGGCGCTCAGGCTCGTCCTGAACTCCTCGCGCCAGCGCGACCCCGGCGCTTCAGCCGCGGGGTCGAGCAGCTGCGACGTCTTGATCCTGCCGCACAGCGGAGGTAGCGGGAACCGGCGTCGCCGCTCTGAGGTTGCGCCTGATCTGGATCAGCTCCAGCAGAGCGGGCTTGATCGTCCGCAGCAACCCCAGCCGGGAGTCCTCGCGGTGACGCCAGCGGATGCCGACCTCGCGCACCCGGAACCCCATGCGGCGTGCCAACGCGGTGGACTCCGCGTCGAAGGCCCAGCCGTGACCCTTTGGCGCGCGAAGACGGCGTCCGCCGCGGCCCCGCGCCAGAGCTTGAAGCCGCAGAACAGGTCGTAGGTGGGCTCGCGCAGCACCAGCCGCACCAGGTTCAAGTAGGGCCAGCCGAAGATCCGCCGGCGTAGCGGCTGGTGACGATCCACCCGGGCGCCGGCGGCGACCCGCGAGCCGCACACCAGATCGGCCTCCTCCAACGCGGCGAGCATGTCGGGCAGCGACTCAAGCGAGAGCACGCAATCGGCGTCGCAGAGCAGCCGCGTCTCACCGCTGACCTCGAGCATCCCGCGGCGCACGGAGAACCCCTTCCCGCGGTTCGCCCCGTTCGACACGAGGCCGATGCGCGGATCGTCCAGGAGCGGTTGCTGACCTCGACGGTCGTGTCCTGCGAGCCGTTGTCGACCACGCGGTCTCGAAGGAGCGCCCCTCGCCCTCGAGCAGATAGCGCACTGCAGAGACGATGCCGGCCACCAGGCTTCCTCGTTGTAGACCGGGACGACGACGGATATCGATGGGGCAGCCAAGGCGCCCGAAGATATCTCAGCGCCTCGCGCGCGCCCGCACCCCGGAGAGGGTAGCAGCACGGCGATCGCCGCAAGCGGGAGAGAATCCACCCCAGGCGCCACCCGAGGGGCTCGTAGCGAAACTCCACCCGGTGCATGCCCGCCCGGAGCGGACACCGCGCAAGAGGTAGTCGACCCGCTCGATGTCCACCGGCCGCCCGTCCACGGTCGCCTTCCACCCCGGGAAGTGGACGTCGCTCAGCACCAGCAAGCCCGAGCCGCGCAACGAGGCTCGGATCGACACCCGCTGGGCGCCGTAGTGCTCGATCCGCGCGCGCCCTCCCTCCCCGCGCCTTGGCCGCCCCGCCGAGGACAGTCCCGGCAGCCTGGCTCGGTGACCGAGACCCGGCGCCCGTCGAAGCCGGGCGAGCTGACCGCCAGGAGGGCGGCGTCCGTGCCGGACACGGTGCGCTGGCGAGAGACCACAAACGCTCGCGGAAGCGCCCGGGGGTTGCGGTAGGTGCGCGCGTCGGAGCCCCTGTAGACGAGATTCAGCCCCCGCGGCCGCGGCGGCGGTCCGTTCGCATAGTGCAGCAGGTCGCTGACCCCGAGGAGGCTCAGCGTGCGCAGCGCCCTAGCCGAGTCCGCCGCTCGCTGCGGCGGCTGGATGAGCGGATCGGCGAACCGCGCGGTGCTGCGCCAGAGGTCGTCGTACCGCTTCTCGACCGGATAGTCGTAGCCGCGAGCGTCGTAGAGGCCGAAGCGCATGTTGATGTTCGGCTGGAGGGGCTGGTTAACCCGGTCCACCCGGCTCAGGACCGCGAAGCGGTTCGGCGCCCGCGAACGCAGGTACTCGATGGCGGGCGTAGCGGGCTGCGCCGCGTGGGAGGTCGGGATCGCCGTGTTGAACCCCATCGTCGCGCGCGAGAGGTCGACCGCGGTGAGGCCTATCGCCAGCGCCGTGAACGCGGCCGCGGGCAGGCGCCGGCCCCCGACCCCCAGCATGCGAGCGGCGATCAGCGCCACTCCCGCCCCGGCCAGGGCCAGCCACTGCCACAGTGCCGACATCCGGACCACATCGCCCGTCCGCGCGTCCGGCGGCTGGCCGGGGGCCGCAGGCGGCGGGTCCACGAAGCCCCAGGCCACCTCCAGGCCCCGCCCGATCTGCCCGGGCGCCACGGTGCCCGCCGCGAGCATCCAGCCCACCGGCAGGCAGAAGATGGCGAGCGCTAGAGCCACCGGTCTCCGCCGGCGGCGCAGCGTCGTGAGCTCGTCGAGCCCGAACCCCGCCAGCAGCGCCAGCGCGAACAGGGTCACGAAGACGAGTCGCCCGTTGTGGGCGGTCCGAAAGCCGGGCAGGGCGGTCGCCGGCGAGAAGACCGGCTCGGTGCCGAGCACCAGGGCGAGGGCCAGGAGCGCCAGGGCGGCAAGGCCCAGGCGCAGGGCGGTGGGCCTGAGCAGCAGTGCCGCCCCCGCGAGCATCAGGGTCATAGCACCCGCGTAGAAGCCGCGGTTGCTGAGGATGTCCCCGATCAGCGGGGTCTGGGTTGGCCGCCCCCAGTAGTCGGGCAGGAGGAAGGAGCCGAGATAGCGCGCCTCGGCGTGACCCAGCGGGTCCTCGAGCCGTCGCGCATAGTCACCCGAATGCAGCATGAACTCCGCCAACGGCAGGAGCATCAGCCCGGCGAGCGCGGTGCCCAGCGCACCGGCTCCGGCGAACGTGAGCAGCGGCCGCAGCACGCTGCGGCCCTCTCCCCTCCGCGCCTGCACCAGCCGGAAGACGAAGAAGAGCCCGGTCACCACCAGCGTGTGAAACGAGGTCTCCGGGTGCCCGCCGAGGAAGGCCAGCGCCACGAGCACCGCCAGCGCGGCTGCGGGCAGCCGGCCCGGGTCGCGCGCGATGCCGTCCGCGACCAGCAGGAGCCACGGCAGCAGGCAGAAGATGCTGGTCAGCGGCCAGGCGAGCCAGACCACGAAGAAGGTCCCCAGCGAGAAGACGAGCCCGGCCAGGAACGCGCCCGCCGGGCGCATGCCCAAGGCGCGGCCGAGGCAGAAGGTGCCCAGCGCCGCCACGAACAACTTGAGCACCGCGGTCACACCCAGGCCCTTCGAGAGCGGCAGCAGGTAGAACGGGATGTTGAACGGCGAGAAGACCGCCGACTGGGCGTCGGCCAGGAAGGGTCGCCCGCCCATGATGTGCGGGTTCCAGAGGGGGACCTTAGGCAGGGACTCCTTCGCGTAGGCGAAAAACGGCTCGAAGACGGTGGTGGCGTCGGCCAGCTCGAAGTTCGCTCCCCCGGGCCGAACACCCGGCGGATCGGAGCCCCTCCACGGCCCCCCGCTCCAGAGCAGGTCGGACCCCGAGAGGGTGCGGCCCGGGAGCAGCCCCTGGCCGACGAACAGCAGTGCCACCAGCGCGTACCCGGCTGCTGCCACCCAGGTCGGGTGCTCGGCGCACCACGCGGCCACCGCGGCCAGTCGGCGCCTCATGCCGCCGCGCCCCTACGACGGCGCAGGCCCACTGCGACGGCCACGGCGAGCGCAACCAGCGACAACGCTCGACACGTTACGGAGCCCATGCGCCGCAGCTGAGCGAATGGCAGCGCAGCTCGACGGTGTGCGGGTCCTTGCCCCATGCGACGCGCCCACCGCGCAGTACTGGGTCGACGGGCTCCGACCGAGGCCGGCGCGTCGCCGTCCACCCTCGCCTTCGAGCCTGGGAAGAAGGCGTCTGCGAGGACCACGTAGTCTCGCCCGCTGGGCCGGATGCCCTCGATCACCATGCGCTGACTGTCGTAGCGGCGGACGCGGCGCTGGTGCCGTTGGGACGGGATTCCTCTTCTGCCGCCGGGATGTGCGCTCGGGCGACCGCGGCCGCGGGCGCGGTTGAGTTCGGCCTGGTCACCATGCGGCGGGGCAGGCGTCCTTGCCGCCGGCCACCTGGCTGAGCGCCGGCGACCAGGCCGGGGCAAGCGCCTCCTCCACCGGGTCGACCTGCGTGTCCGGCCCGTCGTAGACCTCGGCCGAGACCCGGCGCCGTCAGGGGCGGCCGCGGGGGCGGTAGCGGCGAAGGGAGGCCAGGACGGCTGGATGGACTGGGGCGTCAGCATGCGTGGTGTTACCTCGAAGAGGCGGAGCGTGCGCAGTGCTCCCCGAGTGGCTGCTTCGGGAAGCGCAGCGGGATGTCTAGGGGGTCTGCAGCGACCGAGCGCTCGCGGCACATCAACTCCGCCTTCGCTCACAGGCCGTTGTAGCGGCGGATCAAGGGCACGTCGTAGCCGTGGCGCCTCGTAGAGGCTGTTGTCCATGGCCAGCACGTTCGGGGGGAAGTTGTTCGGCGGCCACGAAACGGGCCCGCCCCGGGCCTCGGAGTAACCGGATGGCGCGGGCGGGGGTGGGCGGGACGGCGTCGGCGCCTGTCGATGCCTGGGTTCCAGCCCATGCTGGGCGGGGAAGAAATCCACGCAGACCAGCGGCGCCCGCCAGCGCCGCGCGAAGAATGGGCCTGCGCCGACGCGCGGGTGCAGCCGAGCGACGACGAGCGCCGCAACAGCGGCGGCGGCCAGCGTTAGTGAGAGAACGAGAAGAGGCCGGCTCTGAAGCTACTCCAGACGCGCTGAGGTCGCGGATCGACCTGCCCCCCCCACGCTCAGCAGCAGCCTGACGCGGACGCCTCTGGCGAAGGAACTGGGAGGACGTCGGGTGAGACCGCCAGCAGGAACGCCGCCGGGACGACGACGAGAGCCGCGGCGGCGAGCGTCGACCTGGTGTCGTCGGCGCTTACTCCTGCGTGAGGTGACTCAGGCTCGTCCAGCCCTCGCCCGGCGAGCAGGGCCGTGGAAAGGATCGCGGAGATGATGAGGCGCGGTGTCGGTGCTCCGAAGTCGAGTACCTGAAGGCGGGTCATGCACCTGCATGAACGGGGGCACACCGAGGGCCATGGCGAGCGAGAAGGGCGCTGAGCAGGGCGACGGCCACCTGTTCCACCGAGGGCCGCCGGACGCAGTGCGATGGGGTGCGAGCAGCAGCGGGAGCGCGCCCACGTAACAGGCCTGCTCGAGCAGCAAGTGTGTGGAAGGGAGTTCTGGGACCCGTGACCCGAGAAGTCGGGGAAGACGAGGCCGAGCACGTCCTGGAAGGGGAAGGGGATTTGACCGAAAGAGCTCCCGTGGTGGTCGACGAGGTCCGAGGATTGCGAGAGGAGCTCGGCGAAAAGGGGATTGAGCGCCATGGCGGCCAACGGAGGCTCCCCCGGCCAGACCGCCGACCAGGCCGAGGGCGGCTCGCCGGGCCCTCTGGCGGGGAGGGGGGCACCCGCGCGCCTTGCCTGCCAGAGCGGCTGGAGCACGAAGAAGGCGGCGGTGAGCAGCAGCGTGTGGAAGCTGGACTCGGGCTGGCCGGTCAGGAACGAACTGCAGCGAAGATCATCGCCTCGCCAGCGCCGGCACCCGCGCAGCAGGTCTGGGTGGTGCACCACGTGCTCCGGTGCACAGGGGCAGCCATGGAAACAAGGTCGACACCCCGATGGCGGGGGAGCCGACCCAGGTGACGAGCCTGAGGCTGAAGGCGAAGACCAGCCGGGCCAGGAGAGCTCCTGCGAAGCGCATGCCGAGCGCGCGACCAAGAAGAGTCCGAAGCCGCCGCCACCGCAAACCTCTAGCACCGCGGTCCAGCTCGACGAGCTGGTCCAGAAAGGGCAGCACGTGGGCGGGCCAGGCGCAGGGGCCGAAGAGCGCCGACTCGGCGTTCGCGTGGAACGGTCTACCTTCGATGATGTTCGGGTTCCAGAGCGCGGCGTCGGGGCGATCGTCGGTGGCGTGGCGCAGGAACGTCTACACCTGCTCTGGGTTTGTCGCCGAGGTCGGTATCGTCTTGCAGCGTGAGGTTTGTGGCAGCTTGCCCGCGAACCGAGGGCTGGTCGAACAGGACGGTGTCGGCGTTGGACAAGTGTCTCGCCCGGGGCCAGGCCGCAAGCGAGAGGGGATGATCGCCGCCACGGCGAAGACAGGTCGGCTGCGGGCAGGGGACGATGGTGCAGGCCTTCAGTGACGCTGCTCAGCGTGCGGCGCAGCAGCATCCTGATCGACAAGCCCGCTTTCAGGCGGGGATCCCCGGCTCATTCAGCGCCGTTTCCAGCCGGCAGGGCAGGAGCAGCAGCCGGTCCAGCCATTCGGGGGCGGGCGAGCAGCCGCCAGCCGCCGCCGCCTTGGCTGAACAGCTTGTCCGCGAGGCGCACCGACCACGGCCGCGGGCAGTAGCATGGTCAGGACCGGCGGGCCGCGGACTGGTTGCCAGCCCGCGGCCTCGACGGCTCGCTCTAGCCCGCTCGACGAGCAGCGGCGGCGACGATGCATCGAGACGTCGAGCTTGTCCCACAGCTCGATGGCCGGCGGGCACAGTCACCAAGAGCGTGGCGCCCGGGGCCGCGACACGGCGCAACTGGGCAAGGGCAGGCACCGGGTCGGCTCAGCGCTCGATCACGTCGGCGACCAGATGAGGTTGAAGTGCCCTTCGGAGTACGGGGCAGCGACTGACAAGTTTGGTCGGTCGTACCCAGGTAAGGCCTGTGCGCCGGCAGAACCCGCATTGCTCGGCCCACGTGTCGACGCCTTGGCCTCCCCGAGTCGCGCCAGCTCGACGAGGTCGCGGCTCGCTTCCGAAGTCGGCGTCGAGGATGCGCGGCTGCGTCGGCAGCCGGAGATCGCCGAGTGGTTCTCGCCATGACGCGGCGGCGGCGGCGAAATCATCAGCGGTGGTCCTTGAACTCGGCAGCAGCTCCTGACAGCGAAACTCCTTCATCTGCTCGGGTTCGAACGAGCCACGGCACGGTGCCCGACGAGTCCGTTCGAAACGAGGCTCCAGGGCGGTGTTGGGGATCGCGGACCTGGGGGTCGGCGAGCCGTCCTGCTCGCCGCGCTCGTGGGCCTGATCCTGTGGATCGTTGACGCGCTCGCCGTGGCCGGCGACCGCCCGCTGGTGGGCGACGGCCGGAGATCCACGGAATAGCGACGCGGCGGCCGACGCCCGCGGCGACGTCACCCCGGTGGTCCCCGCCGGCGAAGCGCCGCTGCCGACCGCCACCAGCCTCGCTCCATCCCCGGCCGCTGTCGCTGTCTCGCCGGCGGGAGGCGAGGGGGTCGCGGGCGACCAGCTGGCCACAGCGCGGTGGGAAGCGACCGTGGCGGTGCTCGCCGCGCCGGCGCCGCGGCTCGCGGGGCCCCGCGCAGCGGGATCGCGCGCCGCCCGCCGCCGTCTTCCCTCCATTCGTCGTCGCCGACGCCTCGCTGCGCAGCGAATCGCTCTTCGTCCTGCTCGACGGGCTCGCGCTGCTGGCCGCGCTGCGGCGGCCGAGCGGCCCGACCGCGGCGAACGCTGCCGCTCGGCTCTTATGGGCCGGCGACGCTCGGCCGCAGCGAGGGGATAGCGCCGTTGCTGCTCCTCGCCGCGCCCGCGCCGAGGGCGCCCTCCGCTCGGGCGTGGGGCACGCGGTCGTCCTCGCGACCGGCGCGTGCCTGCTGGTGCTGATGCCCTGGCTGTTCGCTGCTGGGTCGTCTCGACCAGCCGGTGTTCGTCTCGACCATTCCTGGGACCCCTGGCCGGGGCCACCTGCGACGCCTCCCATTTCGGCCCGCACCCCGGTGGCTGGTCGTTCACTGCGCGCTGGGCGACCCCGGGCAACGAGGCGCGCTCTTCGGCCCGGCTGCGGGCACGTGGCTCGCGCGACGCCCGCGATGCAGGCGCGTGCCCGCAAGGCTCGTCGAGCGGGCATGTGCCCCTGGGGGCTGTACCAGCCGGGCTGCGGGGTCGAGCTGCGGGCGCGCGGCGAGGGGTCAAGCCGCGCCGGCGACGGGCCGGGCCCGGTCGCTGTGGCTACTGGTGCCGGTCGCGGCGGTGGGAGGGCGGCATGATGGTACAGCCGCGGGACCCTGGTGCTGCCTTGGACCGGTTGCGCTGGTGCTGTCACCGGCCTCGCCGCGTACGGAATGTGCGCTTCCGCGCTCCCGCCGATCTGACCCTGACCGCGCTTGAGCAGTAGGGGCTGACCGGCTCCTCAGCAGGGCGAGTCGTCGCCTTCGGGCAGACCGAGTGCCCGGGCCAGACGCCGCTGACCCGCGAGCATCGCCAGCTTGATCAGGCCGTTGCGGACGAAGTACCGCAGCTCGACGGTTTGCCGCAGCGCGTTGGTGGCCATCTGACGCCCGCGGAGGCGCGCGCGCCGGTACTCGGCGAGTGAGCGGTCCGGCCCTGGTAGACCACTTCCGTGAGAGGAACAGCAGCCGGAGCTGGGCGAGGGCGACCCCGACGGCGTCGCAGGCATCGTGCACGAGCATCGTGCCTCCCATGCGCACGTGCGCCCCCCAGTTCTTTAGATCGGCGCGGGCCGGGGCGTAGCGGGAGCGCCGTCGACATAGAGGGCGTCGATCGGACCGGGACCTCTCCGTGAGCCTCACACGAGGCGAGGCGCACGTGCCGCACCCGGCTCGCCACCCCCAAGCGCTCAAGGTTGGCGCGGAAGGCGTCGTAGTCAGCCTCACCGCGGCCGCGCTCCGCCTCGATCTTCTGGGGCCGCGATCACCTCCGGCGTGGGGGTCGATCGCCACCACCTCGACGCCGTCGGAAACCGCTTGAGCGATGACGACCGTGGACCGGCCCTGAACGAGACCATCTTCACCAACGGCCGCCGCGGGGCACCTGAGAAACGGCCTGCGTGAGCCGGCAGCCTGCCCTTCGCTGAGCCAGCCCTCGACGCCTCCGGCACAACGATCAGGCCGGGACCCGGGGCTGTTCTGTTTCCTCCGGCGCCTCGCCGGGGCGGGGCCGCCGTAGGCCATGTTGCGGAGGAGAGCCAGGTTGGCTTCTGCACGCGGTCCGAGCGAAGGTCGGCGCCGGGCCTCGGCGGACCGCCCAAGCTGTCGCGAAGGTCGGGGCGTCATCAGCCCCGCCCCCCGGCGAGCCAGGTCGGAAGCGTCCCTCGCCAAGACGCCGCTCTCGCCGTCGACGACGGACTCTGGGAGCCCGCCGATCGGAATCGCCGCACTGGGAGTGCTATATAGCGCGGCCTCGATAACGGTGTGCGACCAACCCTCCGGGGACCATGCCGTCAGGTTCACTCAATGCGTCCGTAGAGTCCGCCCTGCGCCGCGATCGACGTAGCCGCGGATGACCACCCGATCCGACAGCCGCGCGAGCCGATCTCAGCCTCCAGGTCCGGCCGGTGATCTCCCTCTCCGACGATGTCCAGCGTCACGCCGGGAAGCTCTTCCAGAACGTCGAGCAGCGTTTCGATGCGCTTGTAGGCCTTGAGCCGACCGACGAACACAAGCCGAGGTCGGGCGCCTTCTCGACACGCCCGAACTCGTCGGCCTCGACCCCCAGGTATTCCACTGAGACGTTCTCGCGGGCAATCCCGACGTCCACCAGGTCTCCACGCGCGCTCGCCGAGATCGTGGTGAAGGGCGTCCTTCGGTAGAGGTAGCGCAGCGGGTAGGCCTCCAGCAGACGGAACAGGGCGGAGCCCACCCGTGGGCCGAACTCGCCGCGAAAGATGTCGCGGTGTACGTGGTGGACCAGCGCGAGGTGGGGTTTGCGCAGCCACAGCGGAGTCAAGAAGGTGATGCCGTTGATGACCTCAAGGACCACATCCGCGTCGCGTCCGAGCCCGCGGAGCACCTTCCAGATGGCGCGTGGGAACACCGTGACCCGGCCGCCCATGCGGTGCACCTCGAGGTTGGGACCGAAGCGCTCGTAAGCCTTCGAGTCGGGGTAGGCGCGGCCACCACGGTCACACGATGACCCCAGGCACCCAGCGCAGGATGTGGGCGCCGAGGTTCGTGCCGTTGCCGCCGGCGTCGCGATGGGTCGAGTCGGTCGGCGAGGACGAGGATGTGAGGCCGGCCGGCAGTCAAGGTACCTTAATCGACGAGCCGATGCCGACGCCGATCTGGGTCACGATCCCCACCTACAACGAGATCGACGGCCTGGAACTGATGCGATCAGTGACCGCCGACGGGGCCGAGCAGACCGCGCCCGGCCAATGGAAGTGGCCGGCGGTCGACGACAGCTCACCTGATGCACCGGCGAGCCTCTGACCGGCCCGCCGGAAAGATAGACGAGCTGGAGGCGCCGCACCGCGAGGGCAAGGGTGGCTCGGGCAGGCCTATGTCGCCGGCTTCCGGCGCGCAGTGGGCGAGGGAGCGGAGCTCGTGATCGCGATGGACGCTGTTTCTCCGATGATCCCGGCACCTTCCGCACTGCTGGACGCGAGCAAGGACCACCATCCGGCGCCCGGTTCCCGCTATGTGGAGGGCGGGCGAATCGCGAAGGCGATGCCTGCGACGATGTTGGTTACTGGGGCTCGGTCTACGCCCGGACCACCGGGGCGCGCAGATCCGCGACCTGACCACCTGCTACCGCTGCATCCGGCGCGAGGCGCGCCAGACCATCGAGCTGATCATGCCGGCGCCGAGGGCGACGTGTCGAACATCGAGCTGACCTACGGCGAACGACCGGCGGGGTTCGCGGTGACCGACGCCCATCTGTTCGCGATCGGATCGGCGGCGTCAGCAAGATGACGCTGGGATCGCCGTCGAGGCGTCGTCCATCGTCCCGAGGTCCGCCGCGCCCGCCGCCGCTTCGAGTCCGGCCTGTCGAAGAGATCGCCGTCATTTCGCCGCTGTCGAACGGCCCGGGCGCCGGCGCGAATCGCGGCGACGATGACGCCGAGGGTCAGCGCGGCCTCGACTCCCAAGACTCCAGCGCGACCCCACGAGGTCGGGGCCCATCGCGGCCAGGGCGACAGTCGACCGCCGCGGCCGCGCGAGCAGGGCCAGGAAGGCCGCACGGCTCAGCGCCAGCAGAAACTGCACGGTCAGGCAGACCATCGCCAGCAGGCCCATCGCGAGGGTGAGGAGGGGCAGGGGCGGGCCCCGTCCGCCAAGCTCTGCCAGGCGATCTCCAGGATCGGCCGCCCGATCAGCGCGAACAGCCGCAGTAAGCCTGACGCCCATGGCCCCGGCGACCGCCAGGGCGCGCAACAGCACGGGCCGCCCGTCCTCCCCCGCGCAGACCGGCGTGCCGCCTCGGGCAGCACGAACAGCCCCATGCCGATCGAATCCAGACCAGCGCCTTGGCGGCGACGGAGATCGCGGCGTAATCGCTCGCCACCTCGTCGCCGGCCAGGTTGCGGACTACGTACATCGATGTCCTGCAGCAGTGCGAACAGCCCAAGTGCGACGAGAGGATGGCCGCACCACGGAGGAGGTCGCCGAGGGGCGCGATGCGGCCGTCGCGGCGCCGAGCCGGGTCAGGCGCGGTTCAGCGGCACGAACAACAGCAGCGAGACGGCGAGCAGGACGCTCCTTGCCCAGAAACGCTCCGGTGGCATCGAGGCCAATGGCCACCAGGAGGAAGGCGAACACGAAGCGCCCGAGCCCCGAAGACCACACTCCGCCCGGCCCAGCCGTAGCTGCCGATCCCTGGAACACGCCGCGTCGACGAGAGCAAGAACGAGACGCAGCCCATGGGCAGCGCGGCCGCGGCGGCCGACTCGAGGTCCACCCCGATCAGGTCGGCGAGCGGCTCCCGCAGCAGGCCCGCCACCACCCCCACCGCAAGCGTTACCCGGGCCAGCGTGCGGCCAGCTGAGGATGTTCGCCGCGAGGGCCGGGTCGTGCCGTCGACTTGACGGCTTGACATCGCGTGCCACCGCCACCTGAAGGGCCTGGCCGGGGTCGCGATGATCAAGAAAGCTGCGGTGAGGGTGATCAGGGAGCCGTAGCCCTCGAAGCCGAGCACGCGGTCAGACGATCGTGAACACCAGGGAGACGCCGTTGGCAGCCATCGACAGAGGCCGAGCCCCACAGCCCTGCCGGTGTCCGAGGAGGCCACCGAGGGCCGCGTCGCGACGGCTCTTTGCAGGCGCGCCATCGCCGCCGAGGTGAGCGGCGCCCGTCGCGCGCCCAGGACTTGACAGTCGCCGACCGTCTCCAGCGGCCGGTAGGCGCGCGCCAGGTATTGGTCGAGCAACGCACTCCACTCGAGCGTCCGCGCCGTTGGGCTCGGCCTGGTCGGCCACCGGGCTGAGCCAGCGGATCACCACCGCCGGCCGCGCCCGGCGCAGGTCGGCCACCATCTCGCGCTGCACTGCCGCAGTGGTCACCACGCCGGGCTGCATCACGTCGTAGCGCGTGGGGTTGGGGCGGTCGAGCAACACGTAGCAGCGGGGCTCCTACCCTCACGAGGTCATAGCGGGGGTTGGCAACGAACACCGGCCTCCCCGGGGAGACGCGGGCTTGAACCAGCGCTCGCAGCCGGTTGAGTGCCAGGGCGTCTTCGCGCGGGATGCGCACGGCGGCCTGGCCGTCAAGCGGCGCGCGCGGCGTGCCCGCCGTGAGCTCCAGGCGCTTCTGGTCGAGCCCGAACCGCGATGAGCGCAAGCGGCACGGCCAGGGTCACCGCCCGAGCGCGACGGCCGGCCGCGAGCATTGCAGCGGCCGCCGTTCCAGCAGCGCGGCCAGCCCGACCTCCAGCGCCTGGCGGTGAAAGCCGTCGGCCCGCGCGAGCAGGTACAGGGCGCCCGCCAGGGTCAGCGGCACGAGCGCCAGCTCGGCCTGGGGCGGCCGTCGTCTGATCAGCGAGGCCAGCCACAGCCCCAGCGCGGCCAGGAGCAGGTACGGGAAGAAGTGGTCGAGTAGCCCGTTGGGGTCGAAGCCGCCGGGAAACCCACCCGGCAGAGGCAGGCGCTGGAGCCCCTGTTCGTTCAGGGCGAACCCGAGTGTCTGGTCCCAGAAACGCTCCGGGCCGCCCAAGACGATGAACGGGCCGACAGCGACGGTCGCTGTCGCCGCAACGGCGGTGGCCAGACGTCCGGCAGCCGCCCGGCCCTCTGGCCAGACGGCGATCAGCGCGCCTGCCGCGGCGGCCAGGCCGACGTCGATCCGAAACGCCAGCGCCAGGCCGACCAGAGCGCCGGCCCACACCGGCGCTCGGCGTGCCAGCAGCAGCGCACCCAAGGCCAGCGCAAGCGCGGCGGGCAGGGGCGAGGGCAGCGCTGGGAAGGCCATCGAGGCGGCCGCCGCGAGCCAAGCGATCAGCGAGATCGGCCTTCCCGCTCCCTGCCGCCTGACTACCACGAAGACGAGCAGCGCCACCGTGGCGTCCAGTAGCACTCGCAGCACGCGCCAGGGTAGGAGGCTGGGGCCGAAGAGCAGGTCGAGCCCACCCAGAACCACGGGCTGCGCCGGACCATAGTTGAGGTAGAAGTCGCGGTAGGGGACCTCTCCTGAGGCCACCCGCGCGCCCGAATTGAGCATCAGCCCCTCGTCGTGGGGGTTGATCCCGTACAGGACCGTGAGTGCCGAGAGCGCGCCCGCGGCGGCGAACAACAAGGCGAGGCGAGTCCAGGGCGCCCGCACGAGATGCCAGCCTAGGGAGCGTGAGCGCCTCGCAGGCATCCCCGCGCGCTTCCGACCGGCGGCTCGTGGCGGGCAACACTGCGGTCCAGCTCATCGGCAAGGCGGTGGTGATGGGGCTGGGCGCCTGTCGATTGCGGTGACCACCCGCTACCTGGGGACTGCGGCTATGGCCGCTACGCGCTCGCCATCGCATACATGCAGCTCTTCGGTGTGCTGGCCGACGTCGGGCTGTTCACCACCGTGGTCCCGAAATCAGCAGGCATCCGGAACGCACCGAGACGTTGGTGGGCAACGCCCTGACCCTGCGGCTCATCCTCTCCTGCACGGCCATAGCGCTCGGTTCGGCGGTGAGTCTGCTCCTCCCCTACGAGCCGGATGAGCGCCTGGCGATAGTGGTGGCCGGCGCCCCGCTGGCCCTCGGCCTGCTCAACACGTCCATCGTGGCCGTCTTCCAGGCGCGGCTGGTGATGACCCGGGCGGTGGTGGGCGATGTGGTTGGCCGGGCCGTGGCGCTCGGGGCCGTGGTGGCTGTGGCGGCTTCGGACCTCGGCTTCTACGCCGTGATGGGCGCGGCCGCCGCAGGCATGCTGGCCAACCTGATCGTGTCTTTCGCACTCAGCCGACCGCTGCTGCGGATTCGTCCTCTGGCGGATATGGCGCTCTGGCGCTCTCTGCTGATCACGAGCGTACCGCTCGGCGTCGCGCTGGCGATCAACCAGCTCTACTTTCGCGCGGACACATTCATCATCTCGCTGTTCCTGCCCGTGTCCGACGTGGGTCTGTACTCCCTGGCCTACCGCATACTCGAGCTGGCGGCCGCGCTGGGCACCGTCTTCCTGGCCACCACCTTCCCGCTGATCTCCCGCTACGTACAAGACTCCGACCCGCGCCTGAACGAGGCCGTGCAGAGCTCGTGGAACCTGTTCGTGGTGGCCGGGGTGGCGCTGGCAGCCGGGGGGGCGATCCTGGCCCCGGGGCTGGTGGAGCTCGCCGCCGGAGAGCGGTTCGCCGGGGCCGCCACCCCCCTGGCCATCCTGTTCACCGCGGGCGCCCTCGGCTGGGTGAACGGGATCTTCGGCTATGCGCTCATCGCCAAGGAGCGCCAATTGAGCGCCCTGTGGCTGAACGTGACCGGCCTGGTGGTCAACGTCGCGCTGAACGTAATCCTGGTGCCCACTTACGGCATAGTTGCCGCAGCCATTGTGACCGTCGGCTGCGAGCTGCTCATCCTCGCTGGATCGGTCTACCTGATGCGCCGCAATTTCAGCTTCTTCCCCGCCCCTGGCCCGCTCCCAGCCGCCCTGACCGCCGCCGCGGCGATGGTGGTCGTATTGCTGCCCCTTCGCCACGGCTCCCCACTGCTCCTCGCCCCGCTGGGGGCGCTGGTCTACGTGGGCATCCTCGCCGCGGTGAGCCCCACCACCCGTGGTCTCGCGGCCGGCTTGCGCCCGTGATCTCCCGCGGGCCGAGGGACACCCGTACCTGGTACCTGGACGCCGATCCCGGCGACCAGGTCGATCTTGCGCTCGTGGACTTCGCCGCGGCCCGCGCAGGCCGCACTGTGCTCGACCTCGGCTGCGGCCTGGGCGGCTACACCCGGGCGCTCGGCGAGCGCGGCTTCGACGCCATCGGACTCGACGTGGAGGAGGCCTACGTGCACGCGCACGCGAGCACGGCGTGCGAGCGGAGACGTACGACGGTGCCCGCATCCCGTTGGAGGACGGCGCCGTGGACACCGTGGTGGCGGTCGAGGTGATCGAGCACGTGCCCGATCCGCGGGCGTTCCTGCTCGAAGCGCGCCGGGTAGCCCGCCGCAACGTGCTGCTCACCACCCCTAACGTCACCCAGGGGTTCGGCACGGTCCCTGTGGAGTTCGCCCACATGCTCGATACCGACCATCGGCGCGCCTACACCGTGGCTCACTCCGCCGGGAGCTGGATGCCGTTTTCGGCTCGTGCCGAGTCGAGCAGTCGGCGCCGGTGGACCGCGGGTTGGCCGGCCTGGTGCTGCCGCCGCTGCTGCGTCCGTTGTACCGCGGCCTGGATCGCGTTGGTTTGATCCGTCCGCGGCTCTTCTTTCGGCTGCTCGCCGAGGCGCCGGCGCCCGACGGCTCGCTATGACGCGCGTCTTGGTCGTGTGCTCTGAGCCGGTTGGCGGGCGGATGGCGGGACCGGCCATCCGCGCCTTCGAGCTTGCTCGCGCCCTGTCGGCCTCATGCGAGGTGACGCTCGCTGCGCCCCCGCCAAGCTCGGTCGAAGACCCGGGAGTGCGAGTCCTGGAGGCGGGGCTCGAGGACTTCGACCTGCTGCGCAGCGCGCTGTCCGAGCACGACGTGGTGGTAGCGCAGCGACTGCCCGCCCAGCTGCTGCGCCACATCCGGCGCATGCCGATCCGCTACGTAGCCGACCTCTACAACCCGATCGTGGTGGAGGTGCTGGAGGCCGTGGCGCACCCCGACAGCGGGCGCGGGCCGGCAGCGGTGCGTCAAACCGACCTGACCGTCCTGGCCCAATGCGCCGCGGCGGACTTCGTCATCTGCGCCAGCGAGAAGCAGCGCGACCTATGGCTGGGTGGGATGGCGATGACGGGCTTGCTCGACCCCCGCGACTACGAGCTCGACCGCACGTTCCGCAGCTTCCTCGATGTTGTGCCGTTCGGCGTGCCCAACCGCCTTCCGGACGGCGCGCCGGGACGCCTCAGGGAGCGCTGGCCACTCGTGGGCCCTGGGGACCATGTCTTGCTGTGGGGCGGCGGCATCTGGCGCTGGCTCGACGCGCTAACCCCGATCCGAGCGGTCGGTCGCCTGGTCGCGGAGGGGCGGCCCGTCCACCTAGTGTTCATGGCCACCGAGCGCCCCCAGCACCGCTCCGGGGAGGTCCCCTCGGTTGCGGGAGAGGCTTTCGAGCTGGCTCGCCGCTTGAACCTCGAGGGCCGCAATGTGCATTTCGGCCAAGAGTGGGTGCCGTATGCCGAGCGCGAGGGCCTGTTGCTGGAGGCCGACCTGGGAATCTCGGCCCACCCAAGACCACTGGAGACGCGCTTCTCCTTTCGGACCAGAATCCTCGACTACCTATGGGCCGGGCTGCCGGTGGTGACCACCGAGGGCGACTCGGTGGCTGAGCTCGTCGAGACCGAGGGGCTGGGCGCTACCGTCGCGCCGGGCGACGACGCGGCGTTCGCAGAAGCCTGCGGCGAGCTTCTCGACGATCCGATCCGCCGGGCGGCGATCCGCGAGCGCGCCGGAGAGGTCGCCAATCGGCTGCGCTGGTCAAGAGCAGCCGAGCCGCTGGTGCGCTTCTGCGCCGAGGCCGCCCACCGGCCCACTCCCCGGGGGCGGGGCGCCGCGCTGGCTTTATCGAGCTTCGGCCAGTACCCGTTCATCGCCGCCAACCGCACTCGGCGGGAAGGCCTCGGCGAAACCGTGCGCAGCGTGCGGCGGTTGATGTCGCGCGTTCTGCGGCACCGCCGTGAATGAATCGTGATTCACTTCTTGGTGACGCGCATGCCCTACCGCCCCACCGAGAAGACCCGCGCCGCCGCGCACAAGACCCGAGAGGCGATCGTCGACGCCGCGCTCGCCCAGGTGGCCGAGGGCGGCTACGCCTCGGCGGGCGTCCAGGCCGTCGCCGCGCGCGCCGGAGTGGCCACCGGCAGCGTCTACCGCCACTTCGGCTCGAAGGCCGAGCTGTTCGCCGAGGTCTTCCGCCGCGCCGCCCACCGCGAGCTCGACGTGGTCGAGCGCACCGTGGCCGAGACCGGCGGCAGCACGCTCGAGAAGATCGCCGCCGGCGCCGAGGCCTTCGCCCGCCGCGCGCTGGCCGGCAAGCGCCTCGCCTGGTCCCAGCTCGCCGAGCCGGTGGACCCCGCCGTCGAGGCCGAGCGCCTCGTGCTGCGCAAGGGCTACCGCGACGCCTTCGCCCGCACCCTCGACGAGGGAGTCGCCGCCGGCGAGCTCCCTCCCCACGACACCTCCACGGTGGCCGCCGCGCTGGTCGGCGCCCTGGGCGAGGCGCTCGTCGGCCCGCTGGCCGACGCCTCGCCGAGGGACCACGACCGGCTCGTGGCCACCCTGGTCAAGCTCTGCACCGACGCCGTCCCCCGAGAGGAGATCGCACATGGCCGTCGCCTGGCGACAGTCGCCTGACACCCACGAGGTCCTGAACCAGCCGCCGCCGCTGGCCCCCTACAACGTCTTCGACGCCGACCTCTCGCTGCAGGAGGCGGTCACGCGCGAGGGCGGCGCCTGGGGCGAGGACCGCCTGCGCGACACCGGCGCCCTGGCCGGCACGCCCGAGGCCATCGAGCACTCCGAGCGCGCGGAGCGCAACGAGCCCCGCCTGCGCACCCACGACCGCTACGGCAACCGCGTGGACGAGGTGGAGCTCGACCCCTCCTGGGACTGGCTGCTGCGCCAGGCCATCGAGCGCGAGATCCACTCGCTGCCCTGGCGCGAGGAGCGCGAGGGCGCCCACGTGGTGCGCGCCGGGCTCATGTACCTGTGGAGCCAGGCCAACGCGGGCGTGATGTGCCCGGTCTCGATGACCTACAGCGTCATCCCCGCCCTGCGGCTCAACGAGGAGCTCTCCGCCGAGTGGGAGCCCCGGCTGACCCTGCCCTCGTTCGAGCAGGGCGCCCTGGCCGGCATGGCCATGACCGAGAAGCAGGGCGGCTCGGACGTGCGCGCCAACACCACGTCGGCCGAGCCCGCCGGGGACGGCACGTACGAGATCACCGGCCACAAGTGGTTCTGCTCCTATCCGCCCTGCGACGTCTTCCTGACGCTCGCCCAGGGCCCCGAGGGCCTGTCCTGCTTCCTGTTCGAGAGCAGCGACCCCGGCTTCCGCGTCCAGCGCCTCAAGGACAAGCTGGGCACCCGCTCGCTGCCCTCGTCCGAGGTCGAGTTCCACGGCGTCAAGGGCCGCCTGGTCGGCGAGGAGGGCCGCGGCGTGGCGGCGATCACGCGCATGGTCAACCACACGCGCCTGGACTGCCTGATCGGCTCGGCGGCCGGCATGCGCTGGGGCACCGCGCAGGCGATCCACCACGCCCGCCACCGCTCGGCCTTCGGCGCCCCGCTGGCCGAGCAGCCGCTGATGCGCAACGTGCTGGCCGACCTCGCGCTCGAGTCCGAGGCCGCCACCGCCACCGCGATGCGCGTCGCCCGCGCCTACGACGAGGACGACGCCCCCTTCCGCCGCCTGGCCACCGCGGTCAGCAAGTACTGGGTGTGCAAGCGCGCGCCGCAGCACGCGGTGGAGGCGCTGGAGTGCTTCGGCGGCAACGGCTACGTCGAGGAGTCGGGCATGCCCCGCCTCCTGCGCGACTCCCCGCTCAACTCGATCTGGGAGGGCTCGGGCAACGTGGCCGCGCTCGACGTGCTGCGCGTCATCAGCAAGGAGCCCGAGGCGATGCCGGCCTTCATGGCCGAGCTCGAGAAGGCGCGGGGCAGCGACCTGCGCTTCGACGCCCACCTGGACAAGCTGCACGGCTTCCCGGTCACCGACCCGCAGTGGCAGGCCCGCCAGCTCGTCGAGGACCTGGCGCTCGGGCTGCAGGCGAGCCTCCTCGTCCGCTTCGCCCCGCCCGAGGTCGAGTACGCGTTCTGCGCCTCCCGGCTGCACGGCAGCAGCGGCCGCGCGTTCGGCATGCTGCCCACCGACGTGAACGCCGAGCCGATCATCGAGCGTGCGCTGGCGGCTTAGCGCGCTCGCGGCGGCGGTGCTCATGGCGGGCTGCACCGACTCCGACGTGTCGATCCCGCGTACCCGAGGGCGACCTCGACGTCCGACCGCGACTGGCCTTCCTGGACGCCGGCCCCCGCCCCCGCTCCTTCCTGCTCGACGACGGCCGGCTGAGGCCGATCGGATGAAGACGCTCGCCTACGAGGTCGACGGCCGCGTGGCGCGGATCACGCTCGACCGCCCCGAGCGCGGCAACGGCATCACCTTCGACATGCCGCGCGAGCTGACCGAGTGCGTGGAGCGGGCCAACCTCGACCCCGAGGTGCACGTGATCGCCCTGAGCGGGAACGGCAAGGGCTTCTGCGGCGGCTACGACCTGACCGAGTACGCCGAGCAGCAGATCGCCAACCACGACCCGTCGCAGACCTGGGACCCGGTGCTCGACTGGCAGTACATGAGCCGCAACCTGCGCGGCTTCATGTCCCTGTTCCACTCCGACAAGCCCACGCTGTGCAAGGTCCACGGCTTCTGCGTGGCGGGCGGCACGGACATGGCGCTGTGCTCCGACCTGCTGGTGATCGCCGACGACGCCCGCATCGGCTACCCGCCGGCGCGCGTGTGGGGCGTGCCGACCTCCATGCTGTGGGCCCACCGGGTCGGCCCCGAGCGGGCCAAGCGGCTGCTGTTCACCGGCGACCTGCTCGACGGGGCGAAGGCCGCCGAGTGGGGCCTGGCGCTGGAGTCGCACCCGCCCGACGAGCTGGACGAGCGCTTCGAGGAGCTGGTGCAGCGGATCGCGCTGACGCCCGTCAACCAGCTGGTGATGCACAAGCTGGCGGTCAACCAGGCCATCAAGGCCCAGGCGCTGGACAACACCCAGACCCTCAGCGTCTTCTTCGACGGCATCGCCCGCCACACGCCCGAGGGCTACGCCTTCCAGCGCAAGGCGATGGAGGACGGCTTCAAGGAGGCCGTCCGCTCGCGCGACGCGCCCTACGGCGACGCCAAGCGCTAGCTCGGGCGTAGCCCCGTCAAGAGCTTCGCGTCGGCGTCCGACATGCCGTCGATGGGCTCGCCGTCCCAGTTCATGTCGCCCGCCATGGCCTCGAACAGGCCCTTGTGCTCGCGCAGGCTCTGGCCCGCGAAGTGGGCCACCGCGAGGGCCGAGTAGAGCGTGGGCATGGGGTCGTGCCAGCCCTTGCCGGCGTCCTTGACCTGGGCGAGGTCCTGGATGGTGTCGGGCAGCCGCTTGAGGTGGTCGGCGAAGCCGTCGGCCAGCACGGCCAGGTCCAGCTGCACGTGGCCGCCGGGCTCGAGCACGAACGTCTCGCCGCTGGGCGGCTCGAGGATCCCCTTGGCCAGCTCGTCGCGCGGCATGAGCAGCACGCCGTCGGTCGGCCGCGGGTTGCACTCCACGTAGCTCAGCCCGTCGTCGGTGATGATGAAGTCGAAGGAGATCTCGCCGGTGTAGCTCAGCTCCGCGATCACGGGCTCGATGAGCCGCAGGGCCTCGTTGGCGTCGATCGACTCGAAGCCGATGCCGGTGGCGTGCTTCCACTGGCGCGGGATGCGGTAGAGCAGGTGCGAGGTCACCTTGCCCTCGTGGGCGGTGCTGTAGGAGCAGACCGTCTCGCCCTCCACGAACGGCTGGACCAGCCACGGCGACTCGGGCGTCGGGTGGATGTCCTCGATGTTCAGCGCGCCGGCCAGCGGGCCGGTGTTGGTCAGGCAGCTCACGCCGCCGCGCGAGAAGGCCGCGCGGGCGAAGTACTTGCCCATGCTCTCCGTGGTGTCCTTGAGCTCCTGGTCGCTGGACACGATCACGGTCTGCGGGATGGGCAGCCCGAGCTTGGTCACCAGCTGCTCGAAGGCGCCCTTGTCGTGCAGCTGCACCAGGGTGGAGAAGGGCGAGGCGAAGACGTTCGTGAACTGCTGGACGCGGTCGAGCTGGGTGGAGAGGTAGAAGACCTCCTCGAAGGCGGGGACGATCACGTCGATCGCGTTGTCCTTCGCGATCCTCTCCAGCTCGCCGATGAAGCCGGCCGTGTCGCTGCGCGGCGACGGGTAGACGAAGTGGCCGGAGAGGTACTTGGAGTGGCTGCCCGGCGACAGCGAGTAGTCGTCGGCGGCGAAGACCTCGTGGCCCTCGGACGCCAGCTTGCGGACCATGCCCAGCGCGAAGGGCATGCGGGACGACGTGACGAGGATCCTCAAGGGTCGAGCTCTCCTTCGAAGAGGGCGAAGTACGCGCCCTGGGGGTCGCGGGCCACGAGGAAGAGGCCCGCCGGAACCTCGGGTCTGGTCGACGACCACCTCGCCGCCGCCGTCGGTCACGCGGCTCTGGGCGCCGGCGATGTCGTCGACGGCGAAGTACGCCAGCCAGTGCGACGGCGTGCCGGCCGCCTCGTCGGGCAGCGGCATCATGCCGGCGTTCAGCGTGTTGTCGTTGAGGACGCTCCAGTACTGCGGGCCGCCGCCGGTGTCCAGTTGGTCGAACTGCCACAGGAACAGCTGCTCGTAGAAGCGCTGCGAGGCCTCGGTGTCCGAGCTGTTGAGCTGGTTCATGGTCAGGGCCCCGTCGGCGTTGACCAGCGCCGCTCCGGGGCGGTCGGCGGCCTCCCAGAGGGCGAACACGGCGCCGGTGGGGTCCGCCACCACGCTCAGGCGGCCGGCCTGGCCGGCCGCCGCCGGCCCGGTGAGCACCGTGGCGCCCAGCTCATTCGCGCGGTCGGTGGCAGCGTGGATGTCCTCGACGGCCACGTAGCTCACCCAGGCGGCCGGCTGGCCGATGCCGCTGACGTCGTACAGGCCGGCCACCACGTGGCCGTCTCGGCGGGCCAGGGTGTAGGTGAAGTCGTCGCTCATGGGAACGTCCTCGTAGTCCCAGCCGAAGACGCCGCCGTAGAAGGCCTTTGCGGCCTCGGCGTCGGTGGTGCCGAGATCGACCCAGCAGAACGTCCCGGGGGCGTACTCCGTTCGCTCACCCATCGAGGCGCGACCTTACAGTCCGCGGCGTGCTGGTGGTCTCCTACACCGCCGAGGCCGGCGGGGCCGGGCGCAGCCTGCTGGACTTCCTCGACTCGGCCGAGCCGCGGCCCGTTCTCGCCGTCCCCGAGGGCCCGGTGGCCGACTGGGCGCGGGCGCGCGGAACGGTGGT
This sequence comes from uncultured Thermoleophilaceae bacterium, assembly GCA_963810745.1. Classification (GTDB taxonomy): domain Bacteria; phylum Actinomycetota; class Thermoleophilia; order Solirubrobacterales; family Thermoleophilaceae; genus JACCZR01. The sequence continues at coordinate 155,994 of CAWEOW010000005.1, forward strand.
GCTCACGCTGCCCGAGCGCCCGCTCGAGGTGCGCGGCGGGGCGGTCCGCGGCCTCGCCGGCCACGCGCGCGACGTCCGGCGGCTGGCCCGCGAGCTGGAGCCCGACACGGTCGTGGCGTGGGGCATGCGCAGCGCGATCGCCGCCGCGGGCGTCGACGCCCGGCTCGTGGTGCGCCACGGCGACTTCGCCCCGAACGAGGCCGTCGGCCGCGCCCTGCGCGCCGCCTGCCGGCGGGCTGAGCTGACCATCTGCGCCTCGCGCGCGATCGCCGCCGACCTGGGCCCGGCGGGGCGGGTCGAGGTCGTGCACCCCGGCGTGGACCTCTCGCGCCTGCGCCCTCCGCCCGAGCCGGCCGAGGACGGGCCGGTGCTGCTGCTGGGCGCCATCGTGGGCTGGAAGCGGCCGGACCTCGCGCTGGAGGCGATCGCCCGGGTGCCGGAGGCGCGCCTGCGGGTGGTGGGCGAGCCCTTCCTCTCCGGCGGCCGGCGGCTGCTGGAGCAGCTGCGCCGGCGCGCCGAGGAGCCCGACCTGGCCGGCCGCGTGGAGTTCGCCGGGCCCAGCGCCGACCCCGCGGCCGAGCTGGCCGCCGCCTCCTGCCTGCTGCACTGCGCCGACAGCGAGCCCTTCGGGCGGGTGGTGGCCGAGGCGCTGGCGTGCGGGGTGCCCGTGGCGGCGCCCGCCGCCGGGGGCCCGGCGGAGCTGGTGGACGACAGCTGCGGCCGCCTGTACCCGCCCGGCGACGCCGCCGCGGCGGCGGACGCCCTGCGGGCGGTGCGCGCCGACCGGCCGCGCCTGGCGGCCGGCGCCCGGGCGCGCGCGGAGGAGACCGTCGACCTCGATCACACCCGCCGCCGCTACCGCGAGCTGGTGCCGCCCCGCCCCCGCCCGGCCGCCGACGCGTCGCTGGTCACCGTGATCCACGACTCCGAGCCGGAGCTGCGCGCCCTGCTCGCGTCGGTCGCCGAGCAGCTGCCCTCGCTGGAGGTGGTGGTGGTCGACTCGGGCTCCTCCGACGGCGGCACCGAGGCCGCCCGCGCGGCGGGCGCCGAGGTGGTCGAGCTGGGTGAGAACGTGGGCTACGGGCGGGCGGTGAACGCCGGCCTCGCGCGGGCCACGCGGCCGGTGACGGTGGTGGCCAACCCCGACGTCGAGCTGTTCGACGGCTCGCTGGCGGCGCTGGTCGCCGAGGCCGCCCGAGGGCCCGACCGCCTGCTGGCTCCCGCGCTGCTGCGCCCCGACGGCACGCGCCAGGACTCGGTCCACCCCCTCCCCTCCTCCCTGCCCGAGCTGGCCTCGGCGCTGTTGCCGCCCGCGGCGCTCCCCGGCCCTGCGCGGCTGCCGGCGGACCCCTGGCGCTCGCGCTCGCCGCGGCGCGTCGGGCTGGGCGGTGGGCGCCTGCCTGGTGGCGCGCACGGATCTCCTGCGCGGCCTGGGGCCCTTCAGCGAGGACATCTTCCTGTTCGCCGAGGACCTGGACCTGGGCCTGCGGGCCGCGGAGCAGGGCGTCGAGACCTGGTTCTGGCCCCACGCCCGGGTGCTCCACCATCACGGCCACGCCACGCGCCGCGAAGGCGAGCGCTTCGAGCAGCTGGCCCGCCGGCGGCGCGAGGTGGTGGCGCGGCGCCTGGGCCCGGCCCGCCGCCGCCGCGACGACCTGGCGCAGGCGCTGACCTTCGCCAACCGGATCGCCGCTGAAGACCCTGCTGCGCCGCCCCGCCGAGCGCGAGCGCCTTCAGCTGCAGGCTCTGCGACGGGCGCGCGCGCGCCGAGGCAACTCGTCAGCGGGCTGACGACTCGTTCGCGCGGGTGCCCGCCTTCGCCTCGCCGTCGAGCCAGGCCCTGATCGTGTCGTGGTGGGGCTCCCACGCCCGCCACACGCTCAGCGCCCAGTCGCGCACCCGGGCGTCGCGCTCCTCGTGGCAGGACGCGTCGAGCACGTCCTGGACGGTGACGCTGCCCAGCGACCCCGGCGGCTCCAGCCACCCGAACGGCCGCGGGCGCTCGGTCAACGCAGCGCGCTCGCGGGCGGCGCGGTCGGCGTCGAAGTCCCTCTCGAGCACCAGGCACAGGACGGCGAGGTGGACCGCCACCGACTGCTCGGCGCGCCGCCCCGGCTCGCCCGGGTGCTGGGCGGCGTAGACGTCCACGGCGATCGAGCTCGTGCCCTCCGCGAGCACTTCTCCGTACAGCGCCCAGCACTCCGGCGAGGCGCCGATGTAGGCGTGCGTCGGGCCGCCCGTGGCGGGCAGCTCGAGCCCGCAGCCCGGGCAGCGCGAGCTCTCTAGGAGCTCTGCCCGATCTCCAGGAAGGCGTTCAGCCGCCTGACCTCGCGCACGCACCGCTGGTGCTCCTCCGTTCCCTCCTCGGCCTCGTCGCGCGACTGCTCGGCCTCCTTGAGCTGGGACTCCAGCTCGGAGCGGTCGAGGTCCTCGGGCTTGTGGGCGTCCTCGAGGATCAGCAGCGCCGAGTTGTCGATGACCTGGAGGTAGCCCTCGCCCTGGGCGAAGCTCACGATGTCGGACTCCGACTTGTAGAGCCGCAGCTCGGTCGGCTCCAGCATCGCCATGAGCGGCGCGTGGTTGGCCAGGATGCCCAGGCCACCGGTCTGCGAGCGGGTGGAGACCATCTCCACCTCGTCGGCGAAGATCTGGCCCTCGGGGGTGAGGACCTCGACGGGGAAGCTACTCCTCGCCATTGCCCTCCGAATCCGAGTCGCCGTTGCCGGAGTCGTCGACGTCGTCCTCGTCCTCGTCCTCGTCGCCGGACCGGTGTCCTGGACCACCTCGTCGATCGAGCGCCTTCATGTAGAAGGCGCGCTCGGGCACGTCGTCGTGCTTGCCCTCGACGATCTCCTTGAACGAGCGCACCGTGTCCTCGATCGACACGTACTTGCCCTCCGAGCCGGTGAAGGCCTCGGCGACGAAGAACGGCTGCGACAGGAAGCGCTCGATCTTGCGCGCCCGCTGCACGAGCTGGCGGTCGTCGTCGGAGAGCTCGTCGATTCCGAGGATGGCGATGATGTCCTGCAGCTCCTTGTAGCGCTGCAGCGTCTCCTTGACCTGCGTGGCGACCTGGTAGTGCTCCTCGCCCACGATGTCGGGCTTGAGGATCGTCGAGGTCGAGTCCAGCGGGTCGACGGCCGGGTAGATGCCCTTCTCGGCGATCGACCGCGACAGCGTCGTGGTGGCGTTGAGGTGGGCGAACACCGAGGCCGGCGCGGGGTCGGTGAGGTCGTCGGCCGGCACGTAGATGGCCTGCACCGAGGTGACCGAGCCCTCGCGTGTCGAGGTGATGCGCTCCTGCAGCTGGCCCATCTCGGTCTCCAGCGTGGGCTGGTAGCCCACCTGCGAGGGCATGCGGCCCAGCAGCGCCGAGACCTCCTGGCCCGCCTGGACGAAGCGGAAGATGTTGTCGATGAACAGCAGCACGTCCTGGCCGCCCTGCTCGCGGAAGTACTCCGCCATGGTCAGGCCGGACAGGGCCACGCGCATGCGCGCTCCGGGCGGCTCGTTCATCTGGCCGAACACGAGCATGGTCTTCTCGATCACGCCCGATTCCTTCATCTCGAGCCAGAGGTCGTTGCCCTCGCGCGAGCGCTCGCCGACGCCGCACGAAGGCCGACAGGCCCTCGTGCTCCTCGGCGATGTTGCGGATCAGCTCCTGGATGAGCACCGTCTTGCCCACGCCGGCGCCGCCGAACAGGCCGACCTTGCCGCCCTTGGCGTAGGGCGCGAGCAGGTCGATGACCTTGATGCCGGTCTCGAAGCATCTCGCGCGTCGGGGTGAGGTTCTCGACGTTCGGCGCGCTGCGGTGGATCGGCCAGCGCTCCTCGACCTCGACCTCGTCGCCGTCGTCGATCGGTCTCGCCGAGCAGGTTGAAGATGCGTCCGAGCGTGACGTCGCCCACCGGCACGGTGATCGGGCCCGCCGGTGTCGCGGATCTCCGCGCCGCGCTGCAGGCCGTCGGTGGCGTCCATGGCGACCGCGCGCACGCGGTCGTCGCCCAGGTGCTGCTGGACCTCGAAGATCACCGTGTGCTTGCCGCCGTCGCCGCCGCCGGGCTGGGCCTCGGTGCCCGCGAGCTGCGCCGTCGCCGTCGCGAGTCGTCGTCGTTGGGCTGGCGGCCTGGGGTCGAGCTCGGCCTCGAGCGCGGTGTTGATCTCGGGCAGCTCGTCGGAGAAGACCGCCTCGATCACCACTCCGGCGATCTCCTCGACGCGGCCGACGTTCTGGCCGTCGCCGTGCCGTCGCTCCTGCTCTGGTCTCTGCTCGCTCTGGGTGGCTGCTTCCACGTTTCTCCTTGCTTCTGGGACTGTCTAGGTAAGGCCCTCGGCGCCGGCCACCACTTCCATGATCTCCTGGGTGATCTCGGCCTGACGCTGGCGGTTCATCTGAAGCTCGAGGTCGTCGATCATCTCGGTCGCGTTCTCCTGGGCGCTGCGCATCGCGGTCATGCGCGCGCCGTGCTCTGAAGCGGTCGACTCTCGAGCAGGGCCCGGTAGATCGAGATCTCGATGTAGTCGGGCACGAGGCGCTTGAGCATCTCCTCGGGGTCGGGCTCGTAGATCCACAGCCCCTGGCGCTTCTGCTCCTCCTCGTCCTCGCGAGCGTCCTCGCCCTCCTCGTCGGTCACGAGGTGCCTCGATCTGCTGGAGCGGGCAGCAGGACGTCGTTCTGGACCTCCTGGCTCATGGCCGACTCGTAGTGGTTGAAGATCATCTCCACCCGGTCGACGTTCTCGTCCTCGTACTCCGTCGCGATGTCGCTGGCGAGGTCGCGGGCGTTGGAGTAGGCCGGCCGGTCGGTGTAGCCCTGGCGGCCGATCACCACCTCCTTGCCGCGGAAGGACAGCGAGGAGATCCCGCGCTTGCCCGAGGCGTACCAGACGACCTCCTTGCCCTCGTCGCGCAGCTCCTTCTCGCGGCGGTTGCCGGCGCGCATGATCTGCGAGTTGAAGGGCCCGGCCAGGCCGCGGTCGCCGGTCACCAGCAGGATGCCCACGCTTCTTCGTCTCGTCGTGCTCCTCGAGCAGCGGCAGGTCGGGGATGCGCTCCACGGCCTCCACCACCCGGCCGGTCATGCGGCGGATGGCGTCGGCGTAGGGGCGCATCGCCTCGATGCGCTGCTCGGCCCGGCGCAGCCGAGCCGCCGCGACCATCTCCATGGCCCGCGTGATCTTCTGGATGTTCTTGACCGAGGAGATGCGGCTCTTGGTGTCCTTCTGGGAGGCCATGCGGGTAGCTCTCGTCCTTGTCCTTCTCGTCGTCCTTGGAGTCGTCGTCCTCGTCGGAGTCGTCCTCGTCCGAACGTCGTCGGACTTGGCCTCGGAGTCGTCCTCGTCCGAGTCGTCCTCCGAGTCGTCCTCGTCGGAGTCGTCGTCGTCGTCGAATCGCTCGAGCCGGAGGTGCGCCCCTCCTTCTCGCGCTCCTCCTCGTCCTTCACGCGGTCGGACTCGCCCTCCTCGAGCTCGTTGCCCTCCTCGTCGAAGTCGGGCCCGAAGTCGTCGATGGCGTCGCGGATGGCTTCGCCGAGCTTCTCCTCGATGTCGTCGTCCCAGTTGCCGTCGGCGATCTTCTCCATCAGATCCGACTCCTCGGCGTCGAGGCGCTGGAGCAGCGACTCGTGGAACTCGGCCACGCGGTCGGTCTTGATCCGATCGAGGTAGCCGCCGGTGCCCGAGTAGATGGCCGCCACCTGGTGCTGGATCTTCCAGGGCTTCAGCTCGTCCTGATTGAGCGTCTCCACCAGGCGCTCGCCGCGGGCCAGGGTGGCCTGGGTGTCGGCGTCGAGCTCGGAGCCGAACTGGGCGAAGGACTCCAGCTCGCGGTACTGCGAGAGGTCCAGCCGCAGCTTGCCCGGCCACCTTCTTCATCGGCTTGGGCTGGGCGTTGCCGCCCACGCGTGAGACCGAGATGCCCACGTTGATCGCCGGCCGCACGCCCGAGCGGAACAGGTCGCCCTCGAGGAAGATCTGCCCGTCGGTGATCGAGATGACGTTGGTGGGCACGTAGGCCGACACGTCGCCGGCCTGGGTCTCGATGATCGGCAGAGCGGTGAGCGAGCCGCCGCCCAGGTCGTCGTTGAGCTTCACCGCGCGCTCGAGCAGGCGCGAGTGCAGGTAGAAGACGTCGCCCGGGTAGGCCTCACGGCCCGGCGGGCGGCGCAGCAGCAGCGACATCTGGCGGTACGCGTAGGCGTGCTTGGTCAGGTCGTCGTAGATGCACAGCGCGTGCTTGCCGTTGTAGAGGAAGTGCTCGCCCATGGCGCAGCCCGCGTAGGGCGCCATGAACTTGATCGGCGCGGCCTCGTCGGCCGGGGCGGCCACGATGATCGTGGAGTCCAGCGCGCCGTTGCTCCTCGAGCGTCTCGGCCACGCCCACCACGGTGGACATGCGCTGGCCGATGGCGACGTAGATCGAGATCAGGTCGGACTCGGCGTTGTTGATGATCGTGTCGATCGCGACCGCGGACTTGCCGGTCTGGCGGTCGCCGATGATCAGCTCGCGCTGGCCGCGGCCGATGGCGGTCATCGAGTCGACGGCCTTCAGGCCCGGTGAGCATCGGCTCCTCCACCGGCTGGCGCTGCACCACGCCGGGGGCCTTCCACTCGGCCGGGCGGGTGCCCTCGAACTCGATGTCGCCCTTGCCGTCCAGCGGCTCGCCGAGCGGGTTGACGATGCGGCCCAGCAGGCCCTCGCCCACCGGGATCTCGAGCAGGCGGTTGGTCCGCTTGACCGTGTCGCCCTCCTCGATCTTGTCCCAGTCGCCGAAGAGGACGGCGCCGACGTTGTCGGACTCGAGGTTGAGCGCAAGGCCGGTCACGTCGTGCGGGAACTCGAGCATCTCGAGCGACATGCAGTTGTCCAGGCCGTGGACGCGCGAGATGCCGTCGGCGATGGACAGCACGGTGCCGACCTCGGAGAGGTCGCCGCCTTCGCCGTCGTCGAGTCCCTCGATGCGGCTCTTGAGGATGCTGGTGATCTCGTCGGGCTTGATCTGCACTGTCTGGGGTTCTCCTTCTGAGGCCTAGGCGCCTCGGGCTACTTGCTTTCTCAACCGCTCGAGGCGGGCCTTGAGGCTTGCGTCCATGATCATGTTGCCCACCCGCAGGACCAGACCACCGACGATGCCGGGGTCGACGGTGCTGGACAGCTCGATGCGGCGGCCGGTCTGCTCTTCGATCCGCCTGCCGATGTCGTTGACGATCTGCTCGTCGAGCTTGACCGCGGTGGTCACCGACACCGGCAGGAGCTTGTTCTCCTCGGCCCACATCCGGTCGTACTCGCGCCGGATGCGGAAGATGGCCGGGAGCCGGTGGCGCTCGGCGAGCAGCTCCAGGAAGTGGAGGAAGCGCTCGTCGGCGTCGGTGACCGCCTGCTCGATCCCCTCCTTCTTCTCCTGCGCGGAGAAGTAGGGCGAGAAGAAGAAGACCTGCAGGTCGCGGTTCTCGTCCAGGGCGTCGACGAACTCGCCGAGCTCGTCATGAACTCGGTCGAGCACGTCGTGCTCCTGGGCGACCTCGAACAAGGATCGCGAGTAGACCTCGGCGATCTCCTCCATCTAGTGCTTGCCGTTCCCCTCGTCGCCGGCCAGCTGGGAGAAGTCGACCTCTCCCAGAGCCTCCTCGATCAACCGCCGGTGATCGTCGTCGTCGAGGGTCTTGCGGGTGACCTTCTCGGTGGCCAGGACCGTGAGGTTGGCGACCTCCTTGCGGATGTCGTCCAGCGCGCGCCGCGTCTCGTTCTCGATGTCGCGGCGCGTGGACTCCATGAGCTCCTCGCGGTAGCGCTTGGCCTCGACCTTGGACTCCTCCTCGCGGTGCTGTGCCGCCCGCTGCGCGCGCGCGGTGATGTCCTCCGCCTGCTCGCGGGCCTCGCGCAGGCGTGCGCGGTACTCCTCGAGCAGCAGGTCGGCCTCACGCTTGGTGCGCTCGGCGTGGTCGATCGACTCCTCGATCGCCCGCCGCCGCTTGTCCAGCGCGTCCGCGATCCGCGGGAAGGCGACCTTGCGCAGGATCAGGTAGCTGATCCCGAACGCGAGCAGCGTCCAGATCATCAACCCCACGCTGGGGGTGACGAGGAAGTTGCCCGAGCCGCCTTCCGCGGCCAGCGGTAGGGGCACCCCGGCGATCAACCGGAGCCGCCGAGGAAGAAGGCGATCAGGCCGAAGATGAACGCGTAGAAGACGATCGCTTCGGTGAGGGCGAAGCCCAGCCACTGAATCGAGGTGATCTCCTCGCGCATCTCGGGCTGCCGGGTGACCGACTCGATCACCTTGCCGAAGATGTAACCCACGCCGATGCCCGGGCCGATGGTGCCCAGGCCGGCGCCGACGCCGAGTGCGATCGACGCGGTTGCCTTCGGGCTGCCCTGTGCGATCACGAATGCAAGTGCTTCTTCCATGGTTCCTCCTTAGTGGCCCTCGGTCGCCTCACCGAGGTAGATGGCGGTCAAAGTCGAAAAGATGAATGCCTGCAGGCCGGCGATCAGGATCACCTCGAAGATGAAGAAGACGATCGCCACGATCAGCGTGAGCGGGCCCAGCGCGGCGATGCCGAGGATGACGACGAGCCCGCCGCCCATGAACAGGATCAGCAGGTGGCCCGCCAGGAGATTGGCGAACAATCGCACCGAGAGCGAGATGATCCGGACGAACTGCGAGATGACCTCGATCGGGAAGACGAGGATCGCCAGCCCGCCGCCGATGCCCGCCGGCAGCCAGCCCTTGAAGTAGCCCGTGAACCCCTTCGCCCGGATGCCCTCGATGTGGTACGAGAACCACACCACCAGGGTCAGCACCAGCGGTACCGACACATTGGCCGTGGCCGCGTAGATCGCGAAGGACGGGATCTCCAGGCCGCCGATGTGGATCGGGTGCTCGGTGTTGGTCGGCAGCGGGATGTAGCCGATCAGGTTCGAGATGAGGATGAAGAAGAAGATCGCCGCGATGAACGGGAACCACTTGCGGGCCAGCTCGGCCTGCATGTTCGCGCGGGTGATCTGGTTGAAGGTCAGGTCGTAGGTCATCTCGACCGCCGTCTGAACCCTGTTGGGGCGGTCCTGCATGCGGTTGGCGATGTAGACCATCGCGACGCAGGTGAGGACGCACGCGACGACGACGTAGAAGACCGCCTTGGTGATGCTCAGGTCCAGGCCGCCGATGTGGATCTCGATCCACGGCGTGAGCTGGAACTCGTTCTGAGGCTGGAACTCGTTGTTCTGGCCGGCGGAGCCGAAGATCCCGAACAGGGCGACCATGAGGGCCAGGATGAGACCGCCGACGATGATGATCGTCTGCCTCGTGGAGAGCCGCGACAGCAGCGCGTTCATGGCTTCGGCGCCTCAAACGGTCGGGAGATCATCGTGCCACTCAGGTACGCCGTGAACAGTGAGATGACCAACACAGCCGCGGCCAGCCCGTCCTCGCGGTCTGCGGCCATGCCCACGCCGAACACGATCAGCGCGGTGGCCCAGCCTCTGACGAGCATGCTCCCGGCGAGGACGCCGGCCACCAGGCGAGGGTCGTCGGATGCTCGCGCCTTTCGGTCGCTGAAGTACTGGATGCCCCGCTGGAGCAACCAGGCCACGGCCGCTGCGAGGTAGCCGAGCATCGGCAGTCCGGCAAGCAAGAAAACGGGCAGTGCCACGACCAGCAACACCAGATCGAGGTAACGCAGGACGTTCATGCCCGCACTGCTCTCTGAGCTCCCTAGAGCGTGCGTCGTCAAGGCGGCGGGGACTCTATCTACGCGCGGGAGAAAGTGACCACTTTGTGACTCGCGCCACGGGAAGGGGGCTCAGCCCCCTCAGACCACCCTGAGAAGTGCCTCCACCACGCGTTCGTCGAACTGCGTCCCGGCGCCGTGGCGCAGCTCCTCCGCGGCCTCGTCCGCGCCCAGTGCGACGCGGTAGGGACGGTCGCTGGTCATGGCCTCGTAGGCGTCGGCCACGGCGAGGATGCGCGCCTCGAGCGGCACGGCCTCGCCGTTGAGGCCCTCGGGGTAGCCGGCGCCGTCGGGGCGCTCGTGGTGGAGCCGGATCCAGTCCTGCACGTCCGCGATATCGGTGGTCTCGAGCAGGCGGGCGCCTGTCGAGGGGTGGGCTCGAACCCACCCCCACTCCTCCTCGGTCAGCGGGCCGCTCTTCTCCATCACGCCCTCGGGAACCGCCACGCGGCCCACGTCGTGCAGGACGCCGGCGAGCCTGATGCGCTCCACCTCGTCGGGCGCGAGGCCAAGCTCGCGCGCGATCAACTCGCTGAAGCGGCCCACGCGATGGCAGTGGGCGGAGTGGCCGCTGTCGCGGACGTCGAGCGACTCGGCCAGGCTCACCAGCGCCCCCACCTCCACGTAGCCGTGCTCGCGGCCGGCCGCGGCGCCCCGGGCAAGGATGCCCGGCACCTCGGCGCTGGAGATCACCGAGCGGTTGCGCCCCAGGCGCTTGGCGGCGTACAGCGCATGGTCGGCCGACTGCAGCAGCGCGTCCGAGGTGGTGCCGTGCAGGGGCGAGCACGCGACCCCGAGCGAGAGCGTGAGCCGGGCGTCCTTGTCCACGCTGGTGCGGATGCGCTCGGCCAGCATGTAGGCGCCGTGCTCGTCGGTGTCGGGCACCACGATCGCGAACTCCTCGCCGCCCACGCGCGCGGCGCTGTCGAAGCGGCGCTTGGCCCGGCAGATGAGGTCGCCCACGTTGCGCAGGGCGGCGTCGCCGGCTCCGTGGCCATGGGCTTCGTTGACGCTCTTGAAGCGGTCGATGTCGGCGACCACGAGGCTGAGCGGCGTCTCGGCGCGCCGGCAGCGCTCGATCTCCAGGTCGAAGACCTCCTCGAACCCGCGCCGGTTGAGCAGCCCCGTGAGCGGGTCGCGTCGCACCGCGTCGGTGAGGTTGCGCAGCAGGAAGGCCACGCGCTCCCGGCCGCGGGAGATCAGGTAGGCGGCCACCGCGAGCGTGAGGACGGTCGCGACGTAGCCTGCGATGGCGTCGCGCGTCACGTCCTCGACGGAGAGCACGACGGCGTAGCTGGCGGCCATCAGCGCCACGTGCACCGCGGCGGCGGGTGGTCGGAAGAACCAGCAGGCGTACACGACCACCCACAGGTAGGGCAGCGGCGCGTAGACCGAGCTTGTGCCCCACGCGTAACAGCCGGCCGCGGCGATGGCCGTGGCGCCCGCCACCACCAGGTGGAGGCTCCAGGCCGGGAGCCGGTCGTAGATCAGGATCAGCAGCCCCGCGAGCAAGAGCGCGCCCAGCCCCAGCGCGGTCGACAGCGTCTCGTCGAAGCGCAGTGTGTTCGGCAGTAGGAGCCCCACCGCGGGCAGGAGCGCGCCCGCGAAGGCCAGAGCCGCGCCGGCGCGGGCCATCGAGGCCGTGCTGGCGGGCACGTCGACTCCTGTACTCATCGATGTCCGCCAGCTGATGCGCTCGCGGAGGGGCGGATCCATGCTCCTCCTCGGTCGCGGGTTCCCCTTGGAAGGCCAGCATAAGCTCGATTCGTGTGGGCACAGCACGAAATTCGCCTGGAGGCGAAGCCGCGCGGGTTCCACCTTGTCACCCGTGAGCTCGAGCAGGGCCTGCCCGAGCTGCCTTCCATGGGGGTGGGGCTCGCCCACCTGATGATCCAGCACACCTCCGCGTCGCTGACGGTCAACGAGAACGCATCGCCCGACGTGCGCCGCGACTTCCGCAGCTGGTTCGACCAAGCGGTGCCCGAGGACGCGGGGTACTGGACGCACACGCTCGAGGGCTCCGACGACATGCCGGCCCACATCAAGGCCTCGCTCACCGGCCAGGACCTGACCCTGCCGGTGCGCGACGGCGCCTTCGCCCTGGGCACCTGGCAGGGCATCTACCTCTGCGAGCACCGCGACAGCAGCGGCCCCCGCCGGGTGGTGGTGACCCTCCACGGGGAGTAGCGAGCGTCCTCCGGTTATGCGAACATATGTTCGATGAGGTGGGACGAGCTCAGGGTCGGGGACGAGGACGGGCAGACGCTGCCCGGCTACCGCGACCCGGCCACCGTCCGGACCTTCGACGCGCCGGAGGCGCTCGACATCCGCTTCTACGAGGTGCGCGCGAAGTCGGTGCTCAACCGCGTGCCGAAGCAGTCGCAGGTTCCGTTCCCGTGGACGATCAACCCCTACCGCGGCTGCACGCATGCCTGTACCTACTGCTTCGCTCGCCCCACCCACACCTATCTCGACTTCGGCGCGGGCCGGGACTTCGAGCGCGAGATCGTGGTCAAGGTCAACGCGCCCGAGGTCGCGCGGGCCGAGCTGCTCAAGCCGCGCTGGGGCCGCGAGCACGTGGCCATGGGGACCAACACCGACCCGTACCAGTGGGTCGAGGGCCGCTACAAGCTCATGCCCGGCATCTGGGAGGCGCTGCGCGACAGCGGCACGCCCGCCTCGATCCTCTCCAAGTCGCCGCTGCTGCTGCGCGACAAGGAGCTGATGAAGGAGGCCGGCGCCACCGCCAACCTCTCGATCCCCACACTCGAGGAGAAGGCCTGGCGGGCCACCGAGCCCCATACCCCCCACCCCCGGGCCCGCATCGAGGCGGTGGCCGAGCTCAACCGCTCGGGCGTCCCGTGCGGCGTGCTGATCGCGCCGCTGATACCCGGCGTCAACGACGACCCGCGTCAGGTGGAGGAGCTGCTCGAGCTGTGCGCGGAGGCCGGCGCCACCGACGTCGGCGGCATCGCCCTGCACCTGCGCGGCGAGGTCAAGGAGCTCTGGTTCCAGTGGCTCAGGGACAACCGGCCCGACCTCCTCCCCCGCTACCGCCGTCTCTACCGCAACGGGGCGTACGCGACCAAGGAGGAGCGCGAGCGGCTGGCCAAGCTCACCCGCCGCCGCGGGCAGCGCAAGATGCCGCGGATCGAGGAGCCGGCGCCGCGCCCGCCGGCGCCGCGCCAAGGCGTTCAGGCCAGCCTGTTCTGAGCGGCTAGACGGCTTCGAACTCCCCGGTCTCCACCTCGCGCTCGATCTCCGCTTCGATCTCGGCGTCGGAGAGGGCGGGCATCTCTCCCGTCTCGGAGGCGCGCCGCAGCTGGCGCTCGCGGAAGCGGCTGAACTTGAGGATCTCCAGCACCAGCACCAGGTAGAGGCTGGCCGCGAAGGCCACCGCGCCGAAGGCCAGGATCACCGCGAACCAGCCGGGGTTGAGATTGCCGAAGTCGTCGGAGTAGGGGACGAAGCGCAGGGCGAGGGCCAGAGCGGCGAGCGACAGCGTCCAGCCGTAGAGGTAGAGCACCGTCTTGCGCTGGGAGAAGCCGATGTTGGTGAAGCGGTGGTGGAAGTGCCAGCGGTCGGCGGAGTACACCGGCCGGCGGTACTTGATCCGCTTGGCCACCACGAAGGTGGCGTCCAGGGCAGGCACGGCGAGGATCACCAGCGGGAAGAACAGGGCCACGACGGCGGCGGTCTTCAACACGCCCTGAATCGCCACCGCGGCGAGCAGGATGCCGAGCAGGTTGGAGCCCGAGTCGCCCATGAAGACGCTGGCCGGGTGGAAGTTGTGCCAGAGGAAGCCGGCGGCGGCGCCGGCGGTGAGCGCGGCGAGGATGCCCGCGGCCAGCCGGTCCGGATCCGCGCTCTCGTCGTACAGCGAGAGCGCGATGATCGCGAAGGTGGCCGCGGCGATCGTGCAGACGCCGGCCGCGAGCCCGTCCGCGCCGTCGGTGAAGTTGACCACGTTCATCACAGCCACGATCCCGAGCAGCGTCAGCGGCTGCCCGAAGCTCCCGAGGTCGAGCGGGTCGACGAAGGGCAGCGTCACGTTCTGGACGTACACGTCGGAGGCGACCGGGATGGTGGCGGCCGCGAGCTGACCGATGAGCTTCACCGCCGGGGGCAGGTCGAACTTGTCGTCCGCGGCCCCGATCAGCGCGGCGACGGCGGCGCCGATCAGGATGCCGCGCGTCTCCTCCCCGGCGGGCAGGAACAACGCCCCGGACAGCAGGACGCCGGCGAGGATCGCCAGGCCGCCCATCCGGGGCGTCGGCGAGTCGTGGAGGTCGCGATCGCGCGGGGTGGCTACCGCGCCGACCCGGGTGGCGAAGCGCGCCGCCAGCGGCGTGAGGACGAGCGCCGCCGCTCCCGCGACGAGGAGCGCCCAGAGGGCGTCGAGCTCGTTCATCTCCGTGTGAGCCTAAACGGCGTCGAGGCGGCATCCGTACCGTGGTCGGGATGGCCGAGGACCTCGACCGCACTATCGTCGAACTGCTCGAACAGCGCCGCGAGGGAGCCACCATCTGCCCCTCCGAGGCGGCCCGGGCCGCCGGCGGCGAAGACTGGCGGCCGCTCATGGAGCCGGCCCGCGAGGCCGCACGGCGGCTCGTCGAGCAGGGCCGGATCGACGTGACCCAGCGCGGCGAGGTCGTCGACCTCGACGAGGCGCGCGGCCCGGTGAGGCTTCGGCTGAAGCAGTAGGGTCGCGCGCCGTGGCGCGACTACTGACGGCAACTAGAGCAGGAAGCCGACGCCGCCCCAGACGGCGGCGAACACCAGCGAGACGGCCGCGGCGATCAGCGCGATGCGCCCGCTGCGCGCGGCGCCCATGAGACCGGCCATGGCCAGCAGGGCCGCGGCGATCGCCGTGAGTCCCAGAGCATAGGTGGCCCGGTTGCTGCGGTTGCCCCAGGCGGCGGCGTCGTCGACCGCCTGGTTCTGGGAGGCCAGCAGGCGGCGCAGCTTCTTCTCGTCGGAGGAGATCACCTGGGCGGTGAAGTCGTCCACCGGGGTGTCGCGGCCGTTGGCGTTGTCCATCTCCTTGGCCACCTCGAGCAGCCGCTTCTGGGAGCGCGTGTCCGCGCCCGAGCGGCCGGTGGCGAGCTTGAAGGCTTCGCCCTTGGTCTTGATGACCCGGGCCAGGCCCTCGGTCCCGACCAGCAGCGCACGGCGCGCGTTGTCGGCGGTGAACTGGCCGCGCGACTGGCTGCCGGCGATGTCCACGAAGATGGCGAGCGACTGCCGCGTGGCGTCCTGTAGAGCCTGCTGCTCCTGGCGGCCGGCACTGCGCTCGGCGAAGGTGAAGACCCCGGCCAGGATCGCCGCCACGCCCACCAGTACGGCCAGCCAGCGGCGGCGCGCGTCGGGGAGCTCGGAGGACTTGGCGGCGGCCTCGATGTCGCTCACAGGGCCACCTCCACCACGATCGCGAAGACGAGCCCGATCGCCAGGCACACCCAGCCGGCCACCAGCAGCGGGCGCCGGCGCCGTGGGAAGCCCTCGGTGAGCGAGCCGAAGAGGAAGGCGAACCCGATGGGGATGGTCGCGGCGGTGAGGAGCGTCGAGGCCTTGGAGCTGTCGGAGCCCACCTTCTCGGTCGCGTCGGGGTTCACGCGCAGGAGGTCGGGGTGCTCCTCGCGCTTGTCGGCCAGGCGGCGGAAGAGGTCGTAGGAGTCGCCGCGGCCGTCGTACTTGTCGCTCGAGGTCAGCTCTACGGTCGGCTCGAGGGTCTTGATGATCTGGTCCTGCGCCCCGGCCTCGCCTTTCAGGTAGGAGGCCTCCAGCCCCGACTTGCCGCGGGCCGCGCGGCGCAGCTCGTCGGCCCGGATGCGCGCCTCGGCCACGCGGAAGGCGGTCGGGCCCTCCTCGGAGTAGACGAAGCGCAGGTCCTCGACCACGCCGGCGCCGCGCTTGACGTCCTGGCGCACGGCGCTGTCGTAGCTCCCCGATCCGTTGGAGTCGACGATCTGGGAACGGACGCCGATGGCCGCCGCGAGGACGGCGGAGGCAACCAGCAGCCACACGACTGCGTTGCGCGAAGATCCCTGTGCGTCGGCCATGAGCGCGACGAGGTTACTTGCGGTTCTGCCGCTCGGCCACGCGCGCGAGGTTTCGCACCAGCAGGGCCACCACCGGGCCGTAGGAGGCCCGCAGCCCGGCCTCCAGGGGAGCAGGCGCGTGCATCTCCACCGAGACCTCGCACCCGCCGGGGGCGGCGCGGACGATGTGGTCCATCGTCACCGGGCCGACGCGCCAGGTCCACGACCGGCTTGGCCGCTTGTCCGTGATCGTGACCGGCACGGGCACCACGCCGAGCAGGCGCGCCGCTCCGCTGCGACCCGATTCGATCTCGGGGCGGCCCAGGCCCCACGCGCCGCGCAGGTGAGGGGCCCACTCCGACCAGCGCTCGGGCTCGGAGATCAGCGCCCAGGCCTGCGCCGGAGTGGCGTGGGAGAAGGCGGAGTAGGTGAGGCTCAACCGTGCGGGAGCGCGAAGAATGCGACGGCCGCGTACTGCAGGGCCGCTGCGGCGATGACCAGTGCGTGGAAGATCTCGTGGTAGCCGAACACCGTGGGCGCCGGATCCGGGCGCTGCCGCGCGTAGACCACCGCGCCGATCGTGTACAGCACGCCGCCCGCGGCGACGAGCGCGAAGCCGCCGACCCCCAGCTCCTCCAGCATCTGGGGGAACGCGGCTACGGCGACCCAGCCCAGCATCACGTAGACCGCGGCGATCAGGGCCTTGGGCGCGTCTATCCAGGCGAGCTTGAGGATCACTCCACCGATGGCTCCGCCCCAGACCACGGCCAGGATCACGTCGGCCAGCGTTCCCTGCAGCACCAGCAGCGCGAACGGCGTGTAGGTGCCGGCGATCAGCACGAAGATCATCGAGTGGTCCAGGCGCCGCATCCACCGGCGCGCGCCCAGGGACGCCCAGTTGACGCGGTGGTAGAGGGCGCTGGCGCCGAACAGCCCGGCCACGCTCACGGCGTAGATCGCGGCGGCGAGCCTCGCCTCGCCGTCGGGGGCGAACAGCACCAGCAGCGCTCCGATCACGACGGACACGAAGAAGGCCCACTGGTGGGACACGCCGCGCAGACGCGGCTTGGAGAAGAAGGGTGGCGGAGCGGCCTCGGTCACCAGACTCAGGCTAGGCGCTCTCCTTCAGCTGGTGCGCCGCGGTGAAGAAGCCCCGGACGCCGAGCGTCGTGGCCATGAGGGCGGCCAGCGAGACAGCCCCGAGCAGCACCCACAGGATCACCAGTTGCAGCCGCACGGCGTCGAGCGGCTCGGCGCCACCCAGGAGCATCCCGACCATGATTCCGGGAAACGCGATCAGCCCCGTGGTCTTGGTCTGGTCGACCAGCGGGATCATCGCCGAGCGCAGGCTGCGCGACACCAGGCCGGCGCTGGCCTGGCGGGAGGTCGCCCCCAGGGCCAGCGTGGCCTCCACCTCGTTGCGGCGAGAGGCGACCTCGTCGCCGAGGCGGTTGAGCGCCACTGCCGCCGCGGTCATCGCGTTGCCGATCACGATCCCGCCCACCGGGACCAGGTAGCGCGGCTTGGGCTCGAAGACCCCCAGGGCCACGATCAGCCCGAAGGTCACCGCCGCGGCCGTGGCGAGCGCGATGGCAAGCGGGACCAGCGCCCCCGGGACCGCCCGCGCCCGCGAGCGGGCGGTGAAGGTGGCCAGCACCACCATCGCGCTCAGCAGCGCAACGACCACCCAGAGGCTGTCCGAGTCGAACACCGCCTGGATCACGTAGCCGACGGCGGTGAGCTGCACGAACGAGCGCACCACCGCGATGCCGAGGTCGGCCTCGAGGTCGGTTCGCTGCCAGCGCGAGACCCCGACTGCGATGGCCACGAGCACCAGCGACAGCGCGACCTCGGTGAGCGTGACGTCGATTGCGTTCATCGCTTCAGCTCGTCCATCGTCACGACCCGGTCGGCCAGCCGCTCGGCCTGGGCGCGCTCGTGGGTCACCAGCACCATCGAGGTCTCCCCCTCCCGCGCCAGCTCGGCCAGCGTGCGCTCGACCCCGGCGCGCGAGCCCTCGTCCAGCGCCGCGGTGGGCTCGTCGAGCAGCAGGACGTCCGGCTCGAGCGCCAGCGCCCGGGCAAGCATCACGCGCTGCTGCTCGCCCACCGACAGGCGCTCGGGGCGCCGGGCGGCGAACGAGCGGTCCAGGCCGGCGTGCTCGAGCGCCCGTCCCACGTCGGCGTCACGCCCGCACAGGCGCGGGCCCAGCGACACGTTGTCGGCCACCGTGCCCTCCACCGGCGCCGGCAGCTGGGGTACCAAACAGGCGCGCCGCCGCAGCTCCTGCGGGTCGAGCTCGCGCACGTCGCGGCCCTCGAAGCGCACGCTGCCCGCGTCGGCGTCCGCCAGGCGGTTCAGCAGGCGCAGCAGCGAGGACTTGCCGGCGCCCGAAGGCCCGAGCACCGCGGTGACGCCCGGGTGCAGCGTCAGGTCGAGGCCGTCGAAGACCTCCTTGTCGCCGCGCCGCAGCGCGACGTTCTCCAGCTCGAAGAGTGGCGGCCCGCTCAGGCGGCCGCGGGCGCGAGCTGCGGGTAGAGCGGGTAGCGCTCGGCCAGGGCCCGGTTGCGCTCGGAGAGCTCGCCCCGCACCGAGTCGAAGTCCTCGGTGGTGAGCGCCTCGCCGATGGTGCGCCCGACCTCGCGGAAGTCCTCGACGGTGAAGCCGCGGGTGGCCAGCGCGGGGGTGCCGACGCGCAGTCCGCTGGACACCGCGGGCGGGCGCGGGTCGAAGGGGACGGCGTTGCGGTTGACGGTGATGCCGATCTCGGCCAGGCGGTCCTCGGCCTGCTGGCCGTCGAGCTGCGAGTCGCGCAGGTCGACCAGGGCCAGGTGGACGTCGGTGCCGCCGGTGAGCACGTCCACGCCCGCGCCGACGAGCTCCTCGGCAAGGGCGGCCGCCCCCTCGCGGGTCCGGTGCTGGCGCTCACGGAAGAGGTCGGTCTGGGCGATCTTCAGCGCGACCGCCTTGCCGGCGATCACGTGCATGAGCGGTCCGCCCTGCTGCCCGGGGAACAGCGCCGAGTTGATCTTCTTGGCCCACTCCTCGCGGCACAGGACCATCCCGCCGCGGGCGCCGCCGATCGTCTTGTGGATCGTGGTGGTGACCACGTCGGCGTGGGGCACCGGCGAGGGGTGCTCGCCCGCGGCCACCAGGCCGGCGAAGTGGGCCATGTCGACCATCAGCAGAGCGCCGACCGAGTCGGCGATCTCGCGGAAGCGGGCGAAGTCGAGCTGGCGCGGGTAGGCGGACCAGCCGGCGAGGATGAGCTTGGGCTTGCTCTCCTCGGCGAGCTTGGCCAGCTCGTCCATGTCGATCCGCGAGTCCGACTCGCGCACGCCGTAGGCGACGATGTCGTACAGGCGGCCGGAGAAGTTGATCTTCATCCCGTGCGTGAGGTGGCCGCCGTGGTCGAGCTTCATCCCCAGGATGCGGTCGCCCGGGTCCAGCAGCGCGTGGTAGGCGGCGGCGTTGGCCTGGGCGCCGGAGTGCGGCTGCACGTTGGCGTGATCGGCGCCGAAGACCTCCTTGGCCCGGCTGATCGCCAGCTCCTCCGCCACGTCCACGTACTCGCAGCCGCCGTAGTAGCGCTTGCCGGGGTAGCCCTCGGCGTACTTGTTGGTCAGCACCGAGCCCTGGCAGTCCAGGATCGCCTGCGGGACGAAGTTCTCGGAGGCGATCATCTCCAGCGTCGTCTCCTGGCGCCGGGCCTCGTCCTCGAGGACCTCGGCGATCTCCGGATCGACGTCGGAGACCGGGCGCGTGAAGTAGTCGGACGGGAGCTCGCTCACGTCCCGATCACGCTACCAGCGCCGCCGGCGCCAGAGGGTGCCTCCGCGCCGCTTGCGAAATACCGGTTGGGCTTAGCTGGGCGCGTATGGGTCGGGCATGGACGCTGCACCTGGGACGCCTCTGCGAAGAGGGGCTCGGTGCTCTGGGGATCTAGGCGTTTCTTGCCACCCCAGACTCGGGCCTAGACTTCGTGGTAGACGGGGTGTCCGACGAGCAGGACCACTCGCGCGCGAAGATCGGTGTGAGTCGCAGAGACCACTAGGGCAACCAGTGCACGCTCCGCGCAGCCATCCAGCAGGCGAACGCGACTAAAGACGAGGACCGAGTGCTTAGATAACGCGAGCTGCGACGGGACGCCTCCGCCGGGGACCGACAGCGTGATAACGCTGACGAGCGCCCTGCCTCCGATCACGGAACGCGTGATCGTCGACGGAGGGAGCGAGATCTGTGGGTGAGCCGGGCGTGCCCAAGCGATGCGTGCAGGTGGCGGGGAGGGAGAACGAGATCACCTACAGTGTCGAGGGCGGCGGTGACGGCACGGAGCTCAGGCGGCTGTCGCTCACTGGAGCCGGCGGGTCGGAGGTCTTAGGGACCCCTGTGAACGGGAAGGCTGTACAGTTCGACGACGAAGTCAACGGTGGCGATGTTAAGGGATAGTGGATAGGGATAACACTGAATCAGAACACAGGGACCGGAGTGCCCAACGCCTACGGCGTGGAGGTACTCGGTGACGAGATCGAAGTGGGAGGAACGTCGGCAGCGGATCGCAACATCTACAGCGACAACTCGGTGGCGGGCGTCAAGGTCTCGGGAGACGATAACGAGACCGTGATAAGAGGAAACGACTTAGGGGTAGACGCTGACAGACAGACAGACAAGTTCAACTCGACGGACGCCATAGAGGTCTCCGGGCTCGATCCCGACTGGGTCGGGCTCTAGCCGGCAGGGTAACGACGAACAAGGTCATCGGCGGGAACGTCACCGCGACGAACCAAGACACACGCGGAGACGAGTCCTGCAACAGCATAGTCAACTCCTCGCACAACGAGATAGATCTAGACGGAGACGAACAGCTGGGTGTTCAGAGAGGTCAGGTAGAGAAGAGCGCAGGCGCCACCTAGGTGGCGGGCAACTAGATCGGGCTGAAGATGCTCAACGCTGCGAGCGGCAACGGTGGTGACGGCGTACACGTCGGCCGGGCCGACGACGTCACCATCGGAGGCTCACCTGACTTAAGCGGCATGCGCGACTGGTACGAGAGCAACGGCAACGGGACCGCGCGCGACGGGAGCCCGACCGATGAAGGTGGAATCAAGGCCTTCAGCGACGCGCAGAATCTGAAGATCGAGAACAACTGGATCGGCCAACGCCCCAACGGCCAGGCCGCCCCGACCTCAGCTACGGCGTCGACATCGGCCCCGGCTTGTGAAGGGGAACACGTTCGCGAGCGCGGGCGCTCGGCCCTCGAATGCTGTGCGCCTCAGCGGGAGCCAAGGGACGATGACCGGCAACGTCGTGAAGGGCTCCGCCGGCGCCGAGGGCTACGGCGAGAGCGGCGTCCTGGTCACCGGCAGCGGGAACCGAATCGGGGGTGAGACGCTTGCCGACCGGAACGTGATCGGTGGCGCCGGCGCGAGTCGTCGGGAATACACTTGCGCGGGGACGCGAACGATGGCGGGGCCGACCCCGACGGCGACGACAACAAGGTCCTCGGGAACTGGCTGGGGCTATCGGAAACGGACACCAGCGTGCCAACGGGGGCGCCGGGGTCTTGGTAGACGACGACGCGGACAACAACGACGTAGGGGGAGACTCGCTGGGGTAGAGGAACAAGATCCACAACAGTGGTGGCGACGCGATAGAAGTGGAGGGGGCCGACACCGACGGCACACGCGTCCTCCAGAACAGGGGTGCGGACAATGCGGGCCTCTTCTTGGACCTGCGGCAGGCCGATGGTCCCGGTAACGGGAGCGCGACCACGGGGCGAACGGGGGCGTTCAGCCCCGCACGGTGATCGCTGGAGGAACGAGCGTGCGCGGCACGGCCACTCCGGGCGCGCGAGTCCTGATATTCGAGAAGTCCTCGCCCTGGGCGGTGAGCTCAGCCCATGGTCACGTCGGCGACCGCGGATGGTCAGGGCCGCTGGCAGGCGAACTACAGCCGCAGCGACGGGGACCTCGTCTCGGTGATGCAGGTCGCCGGACGAAACAGCTCAGAGCTACGCCAGAGCGTGGTAGACGCGGTGTCCCCGCAGACTTCGATCACCTCGGGCCCGAGTGGAACGACGGCGGACAGCACGCCGACCTTCGGCTTGGCGTCGACGGAGCCGGGCTCGAGCTCCGCTGCCGAGTCGATTCCGGCCCGCCACGCCCTGCACCTCGCCCCGCACGGTGGGCCCCCGAGCGAGGGGGCGCACTCTTTCTCGGTGGTGGCAACCGACTCGGCCGGGAATACCGACGCGTCCGCCGCCACGCGAACCTTCTCTGTCTCGGGGACCGGATGATCGTCCGGTACGGCCGCAAGCGGGAACGCCCTGAAGGGCACCGCGGCCAATGACGTGATCAACGGCACCGCGGGCGACGACGTGATCGAGTGCGGGGCCGGAGACGACGTCGTCAACGGCGGAGGCGGCAACGACGTCATTCGCTGCGGCGCGGGCAACGACGTAGTCGACGGGGGCACCGGCAACGACAGGGTGCTTGGCGAGTCGGGGAACGACCGCGTGCGAGGTGGCACCGGCCGCGACCGTCTGAGCGGAGGCTCAGGTCGGGACCGCGTGAGCGGCGGCTCGGGAAATGACCGCGCGGCGGGGGACAGCGGCAACGACCGCGTCGCGGGGGACAGCGGCAACGATCGGCTGTCGGGCGGACGTGGCAATGATCGCCTCAACGGCGGCAGGGGCCGTGACCGCCTGGCGGGCGACGTTGGCAACGACCGCATCGCAGGCGACAGCGGCAACGATCGGTTGTCGGGAGGACGTGGCAACGATCGCCTGGTCGGCGGCCGCGGTCGTGACCGCCTCAACGGCGGGCCGGGTCGCGACCGCAGCGTCAGTAGGGCCTTCCTCGACCGTGTAGGCCTCCACCGGCTCCGCCCTGCCCTTCACGGCCACCTCCCCCAGCGAGCGCAGCGGCACGTCGTCCAGAGCGCGGGCGGTTCCCGCCGAGATCGCGACGCCGCCCACCGGCGCCAGCGACTCCAGCCGCGCGGCCACGTTCACGGTGTCGCCGATCACGGTGTAGGAGCGGCCGCGGTCGGCTCCGAGCACCCCCACCAGCGCCTCGCCGCTGGCCACCCCGGCCCGGAAGCGCGGCCAGTCGGGGTGCTCGGACTCCACCAGCTGCGCGCTCGCGCGCTGGAGGTCGCGCGCCGCCTCGACCGCCTGGCGGGCGTGGGCGGGCTGGTCGCCCCGGGTGTTGAAGGTGGCCATGATCGCGTCGCCGATGAGGCGGTCGATCTCGCCGCCGTGGCGGCGGACGATCGGCGGGATCGTGACCTCGAACAGGGCGTTGAGCATCTCGCTCACCTCGCGCGGGTCGCGGCCCTCCGAGAACGAGGTGAAGCCCGCCAGGTCGGCGAACAGCACGCTCACGTCGCGCTTGCCCGCGGCGGTCTCCTCCAGGTAGAGGTCGCTGAAGCGCTCGGCCGGGCCCTCGCGCCGCGCCGCGACGGCGATCGCGCCGAAGGCGAACAGCATCAACAGGTGCCACTCCCACCAGGTGGCGTGCCAGTTGCGCGCGAAGGCCACGGCCAGCATCGCCTCGGCGAGCAGCGTGCAGGCGATGGCCACGCTGAACAGGACCGTCGCCCGGCTGCGCGAGTACATGACGAAGTAGCGCACGGCGGCGTAGGCGTAGGCGGCCACGCCCACGGCGGCGAGCACGATCAGCGGCCCGCTGGCGCGCTCGACCGGCGTCGCGCCGTCGAGGGGCGGCAGCGAGGCGAGCGAGACCACGGCCCAGATGGCCATCAGCCCCACGACGCTGCCCTGGAACAGCCGCGCGCGGCGCACGATCGCCTCGGCGGCCTGCGGGCCCAGGGGCATCGCCGAGGCGGCGGCGAGCCCACCGGCGAGCAGGAGGCCGAACGGCGTGGCCAGGGCGAAGCCCTCGTTGGGGCCGTCCAGCAGGACCTTCGGGGTAGCCAGGGCGTGCAGGCCGAGGAAGCCCGCGGAGCACAGGAAGGCCAGCGAGACCAGCAGCAGGCGGGCGTCCGCCCGCTGCCGGGCGGTCTCCGAGGTCGCGTAGGCCAGGATCCCGCTGAGCACCCCCGCCGAGAGGACGAGCCAGAAGTGTGCGGGGTGGTCCTCCCACTGGAGATCCGCGCCGGGAGCCGCGAGCAGCAGGACGAAGCCCAGGAGCGGGAGGGCCAGGAGCCCGACCGGGACGGCGGTGCGAGAGCTCACGGGCTCAAGCTAACCGAGCTGCCGCTGCACCTCGGCGGCCGGCACCGCCCCCTCCCGCAGCACGCGGTACTCCCCGGCGCGCTCGTAGTCGCCGAGGTCCACCACCGTGGACGGCGTCCCCGGCAGCTCGCCGCCGTCCAGCTGGAGGTCGACCGCCCGGCGGATGCGCTCGTCCACGTCCTCCAGGCGGCGGGCGTCGGCGCCCCCGGCGGGGTTGGCGCTCGACTGCAGCACCGGCCACTTCACCTCGGCCAGCGCGGGCACGTCGGGCACCCGCAGGCCGAGGCGCTCCGGCGTGGGGCCGGTGGCCAGCGGGTAGCGCCGGGCGGGGTTCGGCAGCACCAGCGTGTACGGCCCGGGCAGCAGCCGCTCGAGCGCCCCGCGCGTGCGCTCGCCCAGCTCGGGCAGCGCGGCCAGCGCCAGCTCGACCGAGAAGAACATGACCGCCGAGGGCTTGGCCGGGTCCCGCGCCTTCAGCGCGTTCAGCCGCGCGATGCCCTCCTTGGAGTCGGGCTCGGTGGCCAGGCCGTAGACCGTGTCGGCCGGGAACAGCGCCACCCCGCCCACCGCGATGCAGCGCTCGAACGTCGCGACGTCCTCGGGGCTCAGCACGCGCGCCCGATCGTCACGCGCTCCCGGCCCGCCAGGTCACGCCGGGTCTCGGCCCCGTCGAGCAGGGAGCGCACCGCCTCGGCCTGATCCGGCGCGTGCTCCAGCGCGAGCAGGGTGCCCGCCGGCGCCTGGGCCGTCAGCGCCCTGATGGCGTCCAGGCCGTCCGCGCCGGACACCAGCGCCTCGCGCGGCTCGAACAGGCGGACGTCGGGCTCCAGGCCGGCCCACTCGTCCTCGCGCACGTAGGGCAGGTTGGCGACCACGAGGTCGTAGTCGCCCGGCGGCAGGCCCTCGGCCGGCTCGGCCTCCACCCCGTTCAGCCGCGCCACCTCGACCGCGGCCGGCGAGGCGTCGGAGGCGCTGACCACCAGGTCGGGGCGCTCGTCGCGCAGCGCCAGCGCGATGGCGCCCGAGCCCGTGCCCACGTCGTGCACCCGGGCGCCCTCGGGCTGCTCCAGCGCGACCTCCACCAGCAGCTCGGTCTCCGGCCGCGGGATCAGAACGCGGGGGTCCACCGCCACCTCTACGTGCCGGAAGCCCTTGCGGCCGAGGATGTACGCCACCGGCTCGCGCACGCGGCGGCGGCGAATGCGCTCGGCGGCCAGGCGTCGCGTGCCGCGCGGCAGCTCGCGCTCGGGGTGGGCCGCCAGCACCGCGCGGTCGACCTCGAGCGTGTCGGCCAGCAGCAGCTCCGCGTCGAGGCGCGGCGTGTCGCAGCCCGCGGCCTCGAGCGCGGGGACCGCGGCGTCGAGCACCTCTCCGACCGTCAGGACGCGGTGGCCTCGAGCGCGCGGCGCTTCTCGTCGGCCTCGAGGCTGGCGGTGAAGTCGTCGAGCTCGCCGGCGAGCACGCGCTCGACGTCGCCCTTCGTGAGCTTCACGCGGTGGTCGGTGACTCGGTCCTGCGGGAAGTTGTAGGTGCGGATCTTCTCCGAGCGCTCGCCGGTGCCCACCTGGGCGCGCCGCTCGGCCGCCTCCTCGGCCTGCTGCGCGGCGCGCTCGGCCTCCAGCAGCCGCGCCCGCAGCACGCGCATCGCCTTCTCGCGGTTCTGCAGCTGGGACTTCTCGTCCTGCATCGAGACCACCAGCCCCGTGGGCTTGTGGGTGATGCGCACGGCGGAGTCCGTGGTGTTCACCGACTGCCCGCCCGGGCCCGACGAGCGGTAGACGTCGATCTGCAGGTCGCTGGGGTCGATCGCCACCTCCACCTCCTCGGCCTCGGGCAGGACCGCCACCGTGGCCGTGGAGGTGTGGATGCGGCCCTGGGACTCGGTCTCGGGCACCCGCTGCACCCGGTGGGTGCCGCCCTCGTGCTTGAACACCGAGTAGGCGCCCTGGCCCTTGACCTCGAAGGTGTAGTCGCCGTCGGAGGCCGACAGCACCTCGGGCTTGAAGCCGCGGCGCTCGGCGTAGCGGCTGAGCATGCGGTACAGGTCGCCGGCGAAGATCCCGGCCTCCTCCCCGCCCGCGCCGCCGCGGACCTCGATGATCACGTTCTTGTCGTCGTTGGGATCGGCCTCGACCATCGCCAGCCGGATCTCCTCCTCGAGCTCGCCAAGACGCGCCTCGGCGCGCTCCAGCTCGCCGCGCATCTCGGGGTCGTCGCCGCCCTCGGCCAGCAGCTCGCGCGCGCCCTCGGCGTCGGAGGTCGCTCGTTCGCCATTCCTGCGCCAGCGGTGCGCGGCCGCAGCGAGTTGATAGGCGCGGCCGACCTCGGCCAGGCGGCGCTGGTCGCCGATCACCTCGGGGTCGGACATCTGGTCCGAGAGCTCGGCGAACCGGGCCTCGATCTGCTCCACCAGCTGCTCGATCACTCGCCGAGCAAGGTTACGGCCGAAGCTAGGCCACGACCTCCATGCCGACGCGCTCCTCCTCGGGCGCCTTCTTGGGGTCCTCCACCGCCAGCACGGCCTCGAGGGCGGCGATGGCCACCGCGAGCTGCGAGAGGTCGGGCTCGCGGGTGGTCAGGCGCTGCAGCTGGATGCCCGGCCACATCAGGATCCGCGCCCAGCGCTTGGTGCGGTGGCGGCCGAACAGCTTGATCACCTCGAACGCCAGGCCCGCGACCAGCGGGATGCCCACCACGCGCGAGATGAACAGCCAGTGCCAGTCGAGCTTGCCCAGCGGGGCGAACACGAAGATGGCCACGATCATCACGATGAGCAGGAAGCTCGTTCCGCAGCGCGGGTGGAAGCGCGAGTACTGCGCCGCGTTCTCGGGCGTCAGCGGCTTGCCGGCCTCGTAGCAGGAGATCGTCTTGTGCTCGGCGCCGTGGTACTCGAACACGCGCTGCAGGTCGGGCAACCGCGAGATCAACGCGAGGTAGCCGAGGAAGATCGTGATCCGGACCAGCTTCTCGATCACCACGAAGGCGACCGAGTTGGGGATCGAGTCCTGGAAGATGTTGGTCAGCCCGGCCGGCAGCAGGAAGAACAGGCCGACCGCGAACAGCAGGGCGAAGACCACGGTCCCGATCCAGGTGCCGCCGCCGATCTCCTGCTGCTCGCCGTCGTCGTCGGGCGGGACCTGCGCGTTGGCCGAGATGCCGAGGGCCTTGAAGCCGATCTTCAGCGACTCGCCGAGGGCCACCACGCCGCGGATGAC
This sequence comes from uncultured Thermoleophilaceae bacterium, assembly GCA_963810745.1. Classification (GTDB taxonomy): domain Bacteria; phylum Actinomycetota; class Thermoleophilia; order Solirubrobacterales; family Thermoleophilaceae; genus JACCZR01. Next base: position 183,173 of record CAWEOW010000005.1, read on the forward strand.
CGGCAGGCGCAGCAGCTTCGAGCGCTGCGACCACGCCACCAGCGGCTCGGAGATGACCTCGATCTCGCCCTTGGCCCCCTCCTTGGAGTCCGGCCCGCCGGCGTCGAGCTGGTCCTGGGTGGGCTGGCGAACGGCGACCGCCCAGGTGGAGACGCCGCGCATCATCACGCCCTCCAGAACGGCCTGACCGCCGATCGGCGCGTCCTTGGAGGCCTCGCGGGTGCCCTCCGGCGCCGGCGGCGCGCCGTTGGGCGAAGTCTCAGCGGACGCGCTCACCTGCTTCATCGTATCGGCGGACACGATCCGGCCCTGTAGGTGGGCGACGGCCCTACGGGCAGCCGTGGAACAGGGAGTTGTCGGTCTCGCGGGACTCGCGGATCTGCTGCCCGGGGTCGGCGGTGGCGCGTACGCGGTAGACGCAGCGCGCGCCGCTCACGCTCACGGTCGCCGTCTCGCCCGGCGCCAGGCCGGGGACCGAGGCGAACCGCGGAACCTTTCCGTCGACCCCGAGCCGCAGTCCCGACTCAGGCGAGTCCATCTCACCCGCGTTCTTGACGCTGACGGCGTACTGCTCGCCCGCTCCGGCGGGCACCCCGGTGATCGACGTCACCTGGAGGTTGGGCAGCAGCTCGGCCAGCGAGCAGGTCCTGGTGGTCAGCCGGCGGCGGCGAATGACGTCGCCGTCGGCGTCGTGCCAGCGGAAGTCCACCTTCGCCCGGTAGTCCGAGCCGGCGGTGAGCCCGCGGACCCGCTGGCGGTGGGCGAAGCGGCGGACGCCGAAGCGGGAGCGCTTCCAGCGCGAGAGGCCGGGGGCGCGCACGCGGCGGAAGCGCTCACCCGGGTCCCTCTGCAGCAGCGTGAAGCGCATGGTCATGCGCCCCGTCCCCCCCACGCGCCGCATGGCGCCGCGGAAGACGGCCTGCTGGCCGCTGCGGTCGCAGCTGAGCACGCGCACGGCGGCCCGCTTGGCTCCGGCCGTCGAGAGGGGCTCGGAGGCCACGGCGGCGCCCACGCAGGTGGCGCAGAGCACGGCGGCGATGAAGGTCGCGAAGAAGCGCATCCGTTCGTGCACAAACAGACCACGGCTGCGCTAGTTGCGCAGGTTTATGTAGCCCCTGTCAGGAGCGGCTGCGTGCGGCGCGGCGCCGGAAGCGCTCGACCCGGCCGCCGGTGTCCACCAGCTTCTGCTTGCCGGTGTAGAAGGGATGGCAGTTCGAGCAGATCTCGACGTGCATCTCACCCTGGGTGGAACGCGTCCAGAACTCGTTGCCGCACGTGCAGCGCACGTGGGTGGGGACGTAGTCGGGATGGATCTGCTGCTTCACGTATACGAGTCTAGCCCCCGCTGTCAGGGCCGGTCCGGGCTCTAGCGGCGCTCGCGCCAGAGCTCCCGCCGGCGGCGGAACCAGGCGCGAAACCGGGCCCACGCGGTGGCCGGCCCGAAGCGGGCCGGCTCGGGCTGCTTGGCCCGAACCAGCTCCATCCAGCGCTCCAGCGGGAGCTCCCCGTCGATCAGGCGGGCCAGCGCGGAGGTCACCGGCGCCTCCAGCCCGTCACGCTCGATCGCGCGCGCCAGCAGCCTCACGGTCTCGAGCGCCTCCACCGCCTGCCCCAGCCGGTCGGGGATCTCCGCCGCCGGCACGCCCTCGGCCAAGAGCTCACCCGCGCTGCGGTTGCGCGAGGTGGGCGCCAGCGCGGTCGCCACCAGGTCGCCCGTGCCCGCCCGGCCCACGAAGGTCCGCGCCCGTCCCCCGCCGGCCTCGGCCAGCGAGAGCACCTCCAGGAAGATGTCCGCCGCGGCCATGCCGGCCGCGTTGAGCCCCTGGGACTGGGTCGCGCCGACCGCCACCGCGGCGGCGTTCTTGGCCACGCCGGCCAACTCGGCTCCGACCGGGTCGTCGGAGACCTCGCACACCACGCCCGAGCGCTGGAAGGTCTCGGCCACCCGGTGGGCCAGCAGCTCGGAGTGCGACGCGCACACCAGGCCCGCGCCCGACTCGACCATCTCCTTGGCGTGCGCCGGCCCCCCCACGCAGGCGACCCGCTCCGGCCCGAAGGCGCGCTCGAGCTCCACGGTCGGCACGGTGCCGTCCGGGGCCACCAGGCCCTTGGCCAGCGAGACCAGCCCCGCCCCGTCGCTGACGCCCAGGGCCCCGATCTCGACGATCGCGTCCCCCAGGCCCTTGGACGGCACGGCGAGGAAGATCAGGTCGGGGCGGCTGAACTGGTCGTCGCGGGCCCCGAGGGTGCGGATCTTGAGCTCGTCGGGGAGCTCGAGGCCCTCGAGGTAGCGCTTGTTCTCCCGCGCCTCGCAGAGCTCGTCGGTCTGCTCCTCGGTGCGGCACAGAAGCGTCGTGCGCACGCGCGCGCGCACGAGCAGCGCCGCCACGGCGGTGCCGAAGGAACCCGCTCCCACGACGGTCGCCCGGCGGACGCCGTCGTTGGACGGCCGGTATCGAGCCGGCAGTCGGATGCGGGGAAGCTACCTACCAGCTCCTAGGGACGGGGCTGGGGCCGGCCGAGCACCGTGAGCGCCACCAGGCGCGAGACCACCATCGCGACGTAGCCCAGGCCGGCGACCTGTTCGATCATGACGAAGCTCCGAGCGGAGGCCTTGACCGGCACGACGTCGCTCAGCCCCGTGCTCGTGAGCGTGGTGAAGCTCAGGAACAGCAGCTCCATCCACGAACGCTGGCCCGAAGGGTCGACCGCCGCGGTGAAGCTGCCGGGCTCGATCGCCTGGATGACGGTGTACAGGTAGGCGAAGGCCCACGCGGCGAGGGTGAACGTGGCGCCGACCGCGAAGAGCTCGTCGCGGGTGATCTCGTGGTCGGCGAGCATGTACGCGATGAGTGCTCCCGCGGCGTAGAAGTAGAGAAGGGCTTCGAACGCCGACGAGTACGGAAGGAGCGCATCCTCGCCGGTGACCGCCTGGATGAGGAGCAGCCCGGTGGCCGGAATCGCGAGAACGACTCCCGGCCAGATCTTCGCCGGCGTGTCGCGCACCGCGCGCATGACGAGCCCCAGCACCGCGATGCCGAACACGCTGAACAGGGCGCGCCCGACCCCAGTCGTCCTCCATGAACGGATACAGGACCACCGCACCGAGCTGGGCGGCGAGCAGGAGGGCCGAGGGCTCCCGGCGAGCCAGGCGAAGCACGGCGGCAACCTAGCTCTTGGGGCGGTCGCCCAAGCGGGCGCGATAGCCATCAATCGCCTCGGCCAGAGCGGGTAGGTCGGATTCATGTCCTTGACTCGATCCAAGGTCACGCTCGGCGAACGCGAGACAACCCGCGTCGGCCTGGGCACCAACCGGCTCACCGACACAGAGGTCAACCGCGCCTTCCTCGAGCAGGCCGTCGAGGCCGGCATCCAGATGATCGACACCGCCCACCTCTACACCGGAGGCGACAGCGAGACGACGATCGGCAACGCCCTTGCGCCGTTCGGCGACCAGCCCCTGGTCGCCACGAAGGGCGGCTTCGGCTCGGGCTCGGGCGCCAGGACCGAGGACCTGCGCACCGAGCTGGAGCTGAGCTTCGACCGCCTCCAGACCGACACCATCGCCCTCTACTACGTCCACCGCCTCCACTCCGAGGTCCCGATCGCAGAGACGATGGAGCTGCTGGCCGAGTACGTGAACGCCGGGCGCATCGAGCAGGTCGGCCTGTCCGAGGTGACCGTCGACCAGATCGAGGAGGCGCGCCAGACGCTGCCGATCGCCGCGGTCCAGAACGAGTTCAGCCTGCAGGAGCGCAAACACGACGAGGTCGTGGACCACTGCGAGAAGGAGGGCATCGCCTTCGTCCCCTTCTTCCCCCTGCGAACCGCCGACTCGAGCGCGGTCGAAGCGGTGGCACAGCGCACGGGAGCAACCCCGAACCAGGTAATCCTTACCTGGCTACTCCAGCCGCTCCCCGGCAATGCTGCCGATTCCAGGAACACTCTCCCTCGCCCACGCGAAGGAAAACCTGGCGGCCCTGGACCTCGAGCTCTCGGACGAGCAGCTCGAGCGGCTGAACACCGAGGGGGAGGCCGCCCCGGCCCGGCCCCCGACAGCGCGGCCAGAGCCCTAGGTGTTCTGGTACAGAGGTCCGTCTCCGCCCTCGGGCGTGGTCAGACGACCGCCCTTGGCGGTGATCGCCCCACACTGAACACAGTTCGTGTAGTTGACGATCACGTCGACGTTCCCCTCTTCCGGAGCGTCCTCGGGGATCTCGTAGACCCCCGCAGGACACATCCACTGCCAGGTCTCGGCCACCTCGCGAGGGACGTCGGTCTGCACCCGGATGTGGTTGGGCGCGTCGTCGCGGGTCGCGTTGCCCGAGATGAAGACGCTCGAGAGCTTGTCGAAGATGTACTTGCCGTCGGGCTTGGGGTACTTGTCCTTGGTGTTCCCGATGAACATCTCCCGCTCGTCCTGGCGGTGCCAGGGCAGGCGCACCGGGATCTTGCCCTTGGTGGCGATGAACAGGTTCACGATCGGGCCGCCGACGAAGAAGCCCTTGGAGAACGGCTGGCGCGTGTTGCGCACCTCGTAGAGCTCCTTGCCGGTCTGCGAGTCCTCGATCGCGTCCTCGTACGAGGTGAAGTCGTTCGAGCCGGCCTTGAGGCCCTTGTAGATCGCCTCGGCGGCGAGGATCCCGGAGTTGATCGAGTGGTGCACGCCCTTGAGCGCGACGGTGTCGACCATGCCGCCGGAGTCGCCCACCAGCACGGCCCCGGGCATCGAGAGCTTGGGCATCGACCAGTAGCCGCCGCCCGGCAGCGCCTTGGCGCCCCAGGAGACGCGCTCGCCGCCCTCGAGGATCTTCTTGACCAGCGGGTGCGTCTTGAACGTCTGCAGCAGGTCGTGGCAGGAGGTGGTGGCGTCGGCGTACTCGAGGTCGATCACGAAGCCGATCGAGACCAGGTCGTCGCCGGTGTCCTCGTCCTTCATCGGGTAGATCCAGGTGCCACCCACCTGGCCGTACTTGGCGCCGGTGTGCAGCGGCCAGGGGCCGATGGTGTGGATCACGCGGTCCAGCGGCTCGGGGACCTTCCAGACCTCCTTGACGCCGAGCTCCCAGGTCTGGGGCTCGCGGTCCTCGCCGAGGTCGAACTCGCGGATGGCGGGTCCGGTGAGGTGCCCCCAGCAGCCCTCGGCCAGCACGGTGGCCTTGGCCTTGATGTCGGCACCGGGCTCGAAGTTGCCCAGCTCCTCGCCCTCCTTGCCGCGGCCCTTGTCGCCGGAGCGCACGCCCACCACAGCGCCGTCCTCCACGATCAGCTGCGAGGCGGAGGTCTCGGTGAGGATGTAGGCGCCCTGGTCCTCGGCGACGCGCTGCTGGTAACGGGCCAGCTCGGAGACCGAGATGACCTCGTTGCCCTCGTTCTTGAACGGCGGCGGCGTGGGGATCTTCAGCGCGCGCTTCTTGGTCGGCGTGAGGTACACCGCCTCCTTCTCGACCTCGCCGTAGGCGAAGCCCTCCTTGCGCCAGTCCTCACGGCTCATGTCCGGGAACAGCTTCTTCAGGGGGTCCGGGCGCATGACCGCGCCGGAGAGGTTGTGGCCGCCGCAGGTCTTGGCCTTCTCGACCACCGCGACGGGCACCTCCCCCAGCTCCTCCATGAGCTCGGGGTCGTCGGCGAGCAGCTGGAGCAGGCGGTTGGCGCATGAGAGGCCCGCGGTCCCGCCGCCGACGATCGCGACGCCGACCTCGATCAGCTCGTCGGGGTCGTCGAGCTCCCGCTTGATGAACTCACCCTGTGGGTCGACCGGCGGAGGGAACTCCGCCGGCGCGACCTTGCCGTTCCCGAAGGCCATCTAGCCCCCCTTCTTCTCCTTCACTGCCTCGGTGAGCTTGGGGACGATCTTGTTCAGGTCGCCCACGATGCCCAGGTCCGAGAACTCGAAGATCGGAGCGTTCGGATCCTTGTTGATCGCCACGATGTTCTCCGAGGCCTGCATGCCGACCTTGTGCTGGATGGCGCCCGAGATGCCCGCCGCCAGGTACAGCTTCGGCGCGACCGTCTTGCCGGTCTGGCCGATCTGGGCGGCGTAGGGGTACCAGCCGGCGTCGACCACGGCGCGGGTCGCCGCGACGGCGCCCCCCATGGCGTCGGCCAGGCCCTCGCACATCTCGAAGCCCTCGGCCTTGCCGAGCCCGCGGCCACCGGCCACGAGGATCTCGGCGTCCTCGATGTTCACGTCGGCGCCGCGCTGCTCGCCGCGCTGGACCATCGTCGCCTTGGTCGAGTGCTCCTCGAGCTGGACGTCGACGTCCACCACCTCGGCCGTGGAGTCACCCGACTCCTGGGCGTCGAAGGCGTTCAGGCGGCCGATGATCACGCCGGGCTCGCCGACGTAGTCGACGTCGACGATGGCCGAGTCCTGGAGGATCGGGCGCTCAGCCACGAGCTTGCCGTCCTGGGCCTTCACCGCGGTGACCTCCATGGTCACGCCGGCGTTCAGCCGGGCGGTCAGGCCCGCGCCGATCTCGAAGCCCAGCAGGCCGCCGCCGAACAGGGCGTAGGAGTAGCCCTCGTCCTGGATGACCTTGGCCATCGCGTCGACCACCGGAGCGCCGAGGCCCTCGGGCGCCTCGGCCCGGTAGACCTTGGTGGCGCCGTACTTGCCCAGCGAGCCGCAGAGCTCGTCGGTCAGCTCGGACTTGTCGCCCACGACCACGACCGCGGCGTCGCCGCCGATCTCCTTGGCCAGCTTGGCGCCCTCGGAGACGGCGCCGAGCGAGTTCTTGTTGAAGGCTCCCTCGTAGTGGAGCGCGTAGGTCAGGATGCCGCTCATGCCAGGAGCTTCCTCTCGTCCATCCACGCGACGATCTTCTGGACCGTCTCGTCGGTGTCCTCGTCCTCGATGATCTCGCCGGCCTCCTTCTGAGGCGGCGGGTTGATCGCCAGGACCTTCGTGCGCGAGCCGTCGCCGCCCACCTTGTCGCCCTCGATGCCGGCGTCGCCGGTCGACTTGGTCTCCAGGGGCTTCTTCTTCGCGCCCATGATCGCCTTGAGCGACGGGTAGCGGGGCTCGTTGATGGCGTCGCCGACCGAGATCACGGCCGGGAGCTGCACCTCGACGGTGTCGTAGCCGTACTCGGCCTGGCGCTCACAGGTGAGCTTGCCTTCGGCCACGTCCATCTTGATGACCTGCGTGAGCGAGGGCATCTTCAGGTGCTCGGCCACGACCGCGCCGATCGTGTAGCACTCGCCGTCGTCCGACTGCTGGCCCAGCAGGACCAGGTCGGGCGACTCGGCCTCGAGCACCTTCGCCAGGGCGTAGCCCGTGGCGCAGACGTCCGAGCCGGCCAGCGCCTCGTCGGTCAGGTGGACCGAGCGGTCGGCGCCGAGGGAGACGGCCTTGTGGAGGGCGCGGAAGGCCGACTCCGGCCCCATGGTCACCGCGACGACCTCCTCGACGTCCACCGCGCCGCCTTCCTTCACCTGCATGGCGGCCTCGATGGCGTGCGTGTCGAACGGGTTCAGGTTCTTCTCGCCCGAGCGGTCGATCCGCATGGAGCTTTCGTCCATGCGCTTCTCGACGGCCGCGTCAGGCACCTCTTTGACGAGGACACAGATCTTCAAGTTGGCTCCTTCGAAGTTGCTGCAGCGGATGCGAGCGACGGCAATCCTACCCGGTTGACTGACGAGTCAGTCGCCCGAGTTAGGGAAGGTAGGGCGGGGCCTCCCCCCAACCCCAGCGCGGCACGGGTGCATGCGGCGCGACAGCGGCCCCCTCCTGCGAGTTCTGGAGCGCCAAACGGGTGCCCCACTCGGCGTAGGCAAGCAGGGCCGAGCGGAACTCCGGGTCGTCGGGCAGGCCGGCGTCGTCGGCGGCGAGGCTCATCGTCGCCACGAACCGGTGGCGGGCCTCCGGGGTGATGCCGAGGTTGCGGTGGCGCCCCAGCATGTGCTCGTAGCCGCCGAGCTCCTCGGTGTAGCGGGCGGGGCCGCCGAACACCTCGCCCCACCAGCGGCCACGTGGTCGCGGTGCGCCTCGTGCACCCCTCCGGGGAAGAAGGGCGCGATCAGCTCGTCCTGCTCCACGCGGTCGTAGAAGGCGTCGATCAGGCCCCGGATCGCGGGCGCGCCGCCGGCCCACTCGAACAGCGTCGGCGTATCGGCGCTCACTCCGCCGACTCTAGGAGCCCGCGCTCCTCCACGAGGTCGACGCCGAGCGTCTTGTAGCCCACCTCGTCGAACAGGACGACCATCTGGTCGCCCTCGTAGCGCTGGACCACTCCCCTGCCCCACTCCCCGTGCCTCACCGAACCGCCCACGGCGAACGGCCGGTCGCCGTCGGGCTGAGCGGCGCCGGCGTCGCACAGGTCGCAATTCCCGCAAGGACCCTCGTAGGCCTCGCCGAAGTACGAGAGAACGAAACTGCGCCGGCAGCCTCTGGTGAGCTCGGCGTAGGACTGGACCATCTCCACCCGTGAACGATCGAACTCCTCGCGTCGCTCTTGCGCTTCGAGCGCCTCGCGCGCCTTCTGCTCGTCGAGAGCGACCTCGCGCACCTGACCCCCGGCCTCGACTTCCACGGCGCCCACGTCCTCCAAGCGGCCCACCGCTGAGGTGAGCTTGGACTCGGAGAGGCCGGTCTGCTCGATCGGCTCTCCCCGGTGGACGGCGTCGGCCACCTGCTCGATCTCGCCGAGGCTCACCTGCCCGGCTCCGGCGAAGAACCGCCGTAGCCCCACGTCCTCCGGGCGGTAGAAGAGCTTCGCCACGGCGGGCTCGCCGTCGCGGCCCGCCCGGCCCACCTCCTGGTAGAGGGAGTCGACCGAGTCCGGGATCTGGGCGTGGAAGACGAAGCGCACGTTGGGCTTGTCGATGCCCATGCCGAAGGCCACGGTGGCCGCCACCACGTCGACGCGGTCCTGCTCGAAGTCGGCCTGCACCCGCTCGCGCTCCTTGCGGGCGAGCCCGGCGTGGTAGGCGGCCGCCTTCACCCCTTCTTCCGAGAGCTCGGCGGCCAGCGCCTCGGCGCCCTTGCGGGTGGCGGCGTAGACGATGCCCGGCTTGGCCGCCGCGACCACCTCCTCCACCAGCGCGCGCTCCTTGTGGCGCTCGTCGTAGAAGCGCCTCGAGCCCAGCCACAGGTTCTCGCGGTCGAAGCCGCGGACCATCAGCTCGGGCTCGCGCATGTCCAGCCGCTCGACGATCTCCTCGCGCACCGGCGGCGAGGCGGTGGCGGTCAGGGCCAGGATCGGCGGCCGGCCGATCTCCTCGGCCACCGCGCCCAGGCGCAGGTACTCGGGCCGGAAGTCGTGGCCCCACTCCGAGATGCAGTGGGCCTCGTCGACCACGAACAGCGAGGGCTTGGCCTGGGCCAGCTCCTCCCGCACATCGGCCTTGGCCAGCTGCTCGGGCGCCATGAAGACGAACTCCAGCTCGTCGCGGGCAGCCTCCTCGAGGGCCTCCTCGCGAGCGCCCTTGGACTCGAACGAGCTGACCGCCGCCGCGCCACCCACCTCCTCCGAGGCGAGCTCGGCCACCTGCTCGCGCTGGAGGGCGATCAGCGGGGAGACGACCACGGTCGGCCCGTCGATCAGCACGGCGGCGGTCTGGTAGATGGCCGACTTGCCGTAGCCGGTGGCCATCACCGCCAGCACGTCCTTGCCGTCGAGGAGCGCGGCGACCGCCTCCTCCTGGCCGGGCCTCAGCCGATCGAAGCCGAAGCTCTCGCGCGCGGCGCGGCGGATGCGCTGGCTGCGCGAGGGCACGGCGACGCCATACCCCCGCGCGCCTTCGCTTACGCCGGAGCGGGCTCCGGCACCACCTCGGGCTCGAACGCGTCCCGCTCGATCTCGCGCTCGCGGACCAGGATCAGCGACAGGGCCGCCCCGGCCAGCGAGAGGATCGCGGCCACGATCAGGATCTCGTTCATGCCGGAGAGGAAGCCCTCGCGGGCAGCGGCCGAGACGGCGCCGCGCGCGCCCTTCGGGCACGGAGCTCAGCGCCTGGTCGAGGTTGCCCGACGAGACCGCCTCCACCAGCTGGCGCGGCCGCTCGCCGGTCGCGGCCGGCGTGCCCGCGGCGAGCTCCTGGACCTTGTCGGCGCCGCGCCCGAGGAAGATGGCTCCCCAGGCGGCGATGCCCACGGCGACGCCCACCTGCCGGAAGGTGTCGTTGATCCCGGAGGCCATGCCGCTGCGCTCCTTGGGCACCACCGACAGCGCGACGTCGGCGATCACGGGGTTCAGCAGCCCGACGCCGAAGCCCGCCAGCAGGAAGCCGGGCAGCAGCGTCGTCCACTCCGAGCCGCTGCTGAGGCCGCCCATGAGCAACAGGCCGACGCCGGTCAGCGTCAGCCCGGTGCCCAGCATGTAACGCGCCTGCACCTTGCTCAGCAGCGCGCCCGCGATCGGGGCGGCGATGAACGAGATCACCGTGATCGGCAGGTAGCGCACGCCGGCCTCGAGCGCGTCCAGACCCAGGAAGCCCTGCATGAACAGGGTCAGGTAGAGGAACATCGCGAACATCGAGCCCGACAGGGCGAACGCGGCGAGCTGCACGCCGGTGAACGCCCGGCGGCGGAACAGGTCGAGCGGCAGCATCGGCTGCTCGACGCGACGCTCGACGACGATGAAGGCCGCCATCAGCAGCGCGGCGCCCGCGAGCAGGCTCACGATCAGCGTGCTGCCCCAGCCCTCGTCGTTGCCGCGCAGGAGCGCCAGCACGAGGAGGAACAGCGAGCTCGAGAACGTCACCAGGCCGCCCCAGTCGATGCGGTCGGCGTCGGGATCGCGCGTCTCGCGCAGCTTGAGCTGGGTGATCGCCAGCGCGGCCGCGCCGATCGGCACGTTGATGAAGAAGATCCACTCCCAGCCGAGGCCCTCGGTGATCGCACCGCCCACCAGCGGGCCGATGGCCACGGCCACGCCGATCGAGCCGCCGTAGATGCCCATCGCCACGCCGCGCTCGCGGCCCGCGGCGAACTCCTGGGCGATCAGCGCCAGCGAGACCGCGAACATGATCGCGCCGCCGATGCCCTGCACGGCGCGGGCGAGGTTCAGGGCGGTCGGGTCGGGCGCGAGACCGCAGAGCAGCGACGCGACCGAGAACACGATCAGGCCAAAGGCGAACACCCGCCGGCGTCCCAGGCGGTCGGCCAGCGAGCCGGCCGTGAGCACCACGGCGGCGAGGGTCAGCGCGTATGCGTCGACCACCCACTGGAGATCGGTGAATGAGGACTCGAGATCGCGCTGGATCTCGGGCAGCGCCGTGTTCACCACGGTGATGTCGAGCAGGAGCATGATCGTCGCCACGCTCACCGCTATGAGGGTCCACCACTTACGGGCCATCTGGACGTTCCTAGCGTCGGGTGCCTATAATCGTCAGGGCACCTTACCAGATCGTAAGGCTACCTGATAAGGAAACCTGACTTATGGCTGCACAGCGCCCACTTCTCCCCCTTCTGGCCGAGGCCAAGGAGCTCGTCGTGAACGAGCTGCACCGGCGCCTGCACGAAGAGGGCTACGACGAGATACGGCCGGCCCACGGCTGCGTATTTCGCTTCATCGAGCCGGCGGGCACCCGCCTGACCGACCTCGCCGAGCAGTCGGGCTTCACCAAGCAGGCCGTCGGCGAGGTGGCCGACGACCTGGAGCGGCTCGGCTTCGTGGAGCGCACCGCCGACCCGCAGGACGGCCGCGCCAAGCTGATCCGGCTCACCGACCGCGGCGTGGAGTCACGCGCGGCGGGCGTGCGGATCATGGGCGAGATCGAGGCCGAGTGGGCCGAGCGCCTGGGCGAGGACGCCGTGGCGACCCTGCGCGAGGTGCTCGAGGCAGTGACCGGGAACCGCGTCCCCGCCTAGGCGGGGACGGCGCCCTGGATGTAGTCGACGATCTCCTGGACCGACGAGCCGGGGGTGAAGACCTCGGCCACGCCGAGCTCCTTGAGCTCGGGGATGTCGTCGCTGGGGATGGTGCCGCCGACCACGAGGACCACGTCCTCGGCGTTCTGCTCCTCGAGCAGGCGGGCGATCTTCGGCACCAGCGTCATGTGCGCGCCGGAGAGGATCGAGAGGCCCACCGCGTTGGCGTCCTCCTGCAGCACGGTCTCCACGATCTGCTCCGGCGTCTGGTGCAGGCCGGTGTAGATGACCTCCATGCCGGCGTCGCGCAGCGCACGGGCGATGATCTTCGCGCCGCGGTCGTGGCCGTCCAGGCCCGGCTTGGCCACCACCACCCTGATCTTGCGTGCGTCCGCCATCGAGGCGAGCAGGATACCCCGCGCCCTAACTTGGGGGCGTGCCTCGCCGCGCCGCCCTGGTCGCCGTGCTGGCCGCGGGCATCGCGGGCTGCGGCGGCTCGTCGCCCCCGCCCCTGCCGCGCTTCGAGACCGTCGTGCAGGACGACGCCCTCCTCCTGCACCGCCCGGCCGAGCTCCCCCGGACCGTCCGCACGCTGAGGGCCCTGGGGGTCGACCGTGTGCGGATCAACGCCACCTGGTCGCAGATCGCGCCGAAGGAGGACGGCCCGCGCAACTGGGGCAACCTGGACCGGGCCGTGAACGCGGTGACCCGGGCCGGCATGCGCGTGATGATCGACGTGGGCTTCTTCGCCCCGCGCTGGGCCGGCGGGAGCCGGGCGCCCGACCCCGAGAAGCTCGCCGGCTTCGCGGGGACGCTCGCCGAGCGCTACCCGCAGGTGCGCCTGTGGACGATCTGGAACGAGCCCAACCACCCGGTCTTCATGCAGCCGCAGTGGCGCGGCGGCGTGCCGGTCTCGCCGCACGTCTACCGCCGGATGCACCAGCTGGGCTACGAGGCGATCAAGAAGCAGTCCGAGGACAACCGTGTCCTGCTCGGCGGCCTGACCTCGATGGGCGGCGACGGCCGCGGCGGCGTGCGCCCTCTCCGCTTCCTGCGCGAGCTGGCCTGCGTCGACGAGCGGCTGCAGCCGCTGCGGCGCACCGAGTGCAGCGACTTCGAGCCGCTGTCGGGCCGACGGGTTCGCGATCCACCCCTACGTGCACAAGCAGCCCCCGAGCCGAGCGGTCTGCCCAACCCCGACGACGTCGGGCATCGCCGACCTCGCGCGGCTGTCGCGCCTGCTGGCCGCCCTGGACGCGCGCGGCCGCATCGAGGGTCGCCTGCCGGTCTACGTGACCGAGTTCGGCTACGAGACCGACCCGCCCGACCCCAAGCGCGGCGTCGCGCCGCCCACGCAGGCCGCGTACCTACAGGGCGCCGTGGGCGAGGTGCTCGCCCGCCCGGACGTGCGCATGCACGCGCAGTTCCTGCTGCGCGACCTGGACGACGACGGCCTGTACCAGACGGGGCTGCAGCAGCCCGACGGCAAGCCCAAGCCCGCGTTGTTCACGTTCCCGGTCTCGTTCGCCGTGCGCCGGGGCACCGGCCTGGGCCTGGTGCGGCCCGGCCGGGGCCGGCGAGACGGTGGCGATCGAGCGCCTCCTGCGCGACGGGTCCTGGTCCGCGGTGGAGCAGACGGCGACGGACGCCGACGGCGTGGTGCGCCAGCCGGGCCTGACGCCGGGCACCTACCGGCTTCGGTGGGGTCGCGCCAGCTCTCTGCCGGCGTCGTTTTAGAAGACCGGCGTCTCGGTGTAGCTGCCGAAGACCTGCTGCAGGGACTCGATGATCTCGCCCTCGGTGCAGTGGGCGCGGGCGCAGTCGAGCAGCGGGTACATCAGGTTGCCCTCGCCGCTCGCGGCCTCGCGCAGGTCGGCGAGCGCCTTCTCCACGTCCTCGGTCTCGCGCCGCGCGCGCACGGCCTCGACGCGGCCGATCTGCTTCTTCTCCAGCGCCGGGTCGATGCGGAGGATCGGGATGCCCTCCTCGTCGGTGTCGTGGAACTCGTTGACGCCGACGATGATCCGGTCGCCCTTGTCCACCTCGGTCTGGTACTGGAACGAGGCGTCGGCGATCTCGCGCTGGGGGAAGTCCTGCTTGACCGCCTCGACCATGCCGCCGAGCTCGTCGATGCGGCGGAAGTACTCGTAGGCCGACTCCTCCATGCGGTCGGTGAGGTGCTCGATGAAGTAGGAGCCGCCGAGCGGGTCGATGGTGTTGGCCACCCCCGACTCGTGGGCGATGATCTGCTGCGTGCGCAGCGCGATGCGCACGGCCTCCTCGGTGGGCAGCGCAAGCGCCTCGTCGTAGGAGTTGGTGTGCAGCGACTGGGTCCCGCCCAGCACCGCCGACATCGCCTCGAGCGCCGTGCGCACCACGTTGTTGAACGGCTGCTGCGCGGTGAGCGACACGCCCGCGGTCTGCGAGTGGCAGCGCATCAGCAGCGAGCGCTCGTCCTTGGCCCCGTAGGTCTCGCGCATCTCGCGCGCCCAGATGCGGCGGGCGGCGCGGTACTTCGCGATCTCCTCGAAGAAGTCGATGTGGGCGTTGAAGAAGAACGACAGCCGCGGCGCGAACGCGTCCACGTCGATGCCGCGGGCGATGGCCTCCTCCACGTAGGTGAAGCCGTCCTTGAGCGTGAACGCCAGCTCCTGCTGGGCGGTCGAGCCGGCCTCGCGGATGTGGTAGCCCGAGATCGAGATCGGGTGCCAGCGCGGCATGTTCTCGGCGCAGTACTCGACCATGTCGGTGACCATCCGCATGGCGGGGTCGACCGGGAAGCACCACTCCTTCTGGGCGATGTACTCCTTGAGGATGTCGGTCTGGATCGTGCCGCCGAGCGCCTCGGGCGGGATGTCCTTCTTCTCGGCGGCGACCACGTAGAAGGCGAGCATCAGCGCGGCCGGCGCGTTGATCGTCATCGAGGTGGTGACGTCGCCCAGGTCGATGCCCTGGAACAGCGTCTCCATGTCGTCGAGCGTGTCGACGGCCACGCCCTCGCGCCCGACCTCGCCCTCGCTCTTCGGGTGGTCGGAGTCGTGGCCCATCAGCGACGGCATGTCGAACGCCGTCGACAGACCGCCCTGGCCGTGCTTGAGCAGGTAGTGGAAGCGCTCGTTGGTCTCCTCGGCGGTGCCGAAGCCGGCGAACTGCCGCATCGTCCACAGCCGGCCGCGGTACATCGACGGGTAGACGCCGCGCGTGTAGGGGTACTCGCCGGGCAGCCCGATCTCGTCGGGGTCGGGCAGGTCGTCGGCCGTGTAGAGCGGCTCGACCGGCTCGCCGGAGATCGTCTCGAACAGCGCGTCGCGCTCGGGCTTGCGCCCGTAGACCTCTTCGCGCCAGCGGTCTACGTCGGTGGTCGGGCGGGTGGTCGCCATCGCGGCCTACAGAGTACGGCTCAGCGCCGCCTGCGCTCCCGGGTGAGGGCCCGGCGCAGCTGGACGGATCGCCGGCGGGCCGCCGCGGCGCGGCGCGTCGCCCGGGCCGCCTGCGCCTGAGCCTCGACGGAGGTCCCCCGTCAGCTGGCGCACGCGCGCCTTCTGGGCCGCCACCTGGGCCTCCGCGCGGTCCGCGCGCCGCTGCGCCGTGGGGTCGGTCTTCGTCTCGCCGCCGGCCAGCATGAGCAGCACGACGACGAGCAGCGCCAGCCCGGCCACGATCGCCAGCGCCACCCGGGGGCGCTCGCGGACCGTCTTCACGCCAGCTGCTCCGCCACCGTCACTCCCAGCAGCTTGATCGCCTTGCGAGTGGGCCGGCTCAGGTCCTGGAGCTCGTAGGTGCCCGAGTCGAGCATCACCTGCAGGCGCTGGTCGAGCGGGAGCGTGCGCGACCGGTGCAGGCGCTGCTCGGAGAAGCGGCGCTCGATCTGCCCCAGGTCCACCCCGCGCGAGCTGACCGCCTTGTTGACCACCACGGTGATGCGCTCGTGCGAGAGGTGCTCCAGCGCGCCCAGCACCACCTGGGAGGTGACCCACTCGGGCGTGGTGACCAGCACCACCTGGTCCGCGCGCTCGATCGCGAACTGGGCCAGCGGGTCGGCGACGCCGGTGCCGCAGTCGAGCAGGATCGCCTCGTAGAAGTAGGCGAGGTAGGTGACGATCGCGTCGTACTGCGCCGGGGTCAGCTCGGCGAGCTTCTTGGGGTCCATCGGCGCGGCCAGCAGGTGCAGGCCCGTGGGCATCCGCGACACGTAGGTGCGCACCTCGGCCGCCGCCTTCACGTCGTCCCAGTTCTCCAGCAGGTCGGCGAGCGTGCGGTCCGAGCGGGCGTCGTCGGGGGCCAGCGCCGCCAGCGTGCCGAAGTCGGGGTTGGCGTCGAGCGCCACGGTGCGCAGGCGCAGGTTGCGGGCGAGGATGTTGCCCAGCAGGAAGGTGTTGGTGGTCTTGCCCACGCCGCCCTTGGGGCTGATCACCGCGATGACGTTGGGGCGGGTGACCCCGGGGAGGGCGTCGAGACGCGCGTCGAGGTCCAGCTCCTCGCGCTCCCCCTTGGAGACCAGCATGCCGCGCAGGCTCTGCCACAGCCGCCGCATTCCGCTCTCGGGCAGGGGCTTGCCCTCGACGACCTCGCCGCGGTAGACCTCCTCGCGCTTCAGCCCGCTGGGCTTCTTCTCGGCCATCGAGCGGCGGAGGTTACGGCTCAGACCCGACCCAGGTAGGTGTCGTCCAGGAGGGAGGTCAGCGCCTCGAGTGGGGCATCGGCATGCTCGCCGTCCGGTGGCGGCGACAGCGCGGTGCCAGGTGAAGGCGCGCGCGACCTTGCGCCACGCGGCAGGCCAGTCTCGAGCTCCTCCACCAGCTCGGCGTGCGGCGCCGAGGTCGGCGAAGGCCTCGAGGTAGGCGTCGCGGACGACGCGGCACCTCGTCCTCGGAGATCGGCGAGAAGCCCAGGCCGCCGAGCATGCTCGCGAACGGATGGGCGACCACGGCGTCGCCCCAGTCGTAGAAGCGCTCGCCGGCGAGGATGTTCCAGGCGTGCAGGTCGTTGTGGTCGATCGACGCCGGCACGGGCGAGGCGGCCAGCCGCTCGCACCAGCCGCGGTAGGTGGGGCGCATCGCAGCCACGCGGTCGATGCCGTCGCCGGAGATCAGCTCGAGCGCCTCGTCGAACCGGTCGAGCATCACCTGCGGGCGCATGTCGGCCAGGCCGAAGTCCAGGAGGCGCCCGACGTGCGGGCGACAGCTCGCGCTGCAGGGCGCCGTAGGCCCGCAGCGCCCGGGCGAGGCTCGCGGCGTCGATGTTCTCGCCGAGCGGCTCGCCTCCGTCGGGCAGCAGCACCCAGCCGCGCTCGGTGTCGACGCCCAGGGGAACGAGGATCCGCTCCGGCACCAGCTCGGCGAGCAGCGCGTAGAGCGGCACCTCGAAGGCCGTGCCGGCGCCGGGCGCCTTCAGCCAGACGTCGCCCGCGTCGGTGGGCGCGCGCAGGACGCGCGCCCAGGGCCGCGCGCGGAACTCGACGAGGTCGCCGGTGCGGCGCCGGCCCGCCTCGGCCAGGCGCTGGTCGAGCCAATCCACCATGGACCTGGCTGAGGGTACGGCGCTCCACCCGCGGCGTGGCGCGGAGTTTCGAAGGGAAGTCCGTTGCCCGGCGCCTAAGCGCGGACGCGGCGCGCCGCCAGCTGCTCGCGCAGCCGCAGCGCGGCAAGGTCCTTGCCCTTCGCCTCGAGCATCACGTCGAAGTCCAGTCCCGCGGCGGTGTTGCGCAGGAAGTCCTCGAAGGACAGCGGGTCCACCAGGTCGGCGTGGTTTCTGAGGTCGGGCAGCACGAGCTTGCGCTCGACCCGCCGGCCGACCTTCTTCTTGCGCTCGGTCATGTCCAGGCGGGGCGAGGAGAAGTGGATCTTCGGGCGTACGCCCTCGGCCCAGGTCTCCAGCGCCAGCTCGAGCGCCTCGCGGTCGGGGATGCCCTCGGGGTCGTGGCAGTGGTGGTGGAGGATGTCCCACACCACGGGCACGCCGATCCGCCGCGCCAGCGGCAGGACGTCGACGAGCGCGTAGGTGCGGTCGTCGTTCTCCAGGACCAGCCGGCGCCGCGCGGCCTCCGACAGCCGCTCGAAGCCTCGCTCGAAGCGCTCGACCCCCGCCTCGGTGCCGCCCGCGGCGCCGCCCACGTGGAGCACGATCACCGCCTCGCGCGGCAGCTCCATCGCCTCCATCAGCGAGGCGTGGACCTCCAGCTCGGCCACCGCCGCCGCGACGGTGTCGGGGTTCTCGGAGTTCAGCACCGTGTACTGGCCCGGGTGGGTCGACAGGCGGATGCCGAGCTCACGCGCGCGGGCGCCCGTGGCCGCCAGCCGCTCGGCGCACTCCTCGACCTGGCCGTGGAACTGCGGCAGGTCGGGGTGGCTGGCGTAGGGCGCCAGCGAGCTGGCCATCCGGTACATGCGCAGGTCGTGGCGGTCGAGGTAGCCGAGGACCTCGTCGAGCATGTCGAGGGACACGCTCAGGTGGGGCTCGGACTGCCAGCGGCGCGTGTCGTGCGAGGGCAGGCCGCCCTCGCCCAGCACCTTGACTGCGAAGCCGAGCTTCAGACGCCCGTGCGCCCGCGGGGGCTCTTCGGCGAGCGCCGCGGGTTGCCGCGCTTGCCGGCGCGCGAGCGGACCACCAGGAACACCACGGCGATCACCACGAGGAACGCCGCGGCGATCCCGAGGATGATCCCCAGCGCTCCAATGCCTGGGTCGTCGCCGCGGCCGCCCGGTGCTTCGGGCTGGCTCTGCGCGATGACGATCGCGGCTCCGCTCAGCGAGAGATAGACCCTGTCGAGCATCGTCTCCGCTCTACCCCGCCGCCCGGGCGGTCAATCGTCGTCTTCGCCGGGCTCGGGGCCGGTTCCGAACGGGCCGCGGGCGCGTGAATGCTGGTCGGTGTCCCACAGCGAGGAGCTGTCGGGATCCGCCTGAACCGGCTCCTGGTCCTCACCGCGGTGCGCCCGCGCGGCTCTACGTTCCGGTCGCTCGTCGGAGGGCCTGCGTCGGTGTCGTGTCTCCATACCCGGGTTACGGAGCCCGGGCGGCGGACGGCCTACTCGTCCTCGGAGTCCTCTTCTTCGAGCGGGTTGCCGGCGGCCTCGGTCTCCGTCTGCTGGTCGCCGGTGCCGAAGGGGCCGGGCGCGTCGGAGTGCTGCTCGGTGTCCCAGAAGGTCGAGCTGTCCTCGCCCGACTGCTTGGGCTCCTGCTCCTCGCCGCGCTCGGCCTGGGCGCCCTCTTCCTTGGCGTTCTCGGTGTCCTGCTCGCGCTCGCTCATGGCCGAACGTCTACCCCACCCCAGGAAGGCTGAATCGCCGGCCGGGGCGCGGGCGCAGGCGGGCGGCCAGGTAGCCGCCGCCGCCGCCCACCAGGGCCAGCCCGGCCGCGGCGCCGGCGATGCGCAGCCGCCGCGCCAGCTTGTCGAAGCGCATGATGCGCCAGCCCTCGGCCCGCGCCACCTCCTCGAGCACGCGGTCGGGGTTGACCGCCACGGGGTGGCCCACCGCGCGCAGCATCGGCAGGTCGGACTCCGAGTCCGAGTAGGCGTAGGAGGCGGACAGGTCGATGTTCTCCCGCTCGGCCAGATCGCGGATCGCCGCGGCCTTGCCCTCGCGGTAGGTGAAGTGGCCCTCGGGGCGGCCGGTGTAGACCCCGTCGCGCACCTCCGACCGGTTGCCGATGCCGCCGTCGAGCACCAGCACGTGTGCCAGCGTCTCGGCCAGCTCGTTCGAGGCGGCCGTGACCACGTAGGCCAGCCGGCCGGCGTCCTGGTGGTCGTGGGCCTCCTGGAGCATCTGCGGATAGACCGCGGGCAGCACCCCCGCGAGCACCTGCTGGCCCATGCGCATCAGGTCCACCTGCCGCTGCCCGGTGATGGCCTCGGCGATGCGCTCGCGCAGGATGTCGGTGCTCTCGTCGGTCGACCCCTCGAGCCGGAAGCGGATGTTGGCCAGCACGTCACGCGCCAGCTGGCGGCGCGAGATCAGGCCGTTGCGGTAGGCGGCACGGGCGAAGTGGAGGGCGCTCGAGCCCTCGATGAGCGTCTTGTCGAGATCGAAGAAGGCAGCGGCGCGCTGCGGGCTATGCGCCATTCACTTCGAGGATCACCGCGTCGCCCTGGCCTCCGCCGGAGCAGATGGCGGCGACGCCGAGCCCGCCACCGCGGCGGCGCAGCTCGTGGGCGAGCGCGCCCAGGATGCGGGCCCCGCTGGCGCCGATGGGGTGTCCCAGCGCGATCGCACCGCCGTTCACGTTCACCTTGGACTCGTCGATGCCGAGCATGCGCATCGAGTTCACGGCGACCGAGGCGAAGGCCTCGTTGATCTCGAACAGGTCGATGTCGTCGATGCTGAGGCCGGCCTTCTCGAGCGCCAGCTTGGTGGCGTTGGCCGGGCGTGCGCGCGAGGTAGGGGAAGTCGTCGGCCACGGCGGCCTGGGCCACGATCGTGGCCAGCACCTGCTTGCCGTTGGCCTTGGCCCACTCGTCGCTGGCGAGCACGACCGCTCCCGCGCCGTCGTTGACGCCCGGCGAGTTGCCGGCGGTGTGGGTGCCCTCCTTGCTGGCGATGCCGGGCAGCTTGGCCAGCGTCTCGATGGAGCCCTCGCGGCGCGGGGCCTCGTCGACCTCGACCACGTCCTCGGACTTCTTGGTCTTGACGGTGACCCCGACGATCTCCTCGGCCAGCCGGCCCTCGTCGGTGGCCTCGACGGCGCGCTCGTGGCTGGACAGCGCGTACTTGTCGAGATCGGCGCGCGTGAGCTCGAGCTCGTCGCCCACCTCGGTGGCCTCGACGGCCATCTGCTTCTCGGTGAAGGGGTTGGTCAGCCCGTCGTGGGTCATGGCGTCGAGCGCCTGGACGTCGCCCATGCGGAAGCCGAAGCGCGCGTTGGGGAGCAGGTAGGGAGCCTGGGACATCGACTCCATGCCGCCCGCCACCCCGACGTCGAGGTCGCCGGCGCGCACGGCCTGGTCGATGATCCCCGCCGACCGGATTCCCGAGGCGCAGACCTTGTTCACGGTCTCGCTCGAGACCTCCTTCGGGATGCCGCCCTTGATCTGGGCCTGGCGCGAGGGGATCTGGCCCTGGCCCGCCTGGAGGACCTGGCCGAAGGCCACGTGCTGGACCTCGTCAGGCTTGACCTCGGCGCGCTCCAGCGCGGCCTCGATGGCCGTGCCCCCAAGGTCGGTGGCGTCCAAGGAGGACAGGCCTCCACCGAGCTTTCCGAAGGGCGTGCGAGCGGTTCCGAGGATCACTGTCTTGGGCATGCCCTGAGGCTACCCATAGACTGCCGCGCCCTATGCGAATCGCAGTCAGCGCCCGGAGCGGCGCCCCCGAGGAGACGTCCGCCGACACCCGCGTGGTGCCCCTCTTCGAGGATGAGTCGCTGCCCGGCGACCTGCAGGCGCTGGTGGACTCCGGCGAGGCCAAGCCCGGCCTCCGCAAGCTCGCCGTGACGCACGAGGACGGCCGCCGGGTGATCGTCGTCGGGCTCGGCAAGCGCGACGAGCTGGACCCCGAGAAGGCCCGCGTCGCCGCGGCCGCAGTGGCCGGGCGCGCCCGCGAGCTGGGCGCGAAGTCGCTGTCCTGGGAAGCGCCCGAGGGCACCGCCGGCGCGGTGGTCGAGGGCACGCTTCTCAAGCTCTACAAGTTCGACCGCTTCAAGACCGCGCCCAACGACGACGGGGACGACGGGATCGACTCCCTCGAGGTCAACGGCGACCAGGAGGAGCTGGACCAGGCCCGCGTCACCGCCGAGGCCCAGAACCGCGCCCGCGACCTCCAGAACCTGCCCTCCAACGTGGCCACGCCCACCTACCTGGCCGAGCGCGCCAGCGAGATCGCCGACGAGCACGCGTCGCTCGAGGTCGAGATCATGGACTGGGACGGGATCGTCCAGCGCGGCATGGGCGCCTTCGCGGCCGTAGCCCAGGGCACCTACACCGAGCCGCGCCTGATCGTCCTGCGCTACGACGGCGGCGGGTCGGGCCCGCACCTGGGCTTCGTCGGCAAGGCCGTGACCTTCGACACCGGCGGCATCTCGATCAAGCCCGCGGCCAAGATGCACGAGATGAAGTTCGACATGTCCGGCGGGGCCGCCGTGATCGAGTCGATCGCGGCCATCGCCGAGCTCGGGCTTCCCGTCCGCATCACCGCGGTGGTGCCGGCCACCGAGAACATGCCCAGCGGCCGGGCCATGAAGCCCGGGGACATCGTCACCGCGATGAACGGCAAGACGATCGAGATCAACAACACCGACGCCGAGGGCCGCCTGATCCTGGCCGACGCGCTGGCCTACGCGGTCGAGCAGGGCGCCGAGCGCATCGTCGACCTGGCCACCCTCACCGGGGCGATCATCGTCGCGCTGGGCTCGACCTTCGCCGGCGTCTTCTCCAACGACGACGACTGGTCCGCTCAGGTCGAGGCGGCCATGAGCGAGACCGGCGAGCTCGGCTGGCGCCTCCCCCTCCACCCCGAGATCTTCGAGATCACCAAGGGCCAGTACGCCGACCTGACCAACGCCGCGGCGGAGCGCAAGGCGATGTCCTCCTACGCCGCGGAGTTCCTGCGCCAGTTCGTGGACGACACCCCGTGGGTGCACCTCGACATCGCCGGGACGGCCTGGGGCCTCGGCCGCCCCTACGTGGGCA
Source organism: uncultured Thermoleophilaceae bacterium (assembly GCA_963810745.1). Classification (GTDB taxonomy): domain Bacteria; phylum Actinomycetota; class Thermoleophilia; order Solirubrobacterales; family Thermoleophilaceae; genus JACCZR01. Next base: position 205,608 of record CAWEOW010000005.1, read on the forward strand.
AGGGCGCCTCGGGCTTCGGCGTCCGTCTGCTGGTCCAACTGGCCAAAAGCAGCGCTTAGCAGGCAAAAGCGCTGTCTGTGAGCTGGATCACAGATGGTTTGAGCACAGCCGTTTCTGGTTACCGTGGGTCAAGTAGTCGCAATCTGGCCCTTGCGTAGAGCCCTGCGCGCGTAGTCAGCGCGGGGCAGCGGACCGCCCCCAAGCAACTCGGTGGTCTGCCGCACGGAGCCTCTGTCTGGAGGTTGATTTCCCTGATTCCGAAGCGAACCATTGCCGCCTGCGTGTGCACGCTCGGCGCCGGAGCCGGCGCCTCTGCTGCCTTCGCGGGCGACGAGACCGACAAGAAGACCGAAACCGCCGAGCGTCCCGTGGTCGAGGCCGCGGTCCCGGTGGTCAAGAAGCAGCTGACCCCGCCGTCCGGCGAGCCCACCAAGGGCCTGCAGGAGCGCTACCTCAAGCTGCACAAGAAGGCCCGCAAGGGCGGCGAGAAGCCCGGCCGCAACGTCGTCAAGGACGGCGTGAAGGAGGGCGACGGTGACGTTCGCCTCGCGAGCGCGAAGGACGTCAAGAAGTCCGTCCGCGTCCTCAAGCGGATGACCGCTCCCAAGCCTGAGCCCAGCGCCGAGGGCGGCTCGAGCACGCAGACCGCCGGCGGTGCCGGTGGCGGCGCCGCGAGCCCTCAGCTCGAGGCCATCGCCGCCTGCGAGTCGGGCGGTGACCCCTCCGCCGTCGGTGGCGGCGGGCAGTACCGCGGCAAGTACCAGTTCTCCCAGGAGACCTGGGCATCGGTCGGCGGCAGCGGCGATCCCGCCGCGGCCCCCGAGGCCGAGCAGGACAAGCGCGCCGCGCAGCTGCTCGCCCAGGGCGGCGCGGGCCACTGGCCCGTCTGCAGCAGCTAGCCGTCTCGGCGCCCGCCCCCACGCGGGGGCGGGCGCTCAGCCGTACCGGCGGCGCTGGTTAGCGCCGCTGCTGGTCGGCCCCGACGCCCGGATCCTCCGGGTCGCGGGGCGCGCCCTGCTGGTCGGCGTGGCGGGGGCGCATTCGGGTCGGTGGGCACGGCGCCCTGCTGTTGGGCGTGCTGGCCCTGCTGGTCGTACTGGCCCTGCTGGCCCTGGTCGTACTGGCCCTGCTGGTGCTGGCCCTGCTGGTGCTGGCCGTGCTGCTGCTGTCCCGGATGGCCCTGGCCCTCCTGGCCTTGGGACTCCGGGCCGCCCAGCGGCGTGTCGTCGTCGGCGTCCGGGTCGATCCGGTTGGCCTCCGCGTGGTGGGCGTCGCGTTGACGTCCGGCGCGCTCGGCCTCCGCCGCGGCCTCCTTGGCCGCTGCCTCCTCGCGCCGCGCGCGGGCGGCCTTCTCGTCGGCCTCGGCCTTGGCCCTGTCGGCCTGGTGGCCGTGGACCTGCGCCTCTTGGCGGATCTCACGGGCCTCGTGGCGGTGTTCCTCGCGCTTCTGCTCTCGCTTCTGCTTTCCGACAGTGAGCGCGAGCACGATGGCGGCGATTACCACCAGCGCGATCACGATGATCAGCACAATCTCCATCTCAGGATCCCTCCCTCGTTATCCAGGGCTACATACCCCTACTTGGCGGGATCTACCTCCATCTCCGCCAATTCGCGCTTGAGCACCTTGCCGGTCGCGTTGCGCGGGAGCTCGTCGATGAAGACGATCTCGCGGGGCACCTTGTAGCCGGCGAGGTTCTTCTTGACGTGGCCCTTGAGGTCCTTCTCGGACGGCTTGCTGGACCCCTCGGCCACCACGAACGCCCGCAGGCGCTGGCCGAACTCGTCGTCCTCGACGCCGATCGCGGCCACGTCGGCCACGCCGCTGTGGCGGGCGAGCATGTCCTCGACCTCCTTCGGGAAGACGTTCTCGCCGCCGGAGACGATCATCTCGTCGTCGCGGCCCTCGACGAACAGGCGGCCGCTCTCGTCGAAGCGGCCCACGTCGCCGGTGGCCATCAGGCCGTCGATCTCGTCCTTCTTGCCGCCGCCGGTGTAGCCCTCGAACAGCATCTCGTTGCCCACGAAGATGCGGCCCGTCTCGCCCGGTCGGGACCTCGCGGCCCTCCTCGTCGAAGAGCTTGACGATCGGTGCCCCGCGGCGGGCGGCCCGACGTGCCGGGAGCCGCGCGCATGTCGGCCGGCGTGGCGATCGTGGCCCAGGCCACCTCGGTCGAGCCGTAGAGGTTGTAGAGGTTGTCCCCGAAGGTGTCCATCCAGGACACGGCGAGGTCGCCGGGGAGCGCGGAGCCGCTGGCCGCGACCACCTTCAGCGAGCTCAGCGTCGTACTTGCGCCGCGTCTCCTCGGGCAGGTCGAGGATGCGCTGCATCATCACCGGCACCACCGCCAGCGAGTAGCAGTCGTGCTTGTCGACCTCGGCCAGCGCCGACTCGGGGTCGAACTTGCGCCGCAGCACGTAGGTCGAGCCCAGGAACAGGCCCAGCGTGAAGTGCGCGAAGCCCCAGGAGTGGAACAGCGGCGCGGCGATGTGGGTGGTCTGCTCGGCCTTGAGCGGGATCTTCGAGAAGAAGGAGACCGCCGGGTCCAGGGACTCGGCGTTGCCGCGTGAGGCGCCCTTGGGCGTGCCCGTCGTGCCGGAGGTGAGGATCACCGCGCGACCGTCGCGCTCGGGCGGGACCGGGTCGGCGGGGTCGCCCTCGGCGATCAGGTCCTCGAGCGTGGGGTCGTCCGGGTCGTCGGAGTCGCTCCAGGCCACGAAGCGCTTGCGCCGCTTCCCGGCCTCCTCCATGAGCTCGCCGAACTCCTCGTCGTAGACGATCGCCTTGGGCTTCTCGCGGTCGGCCACCTCGGCCAGCTGCGGGCCCGAGAAGGCGGTGTTCATGTAGAGCGAGTCGGCCCCCAGCTTCGACACCGCCACCGTGGTCTCGATGAAGTAGCGGTGGTTGCGGGCCATGATCGCCACGCTGTCGCCCTCGCCGATGCCGCGGTCGGCCAGCGCGGAGGCCAGGCGGTTGGTGCGCTCGTTGACCTCCTTGAAGGTCAGCGAGCCCAGCTCGTCGATGATGCTCGTGCGGTCGGGGTAGCGCGCGACGCCCGACAGGTAGCCCGCCGCCGGGCTGCGGCCCCAGCGCGCGAGCGTGGTGGCCACCTTCACCAGGCGGTCCGGGCGGATCGGCTTGACGATGCCCGCCTCGATGAGGACGGCGAGGCTGCCGAGTTGGTAGGTGACGGTCCCGATCGGGCCCCGCTTCAGGTCGTCTCCCACGGCGCCTCCCCCTTCCAGTTCGCGTTTCAGGTTCTTGAGCGAGCGGCTCAGGTGGTCGGACACGGCGGGCGCCGCCAGCCGGTCGGTGACGTTGGCCAGCAGCCCGCCGGGCGAGCCGTACTGCAGCCGCAGCGTGACCTTCGTGGTGCCGTCGTCGTTCTCCCGCACCCGCCAGCGCCCGCGCTGGTCGATGCCGGTGACGCTGGTCCAGGCCAGGTCGCGTGCGTGGTCGAACTCGACGATCTCCACCAGGCCGCCCACGTCGGCCGAGCCCACCCGCATGCGCATGTCGTAGCGGCTGCCGCGCCCGGGCTCCTCCTCTTCGTCCTGCTCGGCCTCGAAGCGGGTGATGCCGTCCATCAGCCGCTGGTAGTTGCACGGGTCGCTCACCAGCTCCCAGACCGCCTCGGGCGAGGCGTGGACCTCGATCTCCTCCTCGACCCTCAACCGATCACCGGGAAGCGGCGCTCGCTCTGGAGCGCGTCGAGGGCGCGCTGCATCTTCTCGATGACGTCGTCGTAGACCTCGTCGAGGTCGGGATTGCGCCCGTACTGCTCGCGCAGGTGGATGGGCTCGAGCACCTGCTGGGTGATCTTGGCCGGCAGCGGCCAGTGGCCGAGCATGTCGCCCACGTTGAGGCCCCACGGGATCGCGAGCGAGATCGGCAGCACCTTGAGCCGGAAGGCCTTGTCGAGGGCCAGCAGCTTGGCCAGGCGCTCGCCGCGGCTGAGGAACAGCGCGGTCTCCTGGCCGCCCGCCGAGACCACCGGCACGATCGGCACGTCCTTCTCCAGCGCCAGGCGGATGAAGCCCTTGCGGCGGCCGAAGTCCACCTTGCCCCCGTCCCAGCTCGGGCGGTGCACCTCGTAGTCGCCGCCCGGGTAGACCAGCAGCGCGGCGCCGCTCTCGAGCGCCTTGTCGGCGTTCTCGGGGTTGGCGGCGACCGTGCCGAACTTCCGCAGCCGCCCCAGGCCGGGCATGCTCAGCACCAGGTTGTGGGCCAGCTGGTAGAAGCGGCGCTCGACCCCGAAGTAGGTGTTGAACGCCAGCGTGAAGACCGTGGTGTCGGGCGTCATGTTGCCGCCCGAGTGGTTGCCCACCAGCAGGACCGGCCCCTCGGCCGGGATGTTCTTCAGGCCGCGCACCTCGGCCCGGAAGTAGAGGCTCGCGAACAGCCACAGCCCCGGCAGCTGCTCGCGGATGTAGTCGGGGTCGCGCTCGTCGAGGTCGGCCTTCGGCACCCGCGCCTGGGCCTCGCGCGCGATCGCCGACACCGCGTTGGAGACCAGCGACGCCAGCCCACCGGGCGACACGCTCGGACCCCCTCCGTTGGGGCTCGAGCCGTTGGCGCTGGCGCCGTTGCGGCTCGTCTCCGGTGCGTTGCGTTCGCCTGCGTGCTTCCTCGCTCAAGCGGCTCCCTCCGTCGGCCGGCCGAAGTGTCTCACGCGGCCTTGCGCTCCGGTGCCCGCGAGACGATGTCCGGCCACGAGGTGGGCGGGCCGTCGGGGCGGCGGAGCTTGTGCGGCTCGCCCTCGGGCAGCGCGTCCAGGAGCTTGCGCGCATCCGCGGTCTCCAGCTGCCGGCCGACCGTCTCGATCGCCTTCTCGATCACCTCGTGGCGGCGGCTGCCGCTCATCAGGTTGGTGCCCATGATCTCCAGGTCCTCGGCCTCGGGCTGGATCAGCAGCACCTCGGCGCCGCCGGCGCGGACCTTCTTGGCCTCGCTGCCCAGCCTGCGCCCGGCCGCCGACCGCGCGTGGCCGGCGATCCAGGTGACCGGCGAGATCCCGCGCGCGCTCGCGCGCGAGGAGGTCGGGTTGAGGCAGATGACCAGGTCCAGGCCCTCGCCCTTGAGCAGGTCGAGGTTCGAGGCCGAGCACACGCCGCCGTCCACGTAGCGGCGGTCGCCGATGCGCACCGGCCGGTAGAAGCCCGGGATCGCGCACGAGGCCGCCACGGCCTTGCCGACCGGCGCCGGCGGCGCGTCCTCGCGGCCGAAGGGGACCCGCTTGCCGGTGCGCGTGTCGGTGGCCACGGCCCAGAAGCTCGGGTGGTCGACCCAGTCCCCCGGAGCGGCGCGGCCCACGACCTCCTCCAGGTGGTCGGTCGACACCAGCCCCGCCGGCAGCCAGCCAGTGATGAGCTGCAGCGGCGTGTGGCGCATCGGGTTGCGCAGGGTGTTGGCGACCATCCGCAGCGAGCCGGGTCCGAGGCGCGGGATGCCCCGGTGCAGGCGAAAGACGGCGCCGCCCGAGCGGTCGGCCTCGGCCGCGGGGCGCCCGTCGGGGCCCGTCAGGCCCTCGAAGGTCTCGCCGGCGGAGTGGGCGACCATGAACCAGGGCGGCACGCCGGCCGCAGCGAAGGCGCCGATCATCGAGCCGGCCGAGGTGCCCGACGATGCGGTCGGCGCTGCCGGGGTCCCAGCTGGTGTGGCGGGCGATGGCCTCCAGCCCGCCGGTGAGCCACGCGCCGCCGAGCACGCCACCCGCTCCGAGAACGAGGCCGACCTTCATCAGACGAGCACCACCTGCCCAGGTTACTCGCGGTCAACACATGGAGACGCACCCGTGTCAGGCCCCGGGACTTGCGGGTAAAGCACCTGGCGTGAAGGCGCTACTCGCCCTCTCGCTGGCCGCCCTCGCTCTGGTGGGTTGTCAGATTCCCTCAGGACACCGATGGCACCACCGATCGCATAGAGCGCGACCACGTCCTTCGGGCCGGCATCTCGGAGAGCGACCCGTTCGTGATCCTGGAGCCCGGTCGTCCGCCGGCCGGCTCCGAGGTGCGCCTGGTGGAGCGCTTCGCGCGCACGCTGGGAGCGCGCGTCGAGTGGGTCGAGGGCTCGGAGGAGGAGAACGTCGACGCGCTCAAGGAGGGCGCCATCGACGTCATGGCCTCCGGCCTGACCAGCAAGTCGCGCTGGAAGAAGGACGTGGCGTTCACGCGGCCGTACCTGACCACCGAGGAGGTCGTGGGCGTGCCGGTCGGCTCCTCGTACCCGACCGACTTCTCCAACGTCCGGGTGGCCGCCGAGCAGGGCAGCGAGGAGGTCGGCCTCGCCGAGCGCAAGACCAAGGCGATCGTCGCCCCGGTGGACCAGCTCGAGCCGGGCGGCCCGGCCGCCGTGGGCGACTGGCTGCTCGCGGACCTGCGGCTGATGCCCATGACCGTGCTGAAGAAGGACAAGCACGTGATGGCGGTCAAGAACGGTGAGAACGAGCTGCTCGTGAGGCTCGAGCGCTTCCTGCTCAACCGCGAGAGCCAGATCCGGCGCCTGGTCGACGAGGAGGGCCGGCCGTGAGCGACGGGCACGAGAGCCGCGGCTGGGAGCTGCCCGAGGACCTGCAGCCCGTGATGAAGAAGGCGAAGCGCCTCGAGTGGCTGACGATCGTCTACATGTTCACGGCGGTCGTTTTCCTGGCGCTGGTGCTGGGCCAGTCCCAGGCGATGAAGGCCGCCTGGATCGAGGACCTGCTGAGCTTCCTGCCGCCGGCCGCCTTCCTGATCGCCGCCCGGTTCCGGGAGCGGCGCCGCGAGCAGCAAGTTCCCCTGGGGCATGCACCGCTCGGTCTCGATCGCCTATCTGGTGGCGGCGTTCGCCCTGCTCGTGATGGGCGCGTACGTGTTCCTCGACTCGGCCATGAAGCTGATCACCGCCGAGCACCCTCCGATCGGGGTGATTCCGCTCTTCGGCAACGAGATCTGGCTGGGCTGGGTGATGCTCGTGGCGCTTGGCCTGGAGCGGGATCCCGCCCGTGATCCTGGGCATCCGCAAGCGCAAGCTGGCGGACCAGCTCCACGACAAGGTCCTCTACGCCGACGCCGAGATGAACCGCGCCGACTGGATGACCGTCGCCGCCGCGATGCTCGGCGTGATCGGCATCGGTCTCGGCTTCTGGTGGGCGGACGGCGTGGCGGCGCTCTTCATCGCTCAGGACATCATCCGCGACGGCTGGCGCAACGTCCGGGCCGCCACCCACGACCTGATGGACGCTCGCCCGCGCCGCCACGACAACACCGAGTACCACCCGGTCGTCGTGGAGATGGAGCGCGAGGCCGAGAAGATCCCGTGGGTGCGCGACGCCGGCGTGCGCCTGCGCGAGGAGGGGCACGTGTTCACCGGCGAGGTCGTCATCGTGCCGGAGGAGGAACCCGTGACCGCCGACCAGCTCGATGAGGTGGCGGAGCGCTGTCCTCGGCCTGGACTGGAAGGTCCACGACGTGGCGGTGGTTCCCGTGAGGGAGATCGACATCCCGGAGCCCGGCGAAGCGCGAGGACTAGGTGCCGTTCGATGACGGCTCCCTCCAGACGCCCTTCCGCCACGGCGGCTTGATGCCCTTGTCCAGCGGCCGGTAGCGCCCCCGCCCCGGCAGCGTCTCCAGCGGGACCAGCCGCAGCCCGTCCCGCGTGCTCGTCCGCTCGCGCCGGTTGCCGCTCGCCGGGATGTGCCCGGCGTGGCTGCCGCGTGAGACCCGCGTCCAGCCGGTGTGGCGCGTCCATTTGTTCTTGCACCTGAGGTGCTTGCAGCCCTGGTAGTGGTCGTGCGCCGAGGCCCGCGCCCACACCTTCCCGTCGGGGTCGATGCGCACCTGGAAGCTCTCCCAGTCGTCCTCGTGGAAGCCCGGGTAGCGGCCGAAGCGCCCAAGCCCGGCGGCGTACCAGAGCTTGTCGCTGGCCAGCACCGTCGAGTTCGAGTCGGGGTAGTAGAGCCAGTACTGGATGTAGGTGCGCCCTCCGCGGCGCACTACGTGCGTGTACACGGTCGCCCGTCCGCCCGCCTCGGTGCGGTGGGCGTCGAGGTCGGGATCGTTCGGCGCCCTCGCGCACGCCGGCCTGCGGCAGTCGCGGTAGTCGACCGGCAGCGACGGCTCCCCCGGCTCGTACATCAGGTCGGGCGCCAGCTCGCGCACCCGCTCGGCCTCCTTCTTCCCGTACGCGCGCGCGAGCTGGGCGTCGCCGTCGTCGCAGCCGCCCTTGACCGCGCACGCGATCCGGTGGGCGAGGAAGCCGCCGAACGAGCGGCCGTCGACCGCCGGGATGACGGCCGCGAGCGCGCCCAGCGCCAGGGCGAGGAAGAGCAGCAGCCCGGTCCACTCGATTGTCGTCTGGCCACGCTCGCACCGCACGGCGTCGATGCTCCGCCGCCGCGGCGCACGCGTGGGTCACGTGTGTGACAAGGGAGCGAAAACGCAGGACCGCGACGGGGCGCACCCCGCTGAGAAATTCGTCAGCGCCCGGAGGACTTTTTCGAGGGAGTGACGGCCGTCGCGCGCTGCTAGCGCCCGGGGCCGGTCACCTCGAGCGTGTCGAGCGCCTGGTCACAGGCCTCCATGACCTGCTGGCGCTCGTCGGCCTGGAACTGGCAGTTGATCTGGTACTCGTCGCGGCCGTGGAAGAGGAAGATCGAGCGGCTGCGCACGCCGGGCAGCGTCTTGATCGGGAACTCGTACTCGAAGCCCGGCAGCCCGGCGATCGTGACCCGCTTGCCCTCGGGCGAGGGGTCGCTGCTCAGCTGGCGCACGACGCCGTCCAGCAGCGACTGCGCGAAGCCGATGTTGGCCTCGGTCACGCGGGTCTCCTGCTCGTACTTGGAGACCGCGATGCCGTTGTTGTTGTCGATGGCGAGGCTGATCTTCTCGTCGGAGTTGCCCTCGGGGACGTCGCGGCGAGTGAGCCCGCTCGGGTAGTCGAAGCTGATGTTGAACTCGAGGCTCGTCGAAGGTCTTGTCACCGCCGGCGCCGGCCACGAGGAAGCCGATCAGCGCCAGGGCCATGACCGCGAACAGCACGGCTCCGACGATCAACGCGATCAGCGGTCCGCGCCGGCGGCCGCCCGTAGGGGCCGCGGGCGACGGCGATACGCGGGCGCGGGAGCCGGCGCTGAGCCGCGCCGCCGCGGATGTGCTCGGTCCACCCCTGACCGTCCCACCAGCGCTCGCCACCCTCACCCCACGGATCGGGGTGCCATCCCGGCGGTTGGTAGCTCAACTAGGACCCGCTCCAGAAGTTCGTCGGCGTCAGGCGCGCGAACTCTCGCAGCCACGGCGCCCGCAGGATGCCCTTGGTGAGCTGGGCGCCCGCCTTCGAACGCGTCTCGGTGCCGCGGCCGAGCGCGGAGGACACGCCGCTGCCGGCCCCGGGGTAGCGGTGGTGCAGCGGCTCCGCCCCGGCGGCCTCCTGCATCGCCCGGCCGATCACCAGCCGCTGGATCTCGCTGGTGCCCTCGAAGATCGTGTAGAGCTTGGCGTCGCGGTACCACTTCTCCGCGGGCTTGTCGCGGACGTAGCCGTAGCCGCCGCACACCTGGATCGCCAGCTCGCTGGTCCGCACCGCGACCTCCGAGGCCTTGAGCTTGGACATCGAGCCCTCGCCGTGCTGCCACTGCACCTTCTCGGCGGCCATCCAGGCCGCCCGCCAGGTGAGCAGCCGCGCGGCGTCGAGCTCGGCGGCGGCGTCGGCCAGCTGGAAGGAGATCCCCTCCTTCTCGATGATCGGCTCGCCGAAGGCCTCGCGCTCGGAGGCGTAGTCGCGCGCGAGCTCCAGGGAGGCGCGCGCGATCCCCAGCGCCTGCGCGGCCACCATCGGCCGGGTCTGCTCGAAGGCGCCGAGCGTGGCCGACGAGCTGGCGGCGTCGCCCTCGCGGGCCTCCTTCAGCCGGTTCTCCAGAGCGTCGTAGCCGCCGAGCAGGTGGTCGCCGGGAATCCGGCAGTTCTCGAACTTCAGCTCGGCGGTGTGCGAGGCGCGGCAGCCCAGCTTCTCGAGCTTGCGGACCATCTCGAGGCCCGGCGTCCCGCCCGGGACCACGAACAGCGCCTGGCCGCGGTGGCCGAGCTCGGGGTCCACGGTGGCGTTGACCACGTGAACGTCGGCGATCCCGCCGTTGCCGATCCAGATCTTGTGCCCGTCGATCACCCAGTCGTCGCCGTCGCGGCGGGCAGTGGTCTGCAGGTTCTTGACGTCGCTGCCGCCCTGCGGCTCGGAGATGCACAGCGCGGCGAGCTTGAGGTCACCGGGCTCGCCGAAGCACAGCGGCGCCCAGCGCAGCAGCTGGTCGGGTGTGGCGGCCTGGGCCATGGCCGACAGCGCCAGCGCCGGCATGACCACGGCGAGGCCGATGCCCGCGCAGCCCCAGAACAGCTCCTCCATGAACAGCGGCAGCGACAGGCCGGTGGGGTCGCCGATCAGGTCGCGGTAGAAGAGCGGGTTGTAGAAGCCCTCCTCGGCGGCCTGCTCGAGCACCTCCCACGGGAACTTCTCCTCGTGGTCGTGCTCGGCGGCGACCGGCCGGATGACCTCCTCGGCGAAGCGGTGGGTGCGCTCGACCAGCTCGTGCTGGGCGCCCGTGAGCTCGAGCGTGAACGCCACTAGCGCTCGAGGATGGCGACCACGCCCTGCCCGCCGGCGGCGCAGATGGAGATCAGCGCCCGGCCCGAGCCCTTCTCGGCGAGGAGCTTGGAGGCGGTGGCGATGATGCGGCCGCCGGTCGCGGCGAAGGGGTGCCCGACCGCCAGCGAGGAGCCGTTCACGTTCAGCTTGTCGCGGTCGATCGAGCCCAGCGGCTGGTCCTTGCCGAGGCGCTCGGCGCAGAAGTTGGGGTCCTCCCAGGCCTTCAGCGTGAACAGCACCTGCGCGGCGAAGGCCTCGTGGATCTCGTAGAAGTCGAAGTCCTGCAGCGAGAGCCCGGCCTTGTCGAGCATCTGCGACACCGCGTAGGCGGGCGCCATCAGCAGGCCCTCCTCGCCGTGCACGTAGTCGACGGCGGCGGTCTCGACGTGGGTCAGGTGCGCGAGCACGGGCAGCGAGTGCTGCTCGGCCCACTCGTCGCTGGCCAGCAGGACCGCCGAGGCCCCGTCGCTGAGCGGCGTGGAGTTGCCGGCGGTCATCGTGCCGTTGCCGTTGTCGCCGAAGACCGGCTTGAGCTTGGCCAGCTTGTCGACCGAGGAGTCCGGCGCGCAGCGTCTCGTCGCGCTCGAGCCCGAGGAAGGGCGTGACCAGGTCGTCGAAGAAGCCGCGGTCGTAGGCGGCGGCCAGGCGGGTGTGGCTGGCCACCGTGAGCTCGTCCTGCTCCTCGCGCGTGATGCCCCACTTCTCGGCGGTCTGCGCGGTGTGCGCGCCCATCGAGAGGCCGGTGCGCGGCTCGGCGTTGCGCGGCATGTCCGGGACGATGTGGCCCGGGCGCAGGCGGGTCAGGAGCTTGGCCCGCTCGGCGGTGCTCTTGGTGTTGTTGGCGGCCATCATGATCCGCCGCAGGTCGTCGTTGACGCCCAGCGGAGCGTCGGAGGTGGTGTCCACCCCGCCCGCGATGCCGGCTTCGATCTGGCCCAGGGCGATCTTGTTGGCCACGAGCACGGCGGCCTCGATGCCGGTGTCGCAGGCCTGCTGGATGTCGTAGGCCGGCGTGGCCGGCGACAGGGCGCTGCCCAGCACGCACTCGCGCGTGAGGTTGAAGTCGCGGGCGTGCTTGAGCACGGCGCCGGCGACCACCTCCCCCAGGCGCTCGTCCTGGAGCCCGAAGCGGGCCACCAGCCCGTCGAGCGTCGCGGTGAACATGTCCTGATTGGAAGCGTCCGCGTACGACTTGCCGGAGCGGGCGAAGGGAATACGGTTCCCGCCCAGGACGGCCGCGGGCTTGACGGTCTGAGCCATTGACCTCACGATATCTACTGTCGGTAACCTCGCGGGCTCGATGAGTGACCGCTATCAGTCCTTCGCGCTCTCCGGGCCCGGAGGCTTCCTCTCCAAGCAGCTCGGACTCCCCCAGCCGCCCCGCCTGCGGCGCTACGAGCCCGGCCAGCCCGTCCTCGACGGCCCCGCCCTCGTCGGCGGCGCAGCCGGCGGCCGCCTCGGCGAGGCGCTCGACGACGTGATGGTCTCGATCGGCGCCGAGGTGCTCCAGGACGCCGAGAACGAGGATCGCCGCCTCGGCGCGATCGTCTACGACGCCACGGGCATCGACAGCTCCGAGCGCCTGCACGCCCTCTACGAGTTCTTCCACCCGGTCATCCGCAAGCTGAAGTCCAACGGCCGCGTGGCGGTGCTGGGCACCGCGCCGGAGGACTGCTCGAGCGCCCGCGAGGCGACCGCCCAGCGCGCGCTCGAGGGCTTCACCCGCTCGGTGGCCAAGGAGGTGCGCCACGGCTCCGCGGTGCAGCTCGTCTACGTCAAGCCCGGCGCCGAGGGCAACACCGAGTCCACGCTGCGCTTCCTGCTGGGCGCCAAGTCGGCCTACGTGTCCGGCCAGGTGGTCCGCATCGGCGAGGGCACCCCCGAGATCCCCGAGGACTGGGACCGCCCGCTGGAGGGCAAGGTCGTGCTGGTCACCGGCGCCTCGCGCGGCATCGGCGAGGCGATCGCCACCACCATCGCCCGCGACGGCGCCCACGTGGTCGCCCTCGACGTGCCCCAGGCCGGCGACACGCTGACCAAGGTGGCCAACCGCATCGAGGGCTCCACCATCCAGCTCGACATCACCGACAAGGACGCGCCCGCCACGCTGGCCAAGCACCTCTTGGAGCGCCACGGCGGCGTGGACGTGGTGATCCACAACGCCGGCGTCACCCGCGACAAGACGCTCGGGAAGATGGACGACCAGCGCTGGAACATGGTGCTCGACATCAACCTGTCGAGCCAGGAGCGCATCAACGACGCGCTGCTCGAGCAGCAGGTCCTGCGCCCGGGCGGCTCGATCGTCTCGGTCTCCTCGCAGAGCGGCATCGCCGGCAACGCCGGCCAGACCAACTACGGCACCAGCAAGGCCGGCGTGATCGGCATGGTGCAGTCGCTGGCCCCGCAGCTGACCGGCATCCCGGCGACCGCCAACGCCGTGGCCCCCGGCTTCATCGAGACCGAGATGACCGCCGCCATGCCCACGTTCACCCGCGAGGCGGGGCGGCGCCTGAACAGCATGGTCCAGGGCGGTCTGCCCGTGGACGTGGCCGAGACGATCTCCTGGCTGGCCAGCCCGGCTTCCGCCGGGGTCAACGGCCAGGTCGTCCGGGTGGACGGCCAGAGCCTGATCGGCGCGTGAAGACGCTCTACCTCAAGGCGCTCCTGCCGCTCGGCGGCGGCGACGAGCTGCCGGACCGCGAGGAGAGCGCCGAGTACGAGATCGACCGCCACAGGCTGGCCGAGTACGACCGCGTCTGCGGCTTCGACCTGCGCGACGAGGCGCCCACCACGTTCCCCCACATCCTCGGCTTCCCGCTGCAGATGCAGCTGATGACCTCGCGCGACTTCCCCTTCCAGGCGATGGGCATGGTCCACGTCGAGAACCGCATCGAGCAGGAGCGCCCGCTGAAGGCCGGCGAGACCGTGACCGTGAAGGTGCGCGCCACCGACCTGCGCGACCACCCCAAGGGCCGGCAGTTCGACATGGTCACCGAGGTGGGCGACCACTGGCGCAGCTGGAGCACCTACCTCAAGCGCGAGGGCGGCGGCGGATTCTTCCTCAGGCGAGCGCAAGGAACCTCCGGAGCCAAACGCGATCTGGGACGTGCCGGGAGACATCGGCCGGCGCTACGCCTCCGTCTCGGGCGACATCAACCCGATCCACATGCACTCGCTGAGCGCGAAGCTGTTCGGGATGCCCGGAGCGATCGCTCACGGCATGTGGATGAAGGCCCGCTGCCTGGCATCACTCGAGAACCACCTCCGAGGACCGCACCGCGCGGAGGTGAGCTTCAAGACTCCCCTCAAGATCCCGGGAAAGGTCGCCTTCAGCGGCGAGACCGAGTTCGCGCTGCACAACGCGCGAAACGGCAAGCCTCACCTAACCGGGAAGATCAGCTCCCTCTGACTCCCACACCTCGCCGGCGACCAGCCGGCCGAGGCCCATCCAGGCGAAGTTCATGGCCAGCCGGGCCACGGCCTCGCTCGGCAGCTCGGGGTGCTCCTGCCACCAGCGCGACAGCGACTCGGCGGCGCCCACCAGCGCCAGGCCCAGCGGCTCGGTGGCGGCCAGCGCCTGCTTGTCGGCGCCCTCGGCCGCGGCGGCGTCGCGGAGCATGCCGCCCACCGTTCCGGCGATCTCGCGGCGGGCCTCGGCTCCGTCCGCGGCCAGCGCGCCGCCTCCGGCGCCCGCCTCGCCGGCCAGGATCGCCCAGGCCTCGGGCTCCTGCTCCACGAAGGTGAAGAAGGCGAGGAGGCCGGCCCACAGCCGTTCGTCGGGCTTGTCGGAGCTCGCAGCGGCGGCGTCCAGGACCTCCACCAGCGCGGCGCGCGACTGCTGCATGCAGGCGCGGTACAGGCCCTCCTTCGAGCCGAAGTAGGCGTACAGCATGGGCTTGGAGATCTCGGCCCCGGAGGCGATGGCGTCCACCGAAGCCGCGCGGAAGCCGCGCTCGGCGAAGACCTGCTGAGCCACCGCCAGCATCTGGCGCTCTCGTACGGGCCGGGCAAGCCTCACCTCTGACACACAATCAGGTTTCCCTGACGCTTACCCCAGGTAACCTTTCCGGACGCATGGCTGTGACCGCCCCGGCGACACGACCCAAGGTGGTGGACACGCCGCTCCAGGCGCTGGTCGACCGCTACGACCCGACCGCGCTGTTCGTGCCCGGCGGCAGGGCGCGAATCCGCCTCGAGGTGACCGGGCTCCGCAGCTACGACGTGCTGATCCGCAACCGCCGCGCCTCGCTGCGCCCGGCGTCCTCCGTCGGAGCCCGACGCCCTGCTGTGCGCCGACGCCGCCACCTGGGCGAAGGTCGAGAGCGACGTGAAGGCGGGCATGACCGCCTTCCGCCGCGGCCGGCTGTCGGTCCGGCGCAACCTGCACCTCGGCGTGGGCTTCCTCGCCGCCACCAGCGGCAACCGCGAGCCCGGGCGGCTGGAGTTCTCCGAGCTGCGCACCGAGCGCGGCTCGCTGGCCATGGCCTCCGGCGGGACCGGCAAGCCGCTGGTCTGCCTGCACGGCCTGGGCGGCACCAAGGCCTCCTTCCTGACCACCATCGCCGACCTGGCCGGCGACGACTTCCGGGTGATCGCGCTCGACCTCCCCGGCTTCGGCGACTCGAGCAAGCCCATCGGCGCTCCGTACGACGCGAAGTGGTTCGCCCGCTCGGTGGTGGCCGCGCTCGACGCGCTCGAGCTCGACAGCGCCGACCTGGCCGGCAACAGCATGGGCGGGCGCATCGCCATCGAGACCGGCTTCCAGCACCCCGACCGCGTGGGCAAGCTGGTCCTGCTCAGCCCGGCGCTGGCCTGGCTGCGCGACCGGCCCTGGGCCCCCTTCCTGCGCCTGGTCCGCCCCGAGCTCGGGCTGCTTCAGCCCACCCCGCGAGCGCTGGTCGAGCAGCTCGTGCGCCGCATGGTGCCCGGCGCCCAGGAGGGCTGGACCGCCGCCGGCGTCGACGACTTCCTGCGCTCGTTCTACGAGCCGCGCGGCCGCGCGGCCTTCTACGCCGCGGCGCGCAACATCTACCTCGACGAGCCCGGCGGCGAGAGCGGCTTCTGGAAGCGGCTCTCCACCCTGGAGTGCGACTCGCTGTTCGTGTGGGGGCACCACGACACGCTCGTGCCGATCGCGTTCATGCGCCACGTGCAGGAGGCGCTGCCCGGTGCGCGCCACCTGGAGCTGGACTGCGGCCACGTGCCCCAGCTGGAGGCGCCGAGCCAGACACACGCCGCAGCACGTAAGTTCCTGATGTGATCGTCGCCGTCACCGGCCCCACCGGAGACATCGGCCGGGCGCTCCTGAGCGCGCTCGACCGCAGCCCGGAGGTGGAGACGGTGCGCGGCATGGCCCGCCGGCCCTTCGACCCGGCCGAGCGGGGCTGGACGAAGGTGGAGTACACGCAGGGCGACGTGCTGGACCGCGAGTCGGTCGACGAGCTCGTGGCGGGCGCCGACGTGGTCGTCCACCTCGCCTTCATCATCTTCGGCTCGCACGACGAGACGCGCGAGGTGAACCTGCGCGGATCGCGCAACGTGTTCGAAGCAGCGGTCGAGGCGGGCGCGACACGGCTGGTCTACACGTCGTCGGTCGCCGCCTACGGCTTCGAGCCCGGCCGCCCGCACGAGCTGACCGAGGACGTCGAGCCCGAGGGGACGCACTCCTTCTACTACTCCGCGCAGAAGGCCGAGCTGGAGGACGCCTTCCACAGCGCGCTCGCCGGCTCGACCACCGACGGCTACCTCTTCCGGCCCTGCATCGTGGCCGGCGAGGACGCCCCCACGCTGATCGAGGAGCTGTCGCGCAACTTCGCCCTGGGCGAGCGCATCCCGCCGGTCCGCGCCCTCATCCGGGCGGTCCCGGGCCTCGAGCCGGCGCTGCCCGACCCGGGCGTGCCCTTCCAGCTCGTGCACCACGACGACGTGGCCGACGCCGTGGCGGCCGCCGTCCTGGGCAAGGGCGAGGCGGGGATCTACAACCTGGCCGGCGACGGCGAGGTGACGATGGGCGACATCGCGCGCGAGATGGGTTGGTACCGCCTCCCGATACCGGGGCTGGCGGTCTCGGGCGCCGCGGAGGTGATCTCCCGCGTACCGCTGATGCCCTCCGCCCTGGAGTGGGTCCACGCCGTGCGCGTGCCGTCGATCATGAGCACCGAACGCGCCAAGCAGAAGCTCGGCTGGGAGCCGCGCCACGACGCGCACCAGACGCTGTGGGCCACCGTGGCCGGCGCCGGGGAGAAGTGAAGGGGACCTTCCCGCCCGGTCCCAAGCGGCCCGCCGTGGTGCAGGCCGCGAACGTGATGCGCGACCCGCACGGCTGGCTGCACGCCCGCCACCGGCGCTTCGGCGACGTCTTCTCCTCGCGCTTTCCCTTCTACGGCCGCGTGGTCTACGTGGCCGAGCCGCAGCTGGCCAAGGAGCTGCTCACGGGCGACCCCACGCTGTGGCATTCGGGCGAGGCCACCGCCAGCATCCTCGAGCCGGTGCTGGGCAGCCACTCGGTGCTCACGCTCGACGAGGGCGACCACATGGCCCAGCGCAAGCTGCTGCTGCCGCCCTTCCACGGCGAGCGCGTTCGCCGCTACGGCGAGCTGATGGCCGACCTGACCGCGCGCGAGGTGGAGAGCTGGCCCGAGGGCGAGGAGATCGAGCTGCGCCCCCGCTTCCAGGCGATCACGCTCGACGTGATCCTGCGCGCGGTCTTCGGGGTGCGCGAGGAGTCGCGCCTGGAGCGGTTCCGCGAGCGCATCACGCGCCTGGGCGACTCGAGCAACCTGCTCGCGTTCTTCCCCATGCTGCGGCGGCGCAGGGTCCCCTTCTACCGCCGCTTCCTCGAGGCGCGCCAGGCCGCCGACGAGCTGATCTACGAGGAGATCGCCCAGCGCCGCGCGGCGCCCGACGCCGAGGAGCGCGACGACGTGCTCTCGCTGCTGCTCTCGGCCCGCCACGAGGACGGCTCGCCGATGAGCGACGTCGAGCTGCGCGACGAGCTGGTGACGCTGCTGACCGCGGGGCACGAGACCACCGCCACGGCGCTCTCGTGGGCGGTCGAGCGCCTCGTGCGCAACCCCGCGGCGCTGGAGCGCCTGGAGAGCGACCTCGACGACGACGCGTACATCGACGCCTTGGTGCGCGAGACGCTGCGGGTGCGCCCGGTGATCACCGACATCGGCCGCATGCTCACCCGTGACCACGAGGTGGCGGGCTACGGGCTGCCCGCCGGCACGATGGTGCTGGCGGCGATAGGCGCGATGCACGTGCGCGAGGACGTGTGGGACGACCCGCACGCGTTCAGGCCCGAGCGCTTCTTCGAGGACGGGGCCGGCGAGGGCTACACCTGGCTGCCGTTCGGCGGCGGCGTGCGCCGCTGCCTGGGCGCGGCCTTCGCCCAGATGGAGATGCGCATCGTGCTGCGCGAGGTCTTCCGCCGCGTGCGGCTGCGAGCCGCCTCAGCTCGAGGACGAGCCGGCGCGCCTGCGTCACGTCACCGTCGTGCCGGGCCGCAACGCCCGCGTCGTGGCTCAGCGGGTGGTCACCGCCCCGCGGGCCGCGTCTCCTCCTGCTGCTGCTCGGCCCCGGTCAGCGGGTCGGGCTTAGACGGCGAGAGGGCGATCGCGGCGATCACCGCGAAGGCCACCACCACGGCCACCACCACCGCGAAGGGCCAGGCGGGCCGGGTGTAGTCGGGCGGCGGCGGCGGAGGGGCCGGCTCGCGCTCGGCCTCGACCGGGCGCGGCTCGGGCTCCGGCTCGGCGTCCGGTCTCCGGCTCCGGCTCGGGCTCGCCCAGCGGGGCGAGGCGGCTGCTCCACAGCGCGCCCGGCGTCGGCGCGCCCTCCGGCTCGGGCTCGGGCAGGGCGTAGGTCTTGCGCCGCCCGTCCAGCCCGGACTGCAGCTCGCCCTCGGCCTCCATGCGCCGGAACAGGCGGATCAGCGTCGACTCCGCAAGGCCCGTCTCCTCCGACAGCCGGGCCGCCAGCTCGCGCTGCTGGAGCCACGGGCTCTCGCGCACCTCGCGCAGCGCTAGCTCACGCGGTTCCACACAGCTCCTCGCTCAGTTGCCAGAGCCTCCTTCGCGCGTCGGCGTCGTAGGCCTGCGGGTCGGCGGTCGACTCGCTCTGGCCGTCGAAGTAGCGGCCGGTGCCGGGGGTGTCGATCACGTGCATGACCGCGTCGGCGCCCTCGGCGACCGTGCTCTGCGCGTTCCCCGGCCCGCGGATCTGGCGCACCATGTCGGTGTCCATGAACGTGGCCGGGTGCAGGGCGTCGGAGGTCACGCCGTCCGGCGCGCGCTCGGCCAACTCGAAGGTGAACATGATCTGCGCCAGCTTGCTCTGGGAGTAGGCGCGCGCAGGGTCGTAGGACCGCTCGAGCATCACGTCGTCGAAGTCGATCGCCTGCTGGCCCACCGAGGCGACGTTGATCACCCGCGGCGGGCGCAGCTCGATGCCAGAGCAGGAACCCGGCCAGGTAGTTGACCGCGAAGCAGAGCTCGTAGCCGTCGGCGCTCTCCTGGCGCTCGATGGAGATCAGCCCGGCGTTGTTGAGGAGCAGGTCCACCTCCCCCACCTCGCCGGCGAAGCGCCTGACCTCCTCGAGCGAGCTCAGGTCGGCGTCGGCGCGGCCGTGGTGCACGACCTCGTCGCCGCGCTCCTCGAGCCGTCCCGCCACCTCCTTGCCGAGGCCCCGGGTGGAGCCCGTGACCAGGATGCGGCTCACCCGGCGGTGACCACCTTCACGTTGAGGTGCCCGGTGCCGGTGGCCTGCCACAGGCGCAGCCACAGCGGCAGGTACATCTCCATGCCGCGGGCGGCGGCGACGTCGCCCAGGTCGAGCACCCGCTTCCAGCCGAAGTCGCGCAGCAGGTCGGTGACCTCGCCCTTCGCGCCCTCGTCGTTGCCGGCCACGAACATGTCGGTGTCCTCGCCGACCAGCGAGGGGTCGACCATCACGTCGGCGTTGACGGTGTTCAGCGCCTTGACCACGCGCAGCGCGGGGAACTCGGCCTGGATGCGCTCGGCCAGGCTGTCGTCGTTGCAGAAGGCGAGCACCGGCGGCATGCCGGACGAGAAGTCGAGCGGATTGGCGATGTCGATCAGCAGCTTGCCGCCGAGGTTCTCGGCGCCCGCGCTGCGCAGCACGTCGACGGAGTGGGCCCCCGAGGTGGCGTTCACGAGCGCCTCGCCGAAGGCCGCGGCGTCGGCGAACTCGACGGTGTCCTCGCCCGCGGTGCGGGAGCCGATCTTCACCTCGTGGCCCAGCTCGGTGAGCTTGCCCGCGATGGTCCGGCCCACCTGTCCTGTGCCCAGCACCCCGAATCTCATGGCGCCTAGAGTCGCACGGGTGACCGATCTGGCCGAGACACCCCGCGACGAAGCTCTCGAGTCCGCCCGCTGGGACCTCGATCCGCTGCTCGAGGGCGAGAGCACCGACGCCCTCCTCGACCGGGCCTCCGAGCGGTCCAAGGCCTTCGCGGAGCGCTACCGGGGCAAGCTCGGCGAGCTCGACGTGGAGGGCCTCGCCGAGGCCATGCACGAGCTGGAGGCGATCTCCGAGCTCGCCGGCCGCGCGGGCAGCTACGCGTCGCTGAGCTTCTCCCTGGACACCGAGGACCCCGAGCGCGGCGCGGCCATGCAGCGGGTGCACGAGCGCAGCACCGAGCTGCAGACCCTGCTCCTCTTCTTCGACCTCGAGTGGAACGAGCTGCCCGACGACCACGTCGAGCCGCTGCTCACCGACCCGGCGCTGGAGTTCTGCGCACACCACCTGCGCACCCTGCGCCGCTACCGCCCGCACCAGCTCTCCGAGCCCGAGGAGCAGATCCTCACCGAGACCGCGGTCACCGGGCCGTCGGCCTTCCGCCGCCTGTTCACCGAGCTGGTGTCGGCGCTGCGGGTGGAGCTGCCGTTCGAGGACGAGCCGGTCGCGCTCATGCAGGCGCTGGCCAACCTCCAGGACCCCGACCGCGAGCGCCGGCGCCAGGCCGCCGAGGGCGTCACCGCATCGCTGAAGCCCGGCCTGCGCACGCGCGCGTTCGTGACCAACACGCTGGCCGCCGACAAGGCCACGAAGGACCGCCTGCGCCACTACGAGCACTGGCTGGCCTCGCGCAACCTCTCCAACGAGGCCAGCGACGAGTCCGTCGAGGCGCTGGTGGCCGCGGTGCAGGACCGCTACGAGCTGGCGCGGCGCTGGTACCGGCTGAAGGCGAAGATCCTCGGCCTCGACCGCCTGGCCCACTACGACCGCATGGCGCCGCTGCGCGAGTCGACCGACCGCATCCCCTACGACGAGGCGCGCGAGCTGGTGCTCGACTGCTACCGCGGCTTCTCCTCCGAGCTGGGCGACGCCGCCGCCGGCTTCTTCTCCGAGCCCTACATCGACGGGCCGCCCGAGCCCGGCAAGCGCGGCGGCGCGTTCTGCGCCTACACCGTGCCCAGCGCGCACCCCTACGTGCTGCTCAACTACACCTCGCGCCCGGGCGACGTGCTGACCATGGCCCACGAGCTCGGCCACGGCGTGCACGCGGTGCTGGCCCGGCCGCGCGGCCTGTTCCACTTCACCAGCCCGCTGACCGTGGCCGAGACCGCGTCGATCTTCGGCGAGACGATCGTGCTGGAGCGGCTGCTCGAGCGCGCGGGCGACGACCAGGAGGCGCGGCTGTCGCTGCTGGCCGAGTCGCTGGACGGCGCGGTGGCGGCGATCTTCCGCCAGGTGGCGATGAACCGCTTCGAGCACGGCGTCCACACCGAGCGCCGCTCCGGCGGCGAGCTGTCGGTCGACCGCCTGAACGAGCTGTGGCTGGAGACCCAGACCGACATGCTCGGCGACTCCGTCGAGCTCGACGACGACTACGCCACGTGGTGGTCCTACGTGCCGCACTTCATCGACACGCCGGGCTACGTCTACGCGTACGCCTACGGCCACCTGCTGGCGCTGTCGGTCTACCGCCGCTACGAGGAGGAGGGCGAGGGCCTGGTCCCGCAGTACCTCGACCTGCTGCGGCCGGCGGCTCGATGCCGCCCGAGGACCTGGGCCGCATCGTCGGCGTCGAGTTGGGCGACCCGGGCTTCTGGAGCTCGGGCTCGATCTGATCGAGCGCCAGCTCGAGGCTGCAGAGAAGGCGGCCTCCGCGCTGTAGCTTCTCCGCTGGCAAGGGTCTGCAAAGGCTGCGCAGGGCAAAGCCTGTCTGTGGCCACTGCGCCCGCGAGCCCAGCGCGGGACCGAGCAGCATGAGCGGCTCGCGCGGGTGCGAGCACGCGGGCTGGGCCTCCTGCTCGAGGCAGGCTCCGAGATGGGCCCCACGCCCGCCGATTCAAGATCGGCGGCTGCGGGCCGCCCAGCGCGGCCCTGATAGTCATCGCCGCGGTCGACTAGTTCAGCGACGGCCTGGTGATCAGCCAGGTCACCTTCTCGACCACGTCGGTCAGCGTGTCGGAGACCGCGATCCGGTCGGTCTCGATCAGCGTGGGCGGAACGCCCGAGCCGCCGACCACCACGCCGGTGCCCGGAGAGGCCCGGTCGATCTCGTCGAGAGCCAGGTCGATCAGCATCGCCGAGTCGCGCATCGTGACCGTGAGAGCCACCACGTGCGGCCGGCGCCGCGCCACGATCTGGCCCAGCGACTGGATCGGGCACGTCGGGGCCGAGGAAGCGCACGTCGAAGCCCGAGTGGCGCAGCAGGTTGGCCGCCATCTCCAGCCCCACCACGTGCTGCTCGCCCTCGATGCCGGCGAGGTAGACCTGCTGGTTCGTCGCGCTCGTTGAGGCGGCGGAAGGCGTCGCGCTGGAGGGCCAGCACCCGCATGCTGATCTGCGTGGCCAGGTGCTCGTCGGCGACCGAGATCAGGCCGCCGGCCCACATCTCGCCGACCGTGTGCAGCGCCGGCGTGATGACCTCCTCGCAGATCTCCGTCTCCGGCAGGCCGGCCTCGATGGCCTCGCGCGCGACCAGCTCGGCGGCGCGCTCGTCGCCCGTCAGGAGGGCGTCGAGGAACGCCTCTCGGAAGACCTCCAGTCCTGCCTGCATGGGCTCATGCCAGCCTAACCCGAAACAGCACGAGGATTGGGCAGAGGTGTGAGCTTGGGCTCGATCTCCGCCCGGCGGTCCTCCAGGAACGGCGGCAGCGCGACCTGCTCGCCGAGCTTGTCGGGATCCTCGTCCACCGCGAAGCCCGGGCCGCGGGTGGCGATCTCGAACAGCACGCCGCCGGGCGTGCGGAAGTAGATCGAGAGGAAGTAGAAGCGGTCGATCACCGGGGTCGGCTGGCCGCCGCCCTCCATCACGCGCTCGCGCCAGCCTCCTGCTCGTCCATGCCGGCCGACCAGGCGACGTGGTGCACCGACCCCGCCCCCTGCCGCGGGCGGGTCAGCGGCGGGGTCTCGGACAGGTAGAGGCCGCCGCGCTCCTCGCCGCGGGCCTCCCAGCCCTCGTCGGCGCGCTCGAAGCCGAGGCTCTCGAACAGCCGGTCGTTGACCTCGGGCTCGGAGTTGTAGGCGCGCACGGCGTGGAAGCCCTGCAGCGCGTGCTCGGCCGGGACCTCGGGGTGCTCGGCGATCAGCGGCGGGTCGGGCACGTCGACCACCACCAGCTCGTGCTCGAGGCCCTCGGGGTCGAAGAAGATCAGCGCGTCGTCCTCGCGCGTGCTCTCGGTGTCGTTGTCGGCCAGGCGCTCGGCCCAGAAGTCCTGCGCGTCCTTGGACCCGACGCGCCACACGATGCGGTGCACCATGCCCTCGCCGTGCTGTCCCTCCGGGACGCCGGGGTACTCGAAGAAGGTCAGGTCGGAGCCCGGGTCGCCCTCCTCGTCGGCGTAGAAGAGGTGGTAGACGGTCGGGTCGTCCTGGTTGACGCTCTTCTTGACGAGCCGCAGTCCCAATACGCGCGCGTAGAAGTCCACGTTGCGGGGGGCGTCGCCGGTGATGGCCGTGATGTGGTGGATTCCCTCGAGCTTCATAGATCCACAGCGTCGCAGACCGTAGAGTCCTCTCGTGGCCCTGATCTCGCGTGGCTTCAGCGGTCGGCGACGGACGCCGGAGGAGCTGGCCGAGCGCATCCCTCCGGGCCAGTACTTCGAGCGGGGCTTCCCCGTGCTGACCGCCGGGCCCACGCCCCGGATCGACGCCGCGGAGTGGACGCTGACGATCGACGGGATGGTCGAGGCGCCGACCACCTGGAGCCGCGAGCAGTTCGACGCGCTGCCCTTCGAGCGCGTGCCGTGCGACATCCACTGCGTCACGAAGTGGTCGAAGCTCGACACCTCGTTCGGCGGCGTGTCGGTCGACGCGCTGATGGACCTCGTCAAGCCCCAGGGCGCCTACGTGATGGCCTGGACCAGCGAGGGCTACACCACCAATCTCGACCTCGCCGACCTCACCGGCGGCAAGGCCTGGGTGGTCACCGAGCACGAGGGCGAGCCGCTGCCGCGCGAGCACGGCGGGCCCGCGCGTCTGCTGGTCCCCCACCTCTACTTCTGGAAGAGCGCGAAGTGGCTGGCCGGCCTGCGCGTGATGGACCACGACGAGCCCGGCTTCTGGGAGCAGAACGGCTACCACAACCGCGGCGACCCCTGGAAGGAAGAGCGCTATTGGGGGGACTGACGCCCGTCTCGCAGCGGGCGCCGGGGCGCTGGCAGGTCGCCACCGTGGCCTCGGTCCGGCAGGAGACGCCGCGCGTCAAGTCGTTCGTGTTCGACCTGCCGATGTGGATGCCCCACCTGCCGGGCCAGCACTACGACGTCCGGCTGACCGCCGAGGACGGCTACCAGGCCCAGCGCTCGTACTCGATCGCCTCCTCGCCCCTGGACGAGGGCCGCGTGGAGCTGACCATCGACCGGCTCGCCGACGGCGAGGTCTCCCCCTACTTCCACGACGTGGTGGAGGAGGGCGACCAGGTCGAGCTGCGCGGGCCGTTCACCTCCTACTTCGTCTGGCGCGGCGAGTCGCCGGTGCTGCTGCTGGGCGGCGGCTCGGGCGTGGTGCCGCTGATGGCGATGCTGCGCCACCGCCGGCGCACCCGCCCCGAGGTGCCGATGCGGCTCGTCTACTCGGTGCGCACCGGCGAGGACATCATCTACGCGAGCGAGCTCCGCGACGACGCCGTGCTCACCTTCACGCGCGAGGCGCCGCACGGCTGGGGCGGCCACTCCGGTCGCATCGACTCCGAGCTGGTGGCCGAGGCGCTGCCGGGGTCCGAGGCCACCGTCTTCGTGTGCGGGTCGAACGGCTTCGTGGAGGCCGCGACCCAGCTGGCGATGGAGGCGGGCTGCCCGTCGGCCAGCATCCGCACCGAGCGCTTCGGGCCGTCCTGAACGTGTGAGGGGCGCCCCTCGCGGGGCGCCCCTCGGATGCTGCTGGGTGTCCGTGCTGCCTTACGAGGCGAGCAGCCGGCGGGCGCCGAGGCCGCCACCGGAGAGCACGATCCCGATCAGGCCGAGCTGCCAGATCTCGAGGCCGGTGAAGGGCAGCTCCTTGCCCATCGCCTTCTTGGCCTCGTAGACCGGCTTCTCGTAGCCCGGCTTCTCGTACGAGGGCTCCTCGTACTTGCGGTCCTCGTACTTGTGGTCTCGTAGTTGCCGTGACCGGTGGTGTTGGTCGTGCTGCCGGGCTCGAAGCGACCCTTGTTGTCCTCGCAGAACTTCTTGTCGTTGTGCGAGGGCTCGGCGTCCTTCATGTGGCAGTAGCGCTCGTAGCGCTGCTTGTCCAGCTCCTCCTGCGAGGGCTCGGTGGCCGGAGCCTCCTCGGTGGCCGGGGTGGCCGGGGCAGGCGCGGGGGCCTGCTCGACAACCGGCGGCGTGCCGCCGGTGGCGGTGGCCGGGGCCTCTTCGGCCTGAGCGGTGGAAGCCAGGCCCAGCGAGGCGACGGCGAGGGCGGTGGCGACGAGCTTGGTGGTGGCGGTGCGGGTCATTGTGAGCTCCTTGGTGGTGGTGGCTGATCCGATGAAGCGAGTCTCCGCTCGGGCAGCCGTCCCTCCCAGGGGTCCAAGGGGTGGGGTGCGCCCACCCGGGTGTCGCCCTTCCCCACCCTTGGTGGCGGGTCCCGGGCGTACCATCAGCGCCATGCACCGCGCCTCAGCCGTGGAGCTGAAGGAGCAGATCGAGGCAGAGAGGGCCGGCGAGCCCTTCGTCGTCCTGCGCGACGGCGAGGACAAGCAGGTGCTGGTGATCCTCTCCAGCGAGCGCCTGACGGTCGGGCGCACCGGCGAGGCCGACCTCTCGCTCGAGTGGGACACCGAGGTCTCGCGCGTGCACGCGGAGCTGGAGAAGCTCGGCGGCGCCTGGACGATCAGCGACGACGGGCTCTCGCGCAACGGCACCTACGTCAACAACGAGCGGGTGACCGGCCGGCGCCGGCTGCGCAACGGCGACGTGATGCGCTTCGGCGCCACCAGCGCCGTGTTCCGCGAGCCGGGCGAGGCCACCACCGGCGGCGAGACCGCGATGGCCGCCGACGTCCCCGACGCCACCCTCACCGAGACGCAGAAGACCGTGCTGGTCGGCCTCTGCCGCCCCTTCCGCGACGGCAGCCCCTACGCCACGCCGGCCACCAACCAGCAGATCGCCGACGAGGTGTACCTGAGCGTCGACGCCGTCAAGACCCACCTGCGCACGCTGTTCGCCAAGTTCGGCGTCGAGGACCTCCCGCAGAACCAGAAGCGGGTCAAGCTGGTGGAGCTCGCCCTGCAGAGCGGCGCCATCACCCCGCGCGACATGGACTGACCGTGAAGCGCCTCGGTCTCGCTGCGGCGATGACGGTGGTGGGCCTCAACATCTACACGGGCAGCCCGCTGCTCGCCCTATGGGTCGGCTCGCGGGTGCAGGGCTCGGGGCCGCCGTCGATGGGCGCGGTCGGCCTGGTGGTGCTGGTGATGGGCGTGACCAGCGTGACGCTGGCCTTCATCCTCAGCCGGCTCGGCGCCAAGTACGACGAGCTGGCCGGCACCACCCCCACCGCCCGCAAGCACGCGCCCTGGCTGCGCTCGATGCGCGGCGAGCGCGAGCAGCAGCCCGGCGAGCGCGTTCAGCTCACGATGCTGGAGCGCGTGATGGTCGGGCTGGTCGTGGTCGCGGTCGCGGCCTTCGAGATCTGGTTCTTCTTCTTCTCGGGCTCGCCGATCGGCGCGAACTAGCCCTCGTTCTCCTCGAAGCGCTCGCAGCGCCTCGTTGCACACCTCGAGCGCCCGCTCGCGTGAGGCCCAGCCCTCGATCTTCCAGTCCTTGCCCTCCAGGTCGGTGTAGACCTCGAAGAAGTGCTGGATCTCCTGGGCGAGGTCGCCGGGAAGCTGATCGATCTCCTCGAGGTCGCTCCAGGAAGGGTCGGACAGCGGCACGCCGAGGATCTTGTGGTTGGGGGTGCCGTCCTCGTCGTACATCTCGAGCATCCCGATGACGTTGATCGGCACCACGCAGCCGGGGAAGGTCGGCTCGCTGACGGTGACGATCGCGTCGAGCTCCTCCTCTTCCTCGGTCCGCGTGCCCATCACGAACCCGTACTCCATCGGGTAGCCCACGGCGGCGAACAGCCGCCGGTCGAGCTCGATGTAGCCGGTCTCCTGGTTGAGCTCGTACTTGTTGCGGCTGCCCTTCGGGATCTCGATGAAGGCGCGCAGCGGCTCGTCGTTCTCGCTCACTTGGCTTTGGCCACCGCGCGCTTGAGCTCGGCCTTGCCCATCTTCGAGCGGCCCTCGATGTTCAGCTTGCGCGCGTCTTTCTCGAGCTCCTTGCGCGTGGGCGCGTCGCCGCGCTGCACCGCGGCGGACTCCTTGCCGAGCGCGGTCTGCGTCTTCTTGTTGAGCTTCTTGAGGGTCTGCTTGCTTCTTGGCGGCGTCCTGTGCCTTCTTGACGTTCTTCTTCGCCGCTTGTCGTTGTTTCTGTGAGGGCATGTGGTTTCTCTACCCCTCTCGCACGACCTGACTCGCGGGCTTGTCGATGCGCAGGCCGAGGAAGCGCGGGTGGCGCAGGCGGCCGTACCGGTCCACTCGCTGAAGCCGATCTGGGCGACCAGCTTGGGCTCGACCCAGGTCACGTTCTTGAACTTCGTGACCTCGTCGAAGGGCGCGGTGTCTCTCTGGAGCGGCTCGAGGCGTTCCGCTCAGGTCCTTCAGCGTGTCGCGGTCGAAGCCGGTGCCGACCTTGCCGGCGTAGTGCAGCTCCTTGTTTCCGTCGTAGTAGCCGACCAGCAGCGCGCCGAGGTCGGTGCGTGAGCCCTTCGGCGCGGTGTAGCCGCCGATCACCAGCTCCTGGCCCATCTCGCACTTGAACTTGAGCCAGTCCTTGGAGCGGGTGGTGGCGTAGGGGCTGTCGGCGCGCTTGGCGATGACGCCCTCCCAGCCCTTGCGACAGGCCTCCTCGTACATGGCCTCGCCGTCCCTGTTGCGGTGCGCGGTCCAGCGGACCGGGTCCTCGAACTCGATCGCTTCCTTGAGCAGGCGCTTGCGCTCTCTGAGCGGTTGCTTCCTGCACGTCCTCCCCGTCCAGCCAGAGGACGTCGAAGACGTAGAGGTAGATGTTCTTGCCCCCTTGCCGAGCGAGCCGAACCTCGTCTGGCCGTGCTCCAGAGCGACCACCTCGCCGTCGATGGCGAAGCGCTTGCTGGGGCTGCTGCTCAAGCGCCTCCGCCAGCTGGGGCCAGCGGTCGTTGAGCGAGAGGTCGTTGCGGCTCCAGAGCTTGACCTCCTTGCCGTCCCGGACCGCGATGCAGCGGATGCCGTCGAGCTTGCGCTCGTAGATCCAGTCGGGGTCGGAGAAGCGCTCGTCGGTGAGCACCGCCTTCATGGCGGCGCTGCCCTTGGGCGGGTCGCTCACTGCAGGTCCTCGATCGTCTTGCCGCTCAGCACCGACTCGGGCTGGGTGCTCACCGGGTTGCGCCGGGCGTCGGCGTGCTCGTCGCGGCGCTTGACCAGCAGCCACTGCGGCTTCTTGCCGCCCTTCGTGCGCCGCAGGGACCAGCCGCCCTGCAGCTTGTGGCCGTTTAGCGCGAACGAGATGTGGCCCTTGTCGATGCCCTCCTTCATCGGCTCGTCGCGCAGGTTCTCGTACTCGCCCGTGTCCCAGACGATCACCGCGCCGGCGCCGTAGCCCGGGCCGATGACGCCCTCGAAGTCGCCGTAGCTGAGCGGGTGGTCCTCGACCTCCATGGCCAGGCGCTTCTCGCGCGGGTCGGTCGAGGGGCCCTTCGGCACCGCCCACGAGGCGAGCACGCCGTCCACCTCGAGGCGGAAGTCGTAGTGCAGCGAGGTGGCCGCGTGCTTCTGGATCACGAACATGGGCATGCGACCGGCGCTACCCCTCCTCGGCCCACCGCCGCACGATGTCGCGCATGGACAGGACGCCGATCGGCTCTCCCTCGTCGAGGACGACCAGGTGGCGAAAGCCGCCCCGGAGCATGCTCTGGGCCGCGTCCTCGAGGGACCACGACGGCTCGGCGAACGTCCCCGCGGAGGTGAGGTGGTCGCGCACGGCCTCACTGGTCGGGCTGGATCCCTCGGCGACCGCCTTCAGCAGATCGCGCTCGGTGAAGATCCCGGGCCCGGGCTGCTCGGGGTCGGTCACGACCGCCGAGCCGCAGTTGCGGGCGGCCATCTCCTCGGCCACCTCGCGCAGGGTGCGGTCGGGGTTCACGGTCAGAACGTCACGGCTCATGGCCTCCTCGATGGTCATGTGCGGCACCCTTTCATTTCGTGGCCTACTGGCTGAAGATCACCGGCACCTCGCGCACGCCGTTCCTCGACGGCGACTGGGCCGCGCGCCGCTCGGCCTGGATGCGCGAGTACGGCTCGGTGTCCATGTTTCCCCGCTGGCCGCGGATAGTCGACGGCGACATCTTGGTGTTGTACGCCGCCGGCTCCCACCGCCGTTTCGGCGAGTCGCGGATCTACGCGGTGGAGGAGGTGGTCTCCGACCCCGTGCTCAGCCCGCACGAGCGCTGGCGGGTGATGGTCGAGGTCTCGCAGGTCGTGGCCGGCCCGCGGCTCGAGCAGTGCCCGACGATCGCCGACATCGGCGTGATGCGGCGCTCGGTGTCGCAGCATTCGCACATCCGGCTGAGCGACGAGCAGGGCGCGTTGGCGCACTCGTTGATCGCGGACGCCGCCGCGGCGCACGGGTCGCTACGGGCAGCGGTTTAGGCGGGCGACCGGCGGGTCGGCGTCGCGGGCGCTGCGGACGTCGGCGTTGGGGGCGCAGACGTACTTGTCTCGCTGCGCCTTGCGGCGGCGCGCGGCCGCCGCTCGCAGCAGCCGCGGCCGCGGATCGATCGGCGTGCCGTAGCGGCGGACCTCGAAGTGCAGGTGAGGGCCGAAGGCGTGGCCCGTCGAGCCCACCCGCCCGATCGTGGTCCCGCCCACCACGCGCTGTCCTCGGTAGACGGAGATGCGGCTCAGGTGCGCGTACCAGCTCTCGAAGCCGAGGCGGTGGTCGACCACCACCAGGTAGCCGTAGCCGCCGCGGTTCTAGCCGGCGAAGGAGACCCTCCCCCGCCCCGCGGCGCCGACGCGGCGGCCGTAGCCCGCGCCGTAGTCGAGGCCGGTGTGCATGCGGCCCCAGCGGCGGCCGAAGCCGCTGGTCAGCGGGGCTCGGAGCGGGCGGAAGAAGCGGACGGGGCCGCCGGGGCTTGGCGCGGAGACGACTCTCCTTCGGAGCGCCCTCCGCGTGCGGCGCCCCACCACGCCGTCGGCGCGCAAGCCCACCGCGCGCTGGAAGCGCTTGACCGCCCGGCGCGTGTTGCGGCCGAAGCCGCCGTCGAAGCCGCCCGGGTGGAAGCCGCGCTTGTAGAGCACGAACTGCAGCGCGGCGACGTCGAAGCCCCTCTGGCCGCGGCGCATCACGCGCCGTCCGTAGCGCGGGCGGCCGCGGCGGCCGAGCTTGCGGAGGGTCTTCGGGCCGGCGATGCCGTCGACCGCAAGGCGCTTTCTTCGTTGGAAGCGGCGGACAGCCCGGCGGGTCCAGGGACCGGAGATTCCGTCGACGCCATGGGGCGATAGCCGAGGGCGCGGAGCGCGACCTGCAGGGCGGCGACGTTGCCGCGGCCGGCCTGGGCCGGAGCGGCGGGCAGCAGCATCGCGGTCACCACCGCAGCCAGCGCTATGAGGACCCCCGTCCGCCGCACGGCCCACACCCTGTCGGCGTACGCGCGTGCGCGCAAGATGCTGAAACGGGCGTTGCAGCCGGGTTACGATTGACACGTGGCACACGCCGAAGGCCTGCGAGCCGCCTGACGTGCAGTTCGCCGCTCCCGCCGAGCACTACGACCGGTTCATGGGGCGCTACCTTGCCACGCTGGCGCCCGCGCTGGTCGACGCGGCCGGAGTGCCGAGCGAAGGGCGGGTGGTGGACGTCGGCTGCGGAACCGGCGGGCTGGCGACAGAGCTGGCCGCTCGCGTGGGCGGGGCCAAAGTTGCGGCGATCGACCCAGCGCCGCGGTTCGTTGCCGCGTGCCGCGAGCGGGTGCCGGATGGAGACATACGCGAGGGCGTCGCCGAGGAGCTCCCGTGGGCTGACGACGAGTTCGACGCCGCGCTCTCGTCGTTGGTGATCGCCTTCATGAGCGACCCCGACCAGGGCGTGCGCGAGATGGCCCGGGTCACCCGGCCGGGCGGCACGGTGGCGGCCTGCATGTGGGACATCGCCGGTGGCGGCATGACGATGCTCAAGACCTTCTGGATGGCCGCCCGCGAGGTGGACCCGAACGTCGAGGGCGAGCGGAAGCTGGCGGGTATCCGGGAGGGCGACATCGCAGAACGGCTCGGACGGGCGGGGCTCGAGGAAGTCGAGGAGGGCACGATCTCGGCCCGCGCCGATTACGCGAGCTTCGACGACTTCTGGGAACCGTTCACCCACGGCGTGGGCCCGGCGGGCCAGCACCTCGCGTCGCTCGACCCGGCCCAACAGGAAGCGGTTCGTGACGCTTGCGCGGCGAAATTGCCCGACGGGGCCTTCTCGCTGGACGCCCGTGCCTGGTACGCGCGCGGAACCGTCCCCGCGGCGGCCTAGTGGCCTACGACGAGCGCCTGGCGGACCGCGTCCGCGAGCTGGTGGGAGGCCGCGAGGGCTACTCCGAGCGCAAGATGTTCGGCGGCATCGCCTTCATGCTCAACGGCAACATGTGCTGCGGGGTGATGGACGAGGACCTGATCGTCCGCCTCGGCGACGAGGCCGGGCCGCTGGCCCTCGAGGAGCCCGCCGTGCGCCCGTTCGACTTCACCGGCAAGCCGATGAAGAGCACAGTGCTGGTGGACCCGTCGGGGACCACCGATGAGGAGGAGCTGGCCCGCTGGGTCGACGCGGGGGCCGACTTCGCCAGCGGGCTGCCCCCGAAGTAGCTAGCGCCTGCGCCCGCGACCGCGGATGTAGCGCTCGGCCATGGAGCCCAGCTGGGCCCCCATGCCTCCGCCGCCACCACGATGTCCGCCGGGCCGACCGTGCCGTCCGCGGCCACCGCGCGCGGCACCGCCGCGCATTACCTGGTTGAGAAGTCGTTTCACCATGGTTCATGTCCTGCCCGGCGGACCCGGGTCGGAAACGGGGTCAGGTGGCGGGGGCTACCGCGAGCCGGTTGCGCGCGGCGAGGAAGATCAGCCCGAGACCGATCGCAACGGCGCCCAGGCCGAGGACTCCGAACGCGCCCGCGTGGAAGAGCGGCCCGGCGACGAGGTTGCCGCTGACGCCGGTGAGGCCCATCACCAAGTCCGCGGCGCCCTGGGTCTGAGCGCGGCTCTCCTGTGGGACGGCGTCCGTGAGCAGAGCGCTCCCGCCGACGAGGCCGAAGTTCCAGCCAAGGCCGAGCGCGACGAGCGCGGCGGCCATGAGGACGGTCTCGTCCCCGGGCGACACGGCAGCCATGGCACCGGCCGCGATCATCGCGACGCCACCGCCGGCGATGACCGGGATCCGCCCGAAGCGGTCGGCCAGGACGCCGGTGACCGGCG
Source organism: uncultured Thermoleophilaceae bacterium (assembly GCA_963810745.1). Taxonomy (GTDB): domain Bacteria; phylum Actinomycetota; class Thermoleophilia; order Solirubrobacterales; family Thermoleophilaceae; genus JACCZR01. The sequence continues at coordinate 238,146 of CAWEOW010000005.1, forward strand.
ACGGGATGAACATGCCGCCGACGTGCAGCGAGATGACAAGCCCGACCGCCGAAAGCGACTCCCCGGCGTCCTCCATGTGCAGCGGCGTGGTGGTCATGACGGCGACCATGGCGAGGTTGGAGGCGGCCATGGCGGTGACGCCGACGAGGGCGAGGCGCGGCCAGTTCGGGAGATCTCGCAGCGCAGCCGTGGCCTTGGAGGGCGGCGGCGGGGCCTGGCCCGGTCTGCTCGCGCGCGGCCAGCAGCGGGTCGGGCCGAAGGAAGATCAGGAGGATGGCGGCGGCGATGCTGCTGGCCACGATCGCCACGGCGAACGGCCCGGCGCTGGGCAGAACACCGAGCTCCTCGCCGATCGGCTCGCAGGCCGAGGCGAGGTTGGGCCCGGCGACGGCGCCCGCGGCGGTGGCGAGCAGGACGACGCTGATGGCGGTCGCTCGTGCCTTCATGGGCGCGAGGTCGGTGGCGGCGAACCGCGCGAGGAGGTTGGAGGTGTTGCCGAGCCCGAAGGCGGCCATGCCGAGGCACAGCAGCGCGAAGTTCTCGACCCCGGCCGAGAGGACCACGACGGCCGCGCCCGCGGCGCCGATGAGGTGGCCGGCGGCTAGCCCAGGCCGGCGGCCGGACCGGGCCATCCACTGAGCAACAGGAGCCGCCCCGATGGCGCCCACCGCGACGGTGAAGGCAATCGGGATTCCGCTGAGCGACGCATCGCCCGAGATGTCCCGCGCGAGGATCGCCGCAACGGTGATGCCGAGGAAGAACCCGATGCCGCCGAAGACCTGAGCGGCGGCCAGCACGACGAGGGTGCGGCGCTGGAGGGAGGGCACGAGGCGACCGTACCGCCGCGCTCAGATCGTGTAGCGGCCTGGGCACCCGGGTACCTGGGTGGAAACAGCAAACCGGAGGACGCCATGGGAATCACGGACAAGATCACCGGCCGCGCGAAGCAGGCCGCCGGGGACCTGAGCGGCAACGAGGCGCTGCGCCGCCAGGGCGCTCAGGAGGAGCGCAAGGACGAGGCCAAGGAAGAGCTGGCCGCCGAAGAGCGGCGCGCCGAAGCCGCCGAGGCCCGCGTCGAGCGCAAGGAAAGGGAGATCGACGATCTCGAGGGCCGCACCGACGCCGACAAGCTGGAGGCCGACCGCTCGAAGGACGAGCTCTACGAGGAAGCGCAGGACCTCGGAATCGAGGGGCGCTCCGACATGACCAAGGACGAGCTCGCGGACGAAGTCAGCCGGCGCAAGTAGCGAGCGCCCGCTCCGGGATCACGGAAGCGCCCTCACCCAGTTCGCCACCGCCTGGGCGAACTCCCGTCCGGCACCGGGAATGAAGTCGTTGTGGCCGACGTTCGGGATCAGCTCGAGCTCCTTGGGCTCGGGCGCGGCCTCGAACAGGGCGCGGCCGTGCTCGACCGGGACGACCTCGTCACGCTCGCCGTGGACCACCAGCAGCGGCGCGGTGAGCCGGGCGATCCGCTCCTTGCTCGGATAGGCGTCGGGCACGGCGGCCCTGGGGAGGAGCGAGTAGTGCTCGCGGGCCATGTCGCGGACGCTCGTGAAGGTCGACTGGAGGACCAGGCCGGCCGGCGGTGACTCGAGTGCCAGCTGCAGAGCGACGGCGCCCGCCGAGCGACTCGCCCAGATAGATGACCGGAGCGTCGTCGGCCTCCTGCTGAAGCGCGCGCAGCGCGGCCCGGGCGTCCTGGTAGGTCCCCTCCTCGTCCGGCTTGCCGGTGGAGCGCCCGTAGCCGCGGTAGTCGAACAGCAGCACGTCGAAGCCCACGCCGGCCAGCAGCTCGACCAGCCGCACGCGGCCACCGATGTTGCCACCGTTGCCGTGGCACACCAGCAGGTGTCCGATGCGGTCGGTCGTCGCAGGCACCCACCAGCCGTGGAGGCGCTCCCCATCATCGGTCTCGATGTCGAGCTCGCGGTGGTTCAGCCCCCGGGCGGCCGGCGTCTCGAACAGCTCGCGCTCGGGGAAGTAGAGGAAGGAGTTGAGGAGCGCCCGGATCACTGGCCCTCGACGTAGGAGGCCACCTCAGCCTCCGCCGAAGAAGCCCCGCCAGCCCGGGCGCCCGCGGGCCAGCTCCACGCAGACCACGCAGTAGGGCCACGGCGGGTTCCACGGCCAGCCGGTCACGTCCTTGCCGCACAGCGCTGTGTCGGGGTCATGGTCCTCGACCAGGTGGCAGATCTCCTCGCCCTCGTCGCGCGGCCCGTGCTGGTCCGGCTTACGAGTGGGTGCGACCGGCGGGCTGGTGGCCGTCACGGAGCACAAATCTGCATTTACCTCGGCCGCAGCGTTGCCGCGGTCCGATGCGCCAGCGCCATGATCGTCACCATCGGGTTCACGCCCGGGGCCGTCGGGAACGCCGAGCCGTCGCCAATCCACACGCCCTTCGTGTCGTGCAGCTCGCCTCGGCCGTCGGCCACTGAGGTCGCCGGGTCCGAGCCCATTCGGCACGTTCCCATCTGGTGGGCTGTGAAGCAGGCGATGTCGTTCGGCTCGTAGCTCGCTGACTCGACCGAGGCCAGGAAGGCGTCGAAGTCGTCGCCGGGGCGCCAGCGCAGCTCGCTCGCGTGCGCGGTGAAGATCTCCGAGGCGCCCGCGGCCGAGTGCAGCCGGCACAGCTCCACGTTCGCGCGCGACGGCCAGGCGGCGGTCGACCTCGTCGTCCAGGCCCCAGCGCACCACCGGCCGGCCCAGCTCGTCCAGCACCACCTCGCCCGAGCCGTGGTCGCGGGCCACCGTGATGAACGGGGCCTGCCACTTGAACGAGGTCATCAGCTCCTTGTGCTGCGGCTCCGTCGCCCCAGGGGAAGATCGCGCTGATCAGGCCGGGGAACATTCCCGTCGCCTCGATCAGGAAGCCGTGGTCGCCCTCCAGGCCCTCGTAGGCGTCGCTCACCAGCGACTGGATCTGGCCGCGCCAGCCCTCGACCGGCTCGTCGTACACGCCCATCACCACGTAGGCGGGGTGCAGGCGCAGGTTCTTCCCCACCGCTGGGCCGCCGATGCCGCTCCGCATCAGCAGCGCCGGCGACTCGATCGCTCCGCAGGCCACCACCACGTCCGAGGCCTCGACGGTCAGCGCGCACGTCGAGCCGTCCTCGTTCGTCACCGTGCACTCGACCCCGACGGCGCGGCCGTCCTCCACCAGGATGCGATCCGCGTGGCAGCCCACCACCGCCCGGGCGCCGGCGTCGGAGGCGTCCTGCAGCCACGTCTTCATCGCCGAGCGCTTGCAGCCCTGCTGGCAGCCCATCGGGCAGTAGCCGCACATCTCGGGGTTGTCGTCCAGCGAGGCGTTGCGCACGATCGGCCGGTGCTCGTGGCCCATCGCGTCGAGCGCCTGCATCAGCCGCTGGTGGGTCCCGTTCTGCTGCGTCGCCTCGGTGTTCGCGTTGATGCGCTCCATCACCACGTCGATGTGGTCGCGCTTGTAGGCCTCGTAGTCGTCGAAGCCCGTCGAGCCCGTGCTCGCGCCCACTCGGCCACGATCCGCTCGGGCGTCGGGATGCAGTTCATGTAGTTGACGACGGTCCCGCCGCCCAGCGTCGGGCCGGCGAGGATCGAGATCGACCCGTTCTCCGAGGTCGCCAGCCCGCCGCCGTAGTACAGCTCCTGGTAGCCCTGCACCTCGAGCTGGTTGAAGTCCTGCTCGTTCTTGTACGAGCCCATCTCCAGCACGAGCACCGTCTTGCCGGCGCGCGCGCACTCCGCGGCGATCACCGAACCGCCGGCGCCCGAGCCGACGATCACGACGTCGCACGAAAGCGTCTCCGACACGCCGGAGACCCCGACGAGCTCGATCGTCTTCGGCGCCTCGTCGGCCGAGGGCGCCGGCGACACCGGCCCCGGGTAGCCGATGGCCTCCCAGTTGACGTTGCGGCCGGTCGTCTCGTCGGGCGCGCCGTAGAACAGCAGCATCGTCAGCGCCTTCAGCTGCGTGAGGCCCTGCTTGGCGTCGGGGTCGGCGTCGGCCAGTCCGTGCAGCAACGCGGTGCGCCCCTCCAGCGGAGCGTCAAGGAAGCCCTCCCCGCCGATGGCGTCGAGCAGCCCCGCCACCTGCGCGATCTCCTCCGGCAAGAGCGTCTCGGCGAACATGCCCTCGATCTGCGCCGGCACGTGCATGTCGCCCGCCGAGCGGGCCGAGGAACTCGCGCTCGAGCGGGTCGCCCGAGGACGACTCCACCGACGGCACGTACGTGTCGCACACCGCCTCGAGCACGCTGCGCTGCGTGTCGCTCAATACCGACGCTGCTACCGCCAAGACCCTCTCCCCTCTTCGACCGCGCGATGCTAACCCGGCGTGGAAGCGGGCGCGCGCGGCTAACCTGTAGTTAGGGGGAAGGGATTCTGGTACGACGACTCACCATCGCGGGCGCCCTTGCGCTCACTGCGCTCGTGGCGCCGGCGGCGGCTCAGGCCGCGCCCACTCCGTTCGGCCTCACCTGCACCGAGCAGCAGAACGTGCGCTTCTGCCCGGGCGACGTCAACAGCCGCGTGCCGTCCTTCGACGGCGTCCCGCTCGACGTCAACGTCACGCTCCCGCCGGCCAGCGCGGGCGACGGGCCCTTCCCGCTGGTGGTCCAGCTGCACGGCTGGGGCGGCTCGAAGAGCGGCGTCGGCGCGAGCAAGCCCTGGGCCGATCGCGGCTACGCCGTCCTCAACTACACCGCGCGCGGCTTCGGCCAGTCGTGCGGGCAGCTGGCCTCGCGCGCCCACCCGGGCTGCGTGAAGGGCTGGGTCCACCTGGCCGACTCGCGCTTCGAGGTCCAGGGACACCCAGTACCTCGCCGGCCTGCTCGCCGACGCGAACCTGGTCCAGCCCAAGAAGATCGGCGTCACCGGCGGCTCCTACGGCGGCGGTCAGAGCATGCAGCTCGCCGCGCTGAAGAACCGCATCCGCAACACCAACGGCAGCTACTCGCCCTGGAAGAGCCCGCAGGGCAAGGACATGGAGATCGCCGCGGCGGCGCCGGTGATCCCGTGGTCGGACCTCGTCTACTCGCTGACCCCCAACGGCCGCACGCTCGACTACCAGGTCACGAGCGACACGGCTGACCTCAACCCCACCGGCATCCCCAAGCAGAGCTACGTGAGCGGCCTCTACCTCGCCGGCTCCGCGGCCGGCTACTACGCCCCCGCCGGCGCTGGATCCGGACGCCGACCTGAGCAAGTGGTTCGCCCGCATCAACGCCGGGGAACCCACCGACGACCCGGTCATCGCCGACATCAAGGACGAGATCTCCAAGAACCACTCGGCCTACTACCTCGACCGCTCCGTCGCCCCCGCCCCGCTGCTGATCGCCAACGGCTTCACCGACGACCTCTTCCCGGTCGACGAGGCCGTCCGCTACGCCAACCTCGTCAAGCAGCGCCACCCGAGCGTGCCGGTGTCGCAGCTGCACTTCGACTTCGGCCATCCAGCGCGGCCAGGGCAAGACCGCCGACCAGCAGCGCCTCGACCAGCGCCAGTTCGAGTGGTTCGAGCGCTACGTGAAGGGCAACACCTCGCAGTCGACCCTCCAGGGCGCCGAGGCGCTGACCCAGACCTGCCCCAAGGCAGCCCCATCGGGCGGCCCCTACCAGGCGAAGTCCTGGCTCGCGCTCAGCCCGGGCGAGGTGCGCTACCAGGCGGGCGGGGCCAAGAGCTACCTATCGGCGGGCGGCAACCCGGCGGTCGACGCCGCGGTCGATCCCATCGGCGGTGGCGGCAGCCCCTGCAGCGACCACCCCGGGCGCCGACCAGAGCGGCGTGGCCACCTGGCGCCTCCCCAAGGCGACCGGCTCGGGCTACACCCTGCTCGGCTCGCCCACGGTGATCGCCGACCTGCAGTGGTCCGGGACCTTCCCGCACGTGGTCGGCCGCCTGTGGGACGTCGCGCCCGACGGCACCCAGACCCTCGTCGCGCGCGGCACCTACCGCCCGGTGGCCTTCGGCCGCCAGGTCTTCCAACTGCATCCCAACGGCTGGAAGTTCGCCGCCGGCCATCAGGCCAAGCTCGAGCTGCTGGGCAAGGACGCGCCCTACTCGCGCCCCTCCAACGGCACGTTCAGCGTCCAGGTGGCGAACGTCGACTTCCGCCTGCCGGTCGCCGACCAGCCCGGCAGGGGCCCGGTGACCACGCCGGCTCCGAACTTCCAGCCGAGCGCTGCACAACGCGGGGGGCATGCCCAGACCTCGGCGCCCAAGCCGGTGTGCGTGGGCTCGCGCGCCCATCTCGGCCGCCTGGGCTACCGGCGCATCCGCCTGGGCCAGGCGTTCACCGCCACCGCCAGCCGCGCCGGCCTGCCGAGCCGCATGACCCGCCGCCGCTTCGCCTACTGCGTCAAGCGCGGCGGCAAGGTCGTGGTGGCCTTCACCAGCCGCGGCCGCGCCGCGCTGATCGCCGCCACGGCGACCAACCACAGCGCGCGGCGCCTGTCGCCCGGCGACTCGCTCGCGTCGGCTGCGCCGCGTCCTGCGCGGCGAGCGCCAGCTGGCCCGGGGCCTGTGGCGCGCGCCGGGATCGCGCGCCGTGTTCCTGGTGCGAAGGAATCGAGTGCGGGCGGTGATCGTCGCCGACCGCGGACTGCTGAAGAACGGGCGCCGCTTGCGCGCCTATGTAAAGCTCGCACGGCCGTAGACGACTCGCCCAAACGAGGGAGGAAGCGTGCCGCTCTATCTGACGAAGTTCAGCTACACGCCCGAGACCTGGGCCCGGCTGATCGAGAACCCCGAGGACCGCCGGGACGCGGCGAAGGACTACATCGAGTCGGTGGGCGGAAAGCTCCACGGCTTCTGGTACGCCTTCGGCGAACACGACGGCTACAACCTGTTCGAAGCGCCCGACAACGTCTCCATGGCGGCCGTCGCACTGGCCATCGGCAGCGGCGGGGCGCTCAAGTCGATCGAGACCACGGTCCTGCTGAGCGTGGACGAGACGCTGGAGGCGCTAGGGAAGGTCGAACAGGTGCAGTACCGAGCGCCCGGCACCTAGCCGGACCGGGCCGCTACTGCCCACCCGGGGCGTGCTGCGAGAACGCGGCGGCCCGCGAGTAGAGCTTGTAGAGCTTGAAGCCCCTGGCGTAGCGCTTGGCGCAGGCGCGGTCGAAGAGGTCGGAGGCCTGCTGGTCCCTGAGGGTCCGCCCGCGGGCTCCGCCCTCACCGCCCACCTCGCGGCCCAGCACCTTGCGGATCTCCCGCACGGTCCCGAAACGCTGCCGCAGACTGGCCCTCTCCCAGTCTCGGCAGTTCGCCAGCCGCACGGGCACCCCGATCCGTTCGCCGCCCGAGCCCTGAGCCTGCGACTGCTGTTGCGACGAGTCGGTCGAGCACCCCGCCAGGGCGGCGAGGGCGATGACCAGCGCCAGCGCCGGTCGGCGGCCCCAGCTCGCTACTGCGGCTCCGACGGCGTGCGGAACCAGGGACACTCCTCGGTCTCGGCCGTGAAGGCGGCGAAGCAGCCCAAGAGCTCGGACTCCTGTGAGGGGCCGCTGATCCCGCGGCTCTTCGAGCAATCGTGCGGGAGGCTTGTGGGCAGGGTCCCGCCCTGAGAGATGCCTTGCTCGCTCGTGATGCTCTGCTCGTTGCCGTCCTTGCCGACGTTGTCGTACCAGCAGTTGCCGGTGTTGTTGGCGAAGGAGTCCCAGAAGAAGTCAGTGCCGTTGGGGTCACGGCGGTCGGACGGTGAGCGCCCCATGATGTTCTCGTAGGTCTTGTTGCGGAACGAGGTCGAGATCTTGCCCGCGGAGCACCCCTTCTGCTCGTTGCCGCCCGCGGCGGGGCCACACACCACGGCGTCGGGAACGGCGAAGACCATCGCTCCGCGGCGCCAGTTGTTCCAGAAGCGGTTGCGACGCACGGTGTTGTTATTGCCGCCTGCGATCCACATTCCCGTGCCGACGGGCACGGGGATGGTCGGCTCGACGTCCGAGCCCTCGGCGTAGGGGTTGAAGTTGTTCGAGTAGAAGTTGTTGTGCTCGATGAGGTCGCTGTCCTGCGGGAACCCTGGGTGCCCGGAAGCGGTGAACACGTCGGTGCTGAAGCCCAGCGCGTTGTCGTAGAAGTTGTTGTGATGGAGCCACACGGCGTTGGCGGCCGTGCCCGAGTAGCCGGCCGAGCTGTGGCGCATGTCGCAGTGACGGATCTCCTGGTTGTGGCGCTGCCTGCCCTCGACCGTCTCCTCACCGGTGTCGGCCGCTGAGCCCGGATACAGGGCCGCATCGCCGTGACCGGCGGCGTCGCACTCCTGGATGATTCCGTGGTCGCTGGTGAAGGTCAGCACGCCGTACTCGCCGGCGTAGTAGGTCTGGAAGCGGTCGAGCAGGTAGCCGTCGACCTCTAGCAGGTAGATGTTGTGCTCCCGGGCATGGCGAACGTTCACGTTGGCCAGGACGAATCCGTCGGCGCGATCCGCTCTGATCGCCACGTCCTTCTTCGCCTCGATCGGTCCCCTGTTCCCCGACGCCACCCGGCCGGCGTCGATGACCACGTCATTGGGCGTCACGCCGCTGCCCTGGACCTGGAGATTGCAGCGGATGCACTTGCCCTGGTTCGGGATGCCGTGGCGGTCCCAGCGCGGGGGCTGGGGATCGGTCCCACTGCCGACCTCGCGGCCGATGACCGCGATCAGGTTCTGATCGTTGGGGCACTTGGCCTGGTAGGCGTACGAGAGGGCTGCCGACGACTGCTCGTCGTTCTGCTGCCGCAGGTCGGCGCAGCGGGGATCATCGGTGGGTGCGCGGCGCGACTCCGGCTCGGTGTAGACGCCGGGCATTACGACCACGTAGTCGTTGTTGCGAGCGGCGTTGACCGCCTTCTGGATGGCGTGGAACTTGCACTTCGCCAGGAGCCGCTCGTTCTGACGAAGCAGCCGAGCCCGCAGACGTTGGTTGCTCTGGTTTCGGCCCGTGCCCACCCGGCGCGCACCCTCGCTGGGTCGGATCTTGAAGCCGCCGCGGCGAGTCGCCGCCAGAGAACGGCGCAGGCGCGCGATGGAGGGATTGCGGGCGACCCGTCGCCCGTAGCGGCGCTTGGCGGCGCGCAGGCGGCGCTTGAGGCTGCGGATGCGTGCGCGCGAAGCACGGCTGCTCCCCGCCCTCCGCACTGCGCGACGAAGGCTGCGCACACGGCCGGGGCTGGGAACGCTGCCGGCACACACGACGTGAGTGCGGCCCGCCTTGCGCCGACTCAACGCCTTGAACAGGCTGCGGTACTTCGGCACCTTGCCGCCGGTCGACGGCCCCGACGTGCCCTCCGAGGCCGGGTCGGGCCAGTAGGAGGCGCGCTCGATGTGAGCAGACGCCGTCGTAGTTGCTCCGACGGTTACCGCCAGCGCCAACAGCGCGGCGACCGCCACGAGCTTTATCGCCCTGCCCACGGCGGGCAGTGTAAGCGGCTAAGCGCCGGAGCGCCAGTCGCTACTGCTTGCGGAGCGGTTCGAAGGCCGCCGCTTTCACGTAGAGCTTGTAGAGGCGCAGCCCGTCGGCGTACGACTGCTTGCACGCGTGCTGGAACACCTCGTAAGCCCGCTCGTCGGAGAGCACCGATCTCGCGGTCCGGTCGCTCTGCGCGGTCAGCTGGCCGCGAAGCTCCTCGACGGTGAACCGCCGCTGCTTCGGCGTGGCCCGCTTCCACTCCCCGCAGTTGGCCAGGCTGGCCGTCGTACCGGCCACTGCCGGGCGCACGCCGCCGGATCGCGGGCCCTGCCGCGAGCCTTCATCTCCGCAGCCAACCAGCAGAGCGCCGCAGAGCGTCGCCACGACGGCGATGCACCCGCATCGCTACTTGCCACTCAGCTCGCGGACCCGCTCGCGGATCTTGTCCGCCTCCTCGCTGCGGTCGAACTTCTTGCTGGCCGCGCGCACCGCGGAAGCCTGGCGGCTCGCAGCCGCGCTGCCCGGCTTGGGCGGCACCTGCCACCAGGGGCAGTCGAGGGGGCCGGTGTCCTCGTCGGGGCCGTCCGCACAGTCGAACTCGATGACGATCTTGCCCGTGTCGCCCACTCCGGTGTTCGAGCAGTTGGAGGGCAGGAAGTCGGGCGGATCACCCGGGCCCGGACCGGTCACGCTGCCGGCCGTCCCGTCGGGTCCCTTGTTGTTGAACCAGCAGTTGTTCGTGTTCCCGGCGAACTCGTCCCACCAGAAGTCGACGCCGTTGGGCATCACCGCTCCCTGGGTCCCGGAGCTGTGGGCGTTGCCGAAGTCGCTCACGGTCTTGGGGAACTTGAAGCCCTCGGGCGCGCGGCCCATCTGGTTCCCGAACATCTGGTTGTTGCAGGAGGTCGAGATGCCGTTCGCCGGCGCGCCGGGACAGGAGATGCCCGGGAATATGTCGCCCTCGGCCCCGCCCCCGTTGACCAGCGCGTCGGGCACCGCGAACAGGCGCACGCCCTCGCGCCAGTTGTCGAAGAAGTGGTTGTCGTGCACGCGGGAGTCGTTCATCCCCGGGTAGATCACGCCGGTGCCGATCGGCACGTCGACCAGCGACTTCACGGGCGGGTTCGGCTTGTAGAGATCGAGGTTGTTGGAGTAGATGTAGTTGTTGTCGATCTCCGAGCTGTCGGCGGGGAAGCCGGGGTGGCCGGCGGCCGACAGCGTGTCGCTGGAGATGCCCGTGCTGTTGCCGTAGATGTGGTTGCGCGTGATGCGCACGGCGTTGCCCATCGAGCCCGAGTAGCCGAGCGCCGAGCCGCGCAGGTCGCACTTCTGGACGGTGCTGTTCGGGCGGGGCGCGTCGGGCCAGAAGGACTTCGTGGCCTGCGCGCCGGTCTCGGGCGCGGCGCCGGGGTAGACGACGGAGTCGCCCGAGCCGAAGCCGTCGCAGTTCTGCACCAGCTGGTGGTCGGAGGTGAAGGCAAGGTGCCCGTAGTCGGCGTTCCAGAAGAACTTGACCTTCTCGAGGCGCGTGCCGTCGGCCTCCTCGGTGTAGAAGCCGTGCTCCCGCGCGCCCTTGAAGAGCATGTTGCGGCCGACGAAGCCGTCGGCGCGGTCGGCGCGGAAGACCACGTGCTTGGCGTACGAGCCGGGCTTGGAGGTCGGATCCTTCTCCTTGCCGTCGTACAGCCCACCGGCGTCCAGGATCACGTCCTCGGGCTTCACTCCCGAGCCCTCGACCTGCATGTTGCAGCGCACGCACGGGCCTTCGTCGGGCACTCCGCGGCGATCGCCGCGCGGTGTCGGGAGCTGCTTGTCGGGCACCGCCTTGCGGCCCTGGAGGTAGATCAGGTTCTGGTCGTTGGGGCAGGTCGCCTGGTAGGTGAAGCTCGGCGTGTCGTCGCCGCTGGCGTCCTGCTGGAGCAGCCTCGGGTTGCAGCGCGGGTCGTTGGTCTCCGCGTCGCGTGACTTGGGCTCGGTGTAGCGGGCAGCCATGATCACGACGCGGTCGTTGTTACGCGAGCGCTTGATCGCGTTGTTCACCGAGTTGGTGTCGCACAGCTTGAGCAGGTTCTTGTTGAGGCGCAGCAGGCGCACCCGCTCGTCGTGGCCCATCTTGATCCTGGGCTGCGACGGCCGCAGCCGGTACTGGCCGCCATCACGGCGAACCTTGTCGAGCGAGCGTTGCACGGCCTTGATCGAGGGGTTGCGAGAGACGGCGCCCTCGTAGCTGTCGCGGGCGCGGTCGACCTTGTGCTCTGCGGCGGCGATGGAGCTCGCGGAGGCGTTGCGCCGCTTCAGCGCGTTCAGGTCGCTCTTGGCGTCGTCGAGGTTGTCCGTGCTGGGCGCGCGGCCCGCGCACGCCACGCGCGTGCGGCCCGGACGGCTCTTGTCGAGAGCGCTGTGCAGCGAGCGCGCCTTGGGCACCCCGCCGCCCGCGGGAGGCGAGATCGAGGTGTCGGCCGCCGGGTTCGGCCAGTAGGACGGGCGCTCGAGGTGCGCGCCTGCGGAAGTCGCGCCGACGAGCGCCGCGAGACCTAGCAGGGCGGTAACGATGAGTCCCTTCATCGGTGAGGGCGACCGTAACGGGTTTACCCTGCCCCTGTGAAGGGGGAACCGCGGGCGGAGTTTCTGCGGACCATCTCGATCTTCGGGGGCCTCCCCGAGGAGAGCGTCGAGCGCATCGCCGAGCGCGCCGAGCCGCGCGAGCTTCACGCCGGCGAGTGGCTGTTCCGTGAGGGCGACCCCGGGGACGCGCTCTACGTGCTGCGGTCGGGTCGGATCGAGATCTTGCAGGAGGCCGGCGGGCGTGAAGCGGTGATCCGCTCAGTCCCGTCCGGCGGCGTGCTCGGCGAGCTGGCGCTGCTCACCGGCGAGCGGCGCTCGGCCTCGGTGCGCGCGCGGCGCGACAGCGTGCTGCTGGCGATCGAGCGCGAGGCTTTCCTCGAGCTGCTGGAGGGCGACCCGCTGTTCGCCACCTCGCTCAGCCGGACGCTGGCCGGGCAGTTCGCCGACACGCGCGTGGCCGCTCTGCCGCGCGAGCCCGTGCCGCGCGTGGTGGCGGTGGCCACCCTGTGCGAGCCCGAGGCGGGCGCCCGCCTCGTCCGGGCGCTCGCCGACGCGCTGCCCGAGGCCGGGCTGCTCACCGCCGACTCGCGAGTGGCGGAGACCGACGCCGAGCTGCTCGACCGCGCCGAGCGCGAGTTCGGCCAGGTGCTGCTGCACGCCGGGCCGGGCCGCGGGGAAGGGTGGGACGCGTTCTGCCTGCGCCAGGCCGACCGGGTCCTGGCGGTGGTGGACGACACGGCGGTGCCGACCGCCGACCCCGAGGGCGCCGACCTGGCCGCGCTGGGCGGCGCCGACCTCCGCGCCTGGGCCCGCGCGCTGCGCCCGCGTGCGGTGCATCTGCTCGACGGCGCCGAGTCGGTCGCGCGGCTGGCCCGACGGCTGAGCGGGCGCTCGCCCGGCGTCGTCCTCTCGGGCGGCGGCGCCCGCGGGATGGCGCACGTGGGCGTGCTGCGGGAGCTGCTGGACGGCGGGGTGACTGTCGACCGCCTCGGCGGCTGCAGCATGGGCGCGCTGGTGGGAGCGCTGTTCGCGAGCGGCCTCTCCCCGGAGGAGATCGAGGGACGGCTGCGCGATGAGTTCGTGGAGCGCAACCCGATCGGCGACTACACCCTCCCCCTCGCCGCCCTGGTCCGTGGTCGCCGCGCTCAGTCGATGCTGCAGCGGCTGTTCGGCGACCGGCGGATCGAGGAGCTGCCACTGGAGTTCTTCTGCGTCTCCTCCGACCTCGTCTCCTCCGAGCTGGTGGTGCACCGCCGCGGGCTGCTGGGCGAGGCTGTGGGCGCCAGCATCTGCCTGCCGGGCATCGCGCCGCCGCGAAGCCTGCAGAACCGGCTGCTGGTGGACGGCGGCGTTCTGAACAACCTCCCGGTGGAGACGATGGCGGGCCGCGGCGAGGGCCCGGTGGTGGCGGTGGACGTGAGCGCCCGCTACCAGCCGCCGGCGCGCCGGGCGGGCGGCGTGCGCCGGCCGCGCCTGGAACGGCTGACCTCGTGGGCGCGGCGCGCGGTGATCGGCTGGGACGCCGCCCTGCCCACCTTCACCGAGACGCTGATGCGCAGTGTGGTGCTCGGGAGCATCGACACGGCGGAGGCAGCACAACGCCACGCCGATCTGGTGATCGCGCCGTCGGTGCAGGGGATCGGGCTGACCGAGTGGGCGCGCCTGGACGAGCTGCGGGCTCAGGGCGCGACCGCGGCGCGCGAGGTGCTGGGCTCCGCGCCCGAGGACGTGCTGGCCCAGATCCGGGCACACTGACGCGCCATGGCCGAGGTGCACCACCGCCTTGACGGGCCCGAGGACGCGCCCGTCGTCGTGTTCTCGAACTCGCTGGGCACCACCCTCGAGATGTGGGACCGCCAGCTCCCGGCGCTCCCGGGCTTCCGGGTGCTGCGCTACGACTCGCGCGGCCACGGGCGCTCGCCGGTGCCCGACGGCCCCTACTCCATGGCCGACCTGGGCGGCGACGTGGTCGAGCTGCTGGACCGCCTGGAGATCGAGCGCGCCTCGTTCTGCGGGATCTCGCTCGGCGGGATGGTCGGGGTCTGGCTGGGCGTGCACGCGCCCGAGCGGATCGATCGCCTCGTGCTCTGCTGCACGGCGGCGCACAACGTGCGCCCGCCCGAGGACTGGGAGGCGCTGGCGAGCACGGTGCGCGAGCAGGGCGTGGGAGCGGTGGTGGACGCGACCATCGATCGCTGGTTCACCCGCGAGTTCCAGCAGACCGACATCGCAGCGGCCATCCGCCGGTCGCTGAACGAAACGGCCCCCGAGGGCTACGCGAGCTGCGCCGAGGCCATCGCCGGCCACGACGAGCGTGAGCGGCTGGGCGACGTGACCGCGCCGACGCTGGTCATCACCGCGCCCGAGGACCCCTCGATCCCGCCCGAAGAGGGCCGGCTGATCGCCGAGCGCGTCCCCGGCGCGAGGCACGAGGAGCTGCCGCGAGGGCAGCACCTGTGCAACGTCGAGGACCCGGAGAGCTTCAACCGCACGCTGCTCTCACACCTGGGCTGAGTGCGCCGGACGCTGCTGCTGTTCGTCGGCCTGTTCCTGGCCTACGCGGTGACCGTCGGCCTGGAGGCCGAGGGCGTGTCGCGCTTCGCCGGCGACGAGTCACACGTGCTGATGGCCGCCCAGTCGCTGGTCGAGGACGGCAACTTCGACGTCTCCGACGACCTGCGCGACAGCTCGTACCGCGAGTTCCAGCCGGCGCCCGTGCGCGCTATCGGCAAGACGCGCGAGGGGCAGCTGCTCGAGCCGACGGGCGTCGGCCTGCCGCTGCTGATCGCGCCGGCCTTCGCGCTGGGAGGAGCGACCGGCGCCTCGCTGTTCATGGCGGCGATCGCCGCGCTGGCGCTCTGCCTGGCCTACCGGCTGGCCCTGCGCGTGGTGCCCGACCCCTGGGCGCTGGGAGCCACGGTGGCCGTGGGCCTGTCGCCGCCGGTGCTCGTGCACGCCACGTCGGTGCTCCCCGAGCTGCCGGCCGGGGTCTGCCTCGCAGGCGCCCTGTTGCTAGCCCTCCGCCAGGAGGAGCGCGTCTCGCGGCGCGAGAGCTTCATCCTGTTCGCGCTGCTGGGCCTGCTGCCGTGGCTGGGCGTGAAGTACCTACCGGCGGGCGCGCTCGTGGGCTACGTGGCCGGCCGCACCCTGTGGCGGGCGCGGCGGCGCTTGCTCTCAATCGGCGGCACCGAGCTCGCCGTGTTCTCCCTCGCCTTCTGGGTCGCCGTGAACCAGGTGCTCTACGGCGGGCTGTCGCCCTACTCGGTCAATCCGGTGGGCGTGGACCCCAGCGGGGTCGAGCGGCTCGAGCACCTCGAGCGTGCCCCGCGGCTGCTGACGCTGTGGGTGGACCCCGGTCTGGGGCTGCTGCGCTGGGCGCCGGTGCTGGCGCTGGCGTTCGGTGGCGTGTTCCTGCTGGCTCGCTCGCGGCGCAGCGGGCTGGCCCGGGCGCTGCCGGGCGTGCTGGAGGCCGAGCGCGCGGCGCTGCTGTGCGCGGCGGTGATCGGCGTGCAAATACTCGTCGCCGTGTTCCTGGCCCCGACCCTGGCCGGAGGAGCCTTCCCCCCGCGCCACCTCGTCTGCGTCCTACCGCTGGCCGTGCCGCTGGTGGCCTGGGCGCTGCGTCACGTGCCGCGGGTGGGCGCGGGGTTGGCGGCGGTCACGGTGGCGCTCTCGCTCTGGCTGGTGCTCGACACCGCGCTCGGCGACGGCTCGCTGCTGCCGTCGGGGGCCACGAAGTCCCTCGACCGGGTCAGCGCCAGGCCGAGGAGCGCGGCGACGAAGGCGATCACCGCGGCGACGATCAGGATCTCGTCGAGCGCGGAGACGAACGCCTCCTCCGCGCGGGGTATGCCGCGGGTCTGACCGGCGGCGATGGCCTCGGCCGCCCGGTCGGGGTCCGGCAAGCCGGTCAGGCGGCTCTCCACACGGGCCTGGAAGACCGCCCCGAGCATCGCGGTGCCGGTGGCGATGCCCACCTGGCGGAAGGTGTTGTTGATCCCCGAGCCCATGCCGCTGCGGGCCCGGGGCACGACGCCTACGGCCGTCTGTGCCAGCGACGGGTTCACCATGCCGACGCCGATGCCGGCGAGGACGAAGCCCGGGATCAGCGTGGTCCACTCCGTGTCGGTGTCCACACCTCGCATCAGCAGGAGCGCCACGGCGACGAGCGTCAGCCCCGCTCCGAAGAAGAGCCGGATCGGGAACTGGGCGCCGAGCCGGCCCGCAACGGGGGCGACGAAGAACGAGATCACCGAGAGCGGCAGGAAGTAGAGGCCGGCGTCGAGCGGATCTGCGCCCAGCACGCCCTGCAGGTAGAGCGTGAGGTAGAGAAACATCGAGAACATCGAGCAGCTCAGGCCGAAGGCGACGATCGAGGCGCCGGCGAAGGCGGGCTTGCGGAACAGCGACAGGTCGAGCATCGGCTCGTTCACCCGCATCTCGGTGACGATGAAGGCGGTCATCAGGAGCACCGCGGCCACGAACAGCGACACGATCAACGTGCTCCCCCACCCCTCCGCGTTGCCGCGGACGATCGCGAAGATCAGGCAGAACAGGGCGGTCGAGAAGGTGAGCACGCCCGGGAGGTCGATCCTGCGCGCGTCGGGGTCGCTCGACTCGGGCACGCGGGCCAGCGTGAGCGCGATCGCGGCGAGGCCGACCGGCACGTTCACGAGGAAGATCCACTCCCAGCCGAGGCCGTCGGTGAGCACGCCGCCCACCAGCGGACCGACGGCCACGGCGCCGCCGATGGTGGCGCCCCAGATGCCGAAGGCCGTGCCGCGCTGGCGCCCCTCGAACTCCTCGGCGAGAAGCGCGAGCGAGGTGGCGAAGAGGACCGCGCCGCCGATGCCCTGAACGCCGCGCGAGATGATCAGCGCGAGCGGCGTGTGGGCGAGGCCGCAGGCCACCGAGGCCAGCGTGAACACCGCCAGGCCGAAGACGAAGACCTTGCGGCGCCCGACGCGGTCGGCTGCCGAGCCGGCGGTGAGCAGGAAGGCCGCGAGGGTGAGCGCGTAGGCGTCGATCACCCACTGCAGGTCGGAGAAGGACGCCTCGAGGTCCCTCTGGATCTGCGGCAGCGCGACGTTCACCACCGTGATGTCGATCAGCAGCATGAACGTGGCCACGCACGCGGCCACCAGTGTCCAGCGCTGCCGCGAGCTCATTCCGTCTCCCGCCCGAGGAGGCGCGCGGCGGCGCTGGCGGGGTCGAGCTTGCGCGCCACGACCTCGTCCAGCATCTCCTTGACCTCGGGGTCCTCCCGGGTCTGGTCCTCGAGGCGGCGGCGCATGCGCGCGCTGGCCAGGGCCAGGACCTCGTTCATCAGGTTGCGCCCGCGGCGGGTCTCGAGCGTGCCTTCCGCCTCGATGTACGCGCGATGCTCGGAGATCTTTTCCACCAGCTCGTCGATGCCGTGGCCCTTGGCCGCCTCGGTCTTCACGATGGGTACGCGCCAGCCCTCCTGTGGGCCCAGCGAGAGCGTCGCGCGTATCTCGCGGACCATCGTGTCGGTCATCGGGTGCTCGGACTTGTTGACCACGATCACGTCCGGGATCTCCATGACGCCGGCCTTCAGGGCCTGAACCGAGTCACCGGAACCGGGCATCAGTACGAGGACCACCGTGTCCGCGTGGCCGATGATGTCCACCTCGGCCTGCCCCACGCCCACCGTCTCCAGCAGCACGTCGTCCTTGCCGCTGGCGTCCATCAGCAGCGCCGCTTGCAGAGTGGCCTCGCTCAGGCCTCCCAGGGAGCCACGGCTGGCCATGGAGCGGATGAAGACGCCCGGGTCCAGGAAGTGGTCGGCCAGGCGGATCCGGTCGCCGAGCAGGGCGCCCTGGGTGAAGGGGGAGCTGGGGTCGATCGACAGCACGGCCACCTCGCGCTCGCGGCCGCGCGCGTGCTCCACGAGCTTGCCGATCAGCGTGGACTTGCCGACGCCGGGGGCGCCTGTGAACCCCACCACGGTGCTCTTCCCCGTGCTGGGGTAGACCTCGCGCACGAGCTCCCAGCCCTCGGGGTCGTCGTTCTCCACCAGCGTGATCGCGCGTGCGAGGGCTCGCTTGTCGCCCTGGAGCAGTCGCTCGGAGAGGTCGGCACGGGTCGCCACGACCCGCCCGACGCTAGCGGCGGTTCACCCGCCAGGCCCAGACGAGCAGGACTCCGCGCGTCACTCGTAGGCCAGCGCGTCGAGAACGTCGATCTTGGCCGCGCGCCGGGCCGGCCCGATTGCGGCCAATACGCCCGCCAGCGCGGCCAGCACCAGCAGGGCGATCAGCGTGATCACCGGAAAAGAGAGCACGAACCCTTCATCGGCAAGCGGGCGAGAAACCAAAGCGGCGAAGACCAGCCCCAGGACCGAGCCGAGGATCGCTCCGATGAGCGCGGTGATCGCCGCCTCGTAGCGGATCAGCTGCCGCACCTGGCGCTGCGACATGCCGATCGCCCGCATCATCCCCAGCTCGCGCGTGCGTTCGTGGATGGAGAGCGCGAGGGTGTTGCCGATCCCGAACAGCGAGATCACCACCGCCAGCGCGAGCAGCGCGTAGATGAGCCCCAGCAGCTGAGTTATCTGCTCCTGCTGGCTGTCCTTGAGCTGCTGCTGGTTGAGGGCCTCGGCGGCGGGGAACTCGCGCCTCACCAGTGCCTCCACCGGCTTGGCGCTCGCGCCGGGCTCGAGCTTCACGAAGGTCTTGCCGGGCCGGCTCTCGCCGAAGTCGCGGTCCAGCGCGCGCTGGGTGACCACGAACGAGCCGAGGAGGTCGTCGCTGCTGTCCTCCACGCTGCCCGTGGTGCGGTAGGACACCCGCGTTCCGGTGGGAGTCCGCACCACGACCCGGTCGCCGACCTTCACACGGTTGGCCTCGCCCCAGCTCTTGTCGATGATCGCGTCGCGGTCCCCCAGCCCCGCGAGCGTGGACTGGTCCCCCTGGTCGAAGTCGAGCTTGAGGACCTTGCTCACCGTGGCCGGGTTCACAGCCGACATCCGCTGCTCGCCGGGAACGCCCTTCACCTTGCCCGCGCTGTAGGCGAGCGACGAGACCGTCTCGACCCCGTCGAGCCGCTGGACCCGCTGTGCCACCCGCACCGGGATCGGCGAGAAGCCGTCGGTGCTCTGAACGGTCAGGTCGCCCTGGAAATTCTTGTCGATCGAGTCCGAGATCGACTTGCCGAAGCCGGCTGCGAACACGGTCACGAACACCACCACCGCCAGGCCGATCATCAGCGACGCCGCGGTGACCGCGGTGCGGCCGGGCTTGCGCATGGCGTTCTCGCGCGCCAGGCGACCGGTGATGCCCCTGACCGCCTCGAGCGGCTTACCGCTGAGCGAGGCCAAGGGGCGCACCAGCCGCGGGCTGAACAGCGACACCGCCAGCAGCACGAGCACTGTGCCCGCTCCCATCAGCCCCGCAGCGGAGCCCGAGGACTCGATTCCGCCGAACAGTCCCACGAGCACGAACGCCACGCCCGCAAGGCCGAGAGTGAGGGCCACGGCCAGCGCCACTCGGCCCCGGCGCGTGGACTCCGGCAGCGCCGCCTCGCGCAGGGCGGCCATCGGCGACACGCGGGTCGCCCGCAGCGCCGGCGACAGCGCGGACACGACGGTGACCCCGAGCCCGATCAAGAGCGAGACGATCACCGTCCGGGCCTGCAGGACGGTG
This sequence comes from uncultured Thermoleophilaceae bacterium, assembly GCA_963810745.1. Taxonomy (GTDB): domain Bacteria; phylum Actinomycetota; class Thermoleophilia; order Solirubrobacterales; family Thermoleophilaceae; genus JACCZR01. Next base: position 257,744 of record CAWEOW010000005.1, read on the forward strand.
CCGGTGTTGGGCAGGTCGATGCCGACCGACTTGAACAGCGAGTTGATGAGCGGCGCGAAGGCGATCCCTCCGAGCAGGCCCAGTGCCGAGCCCACCACCCCGATCAGCGCGGCCTCGGCGCCCACCGAGACGAGGATCTGCCGGCGCGAGGCCCCCAGCGTCCGCAGCATCCCGAACTCCCGGATGCGCTGGGCGACCGTGATCGAGAACGTGTTGAAGATCAGAAAGGCGCCGACGAAGATCGACACGAAAGCGAAGACCAGCAGCGCGATCTTCAGGAACTTCAGGTCTTCCGCGATGTCGCGCGACTCGCGGTCAGCGTTCTCCTCGCCGGTCTCCACCCGCACCTGGGGTGGGACCACGCGAGCGATCCGGCGCTTGAGCTGCTCGGGCTCAACGTCGTCGGCCGCAGCCACCGATACCTGGTCGTACTTGCCCCGCTTGCCGGCCACCCGCTGTGCTTCGGGGCCGGTGAGGACCGCGGTGCTCGCGCCGCCGCTCGAGGTCTCCCCCAGCCGCACCAGCCCGGTGATCCGGTAGCGCTGGATCTCACGCTCGCCCGCCACGCCCACCTGGTCGCGCAGGCCGAGCTTGGCGCGCCGCGCGCTCGCGGCGTCCAGGGCCGCCTCGCGCGGGCCGCGCGGCGGGCGCCCGCGGGTGTAGGTGAAGGTCGAGAAGGGCGCGGGCAGCGCCGAGGAGACGAAGTTGGGCGCGAAGCCCTTCACCAGCGGATCGCCCTTGGCGTCCACCAGCTTGACCATCGAGAAGATGCCGCCGGCGGCCTTCTCGACGCCGGGGACCCGGCGGACCGTGTCCAGCGTGGAGGCCGGGAACGCCGGCGGATCGCGGTCGTCCTGGGCGACCGGCTCCCGCGGGGTGATCGCGACGTCGGTCCCCTTCACCGCCTCCGAGAAGATGTCGTCGAAGGACTTGTTGATCGTGTCGGTGAGGACGTAGGTCCCCGCCACGAACGCCACGCCGAGGAACACCGCCAGCGTGGTGGTGAACGTCCTGAGCTTGCGCGAGCCCATGCTCCGCACGGCGAGGCGGAGCACGGCTACCGGGCGATCTTGCCGTCTTCGAGCACCACGACCCGGTCGGCAAACGACGCGGCGTGGTCGTCGTGGGTGACCATCACCACGGTCTGGCCGAAGTCGTCGACCGAGCGCCGGAGGAGGTTCATGACCTCGTCGCTCGCGACCGAGTCCAGGTTGCCGGTGGGCTCGTCGGCGAACACCACGGCGGGCCTCCTCACCAGAGCCCGGGCCACCGCCACGCGCTGCTGCTGGCCGCCCGAGAGCTCGGCGGGCCGGTGGGTGCGGCGGTCGCCCAGCCCCACGACCTCGATCAGCTGCTCGACCCACTCGCGGTCGGGCTCGCGGCCGGCGATCGTCAGTGGGAGGGTCATGTTCTCCTCCGCGTTGAGCACCGGCAGCAGGTTGAAGAACTGGAAGATGAACCCGAGCTTGTCGCGGCGCAGCTCGGTCAGCGCGGCGTCGTCGAGCCCAGCGAGCTCCGTCCCGTCCAGGATCACCGAGCCCGAAGTGGGGACGTCCAGACCGGCGAGGATGTGCATCAGGGTCGACTTGCCCGAGCCCGAGGGACCCATGATCGCCGCGAAGCGACCCTCCTCGAAGCCGACGGTGACTCCGTCGAGAGCGTCGACCGCGGCCGCGCCCTCTCCGTAGCGGCGATGCAGATCGACCGCCTGCACGATCTGCGAATCGGTCACCGGGCGCACACTAGACACCTATGATCGAGCGGCTGTGACGAGGGTCGCGCCGCCCACCGACGAGCCCCCTGTCGACGTGCGAAACGCGCCCGCGCCGCTGCACGGAGGCCCGCTCACCCTGCTGCGCTTCATGCGCCAGAAGGGGATGCTCTCGTTCAAGTACGGGCGGCTGCTCGTGCGGCTGGGCCTGCGGCGTCTGTGGCACCGGCGGCTGTGGACCGACGGAATCGCCTTCATCGGGCCGAAGGTGGTGCTGCAGATCGGGCGCGAGGGGCGCATCGAGCTGGGGCGCTGGTCGTGGATCGGGCACGGCAGCAAGCTGCGGGCCCACGAGGGCTTGATCTCGATCGGGGCCAAGACGGTGATGGGCCAGGAATGCACGGTCTCCGCCTTTCAGCACGTCTCGATCGGCCGCGAGTGCGTGATCGCCGATCGCGTGATGCTGATCGACTTCGACCACGGGATGGTGGAGGTCGACCGCCCCGTTCGGTTGCAGGGCATCTACAAGCGCGACGTGCGCGTGGGGAACAACGTCTGGATCGGCTACGGCGCGTGCATCCTGCGCGGCGTGACCGTCGGGGACAACGCGGTCATCGGCACCAACGCCGTGGTGACGCGCGACGTCCCCGACAACGCGGTGGTCGGCGGCGTCCCGGCGCGGGTCATCCGGATGCGCGAGGAGCCGTCGCGGATGCGCTACGAGTAGCGCCGCGAAGCGCGCACTCCCCCGGAGAAACTCATCAGCCCCCTGACGAGTTT
>CAWEOW010000006.1:0-198791 GCA_963810745.1 uncultured Thermoleophilaceae bacterium
GCGGCGAAGTACACGGCGCCGTAGCCCGTGGCCTCCGTGCGCACGGCGCTGCCGCCGAAGCTCAGGCCCTTGCCGGTGAGCACGCCGCCGAAGCGGTTGCGCAGGCGCTTGTAGTGGCCGAACAGGTAGCCGATCTCGCGCGCCCCCACGCCGATGTCGCCGGCCGGTATGTCCACGTCCTCGCCGATGTGGCGGTGCAGCTCGGTCATCAGCGACTGGCAGAAGCGCATCACCTCCCCGTCGGACTTGCCCTTGGGGTTGAAGTTCGAGCCGCCCTTGGCGCCCCCCATCGGGAGGCCGGTGAGCGCGTTCTTGAACGTCTGCTCGAAGCCCAGGAACTTCAGCACCGAGAGGTTGGTCTCCGGGCCGAAGCGCAGGCCGCCCTTGTAGGGGCCGAGGGAGTTGTTGAACTGAACCCGCCAAGCACGGTCTGCGCGCAGGCGCCCCTCGTCGTCCTGCCAGGTCACGCGGAAGATCACGATCCGGTCGGGCTCGGTCATGCGCTCGAGGATCTGCGCCTGCTGCAGGTCCTCGCGCTCCTCCACGAGCGGCATCACGTGCCCCGCGAACTCGCGCACGGCCTGGAGGAACTCGGGCTCGGCGGGGTTGCGGCGCTCGAGGCCCTCGAGGAAGTCGTCCATCCTGCTCATGCCGCAGCCGCCTTGGCCTCGGCCTCATCCAGGCGGGCGAAGCGTGGGTCGTCCCCCGCCAGCATCCCGCGCAGCTCCTCGCGTACCGCCTCGAGATCGACACTTCGGGCGGCCACCATGGCCTCGATGTCTGCCCAGTCGCGGGTGCGGTCGAACATCGCCTTGAAGACCGCCAGCTCCGTCGGGCCCAGGACCGGGATGCGCGTGTCGGCGAAGGGCACCGTGCGCCGGTTTCGGGCCGCCTCGGCATGCACGGGCGCGTAGTCGAAGAAGAGGTCGACCGGCGTCTCGTCCCACCACAGCCGGATCTGGCCGTCGCGGGCGATGGCCTCCGCAGTGCCCGGGGGCTGGTCGACGCCCTCCGGCAGCGCGGCCAGGCCGGTGGCGGCGTCCTCGGCCGGCACGAACAGGTTCAGGTCGATGTCGCTGGTGCCGCGCGGGTCGAGCGTGCAGTACGCCAGCGCAACGGCACCTCCGAACGCATGTGGGATGTTCCTGCGCGACAGCGCGCGGTGGAGGGCCACCACGCGCTCGGCAAGCGTCATGGCGTGGCGGGCAAGCGCGGGAAGCGCAGCTCGCGCTCGTGGCGCACGGGCAGCGCCTCCGCCAGCTCGAGCACGCGCATGAGCGTGCGGCCCGCCTTGGCCAGCTGGGCCTGCGAGGGCTCGCGCACCGCCGGGTGGCCGCGTTCGTCGACCTCGAGACGCGCGCCGGTGGCGGACAGCAGACGGCTGAAGGTGGCCACCGTGGGCTGCTTGGCCCCGCTCTCGTAGGCCGAGATGGCGGCCTGCGACGTGCCCGTGCGAGCGGCGAGCTCGCCCTGGGTCAGGCCGGCGCGAATGCGGGCGCTTTGCAGCGCATTTCCAGCATCCATGGCCCTACATCATACCCCATCGGATATCTCCTGAAGCTCCTCGAGGGCGTCGTGCATCCAGCCCATGAGGTTGTCCAGGTCGGGCATCTGGTCGCGGTCGGCCACGATGCCGAAGTCCATCGAGCCCATGTAGCTCATCACCGTGATGTTCAGCCCCATGCCGTCGGTCACCACCGAGACCGGGTAGTTGGCCACCAGCTTCGCCCCCGCGCAGTACAGCGGGAACTGGGGCCCGGGCACGTTGGAGATGACCAGGTTCCAGGTGGGCCGCCCCGGCGACGAGCTGGTGAGGGCGAAGGTCGCCCGCGCCGCTCGCGAGAACACCGCCGGCGGGATGAAGTGGTTGGCGTCCTGCAGCAGCTCGGCGGGCAGCGCGCGGTGGCGCTCCTTCATGGCCCGCAGCGCCTCGTGCTGGGCCTCGAGCCGCTGCAGCGGGTCCTCGAGGTTGGTGAACAGCGGCGCCCGCATGAGCATGATGCGGTTGCCGTACGTGCCCATCTGCTCCTCGCTGCGCACCGACACCGGGATCTGCGCGACCAGCGGGTCGTCGGGCAGCTCGTCGTGCTCGATCAGCCAGCGGCGCACCGCGCCCGCGCAGATCGAGACCACCACGTCGTTGACGGTCACGCCGTGCTGGTTCTTGACCGCCTTCACGTCGTCGAGCGGGATCTGCCCGAAGGTGAAGCGCCGGTGCGGCGAGACGCGGCCGTTGAACGAGGTGCGCGGCGCCCGCAGGCTCGAGCGCTCCAGCTCCTGCCCCTCGCTGCCGAAGGGGTGGCGCAGCCGGTCGGTTACCCGGGCCACAGTCCCCGCCCCGGGCAGCACGCCGAGCGGAGTCTCGTCGAGGTTGGGCAGAGCGGAGGGCAGCGAGCGCAGCAGCCGCACCGGGTAGCGCGGGACGCCCATCAGCCCCCGGGCCACCATCTCCAGGTCGCTCGGCTGGTCGGCGTCGCCGTCCTGCTCGGCCGGCGCGGTCGGCTCGCGCCCCTCCGGGCTGAGGTCGAGCAGGACTCCCATGATCTCCGCGCCCGACAGGCCGTCGATGAGGGCGTGGTGGATCTTGCTGAGCATGGCCACGTTGCCGTTGTCGAGTCCGTGGATCAGGTAGAGCTCCCACAGCGGCCGCGCGCGGTCGAGCGGGCGGGAGAAGATGCGCGCCACCTGCTCGGAGAGCTTGTGGTCGCTGTAGGGGCCCGGCAGCGCGAGCTCGCGCACGTGGTAGTCGAGGTCGAAGTGGGGGTCGTCGACCCAGTACGGGTAGTCGAGCCCCAGCGGCACCTCGGCCAGGCGCCAGCGCAGCGGGGGCAGCAGCGGCAGGCGCTCGGCGAGCAGGTCGCACAGGTCGCCGGCGTCAAGTGCCCCGCGCGGCGTGGTCGACGGGTCGAGGATCGCGAGGCCGCCGACGTGCCCCGCCTGCCTGGGCGTCTCCAGGGCGAGGAACTGGGCGTCGGCGCTCGTGAGCTGCCTCACGCCGTGGTTCTACCCGATCCGGCGTCGCCTAGTGGAGGAAGCCGGCGCGCTGGGTGTCGGCGGGGTCGCCTCCGGTGCGCTCGAGCTTCTCCGTCGCGGCCTCCAGGTCGGCCAGCAGCATGCGTGCCATGTCCCAGGAGAAGCCGTTGCGCACCACGAAGCGGAGAACCGACAAATCGTCCATGCCCTTGGGCATTCTGTAGGCGGGCACGATCCAGCCGCGCGTGCGCAGAGCCTCGGAGACGTCGTAGACCGTGTAGCGGTCCACCCCGTCGCCGGCCTCCTCACGCCGGGCGAACTGCGGCCGGATGTCCAACCGCTCCTTGCGGTGCGCGTTGCCGGGCCGGCGGAGGGGCACGGCCCTCTATTCGCCCTCGCCAGGGCGACGCCTGCGCTAGATTCGGCGACGCCTGGTGGGCGTAGCTCAGTTGGTAGAGCTCCTGGTTGTGGTCCAGGCGGTCGCGGGTTCAAGTCCCGTCGCTCACCCCTCAAAGACGGCGTTCAGAGAGCGGGATCTCGCCGGTGGGAGTGCCCAAGAATCTTTCGCCGCGCCTCCGTTGGGCGGCGACGGAGCCATGCAAGACGCTCTTCGCTCAGGCTTGCGTGACCGGCGCTCGCAAGTCGAAGATCCTGGGGACGAGCGATGTCGCAGAAGAACGTAGAGACCACACGCCAGAGCCTGGACGCCTTCAATCGAGGCGACAAGAGAGCCTGGCTCGCCATGTTTGACCCGGACGCCGAAATGGTTCCCGCGCGGGAGTGGCCCGAAAGTGCGCCGATCCGCGGTGCAGAGGCCATCTGGGACTTCTACGTGGGAGTAACCGACGCCTGGGACGAGGGCCCGTTTGAGTTCGGCGAAGTCATCGACGCTGGGGCCGACAAGATCGTGGCGAACAACCTTCGGGACGCACGCGGCAGAACGAGCGGTGCGGGCGTCGAGTTCAGCTACTGGACTGTCAGCACCTACCGGGACGGAAGGGTGGTCCGTGTCGAGTGGTTCGCCGGTCGAGCCCAAGCCTTCGAAGCCGTGGGGCTGTCGGAGTAGACCGCGCGGGCGGCGGGGAAGAGCAGTCGGGTTTCCGCGCTGCCGCTCACGGGTGTCGAAATCGCCCGGCGCCGTTCGACGCTTCCAACAGAGCACTCGAACAGGGCCAACCGCCCGCGAAAGGAAGCAATGTCCAGCGCCGTTCTCTACATGTCTATGTCCCTCGACGGATTCATCGCCGGGCCCAACGAGACTCCGGAGAACGGGCTCGGGGACGGCGGCGAGCGTCTGCACGAGTGGCTGTCACTTGAGCGCGACGAAGCGTCGGGAGTCCCACGACGCCCGCCGGGTCCGAGCGGTCAGATCTTCGACGAGTCCATGTCGACAGGGGCGGTCGTAGCGGGCAAGGGAACCTTCGAGCCGGCGGGCGGCTGGGGTGGCGATCACCACGATGGCGTGCCGATTTGGATCTTCAGCCGCCGCGAGCCCGGCATCGACGTGAGTCAGTGGCCGCTGGTCACCTACGTGACCGACGTCGCGACGGCGATCACCGAGGCCAAGCGGGCCGCGGGCGACAAGGACGTCCTGGTCCACGGCGCGGCGGTGGCACAACTCGCGCTTGGCGCCGGCCTCCTCGACGAGCTCGAGATCCACCTCGTCCCGATCCTGCTGGGCGGGGGACGGCCGCTGTTCGGCGAGTTGGCGGACCCACCCGGGCTCGAGCTCACCCGCGTGATCCAGGCCCCCGACGTGACCCACCTGAGGTTCCGGGTGCAGCCTGAGGGCTGAGGTGGGCGCCGCCGCCGCCCGATCCGGGGCCTGGGAGCCGCGGATCAGCGATAGTCGAGGCGATGAACCCGCGGGGGTACTGAATGGAGTGGACCCTGGCGATCATCGCGCTGGCGCTCCTCGGCGTGGCGGCGATCTCGGGGCGGCTGTCCGGATCGCCGGTCACGCCGGCGATGCTGTTCGTCCTCTTCGGGCTTCTGCTCGGCCCGGAGGTCCTAGGGGAGATCGACCTGTCCAGCAAGGGCTCGACCGTCCGCACGCTGGCGGAGGCGACGCTGGCCCTGGTCCTCTTCTGCGACGCCTCGCGCATCGATCTGGGGCGGCTTCGGCGCGAGGCGGGCTTGCCGGTGCGCCTGCTGGGGGTGGGCCTTCCGCTGACGATCATCCTCGGCGCCGTCGCCGCGGCCGCGGTCTTCGGCCGGTTGTCCATCGAGGAGGCGGTGATCCTCGGCGTGGTGCTGGCGCCGACCGACGCTGCGCTCGGACAGGCGGTGGTCACCGAGCCGCGCGTGCCCGAGCGCGTCCGGCAGGGCCTCAACGTCGAGAGCGGGCTCAACGACGGCATCTGCGTCCCGCTCCTGTTCGCGGCCGTTGCGGCGGCCGATGTGTCGTCGGAGATCTCGGAGGGACACGGTGCCGGCGCCCTGCTGGCCGAGGAGATCGGCTTCGGTGTGGTGGGCGGAGTGGCGGCCGGCCTCCTGATCGCGTGGATCATCCGCCAGGCTGGAGGCAGGGGCCTCATCGAGGGCCCGTGGCGCCAGGTGATCCCGGCCGCCGGCGCCGGGCTCGCGTACGGAATTGCCGTCGCCCTGGGCGGGTCCGGCTTCATCGCGGCGTTCGTCGGGGGGATGGTCTTCCGCGGCGCGCTCAAGCGCGATCCCGAGGACATCAACCAGCTCAGCGAGGAGGCCGGGAACGTGCTCAACGGAGTGACGTTCATCCTCTTCGGGGCAATCCTGCTGGGGCCCGCGCTCGGCGACGTGAGCTGGGAGCTGGTTCTCTACGCGGTGCTCAGCCTCACCGTCGTTCGCATGCTCCCGGTGGTGATCGCGATGTTCCGGTCGCGAGCACGGACGCCGACGCTCGGCTTCCTCGGCTGGTTCGGGCCCCGCGGCCTGGCGTCGATCGTTTTCGCGGTGATCGTGATCGAGGAGTCGGAGCTCCCGAACGAGAACCTGATCACGCTGGCCATCTACGTGACCGTGGGCCTCTCGGTCTTCGCCCACGGCGCCACCGCGGCCCCCCTCGCCGACCGCTACGCGCGCTGGTTCGGAAGCCACCCGCGTGAGAAGGCCCCCCCGATGGAGAGCGCCCCCGCGGAAGTGACGCGAGCGCGGGGGCCGGCGGCCGGCCCCTAGTCGCTCCCACGTTTCGCCTGCACCTGCGGGGGTAGGCCACCCCTCGGCGGCATCGCGCGGGGGGATCCACGCGGCGGTGAGGCTTCAGATAGGCAAGGGACGGGCGCCGTCGCAGCGGTGATCAGGACCTTCCAGACCATCCCTGGAAAGGACTTGTTTGCGCCTGACCCGCCTCGGCTCCAGCTCCATCCCGAACGTCGCGTATCCGGGCGGCGGCACCTGCGCCGCCTGCTCGAAGCCGGTCGGCCGCCGCGACGAAGGCGTCTCCCTCTACGGCGACCTCTTCCACCGCGAGTGCGCTTTCGACAGCCCCCGCTCGCGCCGGCCGAAGGCCGAGCGCTAGGAGGCTAGGGCTCCGACCGCGGCCAGCTGAACACCTCGATCCGGATCAAGGACCCGGCCACGGGCAGCATGCTCGGGCTGCGCCCCGCCGACGGCCCGGGCCACCGGTACTACGGCGTCGGCATCGAGCACCTGGCCTTCGAGGTCGACACCTACGACGAGGTCGAGGGATAGCGCACCTCCTCGATCCATCCAAGCGGTCCGAGGAGGTCGAGGTAGAACGCCAGCGATCGCTCTACCTCACCCACGGCCAGGTCGACGTGGTGGATGCCCTTGGCCGGAATGGCGCGAGCCTAACCGCGGGGCGTGGTGAGGCGCTCGAGCACCCGGCCCCCGACCGGCATCCTCGGCGGGTGCCAGACGTGGCGCTGCTCGAAGGGCCAGGCGTAGACGGGGTTGCCGTCGCGCACGAATTCCAGGACGCGTGGCTCGGCGAGCACCTCGGCGGACCACTCGTACAGGCGCGGCAGCTTCGGGGCGATCACCGCGTAGTCGAGCACCCGCCCCACCCGCTGCTCCTCGGCGATGTAGCGCTCGACGTCGAGGTCGAGCGGGTAGCGGTTCGGCAGCACGCGGCTCAAGGAGAGGAACGCGCCGGCCATCCCGAGCCGGGGGTCGCCCAGGAGGCGGCCGAGCGGGGCGAAGCGGCCGAGCGCAAGGCGCGGGGCCGCGGCCAGCGAGTGCGCGTAGAGGACGCGCGCCAGCGCGACGTTCATGAAGAAGCGCTCGGGCGTGCTCTCGGCCTCGGCGAGGTCCCGGTGTTCCAGGTAGCCGGCCACGACGCTGGCGTTGTGCGCCCGGTACCAGTTGCGGCCCGTCGGATCGGCGCCGAACTCGAGCCAGAAGCGCACGGCCTGCGACGACGGCTCGCCGGCCGACCCGCCGAGGAGCGCGACGGTCTCGCAGCCGTCGCGAAGCAGTCGCTCGTTGACCGCCCGCCACCACACGCTCCCGGGCGGCGACGCGTCGAGCGGCTCCAGCAGGCCGCGCCCCTTCTGCCAGCGCATGAACGACAGCGCCGCCCGCCGGAAGGGCAGGTGGCGGGGCGCGCGGCCGGTGGGCCCGTGGAAGACCTGGGCCATCAGCGCCAGTCGCGCCTCCGGGTCGTCGCGGACGGCCGCGACCTGCTCCTCGGCCAGGGCGAAGGCGTCAGCCGAACGTGAAGACGTAGGCACGCACGCCAGAATCGCGGAACTCGATCTCGAAGGTCCGCCGGCGTACGGGCCCGCTCTGGCGAACGAGCTGGTACATGCGGGGCTCGGAGACCACGCCCTCGCCGGCGTCGTCCACGTCGACCCCCCGGTCCTCTCCCGGTGGCCGGCCGTCGAGGCGCACCGTGAACGGCACGGGCCCCCCGGCGTCCTCCGAGGTCATCACCAGGTTCAGATCGCGGCCCTCGAAGCAGAACGCGGTGGACCCGGTGGCCCCGTCGAGCACTGCCGACTCCTCATCGACCGTCCATTCGCCGCCGAGCGCCCACTGGTTGAGGGACAGCTCGTCGGCGCGGAGGTCGCTGCGGTTGTCGCCGCGCAGGGAGCCCACGTAGGTCTCGGGCGACCTCAGGCTGGGCCAGTTCGCGGCGGCGGAGTGGCCGCCGGCCTCGGCCTCGACGAGCCCGTCCTCGGCTCCGAGGAGCGCCTGGATGGCCCGCTCGATCTCGTCGTAGGCCTCCTCGCCGAAGTGGTGAAAGCGGACGATGCCGTCGCCGTCGAGTAGGTAGAGCGCCGGCCAGTAGCGGTTGCCGAACGACTGCCAGATGGCGAAGTCGTTGTCGATCACCACCGGGTAGGCGACGCCGAGGTCGGCGACCGCGCGGCGCACGTTGTCGAGATGCTGCTCGAAGCCGAACTCCGGAGAGTGCGCGCCCACCATCACGAGGCCGCGGTCGGCGTACTTCTCGGCCCACGCCCTGACGTACGGCAGGGTCCGCAGCCAGTTGACGCACGAGTACGTCCAGAAGTCGACCGCTACGACGTGACCGCTCAGCCCCTCCGCGGTGAGCGGCTCGGAGTTGAGCCAGACGTCTGCCTGCTCGAGCTGGTCGTACATTCGGCCCTCGATGACCACGCCCCGGGCCTGCCGCGTCTTCGACCCTACACCCGCCGAGCGCGCGGCGATCCTCGCGATCGTCAACCACGCCGCGGAGGCCTACCGGGGCGTGATTCCGGCCGACCGCTGGCGTGAGCCGTACATGCCCGCCGCCGAGCTGGAGGAGGAGATCGCCGCCGGCGTGGTCTTCTGGGGCTGCGAGGAAGGACGCGAGCTGCTCGGCGTCATGGGCATCCAGCAGGTCCGCGACGTCGACCTGATCCGCCACGCCTACGTCTCACCGGCAGCGCAGGGCCGGGGCATCGGAGGCGCGCTGCTCGAGCACCTGATGGACACCGCCGAGCGCCCGGTTCTGGTGGGCACCTGGACCGCGGCCTCGTGGGCCATCCGCTTCTACGAGGCGCACGGCTTCGTGCGCGTGTCGCCGGCGCGCAAGGACGAGCTGCTGCGCTCCTACTGGGAGATCCCGGAGCGCCAGATCGAGGAGTCGGTGGTCCTCGCCCACGCTGACGGTTCCGGGCCGGCGAAGGGCGCACGCGAATTGAAAAAGCCGTCAGCGGGCTGACGAGTTTCTCGAGGGGACCCCCTCTCCGCCTTCAGCGAGTGGGGCCGTGCGACGAGTCCGCCCATTTCGTTGCAGAAGTTGCGAACCACCTGCAACGGGGCGACTATGAGGCCTGCACCGGTCCAAGGTGCATCACCCCCACAAGGAGGAAACTTGGAAGCCACCACCCCTGGTGCCGGCACCGCCAAGAAGGGCGCCGGCTACATCGCTTTCGCCGGGACTTTGTTCCTGGTGCTGGGCGTCTTCAACATCATCGACGGGATCGTCGCCCTGGCCGAGGACGACAACTTCGCCGCGGACGAGCTGTTCTTCGGCGACCTGGCGCTGTGGGGCGTGATCCTGCTGGTGCTCGGCACCCTGCAGCTCGTCGCGGGCGGCCGGCTCTTCCAGGGCCGCGGTCAGCTGCTGGCGATCGCGCTGCTGATGCTCAACCTCGTCGCGCAGTTCTTCTTCCTGCCGGCGTTCCCGATCTGGTCGGTGATCATCATGGTCGTCGACCTGATCCTGATCTACGGCCTGACGATGTACGGGGAGAACTTCGAGCGGACCTAACCCCGACGGCGGCGCGCGCGCTGCCGGCGTAGGTAGCGCGCGCAGCGCCTCTTCTGGGCCCGCTTGGCCCGGCGGCTGCGCAGGACACGGCGGCAGGAACGCCGCGTCAGGCGCGCAGCCTTGCGCTTCTTCTTCTTGACCTTCCGGTGGTGCGACGTCGCGGGGGGCGGCGGAGACTGGGCGGCGGCGCCGGCCGGCGCGCCCGAGCGGACCGTGCTGCCGAAGTTGGTCGTGTAGGTGGCGCCCTCCGACCCGCGCGGCGTGCCGGTCACGATGCCGACGCCGATCGCCCGGAAGCGGCCGGAGAGGATGTTCGCGCGGTGGCCGGGCGACTCCATCCACATCTGGACGATCTTGGCCGCGTTCGCGTAGCTCCCGCTGCCGTAGGCGATGTTCTCGCCGATCGCCCACGAGGACAGCCCGTCGAGATAGCCGCTTGCGCGCACGCGGGCTCCCATGGTGCTGCCGTCCGGCGCTACGTGCGAGAAGAAGCGCTCGGCGACCATGCGCCGGCTGAACCGGGTGGCCGCGTCCTCGAGCTGGCGGTCAGCCGGAGCACGCCGCCGCCGCGGGCTCGGCCCCCAGGAGGAGCAAGGCCACCACGAGAAGGGGCAGCAGGCGACGGGACATGCCCGTCTCGTCGGACGCCCGCGTGCGTCGCGCGACTCATCCCGGCACTCCCTGGACACCGGTCTGATCCAGCACGGGCCCGAAGCTGACACGCACCAGAGCGCCGCCTCCCGGCGCGTTGGTGGCCTCCACCCGGCCGCCGTGGGTCTCGGCGGCCTGCTTGACGATGGCCAGCCCGAGGCCCGAGCCCTGCATCCCGCGCGCCTCGTCGGCGCGGTAGAAGCGCTCGAACACGCGCGGCAGGTCGGCCTCGGCGAAGCCGGGGCCGTGATCGCGCACGCTCAGGGTGCCGTCGGCCAAAGCCACCTCGACGGTGCCGCCCGGCGGGCTCCACTTGCGAGCGTTGTCGAGCAGGTTGGAGACGGCCCGCGCGATGCGGTCGGGCGCGCCGCGCACCAGCGTCGGCTCCAGCTCGGACTGGAACACCGGGGCCCCGTCCCCGCGACGCTGCGCGCGCTCGATCAGGTCGGCGACCAGCGAGTCCAGCCGCACGTCGTCGAGCGACTCCTCCGGGCGGGCGCCGCGGGCCAGCTCGACCACGTCGCTCACGAGCGCGGTGAGCTCGTCCAGCTCCTCGATGATGTCGGTGCGCAGCGCCTCGCGGTCGGCGGGAGGCAGTCGCTCGCTCTCGCGCAGGGTCTCGAAGTTCGCGCGCAGGCTGGCGATCGGCGTGCGCAGCTCGTGGCTGGCGTCGGCCACCATCCGCTGCTGGGACTCGACGGCGCCCTCCAGCGCGTCGAGCGTCGCGTTGAAGCTCCGGGCCAGGCGGGCCAGCTCGTCGTCGCCCTCCACGTCGATGCGCTCGGAGAGGTCGGGCCGCGCGGCTATCGCCTCGGTGCGGCGGGTGAAGCGCGCGATCGGCGCCAGCGCCGCGCGGGCCACCAGCGCGCCGAGCAGCACCGCCAGGGCCACGCCGAGCGCGCCGATCACCACCACCGCCAGCAGGACGCGATTGAGCGAGTCGTCGACCTCGGTGAGCGGCCGGGCCACCTGCACCGCCCCGCGTCTCCCCAGCCCCTCGGTGAGCACGAGCAGGTTCGTCCCGTCCACCTCGGTCTCGTAGGTCTCGCTGCCCTGCCCGGTCGCCGCGATCTCCCGCGCGCGGGAGTCGACCGGCAGCCCGCGGCGCCCGCCGTCGCGGTCGCGCACGCGGCCGGCGGGCGAGATCACCTGGGCGACGCCCTCGGCGCCGCCGAAGCGGCCCGGCTGGAGCCGGGGCGGCGGACCGGGACCGGGCCCGCCCAGGCCCGGAGGCGGGCCGATGAAGCGATCGCGGCCCGGAGGCGGGCCGGCGGGTCGCGGAGCCCTGAGCATGCGGCGGAACGGCGGGCGGGCGGCCGCCTCGGCGCGCACCTCCAGCGCGTCCTCCACCTCCCCGCGCAGGTTGGAGCGGACCGCCGCGTAGACGCCGGCGGCCACGGCTATCACCGTCAGCGCCACCGCCACGCCGGCGATGGCCGCTATGCGCATGCGCAGGCTCACGGCTCGCGCAGCACGTAGCCCACCCCGCGCACGGTGTGCAGCAGCGGCCGGGCGCCGGCGTCGGAGAGCTTGCGGCGCAGGTAGCCGATGTACACGCGCAGCGCGTTCGAGCCCGGGCCGAAGTCGTAGCCCCAGACGCGGTCGTACATCACGCCGTGCGGCAGCACGCGCCGCGGGTTCCGCATCAGCAGCTCGAGCAGCTGGTACTCGGTGCGGGTGAGCTCGGCGAACCTGCCGTCCACGTCAACCCCGTGGCGGTTGCTGTCCAGCTTGAGCTCCTCGAAGCTCAGCTCCCCGGCCCCCGCGTCGTCGCCGGCGCGACGCAGCAGGGCGCGCAGGCGGGCCTTGAGCTCGCCGACGTCGAAGGGCTTGGCCAGGTAGTCGTCGGCCCCGGCGTCGAGGCCGTCGATGCGGTCCTCGACCGACTCGCGGGCGGTGAGCATCAGGACCGGCACGCGGTTCCCCGCCGCCCGCAGCCGGCGGCAGACGTCGAGGCCGTCGATGCCGGGCATGCCGACGTCGAGCACCACGGCGTCGGGCTCGTCGGCGGCGATCCTCGTCAGCCCCTCCTGCCCGCTCTCGGCCAGCTCGACGTCGTAGCCGGCGAGGGTCAGCGCGCGGCGCAGGGCGTCGCGCAGCGAGCGATCGTCGTCCACCACCAGGATCCGCACATCCTGATTGTGCCCGCGAGCGGCGTCGTGGCCCGGCATTCCTACTTCCGGCTTATGTGATTCCGACCAGGGCCCGCCGTACCCTGGCCCGCCTCGAATGGAAGCCGCAACCTCGCTCAGCCGGCCGCCCTGGCCCGCCTCTCGCCCCCTGAGGGCCTGGCAGCAGGCCGCCCTGGCGAAGGTGCGCGAGCGCCCGGCGGGGGCCTTCCTGGCCTCGGCCACCCCGGCCGCGGGCAAGACCACCTTCGGCCTGCGCGTCGCCCACGACCTCCTCTCGCGAGGTGCGGTCCGGCGGGTCTGCGTGGTGGCCCCCACCGTGCACATCAGCCGCCAGTGGGCCGCTGCGGCGGCGGCCCTGGGCATCGACCTCGAGCCCGCGCGCCCGAACTCGGAGGGCCCCGAGCCGGCCGACTCCGACGGCGTCGCGGTCACCTACGGCTCCATCGCCGCGGACCCCGCGCTGCACGGGCGCACCGCCAAGTCCCGCAGCACCCTGCTGATCGCCGACGAGCCACACCACATGGGCGAGTTGGCCGCCTGGGGCCTGGCCGCCGAGCGCGCCTTCGCCCCCGCCCGCTTCCGGCTGCTGCTGTCGGGCACGCCCTTCCGCTCGGACAATACGGCGATCCCGTGGGTCACCTACGACGAGCAGGGCCTCAGCGCGTGCGACTACGCCTACTCCTACACCGACGCCCTCGTCGACGAGGTCTGCCGCCCGATCACCTTCCTGGCCTACGACGGCGAGATGGAGTGGGTCTCCGACGGGCGCCGCCGGCGCTTTGGCTTCGACACCGCCCTGCCGCGCGCGGAGTCCGCCCGGCGCCTGCGCACCGCCCTGGACCCGGCGGGCGACTGGATCGGCGAGGTCCTCCGCGACGCCGACGAGCGCCTGAGCGAGGTGCGGGCCCAGGGCCAGCCCGACGCGGGCGGCCTGGTGGTCGCGGCCGACAAGGAGCACGCCGGCGCGCTGGCCGCACGGCTCACCGCGATCACCGGCACCCGCCCCCCGGTGGTCACCTCGGACGACCCGGGCGCATCGGAGGCCATCGACCGCTTCGCCGCGGGCGACGAGCGCTGGCTGGTCTCGGTGCTGATGGTCAGCGAGGGCGTCGACGTCCCGCGCCTACGGGTCGGCGTGTACGCCACCGCCGCGCGGACCGAGCTGTTCTTCCGTCAGGTGGTGGGCCGCTTCGTGCGGCGCACGCCCACTCCGCGACGGCAGATGAGCTACCTGTTCCTGCCCGCCGACCCCGAGCTGAAGGCGCTGGCCGCCCGGGTGGAGGAGGAGCGCAGGCACGCGCTCGAGCTCAACCCGGCGCTCGAGGAGCGCGAGCAGCGCTCGGAGCGCGGCGAGGACTCCGGCGGCTTCGTGGCGCTGTCCTCGAGCGCGCGGCTGGACGACGTGATCCGCTCCACGACCAGCGAGGGCGACGCCCTCCATCTGTTCGCCGACGACACAAGCCCGGACTTCGCGACCCGCGCAGCGCCCGTAGCCGAGGTCGTTGAAGCCCCGCCGCCGGAGCCCACCCACGTCCGCCGGCGCAAGCTGCGTGAGCGCCGCTCGGACCTGGTGCGCGAGGTGGCGCGCAAGCGGCGCCAGAGCCACCGCGAGGTCAACGGCTGGATCAACCGGACCGTGGGCCTGCGGTCGGTGGCCGACGCCACCGTGGAGCAGCTGGAGAAGTCGGTAGCGCGCCTGGAGCGCGAGCTCAGGCTAGCTAGCGCTCGACCGGTACAAGGTCGGGCGACTCCTGCTCGGAGACGGCCTCGACGACCTCTTCCTCCTCCACGCCCGAGTTGTCCTCGTCGCCGCTGCAGATGACCCGGAACGACCCGGTCCCCAGGTTCGGGTCCGAGCGGATCGGCAGGCCCTTGATGGTGTCCCAGCCCAGGCGCTCGACCTCGAAGGGGTTCATCGCCACGGCAAGCGCCGGGTACTCGCAGTTGCGGTCGTGCTGCTCGATCGCCTTGACGATCGCCTCGAGGTTCTTGGCCTCGGCGCTCACTGCCGCGCGGGCTCCCCGAGCAGCCGGGTGTAGTGCTCGATCGTCTTGCGCAGTCCCTCGCGCAGCTCGACCTCCGGCTCCCAGCCCAGGAGGTCGCGCGCCCGGGAGATGTCGGGCTGGCGCACCTTGGGATCGTCGACGGGCAGGGCCTCGAAGACGATCTCCGAGCGCGCCTCGGTCAGCTCGACGATCGCCTCGGCCATCTCGAGCAGCGTCATCTCCGAGGGATTGCCGATGTTGATGGGCTCGTGGACTCCAGACTCCTGCAGGGCCACCAGGCCGCGGATGAGATCGTCGACGAAGCAGAACGAGCGCGTCTGCGACCCGTCGCCGAAGACGGTCACCGGCCTGTCGGCCAGCGCTTGGCTCATGAAGGCCGGGATGGCGCGCCCGTCGTTTACGCGCATGCGCGGCCCGTAGGTGTTGAAGATCCGCACGATGCAGGTGTCCACGCCCTGCTGGCGGTTGTAGGCCATGGTCAGCGCCTCGGCGTAGCGCTTGGCCTCGTCGTAGACGCCGCGCGGGCCGATCGGGTTCACGTTGCCCCAGTAGGTCTCGGGCTGGGGGTGCACGAGCGGGTCGCCGTAGACCTCCGACGTCGACGCGAGCAGGAAGCGCGCGCGGTGCTTCTTGGCCAGCCCCAGGGTGTTGTGCGTGCCGTAGGCGCCCACCTTGAGGGTGTGGAGCGGCAGCCGCGCGTAGTCGATGGGACTTGCCGGCGAGGCCATGTGGTAGACGAAGTCGATCGGCTCGTCGAGCTCGTAGTGGTTCGTGATGTCGTAGAGCTCGAAGCGGAAGTCGCCGTCGCGGACGTGAGCGATGTTGTCCAGCGAGCCGGTCTCGAGGTTGTCGATGCAGATCACGCGGTGGCCCTTGGCGAGCAGGTGATCGCAGAGATGAGAGCCGAGAAAGCCGGCGCCGCCGGTTACCAGTGAGGTGGGCATGAACGCGGGAGGTTAGTCGGACGCGGAGCTAACGGCGCTCCGCGAGGAGGGCCACCCCCAGGCCCATCAGGACCAGACCGGTCACGCGGTCGAGCGCCGTCCGCACCCGTGGGCGGCGCAGGACATCGCCCATGGCGGTGACCGCCCAGGCATAGCCGCTCAGCCACAGCACGCCCAGCAGGCCGTGCACCGCCGCCATGGTCAGCGACATCGCCAGCACCGGGTCCCCCGGGCCGATGAACTGCGGCAGGAGCGTGGTGTAGAAGACCGCGATCTTGGGGTTGAGCAGGTTGTTGACCAGCCCGACGGTGAAGCCCACCCGGCCGGGCTCCCGCGCCTCCGCGCCGGCCGTCCGTCCCGCGGTGAGGAGCGTGTACAGGCCCAGGCCGATCAGGTACGCCGCACCGGCCACCTTGAGCACGGTGAACGCGGTGGCCGAGGCCTCGAGCAGCGCCGCCACGCCGAGCGCCGAGGCCGCCGCCCACACCATCAGCCCGCTGACGATTCCCAGCGTCGCCGCGAACGCCTCGCGCCGGCCGCCGGCCAGGGCGGCACGCGTGACCAGCGCCATGTCCGCGCCCGGCGTGATCGTCATGAGCATGGCCACGCCGGCGAACGCCGCTATCGCTGACAGGTCCATGACCGTGAGGCACCATACGCTCGGTCTGCACGCCCCCGTAGCTCAGGTGGATAGAGCGGCTGCCTTCTAAGCAGCGGGTCGGAGGTTCGAGTCCTCCCGGGGGCATAATCGGGACCGTGTCGCACGCGGCGCTCGCTCAGATCCGGCGAGGTCACCAAGCCTTCAACGACAGCGACCTGTCGACGCTGGTCGAGCTCGCAGCACCCGATGTGGTGTGGGGCTCCTCCGTCGCCTTCGCCGGCCTGGCCGGCCGCTACGAGGGACACGACGGGCTGCGGCAGTGGCTCGACGACGTGCGCGGCATGTGGGAGACCTTCGAGGTGACCCTCGGCGAGGTCCTGAGAACAGATGAGGGCCTGATCGTCGTCGAGGAGCGGCTCCGCGGCCGCGGGCGGCGCAGCGGGGCCGAGGCGGAGATGTCGCTCTACACCACCTACTGGTTCGACGCCGAGACCAGGCTCCAGCGGCGTCAGGTGTTCGTCGACCGTGAGTCCGCCCTGGAGGCGGCGGCCGGGTGACCGGCGCGGCGGGCGCCTGGAGGCCCGCGCGTGGGCGACTGTTCGGCGCCTGACTCTTCGCGGAGGCGATGGACGTCTCCGACCGCTGGGTCGAGGGCGGGTGCCAGGCCGACAGCCCGATGCTCGGCGAGGAGCGCCCCCTCCTGGTGCGCTCCTACGCCTCGCTACTGGCCGCCGTGCACCGCTGAGCTAGTCGATGCCGAGCAGGCCCGCCGTCTGGTGGGTGTCGGTGAGCACCTGCAGCCGCTTGATCTGGTCGCCCTCCCAGCGCCAGATGTGGACCACCGGCACCTCGGCCGACTTGCCGCCCTTCTTCACGTCGGTGTGCCCGAGCACCACCACCGTGTCCCCGTTCTCGAGGAACTCGTCGGCGCTGAGATTGAACTCGTCCCATGCGCCGACCGCCTCGCCGAGGACGCGGAGCGCCTCCTCCTTGCCGCGGTGCTCGCCGCCACCCGGGAGGTCGGTCGAGTTGGAGCCCTGCCAGACGAAGTCGTCCGCCCAGAGCTCGGTGGCCGTCTCGATGTCGCCCTCGTTGAAGGCGTCGTAGCGCTTGCGCATCTCGTCGATGTGCTCAGCCATTGGAGCTCCTCTCCTCGCTTGCTCGACTGGCTCCCGTATTACCGGGCCTGCGCCCTCGCCAAACCGCGCCGCAGGGCGTCCGCGGCCCGCGTCGCGCCGGCCCGGCCGCTGCGCAGGGCCGTGGTGTTCAGGTAGCCGTGCAGAAGCGGCTCCCGCGCCAGCTCGATCTCCGAGCCGGTGGCCCGCAGGCGCCTGGCCCAGACCTCGCCCTCGTCGCGCAGCGGATCGGCCAGGCAGGTCGCGACGAAGCCGGGCGGCAGCCCGCCGAGGTCCGGTGCCGACAGCGGCGCGACGCGCGGGTCGTCGCGGAGCGCGGGGTCCGGGGCGTAGCGCTCGAACAGGTGGCGCATGCGCTCCGAGCCCAGGTAGAAGCCCGTGGCGTAGCTGTCGTAGGTCACATGGCGGTCCGGGGCGTCGGTGACCGGGTACAGCAGCCACTGGAAAGCGGGCTGCGGACAGCCCTGCGTCGCGCGCGTGGAGGCACAGCGGCGGCGGCCAGGTTGCCGCCCGCGCTGTCGCCGCCGACGGCCACCCGGTCCGCGCCGAAGTCGCCCGGGGACTCGGCCGCCGCGAGGTAGGCGGCGAGCGCGTCGTCGAAGGCGGCCGGGAAGACGTGCTCGGGCGCGCGGCGGTAGCCGACCGACAGGACCCGGACCCCCGCTCGGTCGGCCACCCAGCGACAGCCGGAGTCGTGGCTGTCGACCGAGCCCTGGACCCAGCCGCCTCCGTGGAAGAAGACGAGCAGCGACTCGGGTCGAGGTGGCCTCCCGCGGGACATAGAGGCGGGATGGCACCCCGCCGGCCTCGAGTTCCGTGGCCGCCACCGGCGTGGGCGGCGGCTTGCCCATCACCGCGCAGCGGATCTCGTTGAGCCGCCTCGTCTCCTGATCGGACGGGGTCTGCGACGGCGCGGCCAGGTCACTCAGCCGCGCGAGCGCCCACGCCTGGGGATCGAGCCCGGTGGCGTGCTGCGGCGGCGCGCCGAACAGCCGGCTCAGCGCCGGGTCGGGCAGCGCCAGCAGGGCGCGGGCGAGCTCGAGCGGGACGCGATCGCGGAGATACGCGAGATCCATGCCGGCACAAGGTAGGTTGCCCGCGTGCCGACCGTGCTCGTGACCGGCGCCGCCCGAGGCATCGGCCGTGCCAGCGCCCTGCGCCTGGCCGCTTCCGGCTGGGACGTGGTGGCCGGGGTGCGCCGGGCCCAGGACGGCGAGGCGCTGGCCGAGGAGGGCGGCGACCGGATCGTTCCCGTCGAGCTCGACGTGACCGACTCCGACCAGGTGGCCGCCCTGCCCGAGAGGCTGCCGCCGCGCGTCGAGGGGGTCGTCAACAACGCCGGTGTGGTGGTGGGCGGCCCCGTGGAGGGCGTGCCCCTGGACGAGCTGCGGCGTCAGCTCGAGGTCAATGTCGTCGGCCAGGTGGCCGTGACCCAGGCGGTGATGTCCCAGGTGCGCGCGGCCCGCGGGCGCATCGTCTTCATCTCCTCGCTCAGCGGGCGCGTGGCCACGCCCATGACCGGCGCCTACAACGCCTCGAAGTTCGCGCTCGAGGGGCTGGCCGACTCGCTGCGCATGGAGGTGCGCCCGTGGGGCGTTCGGGTGGTACTGGTGGAGCCGGCGCAGGTGGACACCGACATCTGGCAGGGCGCCAACCGAGTCGCTCGACGAGTCCGTGGCGCTGCTGTCGCCCGTTCAGCGCGAGCTGTACCGCAAGCACATCGAGGGCTTTCGCAAGTCGATCCCGATGTCGCAGCGGATGGCGGCGCCGGTGGAGAGCGTGGCCGCCACGGTCGAGCAGGGCCTCACCGCGCGGCGCCCCAAGGCGCGCTACGTGGTGGGCGCCGGGCCCCGGGCGCAGAGCTTCCTGAGCTCGATCACCCCCACCTCGGCGCTGGACGCGATGCTGCGGACGGCGATCGGCGTGCCCCGCCGCCCCTAGCCGCTCACCAGGAGTGGCCCACGAACACCGGCTCGGGCCTCAGCTCGACGCCGAAGCGCCGCCGCACCTCGTCGGCGATCTCCCGGGCGAGCGCCACCAGCTGGGCGGTGGTGCCCCCGCCGCGGTTGACCAGCGCCAGCGTGTGCTTGGTCGACAGCCCCACCGGCCCGTCGCCGTAGCCCTTGGTGAATCCCGCCCGCTCGATGAGCCAGGCGGCCGAGGTCTTCACCCGGCCGTCGTCGGCGGGGAACGCGGGCGGGGGCGCGTCGGCCCGCCGCGCCACCTCGGCCAGCTGGTCCTCGGTCACGAAGGGGTTGGTGAAGAACGAGCCGGCGCTCACCGAGTCGGGGTCGGCGGGGTCCACGACCATCCCCTTGCCCCGCCGCAGCCCGAGCACGGCCTCGCGCACCTCGGCCAGCGGCGCGCGCTCGCCCACCTCGACGTCCAGCGCCCGCGCCAGCTCGGGGTAGCGGATCGGCTCCGAGAGCCCGCTCTGCTCCAGCTCGAACGTCACCGCCAGCACGAGATGGCGGTCGCTGTACTTGAAGATGCTCGTGCGGTAGCCGAAGCCGCAGCGCTCCGGCGGTAGCTCCTCCACCCGCCCCTCGGCGCGGTCGAGCACCCGCACGCTGCGCACCGTGGCGCTCACCTCCTGGCCGTAGGCCCCGACGTTCTGGATCGGCGTGGCGCCGGTGGAGCCCGGGATCCCCGACAGGCACTCGAAGCCCGCGAGGCCCTCGCTCACGGTCAGCGCGACCAGGTCGTCCCACGGCTCCCCCGCCTCCACGGTCAGCCGCTCGCCGTCGCGCTCGATCCCCCGTGTCTCCACGCGCGCGACCAGGCCCGGGAAGCCCTCGTCGGCGACCACCACGTTGCTGCCCCCCGCGAGCACCAGCACCGGCTCGTCGGAGCGAACTGCCTCGATCAGCTCGTCCTGCGTGGAGCACGCGACGAGGGACCCGGCGGGGCCGCCCAGGCGAAGGGTGGTGAGAGAAGCGAGCTCGGAGGCGGGCAAGTCGGGGCGGCCGGATTCGAACCAGCGATCTCTCGCCCCCAAAGCGAGCGCGATACCAGGCTTCGCTACGCCCCGTGGCGGCTGAGTCTAGGTCTCGGTCCAGTCCGGTGGCTGGTACGCCTTGCCCGGCGTGCCGCCGATGCAGAGGACACGCATGCCCTCGCCGCCGCTGGTCAGCGTGCGCGCGGTGCCCGGCGAGACCCGGACCACGTGGTCGGGGTCGAGGGTGAGGTGCCGGTCCTCGTCGTCGATGAGCACCGAGCCCGAGCCGCGCAGGGCGAAGTAGGCCTCCTCCTGGCCCGAGTCGGCCTCGTCGTGGGACTTCGTCGAGTAGTCCGGCGGCAGGTCCATCACCTGGCAGCCGAACGCGGTGATGTCCAGCCCGGCGCGCACCAGCCGGGCGAAGCCGTCCCACAGGTCGGGGAGCTCGTCGATCTTCGATGCTGCGTACCCGTCGCTCATGAGGCCTTCTCCACCTCCACGCGGTTGTCGTTGAAGGTCGGCGCCGACCCCGCGCCGGTCAGGCGCTGGGAGGTCGTGGCCTGCGCGCCGACCCCTCCCTGCTGATCCTGCCTCCACCAGCCCATGGGCGCAACCGCCACGCCCGTCCGCGTGTCGTCGGAGACCCTGAGGTCGCAGTTGAACGAGCCGCGGTCGTTGAACACGCGCACGGTGTCGCCCTCGCCCAGGCCGCGGGCGGCGGCGTCGTCGGGGTGCAGCACCACGTAGGGCGAGGGCTGGGCGCGGTGCTGGCGCGACGACCCGTTGGCGAAGGTCGAGTTGAGGAACAGGTGGGTCTTGGGCGTGATCAGCGCCAGCGGGAGGCGCTCGGCCAACTCCGCGTCGGCCACCTCGGCCGAGGGCTCCCAGCGCGCGGCGTCCAGCGACAGCTTCCCGCTCTCGGTGAAGAAGCGGCCCTCGGCGTGCGGCGTCTCGCCCTGGCCGAGGTCGACCTTGGCGAAGCCCCGCGAGCGCAGCTGCTCGAGGGAGATGCCCGCGGGCCCCGGGTCCAGCAGGCTCCGGCAGGATCTCCTCGTCGGTCTCCGCGAAGCAGGGGTCGTCGAGGCCCATGCGCGCGGCGACGGCGCGGAAGGTGTCGGAGTTCGAGCGCGCCTCGCCCAGCGGCTCGATCGCCGCCTCGTTCCAGGTGAGGTAGTGGTGGCCCCAGGAGAAGACGGCGTCGGTGTGCTCGAGCTGGGTGGTGGCCGGCAGCACCACGTCGGCGTGGGCCGCGGTGTCGGTCATGAACTGCTCGAGCACCACGCAGAACAGGTCCTCGCGGCGCAGGCCCTCCAGCACGAGGTGCTGCTGCGGGGCGACCTGAGCGGGGTTCGAGCACCACACCACGAGCGCCGCCACCGGCGGGTCGAGCCCGGGGTCGGTGAGCGCGTCGCCGAGCTGCGACATGTTGATCGTGCGCACCTCGCCGGGCCGCAGGTCGGTGCGCCGGGCGGGCTCGGCGTTCACCGCGTCGGCGGTGGCCGTCGGGATGTACGAGCAGCCGCCGCCCGCGTGGCGCCAGGCGCCGGTGAGCGCGGGCAGGCACGCAGCCGTCGAGTACGCGGCCGGGGCGCCCACGGTGGCGCTGCGCGCCCACGCCCAGGCGCAGCAGCGCGGGCTGGGTGGAGGCGAACTCCCGCCCCACGCGGCTCACGTCCTCGGCCGGCACGCCGCACAGCTGCGCCCATTCGTCCACTGTCCGCTCGCCTACGCGCTCGACCAGGTCGTCGAAGCCGTCGGCGTGCTCGCGGCACCAGGCCTCGTCGGCCAGGCCGGCGTCCAGCACCGCGCGCATCATCCCCATCGCCAGCGCGCCGTCGCCGCCGGGCAGGGGGCGCAGGTGCTCGTCCGCCACCCGCGCCGTCTTCGAGCGCGCGGGGTCCACCACCACGAGCTTCGCCCCGGCGCGCTTGGCCTCCAGCAGCAGGCGCCACAGGTGCGGCGCCGTGGACATCGGGTTCCAGCCCCACACCAGCAGGTAGCGCGCCCGCGGCCACAGCTCCGGGTCCACCTCGGGCGAGAGGCCGTGCGTGGCGATCGTCCCGGCCATGCCCGCGGTGGCGCAGATCGTGCGCTCCAGGTTCGTGGCCCCCAGCGCGTTCATCACGCGGGCGCTCATCAGGTTGGCCTGGACCAGGCCCATGGTGCCGTAGTAGCTGTAGGGGAGGATCGACTCCCCGCCGTGGCGGTCGATCGCGCCCTGGAGGCCCTCCGCCACGCGGTCCAGCGCCTCGTCCCAGGAGGCCTGCCGGAAGGAGCCCGAGCCCTTGGGGCCGGTGCGCACGAGCGGGTGCAGCAGCCGCTCCTCGGAGTAGACCCGAGCCGGGTAGTCGGAGACCTTGCCGCAGAGGAAGCCGGCGGTGACCGGCTGGTCGGGGTCCCCCTCCACCTTCACCGCGCGCCCCGAGGCGTCGACGTGGACGAGCATGGCGCACGTGTCGGGGCAGTCGTGGGGGCAAGCCCCGTGCACCACGCGCTCGGAGGCCATCGCTCCAAGAGTAAGGTGGCCCGCCGTGGCCCGCATAGAACCGCTTCACACCGTCCGCTACGAGCCCTCGGCCGTGGGATCCCTCCAGGACGTCCTGGCTCCTCCCTACGACGTGATCGACCCGCCCTTCCGCAAGGAGCTGGCGGCCCGCAGCCCGTTCAACGTGGTGGAGATCGACCTCCCCGAGGCCGACGGGCGCGACCCCTACCAGCACGCCGAGGAGACCTTCGAGAACTGGCGCCAGCAGGGCGTGCTCGTCCAGGAGCGCGAGCCGGCGATCTGGGCGCTGGAGCAGTCCTTCACCACCCCCGACGGCGAGCAGCGCGTGCGCCGCGGCATCTTCGCCCGCGTGCGGGTGGAGGACTACGGGCCCGGCCGCATCCGGCCCCACGAGCGCACCCACCCGGGGCCGAAGGAGGACCGCCTGCGCCTGACCCGCGCGACGCGGGCCAACCTCTCCCCCGTCTTCAGCCTGTTCACCGACCCCGACGGCGCCGCCCAGGCGATCGTCGAGAGCATGGCCAGCGGCGAGCCGTGGGCCCAGGCCCGCGACGACGAGGGCACCGACAACACGCTGTGGCGGATCGCCGACCCCTCCGCCATCACCGCCCTGACCGACGCGCTGGGCAACTCGGAGCTGCTGATCGCCGACGGCCACCACCGCTACGAGACCGCGCGCGTGTACGCCGAGGAGGTGGGCGGCGAGGGCCCGCACCGCTACGTGCTGATGCTGCTCTGCTCGCTGGCCGATCCCGGCCTGGCGGTCTTCCCCACCCACCGCCTGCTCACCGGCCTCAAGGACGACACCGCCAAGCAGCAGGCCATCCGCGAGGTGCTCACCACCCACTTCGACGTCGAGCAGGTGGACGACCTGACCCCGCCGATCACCGGCCCGGTCTCCTTCGGCTACATGGACTCCTTCCACCGCCAGCCCTACCGGGCCACGCTGAAGGACCCCGACGCGGTGGCCGCCGCGCTGCCCGACAAGCCGCAGGCCTACCGCGACCTCGACACCGCGGTGCTCGAGGCGCTGGTGCTCAAGGGAGCGCTCGGCATGAGCGAGGACGACATCGCCCACTTCAAGGGCCTGGGCTACTCCAAGAGCCTCGAGGAGGCGAAGGAGAAGGTCGAGTCGGGCGAGGTGGACGCCGCGTTCTTCATGCGCGCCACGCCGGTGCAGCAGGTGCAGGACGTGGCCGCCGAGGGCGAGTCCATGCCGCCCAAGTCCACCTTCTTCTTCCCCAAGGTCCCGACGGGCCTGGTCTTCAACCTCCTCGAAGAGTGAAGATCTACACGCGCAAGGGCGACGACGGGACCACCGGCCTCTGGTACGGCGGCCGGGTGGGCAAGGCCGACCCCCGCCCCGAGGCCTACGGCTCGGTCGACGAGGCGGCCTCGGCGCTGGGCGTGGCCCGCGCGGCGGCGGAGCGCGGATCCGAGCTGTACGACGACATCCTCCGGCTGCAGGAGGAGCTGTTCGTGGCCGGGGCCGAGCTGGCCACCGACCCGGCCGCCGCCGACCGCCTCGAGGACGGCATCTCGCGCATCACCGGCGCGATGGTCGACCGCCTCGAGGAGGTGATCGACCGCTACATGGAGCGCGTGGACCTGCCGCCCAAGTTCGTGATCCCGGGCGGCACCGAGCTGTCGGCTCGTCTGGACGTCGCGCGCACCGCCTTGCGCCGCGCCGAGCGCCGCGTGTCGACGCTCGAGCTGGCGGACGACGCCGTGCTGCGCTTCCTCAACCGCGCCTCCGACGCCCTCTTCGCGATGGCGCGCTACGCCGACGAGCCCGAGCCGGAGCTGTTCGGGGGAAGGGAGAAGGGCCGATGATGCGGGCGACCGCCAGGCGGAGGCACGGAAGGCTCGAGCACGACCTCCAGGTCCGCGATCACCGTCTCAAGGCCGACGAGCCGCACGAGACCGGCGGCGAGGACACGGGCCCGAACCCCCAGGAGCTGCTGGCCGCGAGCCTGGCCTCCTGCAGCGCCATCACGATGGAGATGTACGCCGAGCGCAAGGGCTGGGACATCGGCGACGTGGTGGTCGAGGTGGGCTACGAGCCCTCCCAGCGCGGCTCGCCGACGCGCTTCGAGATGATCGTCAAGCTGCCGAAGGAGCTGCCCGAGGAGCAGCGCGAGCGGCTGATGACCATCGTGGCCAAGTGCCCCGTGCACCGCACGCTGGAGGGCGAGGTCATGTTCGAGGAGAGGGTCGAGCTGCTCTAGGCGCTGCCCGGGTCGCGGCGCTCCCACATCTCGCACACGCCGAAGGCGCGGTAGCCCAGCGCCTCGTAGATCGGCCGGCCCATCTTGGTGGCCTGCAGAGTGGAGATGTCGTTGCCGCGCTCGCGCCCGTCCGCCAGCGCGCGCCGCATCAGCCCCGAGGCCAGCCCGCGCCCGCGGGCCTCGGGGTGGGTGGCCACCCACCAGATGCTGCAGTCGCCCTCGTGGTCGGCGGTGAGCAGGGCCGCGACGGCCTCGCCGTCGTCCCGGGCGACGTACAGGTGCCCCGGGTCCCCGGCGCCGCCGCCGATCACGCGAGCCAACTGGTCGCCGGTGCCGTAGGCGAGGTCGTTCAGCCGCCCGAGGTCCTCCAGGCGGGGCTCGGGATCGGGCTCGGGGTCGCCGTCGCGCGGCGGCTCCACGGTCGCGAGGTCGGCGACCATCGCCGCCGGGTCGGCGTCGAGCTTGTGCCCGGCCTCGCGCAGGAGCGTGCGCGCGGCTTCGTCCTGCCGGGGCACCCACACCGTCCACGCGCGCACGCCGGCGTCGCTGGTAGGTGGCGGCGAGCTCGTCGAGCACGCGGCCCAGGCCGTCGGCATCGCGGTAGAGCACCGAGTTGGGCAGCGAGCGGTCAGGGACCGGCGGGAAGATCGCGGCCAGCACGCCGTCGCGCTCGAAGAGGAAGCCGCCGCCCTCCTCGGGCATCACGCGGAACTCCTCGCGCATGCTCAGCTCCATCCGCCGCCACGCAACCGCTGCATCCACCGTCCAGACACCATAGGGCGCGCTCAAGGCCTCTGCCGTCCGCGCCGATGGTGGCCAGGTGAGGTTCCGCCTCGGTCCTGGCTCTCGCCATTCTCGTCGTCTCCGGCGCGGTGACCGCGGTGGCGGTCGCCTCCGGCCACTCGGGCTCCGGCTCGCAGGGTCAGCGCTCGGACTACGAGGTCTGGCTCGTGGACCAGTCCAACAGCCGCGGCAGCGTGGCGGCGGGGCACGGCGGCTACCTCTACATCTACAAGCAGCGCGACCTGGAGCGGAACGGCGCCGGCGCCTCCCCCGAGCGGATCGACCTCGGGGCGGAGGTCAGCGAGATGTGCCAGGAGCGCACCGGGTCCGTCCCGACCCGCCCGCACATGGTCGTGTTCAACGGCGGCGCGAGCTCATCCGAGGGCGGCACCGACGCCGCGCTGGCGTTCGTGGCCTCGGGGCACGTCGTCTTCTTCGACACCGAGACCCGCCTTCCGACCGACTGCATCGACACGGGCGCTCAGGCCCACGCCGTGTGGCCGACGCCCGACCAGCGCCACCTGATCGTCGCCAACCAGAACGACAAGAAGCTGAGCCGGATCTCGACCGACTACGGCACCGACACCTTCACGCCCGAGCCCGGCGCGACGATCGACCTGGCCAACGGCACGACTCCCAGCGGAGCCCAGCGCCAGGACGCGGCGCTGCGACCGGACAACGCGCCGATCTGCCCCCGCACCGACGACGCCGGCGAGGTGACCTTCGTGAGCCTCCGCGGCGGTGGCGCCTTCGTGGTCGACCACGAGGCGAGCCCGATGCGGATCGTCGCCGAGTACGACAAGAACGCGCTTCACGCCAACGGCTGCGGCTACATCCAGAAGGGCAACAAGATGTACGCGAACAGCGGCGCCGGCACCGCCGCCGGTAACCCCGGCGAGCACGACGTCTACTCGCTGGCAGTCGACGAGTACGACACCCAGAGTCCGGCTCCCCCCAACACGCCCGCGCCCGAGCTGGTCTACAGCCATGACGACCGCGGCGACGTCGACTCCCACGGGGTGCTGCTCACCAAGCACGGCAAGTACCTCTGGGTCGGGGACCGAATCCAGAACACGGTGTCGGTGGTGAAGACGAAGACCGACGAGCTGGTGAACGAGTTCCCGCTCGCGACCCAGTCGGCCACCGATGTCGCCCCCGATCTCATGGACATCTCGCCGGACAAGAGCAAGGTCTTCGTGGCGACCCGCGGGCCCAATCCTCAGTCCGGTGGTCACGCCGCCTTCGGCAACAGCCCGGGGTTGGGCGTCATCGACGTGAAGCAGGACGGCCGTGACGGACAGCTCGAGTACGTGGCCCGGGTGGGCAACGTGATCGGCGGCACCGAGCAGGCCGACCCCCACGCGGTGCGCGTCCGGGAGATCCCGCGCCGCTGAGGCGCCCCCGTGCCGGCGTTCGTTCGCACGCTCCGCTTCAAGGTCAGCGTCGCCCTGCTGATCGCGGCAGCGCTGTGCGCCTTCGCGGCCGGCCACTTCTCCGGCCGTGAGCTGTCCGGCTCGTACCGGGACGGCGCCGACCGCCTGCTCGCCGCCGGCGCCAAGGGCTTCGCCTCCCGTTTCAGCCCCGCGGAGCTGCGCTCTCCCTCCCAGCTGAAAGCCGAGCTGGCGAATCTGCGCCGCCAGGACCCCAACCTCAACGGCGCCCTGGTCCTGCGCCCGGGCGCCGACGGCCCGGTGCCCGTGGCCGGCAGCGGCCCCCGGCCTCCCTCCCGCGCCGACCTCGTCGACGCCGGCCGTGTGCTCACGTCCGGGGCGCCGGTGGTGGCGGAGCGCGAGGCCGGCGGCACGCACGCGGCCACCCGGACGCAGGCACTCGGGGGCGAGGCGCAGCCGGCCGCGGCGCTGTGGCTGAGCTACGACCTCGAGCCCTCCGACCAGGCGGTGACCGCTCGCGACCTGCGGATCTTCGGCGTGCTGCTGGTCCTGCTCCTCGCCTTCACGGCCTTCACCGCCTGGCTGCTGGGCCGGAGCATCTTCCGGCCCTTGGACCGGCTGAGGTTCGCCTCTCGGCGCATCGCCGAGGGTCGCCTCGAGACGCGTCTCAGGTGGGACCGCCAGGACGAGCTCGGCGTGCTGGCCAAGGACTTCGACGGGATGGCGGCCGAGCTCGAGGAGAACCACGGGCGCCTCGAGGACCTGGCGCTGCGCGACCCGCTGACGGGGCTGGCAAACCACCGCCAGTTCCAGGAGGGACTCCACGCAGAGGTCGAGCGCGCCTCGCGCGACGGATCGCGGGTGGCGCTGATCCTGCTGGACATCGACCGCTTCAAGCGCGTCAACGACGCCTGGGGGCACCCCGCCGGTGACCGGGTGCTCAGCGATGCCGGCCGAAACCTTGCGGCGGCGATCAACGGCTCCGGCCTGACGGCCCGCCTCGGCGGCGACGAGTTCGCGATCCTGCTGACCAACGCCAACCCGACCAAGGCGCTCGCGATCTGTGAGGCCGGGCGGGCTGCGGTCAGCTCGGTCGAGTCTGCCAACTCCGACATCACGTGCTCCGCCGGCGTGGCGATCTTCCCCGACGACGCCTCGAGCGCGGACGGGCTGGGCCAGCTCGCCGACGGCGCCCTCTACTGGGCCAAGCGCTCGGGCCGGAACCTCGCCCGGCGCTACGACCCCGAGCACGTGCTCGTGGTCACCTCCGAGCAGCGTGCGCAGTTCGCCGAGCTCCTGGAGAGCCCTGACGCCATCACGCCCGTGTTCCAGCCCATCGTCTCGCTGGAGACGGGCGACATCCTCGCCTACGAGGCGCTCGCCCGCTTCGACGACGGCCAGAGCCCGCGCCCCCCGACCTGGTGGTTCGCGCAGGCCCATCGCTTCGGCTTGGGCGCCAAGCTGGAGGCCGAGGCCATCCGCGCCGCGCTCGAGGCCCCGGACCGACCCGCCGGCCTGTCGCTGTCGGTCAACGTCAGCCCCTCCGCGCTCAGCTCGCCGGAGGTGCAGGCGGTGCTTCCCGACCGGCTCGGCAGGATGATCTTCGAGATCACCGAGCAGGAGCGGATCATTCACCCGCACGAGCTGCAGGAGACCCTTCGCCCGCTGCGCGAACGGGGCGCCCGCGTAGCCGTCGACGACGCCGGAGCCGGCTACGCAGGCCTCCAGCAGATCATGCGCATGAACGCCGACTTCATAAAGCTCGACCGCGCCCTGATCTCGAACGTGCACCTCGATCAGGCCAAGACGGCCCTCATCGGCTCGCTGGTCGACTTCGCGGCCTCGACCGGGGCGGAGGTCTGCGCCGAGGGCATCGAGACGCTGGACGAGCTCAGGGCCCTCGTGGGGCTGGGCGTCTCGTGCGGCCAGGGATTCGTGCTGGCCCGTCCCGCCCCACCCTGGACCGGCGTGAGCCCCGAGGCCGCGGACCTGTGCCGCAGCCTCTCGCGCGAGTCGAAGGACGCGCTCTCGCGTCGCGTGCCCGCCGTTCCCCACCGGCGCCGCTCGCACTTCACCTGATCACCGCGGCGGAGCTTCGCGAGAATGCGGCGGGTGCCCCGGCCCTCTGACCTCCGCCCCCTGCTGCTGACGCCCGAGGAAGCCGCCGAGATGGACGCGCCCGGCACCAAGGACGCCGCCGTGCTGGTGCCCCTCTACACCCGCGACGGCGAGCTGCACGCGGTCTTCACCGAGCGGCGCGGCGACCTGAGCAAGCACGCCGGCGAGATCTCCTTCCCCGGCGGGCGCCAGGACGAGCCCGACGAGGACCTGCGCGCCACCGCGCTACGGGAGGCCGAGGAGGAGATCGGCCTACCGCCCGACGTCGTCGAGCTGGTCGGCGCGCTGCCGCCGGTGGGCACGTTCGTCACCGGCTACCGGGTCTTTCCCTTCGTGGGCACGATCCCCGCGGGCCGCGAGTGGAACCCGCAGGAGGCGGAGGTCGAGCAGGTGATCGAGCTGTCGCTGCCGGACCTGGTGCGCGGCTACGAGAACAAGCGCCTGCTGCGCCGCGGCGTCCCCATCAAGACCCCCACCTACACGGTGGACGGGCACTTCGTCTGGGGCGCCACGGCGCGCATGGTCCAGTCGCTGCTCCTGCGACTGGAGCCGCTGCTCTAGGCGACGTCCTTCTCGATCGGAACGTCCACGAGGTTGCCCCACTCGGTCCACGAGCCGTCGTAGTTCTTGACGTCGCCGTGGCCCAGCAGCTCGTGCAGCACGAACCACGTGTGGGCGGAGCGCTCGCCGATGCGGCAGTAGGCGATCACGTCCTTGTCGCCGTCGAGGACGCCCTTGCCCTCGTAGAGCTCGCGCAGCTCGTCGGCGGACTTGAACGTCCCGTCCTCCTGCACGGCCTGGGCCCACGGCACCGACGCGGCGCCCGGGATGTGCCCGGAGCGCTGAGCGCCCTCGTTCTCGTAGCCGGCCATGGCGATCAGCTCGCCCGAGTACTCCTGCGGAGAGCGGACGTCGACCAGGCGGGTGTCGGACTCGAGCTGGCCCAGGACCTCGTCGCGCTTGGCGCGGATCGCCTCGTCGCCCTCCTGGGCGTTGAAGGTCTGCGCCTCGAAGCTCGGCTCGTCGCTGCTGGTGGGACGGCCCTCGCTGATCCACTTCTCACGCGGGCCGTTGACCAGCTTCACGTTGTGGTGCCCGTAGTACTTGAGGTACCAGTAGGTGTAGGCGGCGAACCAGTTGTTGCGGTCGCCGTAGAGCACGATCGTGTGGTCGTTGGAGATGCCCCGCGAGCCGAAGAGCTCGCCGAACTCCTTGGGACCGAGGAAGTCGCGCTTGACCTGGTCCTGGAGGTCGGTCTTCCAGTCGAAGCCGATGGCGCCGGGAATGTGCGCCTCCTCGTAGAGGGCCGGGTTCTCGTCGACCTCGACGATGCGGATCGAGTCGTCGTCGAGGTGATCCTCGACCCACTGGGTGTCGACCAGGACGTCGTTTGCGTAGTCGGCCACGTGCTACCTCCGGAGGGGCTTGAGTAAAGAGCGGAAAGTCATGCGGGTTATAGGAGATAAGTAATAGCACCGAAGCTCGGGTCGCCACCGGGCGGCGCGGCTACGCTCGGCAGGTGGAGCACGCTCCCCTTCGCCCGCTGCCGTCGCGGCCCTCGCAACCCGCCGATCCGGACCTCGCCCGCCGCTACGTGGCCGCCCGCCTACCCGGCCTCGACGAGCAGGCGGTGAGGGCCCTGGCGCTGGTGGACCTGGCCCGCGTGGAGCGCTCTCAGGCGGCGCGCGAGCTGGGCCTGGACGCCGACGGCATGGGCGCCGCGCTCGCCCGCGCGCGCAAGGAGCTGCGCCGCTCGCGGCACGCGCTGGCCGGCAGCGGCTGGTGCGAGCGGGCCGAGCTGTTGATCAGCGATCGCCTCGACGACGAGCTCGCCCCCTTCCCGGCCAAGCGGCTCGAGGCCCACCTGCGCAACTGCCCTCGCTGCGTCGAGCACGAGCTGCGCCTGATTCAGGCGATCGACGAGCTGGTCGAGGGCATGCCCGCCCCGGTGCGGCCCGCGGCCGCCGTACGGCTGGTGCTGCCCACCACGCAGGCGTTGCCGCCGGGGCCGCCCGAGGCGGAGCTGGAACCCGCTCCCGAGCCGCCTGCTCTCGAGCCCGTTCCGCCGCCTGCTCCGGAAGAGCAACGAAGGCAGCCGGAGCCGACTCCGGAGCCGCTGCCCGAGCCCGTGCCGCGTGCCGCTCCCCACCCCGGCGCCGGCGCCCGTCGTGGAGCCGATCGCCCCCCGGCCGCTCGCGGATCCCCGGCCGGTCTCTGCGCTCATCACCGCCTTCACCTGGCACATCGCCTTCGCGCTGGCGGTCCTCTTCGCCATCGCCACCATCGCGATCACGGTGCTCGGCATCGGCGGCGGCCGGATCTAGCCGGACACCGGGCACTCCTTCGAAAAAGTCGTCCGGACCCGGAGGGCTTTTTCCAAGGTTGTGCGCGCTTCGCGCTCAGGCCCCGAGCACGTCGGCGACGCCGCGGAGCATCGCCGCGGGCCAGGCGTCGGCGTCGGCGGGATCCTCGTTCACCACCGCCACCGGCATGCGGAAGGTCTCCCCGACCTCGCGGACGATCGCGGCGCCCGCGGCCAGCAGGGAGGCATCCACGCTGCCCGCCGCCTCGTAGATCAACCCGCGGGCCGGCGAGTCGACCAGCTTCTCCTGCAGTGAGCGCAGACGCGGGCCGTGCAGCGGCTCGGCGGGCTCGGCCGTCCCCATCAGCCAGCACACCGCGCTGACCCCCTCCAGCAGGGGCAGCAGGGTCCCGAGGCGGTCGGGGTCGGCCACGGCGGCCTCGGCGCCCGCGGCCTCGATGTCGGGTAATGACTCAGCGGATCGCGAGGTGCCGCGGACCGTGTGGCCCTCGGCCACGAGCGCCTCCGCGAGCCGCCGCCCGCGGCAGCCGCAGCCCACGATGAGGACGCGGGCCAAGCCCTAGGACTCGGAGTCGCGCCGGCGCGAGCGCTCCAGCTGCTCGGCCCGCCAGCGGTCGTCCTCGCGCAGCCGCGCCTCCACGTCCTCCTCGGAGATCTCGGGCCGCCCGTCGCGCCGGCGGCGCGCGTTCTGGGCCTCGAGCATCTGGTCGACGTCCTCGAGCTCCAGCTCGGCCTCGAGCTCGGGCGAGCGGGTCGGCTTCCAGTCCACCTGCTCGGCGCCGGAGCCGGGGTAGAACTTGCCCAGCGCCAGGAAGATCAGGACGAGCACCACCAGGGCGCAGAACACGAACACCCCGAATTCGTCCATCGTGGAAGTCTACGAAGACGCAAGCGGCCGCGGCTCCCTCGAACCGCGGCCGCCTGTCGTCCGCCGCCTGTGACTAGCGGCGCTCGGTCCTGCCGGTGCCGTCGCGCCCGTCGGTCTCGCCGCGGGTGGAGACGCCGGTGTCAGCGCGGGGGTCGGTGTTGCCGCGGGTCTCGCGGCCCGTGCCCTGGGTGCGCTCGGTCTTGCCGGTCTTGTCGCCCGGGTCGGTCTCGCCGCGGGTGGAGTGGCCCGTGTTCTGGCCGCCGCGGTCGGAGTTGCCCTGGGTCTCGCGGCCCGTACCCCGGTTGGTGCCGGTGTTCGTGGCCGTGTCGTCCCGGCCGGTGCCCGTGTTCGTGCGGGTCTGGGTTCCGGTGTTCCCGGCGGTGTTGCCGTCGGTGTTGGTGTTGGTCTGACCGCGGGTGTCGCCCTCGGTCGTGTCGTCACCGTCGCCGCCGCTGCCGGGACCGCTGCTGTCGTCGTCGCGCGCTGCCCGATCCCGGACCGCTGTTCGAGCCCTTCGAGATCACGGCGGCCGGAGCGTCGCCGCCCGAGCCCGAGTCGGCCAGTGCGGTGGCCGACCAGAGCAGCGGGACCGACAGCACGTAGACCAGCGCGACGGCGATCATGAAGGCCTTGCGCGGAGTCGAGCGCTGGTCTTCGAGCTCTGACCCGTCTCCCGACAGGCCCAGGTACATGGCGGGTGCGTGAAGTTTGCTGTCCATGCCCCGTCAACCCCCGGGCGAGGCAAAGCTCACGCTTCAGCGCAGCCGGGTCCCCATCCGGCCCAGGGACAGCTTGCGCGGCAGCTTCGCCACCAG
The DNA here is from genome assembly GCA_963810745.1 of uncultured Thermoleophilaceae bacterium. GTDB lineage: Bacteria > Actinomycetota > Thermoleophilia > Solirubrobacterales > Thermoleophilaceae > JACCZR01. Next base: position 33,075 of record CAWEOW010000006.1, read on the forward strand.
CGGCTGCAGGGCGAGGGCGGCCTCGGCGGCGGTGGGCCGCTCGGCGGCCTCGAAGCGCATCATCGCCTCGATCAACTCGCGCAGCTCGGCGGGCGCGTCGACGAGGTACTCCGGCTCGTGTACGAGCTGCGGGAAGCGGATCTCGGGCTCGTCGGAGTCGCCGGCGCCCTTGGGGCGCGGGAAGGGCCGGTTGCCCGAGACCGCGTGGTAGAGCGTGGCGCCGAGGCCCCAGACGTCGGAAGCCGGGCCGATCTCGTCCGGGGAAGCGTCCAGGGGCGCACTGCTCGGGCGGCATGTAGGCGTCGGTGCCGATCGAGCCCGTGATGCGAGAGGCCTCCTCGACCGTGCGGGCGATGCTCAGGTCGATCAGGCGCGGTGGGACGCCCATGACGATGTTGTCGGGCTTGGTGTCGAGGTGGACCCAGCCCTCCTCGTGCATGTAGTGAAGGGCCGCGGCCACGTGCGCGGCCAGCGGCAGCAGCTGCTCCAGGCCCAGCGGGCCGCCCTTCCGGATCAGGCGGCGCAGCGTCCACCCCTCGAGGTGCTCGATCAGCACGTGCGGGTGCGGGCCCTCCAGCACGGCGTCGAACCCGCGCACCAGCACCGGGTGGGCGAGACGCTGCAGGGCCTCGGCCTCCTCGCGCAGCTCCTCCAGCGCCTTGGGCGAGTCGACCTGGTCGGGCCGGATGACCTTCGCGACCATGATCGCGAACAGGCGGTCGTCCCAGACCAGAATCACCTCGAAGCGATTGCCGCCGCCGAGGGTGCGCAGCACGGAGCGTCCGGGGGCGATCTCGTCGCCCTCCTCGAAGCCCCAGGATGCGTGCTCCTCTGCCACCGCGCTCTGCATCATGCAGAATCCCCAACCCGTGATCAGCTTCGAGCTCACGGACGAGCAGCGGTTGGTGCAGGAGACCGCTCGCGAGTTCGCCGACCGCGAGATCATTCCGCGTGCGCGCGAGAACGACCGCAACGAGCACTTCGACCTCGACCTGGTCGCCAAGCTCGGCGAGATCGGCTACCTCGGCGCGATCGTGTCGGAGGAGTACGGCGGCCGGGGCGTCGACTACCGCACCTACGCCCTGATCGTGGAGCAGGTGGGCCGCGGCGACTCGAGCGCGCGCACCATGGTGTCCGTGCAGACCTCGCTGGTGTGCTCCTCCATCGAGCGCTGGGGCACCGAGGAGCAGAAGCAGCGCTGGCTGCCGCGGCTGTGCTCGGGCGATGCCCTGGGCTGCTTCGGCCTCACCGAGCCCGGCACGGGCTCCGACGCGGCCAACCTGGCGACCCGCGCCGAGCGCGTGGACGGAGGCTGGCGGCTCGAACGGCCAGAAGCAGTGGATCTCCATGGGCAACTACGCCGAGCTGGCGCTGGTCTTCGCCCAGACCGACCCCGAGCTCGCCCACCGCGGCCTGGCCGCCTTCCTGGTGCCGACGGCTTCTGAGGGCTTCTCCTCCACCGCCGTCCACGGCAAGCTCGGCCTGCGGGGCGCGGACACCGCGGAGCTGTTCCTCGACGGCGTCGAGGTACCGGACGACGCGCTGCTGGGCGAGGTCGGCGAGGGCTTCAAGGTCGCGATGTCGGCCCTCGACTCGGGCCGCTTCAGCGTGGCCGCGGGCTGCGTTGGCATCTGCCAGGGCTGCGTCGACGCCTCTGTGGCCTACGCCGGCGAGCGCGAGCAGTTCGGGCGCCCCCTGGCGTCCTTCCAGCTCGTGCAGGAGCTGATCGCCGACATGGTGGTCGAGACCGAGGCCGCCCGCGCGCTGGTGTGGCGGGCCGGGTGGCTCAAGGACACCGGCGCGCCCAGCACCACCGAGACCTCGGTGGCCAAGCTGTACGCCACCGAGGCGTCGGTGCGCGCGGCCAACAACGCCATCCAGGTGCACGGCGGCGCGGGCTACGTGGACGAGTACCCGGTGGAGCGCTACCTGCGCGACGCCCGCGTGACGACCCTGTACGAAGGCACCTCCCAGATCCAGAAGCTGATCATCGGCCGCGCGGTGACCGGCGTGAACGCGATGACCTGATGGCGGACGAGGGCCCCGTCCTCAGCGAGCGCCGCGGCCCCGTCGGGATCGCGTACCTGAACCGTCCCGACGCGCGCAACGCGCTGTCGGCCGAGCTGATGGACGAGCTGGCCGCGCTGCTCGAGGCGTGGGACGCCGACGACGAGCTGCGCTGCATCGTGATCGCCGGCAACGACCAGTACTTCGCGGCGGGCGGCGACATCAAGATGATGGCCGAGCGCGGCTTCCAGGACTTCGTCACCGAGCGCGGCCTGAGCTTCTGGGAGCGGGTGGCCGCCGTGAAGAAGCCGCTGGTCGCCGCGGTGTCGGGCTACGCGCTGGGGGGCGGCTGCGAGCTCGCGCTTCTCTGCGACATGGTCGTCGCCTCGGAGACCGCGGAGTTCGGCCAGCCGGAGATCATGCTCGGCGTGATCCCCGGGGGCGGAGGCACCCAGCGGCTGACCCGGGTGATGGGCAAGCAGCAGGCGATGGAGCTGGTGCTGACCGGCCGGCGGATCGACGCCGAGGAGGCCCACCGCCTGGGCCTGGTCAACGTGGTGGCGCGCAAGAAGGAGTGGCTCGACCGCGCCGTGGAGCTGGCGTCGGTGGTCGCCTCGCGCGCCCCGCTGGCCGCCCAGATGGCCAAGAAGGCGGTGCTGGCCGCCGACGAGGTCGGCCTGCGGCGCGGGCCTCGACACCGAGCGGCGGCTGTTCGAGCTCGCGCTGGCCACCGAGGACCGCCACGAGGGCATGGCCGCCTTCATCGAGAAGCGCAAGCCGGACTTCAAGGCCCGTTGAAGCGCCTCTACCCGCGCGGCGAGGAGGAGTTCGGGCGGGTATTGGCCTTCAGCGACGGCGTCTATGCCATCGCGATCACGCTGCTGGTGCTCAGCATCGACGTGCCGGACCTCGCCCGAGCCGGCAACACCCAGGAGCTGCTCGACGCACTGGGCGACCGCCACACGCAGATCATCAGCTACGCGATCAGCTTCGCGGTGATCGGGCGCTACTGGCTGGCCCACCATCAGTTCTTCTCCCGCCTGAAGGCCCTGGACGGAGGGCTGATCGCGTGGAACCTCGTCTGCCTGGCCGTGATCGCCTTCCTCCCCTTCCCCACGGACATCCTCGGCAACTACATCGAGAACCCGGTGGCGGTCGTCCTGTACGCGCTCACGGTGGCCGTCATCAGCGGCCTCGAGGTCGTCATGTTCAACCGAGCGCACAACAACGACCTGCTCGACCCCAGGTTGAGCGAGGACGTCTTTCGCTGGTCCAGGGCGGCGGCGACGGCCCCGGTGATCATCTTCCTGATCTCCATGCCGCTCGCCTTCGTCAGCACGGGGCTGGCCTGCCTGACCTGGCTCGGGACCGTGCCGTACCAGGTCTTCTACCTCAACCGCCGCAAGCCGGTTCAGGCCGACGAAGAGCTCGAGTGAGGCTCGGCGTCGCCGGGCGCGGGCACGATGGGCGCGGGCATCGCCCAGCTCGGCGTCGCGGCGGGGATGGAGACGCTGCTGCACGACCCCGACCCCGAGGCGCTGGAGCGCGGCCTGGGTGACGCCACCGCCGCGCCGCGGCTGGAGGACCTCGCGGGCTGCGAGCTGATCGTCGAGGCCGCGCCCGAGCGCCGCGAGCTCAAGCGCGAGCTGTTCGAGCGGCTGTCGGCGATCGCGCCGGCGGCGGTGCTCGCCACCAACACCTCCTCCATCCCGGTGACCGCGCTGGCCGGCGCCGCCTCGAGCCCCGAGCTCGTGGTGGGCATGCACTTCTTCAACCCGCCCGAGCGCATGCGGCTGGTCGAGGTGATCGCCGCCGACCAGACCGGGGAGCGGGCGCTGGAGGTCGCCACCGACGCCGGCGAGCGGATGGGCAAGCGGGTGATCCGCGCCGCCGACGGCCCGGGCTTCCTGGTCAACCGCTGCGGGCGCCCCTTCGGCGGCGAGGCCCTGCGGCTCCTGACCGAGCGGGTGGCCTCCGTCGAGCAGATCGACCGCATCTGCCGCGTCGGCGGCGGCTTTCGCATGGGCCCGTTCGAGCTGATGGACCTCGTGGGGATCGACGTGGGCCTGGCCGTCGCCAAGTCGTTCACCGAGCTGTCGTTCGGCGAGCCGCGCTGGCGGCCCAGCCCGCTGCAGCAGCGCATGGTCGACGCCGGTCGCCTGGGTCGCAAGACGGGCCACGGCTGGTACCGCTACGACGGCGAGCGCCACCGCCCGAAGGACCCGCCCGCCGAGGGCGACCCGCCGCCGCTTCGACGAGGTGCAGCGGGCCGGGGACGGCATGGCCTGGCACGCGCTTGCCCGGGTCGCGGCTGGTCGAGCTGAGCGGGCGCCGCACTGATGAGGCCGAGGCGCCGTTCCGCGAGCTGGGGATGGCGGTCGAGTGGCTGGCGCATGACGCCCCGGGCGGCGTGCTCGGGCGCATCGTCTGCCAGCTGGTGAACGAGGCCGCCTTCGCGATCGGCGAAGGCGTCGGCTCGGCCGCCGACGTGGACGTGGGCATGGAGCTGGGCCTCAACCACCCGCGCGGCCCGGTGGCCTGGGGCGACCTGATCGGCCTGGACACCGTGCTCGCCACGATCGACGAGCTGTGGGAGCAGCGCCGCGAAGAGCGCTACCGCGCGGCGCCGCTGCTTCGGACCGCAGTGGCGCGCGGCGCCGGATTGGAGGAGGCTGCCGCCCCATGGCCACCGCAGACCTGACCGTCCTCACCCTCGGCCGCGCCGACGTGAGCGCCTCGGAGTACATCGCCGAGATCCAGCGGCGGCTGGCCGAGCAGGACCGCGTCCGCTACCGCCTGCACGCCATGGGCACCGAGCTGGAGGGCTCGACCGAGGACATCCTCGCCATCGTCGGCGAGCTGCACGCCATCCCCTTCGCTGCCGGCGCCCCGCGCGTCTACACCGTGCTCAAGCTCGACGAGCGCCGCGACCGCCCCGACCAGACGCTCGACGACAAGGTGCGCTCGGTCGAGGACCGCCTCTAGCCGCGCTCCAGCTCCCAGCGGTGGACCTCGAGCGGCACCGGCTCACCGTACCCCGCCGAGCATCTCCGCCACGGCGTCGACGTGCGACTGCGTGGTGAAGCTGTGCGGCTCGGCCAGCTCCTCCATGGCGATGGCCTGCTCCCAGGTCAGGTCGGCCGCGTGGCGCAGCAGCGGCTTCATCATCCGCCCGACGTGGGCGGGCATGGCCTCCACGCGCTCGCACCAGGCCGCGGCCTCGCCGAGCAGCGAGTCGTGGTCGACCAGCGCGTTGGCCAGGCCGAGGTCGGCCGCCTCCTCGCCCGTGAGGTGCCGGCCCGCGGCGAAGAGCTCGTAGGTGCGCTGGTAGCCCAGCCGCCGGGTCAGCAGCCAGCTGGTGCCCACCTCCGGCAGCAGCCCGATCTTGGAGAAGGCGGGCACGAGCCGCGCCCGCTCGGAGACCAGGATCAGGTCGCAGGCCAGAGCGAAGGCCAGGCCCACGCCGGCCGCCGCGCCGTTGACCGCGGCGATGAAGGTCTTGTCCGTGCGGGTGATCAGACGGGCGATGCCGCCGAACTCCAACCGGATCCAGCGCCACAGCTCGGGGGTGCCGTTCGGGCCCGCGAGCATCGGGCCGGCGCCGTCGCGCATGAGCGTCAGGTCGCCGCCCGCCGAGAAGGCCGGGTCGCGGCCCGTCAGGACGATCGCCCGCAGCGACTCGTCGGCGGCCAGCTCGGTCAGCCGGTCGCGCAGCTGGACGGTCAGCGCCGCGCTGAGCGGGTTGAGCCGCTCGGGCTCGTCCATCGTCACCACGGCGTGGGCGCCGGAGCGCTCCACCGAGACGAGCGTGCGCTCGTCGGCGCGGGCTTGGGTCACGAGGTCGGGATAGTCGTCGGGCATGGGTCAGGCTCCTTCCCCGCGCAGAGCCGCCCAGGCCGCCTCGGCCAGGGAGCGCCGCGCGGACGCGATCGAGGTTTTGGTGCGGCCCCCCAGCCAGGCCCGGGCGAACTCCTGCCCGGGCCCGATGAGGAGCGAGTTGAAGACGTCCAGCGGCACGCGGCGCAGCGAGCCGTCGGCGAACCAGGGGTCCAGCAGCGCCGCGGCCTCCGAGAACAGCTCGCGGTTGAGCTCGCGCATGGGCTCCTCCACCGCGGCCATCACCTCGGTCTCGCGCCGGCCGAAGATGAAGCGCGCCAGCTCGGCGTTGCGCTCGATCCAGGTCAGGTGCTGGCGCACCAGGCCCTTCACCGCCTGCTCGGCGTCCGGCGCCCGCCGAAGCCGGGCGAGGAACGCCTCCTGGTAGTCGCGCAGGCCCCCCACGTAGAGGTGGGCGGCCAGGCCCTCCTTGTCGCCGAAGTGGTGGTAGATGCTGCCGGTGCTGGCGCCCGAGCGGGCGCGCACGTCCTCGATGGTGGCGGCGGCGAAGCCCTTCTCGGCGAAGGCGCCGAGCGCGGCGCTGAGGATCTGCTCGCGGCGATCCATTAGAACCATATTCTAGAAGCTTGCGTCGTGCGTGGCGGCCCGGTTAGGGTCGCTGGAACGCTCTCTACGCGAGGAGGAAGGGATGGCGGCGGTACCCGCACCCACCGCGGCAGAGGCCTTCGCGAGCGACTTCCGGGGCGAGGTGCTGCGCCCCGATGACCCCGGCTACGACGCCGCGCGCCTCGTCTTCAACGGCATGTATCAGCGCCGGCCGGCGCAGATCGCGCGCTGTGGAGGGGTGGCCGACGTCATCGCGGCGGTCAACTACGCCCGCGACGAGGGCCTCGACGTCGCCGTGCGCGGCGGCGGGCACAGCGTCCAGGGCTACTCCAGCCTCGACGACGGCCTCGTCATCGACCTCAACCCGATGAAGGGCGCGCGCGTGGACCCGGCCTCCCGGACGGTCACCGCCGCGGCGGGCATGACCTGGGGCGAGCTGGACCGCGAGACCCAGGTGCACGGCCTGGCCGTGACTGGAGGGCGGATCTCCAACACCGGGATCGCGGGCCTGACCCTCGGCAGCGGCAGCGGCTGGCTGGAGCGCAGCCTCGGCCTGAGCTGCGACAACCTGATCTCCGCCGACCTCGTGACCGCCGATGGCCGGCTGGTGCGCGCGAGCGACGCCGAGGAGCCCGAGCTGTTCTGGGGACTCAAGGGCGCGGGCGCGAACTTCGGGATCGTGACCGCCCTGGAGTTCCAGCTGCACCCGGTGGGCCCGATCGTGCTCGGGGGCATGCTGCTGTTCCCGCGCGACCAGGCGGCGGAGCTGCTCGGCCAGTACCGCGAGCTGATGCGGCGCGCGCCGGACGAGTTCGGCGGCGCGATCGCGTGGCTGACGGCCCCGCCGGAGGAGTTCGTTCCGGAGGACGTGCGCCTCCAGCCCGTGATGGGCGTGGTGGTATGTCACACCGGCGACCAGCAGGAGGGCGAGGCGCTCGTGAACGAGCTGCGCGAGGCGGGCCCGGTGGTCGACCTGGTGATGCCCATGCCCTACCTCGTGGTCCAGCAGCTGCTGGACGCCAGCGCGCCGTTCGGGCAGCACGGCTACTGGAAGGTGGACACCGTCGACGAGATGACCGACGAGGCGATGGAGACCATCGTGGAGCACGCGGGCCAGACGCCGGGGCCCTTCTCGATAACGATCCTCGAGCCCGGCGGGCGGGCGATCGCGCGCACCCCCGACGCGGACTCACCGATCGGCAACCGCGGCGCGGAGTACCGCTACTACGCCGTCGCGGCCTGGGAAGACCCCGAGGAGACCGAGGCCAGCATCGCCTGGGCGCGGGCCTTCTACTCCGCGATGGAGCGCTTCTCGAGCTCCGGACCGCAGGTCAACTTCGTCAACGCCGACGAGGACCGCCTGCGGCGGGTCTACGGCGATGCGAAGTACGAGCGGCTGGTGGCCCTCAAGGACCGCTGGGACCCCGGCAACCTGTTCCGGCTGAACGCCAACATCGCGCCGAGCGCGGAGGTCTAACTTCGGTCTGTGCCGCTTCTCGAGTTCAGCTGTGAGCGCTGCGAGGCCCGCTTCACCGAGCTGGTCGCAGGGGGATCCACGGCGTCCTGCCCTGAGTGCGGGTCAGAGGCGACCCGGCGGCTGTGGTCGGGCATCGCGCCCTCCTCCACGTCGCTCGGGCTGACCGGCCGCAGCGCGGCCAGGTCGAACTCGGCTCGCAGCAGGCGCGAGGAGCGCCGCCGCGGCGGCTAGGCGGTGGCGGCCTGCTCCCCGCGCTCCTTGAGGTAGTGCAGTAGGCCGCCCTCGACGAGGATCTCCCGCTCGGCCGGCGCGAAGTCGTGGGTGACCGAGAAGGTGTCGCCGTCCTCGGTCTCGACGGTGATGTCCTCCGCCCCTTCCTCCAGCTCCTCCTTGATCTTCGGCAGCTTCCAGCAGGTGCCGACCTCCGCGCGGTCGTAGTCGGCGTCCTCCTTGAAGGTCAGCGCCAGGATCCCCTGGGCCACCAGGTTGCGCCGGTGGATGCGGGCGAAGGACTTGGCGAACACCGCCTTCACCCCCAGCTGCAGCGGCGCCAGCGCGGCGTGCTCGCGTGAGGAGCCCTGGCCGTAGTTCTCGCCGCCGACGATGAAGCCCGACCCCCACTCCTGCATCCGCCCGCGGAACTCCTTGTCGCGGTGCTGGAAGGTGAACTCGGCGATCGCCGGGATGTTGGAGCGGTAGGACATGACCACCACGCCGTCGGGCGCGAGGTCGCCCGTGGTGATGTCGTCGGGCTGTACGGTGGCGATCTTCGCCTCGACCGAGTCCTCGAGCGGCACGTGCTCCGGCGGGGTCTTGATGTTCGGCCCGCGAGGGATCTCGATCGACTCCGCCTCGTCCTCGTCGGCCGGGGCGAAGATGTGCACGTCGTCCACGTAGGGCTTGAGCTCGGGCATCTCCAGCTTCTCGGGCGGATCGCCGTACTCGCGCGGGTCGGTGATCTCGCCGTGCAGCATCGACACCGCGGCCACGGCCGGCGAGCACAGGAAGACGGAGTCCTCCGGCGTGCCGCTGCGGCCGGGGAAGTTGCGGTTGAAGGTGCGCAGCGAGTTGGCGTCCGAAGGCGGCGCCTGGCCCATGCCCACGCACGGCCCGCAGACCGGCTCGAGCATCCGCACCCCGCCCTCGACCAGCTGGCGGTAGACGCCGGACTCCGCGATCGCCACCAGGATCTGCCGCGAGCCCGGCGTGGCGGTGACGGTGCAGTTCTCGTTGACCACCTGGCCGTCCTTGTCGGCCAGGACGGCTCCCGGCAGCGCGAGGTCGCCGTAGGAGGAGTTGACCGACGAGCCGATGCACACCTGCTCGACCTTCGTGCCGGCCACCTCCTCGATCGGCACCACGTTGTCCGGGTTCGAGGGCTTGGCCACGAGCGGGCCCAGCTCGCCGAGGTCGATCTCCACGCGGTCGTCGTACTCGCAGCCCTCGTCGGGCCCGATCTCCTCGAAGTCGTCCTCGCGCTGCTGGCGCTTGAGCCAGTCGCGCGTGTTGTCGTCGGGCGGGAAGACGGCCGAGGTGGCGCCCAGCTCGGCGATCATGTTGGCGATCGTCCCGCGCTCGGGCACCGACAGATCGGTGGTGCCCTCGCCGGTGAACTCGAAGATCTTGTTCTTGCCACCGCTCGCGCTGAGCTGGCGCAGCAGCTCGAGGATGATGTCCTTGGCCTGGATCCAGGGCCGGTCCAGCGTGCCGGTGAGATGGACCTCGACCACCTCGGGACAGGCGATCTCGTACGGGTAGCCGCCCATGGCCACCGCGACGTCGAGGCCGCCGGCGCCGATCGAGATCTGGCCCAGCGCGCCGCTGGTGGTGGTGTGGGAGTCGGCGCCCACCATGATCGCGCCCGGCTTGGCGAAGCGCTCGATGTGCACGTAGTGGCAGATGCCGTTGCCCGGGCGCGAGTAGTGGATCCCGTACTTGCGCGCGAGCGCCTGGAGCATGCGGTGGTCGTCGGGGTTCTTGTAGTCCAGCTGGATCACGTTGTGGTCCACGTACTGGACGGCGCGATCGACCTGCACGCGCGGGATCTCCAGCTGCTCGAACTGCATGAGGGACATGGTTCCCGTGGCGTCCTGCAGCAGCGTCTGGTCGATCTTCAGCGAGATCGGCTCGCCGGGCGTGAGGTCACCGTCGACGAGGTGCTCGCTGAGGATCTGGCGCGTGAGGTTCTCTCCCATGGGCGGGAAGCTACCCCTATGGGAGGATCTAGCCTGGCCCGGTGAGCGTCAAACGCCTGCCCTCCCTCGCGTGCATGTTCCTGCTCGCGTTGGCCTGCCGGGCACGAGCGCGGCCGTCACGTGGCATCGGCGCCCAGGTCCGGCGCGTCTCGTCGAGCGCACCGGCAGCTCCTGGCGCGTCGAGGTCAGCTGGCAGTCAACTGCGCCGGCGCCGCAAGCCCGGCTACGCGGACCGGCGCGAGGACGTCCTGGGTGGGTCGCGAGCGCGAGCGGTCCGCGACGCTGGTCGCGATACGCGAGCGCGACCGGTACGTCCAGCCGCAAGGTCACTGCTTCGCCGGAGCTGCCCCACGGGTCGCACACGGTGGCGCCCTCGTCGCCGCTGGCGCTGGCCTCCGGCTCGAGGCGCCGACCCTCCACCTCGACCACGTCGGCCTCGAGCTCGACGGAACGTGCCCACCGGCGCGGGGGCCTTCAGCTCCACCTCGAGCCGGCCGGTCAGCGCGTAGGTGCCCTGGCCGTGCAGCAGCAGCGCCATCGCCTCGTCCAGCGCGGTGGCGATCACCCCGCCGTGGGCGTAGCCCGGCGGGCCCTGGTGGTCCTGCTTGACGAAGAAGCGGCCGGCCACGCCGCCTTCGGCGCGCCGGGAGAGCTCGAGCTGCAGCCCGAACAGGTTGGCCTGCCCGCAGCCGAAGCAGAGGTCGTGATGGGTCAGGCGCTCGTCGGGCACCGAGCGGACTCTAGGCTCGTCGCGTGGTCACGCTCGTCACCGCCGACCTCGAGCTGATCGACGCCGCCCTGGACGACGAGGCGCGGCTGGGCACGCTGCTCGACGCCGAGGTCGCCGACGGCTGGGTGAGCTTCGCCGGGGCTCTCGAGCACACGCGCGCCACGCTGGCCGCCGACCCGGCCAGCGCGCGCTGGGGCACCCGCCTCTTCCTCGCCGGCGAGCCGAGCACACTCGTCGGCTGGGGCGGCTTCAAGGGGCCGCCCGCCGAGGGCGTGGTCGAGCTCGGCTACGAGATCGCGCCCGCGTACCGCGGCCGTGGCCTCGCCACCGAGGCCACGGAGCGCATGCTCGACGAGGCCTTCGCCGAGGGCGCGGTCGATGCCGTCATCGCGCACACGCTCGCCGAGCCGGGACCCTCCACCCGGGTCCTGGAGAAGACCGGCTTCACACGCGAGGGCGAGTTCAGCGAGGACGGCCAGGACGTCTGGCGCTTCCGCCGCGAGCGCGGCTAGCGCGCGAGGCCGCGAAGCACGTAGTGCAGGATCCCCCCGTGGCGCAGGTACTCCCACTCGTTGGGGGTGTCCACGCGCACCCGCGCCTCGAACTCCACCTCGCCGGCCTTGACCTTCAGGGTCTTGGCCCCCTCCTCCAGGGGGTCGAGGTCGAACTCCTCCTCGCCGGTCAGGCCCAGCGACTCCGCCGACTCGCCGTCGGGGAACTGCAGCGGCAGGATCCCCATGCCCACCAGGTTGGAGCGGTGGATGCGCTCGTAGGACTCGGCGATCACGAAGCGCACGCCCAGAAGGCGCGGGCCCTTCGCGGCCCAGTCGCGCGAGGAGCCCGAGCCGTACTCCTTGCCGGCCAGCACGCACAGCGGCGTGCCCTCGTCGGCGTACTCCATCGCGGCGTCGTAGATCGTCGTCTCCTCGCCGTCCTTCTTGGTGAAGCCGCCCTCGGTCCCCGGCGCGAGCTGGTTGCGCAGGCGCACGTTGGCGAACGTGCCGCGCATCATCACCTCGTGGTTGCCGCGGCGTGACCCGTACGAGTTGAAGTCCTTGCGCTCCACCCCGTGCTCGTTGAGGTACTTGCCCGCGGGCGAGTCTTCCTTGATCGCGCCGGCCGGCGAGATGTGGTCGGTGGTGACGCTGTCGCCCAGCAGCGCGAGCACCTTGGCGCCGGTGATCTGCTCGAACTCCTCGGCGGGCTCGGCGTCCATGCCCTCGAAGTAGGGCGGGCGCTTGACGTAGGTCGAGTCGGAGTCCCAGGCGTAGCGGTCGCCCTCGGGGACCTCGAGCGAGTTCCAGTCCTCGTCGCCCTCGAACACCTCGCCGTAGGAGCGGCGGAACATGTCGGACTCCACCGCCTCGCCGATCAGCTGGCGCACCTCCTCGCCGCTGGGCCAGATGTCGCTCAGCTTGGTGTCGCCCTGCAGGGGCTCGTTGAGCAGGTCGACGTCCATGCGCCCGGACAGCGCGTAGGCCACGCACAGCGGCGGCGAGGCCAGGTAGTTCAGCTTCACCTCGGGGTGGATGCGGCCCTCGAAGTTGCGGTTGCCGCTGAGGACCGAGCAGACCGACAGGTCGCGGTCGGTGATCTCCTTCGAGACCTCCTCGGGCAGCGGCCCGGAGTTCCCGATGCAGGTGGTGCAGCCGTAGCCCACGAGGCTGAAGCCGAGCTGCTCCAGCGGCTCGATCAGGCCGGCGCGCTCCAGGTACTCGGTCACGACCTTCGAGCCGGGCGCCAGCGAGGTCTTGACCCACGGCTTTCGCTCCAGCCCAGCCTCCACCGCCTTCTTGGCCAGCAGGCCGGCGCCGAGCATGACCGACGGGTTCGAGGTGTTGGTGCAGGAGGTGATGGCGGCGATGACCACCGCGCCGTCGCTCAGGCCCTCGCCGTGGTGGCCGTTGCCGTTGCCGGCCGGGACCCGCGGCGGCTCCTCCTGCCCGCCGCCGTCGGAGGTCGGCGGGTCGCTGGCCGGGAAGGTCTCCTCCACCGCCTCGTCCTGCCCGCGGGCCTCGCCGTCGCCCAGCTCCTCCCGCAGGCTCGCCGCGGCGTTGGAGAGCGGCACGCGGTCCTGCGGCCGGCGCGGGCCGGCGAGCGAGGGCACGACCTCGCCCAGGTCGAGCTCCAGCGTGTCCGAGTAGTCGATGTCGGCGTCGCCGGGCTCGTGGAACATGCCCTGCTCGCGCATGTACTCCTCGACCAGCTCCACCTGCTCCTTGGGCCGGCCGGAGAACTCGAGGTAGCGCAGCGTCTCCTCGTCCACGGGGAAGATGCCGCAGGTGGCGCCGTACTCCGGCGCCATGTTGCCGATGGTGGCGCGGTCGGCCAGCGGCAGGTTGGGCAGGCCCTCGCCGAAGAACTCGACGAACTTGCCGACCACGCCGCGCTCGCGCAGCATCTGCGTGACGGTGAGGACGAGGTCGGTGGCGGTGGCGCCCTCGGGCAGCGAGCCCTCCAGGCGGAAGCCCACCACCTGCGGGATCAGCATCGAGACGGGCTGGCCGAGCATGGCCGCCTCGGCCTCGATGCCGCCGACGCCCCAGCCCAGGACGCCCAGGCCGTTGATCATCGTGGTGTGGGAGTCGGTCCCGACCAGCGTGTCGGGGAAGGCCTGGCCGTCGCGCGAGGTGACCACGCGCGCGAGGTACTCCAGGTTGACCTGGTGGCAGATGCCGGTGTTGGGCGGCACCACGCCGAAGTTCTCGAAGGAGCCCTGGCCCCAGCGCAGGAAGGCGTAGCGCTCGCGGTTGCGCTCGAACTCGAGCTCGGCGTTGCGCATGAAGGCCAGCTTCTCGGCGAACACGTCCACCTGGATCGAGTGGTCGATCACCAGCTCGACGGGGACCAGCGGGTTGATCTTGGTGGGGTCGCCGCCGAGGTCGTCCATGGCGTCGCGCATCGCGGCCAGGTCGACGATGGCCGGCACCCCGGTGAAGTCCTGCATCAGCACGCGGCTGGGCGTGTAGGCGATCTCGTGGGACGGGTCGGCCTTCGGGTCCCAGTTGGCGAGGGCCTCGGCGCCCTCGTCCTCGCCGTGGCGCAGCAGGTTCTCCAGCAGGACCTTCAGCGAGTAGGGCAGGCGTTCGGACCCCGACACGGAGTCGAGGCGGAAGATCTCTTCGTTCACCGAGGCTCGATCCTTCCGTAGTCGATGCCGCCGTAGGTGAAGCTGGGGACGACCGGCCACTGGCGGCGCAGGCGCGGCATCTCCGAGGAGGGGAAGACGTTCATCCAGCGCGGGTCCTCGCGGTTGGGGTCGGCCAGCGCCTTCTCCTTGACCATCGAGTCGTACTGGTCGATCGAGTCCTCGAGGGTGTTGGAGTTGAGGATCACCTCGACCCCCATGAACTCCGCCTCGCGCTTGACGCCCGGGATCTTCGACAGGTGCGGGTGCCAGTTGTCGGCGGCCACGCCGTTCTCGGAGGAGACCCAGACGCCGTCGGGGGTGTTGAGCACCAGCGACTGGTTGCCGTCGGTGTGGCCGGGCGTCGCGGCCAGGGCGACTCCGGGGCCGAGCTCCACGTCGCCGTCGAGCAGCACCAGCCGCTCCTCGATCACGTGGTCCATGCCGCCGGGCACGTACCAGGCCCACTGCATCGGGTGGGGCGAGCGGAAGGTGTCGACCTCCTTGCGCTGGCACAGGAAGCGGGCCTCGGGGAAGAACGGCGCGCGCGGCTCCAGCTCGCCGTCCACCGGGAGCGTGGTGCCCATCAGGAGGCGCATGTCCTGGACGTGGAGGTGGTCGAAGGCCACGTAGTCGACGTCCTCGGGCCGCAGGCCGCAGAGGTCCAGCGCCCCGGCCACGGTGTTGTGCTCGGTGGCGAGCACGTTCTCCGACAGCCACTCGCCGTAGCGGCCGATCAGCTGCTCGTAGAACGGGGCCTGGGCCGAGCCCTCGGGCACGGTCGGCTCCCACACCAGCGTCTTGAGCTCGCCCTCGAAGTCGTGGAACTGCACGATCACCATGCGGTTGGTGATGCCGATGTAGGGGTTGAAGCCCCTGGCGGCGCCGCCGAAGGCGAAGCGCGTCGGGTAGCCGGCGGTGACGAGGTCGATCGTGCGGCTGGCCACCACCTGGCCCTGGGCCTTGAAGCGGCGGCGGAACTCGTCGGCCGCCTCGCGGATGGCCTCGAGCCGGTACGCCGCGGGGCCACGTCGCGGTTGGCCTCGTCGAACTCGTGGAAGGGGCGGACGCCGAGGGCCTCCGGGCTTTCGGTCACCGCCACGGGGCAGAGGCTACCCGTCGCGGGGCACCGTCTCGGCGGTGCGCGTGGCGCCCGCGCTCGCGGCGACCACGAGGCCGATGGCCAGCAGCTCGCGGGCGTCGAGCACCTCGCCCAGCACCACGAACCCGGCCGCCGCGGCCACCGCGGGCTCCAGGCTCATGAGCACCCCGAAGACCCGCTTGGGCAGCCGCCGCAGGGCCTCCAGCTCGAGCGAGTAGGGGATCGCCGAGGAGAGCATCGCCACCAGCGCCCCGAGCAGCAGCAGGCGCGGGTCGAGCAGCTCCTCGCCGGCGTCGGCCACTCCCGGGGCGACGAGCAGCGCGCTGGCCACGAGCAGGGCCAGCGCCAGGCCGCCGCCGCCCTCGAACTCCTGCCCCACCCGCGCGCTGAGCAGGATGTAGGCCGCCCAGAACGCTCCGGCCAGCAGCGCGAAGAACACCCCCAGGCCGTCGATGTCGCCGCCCACGGGCCCGGCCAGCAGCAGGATGCCCGCTGCGGCGAGGACCACCCAGAGCACGTCGAGCGCCTTGCGCGAGCCGGCCACGGCCACCCCCAGCGGGCCGACGAACTCGAACGTCACCGCCACGCCCAGCGGCAGGCGGTCCAGCGCCAGGTAGAACGATCCGTTCATCCCCGCGAGGCTGAGCCCGAACAGGGCGACCAGCGCGAGATCGCGCCGGCCCAGGCCCCTGATCGCCGGACGCCACACCGCCGCGAGCACCGCCGCGGCGAACGCCACGCGCAGGAAGACGGTGCCGCCGGGGCCCAGGTCGTCGAACAGCGTCTTGGCCACGGCGCCGCCCACCTGGACGGAGCTGACCGCGAGCAGGACGAGTCCGACCGGAGGCATCGTGGGATCATCGCGGCGATGGCGAACCACGAGGTCTACGCCGCGGCCTTCGAGGGCCGCGACGCTCCGTTTGCCTTCGTCGACCTCGACGCGCTGTGGTCCAACGCCGCCGAGATGAAGGGCCGGGCCCGCGGCAAGCCCATCCGGGTCGCGTCCAAGTCGGTCCGCTGCCGTTCCCTGCTGCGCTCGATCCTGGACGGCGACCAGGCGTTCCGCGGGCTGATGACGTTCACGCTGCCCGAGAGCCTGTGGCTGCACGAGCAGGGCTTCGAGGACCTGCTGCTGGCCTACCCCACCGCCGACCGCGCCGCGCTGCAGCGGCTGGGCGCCCTGGAGGACCCGCGCAAGCCGGTGGTGATGGTCGACTCGGTCGAGCAGCTCGAGCTGTTGAGGGACGGCACGTTCCGCGTCTGCCTCGAGCTGGACCTGAGCTGGTGGGCCGCCGGAGGTCGCGTGAAGGTCGGCGCCAAGCGCTCGCCGCTGCGCACGCCCGAGCAGGCCGCCCGGCTGGCGCGCGACGTGGTCCGCCGCGACGGCCTGGAGCTGGTGGGGATCATGGGCTACGAGGCCCACATCGCCGGCGTCGGCGACCGGCCGCTGGGCAAGCGCCTCCAGGGCCGCGCGATCGAGCTGATGCAGCGCCGCTCGGCCGCCGAGATCGCCGAGCGCCGCGCCGCCGTGGTGGCCGCGGTGTCCGAGGTGGCGCCCCTCGAGCTGGTCAACGGCGGCGGCACCGGAAGCCTGCACCTCACCGCGCAAGAGGAGGCCGTCACCGAGCTGACGGCCGGCTCGGGCTTCTACGCCCCCACCCTCTTCGACCGCTACTCGGGCTTTCGCCTGACCCCCGCGGCCGCCTACGCGCTGCCGGTGGTGCGCCGGCCCAGCGACTCGGTGGCCACGCTGCTGGGCGGGGGCTACATCGCCTCGGGCGCGCCGGGCTGGGACCGCGAGCCCGAGCCGTGGCTGCCCGAGGGCCTGAAGCTCGACTCCCAGGAGGGTGCCGGCGAGGTGCAGACGCCCGTCACGGGGCCGGGGGCCCTGGGGCTTCGCGTGGGCGACCAGGTCTACATGCGCCACGCCAAGGCGGGCGAGCTGTGCGAGCGCTTCGACTCCCTGCTGCTGGTGCGCGGCGGGGAGGTCGTGGACGAGGTGCCCACCTACCGCGGCGAGGGACGCTGCTTTCTCTAGCCCTGCCCGAGCTGCGGCTCAGGCGGCTGGCGCTGCACGAGCGAGCCGACCCCGGTGCGCCGCTTCGGCGACCTGTGGCTCAAGGACGAGTCGGTTCTGGGCGAGGGCGGCAACAAGGTGCGCAAGCTGGAGTGGCTGCTCCCCGAGCTGGAGCGCCGGGGCACGCGCACGGTGGTGAGCGCCGGCGGCCTGGGCACCAACTGGGGCCTCGCGCTGGCCCGCCACGCGGCCGAGCGCGGCATCGCCACCGAGCTGCTCCTGGTGGAGCAGCCGCGCACGCCGGAGGTCGAGCTCCGGCTCGAGCAGCTGAAGGCCATCGCCACCGTGCACCTGACCGGTGACACGAAGCGCACCGCCGCGGCCCTCCCCGGGGTGCTCGCGCGGGCGGCGCTGCGCGACCGCGCCGCCCCGGTCTGGCTGCCGCCCGGCGGCTCGTCGGCGCTCGGGACCGTGGGCTACGTGGACGCCGCGCTGGAGCTGGCCGCGCAGGTGCGGGCCGGCGAGCTGCCCGAGCCGGCACGGGTGGTGACCGCAGTGGGATCGGGCGGCACGGCGGCCGGGCTGGCGCTCGGCCTGCGCATGGCGGGCCTGCGCACGCGGGTGCTGGGCGTGGTGGTCGCCGATCAGCTGCGCCTCGACGCGCGGGCGCTCTCGCGCCGGGCGCGCGCGGCCGCCGCGCTGCTTCGCCGCCACGGCGCCTACCACCCGGTGCCCGACGTCGACGAGCGCGGGCTGGACGTCACCTTCGACCAGCTCGGCCCCGGCTACGGCCACGCCACGCCGGACTCCGAGCGCGCTCGGCGCGAGGCGCCCGTGGCGCTGGACCCCGTCTACAGCGCCAAGGCCTATGCGGCGCTCGCCGGATTGGACGAGGATGGGCCCGTGCTCTTCCTGCGCACGAACGGATGAGGACGCACCCGTTCCAGACCTGGCCGCGGCGACGGCGCCGCCTGGCCTTCGGCCTGGTACTGGGGGCCACGCTGGTCATCACCGTGCTGGCTGCGGTGGCCCCGCCGCTGCCCGATGACGCGACGATCATCGACTTCGAGCTCGCCGGCTCGGTCGAGCGGACGCAGGAGATACTCGCCATCTGGCGCCGTGAGGGAGTCGTCGACGACGCCAAGGCGATCCAGCTGTTCGACCTGGTCTACCCGCTCATCTACGGCGCGGCGCTGGCCGGCGCGTGCGTCGCCGCAGCCGGCGCCTGGGAGCGCGCCGCCCGCCCGCCGGCTCGCCGCCGCGGGCATCGCGCTGGCCTGGGTCGCGACCGCGGCGATCGCGTTCGACTACGTGGAGAACGTGGGCCTGGCCTTCTCACTGTGGGGCGACCCGGCCTCGCCGTGGCCCCAGCTGGCCGCGGTGGCCGGGGCGCTGAAGTTCGCGGGGATCGCGCTGGCGCTCGTCTACGCGCTGGCCACGCTGGTCACGGCGCCGCTGCGGCGCTACCCGAGCACCCGCCGCGTGTAGTCGTTCTCGAACCGCCGCTCGGGGTCCAGCTCGTCGCGCACAGCGGCGAAGCGGTCCCACTCCGGATAGCGCGGGGCCAGCGTGGCGGCCGACTGGTAGTGGCGCTTGCCCCAGTGGGGCCGGCCGCCGAAGCCGTCCATGATCCGCTCCACCGCGCGGAAGTACGTCTCGTACTCCATGCCCAGGTACTGGTGCACGGCGATGTAACAGGTCTCGCGCCCGTGGGCGGTCGACAGCAGGGCGTCGTCGCCGGCGGTGAAGCGCACCTCGATCGGGAAGGTCACCGGGAGCCGCCTTCGCTCCACCAGCTCGAGCACCGCCTCGACGGCCTCGCGCGCGTGCGCGCGCGGGATTGCGTACTCCATCTCCGTGAAGCGCACGGCCCGGCGCGTGGCGAACACGCGCCACGAGCGGTCGACCTTCGTGGTCGGGGAGGCGAGCTTGGGCAGGGTCGAGTTCAGCCACGGCACCAGCCGCGGGAACGCCCGGCCGGTGCGGGCGAACGCCCCCACCACCGCGTTCTCCAGCACGTACTCCTGGAGCCACAGCTTGCGCTCGTCCACCGCCCGCGGCGGCTCGTCCGAGCGGGTGCTGGAGCGCGCGAGCGCGACGTCGGAGTAGGGGAAGACCCAGAACTCCCAGTGGTCGGTGCCCTCGACCAGCCCCTGCATGGCGTCCAGGGTCTCGCCCAGCGGCAGCGGCTCGTCGCGGCGGCGCACGGTGAACAGCGGCACGGCACGCACGGTCAGCTCGGTCACGATCCCCACCGCGCCGAGCCCCACTCGCGCCGCGAGCAGCTCGTCGCCACCCGCGATCTCGCGCACCTCGCCGCGCCCGTCCACCAGCCGCAGCGACTCCACGCGCGAGGAGAGGTTGCCGAAGGCCAGGCCCGTGCCGTGGGTGGCGGTGGCCAGCGCGCCCGCCAGCGCCTGGGTGTCGATGTCGCCCTGGTTCTCGAGCGCCAGGCCGTGCCCCTCGAGCGCCTCGCCCAGGGCGTTGATCGAGATGCCGGCCTGCACCCGCACCAGGCCCGACTCGGGGTCGGCGTCGAGCACGCCGTCCAGCGCCGAGAGGTCGAGCATGACGCCGTCGGTGCAGGCGATGTCGGTGAACGAGTGGCCCGAGCCCACGGCCCGCACCGGCAGCCCCCGCGCGGCCGCGTCGCGCACAGCCGCCGCCACCTCGTCCTCGGAGCGCGGTCGCTGGATGGAGACCGGGGCGCAGACCTGCTGGCGCGCCCAGTTGGTCCAGCGCTCGGCCAGGGCGTCTAGCGGAGGCCGGCCATCCGCAGGTAGTTGCGGATGGTGCGGCGGTTCTTGGAGACGCCCCGCGAGGCCAGCGCGACGAAGCGAACCTTGCCGCGGCGGACCTTGAAGACCAGGCGCCCGCGACCGGCGCGGCGGACGTACAGGCCGCGGCCGATCGAGCGGGCCTTGCCGCGCAGGCGCCGCGAGCGCATGCCCGGCGCCACCCGCGAGGCGCGGTGGCCCGTGCCGGTGGTGGCGATCAGGCCCACCTTGTGCGAGCGGGTGAAGGCGGCCAGCGTCTTGGCCCGGCGGTTCTTGCGCCCGCCGACGCACCAGCGCCAGACACGGCCGTTGCGGCGATCGGGCTGGCCGGCGCGGCGCAGCTGGGCGTTGGGCGTGAGGCCGATCACCACGTTGTTCAGCCCGCGACGGGTGAAGTTCACGTGCGGCGAGCGGCAGCGGCGGGAGGGAATGCCCTCGGCGCGCTCCCACATCTGCAGGTACGCCTCGGCCCCACGCGCCATCTCGTCGTGGATCTGCTGGCCGCCGACCTTGCGCAGGTCCTCGACCCAGTCGGGATAGAGCCCGTAGTGGGCGACGCCGTCGTTGTTCACGTCGTAGGTGCGCGTACCGCTGCGCTGACGGTCGACGATCGTCCCCCCGATGGCGCGGAACGGGTAGCGCACGGGGTTGTTGCCGTTGTCGGGCCGCTTGCCCGCCGCCGAGCTGAAGCCGTTCAGGTCGGAGCCGAAGCCGAAGCCGAAGTAGTGCTTGGAGCTGCGGTACTTGCGGATCGCCTGCCAGTCCTTGACGAAGTTCGCGGCGTTGTTGTCGGAGGGGGTGATGACCCCGCCGAGGTCGTAGATGCGCGGGTAGCTCTCCTCGTCGGCCCAGGAGTGGCTGGAGATCACACCGGAGTGCCGCTGCGACTCGAGCAGCGACAGCGCGTGCTTGCGCGCGGCCACGCTGAGGTGGTCGATGTCGACGATCATGTCCTTCTGGATCATGCGGCGGATGAGGTGCTCGCCCAGGTCGCTGAGGCCGCGCTGCGTTGCAGTGCGGCTGGGGCGGATAGATCGGCGTGAGCCCGGTCGGCAGGTAGAGCGCGAGCGCGCGGCCCAGCAGCGTGTCGCGCCCGGTGCCGGGACCCGTCTCCTGGGGTTGGTCGTGCGAGGGCCCGTCGCAGGTCTCGACTCTGCCAGAAGCGGCCCGTCTGGCGCCGGTTGGCGGCGTTGACCGCGAGGCCCGTGGTGCCGGCGTCCATCGCCACGCCGGCGAAGCCGTTGTCGAACTTGTTGACGAGCTCGAGGTCGCGCACGCCCGCGCGGTGCATCTCGTCGAGGCGCTGGTCGACCTGGCGCTTGGTGCAGGTCGGGGCGTCGCCGTTGAGGGTGCAGTCGAACAGCGAGGAGACCTCGATGCCGAGCACCACCGCGAGCTTGCCCTGGTTGATGACCTTGCGCGCCTCGAAGGGGTCCTTGACGATCTTCAGCCAGCCGCGGCCGGGCCCGCCGGACTTGCGGTCGATGTAGCTCTGGAACTCCCGGATGCGGCGGAGCTGGAGGCGCACCCCGTCCATCTCGTTGCAGCTGTTCTTCTTGAGCGGGTAGAGCTCGCAGAGCTGCTGGTTGTCGACCAGCAGGTTGACCATCAGCCGCAGCCCACCCCGCCACGAGCGCTCGAGCCAGCGGTAGTAGACCTGCTCGTGGGTCAACGAGTCGGCGCGGGGCCAGCCACGGAAGGTGGGCCAGCCGTCGGTGCTGTGGAAGCCGAGCGGGTTGCCGGTGGAGAGCACGTTCTCCAGCACGGCGCCGGCACCGTTGCCGACGTGGTCGGGGCAGTCCCGCAGCGCGAACTCGATGCCGCGCTCGTCCCACGGCTTGCCGCAGCGCACGCGACCGCCGAGGAACTCGAACGCCATGGCGTGGAGATGGCCCTCGAGCAGGCCGGTGACCTCGGTGTAGGAGGTCTTGCCCTTGCGCGGGGTGCCGGTGACGTTCAACTCGGCCTCGGGGCCCGCGGCGGCAATCGCCTCGGCCTCGCGATTGCCGCGGGTCGGTGCCGGGGTGACCGGCCCACGCGGAAGGCGCGAGCACCAGGACCAGCACGAAGAGGACCCCCACCGGGCCCAGGCAGCGTCTCCTCACTCGGCGATCTTACGGCCGATCAGGGCCGAGGGCCAGCGCCGACCGACGCGCGGCGGAAACGCTCGGCCACCCGGGCGCACCATTCGCTCAGCTCCGGCGGCTCCACGACGTCGAAGTCGACCCCCAGGAAGGCGATGCGCAGGGCGAGCCACTCCAGCGAGTCGTCGCTGGTCTCGAAGGCGCAGCGGTCCTCGCCCAGCGGCTCGAGGTCGTCGCGCAGCCAGCGCTGCCGGCTCGCGATCTCGTCGGCCGAGGCGTGCAGGATCACGCGCGCCCGGTGGCGGTAGGTCACCGCGCGCGTGCTGCGCTGGACGAAGGCCACCGGGTCGCCGCCGGGGAGGCTGCGCGGGGTGAAGCGCTCGGCCGGGGTGGGCAGCTTGTCGATCCGGTCGAGCCGGAAGGTGCGCCAGTCGTCGCGATCGCAGTCCCAGCCGGCGAGGTACCAGCGGCGGCCGAGGTTGACCAGGCTGTCGGGCTCCACCATCCGCCGCGTGCGCTCGCCGTCGCGCGCCTCGTAGGCGAAGCGCAGCCGCTGCTTGTCG
Organism: uncultured Thermoleophilaceae bacterium; assembly: GCA_963810745.1. Lineage (GTDB taxonomy): Bacteria > Actinomycetota > Thermoleophilia > Solirubrobacterales > Thermoleophilaceae > JACCZR01. The sequence goes on from CAWEOW010000006.1 coordinate 55,597, forward strand.
CGACAGGCGGCAGCGATCACGATCAGCAGCTCGGAGTCGATCGTCAGGTCGCTCGCGGGGCGGGTGCCGCTGGCGGTCGCCGACTGCAGGGCGTTCACCCGCCGTCGGAGGCGTGGCGGCAGCACCTGCTCGAGCTTGACCAGCGCGCGCACGGAGTTCTCCTCGATGCCGGCCACCGACGCGCCCGCCGAGGTGCGAAGGCCCACGGCGATGGCCACCGCCTCGTCGTCGTCGAGCAACAGTGGGGGCATGGCCGTCCCGGCCTCCAGCCGGTAGCCGCCGTCGGGCCCTGTCGTGGCCTGGACGGGATAGCCGAGCTCGCGCAGGCGCTCCACGTCGCGGCGCACGGTGCGGCCCGAGATCTCGAGCCGCGAGGCCAGCTCGTCGCCCGGCCAGTAGCGCCGCGTCTGCAGCAGCGACAGCAGCTGGAGCAGCCTTCCGGAGGTCAAGGTCACGCCCGGAAGCCTGTCATGAATTGCGGCCAGATCCTGACCTAAACCCCTCATAGGGTGCCGGCCATGAAACCGATAAGAGTCAACGGGCTGGTGAAGTCCTACGGCGACGTCCGCGCCGTGGACGGCGTCAGCTTCGAAGTCGAAGCGGGAACCGTGTTCGGCCTGCTCGGCCCCAACGGGGCGGGCAAGACGACCACAGTGCGCGTGCTGACGACCCTGCAGTCGCCCGACACCGGCGAGATCGAGGTCGCCGGGGTGGACGCCGTGGCCGACGCCGCGACGCTGCGCGAGCGGATCGGCCTGGCCGGCCAGTACGCGGCGGTGGACGAAGTGCTCACCGGCGAGGAGAACCTGGTGATGGTCGGGCGCCTCTACGGCATGACCCGGCGGGAGGCCAAGGCGCGCTCGGCGGAGCTGCTGGAGCGCTTCGACCTCCAGGACGCGGCCAAGCGCGTGGTCAAGGAGTACTCGGGCGGCATGCGCCGGCGGCTGGACCTGGCCGCGGCCCTGGTCGCCCGGCCGCCCGTGCTGTTCCTGGACGAGCCGACCACGGGCCTCGACCCGCGCAGCCGGCTCGACCTGTGGGAGATGATCGAGGAGCTGACCGGCGGCGGCACCACGGTGCTGCTGACCACCCAGTACCTCGACGAGGCCGACCGCCTGGCCGACGACATCGCGGTCATCGACCACGGCCGCGTGATCGCCCAGGGCAGCCCCGCCGAGCTCAAGTCCCGGGTGGGCGGCGAGCGGCTCGAGGTGAGGCTCTCGGATCGCGCTCAGGCCGAGCGCGCGGTTGCGGCGCTGGAGGGCCTCTCGGAGGAGCGCGCGGTGGTCGAGGACGAGCAGCTGACGCTGGCCATCGCGCGCCGCAACGGGACGATCGTGCACGCCGTACAGCGCCTGGGCGACGCAGGCGTCGGCGTGGACGACATCGGCATGCGCACACCCACGATGGACGACGTGTTCCTGTCGCTCACCGGCAAGGTGGCCGACCACGAGACAGAGGAAGAGGAGGTCGCGGCGTGAGGCGACTGGCAAACGACACCCTGATCACCGCGGAGCGCAACCTGACGCGCCTGCCGCGCCAGCCCGACCTGTTCACCGCGTTCACGATCCAGCCGATCATGTTCGTGCTGCTGTTCGTGTACGTGTTCGGCGGCGCGATCAACACGCCGGGGTTCGACTACAAGGACTTCCTGATCCCGGGGATCATCGTCCAGAACATCGCCTTCGGCGGCTTCATCACGGCGATGGGCCTGGCCGAGGACATGAACAAGGGCCTGATCGACCGCTTCCGGTCGCTGCCCATGTCGCGGGCGGCGCTGCTGGCCGGCCGAACCCTCTCCGACGTGGTGACCAACCTCGTCTCGATGACGATCCTCATCGTCACCGGACTGATCATCGGCTTCTCGTTCGGCACCGGCGTCGGGGACGTCGTCGCCGGCATCCTGCTGCTGGTCCTGTTCGGCTACGCGTTCTCGTGGGTGTTCGCGTTCCTCGGGATGCTGGTCTCCACCCCCGAGGCGGCGAACTCGCTCGGCTTCATGCTCGTGTTCCCTCTGACGTTCATCTCGTCGGCCTTCGTCCCGGTCGACTCCATGCCCGACGCGCTGAAGGCGTTCGCCGAGGTGAACCCGTTCACGGTCGTCGTCGACGAGATGCGCGAGTTGTGGCTGGGAGCGCCCGGCGGCAGCCTGTGGCAATCCGTCGCCTGGGCCGTCGGGATCATCGTCGTGTTCGCGCCGCTGGCGGTCTGGCGCTACCGCAAGAACGCCGAGCGCTAGGCGAGAGCAGGACTACTGGGAGGCCGCGGCTTCGGCTGCGGCCTCCAGCTTGTCCGGGTCGCCCTCCCAGTGGGCCTCGGCGTCGATCGGCTGGTCGCGCAGGTAGGCCTCGGCGTCCAGGGCGGCGGCGCAGCCGGTGCCGGCGGCGGTGACCGCCTGGCGGTACGTGTGGTCGGTGAGGTCGCCGGCGGCGAACACGCCCTTGCGGTTGGTCCGCGTCGAGCGGCCCTCGACCAGCACGTAGCCGTTCTCGTCGGTGTCGACCTGGTCGGCCACGAGGTGCGAGTTGGGCTGGTGCCCGATGGCCACGAAGGCGCCGTCGATCTCCAGCGTGCGGTCCTCGCCGCCGTCGGTGTTCGACAGCACGGCGGTGGCCAGGCTGCCGTCCTCGCCGGGCTCGAAGCGGTCGACCGTGTACGGGGTCAGCAGCTCGATGTTCTCGCTGTCGCGGGCGCGGTCGAGCATGATCGCCGAGGCGCGGAACTCGTCGCGGCGGTGCACGACCTTCACGTCCTTGGCGAACTTGGCCAGGAAGGTCGCGTCCTCCATCGCGGTGTCGCCGCCGCCGACCACGATCGTCGGCTTGTCGCGGAAGAAGGCGGCGTCGCAGGTGGCGCAGTAGGAGACGCCCTTCGCGGCCAGCTCGTCCTCGCCGGGCACGCCCAGCTTCTTGGGCTCGGCGCCCATCGCGAGGATCACGGCGCGGGCCTGGATCTCCTCGCCCCCCACGTGGATCGTGTGGGTGCCGCCGTCCTCGGAGAGCTCGATCTTGGTGGCCTCGTCGGTGATGAAGCGCGCGCCGAAGCGCTCCGCCTGGTCGCGGAACTGCTGCATCATCTCGGGCCCCATGACGCCGTCGGGGTAGCCCGGGTAGTTCTCCACGTCGGTGGTGTTCTGGAGCAGGCCGCCCCACATGAAGCCTTCGATCACCAGCGGCTCCAGGTCGGCGCGCGCGGTGTAGAGCGCGGCCGTGTAGCCGGCCGGCCCGCTTCCCACGATTACGACGTTCTCGGTCTTCAAGTGGCCTCCGCCTTTACTTTACTTTCTGAAGTATAGCCCTCGGCCTGCTCCTCGTCCTCCCACCCGTGGACGGTACGCCGGAGGGCGAAGTAGGCGACGATCCCCGGTGGGATCGGAAGCCAGAAGGCGATCACGCGATAGGTCAGGACGGCCGGGAACACCACGGCCTCGTCGATGCCGAAGAGGGCGAAAGCCGCGATCATGCCCGCGTCCACGGGGCCCGCTCCGCCCGCCGGCGAGGGGATCAGGTTGGCCGCCATCCCCAGGAAGAAGCCCTGGATGAGCACGGCTACCGGTACGTCGCCGCCGAAGGCCTCGAAGCTCGCCCACAGCGTCGTGATCTGCGCCGCCCAGAAGCCGATCGCGCCGGTGATCGCCACGGCGCTCTGGCCCGGGTGGCGCACGTAGGCGATCGCGGTGCGGATGCCGCTGGCCACGGTGGCCGGTCCGGCCGCCAGGCGAGCGCCGATGCGAACGACGCGCGGGTGGTCGCTGATCTTGCGGATCCGGCGCTCGACGTCGCCCGGGATGAGGGCCACCAGCGCCAGCAAGATGATCACGGCGCCGGCCACGGCCGCGGGGAGGATCGTGCCGCCCGCGGGGTTGTCGCCCGGCAGCACGCTGGTGCGGAGCAGTACGCCGAAGATGACCAGCGAGAACAGGTAGACCGAGTACATGAGCGCGAGGAAGGCGACCATGCGGCAGGCCGAGCGGCGCCGAGGCATGCCCGCGCGGCGCAGCGCCCAGTAGGTGAGCGCGATGCCGCCCGCGCCACCAGCGGAAAAGATGCGCGTGGCCGCAAGGCCGGCCAGGTTGATCTGGAACGAGGCCCGCATGTCCAGCCGCCGGCTTACCTTCTCGTCCCCGCTGCCGACGACGCCCTGGAAGAGCATCACGTAGGCGAAGAAGCCGAGCACGGTGGCCCCGATCGCCACCACGACCCAGTACCACTTGGCGCTGTCGATGCGCTCGAGCGTGCCGTCCAGGCCGACGACCTGCGGGAACAGCACGTAGATCGCGACGACGGCCAGCACGATCGCCAGGCCCGCGGAGGCGAGCTTGCGGCGGTCGTGCAGCAGCGCCTGGACCCGCGAGACCTCTGCTTCTTCCTCGGCGGCCTCGGCTTCCGCGGTGCTCACGGGGACAGCCTCGCCAGGCCGTCGGACACCGAGACACCGATGGATTCGAAGCGCGGCGAGACCCGCACGATGCCTTCCGCCAGCGCGAAGCCGGCGATCAGGTCCACCACGTAGTGCTCGCCCAGATAGACGAGGCCGAAGCCCAATGTGAGCGCGTAAGCCCAGGCCGCCGCGCCATGGAAGGGACCCACCCGTTGGAGGAGGCGCGCGGCCATCACCGAGGTACCGAAATGGAGCGACGGCATGGCAGCAAAGGGATTGCCCTCGAGCGAACTGTAGAGCGGCTTCCAAGCCCTGCCCCAGACGCGCTCGCCGGTCTCGGCCATGATGCGCCGGACCGGTGCCATGTGGCCGTTCGAGCCCGCCCACCAGGGCGGCGCGGTGGGCACGGTCCAGTAGACGACGCACCCCAGGTCGAAGCACGCGGCCATGAGCGTGGCCGAGCTCGGGTACAGGTGGCGGTGACGCAGCAGCAGGTAGGCCATCGCGCCGTGGGGCACCGCGAACCAGCTCCAGTGGACGGCCGACAGGAAGCGGTCGTGCGGGCGGATCTCACCGGGCCGGCCCAGCGCCCGCTGGAGGCGCAGCGTCGGCTCCTCCCCCGCCCCGATCACGCGGTCCGCGCCGATCGGGTAGTCCACGTGCACCCGCTCGGCGAAGGCCACCGGGTCGTCGTCGGGCATGTCGAAGTGGGCGAAGTAGGCCCACATCTGCAGGGCGTAGATGCCGGCGTCGCGCAGCTTCGTGCGGGGAGCCGCGATCGCCAGAGCGGCAGGCGCCTGGTAGGAGAGGACGGTGACGGCGGGGGCCGGAAGCCTCAGGCGGCGCCGCACCAGCGGTGTGGCCACTCCGATCGCCACGGCGCCCCAGGCGAGCGTCCGTAACGCGCGCGAGCTGCGCAAAGCGGTCCGAGCCTACGCCACGGTTGCGATGGCGAGAGAGGAGCTCTCCTCGATGCGGCCGGGCATCAGCTCCTCGGGGGGCGGCAGCTCGATCCCCAGCAGCCCCATTCGGCGCTTGAGGGTCGTGTAGGCGTAGCCGTAGATCTGCGAAGAGTGGTAGCCGTAGCTGAGGAAGTCGGAGGGGTCCTCCGCGTAGGGCGGCACGAACACGTAGCCGGCCTTGGGGACCAGGTCGAGCACCACGTCCTCAACCGTCTGGCGGTGGCGCGGGTCCTCGTCGATCGCGTCCTTGAGGAAGCGCATCCCGAACGCGATGTGGCGGTGCTCGTCGCGCTCCACGAGGCCGAAGCCCTCGACGAAGCCCGGGTACATGCCGTGATCGGCGAACCAGTCGCGGATGAACTTCTGGCCGGTGACGGCCAGGAAGCCCTCGACCACCATGTGGTAGGTCGCGATGCCCCGGACGAACAGGTCGAAGTCGTCGGGGGCGGCCTGGAGCTCGGACGCGATCTGGCGCAGGCCGTCGTCGAAGACCTCCCGCCAGGCGCCGGCCAGGCCCTGCTCCATCTCGCGCATGCGCGCGCGGAAGTCCTCGCCCTCGAGCGCCATCACCTCGGCCCCGAAGCGGTCGAAGAACGCCGCGTGGCGAGCCTCGTCCACCAGCTGGGTGGCCAGGAACATCTCGACCTCGCCCGAGGGGGCGGCGAGGAGGAACGGGGCCAGGTCGGCGGTCACGCGCTCCTCGCCCACGTAGAAGGCGCCGATGCTCCACATCGTGCTCTCCTGCGCGTGGGTGGTCGTGGTCAGCCACTGCTCGCGGTCGACTGAGAAGTCGAGCTCGGTGGACTTCCAGTTCTGGCGCTCCCACAGCGCGTAGAGCTGGCGGTAGTCCATGAGCTGGCCGTTCGCCGGCTGGAGGCCTCCGGCGCGGCGCTGCTGGACCTCGCGCTGGCGCTCCTCGCGCTCCAGCTCGCCGGCGTCGCGGCCCTGGCCGCGGTCGATCCAGCGCCCCAGGAGGGAGATGGGCCAGATGTCGCCCTCCACCTCGATCACGCGGTCCTGCATCGCCTCGGTCGGGCTCAGCTCGCCCGCCGCCAGGCGCTGGTAGCCCTCCGCGCTCACGCGCGCGGTGCCGGCCACGCCCCACGGCGGGGCCTCGCGGCTGACGGTGAGCCGCTCGCCGTCGTTGACGGTCACGAACCATTCGCCCTCGCCGGTCACCTCGTAGCGGATCGTGAAGCGGTGCCCGCGGGTCCACTCGGGGTCGACCACCCAGGGCAGCGAGCGGTAGAGGAGGTCGGGGTCCAGCCGCCCGCCGGCGCGGGCAACCTCGCCCATGTCCAGCTCGCCGTCCCCGATCGAGCGCAGCTTGAGCGCCTTGAGCCGGCTGCCCTTGATCCGGACCTTGCCGGTGGCGGCCAGCTTGAGCGGGCTCGCGTTGCCCGCGGCCAGCTCCACCAGCTCGCGGGGCCCGCAGCTCAGGCGGAAGTCCACGTGCCCGTCCGCGCCGGGCTCCACGCGCGCGCGCCCGTCTGACACCCACACCTGCCAGGTCCCGGTCCCGTCGACCTCCAGCTGGTAGGCGAGCGAGCCGTCGATCCGCGCCGCGGCCGCGGGGAGGCCCATGACCACCAGGCGCGCGCCGAGCTCGGGATCCTCGGCGGCCAGGCGCTCGAGCAGCTCGGCCTGCGCGCTCACGCCACGGGCTCCATCACGCGCACTTCCACGGGCGCCTTCTCGGCGAACTCCCGGGCGTCGGCCTCGGTCCCGACGTCCTGGCCCCAGTGCATCGGGACCGCGACCCGGGGCTGTATGCGACGGGCGGCCTCGGCCGCCTCCTGGGCGGTCATCACATAGGTGCCGCTTACCGGAAGAAGAGCTACGTCCACCCCTGCCACATCATCCATCTCGGGGATCACGTCGGTGTCCCCGGAATGGTATAGCCGCTCCCCCCGGACGTTCACCTCGAATCCGATCCACCCGGCCTGGCGGGGGTGGAAGAGGTTGCCCTCGGCGTCGCGCTTGGAGGTGTTGTAGGCCGCGACCGCGGCCACGCCCACGCCGGGGACCAGCTCGTGCTCGAGGCCGTCGCCCGGCCCCAGCGACAGGACCCGCCCGCGGGCGCGCTCGGCGACAGCGGCGGGGGCGATCATCCAGGTCTCGCTGTGGGAGAGCAGCTCGATGTCGCGCGGGGAGAAATGGTCGTAGTGGCCGTGGGTGACCAGGATCAGGTCGGCCGGCGGCGAGTCGGCGGGCACCCGGTAGGGATCGATGTAGACGTAGGAGCGCCCGACCCTGATCCGGAACCCCGAGTGGCCGAGCCACTCGACCAGCTCGAGCAGCATTGCCGTAGCGTACGGCGCGATTTGAGCTACGAAACCCTCATCTGGGAGGTGTCCGACGGCCTCGGGCGCCTGACCCTCAACCGCCCGGAAAGCCTCAACGCCTGGACCATCCCCTTCGGCGAGGAGATGAAGGCGGTGATCGAAGGCGAGGCCGCCGACCCGTCGGTGCGCGCGGTGCTGGTCACCGGCGCCGGCCGCGGCTTCTCCTCCGGCGCGGACCTCAAGGAGGGCTTCATCGCCGCCGACGACGGCGGGCCGGACATCCTCAAGGCGCTCCACGAGTACTACCACCCGGTCCTGGTCGGGGTGCGCAAGCTGGAGAAGCCCGTCGTGGCCGCCCTGAACGGGCCGACGGTGGGCATCGGCTGCTCGCTCGCGCTGGCCTGCGACCTGGTCCTGGCCGCCGAGTCGGCCTTCATGAGCCTGGCCTTCGTGAACATCGGCCTGATGCCCGACGGCGGCTCGACAGTGTTCGTCCCCGCCACGGTGGGCAAGGCCCGCGCGTTCCAGATGGCGCTGCTGGGTGAGCGGATCCCGGCCCAGCAGGCGCTGGACTGGGGCCTGGTCAACTACGTCCACCCCGACGACCGGCTGATGCCGGAGGCCGAGGCGCTCGCCGAGCGCCTGGCGGCGGGCCCCACGCGCTCCTACGCCGCCGCCAAGAAGGCGCTGAACCAGTCGATCTACCCCCACCTGGACGCTCAGCTGGACCTGGAGGCCGACCTCCAGCACGCCCTCGCGCGCACGCAGGACTTCGTCGAGGGTGCCACCGCCTTCCTGAGCAAGCGCGACCCCGCCTTCACAGGCGCCTGAACACCGTCCCCTCCGGGTAGACTGCGCGCCGCCTTGTCCCCTCGAAGGATCCCTCTCGTGCTGGGCGCCGTGCTCGTCGCCCTCCTGGTGCTGGCCGGGCCCGCGGCTGCCGACATCTGGTCGCCCGAGAGCGGCGGGTCGCCGAACGCGGACAAGATCGACACGCTCTACAAGATCACGCTGTTCGTGGCCATCCCGATCTTCCTGATCGTGGAGGGAACGCTGATCTACTCGCTGGTCAAGTACCGCGCCCGGCGCGGCGGCCAGGCCGAGCAGATCCGCGGCAACCAGCCCCTGGAGATCGGCTGGACGGTGGCCGCGGCGGTCATCCTCGTGATCCTCACCGGCGTCACCTTCGCCTTCCTGAAGGGCATCACGGACCCCGAGCGCTCCGGGCCCGCAGATCGCCAACGGCGTGCAGGTGGCCGCCATCGACCAGCCCGACCCGCCCGGAGGCGGCGGCCTGCGCATCGAGGTCAACGGCCAGCAGTACCTGTGGCGCTACGACTACGGCGGCGGGAACGACCTCTTCACCTACAACGAGATGGTGGTCCCCACCGACACCACCGTCTCGCTGGACATCACCTCCTCCGACGTCCAGCACTCCTGGTGGATCCCCAAGCTCGGCGGCAAGGCCGACGCCGTCCCGGGCCACGTGAACGAGACCTGGTTCAAGATCTCCAAGCCCGGCCTCTACGAGGGCCAGTGCGCGGAGCTCTGCGGCGTCAACCACGCCGACATGCGGGCGACCGTCCGCGCGGTCCCGCCGGACGAGTTCAAGCGCTGGGCCACACGGCAGCGCGCGGACATCAAGGCGGCTCGGGAGGAGCTCGCAAAGACGCGTCAGGCCCGTGAGGCCGAGGTTGGGAGGTAGTCATGGAAGCCGGTAGCGCCCGCCTGACCGCGAACCCCGAGATCACGATGCACGGCCTGCAGGAGCAGCCGAAGGGCTGGCTCTCGTGGCTGACCACGACCGACCACAAGCGGATCGGCGTGATGTACCTCTACGCCACCTTCATCTGGTTCCTCCTGGGCGGCGTGATGGCGCTGATCATGCGCCTGCAGCTGGCCACGCCGGACAACACGCTGCTCAGCGGCGAGACCTACAACGGCCTGGTCTCCATGCACGGCGTGACGATGATCTTCCTGTTCATCGTTCCCGTGCTCGCGGGCTTCGGCAACTACTTCGTGCCGCTGATGATCGGCGCGCGGGACATGGCCTTCCCGCGCCTGAACGCCCTGTCGTTCTGGCTGCTGGTGGGCGGCGGCGTCGCCTTCTTCGCCTCGCTCTTCTTCGAGCCCCCGCAGGCGGGCTGGACCTCCTACGCCCCCCTCTCCGACGACGCCTACTCGGCCGGCGGCGGCATCGACGCGTGGATCTTCCTGGTCCACCTCACCGGCCTGTCCTCGCTGGTCGGCGCGATCAACTTCGTGGCCACCATCCACAACATGCGCGCGCCCGGCATGAGCTGGGGCCGCATGCCGCTGTTCGTGTGGTCGATCCTGATCTACTCGTACCTGCTGATCGCCGCGCTGCCGGCCATCGCCGCGGCGGCCACGATGCTGCTCACCGACCGCCACTTCGGCACCGGCTTCTTCAACGTGGCCGACGGAGGGGACCCGCTGCTGTGGCAGCACCTCTTCTGGTTCTTCGGCCACCCCGAGGTCTACATCATGATCCTGCCCGCCTTCGGGATCATCTCGGAGGTCCTGCCGGTGTTCGCCCGCAAGCCGATCTTCGGCTACAAGGCGATCGCGGCCTCCACGGTGGCCATCGCGTTCCTCGGCCTGCTCGTGTGGGCGCACCACATGTTCACCACGCCCACCGCGACCGTGGTGCTGGCCTTCTTCATGCTTTCGTCGTTCGCGATCGCGGTGCCGACGGGGGTGAAGATCTTCAACTGGATCGCCACGCTCTGGCGCGGCCAGATCATGATGAAGACGCCGCTCTACTTCGCGGCCGCGCTGCCCGCCCTGTTCGTCATCGGCGGCATCAGCGGGATCATCCTCGCGATCTTCCCGGTGGACTGGCAGCTCCACGACACCTACTTCGTCGTGGCGCACCTGCACTACGTGCTCTTCGGCGGCTCGGTGTTCGGCATCTTCGCCGGGCTCTACTACTGGTTCCCCAAGATGACCGGCCGCCTCCTCTCGGAGGCCCTCGGCAAGCTGTCGTTCTGGGTCATGTTCGTGGGCTTCAACCTCACGTTCTTCATCCAGCACAGCGCCGGCATGTCGGGCATGCCCCGCCGCGTCTACCGCTACCCGGAGGGCAACGGGCTCGAGGCCTACAACCTGATCTCCACGATCGGCTCGTTCCTGCTCGGCATCGGCGTGCTGATCACCGTGATCAACGTGATCAGGAGCGTGAAGCGCGGCCGCCGCGCCGGCAACGACCCGTGGAAGGGCAACACGCTCGAGTGGTTCGTCCAGTCCCCGCCGCCGCCCAACAACTTCGACTCCATCCCGCGCGTGCGCAGCGTCGAGCCCATGAAGGACATCCGTCGTGAGGTCCAGAAGGCCGGCAAGGCCGCCGAGAGCGTCGCGCAGCCGGTCACCTCGGGCACATCGTGACCGGCCGGCCATCGGCCGGATTCCACCGCCTGGCGCTGGCCACCGGCCTGGCGACGTTCGCTCTGATCATCGTCGGCGGGGTCGTGCGGGTCTCGGACTCAGGCCTGGGCTGCGGCCCCGGGGGCAGCGGCTTCCACGGCTGGCCGTTCTGCAACGGCGACGTCGTGCCGGGCCTCGACCTCAACTCGGTGATCGAGTACACGCACCGCGCGCTCGCGGGCGCGGTCGGGATCATGATGATCGTCCTCGCGGTGATGGCCATCCGCCGGCGCGCGCTGGTCAAGCCCACCGTGGCGGCGGCGGGCCTCGTCGTCGCCCAGGGGCTGCTCGGAGCGCTCACCGTCGAGGAGAACCTCGAGGAGGGCCTGGTCGCCGCCCACCTCGGGCTAGCGATGGCGCTGCTGGCGCTGATGCTCTACGTGTGGCGCGAGAGCCGCCAGGCGCCGGACGCCGGACGCCGGGAGGTCTCCGTCACCCCGCGGCTTCGCACCCTCTCCATCGTCGCCGCCGGCTTGGTCCTGTGCACCGTCGTCGCCGGCGGCTACATGGCCGGGACGCAGAAGTACGGACGGCCGGACTACCAGCTCGGTGACGGCGCGCACCACGCGTGCGGCAAGGAGTTCCCCAGCTGCAACGGCGGCTTCATGCCGTTCGGCGACGCCCGGCTGGTGGACATCCACCTCACCCACCGCCTGTTCATGTACCTCGCGGTCATCGCGGTCGGCGTCCTGGCCTTCATGCTGCTTCGGCGCGGCATGAAACGCTCGGCGCACATCCTCGGCGGGATCCTCGTCGCGCAGGTGGTCGTGGGCGCCCTCAACGTGTGGCTCGACGAGTACGAGCTGCTGATCCTCGCCCACCTCGCGCTGGGCACCCTGCTGTGGGCGGCGTCGATGAACGTGGTCTTCCAGCTCCGGAAGGCGCCGGCCGAGGCGCCTTCCGGGGCGCCCGCGCGGGCGGTGACCGCGTAGTGGAGGCGGTCGCACTACGCCGGCGCGCCGGCTGGCGCACGGTCGTCTCGGACTACTTCGAGATGACCAAGCCGAAGGTGCAGTCGCTGCTGCTCTTCACCACGATCACCACGATGTACGTCGCCGGCGACCCCTCGCTCGGCCTCGTCGCGCTGACCTGCCTGGGGGGCGCGCTGTCGGCCGGCGGCGCCGGGGCCATCAATCACGCGATCGACCGCGACCTCGACCGGGTCATGAAGCGCACCGCCGACCGGCCCGTGGCCTCCGGCCGCGTCTCCCCCACCGCCGCCGTGGCCTACGGCGCCCTGCTGGGCTGCGCCTCCTTCGCCCTGCTGTCGCTGGCGGTCAACCCGCTGGCCGCCGTGCTCTCGATGTCCGGCCTGCTGGGCTACGTCTTCGTCTACACGCTGTGGCTCAAGCGCTCGACGCCCCAGAACATCGTCATCGGCGGCGCCGCCGGGGCGGTGCCCCCGCTGGTGGCCTGGGCGGCGGTGAACGATGGGCTGAGCGGGACCCCCATCTACCTGTTCGCGATCGTCTTCTTCTGGACCCCGCCGCACTTCTGGTCGCTGTCGCTGCTGATGAAGGACGAGTACGAGAAGGCCGGCGTCCCGATGCTGCCGGTGGTCCGCGGCGAGGGCGAGACGCGCCGCCAGATCCTGCTCTACGCCGTGCTGCTGTACGCGGTCTCGCAGCTGCCCTTCTGCGCCGGGGCCTTCGGCGTGACCTACCTCGTGTGCTCGGTGGTGCTCGGCGCGGTCTTCATCTACGGGGCCTGGCGGCTGCTGCGCAACCCCGACCGCCGCACGGCCCTGCGGCTCTACCTGTACTCGCTGGCCTATCTGGCGCTGCTGTTCGCGTCGATGGTCGCGGACGTCCGCCTGTAGCCGGCCGCGCAGTCAGGTTTTCACTCCGTCCGCCGACCGGTCCACAATGGCCGGTCCGATGCTTTCCGTGACCCTCGTATGCAGCGACAGCGACTGCGACCACGAGGTCGTGGAGGTCGTCTGGTCGCTCGACCAGCTCGAGCTGATGGTCTGCGACGGCTGCGGCTGCTGCCTGCAGGCGGTGGACTACTCGAACGCCGTGGAGGTTCGCCCGGTGATCCAGCAGGGCCTCAGCCGGGCCGCTTGATCGTCCGCCGGCACCGAGGCATAACGAGGGGCCTAGCCGGCAGCCAGGCGCTCGCGCGCTTGGCGCCGGGCCGCCTCCAGAGCATCCTGCTCGGCGGCCTCCTGTAGCCGCGGCTGCACCGAGCGGGCCTGATCCTCGGCCCGGTCCTGCGCGCGCTGGTCCGCTCGCTCCCGGCCGAGGCCCCGGGCGCGCTCGGCCGCGGCGCGGCGGGCGAGCGGGGCGCCCCGGCGGTCGGCGCTCAGCCGCGCGCCCGAGCGGGCGCGAGCAATGGCCCGGCCGCGCGCTGAGGCGGGGTCGGGCCCGCGGCCGCACGCTCGGGCGCTGCCGCGGACGCGGACCGTGGCCGGCGCGCCGGCGTCGGCGGTGACGGTCGCCCTGGCCACGGCCTCGCGCGTAGCCCGGGCGGTGACGGTCACCGACCCGGTGTCGTCGGACTCGGTGGCCGACTCGGAGGCGGTGACCGAGACGGGCTTTCGCGCGGTCACCGTCACGCTCGCGCGGGCGCTGCGCGTCACGGGGAAGCGGCCCGCCCGGCGCACACAGCGCACCACGTCGCCGTCGTCGCCGTTGCCCAGCTGCGGGCTGCGGCCGCCTCCGCTACCCCTCTCGTCGTCGCCGGTCAGGCCTCCGGCCACCGCAATCACGATCAGCAGCACGAACCCCAGCACCGTCAGGCCGATGGCGAGCGACGGCCGTGCGCCCGAGCGCAGGCGGTCGAGCGGCCCGGGCAAGGCTCAGGAGGTGGCCTGGGCCCGCGCTCGGGCCAGCTCCTGCCCGAGCCCGAAGGTTCCGACCTCGAGGCCCTGGTCGGCGCGGATCACGTGCATCACGGCGTTGATCAGCGCCAGGTGGGTGAACGCCTGCGGGAAGTTGCCCAGGTGGCGGCCCGAGCGGGCGTCGATCTCCTCGCCGTACAGCTGCAGCGAGTTGGCGTAGGACAGCATGCGCTCGCACAGGTCGCGGCCGCGCTCGAGCTCGCCGATCTCCACCAGCGCGGAGACCATCCAGAAGGAGCAGATCGCGAAGGTCCCCTCCTCGCCCTCGAGCCCGTCGTCGGTCTCGTCGACGCGGTAGCGCAGGATCATGCCGTCATCGCTGAGGTCGTCGGCGATGGCGAGCACCGTCTTCTTGATGCGCTCGTCCTTCGGGTCCAGGAAGCGGACGAGCGGCATCAGCAGAACCGAGGCGTCCAGCGCGTCGGTCTCGTAGTGCTGGCGGAAGACCCCGTCCCTGAGGCCGTGCGTGCAGATGTCGTCCTGGATCTCGTCCGCGGCCTTCTGCCATCGCTCGGCCAGGTCGGCCTCGCCGCGCACCTCGGCCAGGCGCGCGCCGCGGTCCGCGGCCACCCAGCACATCAGCTTCGACGAGGTGAAGTGCTTGGGGTCGCCGCGCACCTCCCAGATGCCGCGGTCGGGGTCGCGCCAGTTGTCCAGCGCGGCCTCCACCTGCTTGGTCAGGATGGGCCAGATGCGCTCCGGGAGGTGGTCGCGCGACTTGGTGTGCAGGTAGAACGAGTCGAGGATCGCGCCCCAGACGTCGTGCTGGTCCTGGTCGTGCGCTCCGTTGCCAACACGCACCGGAGTGGCGCCCTCGTAGCCGCTGAGGTGATCGAGCTCGGTCTCGGGCAGCTCGCTCTCGCCGCCGATGCCGTACATGATCTGAAGCTGCGACTCCTCGCTCTCCGCCACGTCGGCGATGAAGTAGAAGAAGTCGTTGGCCTCCCAGTCGAACCCGAGCGTGTAGAGGCCCCAAAGCATGAAGGTGGCGTCGCGGATCCAGGTGTAGCGGTAGTCCCAGTTGCGCTCGCCGCCGGGCGACTCGGGCAGGGACGTGGTGGCCGCGGCCACCAGGGCGCCGGTGGGCGCGTACGACAGGCCCTTGAGCGTCAGCGCGCTGCGCTGAAGGTAGGTGCGCCAGGGGTGGTCGGGGAACTCGCCGTGGTCGAGCCAGTGCTGCCAGTGGTGTGCGGTCCACACCAGGCGGTCGTAGGCGTCCTCGTAGGTGGTCGGCGCCGGGTGCTCGGACCAGGACAGGGCCACGAACAGGGTGTCGCCCTCCTTCATCATCGTCCGCGCGGTCGCGCGCGGGCCCTCGATGCCCATGTTGAGGTCGGTGGTCAGTCGGAGCTTGACCTCGCTGCCCTCCGCCTCGCAGACGGCGTCGTGGTAGCCGGGACCGTCGTAGCGCCACTTGCCCGGCTGGCGGCCGTAGTCGAACTGCGGCTCGCAGTCCATGTTGATCTGCACCTCGCCGTTCACGCAGCGCACCAGGCGCAGCAGCACGTGGTCGGCGTCGTAGTCGGTGGGCGAGCGGCGGTGGGTCTCCGAGCGGTCGTGCTCGTGGTGCCAGGGCCCGATCAGCAGGACGTCGCGGACGATGATCCAGCCGCCCTTGGTGCCCCAGCTGGTCTCGATGACCATCGTGCCGGGCAGGTAGCGGCGGGCGGCGGGCACGTCCACGCCGTCGGGCCCGAGCCGGAAGCCGCCGGCGTCGCGGTCGAGGACCGCCCCGAAGACGCTGGGCGAGTCGAAGCGCGGCAGGCAGAGCCACTCGATGTTCCCGTTGGGCGCGAGCAGCGCGCAGGTCTCGCAGTCGGACAGGAACCCGTAGTCCGCGATCGGCGGGAACGCGGCTCCCCGCATCGGCTGGGCACCGGGCATCTCCCTCACAGGCGACTCGCAGCCGCCGCGTCGCAGACCACTTCGGCGGAGTCGTTCTGCACAAGGCTCGAGGGGGCGGAGGGGTCCGCGTCGCCGAGCGCGCGCGACAGCGCCTCGGCCTTCCCCTCGCCGGTGACCAGGAAGATCAGCTCCTTCGCGGCGTCCACCACCGGCAGCGTCAGCGTGACCCGCGAGACCAGCGGCTCCATGCCCGCCTCCTCCACCCCGGTAACCGGCGCCTCGCGCTCGTCGAGCGCCGGCGCGTCGGGGAACAGCGAGCAGAGGTGGGCGTCGGGGCCGATCCCGAGGAGCATCAGGTCGAAGGCCGGCAGCTCGTGGGCGAACACCGCGCCGATCTCGCCCGCGTAGTGGCGAGCCGCGCCCTCGGGCCCGCGCTCGCCCTCCATGCGCTTGACCTCCGCCCCGGTGGTGGTCTGCAGCAGGGCCTTCTCGACCATGCGGTAGTTCGAGTCCTCGTCCTCGGGCGCGACGCAGCGCTCGTCGGAGAACCAGAAGGTGACCCCGGACCAGTCGTGGCGCAGCTCGGCCGCGCGCTCGTAGGCCTTCCGCGGGGTCGAGCCGCCGGTCAGCACCACGTGGCCGCTCGCCGCCACGAGGCGCTCGGCGACCGTCTCGGCCGGGTCGTCCACCACCTCCACTTCGGCGCGCACCGCGAGGATCCTACGCTCGCGTCACGCAAGCATCGTCGCGGCCGCCTCCAGGGCGGGCGCATAGGTGTGGTCGCGCAGCAGCGCCTGGCGGATCCCCTCGCCGAGGATTCCCGCCTCTCCGCGGGAGGCGCCCATGACCGTGAAGGACGAGGTGCGGCCGTCGGAGAGGGTGCGCGTGGCGGCCAGGCCGCCCGGGCCGCGGTCGAGCGTGATCGACATGCCCGATGCCGTCTCGATGGTCACGCCGGCCAGGCCGGGAGCGCTCATGCTCGGGTCGGGCTCCATCTCCAGCGTCACCTCGCCACGCTTGCCGCGCGCCTTGCCCCAGCGCGATCCGTTGCGGCCCACCAGGCTGTCGCAAGTCCAGCCGAGCCGCGTGGCCAGCCAGCCGAAGAACAGGACCGCCGAGGCGCCCGAATCGGGCCGGTGGCGAACCGTGACCGCGCTGATGTGGCGTAGCTCGTCGCGCCACAGCGGCGGGTCGAAGCTGGCGGCGACCCGCTCGCGCCAGGGGGTCGAGCGAAGCCAGGCCAGGTCGACCACGTAGACGTCCCGCGACAGCTCCTGCGCCCGGTGCATCGCGCCGGCCGCGTCGGGCTCGTTGACGGAGTCCACCAGCACGATCTGCGTCAGGTCGAGCAGCGCCTCGCAGCCCTCGCGGTGTCCGTGGGGCGCCCACACCAGCGTCGCCAGGTCGCTGACCACCAGCGGGTCGACGATGCTGTCGAGCCCGTTGAGGTGGCGTTCCCCGCAGACGATCGTGATCTGCTCGGTCCCGGCGACCATCTGCCCGGACGCGTCGGTGTCATCGATGTGGATCTCGGCGTGGGCGTCCAGCGTGGTGCGTCCCGGCTCGACCGCCAGCAGGATGGTGCGCGAGGCGTGGTAGCGCCCGACCTTGTCGAGCCTGTTCTGGATCTCGCCCTTCCAGTCGTAGTCGGCGATCACCACCAGGTTCAGCACCCGCGCCGGGGCGAACGTCTCGTGCTCGGCGAAGCGCTCCTTGAGCAACCCGCGGAGAGCTGCCTCGATCTCGCCGGCCGAGGTGTCCTCGGCCGCCCAGCGGCCGGGGCCTAGATCGCCCGCCACGACTTGCCCTCGGGCAGGAGGTCGTTCGCCTCCTCAGGCCCGTCGCTGCCGGCCTCGTACTTCGGCAGCGGCCCCTGCTGCTCCGACCAGCCCTCGAGGATCGGGTCGCAGATCTTCCACTGCGCCTCGACCTCGTCGTTGCGGGTGAACAGCGTGGCGTCCCCGCGCATCGCGTCGAGGATCAGCCGCTCGTAGGCCTCGGGCGACTCCGACATGAACGAGGTCCCGTAGAGGAACTCCATGTTCACCGGGCGGATCCTCATCTGCGAGCCGGGGATCTTGGCTCCCAGCGAGAGGGACACGCCCTCGTTCGGCTGGACGGTGAGCACCAGCGTGTTGGGCTGGACTCCGACCGACCCCGCCTGCTCGAAGGCGAGGTGGGGCACCGGCTTCAGCGTCACCGCGATCTCCGTGACCTTGCGCCGCAGCCGCTTGCCGGTGCGCAGGTAGATGGGGACGCCGGCCCAGCGCCAGTTGTCGACCTCGAGCCGCAGCGCCACGTAGGTCTCCGTGGTCGAGTCCTCGGGCACGTCCTGCTCCTC
This sequence comes from uncultured Thermoleophilaceae bacterium, assembly GCA_963810745.1. GTDB lineage: Bacteria > Actinomycetota > Thermoleophilia > Solirubrobacterales > Thermoleophilaceae > JACCZR01. Next base: position 73,696 of record CAWEOW010000006.1, read on the forward strand.
GAGGTAGCCGGGGACCTCCTCTCCCGCCACCGCCCCCGCCGAGTACTGGCCGCGAACGGTGTCCTCGGGCTTGGGGGTGGGAACCGCCTGCAGCACCTTGACCTTCTCGTCGCGCACCTCGTCGGCAGTGAAGTGCACCGGCGGCTCCATGCAGACGTTGGCCAGCAGCTGCAGCATGTGGTTCTGCACCAGGTCGCGCAGCGCGCCCGACGTGTCGTAGTAGCCGGCGCGGGTCCCCACGCCGAGGTCCTCCGCCGCGGTGATCTGGATGTTGTCGATGTAGTTGCGGTTCCAGACGGGCTCGAACAGGCCGTTCGCGAAGCGAAAGGCCAGCATGTTCTGGACCGTCTCCTTGCCCAGGTAGTGGTCGATCCGGAAGACCTGGGACTCGTCGAGCACCGCCAGCACGTCGCGGTTGAGCTGCTCGGCCTCCTGCAGGTTGGTCCCGATCGGCTTCTCGATCACCACCCGGACCTCGGAGTCCTCGTGGTCGTCGAGGCCGTGCTCGCCGAGCTTGCCGACGATCACCGGGAAGAACGTGGGCGCGGTCGACAGGTAGAAGACGCGGTTGAACGGCTGGACGCCCTCCTCGTCGAACTTCTCCGCGCACTGGCCGATCTGCTGGTAGACCGAGTCGTCGTCGAACGAGCCCGAGACGTAGCGCATGGGCTCGACGAGCGCCTCCAGCACGGTGTCGTCGGGGTCGCGGCCGCGAGAACTTGCCGGATCGAGTCGCGCGCGAGGTCGCGGAACTCGTCGTCGGCTATCTCCGTGCGCGAGTTGCCGATCAGGTGGAAGCGCTCGGGCAGGGCGCCCTCGTGGGCGAGGTTGTAGATCGCGGGCAGCAGCTTGCGCTTGGGCGAGGTCGCCGGTGGCGCCGAAGATGACCAGCGTGGTCGGGTGGACCGGCAGGCGCTCGAGGCCCTCCGCGAGCGGGTTCTCCTCGACGGTCGCCATCAGCTCGCCCTGCTTTTGGTCACCGCGTGACCGCCGAACTGGTTGCGAAGCGCCGACAGCACGCGGCCGGTGAAGTCACCGTTCGTCGCGCGTGTAGAAGCGGGCGTACAGCGACGTGGTGATCACCGGCGTGGGCACGTCGAGGTTCGTGGCGTCCTCGATCGTCCAGCGGCCCTCACCGGAGTCGTTGGTGTAGGCGGTCAGCTCGGCGAGGTCGTTGCCCTCCTGCTCGAAAGCCAGCGCGGCCAGCTCGCAGAGCCAGGAGCGGACCACCGAGCCCTGCATCCACAGGTGCGCGATCTGGGCCTTGTCGAGGTCGTACTCGCACTTGTCGAAGATGTCGAAGCCCTCGGCGTAGGCCTGCATGAGCCCGTACTCCACGCCGTTGTGGACCATCTTCACGTAGTGGCCGGCGCCGGTGGGGCCGAAGTGGCCCCAGCCGGGGCCGTGCTCCTCGGTCTCCGGCGGGGCGAGCACGTCGAGGATCGGCGACAGGCGCTCGACGGCCTCGTCGGGGCCCCCGACCATCATGCAGTAGCCGACGCTGATGCCCCAGACGCCGCCGCTGGTGCCCACGTCCACGTAGTGGATCCCCTGCGGCTTCAGCTGCTCGGCGCGGGCCTTGTCGTCGGTCCACTTGGAGTTGCCGCCGTCGACGATGGTGTCGCCCTCGTCGAGCAGCTCCGAGAGCTTGTCCACCGTCTCCTGGGTGGGGCCGCCGGCCGGGACCATGATCCAGACCGTTCGCGGGGCCTCGAGCTTGCCGACCAGGTCCTCGAGCGAGCCGACGCCGGTGGCCCCGTGGCCCTCGGCCTCCTTGACCGCGTCCTCGGAGAAGTCGAAGGCGACCACCTGGTGGTCCGAGTCGCGATGGATGCGATGGACCATGTTCCCGCCCATCTTCCCCAGACCGATGAAACCGAGCTGCATCCGAATACCTTTCTCGGGCGCCTCGGCCCCCGGCTTGATGTCAGGGCTGATTTCTCTCAGTTCGGGCGCTACGGTGCAAGCATCGAGCTGCGAGACGGCAGCAGAGTCGACGTCCGCCCGATCCAGCCCGGCGACAAGGACCTGCTCGTCGGGGCCTTCGACCGGATGAGCGAGCACTCGCGCTACCGGCGCTTCTTCCAGCCCGTCCACGAGCTGCGGCCCAGCGTCCTGGAGTTCCTCACCGAGGTCGATCACCACGACCACGAGGCCCTCGTCGCCGTCGAGGACGGGCAGGCCGTGGGCGTGGCCCGCTACGTGCGCTCGCCGGAGAAGCCCTCGCGCGCCGAGGTTGCGGTGTCGGTGGTCGACGACCGCCACGGCAACGGCCTGGGCACCGGGCTGCTGGAGCTGCTGGCCGACCGCGCCCGCGAGGAGGACGTGACCCACTTCACCGCGCTGGTGCAGGCCGAGAACCCCGGCGCCGTGCGGATCCTCTCCGCCCTCGGGGACACCCAGCGCCACCGCTTCGGCGACGAGGTGGAGCTGGACATCGAGCTGCCGCCCGACGAGGGCATCGGGAGCGAGCTGGCGGAGGCCCTGCGGGGCGCGGCGTCATCGGCGCTGCACCCCCGCGGGACGGCGCTGCGCCTGCTGGGGCGCGCCCGCGCGCTGTACGAGCGCGCGAGCCCGGGCTAGCGGCAGCGGTAGCTCATGAGCGCCACGCCGGAGCGGAACGGCGGCAGTCGGTCAGCTCGAGCTCGGGCACCGAGGTGGCGTCCTCGAAGAGGCGGAAGCCCCGGCCCAGCACGACCGGGTAGACGAACAGGCGGTAGGCGTCGACCAGCCCCTCGGCCACCAGCGCCCGGACGAGGGTCATGCTGCCGGTGACCTGGAGCTCCTCCCGATCGCGCAGCTCGCGCACCTCGTCGAGACCGCGCACACCGTGGAGTTCTGCCATTCGGGGTCGTCCATCGTGGTCGAGACGACGTACTTCTGCACCCGGTCGAGGTGATCGCTGACGCCGGTCGTGTCGTCGGTCTGGTGCGGCCAGAAGCCGCGCATCTCCTCGAACGTCGTGCGCCCGAGCAGCACGGCTCCTCCTCGGCCATATGCTCTGCGACCACGGCCTCGATGTCCGAGGTGTCGACACCTTCGCCGGCCGGCGCAAACCAGCCTTCGCTGGCGTCGATGACCCCGTCGAGCGTGATGTTCTCCGTCACGACCAGGCTCACAGTGGAGCTCGGCTCTTGCCGCTGAAGAAGGGACGGCTCGCCTGGACCCGCGAAGGCCGTCCGCAAGCTGCCCTGGAGCCTGGGTGGGCGAGGCCGACGCTCAGGACAAGAGCGTGGTCGACCTGGTCGCCGAGATTACCCCGGCTCGGAACCGCCAATCCTAGCCGAGCAGACCCCTGATCCGCTCCGTCAGCTCCCGCAGCGCCTTCGCCGGATCCGAGCCCTGCAGCCGCACGCGCTCGGCCGGCAGCCCGTGGTCGCGCAGGGTCTGCAGGTCGCCGGTGGCCTGGGCGTTCTTCAGCTCGCCGAAGGTGAAGTCGGCATCGGGGATCTCCACGTCCTGGTCGCCGTCATGGATCAGCTGCAGGAACAGCCCGGTCTGCGGGCCACCCTTGTGCAGCTGCCCCGTCGAGTGCAGGAAGCGGGGCCCGTAGCCGAACGTGGTGGTGGCCTTCGTGGCGTCGCGGATCGCCGCCCGCAGCTCCAGGACCGCCTCGTCGAACGCCTCGGAGGGCTGGACGTAGCCCATGATCGCCACGTAGTGGGGCGGCGCGGCCTGGCCAAGCAGCGCCCGCAGCTCGTCGTCGCCGGCGTCGGAGACCTCCGGCGGCGTGTCGGCCTCCAGGACCTCCTTCGTCTTGTCCTTGGCCTCCTGCACGTTCGGCTGGTCGAAGGGGTTGATCTCCAGCGCCCAGCCCGCCACCGCGGTGGCGAACTCGGCGAAGAAGAAGATCCGCCCCAGGTCCTCCGGCGTCCCGCGCGAGGAGAGCCTGACCACGGCCTGGCCCGCCTTGGCCAGCGCGTCGACCTTCGCCGCGTTGTCCTCGTCGGGAGTCTCGCCGTTGGCCAGGTGCGCGATCACGCGGTCGTCGCCGTAGACGTCGGGGTCGCCCAGCGGCTCGTCGGCCACCGGGCAGGATGCCCTTGCCGTGCTTGCCCGTGGACTCGGCGATCAGCTGCTCGACCCAGAGGCCGAAGCTCGAGATCGGCTCGTCGACGACGAAGGTGAGCTTGTCGCGCCCCTGGAGGGCCAGCTCGCCCTCGGTCAGGCCCAGCCACAGCCCGGAGTTCGAACGCGTCGAGTCGTAGGAGTTGCAGTTCTCCTCGGCCTCGCGCGAGGTCTCGAGCAGCGCGGCGATGTCCACTCCCGCGAACGCGGCCGGCACCAGGCCGAAGTACGAGAGGACCGAATAGCGGCCGCCGATGTTCGGGATCGTTCTGGAAGACCCGCCGAAGCCGCGCTTCTCGGCCTCCTCGATCAACGGGCTGCCGGGGTCGGTCACGGCCACGAACTGCTTCCCGCTGCCGCCGGTGCGCTCGTAGAAGTGCTTCATGTGCGACAGCGTCTCCACGGTCCCACCGGACTTCGAGGACACGACGAAGACCGTCTTGTCCAGCGGGAGCTTGCTTTCGAGCTCCAGCACGGCGGCGGGGTCGGTCGAGTCGAGCACGTGCAGCTCTAGGCCGCCCGGCGTCCCCGTACGACCGCCGGATGACCTCGGGCCCTAGCGACGAGCCGCCCATGCCCAGCAGCGCGACGTGCGTGTAGCCCTCGGACTTCGCCTTCTGGGCGAACTCCATGACCTCGCTCGCGTGCTCGAGCATCGGCTCGGAGATCGTCAGCCAGCCGAGGCGGTCGCCGATCTCGGGACCGGGACCGCCCCAGAGCGTCTCGTCCTTCCGCCAGATGCGGCGGGCGACGCCTTCCTCCACCGCCAGCTCGGCGCGCTTGGCGATGGGCGGCTCGAGCTCGTCGGGCAGCGTCGAGTCGATGGTGGGCGGCCGCCCGGTGACGATCGCCTCCTTCACCGACTCGACTCCGGCGATCAGCTTGTCGAAGGGCACCACGAACTTCTCAACGCCGTCCTTGAGCAGGAAGTCGGTCACGTCGGCCATGTCGATGCCGGCGTCGTCGAGCTCCTTGAGGACCTCGGCGGGGTCCTCATCGGCGGTGGCGCCGCTGATCTCCCCCTTCTCGGCCACGGCGTTGAGCGTGGCCATCGGCATCGTGTTGACCGTGTCGGGGGCCACCAGGCCGTCGACGTACATGGTCTCCGAGTACTCGGGGTTCTTGACGCCGGTCGAGGCCCACAGGGGCCGCTGCACCGGAGCCCCGGCCTCGCGCAGGGTCGCGAAGCGCTCGCCCTGGAAGATCCGCTTGAAGGACATGTAGGCGTCGCGCGCGTTGGCGAGGGCGGCCTTGCCCTTCAGGTCCTCGCGCCCGAGCTTGTCCAGGCGCTTGTCCACCTCGGAGTCCACGCGCGAGACGAAGAAGCTCGCGACCGAGTGCACGTCGAGCGACTCGCCGGCCTCGTGGCGGCGCTCCAGCCCGGCGATGAAGCGCTCGGCGACCTTCTCGTAGGCCTCGACCTTGAACAGCAGGGTCACGTTGACGTTGATGCCGGCGGCGATCGCGTCCTCGATCGCCGGCATGCCCTCGTCGGTGGCCGGGATCTTGATCATCACGTTGGGGCGGTCGACCCGCTCCCACAGCTCGTTGGCCTGACGGAGGGTCGCGTCGGTGTCGAAGGCCACGCCGGGCTCGACCTCGAGCGAGACGAAGCCGTCGGCGCCGCCGGCCTCCTCCCACACGGGCCGCATGACGTCGCAGGCCGCCTGAACGTCCTGGATCGCCAGAGCAAGGTAGATGTCGTTGGCGTCGAGACCCTCGCCGGCGAGGCGCTCGATCTCCTCGTCGTACTCGTCGGAGCCGAGGATCGCCTTCTCGAAGATCGCCGGGTTGGAGGTCACGCCGCGCAGGGAGTCCTCGCGAATCAGGCGCTCCAGCTCGCCCTGCTCGATCAGGCTCCGCTTGATCTGATCGAGCCAGGGAGAGGTCCCCGCCTCGAGCAGCGCCGCGAGGCGCTCGTTGGTCTGTGCCGCGGTTGCCATGTCAGGAATTCCCTTCGCTGATTCGGTTGACGAGCTGCCTGCCCGTCGAGGCCACGTTGTCGGCCGTGAAGCCGAAGTGCGTCAGCAGCTCGGCCGCCGGGCCCGAGGCGCCGAAGCCGTGCATGCCGATCATCTCGCCGTCCTGGCCCACGACCCGCTCCCAGCCCAGCGTGGCGGCCGCCTCCACGGACACCCGCGCCCGCACCGCCGGCGGCAGGACCTTGTCGCGGTAGGAGCGGTCCTGCTCGACGAAGCGGTCGAAGCAGGGCATCGAGACCACCCGGGTGGCCACGCCCTCGCCCTCGAGCACCTGCTGGGCCTCGAGGCAGACGCCCACCTCCGAGCCGGTCCCGATGAGGATGAGCTCGGGCTGTGCCTTGGCGCTGTCGCGCAGCACGTAGGCGCCGCGGTCGATGGCGTCGGCCGGGATGTCGTCGGGGTCCAGGATCGGCAGGCCCTGGCGCGAGAGCACCAGCGCGCAGGGGCCGTCGGTCTGGCGCAGGGCGAACTGCCAGCCCAGCGCCGTCTCGTTGGCGTCGGCGGGGCGCACCACGTTCACGTTGGGGGTGGCCCGCAGCGTCGCGAGCTGCTCGACCGGCTGGTGGGTCGGGCCGTCCTCGCCCAGCCCGATCGAGTCGTGCGTGTAGACGATCGGCGTGGGCAGGTGCATCAGCGCGGCCAGGCGCACGGAGGCCTTCTGGTAGTCGACGAAGTTGAAGAAGGTCGAGCCGAAGGCCTTCAGCCCGTGCAGGTTCAGGCCGTTCACGATCGCCTGCATCGCGTGCTCGCGCACGCCGTAGTGGACGTTGCGCCCGCCGTACTCGTTCTTCTCGACCGAGCCGCCGTCCTCGATCTCGGTGTTGGTCGAGGGCTCGAGGTCCGCCGAGCCGCTGACCAGCAGCGGCACCTGCTCCGCGGCCCACTGGATCACCGCCTCGGAGGCCTTGCGGGTCGCGATCGGCTTGTCCTCGGGCGAGAAGCGGGGCAGGTCGCTGTCCCAGCCGGTGGGCAGGCGGCTCTCGATCGCCTGGTCGAGGACCTCGGCCTCCTCGGGGTAGGCGCTCCGGTAGCTCTCCAGCGCGCCCTTCCAGTCGTCCTCGGCCTGCTGTCCGCGCTCCCTCACGCCGGCGAAGTGCTCGCGCACCTCGTCGGGCACGAGGAAGTGGGCGTCGGGATCCCAGCCGTAGGCCTCCTTGGTCAGCCGGACCTCGTCCTCGCCCAGCGGCGAGCCGTGGGCCTTCTGGGTGTCCTGCTTGTTCGGCGAGCCGTAGCCGATGTGGGTGCGCAGGATGATCAGCGAGGGCCGGTCGTCGGCCGCGTGGGCCTTGTCGATCGCCTCGTCGAGCTTGTCGAGCTCGATGTCCTCGCCCAGGTTCTGGACGTGCCAGCCGTAGGCCTCGTAGCGCGCGCCGACGTCCTCGGAGAAGCCCATCGCCGTCGGCCCGGCCAGCTGGACGTGGTTGTCGTCGTAGAAGACGGTCAGGCGGGCCAGGCCGAGGTGGCCCGCCAGCGAGCTGGCCTCGGAGGCGATGCCCTCCTGCATGTCGCCGTCGGAGGCGATGGCGTAGGTGTGGTGGTCGACGATCTCGTGGCCGTCGCGGTTGAAGCGGGCGGCGAGCATGCGCTCGGCGAGCGCCAGGCCCACCGCGTTGCCCAGGCCCTGGCCCAGCGGCCCGGTGGTGACCTCCACGCCCGGCGTCCCCTCGGCCTCGTACTCGGGGTGCCCCGCCGTGGGGCTGAGCAGCTGGCGGAAGTTCATGAGGTCGTCCATGGAGATCCCGTAGCCGCTCAGGTGGAGGATCGAGTAGAGGAGCATCGAGGCGTGGCCGGCGCTGAGGACGAAGCGGTCGCGGTCGAACCAGTGCGGGTTCGCCGGGTTGTGCTTCATGGTCCGCGTGTAGAGCTGGTAGGCCACCGGCGCCAGCGCCATCGGCGCCCCGGGGTGACCGGAGTTCGCCTTCTGGACAGCGTCGATCGAAAGCGTGCGGATCGTGTCGATCGCCAGCTTCTCGATGTCGGTCTTCTGCTCAGCGGTGGCTGCCACTCGTCTCCTCTTTAGCTCGACTCTGAGTATCACCAAACTCCTGCTGCGCAAGCACGCCCGCGCCGATCAGGCCCGCGGACGCGCCGCCCTGGGCGAGCCTCACCTCGGTCCGTTCCCAGAGCCGGGGCAGCGCACGCCTGCTCGCCTCCTCGATCGCCTGGGGCAGGAACAACTCGTGCGCGCGCGAGAAGCCGCCCCCGATCGCCACCCGCTGGGGCTGGAAGATGTCGACGAAGCCGGCGATCCCCACCCCCAGGTGGTGACCGAGGCGGTCGAACAGCTCGACCGCCGTGGCGTCGCCGCGCTCGGCCGCCTCGACGGCCTCGCGGCCCGTGACCAGGCCGTCGTCTGCGTAGCGGACGCCCAGCTCGGACTCCGGGGCGTGCTTGCCGGCCTCGGTCGCGTCCCGCTGCAGGGCGGTGCCGCTGCACAGTGCCTCCAGGCAGCCGCGGTTGGGGCAGTTGCCGGGGCAGTCGGGCCCGTCGGCCTGGATGGCGAAGTGGCCGAGCTCCGCCCCCAGCCCGTTCGCGCCGCGGAAGATCTGACCGCCGATCACCACGCCGCCGCCCACGCCGGTGCCCAGCGTGAGCATCACCAGATGATCCACCTGCTCCACGGCCGCCTCGGCCAGCGCGGCGCAGTTGGCGTCGTTGTCGATCACGACCGGCACGCCGAAGCGGTGCTCGAGCTGCTCGCGCACCGGCACGCCCTCGAGCGGGATGTTCACGCTGGAGGCGATCACCCCGGCGTCGAAGTCGATCTGAGACGGGAAGCCCACCCCGATGGCGGCCGGCTGGCCGTGGCGCTCGACGAGGCTGTCGACCGCGCTCGCGATCTCGTTGATCAGCGCGTCGGCGCCCGAGAGGTCGGTCGGCTCCTCGCACTCGTCGGTGACGCGGGCGTCCTCCACCACGCCGGCGGCCACCTTGGTGCCGCCCACGTCGACTCCGAAGTAGGGGGCGGAGCCTGCGGTGCTCGGCCGACCAACGCTCGGCCTGCGCTCCTCGCTAGAGGGCCCGTCAGGCAACCGCGCCGACCTCACCGACGGCATCCTTGAGGCCCACGCAGCCGACGCAGCCCACACAGTTCACGCAGCCGATGCAGCCGATGCATCCCGAGCACGCCGCACAGCCGACGCAGCCGATCGAGCCCGCGCTCCCGACGACGCCCGCGCTCAGGGCGGTCACCGCCGAGCCGAGCACGGCGACGCTCGCGAAGGTGGCGGCGCTGCCGGCCACCGCGGCGCTCCAGTGGGTCAGGACACTGCCGGCCACCGCGACGCTGCCCGAGGTCATCGCGCTGCCGGCCACGGCCTCGCTCTCCTCGACGAGGACGCTTCCGCTCACTGCTTCGCCTGGCACCGTGCGCACGCTATCGCGGAGGCGACCTGGGCTAGGGTCGGGGCCGTGAAGGCCGGAGTCGACCTCGGCGGCACCAAGATCCAGGCGGTCGTGGTGGACGACAGCTACGAGGTCGTCGCCCAGGCCCGCCACGCGACCCCGGTGAAGGGGGGCCCGCCCGACGTGGTGGCTCATCTCGCGGAGGCCGTGCGCGAATCCGCCGAGCTGGCCGGCGTCAAGACCAGCGACCTGGAGGGCGTGGGCGTGGGCTCACCCGGCGCCATCGACGCCGACGCGGGCGTGGTGGCCGAGGCGCGCAACCTGCCCGGCTGGGACGAGCCCTACCCCATGGGCCCCAAGCTCGAGGAGCAGCTGGGCACGCCGGTGCGCATCGGCAACGACGTGAACGTGGCCGTGGACGGCGAGTTCAGGCTCGGCGCGGGCCGCGAGAGCTCGTCGCTGCTCGGCGTCTGGTGGGGCACCGGCGTGGGCGGCGGGATCATCCTCGACGGCAAGCAGTGGCTCGGCCGCGGCGCCGCGGCGGAGATCGGCCACGTGGTGGTCAAGCAGGGCGGCGCGCGCTGTCCCTGCGGGCGCCGCGGCTGCATGGAGGCCTACGCCGGGCGCGCCGCGATGGAGATCCGGGCCCGCAAGCTCAAGAAGAAGGGCCACCACACCAAGCTCTTCAAGATCATGGAGAAGCGCGGCCGCACCCGCCTGCAGAGCGGCATCTGGGCCCGGGCCCTGGAGCACAAGGACGGGATGGCGATCGCGCTGATCGACCGCGCGGTCGAGGCGCTGGGCAGCGGCGTGGCGTCGGCCGTCAACGTGCTGGACGTGGAGACCGTGGTCATCGGCGGCGGGCTGGGCACCCGGCTCGGCGAGCCCTACGTGCGCCGCATCGAGGCGGCGATGATGCCCCACCTCTTCGTCTCCGACCGCCCGCCGGCGGTCAAGGCGGCGGCGCTCGGAGACCTGGGCGGCGCGATCGGCGCCACACTGCTGATCGAGAAGTGAGCGACTTCGACGTCATCATCATCGGCGGCGGGCCCGCCGGCGAGCACTGCGCCGACCGCCTGGCCGAGGCCGGCAAGAAGGTGGCCCTCGTCGAGCGCGAGCTGCTCGGCGGCGAATGCGACCACTGGGCCTGCATCCCCTCGAAGACCCTGCTGCGGCCGGGCGAGGCGCTGGAGGAGGCCCGGCGCGCGCCGGGCGCCGCCCAGGCGGCCACGGGCACGCTCGACGCCAAGGCGGCGTTCGAGTGGCGCGACTACATGGCCTCCCGCAACAGCGACGGCGACTACACCGACGACAGCGGTCAGGCCTTTCTCCAGAGCGCCGGCATCGAGCTGATCCGCGGCGAAGGGCGCGTGGCGGGGCCCGGTCGCGTGGAGGTCGACGGCACCGAGCACACCGCCGAGCACGTGGTGCTCGCCACCGGTTCTTACGCGTTCATCCCGCCCATCGACGGGCTGCGGGAGCTGGAGGGCGTCTGGACCAATCGCGAGGTGACCGGTCTGGACGAGGTCCCGCGGACCGTGGTGGTGCTGGGCGCCGGGCCGGTCGGGGTCGAGATGGCGCAGGCGCTCAAGCGGCTGGGCTCGGAGGAGGTGACGATCGTCGAGGGGGCGGACCACGTGCTCCCCAACGAGGCCCGCCAGCTGGGCGACGCCCTCGACGAGGCGCTGCGGGCCGAGGGCATCGCTCTCCACTTCGGCCGCCACGCCAGCGCGGCCCGTCGCGACGGCGACGACTACGTGCTCGACTTCGGGGACGGCGACGAGCTGCGCGGCGAGCGCCTGGTGGTCGCCACCGGGCGCCGGCCGCGGACAGAGGACCTGGGCGTGGAGCTGGGCGACCACGGCGAGGTCGCGGTCGACAGCCGCATGAGCGCCGGCGAGAACCTGTGGGCGATCGGCGACTGCTGCGGCGTCTGGCCCCTGACCTACGTCGGCAAGTACCAGGCCCGCATCGCGGCGGCCAACATCCTCGGCCGCGAGCGCCACGCCGACTACAGCGCGGTGCCGCGCGTGGTGTTCACCGACCCGCAGGCCGCCGCGGTGGGCGACAGCGACGGCGAGCACACGGCCACCGTCGCGATGTCCTCCGTCGCCCGCACCGCCACCTACATGCGTGACTTCGACCGGCCGGGGTACCTCACGCTCATCTCCAACGGCGAACGCCTCACCGGCGCCCACGCGCTGGGCCCAGAGGCCGGCGAGTGGCTGCAGCAGGCCACCCTGGCCATCCGCGCGAACGTGCCGCTGGAGGTCCTGGGCGACACGATCCAGCCCTTCCCCACCTTCTCGGAGGCCTTCCTGCACGCGCTGATGGAGCTGAAGGCCGCTTGACCGAGCAGGTCAAGAACGGCGTGCACCGCCTGGGCTCGCCGCTGGTGAACTGGTACCTGGTCGAGGAGGACGACCGCCTGACCGCAGTCGACGCCGGGCTGCCCGGCTTCGCGAAGGACCTCGAGGACCAGCTCGCGGCGCTGGGCCGAAGCCCGGGCGACGTCGAGGCGGTGATCCTCACCCACTCCGACGCCGACCACACCGGCGTGGCGGGCAGGCTGCGCGAGGCCGGCGCCCGCGTGCTGATCCACGCCGACGACGACGCCACGCTGCGCAAGCCCGGCCCCAAGAGCGGAGACGCGAGCCCCAAGAACCTCGTGACCCAGATGCACAAGCCGGCCTTCTGGCGCTTCTTCTTCGGGATGGCGCGGGCCGGCGGCGCGAAGCCGACCCCCGTCGAGGGAGCCGAGCACTTCGCGGACGGCGACGAGCTGGACGTCCCCGGCAAGCCGCGGGTCATCGCGACGCCGGGCCACACGCCGGGCCACTGCTCGTTCCTCTTCGCCGAGCACGGGGTCCTGTTCACCGGCGACTCCATGACCACCTCGAACCCGCTGCAGCGCAGCGTCGGGCCCGAGGTGATGCCCAAGGTGACCAACGTCGACGACGAGCGCGCCGTGATCTCGCTCGACGCGATGGAGGACCTGCGACGCCGACGTGATCCTGCCCGGCCACGGCGACCCGTGGCACGGCAGCCCGGCCGCGGCCGTGCAGCGGGCGCGAGCGGCCCGCGGCGGCTAGTCGGGCTTCGCGCTCATCGCGAAGATCGTGATCACGTAGAGCGCGATCAGCACGCCGACCAGGCCCTGGCTCCAGGGCCGCAGCGATTCGCGCCGGCCCGCCGCAAGGCCGGCGAGCACGGTCGCGGCGATGAGCAGCAGCAGGCCCGAGCTCGGAGGTGATGAAGCCGATCCCGATCCAGCCCGGCTCGGTCTCGGCGGCGTCGTAGTTGCCCTCCGCGTAGACCCACTGCGCGCCGATGCGCATCACGAGCCAGGCGGGCAGCGCCCCCAGCAGCAGGCTGCGGAAGGCGAGCCTCGAGAGGAACGCCGAGTCGCTGCGCTTGGCCTGCACGAAGGCGCCGAAGGCGACGACCAGCGCCGCGAGCAGCAGCATGGCGCCGAGCACGTGGGCGAACTTCGCGGCGTCCACGTCAGGCCCCCGGCTTGAAGATCATCAGGTACAGGATCGCCAGCGTCGCCAGGGCAGCGACGGCGAACAGCCCCCACGCCCGGCCCCGGACCTCGCCTTCGGCCAGGGCCTGTCCCAGCCGGACACCGGCTCCGGCCGCCACCACCCACAGCACGAGCGCGCCGAGGATCCAGCCGTCGGTGATCTCGAACTCGTCGAGGGCGAGCACGATCCCGAGCACGAGGGTCCCACCGCCGCCGACGTCCCACAGGCGCCGGGCAAGCGGGCGTCAGCCGCAGCGCCGCGGCGCCGTCCGGGGCGCGAGGCCTGGGCCAGCACCACGCCGAGGCCGACCACGCCGGTCACCAGCGCGAACGCCGCCAGGACGTGGAGGAACAGGAGGAGCGATGCGCTCATCCGGCGGTCACCCACACCGCGCGCGAGCGCACGATCTCGCGGTCCTCGACGGTCAGCGAGCAGTCGGCGAAGGCCAGCGTGCCGCCCACGCGGTCCACGCGCGTGCGCGACTCGATCCAGTCCCCCACCGACGCGGGCTTGAGGAAGTCCACGGTGAGGCTCACGGTCGCGCGGTCCTTGTCGTCGTCGGCGTCGGCCTCGATGGCCCGGCCCAGGGCGAAGTCGGCGAAGGTCGACAGCAGCCCGCCCTGGATGGTCCCGCGGTGGTTGGCGTGGCGCTCCTCGGCCCGCAGGCCCAGCACCAGCTCGTCGCCCTCCTCGCGGACCTGGATCGGGCCGATGTGCTCGAGGAAGGGGCCCTGGTTGGGATAGGCCTTGAAGCCGTCGGGGGCGTCGCTCACGCCGTCAGCTTCGCGCACAGGCCGGAAGAGCTCCTGCTCGTTGGCGTCGATCAGCTGCTGCGCCTCGCGCTCGAGGTGCTCGATGTTCTCCGCGCTGGCGTCGTCCATGTCGTCGTTCGCCAGGTCCAGCTCGGTCTGCAGCCGCAGGTAGCTCGCGCCCAGCAGCGTCTCCAGCTGGTGGTCGACCGTGTCGCTCACCCCGTCGAACACCACGTCGAGCACGCGCAGGCCCCAGCTCAGCAGGCCCCAGTCCTTCGCGTCCTCGTAGCGGAGCGGGCGCGTCAGCGTGCCCGTGCCCAGGGAGACCATCGTCACGTCGCCCAGCTCGCCGGGCGTGTAGCGGTCCACGTACGCGCACATGCCCGGGTTGTTGGCGAAGACGCCGCCGTCGACCAGCGCCATGGGCGGCTCGCCCACCCGCGCGGGCTCGAAGTAGGTGGGCGCCGCCGAGGTGGCGAGGGCCACCTCGCGCATCGGGAAGTCGCGGTCGTCGTCCTCCTTGGCCCGCTCGCTGCGGAAGAAGACCGGCGTGCGGGTCTCGATGTCGTAGGCGGTCACCAGCACCCGCGTGCGGGCGTCCTTGAGGCGGGCGTCCCCGAGCGTGGCGCGCAGCGCCCGCTGGAGGCCCTCGTTGGAGTACTTCTCGTCGTAGAGCTGCCGCACGTTGATCAGGCGCTTGGGGAAGATCTCCTCCCCCTGCTCGACGTAGAGGCGGGCCAGGTCCGCGGCGCTGTAGTGGGGCTGGGGGCAGCTCAGCCCGAGCGCCAGGATGCCGCCGGTCGAGGTGCCGGCGATGACGTCGAAGAGCTCCGCGATCGGCTTCCCGCAGCGCTCCTCCACCTCGGCGAGCACCCGGGCCGGGATCAGGCCCCTGATGCCCCCGCCGTCGATCGAGAGGATGCGCGTGGCCACGTGCGCAGCGTACGGTCTCTCGCCGTGTTGCAGAAGCCAATGCTCCGCCGACTCGCCCCACTCCCCCTGCTCGCGCTGGCCCTGGCCTGCGCCGCGCCCGCCTGCGCGCAGGACCCCGCGCCCGCCCCGCCGCAGTTCGACCCCGGCCAGCCGATCCCCTCCGACCCCGCCGGCCCTGGCCGCGACGATCGCCTCCAACACGACGATCATGCACTCGCAGATCGACGGCTGGCGCGCCACCGCCGACACCCGGGTCGGCTCCACGCCGCTCGAGATCACCAACCGCGGGACCTTCCACCAGCGCCTGCACCTGCGCCTCTCGCAGAGCCCGCGCCTCTTCCGCCGCGTGGTGGTGCTGCTGCCGCCCAAGCTCGCGGCCGACGCCCGCGACCTCTACATGGCCCTGCGCTCGCTGCGCCGCCTGGCCGGCGGCAGCGCCCGCAGCCGCATCCGCTACGGCGCCTCCCTCCCGGCCGGCCGCCTGCTCGACCTCTACGGCAAGGCTCAGAGCCGCTTCCGGATCCGCAAGCGGATCCTGGCCGCGGTGAACCTCGTCGAGACGCGCTTCAACCGCCTGCGCAACAGCTCCTCGGCCGGGGCCAGGGGCCCGATGCAGTTCATGCCGGCCACCTGGCGGGCCTACGGCATGGGAGGCAACGTCCGCGACCCCGAGGACGCGATCCTGGGGGCGGCCAACTACCTGCGCGCCTCGGGCGCCCCGCGCAACAACCGCCGCGCGCTCTTCGCCTACAACCACTCGCGGCTCTACGTGGAGGGCGTGGCGCGCTACTCGCGGGTGATGGGCCGCGACCCGCACTCGTTCTACGTGCTGCACTCGTGGCACTTCTTCACGGGCGGGGGCCCCACGTTCCGGCGCCTGACCGGGCCCGAGCCGCGCCGCCTGGTTGTCGCCCCCTAGCGCCCGGGCGGCCTTCGCGCCGGGCCGGGTCAACCTGCTCGGCGAGCACACCGACTACAACGGCGGGCTCTGCCTGCCCTTCGCCATCGAGCAGGGCATCACGGTGACAGCGGCGGGAGAGGTCACCGAGAACCCGTACGTGCAGGGGGTCGCGGCCGAGCTGGGGCTCGGGCCCGTCGAGGTGGAGATCGCCTCCGACCTACCGATCGGCGCGGGCCTGAGCTCCTCGGCCGCACTGTGCGTCGCGGCCGCGCTGGCGCTGGGCGCGGAGCCCTCCGAGCCGGTCGCGCTGGCGCGAGATGTGCTCGCGCGTGGAGCGCGAGCGGGCCGGGGCGAACACCGGCCTGCTGGACCAGCTGGCGAGCCTCCTCGGCCGCGAGGGGCACGCGCTGCGGCTGGACATGAGCACGCTGGAGGCCGAGCCGGTACCGCTGGACCTCGGCGGCTGGCGCCTGGCGATCATGGACTCCGGCGCGTCGCGCACCAACGCGGCCTCGGGCTACAACGAGCGGCGGCAGGAGTGCGAGGAGGCCTGCCGGCTGCTGGGCGTGGAGAGCCTCAGCGAGGCCGAGGACATCGCGCCCCTCCCCGAGCCCCTGCGCTCTCGCGCGCGTCACGTGCGCGAGGAGAACGCCCGGGTGGACCAGCGGCGTGGCGGCGCTGCGGGCGGGCGACATGCCCGCGCTCGGCGAGCTGCTGAGCGCCTCGCACGCGAGCCTGCGCGATCTCTACGACGTCTCGGTCCCCGCGGTGGAGCGCACGGTGGAGGCCGCCCTGGCGGCCGGGGCCGCGGGCGCCCGGCTCCACGGGGGCGGCTTCGGGGGCGGCGTGCTGGCGCTCTTCGGGCCCGATGCGGAGCCGCCGGAGGGCGCCCTGGAGGTGGCGCCCGGCCCCGGCGCTCACGTCCTTAGGCGCTAGTCTGCGACGCCGATGGACCGGCGCCTGGCCAACAAGAACCTGCGTACGGGGCTGATCGCGGGCGCGATCTCCCTGATCGTGTTCGCCGCCTCGTTCTTCGTCGGCTTCATCTACTGATGGCCGACGAGCACGTAGACGGCGCCGGCGGCGAGCTGCCGGCCCCCTCCGAGACGGTCCACCTGCCTGGGCCGACCTACCTGCCCGTGGTGATCGCCGCCTTCACGACGATCGCGCTGGTGGGCGTGGTTCTCAACTGGTTCCTGTTCGGCATCGCCCTGGCCGTTGTGATCCTCTGCATCGGCCTCTGGGTGCGCGACGTCCGCCGGGACATCGCGGACCTGCCGCTCGACCACTAGGCGGGCCTAGCCGTCCGGCCGCTCGTCGGCCTCCTCCAGCTTCTCCTTCTCGGCCTCGGCGCGCTCCTCGAGCTTCTCGCGCAGGTAGTCGGCCCTCTCGGCGCGGCGGCCGTGGGTCTCGGCCTCCTCCTCGTCCATGGCACTCTCTTCGCGCCTGCGCTCCTCGCGCACCCGCTGGAGCTGCTCGCGGCGCAGTTCGCCCGTCTCCGGGTCCTCGTCGGCCATGTCAGGAAGCCGTCGCGGCGTCCCTCGGCATCTCCGAGGTGGCGCCGTCGGTGACCCAGCAGCGGACGATGTCGCGCATGGACAGCACGCCGATGAGGTCTCCCCCGTCCACCACCACCAGGTGACGGAAGCCCCCGCGCACCATGGCCTCCGCCGCGTACTCCAGCGACCAGGACGGCTCGGCGAAGGTGAGGTTGCTCGAGAGGTGGTCGGCCACCTTCTCCTGATCCGGGCTCTGGCCTGCGCCCACCGAGTCGAGGACGTCGCGCTCGGTCAGGATCCCGGGCCCGGGCTGCTCGGGATCCACCACAACCGCCGCGCCGACGCCCTTCTCGGCCATCGATCGTGCGGCGTCCCTGAGCGAGTGACTGGGGCCCACCGTGAGCACCATCTCGCTCATGCCTTGCCGAACCTCCATCCAACCTCCCTATCTGCTAGTGCCGATCGTCTCGAACATTACCCGCTGATCCAAGTGGGTAGGACGCCCGTACCCACTTTCGATGTCCTTCGCCGCGAAACGCCAATCAACCATCGAACGCCGGCGGGCCCTGTACGAGGAAGCGGCCGAGATCCTCGAGCGCGACTACGAGTCGGACCTCTCCCTCGACCAGGTGGCCCTCCAGGTCGCCGCGTCCCGGCGCCAGCTCCAGCGGGCCTTCGCCGAGGCCGGTGAGACCAGCTTCCGCACCTACCTGCAGAAGGTCCGCATGGCCAAGGCCGCCGAGCTGCTGCGAGATGGAGCCCTGCCCGTGAACCAGGTGGCGAGCTCGGTCGGCTACCGCCAGCCCGCCCAGTTCGCCAAGGCCTTCCGCCGCCATCACGGGGCGCCGCCCTCGAGCTTCCGCTCGAACGGGCAGGCCCAGGCCGCCGCTTAGCACGGCCGCCCGCGACTCCCTTCGCGGGGAGGGCCGGCGCAGGCGGACCCGTTTACGGCGCCGGGACGGCGCCGTTTCCATCAGGGTGCGGGCTGGACGCCCGCACGGGGAATAATATGCCGCGCGTGAAGGGCCACCCCCTCGCGCGCATGATCATCTACTCGGTGATCGCGGCCGTCATCGGGACGGTCGCCGTGCTGTTGCTGGACTGGTTCCCGACGCCCGCCTCCACGGTCGCCGGGGACATCGACACGCTCTACGACGTCCTCCTCGTGGTGTCGGTGCCGATCTTCGTCCTGGTGATGGCGGTGGCCATCTACTCGGTAGTCAAGTTCCGCGCCCGGCCCGGGGACCTGGGCGACGGGGCCCCGATCCACGGCAACACCCGGCTGGAGGTCATCTGGGTGACGATCCCCTTCATCCTCGTCACCGCGCTGGCGGTGTACGGCTGGATCGTCCTCGACGACCTCGAGGCCAAGGAGCCGAACACGCTCGTGGTGGACGTCCGCGCCCAGCAGTTCGCCTGGCGCTTCGCCTACCCGGGCGAGAACAACCTCAAGAGCAACCAGCTCGTCCTGCCCAAGGACCGCCCGGTCGAGTTCCGCGTGACCACCAACGACGTGATTCACGACTTCTGGGTCCCGCAGTTCCGGCTGAAGACCGACACGGTCCCCGGCCTGACCACCAAGCTGCGCGTCACACCGAACCGCCTGGGCACGCTTCGACGTGGTCTGTGCCGAGCTCTGCGGCCTCGGCCACTCCACAATGCGCCAGAAGGTCCGCGTGGTCCCGCCGGGCGAGTTCACCTCCTGGGCGAGCAACGCCCGCAAGCAGCAGAGCAAGGTCGGCGGCGAGACCCCGCCCGAGACCGAGAACCCCGAGAAGGCACCCCAGGAATGAGCTACCTTCGGGGCGTGTCGGCGGAGGTGGAGAGGTGACGCTGGCCGGCCGCCTGATGGCGCCCGGTTGGTGGCGTGCCCTGCTCTCGCAGCCGATCGGCTTCGCGGTGGCGCTCGGGATCACCGTCGGCGTCCGCGCCCTCTACGGCTACGACCCGCTCTTCGACTGGGACGCGATCATCACGGTCGCGATGATCGCGCTGCCGCTGGCCTTCCTGGTCGGCATCGGCTGCTTCGACTACTGGTTCCGCTGGGCCTCGGGCGCGCCCACGGTCCCCGAGGACCACTCCGGCCACGGCGCCTACTCGTGGAAGGACTACTTCCGGGTCAACACCGACCACAAGGTCATCGGGATCCAGTACATCGTCACGACGTTCTTCTTCTTCATCGCCGGCGGGCTGATGGCGATGGTGATGAGGGCGGAGCTGGCGCAGCCCGGGACGCAGTTCGTCGAGCCCAACACCTACAACGGGCTCTTCAGCGTCCACGCGTCGATCATGATCTTCCTGTTCATCATCCCGGTGTTCGCCGGGATCGCGAACTACGTGATCCCGCTCATGATCGGCGCGCCGGACATGGCCTTCCCGCGCCTGAACGCGCTGTCGTTCTGGATGCTGCCCACGGCCGGCATCCTGATGCTGGCCTCCTTCTTCGCCGAGGGCGGCGCCTTCGCCACCGGCTGGACCGCCTACGCCCCGCTCTCCACCGAGACGCCGCTCGGGCAGACCTTCTTCAACATCGCGGTGCAGTTCGCGGGGGCGTCGTCGATAGCCACCGCGCTGAACTTCCTGGTGACGATCATCACCATGCGCGCGCCGGGCATGACGTTCTGGCGCATGCCGCTGCTGGTGTGGGCGAACTTCACCACCTCGCTGCTGGTGGTCATCGCCACGCCCTTCATCGCCGGCTCGCAGTTCTTCGTGCTGTTCGACCGTGCGCTGGGGACGCACTTCTTCGACCCGGCGGGCAGCGGCGACGTGCTCATGTACCAGCACGTCTTCTGGTTCTACTCCCACCCAGCCGTCTACATCATGATGCTGCCCGGCTTCGGGATCGTCTCGGAGGTGATCTCGGCCAACGCCAGGAAGCCTGTCTTCGGCTACAGGATGATGGCCTTCTCCCTGATGGCCATCGTGGTGCTCGGCTTCACCGTCTGGGCGCACCACATGTTCGTGTCCGGGATGTTCAGCTGGCTACGAGTGCCGATGATGATCACGACGATGCTCATCGCCGTCCCGACGGGCATCAAGATCTTCTCCTGGCTCGCGACGCTGTGGCGAGGGGTGATCCACCTCACCACGCCCATGCTGTTCGCCCTGGGCTTCATCACGATGTTCACCCTGGGCGGGATCAGCGGGATCATGCTCGCGGTCATCCCGGTGGTGATCCACGTGTCGGACACCTATTTCGTGGTGGCCCACATCCACTACGTGCTGTTCGGCGGATCGGTGTTCACGATCTTCGCCGGCATCTACCACTGGTTCCCGAAGATGACGGGCCGGATGTACGACGAGGGCCTGGGCAAGGTCCACTTCTGGCTCTCGTTCGTCTTCTTCAACCTCACCTTCGGCCCGATGCACTTCGTCGGCATCGACGGCATGCCGCGCCGGGTGGCCGACTACGCCGAGCAGTTCGGCACGCTCAACGTGATCATCTCGGTGTCGAGCTTCCTGTTCGGCCTGTCGTTCCTGGTCTTCCTCTACAACATGATCACCTCGTGGCGAAACGGCCCGAAGGCCGCCGCCAACCCGTGGCGGGCGCACACGCTGGAGTGGCAGGTCTCCTCTCCACCGCCGGTCTTCAACTTCGACGAGGTCCCCACGGTGGTCGGCGGCCCCTACGAGTACGGGGTGCCGGGCGCGGTGCACGGCGTCTTCAAGGAAAAGAAGGGCGCGGCCGTGCCCGCCGGGGCGGGCGGCGGGGCGCCACCACCGGCTGAATGAGCGACGCCAAGCGCATACTCGTGGTCGCCAACGAGACGGTCGGCGGCAGCGCGCTGATCGACGCGGTCAAGCGCCACGCCGACGCCGGGCCGGTGTCCGTCCACGTGATCTGCCCCCAGAACGCGCCCAAGCACGGCTACGTGATCTACGACGGCACGGTGCGCGAGGCCGCGGAGAACCGGCTCGAGCTCACGATCGCCCAGCTCAAGGAGATCGGCGTGGAGGCCACGGGCGAGGTCATGGACCCCGACCCCTACTCGGCGATCATGGACGCGATCGGGGAGAGCGAGTACGACGAGATCATCGTCTCGACCCATCCCGAGACCCGCTCGGGCTGGCTGCGCCAGGACCTGATCACGCGCGTCGAGAAGGACACCGCCTGCCCGGTCGAGCACGTGGTCGTCGACCTCGACCGCGACCGCGAGCAGGGCAAGCGCGCGCTGGTGGTCGCCAACCAGACCGTCGGCGGCGAGAGCCTCATCAAGCAGCTCGAGGAGATGTCGCAGGAGGAGGAGGGCAGCCGCAACTTCGTGGTGATCGTGCCCGACGTCGAGGGCGACGACGAGGCCTCGGAGCGCCTCGCCAGCACGCTCAAGCGGCTCGAGGACTCGGGCCTGCAGGCCGTCGGCCAGGTCGCCCACTCCGACCCCTACACCGCGATCCAGAACGCGCTTCAGTTCTATCCCGCCGACGAGATCGTGATCTCGACCTTCCCCGAGACCCGCTCGGGCTGGCTGCGCTCGGACCTGATCCAGCGCGTGCAGGCGGCCACCTCCAAGCCCGTCCACCACGTCGTGGCGGAGGACAGCTGATGGAGTCCGCCAGCGTCGCGGTCGGCGCCCACGCCGAGCACGAGCACCACGGGCCGCCCGAGGCCAACCAGTCGTCGCGGCTCGAGGCCCAGTTCCTCGGGATGCTGCTTTTCATCATCTCCGAGGTCATGCTCTTCGGAGCGTTCTTCACGGCCTACTTCTTCATCAGGGTCGTCGGAGAGGCGGAGTGGCCCGCGCAGGGCGAGCACCTCCCCGTCGCGATCGCCGGCGTCAACACGGCGATCCTGATCTCGTCGAGCTTCACGATGCACTGGGCGCTCGAGGGCGCGCGCAACGGCAACCGCCGCGCGCTGCGGGCCGGCCTCGTCACCACCCTGGGCCTGGGCCTCACCTTCCTGACTCATCCAGATCAACGAGTACGTGCACATCGGCTTCGCGCCGTCCGACAACGCACAGGGCTCGATCTTCTACGGCCTCACCGGCCTGCACGGAGCGCACGTCTTCGTGGGCCTCACGCTGCTCACGTTCGCCACCGTCCGGGCCTTCCGCGGCCACTTCTCCATCAAGGAGCACCGCGGCGTGGAGGTGCCCGGGATCTACTGGCACTTCGTGGACGTCATGTGGATCGTGGTCTACACGACGATCTACATCCTCTAGCGCCGTGCTCAACCCCCTCCGCTCCGAGCAGGAGGCCTTCCGCTTCTTCCTCTACGTGGCGGTGATCGCCGCCGTGGTGGTGGGCGTCGTGCTGATCGTCCGGGCGCTCTGAGCTCCCTCTCGGACCTCGAGCTCGCCGAGAAGGCGGCCCGCGCCGCCGGGGCGCTGCTGCTCGAGCGCTACGAGGGCCCGGCCAGCGGCCTCGAGCAGAAGTCGTCGAGCACGGACATGGTGTCCGACGCCGACCGCGACGCCGAGGCGCCTGGTGGTGGACATGCTGCGCTCCGAGCGCCCCGACGACGGGCTGCTCGGCGAGGAGGACGCCAGCCGCGAGGGCACCAGCGGCCGCCGCTGGGTGATCGACCCGCTGGACGGCACCACCAACTACCTCTACCGCTTCCCCGCCTGGGCGGTCAGCGTGGCGGTGGAGGACGCCGAAGGCGGCGTGGCCGGCGTGGTGCTGGACCCGGTCAGGGGTGAGCTGTTCGCCGCCGAGCGGGGGCGCGGCTTCAGCGTCGACGGCGCGCCCGCGCGCGTGCGCGAGCCGGTCGCGCTGGAGCGCGCCCTGATCGCCACCGGCTTCTCCTACGAGCGCGAGCGGCGCGCCGAGCAGGCGCGGGTGCTCACGGACGTGTTGCCCAGAGTGCGCGACGTCCGGCGGGCCGGAGCGGCGGCGCTGGACCTGGCGATGGTGGCCGCGGGCCGCGTCGACGGCTACTTCGAGCGCGGACTGCGGCCGTGGGACTGGGCCGCGGGGCGCCTCGCGGTGGCCGAGGCGGGCGGCACGGTGGTGGAGCTGGAGGGCGAGCCCATCGGCCTCGTGGCGGCGTCGACGCCCGCGCTGGCGGACGAACTCGTCGGGCTTGTCGGCTAGCCTGGCGCGCATGAATCGCACCTTCGCCCTGGCTTGCCTCGCCGTACTCAGCGCCGCAGTCCTCGCCGGCTGCGGAGGACCGTCCAAAGAGGAGTACGCCCAGCAGGCCAACGGGATCTGCTCGGAGATCCAGAAGGACCTCCAGCAGGTGAGCCAGAGCGGGCAGACCAACGACCCCAAGGAGATCAACGAGCGCACCGACCAGGCGGTCGAGGCGTTCTCCAAGGGCGTGAACCGCATCAAGGGGCTGGAGAAGCCCAGCGGAGATGCCGGCGAGCAGGCCGAGCAGTTCGAGCAGGCCTTCGAGGACTTCCTGAAGAACGACTACCAGCCCGGGGTGGAGAAGCTGCAGAAGGCGGTCTCGAGCCGCGATCGCCAGCAGATCCGCACCGCCGCGGAGCAGC
Organism: uncultured Thermoleophilaceae bacterium; assembly: GCA_963810745.1. Lineage (GTDB taxonomy): Bacteria > Actinomycetota > Thermoleophilia > Solirubrobacterales > Thermoleophilaceae > JACCZR01. The sequence goes on from CAWEOW010000006.1 coordinate 97,146, forward strand.
TGCGCAACATCAACACCCAGGACGTCAACAAGCTGGCCGGTCAGCTCGGCGTGACCGAGTGCGCCTCGGGCGCCTAGCCCGCGGCTAGCCCTCCTGCAGGCCGGCGAGGCGCTCGTCGGCCTCCTCGGCTTCGGCCGAGGCCTGCTCCAGGCGCTTCTCGGCGCGCTTCAGCGCGGTCTGAGCCTGGTCGAGCTTCTTGCGCGCCTCCTCCACCTCGCGCTCGGCGTCGTCGCGGCGAGAGCCCAGCTTCTTGGCCTCCGCCTCCGCTGCCTTGAGCTCCTCGCGCTTGCGCTTGGCCTCGTCGCGCTCGCCGGCCTTCTTGGCCTGGCGCCTGCGGCCCGTCTTGCTCGGCTTCACGGCGCCCAGCGACAGCTCGCCCAGCCCGGGCGGGTCGTGGTCGGCGGTCAGCCGCCCGCGCTCGAACTCCTCCCGGACCTCATCGTCCAGGGCCACGGCGTGCAGGGTCTGGCGGGCGCGGTCGGCGGCCTGGCCGCTCAGCGGGCTCCCCGCCTGCTCGGCCAGGACGGTGGCCGCTCCCAGCGCCTCGCTCACGGCGTCGCGCTCGGCGTCGGTCGCCTCGCGTAGATCGTCGGGGTCCGCGTCGCCCGCCACGAGGCGCTCCTGGGCCTCGCGCAGCCCGGTGGCGGCCTTCAGCAGCCGCTTGCGCTGCTTGTCGGGCAGCTGGTTGAGCGCCCACGCCGGGGCGTTGGGCTTCTTCAGCGCCTTGACCGTCGTCGGCGCCCTCGCGGTCGCCTTCGGAGCGCAGGCGCTTGGCCAGCTCGTTGCGGCGTTCGACGAAGCCGTCGAAGTCGCCGGCGTAGACCTGGTCGAGGGCGTCCTCGTCCACGCCCGTCACGCTATTTGACGGTGAGGGTTCCCTTCATGCCGCCGTCGGCGTGGCCCGGCACCGTGCAGAGGAACTCGTACTTGCCGGGCTTGACGGCCTGCGAGAACTGCGAGGTGCCGCCCTGGCCCACCACGGGCCCGGCGGTGCCGCCGGCCAGCGCGATGTTGTGCTGGATCGAGGCGGGGTTCTTCATGATGAAGGTCAGCTTCCCGGCCTGGGCGTTGGCCTTGCCCGCGGTGAAGGCCAGCGCGCCCGAGGGGTCGGCGTCGATCATTCAGCTGGCCGCCCTTCTCGTTCACGACCTTGTTGGAGACGTCCGGTGCGCCGGCGCTGGCCAGCTCGCCGGTGTCCTTGCCGGGCTGGCCCGGCCACCGCGGCCACGTAGGCCGCGACGTCGCGGCTGTCGGCGCCCTCCACGAGGTTGGGCGGCATCACGCTGCGGCGACGGACGAGCGCGATCTGCTCCTGGACCACGCCCTCCACCGTCTTCTCGCCGAAGCCCTCCGTCCGGGAGGGGCCGAAGGCCTGGTCGAGGTTCGGGCCCTGCACGCCCGACGCGTTGGCCCGGGCCAGCACGTGGCACGAGGCGCACTTCTGGATGAACTTGGTCTTGCCGTTGATCAGGTCGGGCGCGTCGTCGCGGCCACAACCCAGCGCGCCAAGGGCCAGCGCGGGCACGGCGATGAAGGGGACCAGGAACCTCGGGGAGGGGAGCCTCACGAGGCGGGAAGACTATCCGAGCGGGGCGGCGGAAGCGTCGATGTCGGAGGGCACTCGAGGCAGCTCGTCGAGCCTCCCCTGAGCCGCGGCCACCACCCCCTCGGCGACGCTCTCCCAGCTGAAGCGCGAGTGCGCCAGATCCGCCAGCGCCCGGCTGGCGCGAGAGCGCTCGGCGGGCTCGAGGGACAGCCAGCGCACCAGCCTGTCGGCCAGCTCGGAGACCGCGTCCGGCGCCGCGGGAGAACGACAGGAGCTCGCGCAGCTGCTCGTCCAGCGCGGGCGCCAGCACGGCGGTCACCTCGGCCAGCCCGGAGTGGGCGGCCGAGACCGGCAGCGCGCCGCACGAGGCCGCCTCGGCGGCGACCATCCCGAACGCCTCGGGGAACGTGCTGGGGACCACCTGAGCCTCGAAGGCGGGCAGCAGCAGCGGCAGGGTGTCGTGCTCCAGGCGGCCGGTGAAGTGGACGCGCCGGGCGGCCTCGGGCGCGGCGGCCAGGTACGCGTCGCGGCGCTCGCCCTCCAGTCCCTCGAGGAACGCGCGCAGATAGGCGAGCTCGTCGCGCGGGCCGCCCTCCAGCTCCCGGCCGCGCGCCGCCACGTCGGCGAGCGCGTCCAGATCGGCAGCGGCCAGCGCGTCGACGATCTTCCCCAGCCCCTCGCGGTAGGTGCCGAAGCCGACCACGCACAGCCGGGCGTCGGGCACGGCGGAGACGACGAGCGGCCACGCGGCCAGGAGGAGGTCCACGCCCTTCGAGACGATCAGCTTGCCCACGTAGCCGACGAGCCGGTCCCGCGCGGGGTTCAGCGCCAGCAGGGCCTCGGCCGCACCGGGCTCTCCGCCCCAGCTGGCGGCCTCGGCCCCCTCCAGCGAGCCGGCCAGCTCGCGCAGCCCCTCCGCCGCCTCCTCGTCGGAGCGCGGGCGGAAGTTGTGGACGTCCACGCCCGGCGGCCCCAGCCGCGTGCGCTCGGGCAGGCCCGGGCTCGTCCAGGACCTCCCAGAGGCTCTCGGCGGTGTGGCGCGAGCCGACCAGGACGCCCGAGGCGCCCGGCCAGCCCCTCCTTCGCCCAGCCGATGAAGCGCTCGCGGTGTGGACGCACCACGTACTCCAGGGCGCTGCCGTGGATCTTGACCGCATAGGGGACGCGGCCCTCCAGGGCGCGGGCCAGGACCACCGGCCCCATCACCAGGTGGTTGGCCAGCGCCACGTCGGGCTCGACCGCCCGCGCCACCTCGGCCACCGCGCGAACGTTGAGGTCCACGTAGCGCTCGATGCGGGCGTCGTCGAGCTCGGGGAAGGGCACGGCCTCGAAGCCCTCGTACTCGTCGGCCACGTACAGCGGCAGAACGCCCTCGATGTCGGGGACATGGACCGTGCAGCGCTCGCCGTCGACGAAGTCGAGGCCGCGCGTGTCGCGCTCCTGGCAGACCAGGTGCACCTCGTGGCCGAGGTCCACCAGGGCCTTCGCCAGGCTGGCGTTGTAGATGTTGCTGCCGGTGCCGCGCAGCAGGTAGCCGTGGAAGATGAGGATCCGCATGGGCGCCTGAGGCCTCTATAGACTGCCGCGCCGATGGGACAGCGTCAGCTCTACCGCATGCGGACCCGCAACGATCGCGAGATCATCCACGAGGCAGAGCCCGGGGTGACCTACGTCGACCGCAAGAGCGGCGACGAGTACGAGGTGGTGGGGGCCGTCCTGCCCCTGGCGCCCACCGCGAGCGAGCTCCCGTGGGCCGTGGAGAACCTCCGGCTGTGCGGCTGCTCGCTCGAGCAGCTCGCGCCCAAGGACGTCAACGACTGCCTGCACTGCGGTCGCCGCCTGCCCGCCATAGAACCCTAAGCCGCTTGCGCACAGCAGCCCTTGTCCTGTGCGTGCTCGCGCTCGCCGCGCCCGGCTGCGGCGGCGACGAGGAGCCGCGGCCCCAGTCCTCGCCCGAGCTCACGCTGCCCGAGTCCGAGCCGCGCACGACGGAGACCGACACCACGGGCACGGACACGAACACCGAGACCGGCACGACCACCGAGACCTCGCCGGGCACCGGAACCGACACGACGCCGGACACCTCGGGCGGCGAGTCGGGCGGCACGCCGTCTCAGCAGCGCCAGCCCGAGGACTCGCCTCAGAACGACACGCCGCCGCCCCCGGGCTCGCCCGAGGAGCGCTTCGAGGACTTCTGCAAGGAGAACCCGGGCGCCTGCGGCTAGAAGCCCTCGGCGAAGGCCGACAGGGCCTCGTCGCGGCTCTTGACGATCGGAAGGTGGTTGTGCAGTCCGGTGATCTCGAACGGGCGCATGATGCGCTCGGTGGGGCACACCACCACGAGCTTGCCGTGCCGGCGGCCCGGTCTGCCGTAGCCCGTTCACGAGCACGCCCAGCCCGGTCGAGTCCATGAAGGTGGTCTCGGAGAGGTCCACGACGATCCGGCTCATGCCCTCCTCGATCAGCTCGAGCATGCGGCGGCCGAGGGTCGGGGCGGTGAGCGCGTCGATCTCCCCGTGGGGAACCAGGACGTGCACGTCATTCACCCGCTCGTCGTCGAGCTCGAACACTGGAAGCTTTCGCATATTCTCGGGCCAGTCCCTCCCCATCAACAACAGGGCCCGCCAAAAGGCGGGGGCCGCACGGTATCAGCGGCGAGTGTGCGCGGGCACCGGTGAACCCGGATGCCGAATGCGCGACGGCACCGGCCGGGGCACCGGCGGCGCCGGGCCGCGGCGGCGCGGCCGGCGGCGAGGACCGCCATGGTCGCGCAGGCGCCGACCTCCGGGCCAGCGACCGAGCGGCAGCCGCATGCCGCCGCCGTCGCGCGGGCCGCGCCGGTCGGGCCCCTGACCGGGACCGCCGCCGCCTCCGCCGCCGTCGTCCGGCGGGTCCTCACCGTCGTCTCGGAGGCGGAAGAACCAGACGAGCCAGAGCACGAGGAGACCAAGGTCGAAGACGCGGAATCCGACCATGAAGATCCACCCCTCCAGGCTCATCTGAACACGATGCTACCCCGGCGGGCAAGCGCCGTCGCGCCCTGCAGAACGACCCTGGGGCCCTACTTGTAGCGGTAGGTGATCCGACCTCGATCGAGGTCGTACGGGGACAGCTCGATCTTCACCCGGTCCCCGGGAAGGATCCGGATGTAGTGGCGCCTCATCTTGCCTGAGATGTGTCCCAGCACCTCGTGGTCGTTGTCCAGCTTGACCTTGAACATGGTGTTGGGGAGGGCTTCGAGGATCTCGCCCTCCATCTCGATCTTGTCTTCCTTTGCCATAGAGGCTGCCGCTCGAGCGGCCCGGGCGCTAGAGCGCCCGGACGTTCACCGCCTTGGGGCCCTTGTCCCCGACCTCTTCCTCGTACTCCACCTTGGCGTTCTCGGTCAGGCTCTTGAAGCCATGACCGTCGATACCCGAGTAGTGCACGAAAAGGTCGCGGTCACCCTCGTCGGGGGTGATGAAGCCGTAGCCCTTTTCGTCGTTGAACCACTTGACGGTGCCAGTCGGCATTTCTGTGTTGCCCTCTTTCTGCAAAAGCCGGGCCACGAAAAGCCTCGAACCACGGCACTTGCTGCTTTCTCTGACGGCACCGGCCAGCGGCGCCTCTTACAGGGTGAGACGCTAGCAAGAGATCCGGCGTTCCGGGGCCTCAGCGACCCTCGAAAGTGGCCTTGCCCGGACCCTCCTCCAAAAAGGAGCCAATGGCCCTTTTGGTGTCCTCGCTGTCGAAGAGCGGGGCGGCGATCCCGGGCGTGCGCTCGTCCGCGCCGCGCGTGCCCTCGTCCACCTGGGTCCGCACGATCTCCTTGGTGGCGGCCATCGCCAGCGTGGGCCCCGCCGCCAGGCCCTGGGCCAGCTCGCGGGTGTGCTGCTCCAGCTCCGCCAGCGGCACCACGCGGTTGATCACGCCCCACTGGCGCAGGGTCTCGGCGGGGTAGAGCTCGCCGGTCATCACGAGCTCGCGGGCCCGCGCGGGGCCGGCCCGCTCGCTCACCCGCTGGACACCGCCCATGAAGGGCGTGATCCCCACCACCCGCTCGACCAGCCCGAAGCGCGCGGCGTCGGCCGACACGATCAGGTCGCATGCCAGCGAGAGCTCGAAGCCCCACGTGAGGCACAGGCCGCCGACCGACGAGATCGTCGGGAAGGGCATGTCCTCCACCCGCCGGGTGATCGCCAGCAGCTCGTGGGCCAGTCCCTCGGCGTCGGCGCTGGTGAGGCCCTCGAAGATCTGGACGTCCACCCCGCCCGTGAAGACCTTGCCCTCGGCGCGGAAGACCAGCGCCCGCAGCTCGGCGCTCTCGGCCTGGGCCAGGGCGTCCTGCAGCTCCTCCCCCATGCCCTCGCCGAACAGGTTCAGCGGCGGGGCCTCGACCACGATCTGGCCGACGTCCCCCTCCTGCTCGAAGCGGATCCGCTCAGCCACGCAGCTCGGCGGCGACCTGGGCCAGCTCGCCCTCCTCGGGCTGCATCGGCTGGCCGGGCAGGCGGAGCGGGTCGTCCTCGTAGCGCGGGATCACGTGGACGTGGAAGTGGAAGACGGTCTGCCAGGCGGCCTGGCCGGCGGAGTTGAGGAGGTTGATGCCGTCGGCCCCCAGGTTGTCGCGGGCCTTGCCGGCCAGGCGCTTGGCGGCTGCCAGCACCTTGGCGAGGCTCTCCTCGGAGATCTCGTGGATGTCGGTCGCGTGCTGCTTGGGGATGACCAGCGCGTGCCCGCGGGTCCAGGGGTTGATGTCCATGAACGAGAGCGTGTCCTCGTCCTCGTCGAGCTTCTCCGCGGGGAGCTCGCCGGCGATGATCTTGCAGAAGATGCAGTCGTCCTCGGCCACCGGGCGGGTAGCGTAACGGCGCGTGACCGAAGCGGACTTGCGGGCCTGGGTCGAACGCCTGGCGAGGATCAACCGGCCCTCGGCCTCCGCCGGTGAGCGCGAGGCCGCCGAGCTGATCGCGGCCGACCTCGAGAGCACGGGTGCGCGGGTCCGGATCGAGGAGGAGCGGGCCCACGGCGGCTACTGGTGGCCGATCGGGCTGCCGGCGGCGGCCGCCGCTCTGGCCGCGGGCCGCGGACGGCTCCTCGGCACGCTGGTCGGGCTGGCCGGCGCCGCCGCGGCGGCCGACGACATCGTCGCGGGCCACCAGCACTTCCGGCGCCGGCTGCTGCCCAGCCGGCCCACGACCAACGTGGTCGCCGAGATCGGGCCGGAGGACGCCGAGCGCACGGTGGTCGTCCACGCCCATCACGACGCCGCCCACTCCGGGCTGGTCTTCCACCCCGACCCCCCGCGGGCGCTGCTGCGGCGCTTCCCGGAGATGGCGGAGCGGGCCAAGACCACGCCGCCCACGATGTGGGGCGCCGTGGCCGGGCCCGCACTGGTGGGGCTCGGCTCGCTCCTCGGGCTGCGGCGGCTGAAGCGGCTCGGCCGGGTGCTCTGCCTGGGCTACGCGGCGGCGATGGCCGACATCGGCCTGCGCAGGACGGTGCCCGGGGCCAACGACAACCTGAGCGGCGTGGCGGTGCTCAGCTGGCTGGCGCGATCGCTGGCCGCAGACCCGCCGCCCGAGGGGCTGCGGGTGATCCTGCTCTCCACGGGCGCCGAGGAGGGGTTCCTCGAGGGCATGCACGCCTTCTCGCGCCGCCACTTCGACGACCTCCCGAAGGACCGCACCCGGTTCGTGTGCGTGGACACCGTCGGCTCGCCGCGTCTCGCGCCGCTGGAGGGCGAGGGCATGCTGTGGATGAACGAGTACCCCAAGGACTTCCTCGCGCTGCTTAAGGAGGAGGCCGAGCGGCTGGGGGTCGAACTGGTCCCCGACCTGCGCTTTCGCAACGCCACCGACGGGGTCATCCCCCTGCGCCGCGGCTACCCCACCGTCGCCCTGGGCTCGGTCGACGAGTTCAAGATCCCGACCAACTACCACTGGCCCACCGACACCGCGGACCGGGTCGACTACGGCACGGTCGCCGACTGCGCTCGCGTGTGCGACGCGCTGGTCAGGCGCCTCTAGGGCTCAGAGCCAGCCGACGCGGCGGAAGTAGCGGTACAGGCCGAAGCAGATCAGCGCCATCACCCCGAGCACCAGCGGGTAGCCGAGGTTCGCACTTCAGCTCCGGCATGTGCTCGAAGTTCATGCCGTAGATGCCGGCGATGGCGGTGGGCACGGCGATGATCGCCACGATCGCCGAGATGCGGCGCACGTCGTCGTTCTGCTGGACGGTCACCTGGGCCAGGTTGGCCTGCAGGATGCTGTTGAGGCCGTCGCCGAGGACGTCGAGGCGGTCGGTGACGCGAGCGAGGTGGTCGTTGACGTCCTGGAAGTAGGTCTGCACCTCGGGGTGGATCTGGCCCACGCGGCCGCCGGTCAGCCGGTCCATCGGGTCGAGCAGCGGCGAGGTGGCGCGGTGGAACTCCTGGGTCTCGCGCTTGAGGCGGTAGATGCGCTCGGCGGGGTTCGTGCGCTCGGAGGAGAAGACCGAGTTCTCGACCTCCTCGATGTCCTCCTCGAGCCCGGCGACCGCCGGGAGCGTAATCGTCCACCACGCGGTCGACGATCGCGTGCAGCACGGCGCCGGGACCGTGCGCCAGCAGCTCGGGGCGCGATTCGAGGTTCTCGCGCACGCCCTGCAGCTCGCTCGCTTCGCCGTGGCGCACGGTGACGATGAAGTCGTCCGCCCAGGAACACGAGGATCTCGCCGAACTGCACGATCTCGTCGGGGTCGATGTAGCGCGCGGTCTTGAGCACGAGGAAGATCGTGTCGCCGTAGGTCTCGAGCTTGGGGCGCTGGTGGGCGTGCAGCGCGTCCTCGACCGCGAGCTCGTGCAGCGCGAACTCGCGCTGGATCGAGTCGAACTCGTCCTCGCTGGGCTCGTAGAGGCCGATCCAGACGAAGGAGCCGCGTTCCCGCGCGGCCTCCAGCGCATCGGAGGGGTCGACGTCGCCGTCGCGGCGCGTGCCCTTGTCGTATATCGCGCAGTCGACGATCACTCGCGCCCCGCATCTTCGCGCAGCCGCCTGGCGAGCTGCACCGCGCCCTCCCGGCCGGAGACCTCGCCCGTGTAGGTGGCCTCCTCCAGGCGGCGCACCAGCGCGCCCAGCTCGGGGCCGGGCTCGATGCCCACCTCGCGGGCCAGCTCGTCGCCGGGCAGCGGGAGCGCGCGGCGGCCCGTTCTCGCGCCAGTCGAGCGCGGGCCCCATCAGCTCGCGGGCGAGCTCGAGGTGGGCGGCGATGGCCGGGCCGGCGTTGTCGCCGCGAGTGGCCATGCGGTCGGCGCAGGTGAGCAGGGTCACCTCGACCTCCACGGGGTCGACCGTGCGCAGGTAGCGGTACACCTCGCGGCGCGAGAGCGGGCGGTCGTGCACCAGGAAGCCGAGCACGAGGTGATGCCGGGTGACCGCCCCGACGAAGGACGCCAATCGCGAGCTGGCGCGCAGGCGGCGGAAGACCTGCTGGACCATCTCGTCGCCGGTGGCGTCGTGCCCGATGAACGTCACGCGGCCGTCCGGCCGCACGCCGCGCGTGGAGGGCTTCCCGACGTCGTGCAGCAGCGCGGCGAAGCGCAGTGCCTGGCCGCGGGTCAGTTCGTCGCCCAGCGGCGCGGCCAGCACCGCCTCCATCCGAGGCGCCAGGTCCCCGAAGACCGCGCCCAGGTCGCGCTCCAGCTCCAGCTGGCGGGCCAGCACCTCCAGCGTGTGGTCGTAGACGTCGAGGTGGTGGTAGCGGCTCTGCTCCACGCTGTGCAGGGCGGTCAGCTCCGGCAGCACCTGCGCCAGCACGCCCGTGCGCTCGGCCAGCGCGAGGCCATCGAGCACGCCGTCGGCGCAGACCAGATGGCGCAGCTCGCCCCAGATCCGCTCCGGCGCCGACTGGGTCAGGTAGGCCGCGTGGCGCGCCACGGCCTGCTCGGAGTCGCGGTCGGCCTCGAAGCCCAGCTCCGCGGCGAAGCGAGCCAGGCGCAGAGTCCGCAGCGGGTCGCGGCGCAGGGCGTCCTCGCTTACCAGGCGCAGCGTGCGGGCCTCCAGGTCGGCCCGGCCGCCGAAGGGGTCGAGCAGCTCGCCGCCCTCGAGGGGTAGCGCCATGGCGTTTAGGGTCAGCTCGCGCTGGGCGAGGTCCTCGTCGATGGTCTCCCCCTGGAGCGGAGTCAGGTCGTAGGAGACGTCGCGGCGGCGGTCGAGCACCCGCCAGGCGCCGAACGCCTCCGACAGCGAGAAGACCGGGCCCTCCACCGCATCGGCCAGAGCGCGCGCCGGGGCCTCGGCGTCGCCCGCGACCGCGAGGTCGAGGTCGTGCAGCGGGCGGCCGAGGAGGGCGTCGCGGATGGTGCCCCCCACCAGCCAGGCCGGCTTGCCCTTGCGCGCGAGCACCTCCCGGGCGGCGCGGGTGGCCTCGTGCTCTGCGAGGTCCTCCGGAGCGCTCATCCTTCGTGGCGTCGCGGCACGCGAGGGCTCAGGCCGCAGGTCACCTCGTAGTTGATCGTGCCCAGCCGGTTCGCCACCTCCTCGCACAGGATCCGCTCGCCGTCCTGCTCCCCGATGAGCACGGCGCGGTCCCCCACCCCGGCCCCGCCGTCGGGGCCGAGGTCCACGGTGATGTTGTCCATGCTCACGGTGCCCACCAGCGCCCGGCGACTGCCGCCGATCAGCACTTCGGCGTTGTTGGACAGCCCGCGGCGCCAGCCGTCGCCGTAGCCGATCGGCAGCGTGGCCACCCACGTCTCTCCCGGCGCGTGCCAGGTCTGGCCGTAGCCGGCGCCCGCTCCGGCCTCGAAGCGCTCGACGCGGCCCACGTAGGAGGAGAGCGACAGGGCGGGCTCGAGCCCGTGCGCGGCCGGGTCGGCGTTGAACGGGTCGAGCCCGTAGATCGCGATGCCGCAGCGGACCATGCCGAAGTGGGAGGCGGGGTCGCGCAGCGTGGCGGCGCTGTTGGCGGCGTGAGCCAACACCCCGGGGTGCTCGTCCACGAACGCGGTGAAGCGCTCGAGCTGGCGCGGGAAGTGGTCGTCGCCGGGCTCGTCGGCGGTCGCGAAGTGCGTCATGAGGCCGGCGAGCTCGAGCAGGTCGTCCTCCTCGATGGCCTCGATCACGCGCCGCGCCTCGTCGGGGTCGCGCGTGCCGAGCCGACCCATGCCGGTGTCGAGCTTCACGTGCACGCGCGCGTGGCGGCCCTCGCCCCACTCGGCCAGGCGGCGGGCGAAGTCCACCCGCCACGCCACCACGTCGGCCTCGGCCTGGAGGGCGAGCTGGGCGTCGGCCGGGGTGAGCGCGCCCATCACCAGCACCCGCGCGTCGAGGTTGTCCTCGCGCAGCTGCATCGCCTCGCGGGCGGTGGCCACGGCCAGCCAGGTCGCGCCGCCCCGCAGCGCCGCGCGGGCGCAGGGGGCCGCCCCGTGGCCGTAGCCGTCGGCCTTGACCACCGCGCAGAGCTCGGCGTCCCCCGCGGCCTCCTTGAGCCGCCGGCAGTTGCGCTCCACGGCGCCCAGGTCGACGCGGGCCAGCGCGCGTTCGATGGGCTCGCTCGCCATCCGCGCGACGTTACGTGATGGAGCGGAAGCCCCGGGGCAGCTCGTCGATCACGTCGCCCGCCACCACGTGGTCGGTCCCCAGGCGCTCCGAGGCGGCCTGGCCGGCGAGCACGTGGGCCAGGCAGCCGAGCGACGCGGCCTCGAAGGGGCCGAGGCCCTTGGCCAGCAGCGCGCCGATCACCCCGGAGAGCACGTCGCCCGTGCCCGCGGTGGCCAGCGCGGGGCTGCCGCCGGGGCTCACCGCCACCGGTCCGCCGGGTAGCGCGACCAGCGTGTCGTCGCCCTTGAGCAGGACCACCGCGCCGCTCCGCTCCGCCGCCTCGCGCACCGAGTCCAGCCGGTGGGCCTCGATCTCCTCGCGGTCGCGCTCGAGCAGCCGGCCCAGCTCGCCTTCGTGCGGAGTCAGGACCGTCGGGCCCCTCCCGCTCGGTCAGGGACTCCAGCGCGCCGGCGTGCGCGTTCAGGCCGTCGGCGTCCACCAGCAGCGGCGCGGTCACCTGGCGCGCCACCGAGCGCGCGAACTCGACCGCGCCCTCGCTGCGGCCCAGGCCCGGGCCCAGCACCACGCACCCCGCCCGCTCGGCCATCTCCGCCACCGTGTCGGCGCCCTCGGCCGTATGGCCGCCGTCGCGGTCGGGCAGGCCGCGGCTCATCGCCTCCAGCAGGCGCAGGTCGATCACAGGCTGAGCGGGGGCGGGCACCGCCACCTGCACGTAGCCGGCGCCGGCGCGCTGGGCGCTGAGCGCCGCCATGGTGGGCGCGCCGGTCAGACCCTCCGAGCCGCCCGCGATCACGACCACGCCCGAGGCGAACTTCGACCCCTCGCGCCCTCGGTGGGGCACCAGCTCCAGCACCCGCTCCGAGATCAGGCCCGCCCCCTCGCCGCTGGGCGCGCCGCGCGGGATGCCGATATCGACGACCACCACCTCGCCGGCGTGGGTCGAGCCCGGGTTGACGCGCAGGCCGACCTTGGCGCCGTGGAAGGTCCCCGTGGCGGTGGCCCGCACCGCGTCGGCCTCGACCTCCCCGGTGGAGGCGTTGACCCCCGACGGCGCGTCGCAGGCGATCACCGGCGCGCTCTGCTCGTTGATGGCGCGGATCGCCCCGGCGATCGGCTCGCGCGGGGAGCCCTCGAAGCCCGTCCCCAGCATGGCGTCGACCACCGCGCCCGAACCCTCGAGGGCCTCCGCCGAGAACTCGCGCGGGCCCTCTCCGGGCAGGCGCTCGAGGTTCGCCGCCACGTCGCCCTGCGCTTCGCTCAGGTCGGCCACGGCGAGCACGTCCACCTCGCGTCCCTCCTCGCGCAGCAGGCGGGCGACCACCAGGCCGTCGCCGCCGTTGTTGCCCTTGCCGACCACCACCCGCACGGGGCCCTCCGCCGCCCGGGCCGCCACCAGCCGCGTCAGCCCGGCGCCGGCGCGTTCCATCAGGTCCAGCGACGGCACCTCGCGCTCGTCGATCGCGTAGGCATCGGCCGCCCGCATCTCCTCGGCCTCGAAGAGCGGATCGAGCCAGTCCGGAAGGGTCACAGCGCCACGGCCACGGCGCCCGCCGTGGTCTCGGTGTGGGTCAGGGAGATCCGGGGCTCCACGCCCAGCTCCGCCTGCCCGCCGCGCCGCCGCTCCAGTCAGGCGTGCGCTGGGCGGCCCTTCGTCCGCCACCACCTCGACGTCGCGGAAGCTCCAGCCCCGGAGCCCGAGCGACTTGGCCACGGCCTCCTTCGCGCAGAAGCGGGCCGCGAGGTGCTGGCCGGGACGGGCCCGCGTGGCGGCGTAGGAGAGCTCGGCCTCGGTGAACAGCCGCTCGGCCAGCCGCGGCCGGCGCTCCAGCGAGCGCTCGAGGCGGGCGATGTCGAGGAGGTCCAGGCCGACGCCGCTCAAGGGCGCGCTACTCGACGGTGACCGTCTTGGCGAGGTTGCGGGGCTGATCGATGTTCAGCCCCCGCGCGCGTGCGACGTAGTAGGAGAGGAGCTGGAGCGGCACCACGGCCAGCAGCGGCTGGAGCAGCCAGTCGGTGCGCGGCACGTAGATGACCTCCTCCGAGTTCTCACCCACCTGCTGGGAGCCCTCGGTCGCCACGGCGATCACGTGCGCGCCGCGGGCCTGCACCTCGGCCATGTTGCTCAGCATCTTGTCGAGCATCGGCAGCTCGGTGGCCACGGCCACCACCGGCGTGCGCTCGTCGAGCAGCGCGATCGGCCCGTGCTTCATCTCGCCGGCGGCGTAGGCGTCGCTGGGCACGTACGAGATCTCCTTCATCTTCAGCGCGCCCTCGAGTGCGATGGGCAGGCCGATGTGGCGGCCGAGGTAGAAGAAGAAGCTCGCGTCGCGGAAGCGCTCGCCGATGTCCGCGATCCGGTCGCTCTGGGTCTCGAGCACGTGCTGGATGTGCCCGGGCATCGCCCGCAGGTCCGAGCCCAGGCCGGCCATGACCTCGTCGGGCAGGGTGCCGCGGACCTCCGCCAGCTTGAGGCCGAGCAGGTACATGGCCGCGGTCTGGGCTACGAAGGTCTTCGTGGCGGCCACGCCGATCTCCAGCCCCGCGCGCGTGAACAGCACGCCGTCGGCGTCGCGCGTGGCCTGGCTGCCCATGACGTTGGTGATCGAGATCACCTTCGCCCCGCTGTCCCGGGCCAGGCGCATGGCGGCAAGGGTGTCGGCCGTCTCCCCCGACTGGGTGATGCCCACGACGAGGTCGTGGTCGTTGAACAGCGGCTTGCGGTAGCGGAACTCCGAGGCGATGTCGACGCCCACCGGGACGCCGGACCACTCCTCGATCGCGTAGCGGGCCACCACACCCGCGTGGTACGAGGTGCCGCAGGCCACCACCAGCACGCGGCGGAAGTTGCGCAGCTCGTCGTCGGAGATGCCGAGGTCGTCCAGGTCGAGCGTGCCGTCGGGGCGCAGGCGGTCGCCGACGGTTTCGGCGATCGCGTCGGGCTGCTCGTGGATCTCCTTGAGCATGAAGGTCTCGAAGCCGCCCTTCTCGGCCGCGGCCTGGTCCCAGTCGACCTCCTCGATCTCGCGCTCGACCTCCTCGCCGGCGGCGTTGTAGATCCGCACCTCTTCGGGGGTCATGGCGACGATCTCGTCGTCCTGGATGAACTGCACGCGCCGGGTCTCGTCGAGGAAGGCGGGGACGGCCGAGCCGAAGAAGTTCTCGCCGTCGCCGCGGCCCACCACCAGCGGGGTCTCCTTGCGGGCGCCGACCAGCAGGTCGGGCTCCTCGGAGCTGGCGGCGACGAAGGAGTAGTGCCCGCGCAGCTCGCCGTAGGCCCGCTGCACGGCGTTCAGGAGACCCTCGTCGAGGTAGGAGGCGATGAGATGCGCGACCACCTCGGTGTCGGTCTCGGAGGTGAACTCGGCGCCCTCGGCCTGCAGGCGGCGCTTGAGCTCGCTCCAGTTCTCCACGATGCCGTTCATCACGATGTGCACGCGTCCCGAGGAGTCGTCGTGGGGATGGGCGTTCTCGTGGGTGACGCGCCCGTGGGTGGCCCAACGCGTGTGGGCGATGCCGGTCGTGGCGGGCACGGTGAGCGTCATCGTGCCGTTGTCGCGGTCGTCGCCGGCCGCCACGGCCTCCTGGAGGAACGAGAGCTTGCCCACGGCGTGAACGGACTCGACCCCCCCGGGACCCACCAGGGACAGCCCCGCGGAGTCGTAGCCGCGGTACTCGAGGTGGCTCAGGCCCTCGAGCAGGAGGCCGCGGCACGACCGCGAGCCTGTGTATCCGACGATGCCGCACATAAGGGGTTCAGGCTAGCTCTTGTGTGACGAGCTCCGCCAGCCGTCTGGACACCTGTTCGCACTCGTCCTCCCCGGGCGCCTCGACCATCACGCGCACCAGCGGCTCGGTGCCCGACGGGCGCACCAGCACCCGGCCGCGGCCCTCCAGGGCCGCGTTCTCGCGCTCGACGGCGTCCCACACCGCCGTCGCGCCGTCGATCGCTTCGCGGTCGGCGACGCGCACGTTGATGAGCATCTGGGGGAGCTTCTCCATCGCCTGGCGCCGGGCGAGGTCGCCGCCGGCGAGGGCCTCGAGGGTCAGCAGCGCGGCGGCCACCCCGTCGCCGGAGGGGACGAAGCCGGTCTCGATGATGTGGCCGGACTGCTCGCCGCCCAGGGCCCAGTCCGCGCCGCAGCAGCTCGGCCAGCACGTGGCGGTCGCCCACCGGGGTGGTGGCCACCTCCAGGCCCGCCCGCCCCATCGCCTGGTGGAAGCCGTAGTTGGTCATCACCGTGACCGCGACCCCGTCGCCGGGCAGGCGGCCGGCGCCGCGCAGGTGGAGGGCCGACAGCGCCAGGAGCTCGTCGCCGTCCACCACGACGCCCTCGCGGTCCACGGCCAGCAACCGGTCACCGTCGCCGTCGAAGGCGAACCCCACGTCGAAGCCGCCCTCGGCGACCCGGGGCGCCAGCTGATCCACGTGGGTGGAGCCGCAGCCGTCGTTGATGTTGCGCCCGTCGGGCTCGGCGCCCACGGTCTCCGCCTCGGCCCCCAGGCGGCGGAAGATCTCCGGAGCCACGCGGTAGGTGGCGCCGTTGGCGCAGTCCAGCAAGACCTTCAGCCCACTCAGGTCGAGGCCGCTGAAGCGCAGCTCGAGCTCGCGCAGGTAGTCGCCGGTGGCCCCGTGCAGCTCGCGTACCCGGCCGATGGCGCCGGCCACCGCGTCCGGCCCGGCCGCCACGCGCTCCTCGATCCGGCGCTCGGCGTCGTCGGGGAGCTTGGTGCCGTCGGGGCCGAAGAACTTGATCCCGTTGTCGCGGTAGGGGTTGTGCGAGGCCGACACCACGGCCGCGACGTCGAACCGGTAGCGGCGCAACAGCAGCGCGGCGCCCGGCGTGGGGAGCACTCCGCCCAGCAGCGCGTGGCCGCCCCCGGCGGCGACGCCGGCGGCCAGCGCTGCCTCGAGCATCTCGCCCGACTCGCGGGTGTCGCGGACGATCAGGACCTGAGGCGCCTCGGCCTGGGCCTCGGCCGCGGCGGCGCGGCCCAGGGCAACCGCGAGCTCTGCGGTGAGCAGCTCCCCGGCCACTCCGCGCACCCCATCGGTGCCGAAGAGGCGCACCCGGGCCTACCGACGGAGCGCAGGCCGGGCGTTGGCCGGCCGAGCACCGCTCGGTCGTCCGTTCACCGCTTTGAGAACTGCGGGCGCTTGCGCGCCTTCTTGAGGCCGGCCTTCTTGCGCTCCTTCACGCGCGGGTCACGCGTGAGGAAGCCGCGCTTCTTGAGCTCGGAGCGCAGGTTGGGGTCGGCCTCCACCAGCGCGCGGGCGATGCCGTGGCGCAGAGCGCCGGCCTGAGCGGAGACGCCGCCGCCGTGGATGCGGGCGGCCACGTCCATGCGCGAGCCGTAGCCGGCGGTCTCCAGCGGCTGGCGGGCCATGCGCTGGAGCTTCACGCGCGGGAAGACGTCGTCCAGCGGACGGCCGTTGACGCGGTAGGTGCCGTCGCCGGGCTTGAGGATCACGCGAGCGATGGCGTGCTTGCGCTTGCCGGTCGCCTGGTAGCGGGCGTCCTTGGCCAGGTCCAGCGGCTCGCGGACCAGCGGCTGGTCGTCCTCGCCGTCGGAGTCGTCGGCTTGGGCGAGAGCGCCCTCCTCAGCGGCGAACTCGGCGCCGGCCAGGGCCTGCTCGGCCTCGCTGCCCGCGCCCTCCTCCTCGAGCACCAGGTCGGGCTCGAGGTGGGCACCGGGAATGACGTCCTCGCCGGAAGCGGCGGGGCGGGCGGGAGCGGGGGCGGCCTCGTCGGGCTCGGGCTCCTCCTCAGCGGGGGCCTCGTCCTCGGCGGCGGGGGCCTCGTCCTCGGCGGCGGGGGCCTCCTCGGCGGCGGGCTCCGCCTCTGCGGCGGGCTCTTCCTCCGGAGCGGGCTCCTCCTCCTGCTCGGCGGGCGGCTCGTCGGTGCCGCTCTCGGCGGACTCGCCGGCTGTCTCGGGCGCTCCGTCGTGCTGGTCGGCCTCGTTGGGCTCGGGGGTGGGAGCCTCGCCCTCGGCGTTCGGCTCGCTCTCCTCCGGCGTCTCCTCGGGATCGCGCGGGTCTTCGATCATGAACCGGCCTCCCGGCGCTCGGGTGTGTGGATGTCGTGGGTCGCCGGCTGCTGGGCGGCGTGCGGGTGGTCGGGGCCGGCGTAGACCTTCAGCTTGCGCAGCTGGGCGCGGCCCAGGCGATTGCGCGGCAGCATCCCCTTGACGGCCTTGCGGATGACCTCTTCCGGCTGGCGGTCGAGCATCTCGTTCAGCGTCCGGGTGCGGAGGCCGCCGGGGTAGCCCGAGTGGCGGTGATAGCGCTTCTCCTCGCGCTTCTTGCCGGTCACGGCGACCTTCTCGGCGTTCACCACGATCACGAAGTCACCCACGTCGCAGTGCGGGGTGAACTCAGGCTTGCCCTTGCCGCGCAGGAGGTCGGCCAGCTGGGTGGCCAGGCGGCCGAGCGTATGACCGCTCGCGTCGATGACGAGCCAGTCGCGCTCGCGGTTCGCCGGTGTTGCAACAAAGGTCTTCATTCAGGGGTGCGGGCAGGGGTTCGGGCGCCCGCGGCAAAAGGCAGAGCTTAGAGGTAGCAGATGCCTCACCGACGACACCCGGTGCTACGCTGCCCCGCCAGTCGTGAAGTCTGCCGAATCCCCCCGGCCAAGCGGGGGGAACGGGGGAACCAGACGGGGGCCGCATGAGCGGCATCCGTGGGGGCGAATCGGCCGGGTCCACAGGACCTTCCGGCCGTAGCGGCGTCTCAAGCGTCGCGAGCCCGTCAGCTAACCCCGTAGGCCGGGACATAGGACGGAACCACTAGTGGCCGGTTTGGCTCGCACCTCAACGCCAATAGCTATCGCCCTGACGTTGGCCTGCGCCGCGGTCCCCGCCGCCTTCGCGCAGACCTCGACCACCCCCGCGATGCCGCCCGGCGGCACCACGTACACCGCGCCCCCGGTGATCAAGAAGGTCCGCTGCGTCGAAGGACTGCGCCACGCGCAAGCGCCTGCGCGGCGGCTCGACGGCCCGGATCGAGGGCCGGTCCCTCGGCGGGGTGACCAAGGTGACCTTCCACGGATCGGTCGGGCGGCGAGACGACCGCCGCGTCGCGGTCAAGCCCGGCACCTCCACGCGGCGTCTGCGCGTGCCCGTCCCGCTCTCGGCGGTGTCGGGCCCGGTCTCCGTGCAGGTCTCCAAGAGCGTCAAGTCGCGCCGGACCCGCTCGGTGAAGATCCTCCCGGCGCCGGAGATCGAGCCCAACCCGGTCCTCTCCCCCGTGCCGGGCACCGGCGCCAACGGCACCCCCCGCCTCGAGACCGCCACCAGCCGCACCAAGTTCTACTTCGCCGGCAGCAACGTCCGCTTCTCCTGGCGGATCACCCACCCCAGCGCGGTCAACGTGACCGTGGATCTCCTGCGCACCGACGGCACGGTCGCCCACACCTGGGCGGTCGGCGCCACCGCCCCGGGTCAGACCCGGAGCCTGATCTGGCGCGGCACGCTCGCCGGTCGCCCCGCACCCGCCGGCCGCTACTCGTTCCGCCTCAACGCCGCATCCTCGAGCGGAGTCCGCGCCCGCAGCTCGAGCACCGCTCCGAGCCGGCTCGCGCGACGCGTTCGACCTGCTTCCCGCACATCTTCCCCGTGCGCGGGCGCCACAACTTCGGCCAGGGCGGCGCGCGCTTCGGAGCCGGACGCGGCGGCCGCAGCCACCAGGGGCAGGACGTGATGGCCAAGTGCGGCACGCGGCTGGTCGCCGCGCGCGGCGGCAAGGTGAAGGCGAAGGGCTACCAGAGCGCCGCCGGCAACTACGTGGTCATCACCGGGGATCGGCACCGGCCAGGACTACGCCTACATGCACCTGACCGAGCCGAGCGCCTTCGACCGCGGCGACCGCGTGCTCACCGGGCAGCGCATCGGCACGGTGGGCGACACCGGCAACGCGCGCGGCTGCCACCTGCACTTCGAGCTCTGGCGCAAGCCCGGCTGGTACTCCGGCGGCCGAGCGTTCAACCCCCTTCCCGCCCTGCGGGACTGGGACTCCTACTCCTAGGCGCCTCCCCGCACCCTTGCCGGTGCCCCGCGAGCGGCGTAGGGTCGCTTCGTGGCGTCCGTGTCGACTGCGAACGAGGAGGCCATCGAGGCCTGGAACGGCGTCCTGTTCGACCGCTTCCGCCAGTTCCGTCACCTGCTGGTCGGCGGGCTGACCCCCCACAGCGACCGCGCCCTCGCCTACTTCCCGCCGCGGCTGGGCGACCGAGTGCTGGACATCGGCTGCGGCTTCGGCGACACGGCCCAGCAACTGGCGGGTCTGGTCGGGCCCACGGGCGAAGTGGTGGGAGTCGACTCGAGCGAGCGCTTCGTCGAGACGGCGCGCCAGGAGGCCGAGGAGGCGGGCGTGGACAACGTGCGCTTCGAGGTCGCCGACGTGGAGGCCGCCGAGCTCGAGGACGGCTTCGACTACGTCTTCGCGCGCATGGGGACCATGTTCTTCGGCAACCCGGTGCCCGCCCACCGGAACATCCGCAGGGCGATGAAGCCGCGCGGGCGGCTGTGCAACGTCGTCTGGCGCCGGAAGATCGACAACGAGTGGCTGTACCGGGCCGAGCAGGTGGTCGAGCGGTTCGTGACCGAGGACGAGGACAGCGACGAGCTGACCTGCGGACCCGGGCCCTTCGCGCTGGCGGACGCCGACAAGACCACGCAGGTTCTGCTCTCGGCCGGCTTCGAGGACATCTCGCTGCGACGCAGCGACCTGCCCTTCGTCAGCGGACGCGACATCGGCGAGGCGGTCGAGCTGGTGATGGCCATCGGCCCCGCCGGTGAGGTACTGCGCCTGGCCGGCGACGAGGCCGTGGAGCTGCGCCCGCAGATCGAGAGCGCCCTGCGCGACGAGCTGGGCCACCTCGAGGGCCCGGACGGCGTGGTGACCACCGCATCGACCTGGATCGTGACCGCTACCGCGGCCTGAGCTTCCCCAGACCCGGGACGAAGCGACCCACCCGGGCGGCATAGGCGCGATAGCTCTCGCCATGGGTGGCGAGCAGGTAGGGCTCCTCGATCAGCCGGGTCTGGATCTCCAGCGCCACGACCAACGCGATCACCGCCGCCAGCGCCGGCACGTTCGGCACCATCAGCGCCAGGCCGACCGACACGGGGAACATGCCGCTGAAGATGGGGTTGCGAACCGCGGAGAACAGTCCGCCGGTCACCAGGTCCGTCCGCTCCGAGTGGTCCACCCCGATGCGCCACGAGCTGCCCATGGTCAGCTGGGCGGCCAGCGTGAGCGCCAGGCCGGCGGCGAACAGCACAGCGCCCGCCACGTGCGCGCCGGTGCCGTCGAGGGCACCGATCGGCTCCACAAGGTCGAGCAGGGCGAGCACAGGCGCGGCGACGCCCAGCGCGATGGCGACGACGAACAGCACTCCGCCGATCCACTCCATCGACCCGGGGCGGCCGCTGATGCCCTTGAACCCCGACGAGCCGGTTCGCCGCAGCTGGATGAGCGTGCGCAGCCCGAAGGCCAGGAGGCCGTAGAGGGCGAAGCAGGCAAGGGCGACGGTTGCCACGGGGCCGATTGTCGCGCTTGTCATCCTTTCGCGCCCGTGGCGCGACCCGGAAGCGTTCAAGGCCTTCGAGGCCGAGGGCTGGTCGGCTCAGGCCGCCAGCTACGACCGCCTGATGGGCCGCGTGACCGACCGGGTCGCGCAGGCGCTGCTCGACGAGGCCGAGGTCGGGCCCAGGCGACAAGGTGCTGGACGTGGCCACGGGCACCGGCGCCGTGGCCGCGGCCGCGGTGGCCCGCGGGGCCGAGGTCACCGGCGTCGACATCTCGGAGGAGATGCTGGCCGTGGCGCGCGAGCGAGTGCCCGGGGCGCGCTTCCTCACCGCCGACGCCGAGGCCCTGGACGTGGGTGAGGGATTCGACGTGCTGGTGGCCGGGTTCCTCATCAACCACCTCCCCCACCCCGAGCGGGCGGTCGCGTCGTGGGCGCGCTCGCTGGCGCCCGGCGGGCGTCTCGTGCTGTCCCTGTGGGACCGCCCCGAGCGCAACCGCTTCTTCGGCCTGATCGGAGACGCCATCGGCGAGCTCGAGGCCGACGCCGTCCCCGAGGGCCCGGACCCCTACCGCTTCGCCGCCGCCCCCGAGCTCGAGGCGCTGCTGGCCGAGGCCGGCCTCGAGCAGCCGCGGACGGACACACTGCGCTTCGACCAGCCGGTGGAGAGCGCGGACCAGCTCTGGGAGGGCCTGCTGGGCGGCAGCGTGCGGTCGGCGGCCCGGGTGCGCGCCCAGCCGGAGGCCGAGCGCGAGCGGGCCCGGGAGCGCCTGCACCGGCTGGCCGACGAGGAGTGCCGGCACGGCGAGCGGCTCGCCGTGCCGGTCTGCGTGACGCTGGGTCGGGCGGTCAGCCCAGCTCGCGGGTGAAGCCGCGCGAGTTCTCCAGCGGGCGGTAGATCTCCGCGAAGTCGATCGCGTAGTTGAACTCGTCGTGCTCGGCCTCGCGGGCGCCCTTGATGTCGAGGTTGTGCACGATCAACAGCTCCTCGTTGAAATGGGAGGCCTGGATCAGGTTCATCCCCGACGGCGCCCACACCCCCGAGCCGCCCCAGAAGGCCACGTTGCTGACGCCGTGCCGTGCCCACCGCGTTGCAGGCGAAGGTCCACACCTGGTTGATGGCCGAGTTGGAGGCCATCACCTTGTCCCACAGGTCGCCGTAGTAGCTGTCCGAGCGCACGTTCATGCCGGCGTAGTCGCGGGTGGCCGCCGCGCGCCATGAGGCCAGCTGGACCACCGCGTCGATCCCGTCGCCGAGCGCGTACTCGCGCAGGAGATCGCTGAACAGGTAGTCGTAGCAAGTGGTGAAGCCGAAGCGGCCGTACCCGCGCTTGCTGTCGATCATCAGCCGGTCGTCCCGGCCGCTCTCGGTGTACTTCTTCTCGATCCCCGGCAGGAAGACCTTGTTGTAGATGTTGTCGTCGTGGGTGTAGTCGACGCCCTCGGCGACCGGGAAGGTGGAGTTGAAGTACTGCCCGTCCTCGGCGCGCGTGAGGTTGTTGAGGATGATCGGCGAAGAAGGTCTCGTCGAGCAGCGGCTTGAGCTTGGTCTCGATCCAGTCGTGGTGCTTCTCGGTGACCGCCTCGTCCATGTACTCGCGACAGGCGGCCTCGTCCTCCCAGAAGTAGCCCGACAGGCAGAACTCGGGGAACAGCGCGACGTTGACCCCTCGCTCCTTGAAGATCTTGGCCACGCGCAGGACCTTGTCCTTGTTGGCCTCGATGTCCGGGACCTCGGCGTGGATGTTCGCCAGGCCGATCGATACGTGCGACGGGTCGTCGGAGTACGTGCGCTCGACGACGTAGAACTCGTCGGCGGTCTCTACTCCCACTCGATCGTCCCGGGCGGCTTGCTGGTGATGTCCAGCGTCACCCGGTTCACCTGCGGGATCTCGTTGACCATGCGATTGGCCACGCGGTCCAGCAGGTCGTAGGGCAGGCGGGCCCAGTCGGCGGTCATCGCGTCGTCGCTGGTGACCGCCCGGATCGCGACGACGTAGCCGTAGGAGCGCCCGTCGCCCTGCACGCCCACGGCGCGGACGCCGGCGGGCAGCACGCAGAAGCTCTGCCACAGCTCGCGGTACAGGCCGGCCGCGCGGATCTCCTCCTGGAGCACGAAGTCCGCGGCCCGCAGCACGTCGAGGCGCTCGCGGTTGACCTCGTCGCCCACGATGCGGATCGCCAGTCCGGGGCCGGGGAAGGGCTGGCGCCAGACGAGCCGCTCGGACATCCCGAGCTCGGCCCCCACCTTGCGCACCTCGTCCTTGAACAGCCAGCGCAACGGCTCCACCAGCTCGAACTCGAGGTCCTCGGGCAGGCCGCCCACGTTGTGGTGCGACTTGATGGTGGCCGCGCCGGCGCCGCCGCCCGACTCGATCACGTCGGAGTAGAGCGTCCCCTGGACCAGGTACTTGGGGTTGCCGAGCTTGGCCGCCTCCTCCTCGAAGCAGCGGATGAACTCCGAGCCGATCGCCTTGCGCTTGGCCTCCGGGTCGGTGACGCCGGCCAGGCGCTTCAGGAAGCGCTCCTCGGCGTCGACGGCCACGAGCGGCACCTCGAACTGGTCGCGGAAGGCCTTGACGACCTGCTCGCCCTCGTTGAGGCGCATCAGGCCGTGGTCGATGAACACGCACGTGAGCTGGTCGCCCACCGCGCGGTGGGTCAGCAGCGCGGCGACCGAGGAGTCCACGCCGCCGCTGAGCCCGCAGATCACCTGCCCGTCGCCCACCTGCTCGCGGATGCGCGCG
Source organism: uncultured Thermoleophilaceae bacterium (assembly GCA_963810745.1). GTDB lineage: Bacteria > Actinomycetota > Thermoleophilia > Solirubrobacterales > Thermoleophilaceae > JACCZR01. The sequence goes on from CAWEOW010000006.1 coordinate 120,484, forward strand.
ATCTGCTCCTCGACCACCGACTCCGCGCTCCAGTTCATCGGCAGGCCGCAGACGTCGCGCAGGAAGCGCTCGAGGATCTGGGTGCCGTAGGGCGTGTGGACGACCTCGGGGTGGAACTGGATGCCGTACAGGCGCCGCTCGTTGTCCTCGAGCGCGGCGACCGGCGAGGCGTCCGAGGACGCCAGCCCGGTGAAGCCCTGCGGCGGCTCGGCCACGATGTCGCGGTGGCTCATCCAGCAGCTCTGCTCGCTGGGCAGCCCGGCGAGCAGCGTGCCCGGCTCGTGGACGGTCAGCGAGGTCCGCCCGAACTCACCGCTCTCGGCCGCCTGGACGTCGCCGCCGAGCACGAGGGCCATGAGCTGCATGCCGTAACAGATGCCCAGCACCGGGACGCCGAGCTCCAGCAGCTCCGGCCGCATCGAGGGCGCGCCCTCCTCGTACACCGAGGTGGGCCCGCCGGAGAGGATCAGGCCCCTTCGGAGAGCGAGCCCGAAGGTCGTCGAGCGGGGTGTCGTGAGGCAGCAGCTCGGCGAACACGCCGCACTCGCGGACGCGCCGGGCGATCAGCTGCGAGTACTGCCCGCCGAAGTCCAGGACGAGGACCTCGTCCCTGGCGGTCGCCTGGCTGGGTGGCTCAGGGACCCCCTCGGCCGAAGCCTTGGGAACGGGGGTCGCCAGATCGCTCAAGACTCGACCAGCGCGGCTTCCGGGTTGCTGGGTGCGCCGTTGGAGATGCCGTCGGCGGCCGGCGCGGCCTTGGCCGCCGAGGTGGCGCCCATCCCGATGGCCTGGTCACGCTGGAGCTGCTTGCCCTCGGTCTGCAGCGACGGGCGCGACCATGACCTCGGCCCGCTGGAAGGTGCGGATGTCCTCGTAGCCGCAGGTGGCCATCGAGGTGCGCAGGCTGCCCATGAGGTTGAACGTGCCGTCGTTCTCGTGGGCGGGCCCGAGCAGGATCTGCTCCAGCGAGCCGTTCTGGGTGGTCTTCACGCGCGCGCCGCGCGGGAGCGACGTGTGGAAGGTGGCCATGCCCCAGTGGAAGCCCTGGCCCGGCGCCTCGTAGGCGCGCGCCAGGGGCGATCCGATCATCACCGCGTCCGACCCGCAGGCGAAGGCCTTGGCGATGTCGCCGCCGTTGCGCATGCCGCCGTCGGCGATGACCTCCACGTACTCGCCCGTCTCCATCATGTGCTGCGAGCGGGCGCCGGCCACGTCGGCGATCGCGGTGGCCTGCGGGACGCCGATGCCCAGCACGCCGCGGGTGGTGCACGCGGCGCCGGGCCCCACGCCCACGAGCACGCCCACGGCGCCGGTGCGCATGAGGTGCAGGCCGGTGGCGTAGGAGGCACAGCCGCCCACCACGACCGGGACCGGGACCTCGCGGATGAACTCCTTGAGGTTCAGCGGCGGGCGCGACTCGTCGTTGGAGACGTGCTCGGCCGAGATGACCGTGCCCTGGATCACGAGGATGTCGAGGCCGGCCTCCATCGCCGCCTCGTAGTGGGTGCGCACCCGCTGCGGCGTCAGCGACGCGGCGCAGACCACGCCCATGTCCTTGATCTCGCGGATGCGCTGGGTGATCAGCTCGTCCTTGATCGGCTCGCGGTAGATGCGCTGCATCTCCGCGGTGGCCTCGTCCTTGGGCAGATGGGCGATGCGCTCCAGCTGCGCCTCGGCGTCCTCGTAGCGGGTGAAGACGCCCTCGAGGTTCAGGACCGCCAGGCCACCGAGCCGGCCGACGATGCCCGCCGTCTGCGGCGAGACCACGCCGTCCATCGCGGAGGCGAGCAGCGGCAGCTCGAAGCGGTAGGGCCCGAGCTTCCAGGTGATGTCCACCTCATCGGGATCCCGAGTGCGTCGGGAGGGGACGATGGCGATGTCGTCGAAGCCGTAGGCGCGGCGGCCCTTCTTGCCCCGACCGATCTCTACTTCCATGGCGGCATCCTAGGTTCGGGCGCGGACGAAATTCGAGCCTAGCGGGTGCCGAGCCCGCTTATTTACGCCTGTTATCCCGCTACTTGCGGGGTTGTCGCGTCCAGGCGCTCCAGGGCGACCTCGCCCTGCAGGCGCTCGACCTCGCGCGGGTCGAGGACACCGGCGCCGAAGTGCTGGGTCGACTCGGCGCCACAGGCCACCGCGAAGCGCAGGCAGTCCTCTGCCGGGCGACCTCCGTAGCGGGCGGTGACGAAGCCGGCCAGGAAGGCGTCGCCCGAGCCGACCGCCGAGACCGGCTCCAGCGGGTCCAGCGTGGCGCGCAGCAGGCGGCGCGGGTTGGTGGCGTCGCCCTCGGTGCCCAGCAGCCCGAGCGCGCCGTCGGGAAGGGTCATGACCGCCTCGCGGGCCCCCAGGGAGACGATCTCCTCGACGGCCGTGCAGCGGTCCTCGTCGTCGGAGAACTCGTGACCCACCAGCTCCTCGGCCTCGAGCACGTTGGGCGTGACCACGTCGGGCTGGGCGCGGGTGGCCTGCCGCAGCGGCTCGCCCTCGGAGTCCAGCACGGTGGTGACCCCCAGCCGGCGCATCCCCTCGACCAGCCGCGCGTAGAGGCTGTTGTCCACGCCGCCGGGGAGGCTGCCGGAGATCACGCACACGCCCGCGCCCTTGGCCAGGTAGAGCAGCTTGTCCACGAACAGCTCCAGCTCCACCTCGGTCACCGAAGGGCCGCGCTCGTTGATCTCGGTCTGCTCGCCCGAGGTGGGGTCGACCACGGCGGTCGAGGTGCGCGACTCCTCGTGGATGCGCACGAAGTCGTTGAGGATCGCCTCGTCGGTGAGCTGCTCGATGATGCGCGTGCCGGTGGGCCCGCCGGCCACCCCGGTGGCGATCACGGGCTGGCCCAGCGCCTTCAGCGCCCGGGCGACGTTCACGCCCTTGCCGCCGGCCATGGCCGTCTGCTCGGTCGCGCGGTGGCGGCGTCCGAGGCGGAAGTTGGGAACCGCCAGGGTCTTGTCGATCGCCGCGTTGAGCGTGACGGTGATGATCACGCTCGCACCCTGCGCATCACGAGTGCCGACACGCCAAGCAATATCGCTAGCGCGGCGAGCAAGGTCAAGGGCCCGCCCACCGAATGCAACACCTTGGCCCCAACTGACGCGCCCTGCACGTCGGCGCCGGTCACCAGCGGCACCCGGCGCACCACCCTGTCGCCCTGGAGGAGCTCGATGGCGCCCACACGGCGGCCGGCGGGCAGCGGGCCCTCCACCTCGTCGGGCGCGTCCACGCGCTTGCGCACGCGCTGGCCGCGGCGCAGCGTCAGGTTCAGGTCGCTGGCGGGCACCAGGGGCACCCTCTCACTACGCAGCTCGACGTCGGCCCGGGCCATCGGGCGGTCCGCGTCCAGCACCGCGGTCCGCCGGTACTGCGCAACGCCCCAGCGCAGGGCGGCGAGCGACTCGGCGTCGCGGGCCGCCTCGCTGGGCTCGCCCAGCACCACGCTGACCACCTGCGCGCCGTTCGCGCCCCGGGCCGAGCCCACCAGCACGTAGCCGGCCGAGCCCGTGTGGCCGGTCTTCACGCCCGTCACGGGGCGCACGCGATCGCGCACCAGCTCGTTGCGGTTGTCGACCAGGCGCGGGCGGTTGCCGGACTCCAGCTGCGCCGCGGGCATGCGGACGATGCGCGCGAAGAGGCGGTTGCGCAGAAGGCGGCGGGTGAGCGTCGCCAGGTCGGTGGCGGTGGAGTAGTTCGACGGCGCGTCGAGCCCGATTGGGTTGGCGTAGCTCGTCCCGCTCAGGCCGAGCTCCTGCGCACGCTTGTTCATGTCGCGCACGAAGGCCTCGCGCGAGCCCGACACGCCCTGAGCGAGCGCCACCGCGGCGTCGTTGGCGCTCTCGAGCAGCAGCGCCTCCAGCAGGTCGCCGACGCGCATGCGCTCGCCGCGGGCCAGGTTGATCTTCGACTCGATGGCGCCCGCCTGGTAGTCGGTGCCGGGGAAGACGCCGCTCGGGCGCGCGCGCTCGAGCGTCAGCAGAGCGGTCATCAGCTTGGTGGTGCTGGCGATCGACCGGCGGCCGCGGGGGTTCTTGGCCAGGAGAACCGTGCCGTCGCGGGCGTCGACGACGATCGCCGCCGCCGCGCCGCTCAGCCGGGGGCGCTCCTGGGCCGATGCGCCCGCGGGACCGGCCAGGAGGGCGAGCGCCACCATGGCCGCCGGCAGCAGCCGCAGGATCGTCCGGAGGGCCATCCCCTAGCGGGTCTTCAGCTTCTGGCCCGCGACGAGGGCCTGAGGATCGAGATCGGGGTTCAGCTCCTGGAGCTGCTCGACGTTCACGCCGGTCTTCTCGGAGATGCTCCCGAGCGTGTCGCCGGTCTTCACCGTGTAGGTGCTGCCCGACGTCCGCTTGGGCTTGCGCTTCTGAGTGGTCGTCTTCGTCGACTGCGTCTTGGTGTTGGCGGAGTCGCCCTTCTCCTCGCTGCCGCTGCCGCCACCACCGGACGTGGCGATGACGAAGAGGAAGAGGACCGCGCACACCGCCAGGGCGGCAGGCGCGAGAACGCGTCCAGAGATGCCGCTTTTCCGGGGCTCCATGGCCCGGCACAGGTTAGTTGGGCGGTCAGCCGGCCTGCGCCGTGCGCCAGCCCACGTCCCGCAGCTCGGACGCCGCCGCGCGCGGCCGCGGCGGCCGGGTCGCCGCCTCGCTCGGCGTGCGCGTTGACGATCGAGCGCGACGCGGTGATCAGCCCGGCCGCGGGCCCGGGCGCGAAGGCCGGGCCCAGCGCCTCCGCGCTGCCGCCCTGAGCGCCCACGCCGGGCAGCAGGAACGGCGCGCGCGGCATGAGCTCGCGCAGGCGCGCGAGATGCTCGGGGCGGGTGGCGCCGCACACCGCGCCCACGTCGGCGAGCTCGCCCTCCCCCAGCTCGTCGACGAGCGCCGCCAGGCGCTCGTGCACCGGGGGGTCGCCGGTGTCCTGGACATCGGCCGCGCCGGGGTTCGAGGTGCGCACGAGCACGAAGACCCCCGCGCCGGCCTCGCGGGCCGCGTCCACCAGCGGCTCGAGGCTGTCGCGACCGAGAAGGGGGTTGGCGGTGAAGGCGTCGGCCCCGAGGCCCGGCACCGCGCCGAAGGGGCCGGGCGTCTCGCCCACCAGCGCCTGCCCGTAGGCCTTGGCCGTGACCGGGACGTCGCCCCGCTTGCCGTCGGCGATCACGAGCAGGCCGTGCTCGCGGGCCGCCTCGACGGTGCTCTGGAGCGCAGCCCAGCCGGGCGCGCCCAGGCGCTCGAAGCAGGCCAGCTGGGCCTTGATCGCCACGCAGGAGGGGCCGGCGGCCTCGATGGCCAGGCGGCAGTGGCGGGCCACGGCCGCTGCGGCCCGGACGGCGACGTCGCCGTCCGGGTCAGCGTCGGCCTCGACCGCAGCCGGCCACAGAGCGGCCGGATCCGGATCGAGGCCCAGGACGACCTGGCTGCGCCGCTCCTCTACAAGAGCGGCGAGCCGGTCGGGGAATGGCGGCTTCGGCGCCGCTAGCCCTTGACGGACTTCTTCAGAGCGCTGCCGGCGCTGAACTTCGGCACCTTGCTGGCCGCGATCTGGATCTTCTCGCCGGTCTGGGGGTTCACGCCCTGACGTGCGCCGCGCTCGGACACCGAGAACTTGCCGAAGCCGGTGAAGTTGACCTCACCACCCCGCTTCAAGGTGTCCTCGACGACCGTCAGGAACGCGTCGACGGCCTCGCTGGCATCGCTCTTCGAGAGATTCGACTCAGCTGCGACCTGGTCGACGAATTCTTGCTTGGTCACTTCTCCTCCTATATGGCGGGGGCAATACGGCGGCGAACGTAACAGCGCCTACGGACGGGCTTCCCATTCCTATGCGGATTTCAGACCTCCGCACCTCGCAAATTGCGGATTACGAGCCGGAGACCGCCATCTCGCCCACCAGCAGAGGCGGCGCCTTGACGCTGCCCCCGAAGGGCACCCAGCGGGCCTCGGAGCCCACCGCCCGGACCGCCTGGAGCATTCCCACGAGGTCGCTGGCGATGGTGATCTCGCGCACCGGGCGGCCCAGCTCGCCCCCCTCGATCAGGCGCCCCTCGGCGCCCACGGAGAACGTTCCCGAGACCGGATTGACGCCCGAGTGCAGGCCGGCGACGTCGGTGACCAGCAGGCCCTGCCCCGCCTCGGCCACCAGCTCCTCGAGCGAGCGCTCGCCCGGCTCGAGCAGCAGGTTGGACGTGCCCACCGACGGCTGGGTCCGGTAGGAGCCGCGACGGGCGTTGCCGGTGGACTCGCGACCGGCCCGGCGCGCCGTCCGGGCGTCGAAGAGGTACGTGCGCAGCCTGCCGTCCTCGATCAGCGCGGTCCGGCGCGTCGGCGAGCCCTCGCCGTCGAAGGGGGCGCTGGCCGGGCCCTCGGGGTGCGCGCCGTCGTCGCTGAGGACGAAGGCGGCGTCGGCCACCTCCTCGCCCTCCTTGCCGGCGAACAGCGAGCGGCCGCGCTGCACGGCGTCGGCGGAGAGCATCGCGCCGATGAAGCCGATGAACGAGGCGCTGACGAAGGAGTCCAGGACCACCGGGCAGCGCCGGCTCTGGGGCTGGCGCGCCCCGGTGAGGGCCAGCGCGCGCTCGGCCGCCTCGTCGCCGATCGCCACCGGATCCAGCCCGCCGGGGTCGCGCGCCAGGCCCACCCCCAGGCCGGTCATCAGGTCCTCGCCCTCGCCGGCGAAGGCCGACGCGTAGGCGTGCGCCGAGCTGAGGCTGAAGTGGGACACGAAGCCCTCCGAGTTGGCCAGGGCGACCGTGCCCTCCCCGTCGGCGTAGACCGTGTCCTCCACCTGCGAGACGCCCTCGTGCGAGCGCGCCGCGCGCTCGACCTCCAGCGCGAGGTCGACCTTGGCCTCGGTGGACCAGTCGGCCAGCGCGGGCGAGTGCAGGCCGTCCACTTCGGTGGCGCCCGTCCCCTCGGCCAGGCCACCGTGCTCGTCGGGGTCCGAGACGCTCGCCGCCTCCACCGCCGCCCGCGCGACCGCCCTCAGCCCCTCGTCGCTCAGGTCGGTTCCGTAGGCGTGACCCGAGCGCCCGTCGAGGAACGCCCGGATGCCCACGCCGCGGCCGCCGGCGTCGCTCAGGCTCTCGACCGCGCCCTCGTAGACGCGGATCTGGCGGGTGCGGTCCTCCTCCGCGTAGGCCTCGGCCTGGCCGGCCCCGGCGGCCTGGGTCGCCTCCACGGCCCGGCGGGCCACCTCCTCCAGGTCGCTCACGCCGTGCCGCCCACCGTCAGCTCGCGGATGCGCACGTGGGGCTGGCCCACCCCCGCGGCCACCGACTGCCCGGCCTTGCCGCAGAAGCCGGTCGCGATCGCCAGGTCGTCGGCGATCCCGTCGAGCGCCGAGAGCGCCTCCAGCCCGTTGCCGACCAGCGTCGCTCCGCGCACCGGCGAGGTCACCTTGCCGTCCTCGATCAGGTAGCCCTCGGACACGCCGAACACGAAGTCGCCGGTGGCCGGCTCCACCTGGCCGCCGCCGAACGACACGGCGTACAGGCCCCGCTCGACCCCCTCGATCAGGTCCTCGACCTTCGCGCCGCCGGGCGCGAAGTAGGTGTTGGTCATGCGCGGGACCGGCAGGTGGCGGAACGACTGGCGGCGGCCGTTGCCCGTGGAGGCGACACCGTCCTTGCGCGCGCGCAGGAGGTCGTAGAGGTAGGAGGTCAGCTCGCCGTCCTCGATGACCGTCGTGCGGCGGGTGGGCGTGCCCTCGTCGTCGATGCCGTCGCTGCCCCACTCGTTGGCCCTGAGGCCGTCGTCGTAGGCGGTCACGAAGCCGGGGGCCAGCGTCTGGCCGAGCTTGCCCTCGTACACGCTCGCGCGCTTCTGGACGGCGTCGGCCTCGAGGCCGTGGCCCACCGCCTCGTGCAGCAGGACGCCGCCGAAGCCGTTGCCCACCACCACCGGCATGCGGCCGGTCGGGGCGTCCACGGCGTCCAGCAGCGTCAGGGCGCGGCGGGCGGCCTTCGAGCCGGTCTCCTCGCCGCCCTCCAGCAGCTCGAAGCCGGCGTGGCCCCCGAGGGTGTCGGTGCCGGTCTCGACGCGGTCGCCGTCGCGCGCCACCACCTGGGCGGCCAGGCGCACCCGCGTGCGGTCGTCGGCCGCCGCGACGCCGTCCGAGTTGAACACCTCCACCAGGCGCCGGCCCTCCGAGTAGCCGATGCGGGCCTGGCTGACGGCGTCGCCCTCGGCGCGGGCACGGTCGTCGGCGGCGCGCAGCAGCTCGGCCTTGCGCTCGGCGCCCACGTCGGCCGGCCGCACGGCGATCGCGTGCTCCGCCGCGGCCCGCGCAGCGCTCAGCGCCGCGGGCTCGCGCGCCTCCGCGCGCACCGCGCCGGCCACGGAGTCCGCCACGGCGAGGAGGTCGTCCTCGCGCAGGCCGTCGACGTGGCCGAAGTAGGTCGAGTCGCCGTCCACCACCCGGACGCCCGCGCCGCGCTCGCTGCCCGACTGCGGATGCTCGATGCGCCCGTCGTCGAGGGCCAGCGAGAAGCTGCTGCGGTCCTCGGCGTAGAGCTCGGCCAGGTCGCCGCCGCGCGCCAGCGCCCGAGCCAGGACCCGCTCGGCCATCTGGGGCTCGACGAGCGTCACTTCGGGTTCCGGGCCTTGCGCCCGCCCTCCGCGGGGCGGGGGGCCGCCAGCTCGACCATGCGCGCGGCGGACTCCAGCACCGCGTCGTAGCCGCGGGCCGAGGGCTTGAGCAGGAAGGTCAGGCCCTCCTCGTCGCCGAGCACGATGCGCGGCTCGCGGTCCTGCGCGCGCCGCCGGGCCGCCGCCGCGAAGGTCTCGGCCACCGCGGTGGCCCGGGCCACGGCTCCGCGCGGGCGCTCCTTCACGCCTCCACCCGCCCCAGCACGTGGCGCAGGTCCATCACGGCGAGCGAGGGCAGGGCGCCGCGGTTGGCCACCGCCGCCAGCGTGTATCTGGCGTCGCGCACCGCGTACACGCCCGCGCCGTCCACCTGGGCCTCCACCTGCTCGGCGGGCCGGGCCGGCGAGGCCCGGTCCACCGCGGTGAACAGGTCGTGCGCGGCGGCTCCGAGATCGCGGACGAGGTCGTCCTCGATCCCCTCCGCGGCCAGCGGCTCACCCGTCGGATCGACGATCACCGCGGCCCTCATCTCGGCCGAGAGCTCGAGGAGCGCAGCGGGCGCCTGGGCGGGCGAAAGCGGGCTCGTCGCCATCCCCGGTCACAATAGACCGCTTATGCCCCTGTCCCGGATCTCCTGGTGGGTCACCGTCGGCGTCTGCGTGGTCGCCGCCATCCTGCTGATCGTGAACGGCTACTCGGGCTACTCGGGGGTCCTGCTCGCGGTCGGCGCGGCCGCCGCGATCAACCTTTTCTAGCCGCCGCCTCGGGCTCGAGGTGGACCAGCACGTCGGCGCCCCGCAGGCGCTGGGTGATGGCGGCGTCGATCTCGTGGCTCACCTCGTGAGCGCGGGCCAGCGACGTGCCGTCGCGGAACTGAACGTGCAGGTCCACGTAGCGCCGGCTGCCCGCCCGCCGGGCCCGCAGCTTGTGGAAGCCGACCACCTCCGGAGCGCCGTGGTCCTCGATCGCCTGGCGCACCGCCTCGAGCTCCTCGGGAGGAAGCGCCTCGTCGACCAGGACCCGCGAGGTGCGGGTGATGATGCGCAGGCCCGCCACCACGATCGCCGCCGCCACCACCAGCGCGGTGATCGGGTCGAAGGCCTCGATGCCCGTGACCTCGACCAGCGTCAGGCCGATCAGCACCCCGAACGAGGTCATCGCGTCGGTGCGCAGGTGCGCGGCGTCGCCCTCCAGGGCCGGCGAGTCGGTCCTGGCGGCCTGGCGGTAGAGGTACGCGGAGACCCCCACGTTCGCCACGGCCGAGAAGCCGATCACCGCCAGGCCGATGCCCAGCGACTCGACCTCGGGCACGTCCACCAGCCGGCGCACCGACTCGATCACGATCACCGCGGCGCCGGCCAGGATCAGCATCCCCTCGATGCCCGCGGCCAGGTTCTCCACCTTCTGGTGGCCGTAGGGGTGCGACTCGTCGGCCGGCTCGTCGGCCTTGCGCACCGAGAAGAAGGCGACCAGCGACGCGACCAGGTCGATGCTCGAGTGGATCGCCTCGGTGATGATCGCGATCGAGCCCGTGATCACGCCCGCGGCGAGCTTGAGCACGATCAGCAGGCTGTTGGAGACGATCGAGACCGCGGCCGCCCGGGTCTTGGGCGGCGGCGACTGGGCCTCGGGACCGATGGCGGCCACGGGGGCCCTCGCCGCGCGCCCGAGCGGGCCGCTCACGGTCGCTCCTCGCGCAGACGCTCGGCCAGCGCCCGCGCCGCGCGGCCGCGGTGGCTGATCGCGTCCTTCTCGTCGGGGGAGAGCTCGGCCATGGTGCGGCCGTCGTCGCGGTCGGCGGGCACGAACGCGGGGTCGTAGCCGAAGCCGCCGTCGCCGCGGGCGTCGTGGGTCAGCTCGCCCTCGCAGCTCCCGTGCGCGGTGAGCTCGCCGTCGTCGTCGACGTAGGCCAGCACGCACTCGTAGGCCACGTGGGTGTCGCCGTCCGGGGGCACCTCACGCAGCAGCTTGGCGAGGTTCTCCTCGTCTGTCGCGTCCTCGCCGGCGTAGCGCGCCGAGCGCACACCGGGCCGGCCGTCGAGCGCGCGCGCGGCGATACCGGAGTCGTCGGCCACCGCGGGGCGGCCGGTGGCCTCGTGCGCGGCCCGGGCCTTGATCAGGGCGTTCTCGGTGAACGTGTCGCCCGTCTCGGGCGGCAGCTCGACCTCCTCGGGGAGCAGCGTCAGCTCGTGCGGCGCCAGCAGCGGCTCGAGCTCGCGCACCTTGTGCGCGTTGCGGGTGGCGAGGATCAGGCGCACGACGCCGGCCCGGCGCTCGCGGAGCTCAGCCCGCCCCGGCGCCCACGCCCGAGGCCTCGACCGCGGCCGCCTGTGCCCGGCGCAACTCCTCCACGCCGCTCGCGGCCACCTCGAGCAGGTCGTCCAGCGACGCGCGCGACAGCGGGGTGCGCTCCCCCGTGGCCTGCACCTCCACCAGCCCGCCGTCGCCGGTCATGACCACGTTCATGTCCACCTCGGCGCGCGAGTCCTCGGAGTAGTCGAGGTCGAGCAGCACTTCGCCGTCGACCATCCCGCACGACACCGCGGCGAGGGTCCCGTTGAGCGGCAGCGCGTCGAGCTTGCCCTCGTCGACCAGGCGACGGAGCGCCAGCTCCAGCGCCACGAAGCCCCCGGTGATGGCGGCGCAGCGGGTGCCGCCGTCGGCCTCCAGCACGTCGCAGTCGATCCACACCGTGCGCTCGCCGAGGCCCTCGAAGTCGATGACGCCGCGCAGCGAGCGGCCGATGAGCCGCTGGATCTCGACGGTGCGCCCGTCCGGGCGGCCCTTCGATACGTCGCGCCGCTTCCGCTCTCCTGTCGAGGCGGGGAGCATCCCGTACTCCGACGTCGCCCAGCCGCGGCCCTTGCCGGCCATCCAGCGCGGCACCTCCTCCTCGACCGAGGCGGTGCAGATGACGCGCGTGCCGCCCTGCTCGATCAGCGCCGAGCCGGTGGCGCTCTTGACGAAGCCGGGCGTGATGTTCACGGGGCGGAGCTCGCCGGAGGCGCGGCCGTCGTTGCGGGCGCCGCTCACGCCGCCGCCCTGCTCGCGCCGGGCTCGCGCACGTCGACGTGCTGGACCTGGTTGATCGGCAGCTGCAGGAAGCGCAGGCCGAGCCGTTTGAAGTCGTCGGGGTCGCCCGAGGCCAGGAAGCGGTAGTCGCCGCGGCGTGCCTCGTCCTCGCGGGCGAGGCCGCGGTCGGTGAGCTTGCCCTCGACCTCCTGGGCGATCGCCTCGCCCGAGGAGACCAGCGTCACGCCCCGCCCCAGCCGGCGCTGGAGCGCCGGCCGCACCAGCGGGTAGTGGGTGCAGCCGAGGATCACGGTGTCCACCCCGGCCTCGATCAGCGGGGCGCAGGCCTCCTCGACGCACGCGATCACGCGCTCGTCCACCTCTCCGCCCTCCTGGATCAGCGGCGCGAGGTCCGGCGCCGCGACCGCGGTGAGCTCGGCCTCGGGCGCCGCCTCGGCCAGCGCCGCCGCGTAGGCCCCGGAGTTGACCGTGGCAGTGGTGGCGAGCAGGCCGACCCGCCCGTTCTCGGTCGCCTGCGCCGCCAGCCGCGCCTCGGGCGTCACCACGGTGACCACGTCCACGCGCCCCTCCAGCTCCTCGCGCAGCGAGGCCGCCGCCGCGGCCGTCGCGCTGTTGCACGCGATCACCAGCAGCTTGGCCCCGTCGTCGAGCAGCCGCCCCGACAGCTCACGCGAGAACTCGAGCAACTGCTCGGGCTCGCGGTCGCCGTACGGAAAGCGCGCGGTGTCGCCGAAGTAGACGAAGTCCTCGTGCGGCAGCGACACCAGGCACTCGTGGAGGACCGTGAGGCCCCCCACGCCGGAGTCGAATACCGCTACGGGCAGCGTTTGGTCGGCGCGCGGCACGCGCCCGATGTTCGCAGGCGCCTCAGAACTCCACGGTATGCGCCACCCCGCTCCAAGGCTCGCGGTGAGGTGCCCCCTCTCCAGGTCGCCCTAGCCGGAGCGCCCCGGGGTGGCGACCTCCGAAGCTGAGGCCGTCTCGAAGCGCAACAGCCGCTTCTGTCCCCCGCAATCGCACTGGCGGGCGTACCCCTGCCAGAGCTGGGCGCGTGAGTAGCGCAGGCACTGCTGACAAACCAACACCACGACCTGCACAAGTTCTGCCTGTTTTTCCTGTGCGTCCATATGGGTTGGAACGCCACAGGAGGGTGAAGGTCACGAAGAAACGCGGCTCCAGGCCCGCCCTCCCCGACCAACGCACGACCCGCCGTCGGCGGTGCGGGCCTTCTGAGCGGATTCACGGCTCCGAACTGACGTAAATCCGCGCTCTGCGTGACCCGTCCGGCCGAGGGGGCAGTGTTCCTACAACAGGTGCTCTCGAAGGAGCGGAGGGACCAGATGCACCACGCGGCTGGAGCGGGCTCGACGTGACCACGCTGACTTGGGTAGTAACGGGCTGGGCCGCAATCGCCATCGTTGCCTACTGCGTGGCGTATCCACTGTTGCGGGCATCGAGTCGAGCGGACCGCCTCGCCGGCTTTGCGCAGGCTGGCGCGAAGTGGACGGCGCTGCGTGTCCCCCGGCACGTCCGGCCGGATCCGCGTCGCGCGATCCGAAAGCCTGCTTCGAGATCAAGCTGGGCGTCCCCGCGTCGAAAGAACCTTCACCGGCCCTAGGCCAGAGATCCGTCCTCGCCTGCGCGCGCCGGCGTCCAAGCCGAGCGGCGGGGCGCGGGGAAGCGATGAGCCCCGGAGTCCCTTCCGAGGCTGGAGGCCACCGCCCGCCACACCGTGCGCCGACGTCTCCCGTAATGAGTGGCGTACCCCCATTCGGGGCGCAACGAAACGGCGTGGGCGCGGCGGTCACCGCCTTGGCTCCAGCTTCTCGGGCTGGTCGTGGGCGTCAGAACTCCACCTTCTTCACCGCGGACTTGATCTTGGCCAGGATCGCGTCGCCCAGCTCCTTGCCCTCGTCGGTGCGAAAGCCCTTCATCGCCGCGACCACCCCGGCCATCACCAGCGCTACGAGCAGGATCAGCGCGACGTACTCCACGGTGCCCTGGCCCCTGCGGTCGCGCAGTGCGGCAGCGGCGCGCGCAGCGTTGACGTGGACGGCTCCCAACAGGCGGTACATGACCTCTTTCCTCCTCTGATCGAATGGAGCTCGATCGTCCGCCGGGGCGGGTGACGGGACCAGACCGGCGTGTTACGAGATGGCGATGGATGTGTGCCGGTTGGGCCGGTGCCGGCGGGGCGACGGGCGCGCCCGGCTAGGCGAAGCGGGCACACGCACCGAGGCAACTCGTCAGCCCGCTGACGAGTTTTTCGAGGGGGAGGGCCGTGTCGCGCCCAGGCCCGCGGCGGGGCCGCCGCGGGCTACTGCGAAGATGTCGCCGCGTGTGCGGCATCGCAGCGCTGCTCGACCCGGCCGGGGCCTCGGCCGCCGACGCCGGTGAGCGGATGGCCGACGCCATGCGCCACCGCGGGCCCGACGGCCGCGCGGTGGAGCGCTTCGGCCCCGCGACCCTGGTGAGCACCCGCCTGGCGATCATCGACGTCGAGGGCGGCGATCAGCCCCTCTTCTCCGAAGACCGCCAGATCGCCCTGGTGGCCAACGGCGAGATCTACAACCACCTCGACCTGCGCCAGGGCCTCGAGGACTCCGGCCACCGCTTCGCGACCCACTCGGACTGCGAGCCGATCGTGCACCGCTACGAGCAGGCCGGCCCCGAGGACTTCCTCAGGAACGTCAACGGCATGTACGGCCTGGCCATCTGGGACAGCCGCGAGCAGCGCCTCGTGGCCGCCCGCGACCCCTTCGGCGTCAAGCCCCTGTACTGGTGGACCGACGGCCGGCGCACGGCGGTCGCCTCCGAGATCGGCGCCTTCATCAACGCCGGCCTCGTCAGGCCGCAGCTCGACCCGGTGGCGCTGGACCACTACCTCGCCTGCCGCTTCGTGCCCGGGCCCCGGACCCTGTTCGCGGGCGTGCGCAAGCTGGCCCCCGGCGAGCTGCTGACCGCCACGCCGGACGGCAGGACCGAGATCCGCAGCTTCCGCGAGGCGCCGGGCCCGGAGCTGGCCGAGCAGGACCTCGCGGGCCCGCTGGCGAGCGAGTTCACCGCCGCGGTGAAGCGCCAGATGATGTCCGACGTCCCCTACGGCGCCCTGCTCAGCGGCGGCGTGGACTCCGCGGCGATCGTCGCCGCGATGGCCGCGGGCGCCGAGCGGCCCGCCCCAGACCTTCACCGTCGGCTTCCCCGGCGCCGGCGACGTGCTCGACGAGCGCGAGGCCGCCGCCGAGACGGCGCGGATCCTCCACACCGACCACCACAGCACGGCGATGGTCGAGGGCGACTACCTGCAGCAGCTCAGCGACGCCGTCCGGCGCATGGAGGAGCCGTGCGGCATCCCGTCGGCGCCCGCGCTGCTGCAGCTCGCGCGCTTCGCCGCCCAGGACGTGAAGGTGGTGCTGAGCGGCCAGGGCGCCGACGAGCCCCACGGCGGCTACGGCCGCCACCAGGCCGCGGCGCTGCTGGGGCCCCTGTCGCGCCTGCCCGGCCCGCTGGCGATCCTGGCCGCCAGGCTGCCGAACGAGCGCGCGCGCCGCCTCGGCCACCTGCTGGGCCCGATGGAGGACGCGCAGCGCCTGGTGCGCCTGGTCGAGATCAGCGACAAGGGCCTGCGCCGCCGCCTGACCGGCCGCGACGGCGACGAGGCGGAGACCGAGCGCACCGCGCAGGCGAAGGACCTGCTGGCCGACGTCCCCGACCGCGACCTGCTGGGCCAGGCCCTCTACCTCGACACGCGCATGTTCCTCCCGGCGAGCCTGCTGATCTGCGGGGACAAGATGTCGATGGCGGCCAGCCTCGAGCAGCGCGTTCCCTTCCTCGACGTGGAGCTGATGAAGCTCGTGGAGCGGATTCCTGCGCGCGCACGCGTACGCCCGCGCGAGGGCAAGCGCCTGCACCGCGAGGCGATGGGGCGCCTGCTCCCGCCGGAGCTCGCGCAACCGGCCCAAGGCACGGCTTCTCCTCGCCCGTGGGAGGACTGGCTGCGCGAGTCGCTCGGCCGCGAGATCGAGAAGCGCTACGCGCCGGGCAGCACGATGTCCGAGCTGGTCGACCCGGCGGCCGCCAAGCAGCTGGTGGAGGCCCACCGCGCGAGCAAGGCCGACCACCGCTGGGTCCTCTTCTGCCTGCTCGAGCTGTCCGAGTGGCACGGGGCGTTCATCGAGGCATGAGGCTGCTCTACGTCCACAGCCGCAAGGCCAGCTTCGTCGCCATCGACCGCGATGCGCTGGAGACCGAGTACGAGGTCGAGGACCTCTACCAGCCCGGCCGCTGGCCCAACCCGCTGAAGGTGATCCGCGGCGTGCTGAGAGCCGACGTGGTGGTGGGCTGGTTCGCCTCCTGGCACACCTTCTTCCCGATCACGCTGGCCTGGCTGACACGCACGCCGTCGGTGCTGATCATCGGCGGCTTCGACACGGCCAACATGCCCGACATCAACTACGGCCACCAGCAGGGCGGGCTCAGGCGCCACGCCGCGCTGTGGGTCATGCGGCGGGCGAAGCGGCTGGTGACCAACTCCAACTACTCGCTGGAGGAGATCGGCCGCAACACGCCGCTCGACACCGAGCCGCATCACGGTCATCCACCACGGCGTGCCCGACCCGTTCGGCGAGGCGAGCACCGAGGGCGAGCGCATCGCGCTCAACGTGGGGGCGGTCGACGAGGGCACGCTGGTGCAGAAGGGCCAGATCCCATTCGTGGAGGCGGCCGCCCAGCTGCCCGACGTGCGCTTCGTCCTGGTGGGCAAGTGGCTCGACGACGCCGTCGAGCAGCTGCAGGAGCGGGCGGGCGACAACGTCGAGCTCACCGGCTGGGCCTCCGACGAGGACCTGCTCGACTGGTACCGGCGGGCCTCGGTCTACGTTCAGGCGTCGCGGCACGAGGGCTTCGGCCTCGCCGTGGCGGAGGGGATGCTGGCCGGCTGCGTGCCGGTGGTGCTGGAGGTGACCGCGATGCCGGAGGTGGTGGGCGACGCCGGCGTGTTCATCTCCTCCCAGGACCCGGCCGAGGTGGCCGACGGCGTGCGCCGCGCGCCTGGAGATGGGCCCCGAGGGCGGGCGGCGCGCCCGCGAACGGATCCTCAGCGCCTTTCCCCTGCACCGCCGCGGCGAGGAGCTGCTGCGGGTGGTCCGGGAGGCCCGTGAGGGCGCCTAGGCCCAAGCTATAGTCGCGCCGTCGTGGGCCTGCTCCGCAGAGACCCAGACCGGCCGGGGGCGCTCGAACGCGGCCGCATGCGCCGTCGTCTGCGACGTCAGAACCAGGTCCGCGAGGCCCTCTTGCTCGACCTCGGCGCGCTGGTCTTCGAGCTGCACCGCCAGGGGCGGCGCGAGCCCGAGCTGCTCCAGGCCAAGGCCGCCGAGCTCATGGCCGTGGACGAGGAGGTGCGCGCGCTCGACGACGCGCTGGGCAGCGGCTCCGACGTCCTCCAGCTGACCGCGGCCGGCATCGCCGGCAGCTGCTCGCAGTGCTCGGCGATCATGCCCATCGACGCCCGCTACTGCGCGAGCTGCGGGTCCCCGGCGCAGGTGGCGCTGGGGCCCGGCACCGGCGACGAGGCGCCGCCTCTTCCCCACGCCGACGAGACCCCGCCGCTCCCGCCCCAGGAGGAAGAGCCGCCGGACGAGATCCCCACCGAGGAGCGCGCCGCGCTGGAGGCGGGTGACTTCGAGGAGGAGGAGCCCGGCCCGCCGATCGGCGAGGAGTGGGACGAGGAGGAGACGTTCGTCCAGGAGCCGGCCGAGGAAGGCCGGCACGGCCTGTGGCGCAGGGGCGGGGGCTAGTGGACGGCACATGCCCCACCTGCGGCGCGCCCGTCGAGCGCGGGCAGCTCGTCTGCTTGACCTGCGGCGGCCGCGTCGGCCTGCAGTACAAGCGGCCCCCGCGCTGGCAGGTGCCGGTCCTCCTGGCGGTCGTCGTGATCGTGCTCGCCGTGGCGGGCGTGTACTTCGGCCTCCAGGCCGCCTCCGACGACGCCCAGAGCGAGGTGGCCCGGGGGCCGGCCAGCCGCCAGGAGACGCGCGCCACCACCCAGAAGACGGAGCCCGAGAAGCCCGCTGCCGACGCGGGCCTGACCGCGGCGAAGCGCGGGCCCGTGGCCGTGCTGAGCGGCGTTCCCGCGGCCGGCGCGGCCAAGAAGTACGCCCGCCGGCTGAAGGCCGACGGCTTCACGGTCGGCGAGGTGACCAACGCCCCCGGGGGCGCCGAGGCCTACTCGGTCCAGCACGTCGACGGCTCGGAGGCCGCGGCGAGGGCGCTGGCCGAGGAAGAGGGCATCCAGGAGGTCAAGGCGATCGAGCCCGAGGTGGCCGACCGCGCCGGCGACGCCAAGCTGGTCGTGGTCATCGGCGCCGAGAAGTAGCCGGCTACAGCGACCAGAAGCGGCCGACCTGCGTGGCCGCGTGGTCCACGAGGTCGCCGGCCGGCACCGAGCGGGGCTCGGCCCCGTCGGTGAGCGCCTCCATCGTCGCCGCGACGGAGCTCGCAAGCGCGCCCAGGTCGTAGCCGCCCTCGAGCATGCAGCCCACCGGGGCGCCGGCCCGCTCGCCGAGCAGGCGCGACCAGCGCCCCAGCTCGCCGAACGAGGAGGTGTCGAGCAGGCAGCCGCCCAGCGGGTCGTCGCGGTGGGCGTCGTAGCCGGCGCTGATCAGCACCAGCTCCGGCTTGAACTGCGCGGCCACCGGGGCCACCACGTGCTCCATGAGCGACAGCCAGTCGTCCTCCTCCGACCCACCGGGCAGCGGCAGGTTGAGCGAGTAGCCGGCGCCCTCGCCCGAGCCCACGTCCGACAGCGGCCCGGTGCCGGGGTAGAACGGGTAGCGGTGGAGGCTCACGAACAGGGCCTCGGCCGAGCCGTGCAGCGCGGCGTTGGTCCCGTTGCCGTGGTGGACGTCCCAGTCGACCACCATCACCCGCTCCAGCCCCGAGGCCAGCGCGTGCCGGGCGGCGATCGCGATGTTGGAGAAGAGGCAGAAGCCCATCGCGCGCCCCGGCTCGGCGTGGTGGCCCGGCGGGCGCAGCGTGCAGAACGCGGTGGGCGCCTCGCCGCTCAGCAGCGAGTCGACCATCGCGCAGCCGGCGCCCGCAGCGTGCAGCGCAGCCTCCCACGAGCCGGGGCTCGTGGGGGTGTCGAGATCGAAGGCCGCGCCCCGCTCGCAGGTCGCCTGGACCGCCTCCACGTGGTCGCGCGGATGGACGAGGAGAAGCTGGTCGAGCTCCGCCTTGGGGGCCGTGCGGCGCTCCCATCCGAGCCAGTCACGCGAGGCCAGCTCGGACTCGATCGCCCGGATGCGCTGCGCGTTCTCGGGGTGGGCCCCCGTGTCGTGCTCCAGCGACGACGGATGAGAGAACAGGAGGGGGGCCGCGATGGCGTTACCGTACCCGCGGTGCAAGCCGACCTAGCAGTGGTCGGCGCCGGTGCCGCCGGGCTCCAGGCCGCCCTGACCGCGGCCCGCGAGGGCGCCCGCGTGGTCCTGGTGTCGCGCACGCCGCTGGCCGAGACCGCGAGCTACTGGGCCCAGGGCGGAATAGCGGCAGCCCTGGCCGAGGACGACTCGCCCGAGCTCCACCAGGCCGACACGCTGGCGGCCGGGCGGCGGACCGGCAGCGCCGACGCGGCGCGCGTCCTGTGCGAGGAGTCGCCGAGCCGCGTGGCCGACCTGATCGAGCTCGGGGTGCGCTTCGACTCCGACCGCTCGGGCGCCCTGGCGCTGGGCCTCGAGGGCGGCCACTCGCGCCGGCGCGTGGTCCACGCGGGCGGCAGCTCGACCGGCCGGCGCGTGACCCGCGAGCTGTCGGCCCTGGCCGCGACCGACGAGCGCATCGAGGTGATCGAGCCCTACGCCGCCGGTGCGCTGTGGGTCGACGAGGGCCGCTGCATCGGGCTGGTGGCGGTGAGCCGCGACGGCGAGGCTCGCGCGGTGACCGCGCGGGGCGTGGTGCTGGCCACCGGCGGCGCGGCGGCCCTGTGGTCGCGCACCACCAACCCGCCCGGGGCGGCGGGCACGGGGCTGAGCCTGGCGCTGGCGGCCGGCGCCGCGCTGGCCGACCTCGAGTTCACCCAGTTCCACCCCACCGCCCTGGTGACCCACGGCCGGCGCGAGGGCTTCCTGGTGACCGAGGCCATCCGCGGCGAGGGGGCCGTGCTGCTCGACGCGAACGGCGAGCGCTTCGTGGACGAGCTCGCGCCTCGCGACCAGGTGGCGCTGGCCGTGCAGCAGCGCATGCGCGAGCAGGGGACCGACTCGGTCGGCCTGGACGTCAGCTCGGTCGACCTGGCCCGCTTCCCGAACGTCGCGGCGGCGCTGCAGGACGTGGGCCTGGACCCGCGCCGGCCGCTGCCGGTCGCCCCGGCCGCGCACTACACGATGGGCGGCGTGGCGGCCGACCTGCACGGCCGCTCCACCCTGCCCGGCCTCCTCGCGGTCGGCGAGAGCGCGTGCACCGGCCTGCACGGCGCCAACCGGCTGGCGTCGAACTCGCTGGCCGAGTGCTTCGTGTTCGGGCGCCGCGCCGCGCTGGCCGCCCTCGACGAGCCCGAGCCGCCCGCCGCCCGTGCCGAGCCCCCGCAGGCGATCGCGCCCGAGCTGCCGTCGCGGGAGACGCGCCAGGCGCTGTGGCGGCTGGCCGGGCTCGAGCGCGACGCGGAGAGCCTGCGCGAGCTGCTGGACGACCCCTACCCGCTGGCCCGTTCGGTGGCCGCCGCCTGCCTGGCGCGCGAGGAGAGCCGCGGCGCGCACCAGCGCCGCGACCACCCGGAGACCGACCCCGCGCTCGACGGCAAGCACGCCGTCGTCACGCGCGAAGGGGGAGCGGACTTCGAGCACTGGACGTAAGGTCGTCCCCGGTGAGAACCGACGAGCTCTTCGCCGAAGCCATGGCCGCGCTGGCCTCGGGCGTGACCGTGATCACCGCCAAGCGCGACGACGGCACCCCCTGTGGCCTGGCCGCCACGTCGACCGCCGCGTTCTCGGCCGACCCGCCGTCGGTGATGGTGTCCATCGCGCACTCCTCGCGCTGCCACGACACGCTGGCCGCCTGCGAGCACTTCGGCGTCCACATCCTGGGCGCACATCAGGAGCCCGACGCGCGCGTGTTCGTCAGCCGCGCCGCCGACAAGTTCGCCGACCTCCACTGGCGCTGGGACGGCGAGGTGCCCGAGCTCGTCAACGCCATGGCCTACCTGCGCTGCCGGCGCAGCGAGACGTTCAGCCGCTACGACCACTCGATCCTCGTCGGCGACCTCGAGGACGGCCGGCACGACCACGGCGAGCCCCTGCTCTACGCGCGCCGGTCCATGAACTGGAGCTTGAAGTAGCGCATTTGCGCGGTTAACGACTGCTTAACGCGCGCTTCCCAGGGCGCTAAAGCGAGATTGTTCTAATCGGCTCGTAGTTCAAGAGGGACGAGGAGCCGAGACAGGGATGTACCAGTTCAGTCGCTCGATCTACCGCGAGCTCAACGCCGAGGTCGAGAACGGAAAGCGGGCCGGCGGATGTGCCGCCCAGCAGCTCCTCCTCCAGGCGTGCGAGCGGACGATGGAGCGCCTGGCCGCCGACCGCCACTACTTCGCGCGCCCCACGCGCTCGCTCTTCAACGAGGTCCGTCACCTCTTTCCCATCGAGGCGCAGATGCGGGTGCTGCGGGTGATCGAGCGCCACGTGATGCTCGCCTCCGAGTACGTCGACACCCAGGCCCGCTCGGGCGTGACCTTCGACGGCAGCCCGCTGTGCTGCCACGCCACCACCCGCAAGGGGACGGCGTGCCAGCGCGTGCCGCTGCCGGGCAGCAAGTACTGCCCGTCGCACAAGCACCTCGAGGAGGCGTTCGCCACGACCGCGGCGTAGGCGCACAGAGCTTGCATCTTCTTCCCGCGAGCCCACGCAGGAGGCCGTGGGCGCAGGGTCGGAGATGGAGGGAGAGAGAAGAAAGGCGGCCTCCGGGCCGCCTTTCTCTCTTCATGAGATAAGAAACGCCCGTGGTCCTGGGCGTGGACGTCGGCGGCACCTTCACCGACGCCGCCCTGCTCGCCGGCGACCGCCTGGTGACGGCGAAGGTCCCGAGCACCCCCGCCGACCAGTCCGAGGGCGTGCTGTCGGCGGTACGCGAGGCGCTGGACCAGGCCGGGGCGAGCGCGGACGACGTCGAGCGCTTCGTGCACGGCATGACCGTGGGCACCAACGCCCTGCTGGAGGGCAAGACCGCGCGCTGCGCGCTGCTGGCCACCGAGGGCTTCACCGACCTGGAGGAGCTCGGGCGACAGGCGCGCCCCGAGCTGTACCGGCTGTGCGCCGGCCACCCGCCGCCGCTGGTGCCACCCGAGCTGCGCGTGGCCGTGCCCGAGCGCACCGGCCCCGAGGGAGTGATCCGCGAGCTGGACGAGGAGCTGCTCGCCGAGCGCCTGGGCGAGCTCGACGGCGAGGTCGAGGCGGCCGCCGTCTGCCTGCTGTGGGGCTTTCGCCACCCCGACCACGAGCTCCGCGCGGCCGAGGCGCTCGGCGACGAGGTGCACGTGTCGACCTCGCACGAGACGGCCGGCGTCTTCCGCGAGTACGAGCGCTGCGCCACCACCGTGGTCGACGCCGCGCTGTCGCCGCTGCTGCGCCGCTACCTGGAGAACCTCGCGTCGCGCACGCGCGACGAGGGCTTGCCCGACCCCCAGGTGATGCTGTCGAGCGGCGGCGTGGCCGGCGCGGAGCTGGCCGCGCGCCACGCCTCGTGGACGGTGCTCTCCGGGCCCGCGGGCGGCACCGTGGGCGCCGCGCGCGCAGCGGGCCACGCCGACGTGCAGGACGCGGTGGCGCTCGACATGGGCGGCACCTCGTGCGACGTGTCGGCGGTGCTCGAGGGACAGGTCGCCGTGGGCGGCGGGCGCGAGGTCGGCGGCCGCTCGCTCGCGCTGCCGATGGTGGAGGTCCACACCATCGGCGCCGGCGGCGGGAGCATCGCGTGGCGCGACGCCGGCGGCGCCCTGCGCGTGGGCCCGCGCTCGGCGGGAGCCGAGCCCGGCCCGGCCTGTTACGGCCGCGGCGGCGAGGAGCCCACGGTCACCGACGCCGCGCTGCTGCTGGGCCACCTGGACGCGGGCTCGCCCCTGTCGGGCGACGTGGAGCTCGACGTGGAGGCGGCGCGCGCGGCGGTCGGCGGGCTGGGCGAGGACCTCGGCCTCGGGGTCGAGGAGGCCGCCGCCGGCATCGCGCGGGTCGCGGCGGTGGAGATGGCGGGCGCGGTGCGCGTCGTGACCGTGAAGCGCGGCCTGGACCCGCGCGACATGGCGCTGGTGGCCTTCGGCGGCGCGGGCCCGATGCACGCGGCCGCGGTGGCCGACGAGCTGGGCATGAAGCGCGTGATCGCGCCCGTCTCGTCGGGCGTTCTGTCGGCGCTGGGCCTGATCGTCTCCGAGCGCCGCCGCGACGTGGCCCGCAGCGTGCTGCTGGGCGGCGAGGACTTCACCGCCGAGGCGGTTGCCGAGGCGGTGGCCGAGCTGGGCGAGCGCGGGCGCGATGAGCTGGGCGCCGAGGACGCCGAGCTGCGGGCGGGCTACGACCTGCGCTACGCGGGCCAGGCCTTCGAGCTCACCGTCGCCGGGCGAGCTGGAGCCCGACCCCGCCGACCTGCGCGAGGCCTTCGACCGCGCCCACGAGGAGCACTACGGCTACGTGGACGAGGACGCCGAGCTGGAGCTGGTGACCGTGCGCGTGGCCGCCGCCCTGCCCGGGCGCCGAGGCCCCGGCGGGCTCGGGCGGCCTGGAGCGCCGCGGCTCGCGGCGCGCCCGCTTCGGCGACGAGGAGGTCGAGGCCGCCGTGCTGACCTCGGCCGCGGAGGGCGAGGACGCGGTGGACGGGCCCGCCGTGGTCGAGCTGCCCGGCTCGACGCTCGTCGTTCCGCCCGGCTGGAGCGTCAGCGTGGCCGGCGACGCCATGACCATGGAGCGCGCGTGAGCCTCGACCCCGTCTCCCTGCAGGTCATGCTCGGCGCCCTGCACGCCGCCTGCCAGGAGATGGGCGAGGTGCTGGTGCGCTCGGCCCACTCGGCGAACATCAAGGAGCGCCGCGACTCCTCGACCGCGCTGTTCGACCCGCGCGGCCAGATGGTCATGCAGGCCGAGCACATCCCCGTCCACCTGGGCGCCATGCCGTTCGCGGTGGCCGAGGTGGTCGACGAGGAGCAGTCGCCGGGCGACGCCTGGATCCTCAACGACCCCTTCCGCGGCGGCACCCACCTGCCCGACGTGACCGTGGTCTCCCCCGTCTTCGCGGCCGGCGAGCTGGTCGGGTTCGCGGCCAACCGCGCCCACCACGCCGACATCGGCGCAGAGGAGCCGGGCTCGATGCCCGCGGACTCGCACACGCTGGAGGAAGAGGGCGTGGTGATCGCGCCCACGCGCCTGGCGCGCGCCGGCGAGCTCGATCGCGAGCTGCTGGACGACCTGACCTCGCGCATGCGCAACCCGCGCCAGCGGGTGGCCGACCTGCGCGCCCAGCTCGCGGCCAACCGCACGGGCGCCGTGCGGCTGGAAGAGCTGGCCGAGTCGATGGGCGCCGGCCCCCTGCGCGAGGGGCTGGACGAGACACAGGACTACGCCGAGCGCCGCACGCGCGCCGGCATAGCCGAGCTGGGCGAGGGCCGGCGCGAGGCCTCCGACCTGCTGGAGGCCGGCGAGGGCGACCTGGAGCTCCGCCTCGTCGCCACGATCGAGGGCGACGACATCACGCTCGACTTCAGCGGGTCGGCCGGCCAGAGCGAGGGCAACCTCAACTGCCCGCTCGCGGTGACCCTGTCCGCCTCGCTGTTCGCCCTGCGCGTGCTGGCCGATCCCGACGTGCCGCCCTGCGCGGGCGTGCAGCGGCCGCTGACGGTGATCGCCGAGGAGGGCACGCTGCTCAACGCGCGCTACCCGGCCGCGGTGGTGGGTGGAAACGTGGAAACCTCCTCGCGCGTGGCCGACCTGGTGCTGGCCGCGTTCGGAAGGGCCCTCGGACAGGGAACGATGAACAACATGACGCTGGGCAACGAGGGCTTCACCTACTACGAGACGCTCGGCGGCGGCCAGGG
Source organism: uncultured Thermoleophilaceae bacterium (assembly GCA_963810745.1). Lineage (GTDB taxonomy): Bacteria > Actinomycetota > Thermoleophilia > Solirubrobacterales > Thermoleophilaceae > JACCZR01. The sequence continues at coordinate 145,156 of CAWEOW010000006.1, forward strand.
CGCCTGCCCCGACGCCGACGGCCCGAGCGCGGTGCACGTGGCGATGAGCAACACGCTGAACACTCCAGTCGAGGCGCTCGAGCTGGAGTTCCCGGTGCGCGCGATCGAGTACTCCGTCCGCCGCGATTCGGGAGGCGGCGGGCGCCACCGCGGCGGCGACGGCGTGGTGCGCGAGCTGGAGGCGCGCGAGGAGATGCGCGCCTCGCTGATCACCGAGCGACGCCGCCACGCCCCGCCCGGGGCGGACGGCGGCGAGCCGGGTGAGCGGGGACGCAACTCGCTGGACGGAGAGGAGCTGCCGCCCAAGTGGTCGGGATCCCTGACCGAGGGGCAGCGGCTGCAGGATCGAGACGCCGGGAGGAGGCGGACACGGTGAGCGCTGAACGGACGGCCTTCCTGGGCCTGGGCATCATGGGCTGGCCGCAGGCGGCGAACCTGCGCGCGGCGGGCCACGAGCTGACGGTGTGGACACGAGATCTCGCAAAGGCCAAGCGCTTCGCGGAGGAGCACGGGGCGACCGCTGTGGAGACGCCCGCCGAGGCGGCTGCCGAGGCGGACGTGATCATCACGATGCTGCCCGACGCGCCCGAGGTCGGGGCGGTCATCGACCGCGCCGAGCCGCGCGAGGGCTCGCTGGTCATCGACATGTCGACGATCCGCCCCACCGCCAGCCGCGCGATCGCCGAGCGGCTGGCCGAGCGCGGCGTGTCGTTCCTCGACGCGCCCGTCACCGGCTCGCGCCCCAAGGCCGAGGACGGAACGTTGACGATCATCGTGGGCGGCGAGGCCGCAGACCTCGAGCGCGCGCGGCCGCTGTTCGAGGCGATGGGAGAGCTGATCGTTCACGCCGGCGCCGTCGGCGACAGCTCGGTGATCAAGCTCATCAACAACACGCTGGCCGCCGTGAACACGGCGGCGCTGGCGGAGGGAATCAGGCTCGCGCAGGCCGCCGGCGTCGACCTCGACGCGATGGAGCAGGTCGTCGCGTCGGGCTCGGGCAACTCAGCGATGCTGGCGCTGAAGGCCGGTCCCATGCGCGAGGACGACTTCGACCCGCTGTTCAAGCTCGAGCACATGCTCAAGGACGTGCGGCACTTCTTGTCCGAGGCGCGCGAGCTCGGGCTCGACCTCGAGGTGGCGGGGTCCGCCGAGACCCGCTACGCCCTGGCGGACGCGGAGGGCCTCGGCGGCAAGGACTTCGCCGCGGTCATCCGCGCGATCAGGCGCTGACCGTCGCCATCTGAGCTTCGGGGTAGCGGGTGCCCTCGGCGGCGCCAAGGGGCGCGACGTCGTCGAGACGGCGCAGGTCCTCGGCGGTGAGCTCGACGGCGGCGGCGCCCAGGTTCTCCTCGAGGTAGCGAACGCGCTTGGTGCCGGGGATCGGCACCACGTCGTCGCCCTGGGCCATCACCCAGGCGATCGCCAGCTGGCCGGCCGTGGCGTCCTTCTCGTCGGCGATCTCCTTGACGCGCTCCACGAGCTCCAGGTTCTTCTCGAAGTTCTCGCCCTGGAAGCGCGGGTTGTTGCGGCGGAAGTCGCCCTCCTCGAAGTCGTCCGGGCTCTGGAAGCGCCCGGACAGGAACCCGCGGCCCAGCGGGCTGTAGGCCACGAAGCCGATGCCCAGCTCGCGCACCGTCGGAAGGATCTCCTCCTCGACGTCACGGGTCCACAGGGACAGCTCGGTCTGCAGCGCGGTGATCGGGTGAGTTCCGTGCGCGCGGCGGATGGTGTCCGGCGCGGCCTCGGACAGGCCGAGGTGGCGGACCTTGCCCTCCTGCACCAGCTCGCCCATGGCGCCGACGGTCTCCTCGATCGGCACCTCGCGGTCCACCCGGTGCTGGTAGAAGAGGTCGATGTGGTCCACGCCGAGCCGCGAGAGCGACTCGTCGCACGAGCGCCTGACGGTCTCGGGCCGGCCGTCGATCCCGCGCGCGTGGGGGTCGTCGGGATTGCGCTCGATGCCGAACTTGGTCGCGAGCACCACCTCGTCGCGGCGGTCGCGGATGGCCTTGCCCACCAGGCGCTCGTTCTCGCCCGACCCGTACATGGCGGCGGTGTCGAGGAAGCTCAGCCCCTCGTCGAGGGCGCGGTGGATCGTGGCGACCGACTCCTCGTCGTCTCCGTCGCCGTAGAACTCGGACATTCCCATGCAGCCGAGGCCGATGGCGGAGACCTCGAGGCTGCCCAGCTTTCTCTTATCCATGGTTAGTGCCTACCCGGTTCTCAGGCCGATGAGACCAGGAAGGACACGAGGAAGCCCAGGGCGGTGAGAACGCCACCGCCGGGCCGCCCTCCTTGTAGGCCTCGGGCATCAGGGTGTCGGCGATGGAGGCCAGGACCGCGCCGCCGGCGAAGCCCAGCGGCCAGGCCAGGGCCTTGCCGCTCGCCCCCTCCAGCGCGGCGTAGCCCACGATCACCGCCGCGGCCAGCAGGACGGCGGTGCCCACCCAGATCGCCATGACGCGGCCGGGGCTGAAGCCCGCCTGCGCATCTTCTGGGCTCCCACTGGAAGGCCTCCTCGAAGAGCTCGAAGGCGACAGCGGTGATCAGCGCGCCCGAGGCGAAGGCGAGCATGCCGGCGGTCACCGAGCGCGGCGGCTTGGTCCAGACGCCGAAGGCGGCGCCGAGCGGGAGGGCGCTCGCGCCGATCACCGCGAAGAGGACCGCCGTGCTCACGGGGCTTTGCGCAGGGGAACGCAGACCGAGGTCAGGACCGAGCGGTCGACCTGCACCAGCACGTGCGGGAAAGAAGGCCCCGGTCGCCGGCTCCTGCCGGCCGTCGGGGTACAGGCGGCAGACGTTCTCCCACGACGCGGGCGAGAGGGAGAGGTCGAGCGGCTGCATCGGTTCGAGGCCGGATGCCCGGACCACGTGCTTCTGAAGCTCCCGAGGCGTGAAGGCCTCGGCCACGACCGAGCGGTGGCGCGGCGCGGCCTCGCGCCGCTTGCGCCCCAGCGACACCAGCCGCGCGGCGAGGTCGACCGGCGCCGCGTTGAGCGGATGGCGGCGCACCAGGACGTCGGCGCACAGCAGCGCCACTCCGCCGGGCCGCAGCACGCGCGCGATCTCCCGGGCCGCCCGGTCGACCTGGCCGGGGCCGCCGAAGTGCTCGAGCGACGAGAGCGAGTAGACCGCGTCGAAGCTGGCGTCGGGGAACTCCAGACGGCGCGCGTCCATCCAGCGCGCCTCGAGCCTCTCCTCGCGGTACGGGAACGGCGCGTGAGACGCCGGGTCGGTGAGCATGGTCCCGCCCGCCTCGCGGCCGGAGAAATCGCCCTCGCCGTAGATGTCGGTGGCCACCACCTCACCCACGTGGTTGGCCAGCCAGAACAGGATCCGCTCGTCGCCGGCCCCCACGCCGAGCACCCGCGCCGAGTCGTCGAGCAGGCCCTGATCCTCGAGGAACATCGCCAGCTGCGCGAACTCCCAGACCTTGCGCTCGACGTGGGTCGTGGGGTCGCGCTCGGGCAGGATGTCGCGCAGCGTGGCGAGCAGCCGGGGGTCCCCGAAATCGGGTAGGTCGCACGCTTTGGCGTAGTGGCGTGTGAGGTCTGACACGAGCGGAAATCGAGCTTGAAACGAAGTTGTCCCTGAGTAAGAATGGCCGCTCCGCGCCGGCGAGCCCATCGTCGGGGCGCGGAGCTGAGGTTCTCTCCCTCTGATGCCAACCGCACTCAAAGAGTGGGCCGTCACCGTGCGTGCCCTAGCCGAAGGCGAGCAGCTGCTGACCCTGCGCAAGGGCGGCATCCGCGAGGAGAACAAGCACTTCGAGATCGAGCACGACCGCTTCTTCCTCTACCCCACCTTCGACCACCAGCGCAACAACCTGGTGCGCGAGTCGCACATGCCCGAGCTGGGGCGCGCGCTGGAGGAGGGTGTCTGGCCCGACGCCGAGCCGCCGGTCGAGGCGCTGACCCAGGACGGAGGCATCCCGCAGCCCGACCGGGTGCGGATCCGGGCCTGGGCCGAGGTGGCCGCCAGCTACCTGATCACCGACCCGCGCTGCATCGACGCGCTGTCGCCGTACTACATCTGGACCACCGACTACGCGGAGAAGCGGCTGGCCTGGAAGCGCCGCCACCCGATGCACGTGATCGTCCTGCGCACCTACCGCATCCCGCGCCCGGTGACCGTCCGCGTTCTGCCCGAGTACCAGGGCTGCCGCTCCTGGATCGAGCTCCACCGCGACCTCCCCTTCGAGGGCACGCCCGTGCTCTCCGACGAGGAGTTCGACCGGGCCACCGGCGAGATCGAGGCCATCGCCTCGGACGCCGTGCCGGCGCTGGCGTAGGCATCACGCCGACCCGGATCTTCGTCGCGCTGTGTGTGGCGTCGGCCGTCGTGGCCGCACCCGCGCAGGCGCGCGTGGTGCAGGCGGAGTCGGTCCTGCCGCCCGGCCAGAGCGGCCAGGTGTCGATCCCAGGCGTGGCGAGCGGGACGGGCTCGCCCCACCTCAACGACCAGACCTCGCTCTTCACCAGCTTCCGCTTCAAGGACGCCCGGTTCAACCGCCCGGGCAGCCGCAGCTCGCCTCGCGCCGGGGTGACCATCACGCGCGACGCGCGCGGCGTGCCCAACGTGCGCGGGGCCAGCGACTACGACGCCTGGTGGGGCGTCGGCTACGCGGTGGCCGAGGACCGCCTGTTCCAGCTCGAGCTCTTCCGCCGCGCGACGAGCGGCCGGCTGGCGGAGATCCTGGGCCAGGAGTACCTCGACGACGACCTCGTCGCCCGCCGCGACTACTACACCGACCGCGAGGCCCAGAACCAGTTCAACCGCCTGCCGCGCAAGCTCGTCCGCCGCGGCGAGGCCTACCGCGACGGGATCAACGCCTGGATCCGCCGCGTGCGCGGCCGCCCGCTGGAGCTGCCCGGCGAGTTCCCCGCGCTGGGCATCCAGCCGCGCGAGTGGTCGCTGACCGACTCCGCGCGCGTGGGCATCTTCCTGGCCCGCACGGTGCCCTCCTCCGACGGCGCCGAGCTCGACAACGCGCGCGTGTTCCAGTCCATCGGCTCGCGCGCATTCGCCCAACTGCTGCCGCTGCGCACTCCCGGCCGCATCTACACCATCCCCCGCCGCAACGGGCTGTTCCCGTCCCAGCCGCGGCGCACCTCCGACACGCTGACGCGGCGCTTCGGAACCTCCGACCCGGCCCGCTGGCGGGAGCCGCGCCGGATGTACGACGTGACCGCGCAGGGCGCGGCCGACACGCCCGAGCTGCCCTTCTTCGACAGGGGCACCTGGCAGCAGTCGCTCGAGCTCGGTCCGTGACCGGGCGCTAGAACTGGGGCGGTGCCCTGGGTCGAGAGCTTCTCGCCGTCGTTCTCGGCGCGCCACGAGTCCTCCCAGGCCGACGACGCCGCCCAGGTCCTGGACGACCTCGAGGTCTTCCGGGCCAAGCTCGGCCGCGTCTTCCCCTCCACCCCCGGCGAGGTGACGGTGGTCATCCACCCGCGCCCGGCGGCCCTGGCCCTCGCCCATCCCTGGCTGCCCCTGGCGCGCCGGCTCTCGGCGCCCGCGGCGCGGCGCTACTACGCCGGCTGGTTCTCCGAGGACGCGATCCACGTGCTGTCCCCGGAGGCGCTGCGGGCGCGGGCCTCGGGCGGCGAGGGCTCGCTCGAAGCCCTGCTGCTGTCGCCCCGTCACGAGTACGCGCACCTGGTGCTGGGCGCGCACAACCCGGGCCTGCCTCCCCCCTTCCGCCCGCGCGGCTTCGGCCGCTACCTGCAGCTCGCCTGGCTGGCCGAGGGGGCGGCCGCCTGGCTCTCGGGCCAGGTCCCCCACCTGCGCCCGGCCATCACCCGGCGCCTTCGCGAGGGAGGGCGGCCCTCGTTCCCGCCCGGGCCCCGCGACGCGCTGATCCTGGGCGGGACCGTCTTCTCGATGCTCGACGAGGAGGCCGGGCCCCGCGCCGCGGTGGAGCTGGCCCGCTCCATACCGGCCGAGCGAGCCGAGACCGCGCTGACGCGAGCGTTCGAGCGGCCGCTGGGCGAGCTGACCCGGGACTGGCGGGAATACCTGGACGAGCTACGCGCTTGACACCGTCCGCGGCGCCCTGTTCCCTCTCAGGGCCATTGGCCCGGTAGAGCAGAGAATCCAGGATGGACTCGAAGCAGGGTCGCTGAGGTCTGACAACGTCCTCGAGGCGCTTCCCCAAGGATTGGTGGTGCGCGACTCGGGGGGCCGGACCCTCTACAGCAACCCTGCCGCGGTCGCGATGCTGGGACTGTCGTCCCGTCACGACCTGATCGACCTTCCCCTCGAGGACATCCCCGAGCTGCGGGTGCAGCGCGACGCGTGGCTGCGCCTCGTCTCCGCCGAGGGCGGCCGGGAGGAGCTGATCGGCGAGACCCCCGGCGAGGAGCGCTGGGTGCGCGCCGAGCGCCGGCCGGTGCGCGGCCGCGGCGGCGAGCCGCTCGAGCTCCTGGTGCTGGAGGACGTCTCGGCCCGGCGCTGGGAGCGCGACCGCGAGCGCTTCGTGGCCCGCGCCGCCGACGAGCTCTCGCGCTCGCTGGACATGGAGACCAGCCTGCGCAACATGGCCCGGCTGGCCGTCCCGCACCTGGCCGACTGGTGCGCCGTGGAGCTGCGCCGCGGCTCCGGGCGGCTGGTGCGCCGGGCGGTCGCCCACGCCGACCCCGACCGCGAGCGCTGGGCGGCCGAGGACCCCCGCCGCTTCCCCAGCGCGGCGCAGCGCGCCGGGGCTCGGAGGGCTCGAGCGCGCCGGCATCGTGGGCGAGCTCTCGGCGTGGATCGCGCAGGAGGCCCGCGGCGACGAGCGCCGGCTGGCGGCGCTGTCCATGCTCGAGGTCAAGTCGGCCGCGGTGGTGCCGCTGCGGGCACGGGGCCGCGTGCTCGGCGCGATGACGCTGGTCATGGCCGAGTCCGGGCGCAGCTACTCCGCCGTCCGACCTCGAGCTGCTGGAGCGCCTGGGCGAGCGCTGCGCGCTGGCCCTGGACAACGCGCGCCTGTTCCGCGAGCAGCAGCGCACCGCCGCGCGGCTGCAGCGCAGCCTGCGGCCGGGCCGCCTGCCCGATGTGCCGCGCCTCGACGTGGCCGCCCACTACCAGCCGGTGGGCGACGGAGCCCAGGCCGGCGGCGACTTCTACGACCTCTTCCCGGGCGGGCACGGGTCCTGGGTCGCGGTGCTGGGCGACGTGTCGGGCAAGGGCATCGACGCCGCCGCCTCCAGCGCGCTCATGCGCCACACCCTGCGCGCCGCGGCGAGCGGGCAGGGCCGCCTTCCCCGCGCCCTCGCCCTGGCCGACGAGATCCTCCACGCCGAGGACGAGGACCGCCTCTGCAGCGCGGTGCTGGTGCGAGCGAGCGTCTCCCTGGGCCGCGCCCGGCTCAGCCTGGCCAACGCCGGGCACCCTCCGCCGCTGGTGCTGCGGACCGACGGCAGCGTCGCCACGCCCAGGACGCTCGGCTCGATCCTCGGCGTCTCCACCAGCCGTCTCAGCCACGAGGTCGGCCTGGACCTGGAGCCGGGTGACGCCCTGGTGCTGTTCACCGACGGCGTGACCGAGGCACGGGTCGAGGACGGGCTCTTCGGCGAGTCGCGGCTGATCGCCGCGCTGCGGCCGTGCGCCGGGCAGCCCGCGGAGACGATCGTGGCCGCGGTGCGGCGGGCCCTCGCCCCGCCGGTCGAGCTGCGCGACGACGTCGCGCTCATGGTGATCTCCGCCCCCAAGGAGCAGTGATGCAGACCGCGGCGCGGGCGTTCGCCGTCATCGCGGCGGTGGGCATAGCCGTGCACCTCGGCTTCGCGCTCGCCGGCCACTCGGGCGGCGCCCTCGTGGAGGACTGGCTCTACGCCGCGCTGTTCGCGGCCACCAGCGCGAGCTGCGCCTGGCGGGCGGCGCGCGACCGCGAGCAGCGCCTGGCGTGGACGCTGGCCAGCGTCGGCGTGGCCACCTGGGGCGTCGCCGAGGTGGTCTACCGCGCCTCGGAGAGCGACCCCACGGCCGCCTACCCGCCGGCCACGCGCGCGCTGCTGCTGCTCAGCTTCACCCTCGCGGCCGGCACGCTCGCCCTGCTGGCCCGCCGCCGGGTGCAGGAGGTCGAGCCCCGGCTGCTGCTGGACGGCCTGATCGGCGGCCTGGCGGTCGCGGCCGTGGCCGCGATCCCGCTCTTCGGCGAGGAGACCACCTCCGTCTCCCAGGCCACCCCGCCGGCGCTGTTCCTGATGGCCGACCTGGCGATCCTCGCCTTCGTGGTGATCGTGACCGGGCTGACCGGCTGGCGGCCGGGGCGCGGCTGGGCGCTGATCGCCGGCGGGATCGTGCTCAACACGATCGGCAACTGCGCGCTGGTGGTCCAGAGCGCCAGCGGCAGCTTCCAGCGCGGCACCGCCGATCGATTCCCTGTTCGTGGCCAGCGCGCTCACGCTGGGCGTGGCGGCCTTCTACCCGCTCGAGCACGCGGCGGGCGCCCAGGACGACCGGCGGCGCCTGTTCTGGCCGGCCGCCTTCGCCCTGGTGGCCGTCGGCGTGCTGGTGGTCGCCGGGGTGGTCGACACCAGCCCCGTGGCCGTGGTCCTGGCCGCGGCCACCCTGGTGGTGCTGGTGGCGCGCACCCTGCTGGCCTTCCGCGACAACGCGCAGCTGCTGGACCGCGCGCAGCGCGAGGCCGTCACCGACGCGCTCACCGGGCTGGCCAACCGGCGCCAGCTGACGCGCGACTTCGCGGAGCTGGAGAGCATCGAGGGCGACTGGCCCCCGCACACCCTCGTCCTGTTCGACCTCGACGGGTTCAAGGCCTACAACGACGCCTTCGGCCACCCGGCCGGCGACGCGCTCCTCGCCCGGCTGTCGGCCCGGCTGGGCTATGCGGTCGCGCCCCACCAGGCCTACCGGGTGGGCGGCGACGAGTTCTGCGTGCTGATCGCCGCCGACCGCGTGAGCGCGGAAGCGGTGGTCGAGGCCGGGGCCGAGGCCCTGGTCGACCACGGCGAGGCGTTCTCCATCACCGCCTCCCACGGCGCGGTGAGCATGCCCGAGGAGGCCCGCACCAACGAGCTCGCGCTGCAGCTGGCCGACCGGCGCATGTACGCGCACAAGGACCGCCGCAGCAGCTCGCCCTCCGAGCAGACCCGCGCCGCGCTGCAGGCGCTGCTGGACGAGCGCTCGCCCGCCGCCTCGGCGAGCCACCAGGAGCTGGCCGACCTCGCCTACCTGCTCGCCCAGCGCCAGGGCCTGGGCCAGCCCGACCTCGACCACCTCGTCCGTGCCGCCGAGCTGCACGACGTCGGCCGGGTGGCGCTGCCCGCGGGCCTGGCCGGGGCCGGCGACGAGGACCCGCTGGTCGCCCAGCAGAACCTGATCGCCGAGCGCATCCTCACCGCCGCCCCCGCCCTGGTGCCCGTCGCGCGCATCGTGCGCTCGCTGCACGAGCGCTACGACGGCGGGGGCCACCCCGACGGCCTGGTCGGGCAGGAGATCCCGGTGCCCGCGCGCATCCTCGGCGCGGCGCAGGCCTTCCTCGGGCGCCTCGGCTCGCAGCGCAAGCCCGAGCCCGGCGCGCTGGAGTGGCTGACCGCCGAGGGCGGCGGTCGCCTGGACCCGTTCGTCGCCGACGCGCTGCGCGAGCTGGCGGTCGCGCTGCGCCTCACCGAGGTCGAGCTCGAGCAGCGCCGGGCCATCCTGGCCGAGCGGGCGGCCGGCCGGCGCGGCGGCCTGCGGCCCGAGGGGCCCGCGCTGGGCATCGGCCGGGCCTGAGCTCGCTCAGCGCGCGCGCTCGTCCAGCGTGGCGAGCAGCGCGCCCACCACCCGCGGGTCGAACTGGGTGCCCGCGTTGGCGGACAGCTGCTCGCGCGCTTCCTCTCGCGCAGCGCCGCCCGGTAGGGGCGGTCGGTGATCATCGCGTCGTAGGCGTCGCAGACGAAGATGATCCGCGAGCCCAGCGGGATCTCCTCGCCCGCGAGCCCGTCGGGATAGCCGCTCCCGTCGAAGCGCTCGTGCTCGTGGCGCACGAGCGGCAGGACGTCGCGCAGGAACTCGATCGAGGACAGGATGCGCTCGCCCACGACGGTGTGGCGCTCGATGATGGCCCGCTCCTCGTCGGTGAGGGCGCCGTGCTTGTCGAGGATCGCCTCGGGGATCGCGATCTTGCCGATGTCGTGGAAGATCGCGCCGTAGCGCAGCGTGCGCAGCTCCGGCTCGCTGAGGCCGAGCCGCCGCCCCACGGCCAGCGCGTGCTCGACGATCGCCTTGGAGTGGTCGGCCGTGTAGGAGTCCTTGGCCTCCAGCGCGGCGGCGAGGGCCTCGGCCGTGCCCAGGTAGGCGCGCTCGAGCTGCTCGTACAGCGTGGCCGAGCGCAGCGCCGAGCCCACCTGGTCGGCGACGGTGGCCACCAGCCGCACGTCCTCCTCGTCGAAGGCGTTGGGCCGCTGCTCCTCCACGTTGATCACGCCCCAGAGCGTGTCGCCGGCCCACACGGGGACCACCAGCTCCGAGAGCACGTCCCCGGTGTCGGGGGCGGGCTTGTAGTCGGACTCCGCGAACACGTTGCCCGAGACCACCGCGCGCTTGAGGCGCAGGCAGCGGCCGATCAGGCCGGCCTCGCGCGGCTGGGACCAGCTCTCCTCCGCCATGCGCTCGAACGGGCGCCCGCGGCCGGCGATGCACTCGACGAAGTCGTCCTCGCGCAGCTCGACCGCCGAGCACAGGTAGTAGCCGAAGGCGCGCTGCAGCTCGTCGACGGCTGCCTCGAGGATCGCCATCGGCTCGGTCATGGCCGACAGCCGGGTGCCCAGGGCGTTGGCGAGCGCGAGCTGGCGCGTGCGCTTGCGCAGGCGCTCGGTCTGCTCGCGCCCCCCGGCCGCCTGGCTGCGCCACTCGGTCAGCGCGACCGACTCCTCGTAGGGGCGCCGGCGCTCGGAGAGGTGGCCGGCGCGGAAGGCCTCCGGCATCTGGGAGGCGTAGACCGCGGTCCCGCGGCCTCCGCGCTGCTTGCCGTACAGCAGCGCGCGGTCGGCACGGGCGATCAGCTCGTTGGCCGACTCGCCCGGCTGCCACTCGGCCACGCCCGCGGTGGCGCGGACCTCGCCGGAGCGCTCCTCGAGGTCGTCGACGGCCCGGCTGACGGCGTCCAGCGAGCGGTCGGCCACCTCGCCCGCTGCCGCCTCGTCGGTGCCGTAGGCGACGATGGCGAACTCGTCGCCGCCGTAGCGCGCGATCGTGTCGTAGGGGCGCATCGTGCCGCGCAGCGAGTCCCCGACCCGGCTGAGCACGTCGTCGCCGACCAGGTGGCCGTGCTCCTCGTTGACCGCCTTGAAGCCGTCGAGGTCGAGCAGGACCATCGAGAGGTTGTGGCCCGTGCGCGCGCAGCGCGACAGCTCGCGCCCGAGCGCGTCGTGCAGCGCCGCGTGGTTGAGGCAGCCGGTCAGCGAGTCGGTGCGGGCCTCGCGGGCCAGGCCGGCGTGGGCGCTGGCGTTGCGGCAGGCGGCAGCCGCCAGGTCGGCGAAGCCCCCCAGCAGCCCCAGCTGGTCGTGGGTCAGGACGCGCGGCTCGTGGCGATGACCGACCGCCAGCACGCCGCGCAGCTCGCCGTCCCAGTGCATGGGGACCCCCGCCACCGCCCGCACCTCCTCGAAGCCGGCCGGGGTGTCGGAGACCTGGGAGTAGTCGTTGGTCAGCATCGGCTCGCCGCTGGCGGCTACCCGCCCGGCCACGCCCTCGCCGGGCTCCAGCCGTGAGCCGACCAGCTCGGGCGGAAGCCCGTAGAGCGCCTCGAGGCGCACGCCCGTCTGGCCGTCGCCCAGCCACACGCAGGCGCAGTCGCCGCCCAGGATCGCGGTGGCCTCCTCGCAGATCCGAACCAGCACGCGCGTAAGGTCGAGGCTCTCGTTGACCACCCGCCCCGCGCGCACCAGCGCCGCCTGGCGAGCGGTGCGGCTGGCGTGCTCCTCGGCCAGGCGCAGCTGGTCGAGGCTGGCCGAAGCGGCCGCGGCGAACGCGCCCGCCAGCTCCACCTCCTCGGGGCTGAACTCGCGCTCGGACTCCGACAGCAGGACCAGGATGTGGCCGGAGAGGTCGCGGGAGCGCATGGGCACCAGCAGCGCGGAGCCCGCGTCGGAGTCGGCCAGCAGCCGGCCCAGATGCAGCGAGCCCTCGCCGGTCACCTGCATGTTCATCAGCCCGCCGTCCACCAGCTCGGCCACGGCGCCCAGCTCGCCGATCGCGATCGAGACGCGGCGGTCGCGCTCCGGCGGGTCCTCGGCGATCACGGTGGCCCGGCCCTCGCGCTCGGCCAGCGAGATCACCAGCGCGCGGTCGATCGCGAAGGCCCGGCGGATCTCCTTCGCCAGCTCGCGCCGGACGGCGTCGGGCCCCTCGCTCTGCAGGGCGTTGACCAGCAGGCGCGAGACGGCCTGGACGGCCTCGCCCGCGCTCGGCCGAGAGGGGACGGTGGCTCCCACCTCTACCCCCTTCGACTCCACGACGCGGCTCCTTTAGAGCCCGAGCGTCTTGGCGATGATGTTCTTCTGGATCTCCGAGGTGCCGCCGTAGATGGTGGTCACGAGCGCGCTGCGAAGGTGGCCCTCCATCGGGTACTCGGAGGCGTAGCCGTAACCCCCCGCGGCCTGCACGCCGTCCAGCGCGCAGCGCTTGGCCAGCTCGGTGGCGGCGAGCTTGGCCATCGAGGCCTCCTGGGGCAGCATGCGGTCCGGGTCCTCGTCGGTCATCCGAGCCACCCAGCGCACCAGCAGGCGCACCTGGGCGAGCTCGGTGGCGCGGTCGGCGAAGCGGTGCTGCAGCGCTTGGAAGGAGCCGACCGGGCGGCCGAACTGCTTGCGCTCCTTGACGTACTCCAGGGCGTCGTCGAAGGCCCGCTGGGCGATCCCGAGCGCGCTCGCGGCGAGGATGATCCGCTCCACGTTCAGCCCGGCCATCAGCTGGATCCAGCCGTTGCCCTCGGTGCCCAGCAGCGCATCCTCGGGGACGCGCACGCCGTCGAGGTGCAGCTCATTGGTCTCCTGGCCGCCCATCGTCGGGATCGGGGTCATCGTGAAGCCCTCGGCGTCGCGCGGCACGAGGATCATGGAGAGGCCCTCGTGGCGCTCGGAGCCCTCACCGGTGCGGCAGACGATCAGGACGTGGCTCGCGCGGTGGGCGTAGGAGCACCACATCTTCGCCCCGTCGAGGACCCACTCGCCGTTGTCGCGGCGCGCGCGGGTCTTCAGCGAGGCCACGTCGGAGCCGGCGTCGGGCTCGGACATCGCGATGGCCAGCGTCCCGCCGTTGGCCACGTGGGCGAGGTGCTCGCGCTTCTGCTCGTCGGTCCCGAACCGGTTCAGCGCGCCGGTCACGATCAGCGTCACGCCGTAGGCGGCGACGGGTATCTGCCCGCGAGCGGTCTCCTCGAGGAACAGGGTCGCGTCGAGGAAGGACCCGCCCGAGCCGCCGTACTCCTCGTCGATGGTCAGCCCGTACCAGCCGAGCTCTCCCATCTTGGCGGCCGCCTCGTCGGAGTGGTGGTCGTCCCCGTCGAGGTCGAACTTCTCGCGCTCGGCGAAGTCGCGCAGCGCGGCGACGAAGTCCTGCTGCTCGGGCGTGAGCCCGGTCTCCGCGGTGGCGGTGGTCATGCGGCGGGCGACGATATCCGATCCACCTTGCGCCCCAACCAGCGTGGCGCCGCGACCGGAGCGCTTCGCTGGAGCGGCTCGCTCAGCTCGCCTCGACAGTTGCAAGAACACGGGCAGGAAGGGCGAGGCGTCGAGCTCGCCCGACGGCGGTCCGGGGGAGCGAGACCAGAGGCCCTGGGGCTCCAGCGCGGGCGTGTCGAAGCTCACGAGCCCCGACAGCTCGCGGCCGTCGCCGTGAGGCTCGAGCCGGATCTGGCCGACCCGCACCAGTCAGCGCTGGAGGGCCGGCTGCGCGCCGTCGCCCTGCCGCTCCGCCTCTTCGGGCTTGAAGCGGTTCAGCTCACGGCGGGCGATGCTCACCTTGTGCACCTCGTCGGGCCCGTCGGCGATGCGCAGCCAGCGGCCCTGGCGCCAGGCCAGCGACAGCGGGACGTCGTCGGACATGCCGAGCGCGCCGTGCACCTGCATGGCGCGGTCCACGACCTCCTGGTGCATCTGCGCGGCGATCACCTTGACCATCGAGATCTCCTGCCGCGCCTCGCGCTTGCCCTCGGTGTCCATCTTCCAGGCCGCGTGGAGCACCATCAGCCGCGCCGAGTCGATCTCCATGCGCGACTTGGCCACGAAGTCCTGGACGAACTGCTTGTCGGCCAGCTTGCCGCCGAACGACTCGCGCCGCTGCGCGCGCTCGCACATGAGCTCGAACGCGCGCTCGGCGGACCCGATGGCGCGCATGCAGTGGTGGATGCGCCCCGGGCCGAGCCGGTCCTGGGCGATCGGGAAGCCGGCGCCGCGGGGGCCGAGCAGGTTCCCCTCGGGCACGCGCACGTCCTCGTAGCGGACCTCCCAGTGGCCGGGGCCGCCGTCGTGGCCCATCACCGAGACCGGGCGGACGCCCACGAAGCCGGGCGTGTCGATCGGGACGCAGATCATGCTCGCCCGCTTGTGCGGCGCGGCGTCGGGGTCGGTGACCACCATCGCGATCGCCACCTCGGCGCCGTTGTAGCCCGAGGTGAACCACTTGTGGCCGTTGACGACCCACTCGCCGTCTCCGAGCTCCGCGCGCGCGGCGAGCCCGGTCGGGTCCGAGCCGGAGGTCTCGGGCTCGGTCATCGAGAAGCAGGAGCGGATCGTGCCGTCCAGCAGCGGGTCGAGCCAGCGCGAGCGCTGCTCGGCGGTCCCGTGCTCGGCCAGGATCTCCGCGTTGCCGGTGTCGGGCGCCGAGCAGTTGAACGCCATCGGCGTCACCTGCGAGCGGCCCATCTCCTCGCAGAGCATCCCGTACTCCCAGTTGGTCAGCCCGGGGCCGTACTCCTCGTCGGGCAGGAAGAGGTTCCACAGCCCCTCGGCCTTCGCGCGCTCGCGGATCTCGACCAGCTGCGCCGGGTAGGGGACCCCGGGCCGGACCTCCTCGTCGAGCGCGGTGAGCAGCTCGCTCTCGTGCGGCATGACGTGCTCCTCGGAGAAGGCCCGCACGCGCTCGAGCAGCGAGGCGACGCGATCCGAGGGACGGAAGTCCATCGCTCCGCAGCCTACCCCGCGGACTCGATCAGCAGCCAGGCGAAGAGCGCGCACAACGCGGCTCCCCCGCCCACCACGGCGGTGAGCAGGAGCGGGCGGCGCACCGGGCCCTCGCCCTCGGTGGGCGCCAGCTCGGTGCCCGACAGCAGCTCGCGCGCGAAGCTCGCGCCCGTCTCGGGCACCAGCACGTCGCGCGGCCCGGCGGCGAGGAAGTCGGGCACGTCGAAGCCGGCGGTGCGCTTGAGCACGCTGGGCACCCCCTCCTCCAACAGGAGCCCCTGGATCAGCTCGGCCTCGGCCAGGTGGCGGGCGCCCGCCACCATCACCAGCGGGCCGTCGGCGTACTCGGGGCGGATCTTCCGAAGCTGGGCATGGCGCTCGTCCCGGGGCTCCTCCACCGCCTCGCCCCCGGGGAAGACGAGCGGCATCGCGCAGCGCTCGCAGAAGCGCTCGTCGGCCGCGTGCTCGCGCCCGCAGGCCGGACAGACGAGCTCAGACGACGTCGAGCTCCTCCTCGCTGACCTTGCCGTCGTCGATGCGCCAGGCGCGGATCGACGGCTCGCCATCCAGCGAGACGATCAGCCACAGCCAGTGCGGGTACTGCGCCAGGTTGATGTCCGTCTGCGAGGGCTCGGGGGCGCTGCGCGGGTGCGAGTGGTAGACGGCCACGCCGTGCCCCTCGTCGTCCCAGTCGTTGGCGGTCATCAGCGCCTCGAAGCCGAGCTGGAAGCCGTAGGGCGAATGGCGCTCGTTCTCCACGCGCACGAGCTCCTGGACCTCCTCGCCGTCGGTGCGCAGGAGCCCGCAGCACTCGTTCGGGGCATCCTCCCGCGCGTGCGCGACCATCTCGTCCCAATGCCGCCGGGCGATTCGCATAGGCATCCTGAGGCTAGATGAGCGGTCCCTCCTGGAACCGGCGCGACTTCCTGCGCTTCGCCGGCCTGGCCGTGGGCGCGGCCGGCAGCGTCGGCTTCGCGGCCTGCGGCGGCGAGAACCGGGCGGTCGTGGGCGTGCCCGACCCGCGGGCCACGCCGCAGCGCGACCGCGCGATCCTCAACGGCGCGCTGACGCTGGAGAACACCGCGGTGGCCGCCTACGCGACGGGGCTGCCGCTGTTGCGCGGCGACGTGCGGCGCTCGGCCCAGCGCTTCCTGGGCCAGGAGCGCGAGCACGCGAAGGAGCTGGCCCGGCTGGTGCGGGACATGGGCGGCGAGCCCAACCGGCCCAAGCCGCCGGCCGAGTACCGGGCCGCCTTCCCCCGCCTGGCCGACCAGGCCGCCTTCCTGCGCTTCATCACCGACCTGGAGAACGTGTCGATCTCCGCCTACGCGGAGGGCGTCCCCAAGCTCGGCGACGCGAAGCTGCGCACGCTCACCGCGTCGATCTTCTCCGACGAGGCCCAGCACTTCACGGTGCTGCTCGGGGCGCGCAGCGACGGCGACCCGCGGGTCGCCGTGCCGGAGGCCTTCGTCACCGGCAGGGTGCGGGCGTGACCGACCGCGCCGAGGTCGAGCGGCTGCTGCGCATCGAGCGCGGCGCGGTGCGCCTGTACGAGGTGATCGTGCCCGAGCTCAGGGGCGAGGCCGCCGCGGCCGCGCGCCACTTCCTCGCCCAGGAGCGGCGTCACGTCGACGCCCTGGTCGCGGCGCTGCGGACCATGAAGGCGCCCGTGTCCGACGCCGTGGCCTCCATCCCCGAGCCCGCCGGCGGCCCGCGCGACCTGATCCGCGTGGCCATCGAGCACGAACAGACCTGCATCCGCGCCTACCTCTCAGCCCAGACCCGGCTCAAGGCCCCCGCCCTGCTCGGCAGCGCGGCCGGCACGATGGCCAACGAGGCCCAGCACCTCGCCTATCTGCGGGGCCTACTGGGCGAGCAGCCGGTGCCTGTGGCATTCGTCACCGGGAGGTAGCCTGATGAGCGTGATGGCCTTCTTCTCTGTGGGTCCGCTGGAGATCGCGGTGCTCGCGGTGATCGCCCTGCTGGTGCTCGGCCCCCAGAAGCTCCCCGAGGCCGCCCGCTCGGTCGGCAAGGGCATGCGCGAGATGCGCGCGGCCATGTCGGGCGCGGCGAGCTTCGACGACGAGGACGAAGACGACGAAGCTCGAGGCAGAGGACGAAGAGGAGGACGAGACCGTCCCCTCGCCGTCCTAGCCGGCTACCAGAAGCTGGCGCTCTCGATGACGTCCTCCAGCTCCTCGAGGGGCTTGGTGTAGACGCCGGAGCTCAGGTACTTCCAGCCGTCGTCGCAGACGACGAAGACCACGTTGCCCTCGTCGAGGCCCTCGGCCACGCGGACGGCGATCGAGGCGATGGCGCCGCTGGAGACGCCCACGAACAGGCCCTCCTCGGCGAGCAGCTTCTTGGTCCAGACCACGGAGTCGCGGTTGGAGACGAAGATCTTCCGGTCGAGCATCGCGAGGTCGATGATCGGCGGGATGAAGCCGTCCTCGAGCGAGCGCAGGCCCTGCACGAGCTCGCCCTGCAGCGGCTCGGCGGCGACGATCAGCGTGTCGGGGTCGTGCTCCTTGAGCCGGCGGGCGTTGCCCATGAGCGTGCCCCCGGTGCCGAGCCCCGCGACGAAGGCCGCGACGTCGTCGAGCTCCTCCAGGATCTCGACGGCGGTGCCGTGGTAGTGGGCGTCGGGGTTCGCCTGGTTCCCGTACTGGTAGGGCATGTAGTACGAGGAGTCGGCCTCGGCCATCTCCAGCGCCTTGGCCACCGCCCCGTTGCTGCCCTGCTCGCCCGGCGAGTAGACGATCTCCGCGCCGTACATCTGGAGCAGCTGCGTGCGCTCGGCGGTCACGTTGTCCGGCATGACCACCTTGAGCGGGTAGCCCTTGCGCGAGCAGATCATCGCGAGCGAGATGCCGGTGTTCCCCGAGGTGGGCTCGAGGATGGTCTGGCCGGGCCGGATCGCTCCCTGGGCCTCGGCGTCCTCGATCATCGCGCGAGCGACGCGGTCCTTGACCGAGCCCGTCGGGTTGTGGCTCTCGAGCTTGGCCCAGATGCGGACCCCGGGCTTGGGCGAGATGCGCTTGAGCTCGACGAGCGGCGTGTTGCCGATCGCCCGGACGATGTCGCCGTACTTGCCCCCGCAGGGACGTGTGTCGAGGTCCGGCGCACCCATCGCTTCAGAAAGTGTAGTACTAAGCGCCGCCCGCCATGGCCGGCAGAATCACCAGCGTGTCGTCCTGCGACACCTCGGTCTCCAGGCCGCCGAGCACCCGTACGTCCTCGTCGTTCAGGTAGACGTTGACGTAGCGGTTGAGCTCGCCCTCGTCGCTGAACAGCTGGCCCTCCGTGGCCGGGTGCTGGTTGGCCAGCGCCCGGAGCAGCTCGCCGACGTTCTCGCCCTCGGCGTGCACCTCCCGCTCCCCCGCGGTGGAGGAGCGAAGAACGGGCGGGATCTTGATCGTCGGCACGGCGGGCAGACTAGCCCGCGGCGGCGCAGAAGGCTTCGTAATCCGGGAAGACGCCCATCTCGTCGTCGGAGATCTCGCTCGGGTCGCGCGAGCAGATCGGGCAGTCGGGGTCCCGCTGCACCTTGAGGTCGGTGAAGCTGGTGCCCAGGGCCTCGTAGAGCAGCAGGTGGCCGATGAGCGGGTCGCCCGCTCCGGTCACGAGCTTGACCACCTCGATCGCCTGCAGGACGCCCATCACGCCGGGCAGCGCGCCCAGCACGCCGTTGGCGCCGCAGGACGGGGCCAGCTCGGCGGGCGGCGGCGTCGGGTACAGGCAGCGGTAGCAGGGGCCCTCGTAGGGGGCGAAGACCGAGATCTGCCCGTCGAAGCCGAGGATCGAGGCGGAGACCACCGGGATCTGCAGCCGCACGCTGGCGTCGTTGAGCAGGTAGCGCGTGGGGAAGTTGTCGAGGCCGTCGACGATGACGTCGTAGCCCTCGATGATCTCCATGATGTTGTCCGCCCCGATGCGGACGGGGTACTTGACCACGTTCACGTCGGGGTTGATCTCCTTGATCGACTGCTCGGCGGAGTCGACCTTGGGTGTGCCCACGCGGTCCTGGGTGTGGATCACCTGGCGCTGCAGGTTGGACAGGTCCACCTCGTCGTTGTCGACGATCCCGAGCGTGCCCACGCCGGCCGCGGCCAGGTAGAGGGCGGTCGGGCGAGCCGAGCCCGCCGGCGCCCAGCAGCAGCACCTTGGCGTCCAGCAGCTTGAGCTGGCCCTCGAGGCCGATCTCGGGCACGAGCAGGTGGCGCGAGTAGCGCTCGCGCTGCTCGGCGGTCAGCGCGCGGGGGACCTCGACGTCGTAGCCGCGGTCCTTCCAGAGCGTGATGCCGCCGGTCATCGACTCGACCGAGCCGTAGCCGAGCTTCTGCATCATGTCGTCGGCCGCCAGGGCCGAGCGCTGCCCGGAGGCGCAGTAGAGGATCACGCGCTTGTCCTTCTCGGGCACGGCCATCTCGATGCGCGACTCCAGGTGGCCGCGCGGCACGTGGATGGCGCCGGGAAGGTGGGCTTCCTCGAACTCCGTCTGCTCGCGGACGTCGACGATGTACTCGCCGTTGCGGCGGTCGACGACGTCGTGCACCTCGCCAGGGTCAACCTCGCGGATGCGCTCCTTCGCCTGCTTGATGAGATCCGTTCCTGAGGGCATTGCTTCAGAAAGTATAGCGCCGGGAAACCGCGCTCCCGCCCAAAAAGTAGCGGCCGGGACGCCCCCTCCTGAAGAAGCGCCCCGGCCGCACAGTCACACCAGTCAAGCCCTCAAGCTCTTCGGAGATTGTCGCCCGGGCGGGCTTCTGCCGATATGGGGTCTGGACCCCATTCGAAGATGCATCGACCCCGTATGACAAGAAGCACCGACTCCCTCCTGGGACAGGTGCTGGCAGCCAATGTGGTGCTGGTCGTCCTGACGATCCTGGCCGCCAGCCTGGCCGCCGGCCTGGACCTCCAGGTGCAGGGCGAGCGCTGGGAGTTCCTCGTCCTGGCCATGGCCATGGTGGTCACGCTGTGCGTGAACATGCTCATGCTCAAGCGCCGTTTCCGGCCGCTGGAGCGCCTCATAGACCGCATCGAGCGGGTGGACCCGGCCGAGCCCGCCACGTTCGAGCCCGGCCACGAGCCCTTCAAGGAGGTCGACCGCCTCGCACAGAGCTTCCGCGCACTGCTGGGGCGCATCGAGGACGAGCGCCGCCGCTCGGGCCGGCTCGTGCTGCGCGCCCAGGAGGAGGAGCGCCGCCGGGTGGCCCGCGACCTCCACGACGAGGTCAACCAGGCCCTCACCGCGATCCTCCTCCGGCTCGAGGCGCTGGCCTACGACTCGCCCCCCGACAAGGCCAGCGAGGTGGCCGAGCTCAAACGTCTGGCCAACCAGGCCATGGAGGAGCTGACCGGCCTTGCGCGGCAGCTCCGGCCCGCGGCCCTGGACGACCATGGGCTGGGCTCGGCGATCGAGGCGCAGCTGAAGCTCTTCGGGGTCCGCTCCGGCGTGCGGACGAGCATGACCACCCGCGGCGACACCGCCGCGCTGGACAGCGACCGCCAGACCGCCGTCTACCGGATCGCGCAGGAGGCGCTGACCAACGCCGGCCGCCACTCTGGCGCCGACAAGGTCGACATCGAGCTGATCGTGGGCGGGGACGGGGCCACCGAGCTGCACATCACCGACGACGGCCGCGGCTTTCGGCCGTCGGCCGGCGGCGGCGGAGGGCTCGGGCTGACGGGCATGGCCGAGCGCGCCCGGCTGGTGGGCGGCGAGCTCGACGTCCGCTCCGCGCCCGGGGCAGGCACCTCGATCACCCTGAGGCTGCCCGCATGATCCGCGTCCTGATCGCCGACGACCACGGCATCGTGCGCTCCGGCCTGCGCATGCTCATGGAGCGCCAGTCCGACGTGCGGGTGGTGGCCGAGGCCGGCGACGGCGTCGAGGCCCTCGAGCAGGCGCTGGCCGAGCGCCCCGACGTCGCAGTGCTCGATGTCTCCATGCCGCGCATGACGGGCCTGCAGGCCGCGCGCGAGATCCACGCGCAGGACGAGGGGATCGGCCTGCTGATGCTCTCCATGCACGACGACGACCGCTACTTCCTCGAGGCGCTGAGCGCCGGCGCCTCGGGCTACGTGCTCAAGCGGGCCGCCGACGCCGACCTCGTCGACGCCCTGCGCACGGTCGCCGACGGCCGGCCCTTCCTGGCCTCGGAGACCCAGCGCGAGCTCCTGCAGGAGTGGAAGGAGGGCGCGACCGAGGCCGAGGACTCGCTCACCCCGCGCGAGCAGGAGGTGCTCAAGCTGATCGCGGAGGCCCACACCAACCGCCAGATCGCCGACACGCTGATGCTCTCGGAGAAGACCGTCGAGTCCCACCGGGCCAACCTGCTGAGCAAGCTCGGCATGCGCGACCGCGTCGAGCTGGTCCGCTACGCGATCCGCCGCGGGTTGATCGAGCCCTAGGGCCCTAGCCTGGACGGGGTGAACCCCCGTGTGGCGATCGCCCTGATGTTCGTGGGCGTGGCGGCCCTGGGCGCGATCGTGCTGGCCGCGGTCGGCAGCCGCGACGAGGCCTCCGCCGGCCCCAAGCGCTTCGAGGGCTCCACCCTCCCGTCGGGGCTCAAGGCGCCGGAGTTCACGCTCACCGACGAGGAGGGGCGGCGGGTGCGGATGTCCGACTTCCGCGGCAGGCCGGCCGTGGTGACCTTCCTCTACACCAACTGCGAGGACACCTGCCCCGGGCAGGCGCAGGTGATCAAGGGCGCTTTCGCCGAGCTGGGGCGCGACCTGCCCGCCGTGGCCGTGGCGGTGGACCCGCCGCGCGACACGCCCGCCAGCGCCCGCCGCTTCCTCAGCGAGCAGCGCATGCGCAGGCGCCTGCGCTTCGCGCTCGGGGAGCGGAGCGACCTGCGGCCGGTCTGGGACGGGTTCTCCGTGCAGCCGCAGCGCGAAAACCTCGAGCACACCGGGCGCCTGGTGCTCGTCGACGCGCAGGGCCGCCAGCGGGTGGCCTTCCCGATCGACCAGGCGACGCCGGAGCGCATCGCCCACGACCTGAGACTGCTCGAGCAGGGGGCCTGAGCCGGTGGAGCTCGGCGTCTACACCTTCGCGGAGCTGTCGCCGTCGATCACGCCCGAGCAGCGCATGCGCAACCTCGTCGAGGAGGCCCGCGTGGCCGACGAGGTGGGGCTCGACGTCTTCGGCGTCGGCGAGCACCACCGCCCGGACTTCGCCGTCTCGGCGCCGTCGGTGGCCCTGGCCGCGTGCGCCGAGGCGACCGAGCGCATTCGGCTCACCAGCGCGGTCAGCGTCCTCAGCTCCGACGACCCGATTCGCGTCTTCCAGCAGTTCGCCACGCTCGACCTCCTCTCGCGCGGGCGCGCGGAGATCATGGCCGGACGGGGCTCGTTCATCGAGTCGTTCCCGCTGTTCGGGCTCGACCTCGACGACTACGACGAGCTCTTCTCCACCAAGCTCGAGCGGCTGCTGGAGCTGCGCGACGACCCGGCGGCCCACGACGTCTACCCGCCCTCGCTGCAGCAGCCGCTGCCGGTGTGGCTGGCCGTGGGTGGCAACCCGCCTTCGGTGATTCGCGCCGCCGAGCACCGCCTCCCGCTCGCGCTGGCCATCATCGGCGGCCAGCCCGAGCGCTTCGTGCCCCTCGTGGACCTCTACCGGCAGGCACTCGGCGAGCCTGGCCAGGTCAGCATCAATTCCCACGCCTACGTGGCCGAGGACAGCAAGCGGGCGGGCGACGAGTACTTCCCCGGCTATGCCCGCGGTGACTGACGCGCGATCGGCCGCGAGCGTCGGCTGGCCGCCGATGGAGCGGCCGCAGTTCGAGGCGCTGCGCGAGCCGCGGCGATGCTGGTGCGCCCCCACGACCGTGCGCTGCGCGCGATCGAGTTGCTCGGGACCGAGGTCGCCCCGCTGGTTCGCGGCGAGCTCAGCCGGCGGGCCGCTTAGGGACCCAGCGGCCGGTCTCGCGGTACACGCGGCCGCGCTCGACGTTGGGGCTGCCGGGCTCGTGCTCGGCGTGCCAGCGGTCGCCGGCGTCCAGCGCCGCCAGGATCTCCTCGCGCGGGATCTCGGGGATCAGCTCGGAGGGCGGCGGTCCGAGCAGCGCCCGCCCGTGCTCGCGGGCGACGGCCAGGTCGATCACGTACCAGTGGTCCCCCGACCCCGGGTTGGGGTCCAGCAGGACCCGCAGCTCGCGGTCGTAGAAGACGATCTCGAGCTTGGTGGCTGGCACCGGGATGTCGCGGACCCGCACGTCGACGGGCGGCCCGCTGACCACCACCGCCACGTCGAGGTCGCTCTCGCCGGGGCGGAAGGCGCCCATGCCCCCCGAGCCGATCAACCAGACCGCCACGAGCCGATCGCCGAGGCCGGATCGCAGCCGCTCGACGAGCACCTCCAGATAGCGCTCGACCTCGTCCGGGAGAGTCGCCATCGCGCCGTTATCCTAGTTCGGCGGTAGGTATTCGCAGACCATGATGTTCTCCACCAAAGCCGAGTACGGCGTGCGCGTGATGGCGCACCTGGCCAAGCGCGACGACGACGCGCCGATCTCCCTCGGCTCCATCGCCGAGGCGGAGGGCCTCCCGCTGGCCTACCTCGAGCACCTGGTCCAGCGGC
This sequence comes from uncultured Thermoleophilaceae bacterium, assembly GCA_963810745.1. Classification (GTDB taxonomy): domain Bacteria; phylum Actinomycetota; class Thermoleophilia; order Solirubrobacterales; family Thermoleophilaceae; genus JACCZR01. The sequence goes on from CAWEOW010000006.1 coordinate 168,856, forward strand.
TGCGCCGCGAGGGCCTCGTGGAGTCGCGCCGCGGCGCGCGGGGCGGCTACTCGCTCTCCCGCCCGGCCGAGACCATCACGATGGCCGAGGTGGTGCGCGCGCTCGAGGGCGAGATCGCGCCCATAGAGTGCATCAGCGCCGACTCCGATGGGCAGCTCGTCTGCGCCCGGGAGCCTGAGCCGTGTCCCACCAAGCTTCTTTGGACCCGCGTGCAGGGATCGATCGTCCGCACGCTGTCCGACATGACCCTTGCCGACCTGACTAGGAGCCCCACCCCCGTATGAGCCTCGAGATCCAGAACCTTCACGTGCGCACCGAGGAGCGCGAGATCCTCAAGGGCGTCGACCTCAAGGTCGAGCGCGGCGAGACCCACGCGCTGATGGGCCCCAACGGGTCAGGGAAGTCCACCCTGGCCAACACCCTCATGGGCAACCCGACCTACGAGGTCACCGAGGGCAAGATCGTGCTCGACGGCGAGGACCTGACCGAGGCCGACCCCGACGAGCGCGCCCGCGCCGGCCTGTTCCTGGCCTTCCAGTACCCGGCCACCATCCCCGGCGTCTCGGTGGCCAACTTCCTGCGCATGGCGGTCAACGCCCGGCGCGAGGAGAACATCAAGGTCAAGGAGTTCGGCCAGATCCTCGGCAAGAACATGGAGCTGCTGAAGATCGACCGCGCCTTCACCAGCCGCTACCTCAACGAGGGCTTCTCCGGCGGCGAGAAGAAGCGCGCCGAGATCCTGCAGCTGGCGATGCTCGCGCCCGACTTCGCGGTTCTCGACGAGACCGACTCGGGCCTCGACATCGACGCCCTGCGGATCGTCTCCGACGGCGTGAACGCCATGCGGGGCGACGAGCGCGGCTTCCTGATCATCACCCACTACACGCGCATCCTGAGCTACGTGAAGCCCGACTTCGTGCACATCATGCTCGACGGCCAGATCGTGCGCGAGGGCGGCTCCGAGCTCGCCGCCGAGCTCGAGGACAAGGGCTACGAGTTCGTGCGCGAAGAGGTCGCCTCACGTGCCTGAGCCGGCCTTCCTGGAGGAGCGCCGCAAGCGCGCGCTCGAGGCCTACGAGGCCGAGCCCGTCCCCAACTGGCGGCGCTCGGGCTTCTGGACCACGAGCCTGCGCAAGCTCGAGCTCGACTCGCTGGAGTCGCGCCGCTACGACGCGGTCGACGAGCTGCCGGAGATCGTGCGCGAGCACCTCGGCGACGAGGAGCACGCCGGCCTGATCGTCCAGCGCGGCGCCAACGTCATCTACGCGCACTGCGACGACCCGAGCGTCACCGTCACCTCGCTGGAGCAGGCGGTGGAGGAGCACCCCGAGCTGGTCGAGCCGTGGCTGGGCAAGCGCCTGCCCGTGGACGAGGGCAAGTTCGCCGCGGCCAACGCAGCGTTCTGGACCGGCGGTGCGTTCATCCACGTCCCGAAGAACACCCAGCTCCAGAAGCCGATCCAGGTCGTCTACCTGATCGACGAAGCGGGCACGGCGCAGTACGCGCACACCCTCGCGCTGGTCGAGGAGCACGCCGAGTGCCGGATCCGCGAGTACTGCCTGGCGCCGGAGATCGACGGCCAGGCGCTGCACGCCGGCGCCTTCGAGCTCTACGCGCGTCCGGGCGCCCAGGTGGACCTGGCGCACTACCAGGACTGGGGCCGCGGGCAGGTGCACGACGTCTCCACCAAGCGGGTCGAGGTCGCGCGGGACGCGCGCGTGAAGTGGGTCCCCGTCCATCTCGGCGGCCACCTGACCAAGCAGACGCTGGAGATCATCACCGCCGAGGAGGGCTCGGACATGCGCCACTCGGGGCTGTACTTCACCGAGCGCGACGAGCACCTCGACCTGTTCACCGCCGACAAGCACGAGGCGGGCCACACCACCGGCGACACCGTCTGGAAGGGCGCGCTCACCGGCGAGTCGCGAGCGTCCTACGAGGGCCTGATCCACATCGTGCCGAAGGCGGCCGAGACCCACACCTACCTGCAGACGCACTCGATGCTGCTCTCGCAGAAGGCCAAGGGCGACGCGATCCCCTCGCTGATCGTGGAGGTGGACAACGTCTCGGCCTCGCACGGCGGCACCGTGGGCGAGCTCGACGAGGACCAGATCTTCTACATGGAGACGCGCGGCATCCCGCGCGCGGAGGCCGTGCGCGTGCTCGTGGAGGGGTACTTCGAGGAGGTCGTGACGCGCCTCGACGATCCCGGCCTCGAGGACCTGGTGCGCCGCCGCATCGCCGAGAAGCTGGCCAATGCCGAGGACCAGGTGCGCGAGTTCATCGGGGAGCGGGCGTGACCCCCACGGCCACCGAGCCGCTGGTGGACGTCCGCGCCGACTTCCCCATCCTCCGGCGCGAGTTCGAGGGCAAGCCGCTGGTCTACCTGGACTCCGCCGCGACCTCGCAGAAGCCCGAGCAGGTCATCGAGGCCGTCGACTCCCACTACCGGCGCACCAACGCCAACATCCACCGCGGGGTCTACAAGCTGGCCCAGGAGGCCACCGACCTCTTCGAGGGCGCCCGCGAGCGGATCGCCCGCTTCGTGGGCGACGCCTACGAGAGCACGCTCTTCACCAAGAACGCCACGGAGGCGATCAACCTCGTGGCCTACTCGTGGGGCCGCTCCAACGTCGGCCCCGGCGACGAGGTGCTCATCACGCAGATGGAGCACCACTCGAACATCGTCCCCTGGCAGCTGCTCTGCGAGCAGACCGGCGCCACCCTGCGCTACCTGAGCGTGAGCGAGACCGGCGAGCTGTCGCTCGACGAGCTCGACGCCGTGCTGGGCGACGGCCGCGTGAAGCTCGTCGGCGTCGCGCACGTCTCCAACGTGCTGGGCACGATCAACCCGGTGGCGGAGATCGCCGCGCGGGCCCGGGCCGCCGGCGCGGTGACTCTGGTGGACGGCTCCCAGGCCGTGCCGCAGATGCCGGTCGACCTCCGCGAGCTGGACGTGGACTTCTACGCCTGGACCGGCCACAAGGCGCTCGGCCCCACCGGGGTCGGCGTGCTGCACGGGCGCCGCGACCTGCTGGAGGCGATGCCTCCCTTCCTCGGCGGCGGCGACATGATCTCCACCGTCTCGTTCGAGGGCTCGTCCTGGAACGAGCTGCCGTTCAAGTTCGAGGCCGGCACCTCGCCCGTCGCCCAGGGCGTGGGCCTGGGCGCGGCGATCGACTACCTCGCCGGCATCGGCATGGAGCGCATCCGCGCCCACGAGAAGGACCTGACCGCCTACACGCTCGAGCGCCTGGCGGAGGTCGACGGCCTGCGCTCGTTCGGGCCGCCGGACCCCGAGCGCCGCGGCGGCGTCGTCTCCTTCGCCATCGACGGCATCCACCCGCACGACCTGGCCGAGCTGTGCGACCGCGAGGCGGTCTGCATCCGCGCCGGCCACCACTGCGCCCAGCCGCTCATGCGCCGCTTCGACGTGCCGGCCACGGCCCGGGCCAGCTTCCACGTCTACAACGCGCGGGAGGACGTGGACCGGCTGGTGGACGCGCTGCGCGGCGCGAAGGAGGTGTTCGGCGCCTGATGGACGCGCTCTACCGCGACTACATCCTCGACCACTACAAGAACCCCCGGAACTTCGGGACGCTCGAGCCGCACGACCTCGACTGGCACGACCACAACCCGCTCTGCGGCGACGAGCTCGGGCGTGCACGTCCAGGTCGAGGACGGCAAGGTGGCCGACCTTCGCTTCCACGGCCAGGGCTGCGCGATCTCCCAGGCCGCGGCCTCGATCGTCTCCGACGAGCTGATCGGCAAGCGCGTCGAGGAGCTCCCCGAGCTGAGCGCGGACTGGCTGATCGACCTGCTGGGGATCGACATCTCCCCCACGCGCCGCAAGTGCGCGCTGCTGTCGCTGAAGGTCATGCGCGGCGCCTCCACCGGCGACGCGTCCTGGCCGGAGTAGCACCGGCGTTGGCCTTCGGCCTAGTCGCCCCACGCGGGCGAGCCTTTCACAGCGCTTCTCATCGCGGTCGCAGCCCTCGGAGCCGCGCGGACGCCCGCGCCCGTGCGGCGCACGGTCACGCGGAACGCCTTCGTGCGCGCGCCGGAGCGCGCCGACGCGCACGCGGATCACGGTGCCGGTGCGCAGGCGCTTGCGCCGGAAGGGCCGCACTGGAGGCTCATGCGCGAGCGACGCGCAGCGGCACGCGGTAGCGCCTGCCGCGGAACGCGCAGCGGCGCACGTTGCGCCGCGGCGTGCGGCGGCGGTGAGGCTCACGCGCGAGCCGGCGGGCACCCGCGTCGAGGCAGCAGCCGGCGCACGCGGTGCCGGCGGACGCGGCTGCTCGAGGCGCACGCCGCTGGGCCGCCAGGCGGCGCTGGCCTGCCGGCCGGTCCACGGCGGCAGGCCGGTTGCAGTCGATGCGCCGGGCGTCGGGCGGGTCCAGGGCGTTGAAGGTGAGCTGCTGCGGCCACGGGGTCCACCGCGACGGCCGCCGTGCTCCGACGAGGTCTCGCGGGCAGAGCTCCTGGAGCACGTGGTTGGTGGCGCCGGGCGCCTCCATGAAGCCGCTGGTGTACGGGGTGACGAGCTCGTCGTAGCGCGTCATCACCGTCGTGTAGGTCACCCCGGGAGCCGCTGCGCCGCCCTCGGAGCAGCCGGCGCTGCTCGGGCGAGCCGCTCACGAACTGCGGGCAGGACCCGCACAGGGCTGAGACCAGGTTGATCACCGCCCGGTCGAAGCCGAAGGCCGCACCGACGTCGCGGTACCTTGTCGACCACGTGCACGGTGGTGCCGTCGTACAGGGGCGTCCAGGCGACGTAGCGGGCGACCTTGCCGGCGCCCCCGCCGAACTTGAGCCACCACTGCGGCATGTACGTGCCCTCCGAGTGGCCGACCAGGTCGACCCTGCCCGCCCCGGTCGACGAGCGCACGCGGTCCACGAACGCGTTGAGCTCCTGCGCGACTCTGCTGGATCGGGATCACCCCGCCGGGGCCGTTGACGCGTGGCGATCCGCGGGTCCAGGCCGTAGGTCAGGGCGAAGACGCAGTAGCCGCGCTCCTTGAGCTTGGGCGCAAGGTAGCTCCAGTTGAGCCGCATGTTGGCGCTCAGCCCGTGGACGAGCACGAGCGGGCGCGGGTGCACGGTCGACGGCTTGCAGGAGAAGTCGTTGGCGCCGGGCGGCGGGTCGGCGAGCGAGGAGACGGCCTGCGCGGAGGGCGCAGCGGCGAGTGCGCACAAGCACCCCAGCCAGCGCGGCGATCCCCCCTCGGCGCATCGGCGTGAGGATACGGCCTAGAAGTCCCTGCGGCCTCTGATGCTCGCGCCGCGCTCCGGGCGCGTCAGCTGGTAGATCGCCAGGCGCTGCGGCCCCGGGGTCTCGAGCTGGACGCCGTGGCCGTAGGGCATCTCGAACTCTCCGCCGAGGGTCATCCCCCGCTCTCGCAGCTCCTCGCCGGCGGCCTCGAGGTCGTCGACGCGGAAGATCAGGATCGGCTGCTCGCCCTCCAGGTGCTCGGCGAGCAGCAGCGCGGGGCCCTCGGGCGCCAGGCGCACCATCGCCACGCGCGTGTCGAAGCGCTCGATCGCGAACACCAGCTCGGCGCCCGCGCGGGCGGTGTAGAGCTCGATGTCGGCGGCGACGTCGTCGCTCGGCAGGTAGACGAAGTCGAGTTGGTCGAACACCTAGCCGGCGGGGTGCGCCTCCGCCCACTTCTTGATCTCGTGCGACTCGGTGATGACCTCGCCGCTGTCGGTGACGAGCACGGGAACCGTGCTCGAACCGGTCAGCTTGCGGACCTCCCGGCGCCCTGCGAGGGGTTGAGGAAATCGGGCAGGAGCCCCACCCGTAGGTCTTGACGACCTCCGGCTCGTAGCCCGCCTCCTCGAGCGCGTGGTAGGCCACTCCGCAGGGGTGGCCGCCGGGCCTCGGGGCGGCTTTGAAAGTGCCATAACACACGTAGAGCTTCATGGTCGGGCATCCAACCACAGCGCTAGACTCGTAGGCCGATATCCGACTCACCCGAACGGAATTCCTGGGGTACTGAATGGCTGCAACCGACAAGACCAGAATCGCCAAGCCGAGCACCATCGCCGAGGACGATCAGGGCCAGCTGATCGCCAAGAAGGGCATCTCGCGCGAGGTCATCGACGAGCTCTCCAGGATCAAGGACGAGCCGCAGTGGATGCGCGACCGCCGGCTGAAGTCCTACGAGATCTTCGAGCGCAAGCCCATCCCCACCTGGGGAGTCGACCTCAGCGACCTCGACCTGAGCGAGCTGGTCCTGTACTCGCCGCCCACCGCGGGCAAGTACGACTCCTGGGACGACGTCCCGCAGGAGCAGAAGGACACCTTCGAGAAGCTCGGCATCCCCCAGGCCGAGCGCGAGCACCTGGCCGGCGTGGTCGGGGTGTGGCGCCAGGAGCCCTTCTACGAGGGCCTCAAGAAGGAGTACGCGGACCTCGGGATCATCTTCTGCGCCATGGACACGGCGATCCAGGACTACCCCGAGCTCGTCGAGCCCTACTTCATGACCAAGTGCGTGCCGCCGCAGGACAACAAGTTCTCGGCGCTGCACGGCGCGGTCTGGTCGGGTGGCTCGTTCCTCTACGTGCCCAAGGGCGTGAAGGTCGACCTGCCCCTGCAGGCCTACTTCCGCATGGAGGGCTCAGGCGAGGGCACCTTCGAGCACACGCTGATCATCGCCGACGAGGGCTCCGAGGTGAACTACATCGAGGGCTGCACGGCGCAGACCTACTCGGCCAACTCGATGCACTCCGCCGTGGTGGAGATCTTCGTGAAGGAGGGCGCCAAGGCCCGCTACACGACGGTCCAGAACTGGTCGAAGGACGTCTTCAACCTGAACACCAAGCGGGCCATCGTCGAGGCCGAGGGCACCGTCGAGTGGGTCGGCGGCTCCATGGGCGCCAAGAAGGTGATGCTCTACCCGGGCTCGTTCCTGATGGGCGAGTACGCGCGGGCCGACCACCTCAACGTCGGCGTGGCCTCCGGCGACGTCTGGAAGGACACCGGCGCCAAGGTGCTGCACCTCGCGCCGAACACGACGTCGAACATCCTCGCCAAGTCGATCTCCAAGGACGGCGGGATCATGGGCTACCGCGGGCTGGTCCGGATGGGCCACAACTCGCAGGGCTCGAAGTCCCACGTCCAGTGCGACGGCCTGATGATGGACGACCGCTCGCGCTCGGACACCTGGCCCGACATCCAGATCCAGAACCCGCACGTCACCGTGGCCCACGAGGCCGTGGTCGGCAAGATCTCCGACGAGCAGCTCTTCTACCTGCAGTCGCGCGGCCTCTCCGAGGAGGAGGCGGCGTCGATGATCGTCAACGGCTTCATCGAGCCGGTGACGAAGGAGCTGCCGATGGAGTACGCCGTCGAGCTGAACCGCCTCATCCAGCTCGAGATGGTCGGCAGCATCGGTTAGACGAGCAGCTCGGCGGAGCGCGTCACGGTCTCGAAAAGGTCGTCAGGGACCTGACGACCTGATCCGGTGGGTGCCGGCGGTTCCCGCGGCAGCGGAGCTACGGTGCTCTCGTGGCCTCCTGGTCGGAGTTCGAAGCCGCGGCGCCCGAGCTGGCTGCTCGCGTCCGCGAGCGACTCGATGCCCACGTGCACAAGACCCTCGCCACCCTGCGCAGCGACGGCTCTCCGCGCATCTCGGGCACCGAGACCCAGTGGCGCGACGACGACCTGTGGATCGGGTCGATGACGAAGGCCGTCAAGGCGCGGGACCTGCAGCGCGACCCGCGCTTCGCGCTGCACAGCGGGTCCGACGATCCGGACGTGTGGAGGGCGACGCCAAGCTGGCCGGCGTTGCCGAGGAGACGACGGAGCCCGGCGACAGCTCGCACACCTTCCGCCTCGACCTGCGCGAGGTCTCGACCGTCGGTCTCGACGAGGCGCGCAAGCACCTGGTGATCGAGGTCTGGACGCCCGACAAGGGCGTGCGGTCCTTCATGCGCGAGTGAGCGACCGCCTCGGCCCGCTGGTGGACCAGCTCGGCGTCGAGCCGGGCGACCGCGTGCTGGAGATCGGCTGCGGTCACGGCGTGGCCGCCACGCTGATCTGCGAGCGCCTGGACGGCGGCAAGCTGACGGCGGTCGACCGCTCGTCGAAGATGATCGCGGCCGCGAGCGCGCGCAACGCCGAGCACGTCGACGCGGGCCGCGCGGAGTTCCTCGTCCGCCACCTCGAGGACCTCGACCTGGGCGACCGGCGCTTCGACAGGGTGCTCGCGGTGCGGGTCGGGCTGTTCCATCGCGAGCCCCAGCGCGCCCACGCCCTGCTGGAGCCGTGGCTCGCCGAGGGCGCCCGGATCGTGCTCGCCTCCCACTAGCGCCGACGCGCCGGCCGACTTATGCTCGCCCGACTCGAACGGGGAGGTCAGGGAATGGCGGTCGTGCTGGTGCACCAGGGTCCGAGCCTGACGCAGGACAGCTACGAGGAGGTCAGTCCGGCTGCTGACCGACGGAGGCGGGCCTGCACTCGCTCTCGGACTGGCCGGTGGAGGGCATCATCTTCCACTCTGCGGGTCAGGCCGACAGCGGATTCCGCGTCGTGGACGTGTGGGAATCCGAGGAGGCGCGCGCAACGTTCGGCGAGACGCTCGGGCCGATTCATCGGGCAGGCGGGCGTCGACGGAGCAGCCCGAGCTCTACGAGGCCCACACCTTCGTCTCGAGCTGAGCGAGGGGCTACTCTCCCTGACGTGGAAGGTGACCTGAATGCGCTAGCCGCAGCGGTCCTGGTCGTGATCGCCATCGTCGCCCTCGTCGCCACCATCCGGGTGACGCAGATCGTGGTCCACGCCCTCCAGCGCGGGCGCTCTGCGCGCGCGATCCTGGAGCGGCGCCTGGCCAAGGGCGAGATCGACACCGACCAGTTCCTGGAGCTCGAGTCCGCGTTGCGCAGCAGCGAGCCGAAGGCGGCACCGCGCCGCCTCCGACGGCTCTGACACAGCACGAGTTTCGTTAGCCGTTAGCTGGGTACGTTGCTAAACTGCTAGCAGCACTGCAGTCGATCAACGAGGGAGCACCCCATGGCGACCCAGACCAAGAGCAAGCCGAACACCGCCGCCGACAATGCCGAGGCCGCCGCGGACCGCATCCGCGAGGTCAACGAGCGCATCATCGAGTCGAGCAAGAAGGCCGGCAACGTCTACCTCGACCTCTACGAGAAGACGCTGAACTCGATCGCCGACTACCAGGACAAGGTCGGCGAGCAGAGCCAGGTCGAGTGGGTCTCGACCATCGCCAACGCGCAGGCCAACTTCACGCGCGAGCTGGCGACGGCCTACACCTCCGCCGCGCGGAGCGTGCTCAAGTAACTGCCCTCCGGAAGGTCAGCGGGCGGTCCAGCCGAGGTCCATCGTCACCGGGACCCCGGTGAAGGGCCGCCCGCCCGACCCCATCAGGAATGCGACGACGTTCGCCACCTCCGACGGCTCGATCAGCCTCTTGACCGCATGCGGGGCGAGGATCACGTCCTCCAGGACGCGCTCCTCCTCCATCCCGTGCGCCTCGGCCTGAGAGGCGATCTGGCTCTCGACCAGCGGCGTACGCACGAACCCCGGGCAGACCGCAGTGGCGCAGATGCCCTGGTCCGCCCCCTCGAGCGCAAGCGTCTTGACCAACCCCAGCAAACCGTGCTTGGCGCTCACATACCCGGCCTTGTAGGGCGACGCCGCCAAGGCGTGCGCCGAGGCGATCCCTATGAAGCGCCCGTCGCCCGAGTCGGCCAATGCCTGCCAGGCGTATTTGGCGAGCAGGAAGGGGCTGGTCAGCAGCAAGGAGATCAAACCGTCCCATTCGTCCTCCGGGAACTCGGCCACGGGCGCGACGTGCTGGAAGCCGGCGTTGGCCACCACCGCGTCGAGGCGCCCAAAGCGGTCCAGCGCGGCGTCCACCACCGCGCGGTTGCCCTCGCGCGTGGTCAGGTCCGCCGCGACCGGCTCACCGGGGCCGTCCTCGGCGGGCGACAGGTCCGCCGCGACCACCGCCACCCCGTCCGCCTCCAGTCGCTCGGCGATGGCGCGGCCGATCCCGCTGGCCGCTCCTGTGACGACGGCCACACGCTCGTTTTCCGGCGTCTCGGCCACCTAACCTGACTACCCCACATGAACCTGGCACCCACATTCATCGAGACGACGCTCGCGGCCGCCGAAGGCTGGGCCCGGGTCCTGGAGCAGGGCCGCGGTCCCCTCGACATGCTGCGCTGGTGGGACGCGGTGAGCGACCGCCGCGCGCCGGAGTGGGCCTCGCCCAACGAGGTGGTGCTCAGCTGCCCCGTGGCGGCCCTGCGCGACTTCTCGCAGGGCTCGCGCAAGCAGGTGGTGCCCACGCTCGTCCTGCCGCCGCAAGCCGGCCACTCGTCCTCGATCGTGGACTTCAGCGCCGACCAGAGCCAGATGCAGGTCATTCGCGCCGCGGGCCTGGAGCGCGTCTTCTCCATGGAGTGGATCGGCGCCACCCAGGCCACCAAGCACTACGGCGTCGACGACTACATCGCGTTCATCGAGCGCTCGATCGAGCACATCGGCGGCCCGGTCAACCTCATCGGCGACTGCCAGGGCGGCTGGCTGGCCGCCATCTACACCGCCCTGCACCCCGAGCATGTGAACACGCTCACGCTCGCGGGCGCGCCGATCGACTTCCACGCCGGCCAGGGCCCGATCGCCGAGTGGGTCCGCCTTCTGTGCTCGACCGGCGACATGAGCTTCTACGAGGCACTCGTGGCCTCGCGCGGCGGCGTGATGGCCGGCGACTACATCCTCGGCGGCTTCATCGCCATCAAGCCCGACAACGAGGTCTCGAAGCAGCTCGATCTGCTCGCGGCGATCGACGACCCGGTGCACCGTCGCCGCTACGCCGACTTCGAGGACTGGTTCAAGCACACCCAGGACATCCCGGGCGCCTTCTACCTCTGGATCGTGCGCGAGCTGTTCCGCGACAACAAGCTGATCTCGGGCGAGCTCGAGATCAGCGGCCGCGAGGTCGACCTGTCACAGCTGCGGATGCCGCTCAAGCTCCTGGCCGGGGCCACGGACCACATCACGCCGCCGCCGCAGGTCTTCGCCGCCGCCGACGTGATGAAGACCCCCAAGCGCGACATCGCCATGCGCACCACGACGGGCGGCCACCTCGGCCTGTTCATGGGCCGCGAGGCGCTGCGCGACCACTGGCCGCCGATCCTGGCCGACGTGCTGGCCTCCTCGAAGCCCCGCGCTCAGAAGCGCGCCGCCGAGCAGCGCGCCCGCCGGCGCACGCCCGCCAAGCGCAGGACTATTCCGGCTCCTTAGCGGGGCGGCGGCGCTTGCGCGCCGGCTTGCCGTTGCGCGCGGCGAATGCCTCGTAGATCTCCACCAGCGCCTGGCGCTGGCGGCCGGTGAGCGAGGTGTCCGCGCGAATCGCCTCGATCACGTCGGGCTCGCCGGAGTCCTCATCGGCGGCGGCCCAGCCCGCCTGCTCGTAGAGCGCGTCGGCCGACATCTCGAGCGACCGCGCGATCGCCTCCACGACCGACTCCGAGGGCTCGCGCAGGCCCCGCTCGATCTGCGACAGATAGGGGTTCGAGATTCCGACCATCTGCGAGAACTGCCGCATCGACAGCGCGTTGAGCTCGCGCTGGCGGCGGATGATCTCCCCCAGGGAGGACTCTTCGGCCACGGGTTGAGGATAGGCCCGGACGGGTACCGATTCTGTATGGGGGAAGGAGCAGAGAAGCAGACGGCCGAGGCCGCTGAGCAGCTGGTGCACAGCAACGCGTTCGGCGAGTTGCTGGCCCGTTCGACGCAGAACGTCATGGGCCTCACCAAGATCGGCTTCGACATGGCCGACCTGGTGGTGCGCAACCTGCGCATCGCGGGCAAGCCGGACGTCGTCCGGCTGGGCCAGCAGCTCGCGCGCACCGAGGACAAGCTCGAGCGCGTGCTGCAGGAGGTCGAGCGCCTCCAGTCGCAGATCGACGGGATGGAGAAGAGCGGCTCGAAGTCCAAGAGCTCCTCCAACGGATCCCGGTCGCGTTCCAAGTCGGCGAAGTGAACCCCGTCGAACAGCTGGTCCGCGCGCCGCGCGCCGCCACCGAGTTCCTCAACATCCTGCTGACTCAGGACAGCGCTCCGATCGGCGTCACGCCCAAGGACGTGGTGTGGACCCACCGCACCACGACGCTCTACCGCTACCGCAGCGACCAGCGCACGCAGCCGGTTCCGGTCCTGCTGGTGTTCGCGCTGATCAACCGGCCCGACATCTTCGACCTCAAGCAGGGCAACTCGTTCGTGGAGTACCTGCTCGACCAGGGCTACGACGTGTTCCTGCTCGATTGGGGCGTGCCCGGCGAGGAGGACGGCGACCTGGGACTCGAGTACTACGTCTGCGACGCGCTCCCCTGGGGCATTCGCGAGACGCTGCGCGAGTCCGGCCAGGACGAGCTGAGCATCCTCGGCTGGTGCATCGGCGGGACCCTCACCGCCATGCACGCGGCGCTCGAGCCCGAGACCCCCGTCCGCAACCTCGCGCTGCTGACGACCCCCATCGACACCGACGGCGGGCTGTACACGAGCTGGATCCGCCGCGAGTCGTTCGACCCCGAGCGGGTGACCGACGCCTATCCGTCCGTGCCCGGGCCGGCCATCGACTTCGCCAACAAGATGATGAAGCCGGTCACCAACTACTGGACCACCTACCGCCAGCTGTGGGAGGGCGTGCTCGAGGGAAAGGACCCGCGCGACTCCTATCAGCCGATGGCCAAGTGGGTCGCCGACAATCCCCCCTTCCCCGGCCGGGCCTTCCGCGAGTGGACCACGTGGATGTACAAGGAGAACCGGCTGGTGGACGGCCGGCTGTCGCTGCGCGGCGAGCGCGTCGACCTGGGCGCGATCGACCAGAACCTGCTGGTCGTGACGGCCGGCGCCGATCACATCGCGCCCCCGCCGGGCACCCGGCCCCTGCTCGACCTGGTCTCGAGCGAGGACGTGACCCACTTCGACCGCCCTGGTGGTCACATCGGGCTCATGGCCGGATCGAAGGCGCGGGAGGAGATCTGGCCCGACATCGTGGAGTGGTTGGACTCGCGGTCAGACCGTTAGGCAGGACCCGAGGAGAGGAGTACCCCAATGGAAGGCAGCACGCAGACCGCACCCCGCGCCGCGGGGACGGGACCCCGCAAGCTCGAGGGCCGCGTGGCGCTGGTAACCGGAGGCACGCGCGGCATAGGCGCCGCCGTGGCCCACAGCCTGGCCTCCCAGGGCGCGATCGTCGCGTCCGGCTACACGTCGAACACCGAGGCCGCCGAGGAGTTCCTGGAGGAGTTCAAGGCCGAGGGCCACGAGGGCTCGATCCACCGCGGCAACGTCGGCAGCTGGGAGGACTGCGAGCGCGTGGTCGGCGAGGTGATCGAGGAGCACGACCGCCTCGACATCCTCGTCAACAACGCCGGCATCACCAACGACATGCCGTTCATGAAGATGACCGCCGACGACTGGGACAAGGTCATCCGCGTGAACCTCTCCGGCGCCTTCTACATGAGCAAGCCGGCGCTGGAGCACATGATCGAGCGCGGCAGCGGCCGCATCGTGAACATCTCCTCGATCGTCGGGCAGATGGGCAACATGGGCCAGGCCAACTACGCCGCGTCGAAGTCGGGCATGTTCGGCCTGACGACGACGCTGGCGCGTGAGGCCTGCCAGTCGCTGGCCAAGTCCGACAAGCTGCACGAGATGGGGCCAGGCCTTACCGTCAACTGCGTGGCGCCCGGCTTCATCGAGACCGACATGACCGCCGACCTGCCCGACAAGGTCAAGGATGGCGTCATGAAGCAGATTCCGATGGGGCGGATGGGTCGCCCCGACGAGATTGCGCGCGTCGTGCACTTCATCTGCGCCGACGCATCCGACTACATCACCGGCCAGGTGTTCGCCGTCAACGGCGGCATGGACATGTGACGTTGCTGCGGCGACTACTCAAACTGGTCGCCGCAAAGCGGCTCTTCAACCAGGTGCGCGGCCCGCGCGGGACGGGCCGCCGCCGGGGCCGGTGAGCGCCACCGCGGACCGCATCGAGCGGATCCCGCGGCCGGAGGAGCCGGTTCCGGCCGTGCCGTGGCCCACGGTCGGCCTGTTCGCGCTGGGCCTGCTGCTGTTCGGCGGCTCGTGGGGCTTCGACTGGCTGCCTCACCACGGCCTGGGGCCGTCGCGCGAGCGAAACGACCACTTCCCCAGCACCCGCAACCGCGTGGGCCTGGAGCGCCTCCTGACGCCGCTGATGCTGTACCAGAACTACCACCTGGTCCACCACCTGCACCCGGTGATCCCCTTCCACCGCTACATCGCGGTGTGGCGGCGCAACGAGAACGAATACCTGGAGCGCGATCCCGTGCTGAGCTCGCCGCTGGGCCGCGAGGTCACGCCCGACGAGTACCGGCGGCTACGGGAGCTGGACCACTAAGCACGTCGACGTGCCGTGCGCCAGCAGCTTGCCGCTGTCGGCCGCGACCAGGCGGCCCTCGGCGGTCCCCACGCGGCGGCCCAGGTTCACGATCTTGCCCTCCGCCTCGATGCGGCCCGTCTCCGCCGAGATCGCGCGGACCAGGTTGAACTTGGTCTCCAGCGTCGTGTAGCCGCTTCCCTCGGGCAGCGCCGAGTGGACGGCGCAGGCCATCGCGCTGTCGAGCATCGTCGCCGCCAGGCCCGCGTGGACGACGCCGATCGGGTTGTAGTGCTGCTCGCCGGGCTCGGCGGCGAAGACCGCGCGGCCCTCCTCCACCTCGACGAGGTCGAACCCGAGCAGGCGGCTGATCGGCGCTGTCGGCACCTCGCCGTCGCGGATCGCCTGCAGGAACTCCAGCGGCGGACGCTTCATGCCCTCGGCCGCGAGCGCAGCCGGGTCGTCCCAGCTGACCTCGAGCCGCCGCGAGCTCACGGGCGCAGGATCAGCTTGCCGGTGGTCTTGCGGGCCCGCAGGTCCTCGTGGGCCTGGCGGGCGTCCCCAAGCGCGTACTCGCCGCCCAGGACCACCTCGAGGTCGCCCCGCTCGACCATCGCGAACAGGTCCTCCATCGCGTGGCTCATCAGGTCGGGCTTGCGCATCACGTGCACGAGCCAGAAGCCCAGCACGCCCTGGGAGCGGCCCATGAGCTCGCCGGGGTCCACCGCGGGCGTCCCGCCGCGGGCGGCCTGGCCGAAGTGCACCAGCCGGCCGAACGGCGCCAGCGCGCGCAGCGACTGCGCGAAGACGTCGCCGCCGGTCATCTCCAGGATCACGTCGACGCGGTCGCCGTCGTTGGCGTCGCGCAGGGCGGAGGCGAGGTCCTCGCCACCGGAGTCCACGACGGCGTCGGCCCCGAGATCCGACGCCAGCGAGCGCTTCTCCTCGGTGGAGGCGACGCCGATCACGCGTCCGGCGCCGAAGTGCTTGGCGAGCTGGATGGCCAGCGTGCCGACGCCGCCGGCCGCCGCGTGCACGACCACGGTCTCGCCCTCGCGCAGCTGCGCGCTCGTGCGCAGCAGGTGCCAGGCGGTCGCGCCCTGGAGGACCAGCGCCAGCGCCTGCGCGTCGTTCACGCCGTCGGGCACCGGCCAGAAGGCTCCCGGGTAGGCGACGCAGCGCTCGGCGTAGCCGCCGCCGGGGACCAAGCGCCACCACGCGCCGCTTGTCGGCCAGCGTGCCGACCACCTCGCCGCCGGGCACCAGGGGCAGCGTCGCCTCGGCGAGGTAGGAGTTCTCGGCCTGGTGGGTGTCGGCGTAGTTGATCCCCGCCGCGCTCACCTCCACCAGCTCGGCGCCCTGGGGAACCTCAGGGTCCTCGACCTCGCGCAGCTCGAGGACCTCGGGCCCGCCGAACTCCTTGACCTGGATCGCCTTCACTCTTCGACGAAGAGGTCCGTCTGCAGGTCGGCGTTCTCGACGTAGGAGTACTGCTCGAGGTCGGTGACCCCCTCCTCGGCCAGCACGTCCTCGCAGAGGAAGAAGTTGCCCGTGCACTCGCGCGAGGGCCGCGTGAGGACCGCGTAGGCGGAGTCGGACACCACCTCGGGCTTGCGCGACTTGGCCATGGCCTCGTCGCCGCCCAGCAGGTTCTGCACCGCGGCGGTGGCCACCAGCGTCCGCGGCCAGAGCGAGTTGAACGCGATGCCGTCGTCGCGGAACTCCTCGGCCATGCCGAGCGTGCACAGCGACATGCCGTACTTCGCGAGCGTGTAGCCCACGTGGCTCTTGGCCCACTTGGGGTCGAGCGACAGCGGCGGCGAGAGCGTCAGCACGTGAGGGTTCTCGGCCTGGCGCAGGTGCGGCACGCAGTGCTTGGAGACCACGAAGGTCCCGCGCGTGTTGATGTCCTGCATCAGGTCGTAGCGCTTCATCTCCAGCGCCTCGGTGCCCGCGAGGTTGATCGCGCTCGCGTTGTTGATCGCGATGTCGATGCCGCCGAAGCGGTCCACGGTCTGCTCGACCGCGGCCTCGACCTCTTCCTCGTTGCGGATGTCGCCGACGATCGGAAGCGCCTGCCCGCCGGCCTCCTCGATCTGCTCGGCGGCCGTGTAGACGGTGCCCTCCAGCTTCGGATGCGGGTCCGCGGTCTTGGCGATCAGCGCCACGTTTGCGCCGTCCTTCGCAGCGCGGAGGGCTATGGCCAGCCCGATGCCCCGGCTGGCTCCGGACACGAATATCGTCTTTTGGTTCAGATCGGGCATTAGAGACAAAAGGGATGTGAATGGCTAGCCAGGTAAGCGAGAAAGAAGCACGCGACGTCGCTGAGAGCGCGCGCGAGCAAGAGTGGAAGCTACCGAGCTTCGGCAAGGAGCTCTTCATGGGCAACTTCCAGCTCGACCTCATCCACCCGCAGCCGAAGCTCGATCCGGCCGCCGTGGACAAGGGCGAGAAGTTCCTCGCCGACGTCAAGCAGTTCCTCGTCGACAAGGTCGACCCGCGCGAGCTCGAGCGCGAGGCCAAGCTCAGCGACGAGGTGCTCCAGGGCTTCAAGGACCTCGGCGCGCTCGGCATGAAGGTGCCCGAGAAGTACGGCGGCCTCGGCCTGTCGCAGGTCTACTACAACCGCGCGCTGATGCTCGTCGGCTCGTGGCACTCCTCCCTCTCGACCCTGCTGTCCGCCCATCAGTCGATCGGCGTCGCCGAGCCGCTGATGCTCTTCGGCTCCGAGGAGCAGAAGCAGGAGTGGCTGCCCAAGGTCTCCAAGGACCACGTCTCCGCCTTCCTGCTCACCGAGCCCGACGTCGGCTCGGACCCCGCCCGCCTCGGCTCCACCGCCACCCCCACCGAGGACGGCTCGGGCTACCTGCTCAACGGCCGCAAGCTGTGGGCCACCAACGGCGCGATCGCCGACATCGTCGTGGTCATGGCGAAGGTGCCCAAGACGGAGAACAGCAAGGGCGGCATCAGCGCCTTCGTGCTCGACTACAACACCGACGGCATCACGATCGAGGCGCGCAACCAGTTCATGGGCCTGCGCGGCATCGAGAACTCGCAGACGCTGCTCAAGGACGTCTTCGTGCCGAAGGAGAACCTGATCGGCAAGGAGGGCCAGGGCCTCAAGATCGCCCTGACCACGCTGAACACCGGCCGTCTCGCGCTGCCGGCGATCTGCGTCGGCGTGTCCAAGTGGGCCACCAAGGTCGCCCGCGAGTTCGCCGCCGAGCGCGTGCAGTGGGGCCAGCCGGTCGGCAAGCACGAGGCCGTGGCCGAGAAGCTGTCGTTCATGGCCGGCACCGCCTTCGGCCTCGAGGCCATGCTGGACGTCTCCAGCCGCCTCGCCGACGACAAGAGCGCCGACATCCGCATCGAGGCCGCGCTGGGCAAGCTGCTGGCGTCCGAGCTCGGCTGGCAGGTCACCGACGAGCTGATGCAGGTGCGCGGTGGCCGCGGCTACGAGACCGCCGAGTCGCTGGAGAACCGCGGCGAGCGCGCCGTGCCCGTCGAGCAGGTGATGCGCGACATGCGCATCAACCGCATCTTCGAGGGCTCCACCGAGATCATGCACCTGCTCATCGCGCGCGAGGCCGTCGACACCCACCTCGCGGTGGCCGGCGACATCCTCGAGCCCGACGTCGACTTCAAGGACAAGGCCAAGGCCGCCAAGGAGGCCGCCGCCTTCTATCCCAAGTGGCTGGCCGGGCTGGCAGCGGGCAAGGGGCAGTCGCCCAGCTCGTACTCCGAGTTCGGCGACCTGGCCAAGCACCTGCGCTACTGCGAGCGCAGCTCGCGCAAGCTGGCGCGCTCCACCTTCTACGGGATGACGCGCTGGCAGGCCAAGCTCGAGAAGAAGCAGGGCTACCTCGGCCGCCTGGTCGACATCGGCGCCGAGCTGTTCGCCATCGCCTCGGCGGTGGTCTACGCGAACACCATCAAGCAGGAGCAGCCCGAGCGCGGCCAGCAGGCCGATGAGCTCGCGGACCTGTTCTGCCGCCAGTCGCGGCGGCGCTGCGAGGTGCTGTTCAGCGCCCTGTGGGCCAACGACGACGCCGAGAACTACGACTCGGCCCTGAAGCTGCTGGACGGCCGCTACTCGTGGCTGGAGGAGGACATCCTCGACCCGTCGGGCGACGGCCCGATGATCGCCGAGCAGCCCGACCAGGCCGAGGAGCGCGCCGCGGAGGCCTCCGGCTCCGGCAACGGGGCGTCGGCCGAGGGCGAGACCGAGCCGGTCCCCGCCACGCAGTAGCTCAGGTGCAGGGCCCCTCCTGCCGATTGCAGGGGGGATGAGCGTGAAGGTCAACGTGAACGACCTCGTCCTCGTGCAGGGGATGAGGGACACGAAGCTGACCCTTGCGCGCTGGAGCAGGGCGCCGCTGGCCGCCGTGGGCCCGTGGGCGCTGCTCAGCTTCGCGGTGGCGCTCAGCCTGCTCGCCTCGGTCTACGGGGTCGCCCTCCTCTCGACGCCCGACGGCACCCAGTACATCGTGCCCGGGCTGACCGGCCCGGCCGACGTCGGCGACTACGTCCACATCATGATCCGCAACGGCCTCGTGCTGGCCCTGCACGCGCTGGCCTGCGTGGCGGGCTTCATGGCGGGCAGCTCGCTGCCGCTGTCCGCCTCCCGGCGCACCGGCTTTTCGCGCTGGATCCATGAGAAGGCCGGGCCGCTCGCGATCGGCTTCGTGGTCGGCGCGACCGCCTTCTCGCTCTGCACCCAGGCCTACGTGCTCGGCGGCACGGCGGCCAGCATGGCCGAGCAGCTCGGCACGACGCCGGGCGTGATGCTCGTTGGGCTGCTCCCCCACGCCATCCCGGAGCTGACCGCGCTGTTCCTGCCCCTGGCCGCCTGGACGATCGCCAGCCGCAAGGGCAACTGGCACGAGCTGCTGGCCGCCACCTTCGTGACGACGGCCATCGCCGTCCCCATCCTGCTCGTGTGCGGGGTGGTCGAGCTGTTCGTCTCGCCCGAGCTGACCCGGGCGCTGATCTATTAGGACAGAGCGTGCGGTGCTCGGCCGGCCAGCGCCCGGCCTGCGCTCCTCGCTATGAGCGGGCGTCCTCCACGCCGTCGAGCAGGCGCCAGTTGCCCTTCAGGGCGGTCTCGGCGATCTCGAGCAGATGGTCGGCGTCGGCGCCCTCGAGGCGCTCCTCGATCAGCCGGCGCGAGTGCTCGGCGTGCTCGACGTCGCGCTCGCAGTGCAGCGAGAAGTACTCGGTGGCCGGGCCCTCCTCCAGGCCGTAGTGGCGCACCAGGCCCTCGAGCTTGGTCTTCGAGATCGCCGGCTGGGCCGCCTCGATCGCGTAGGTGGCGACGAGATGGTCCAGGGCGGTCTCCCCCGCCGTCCAGCCCTCGACGCACTCGCGGGTCTCGGGCCGCGGCTCGGCGCCGGGCTCGAAGCCCACGGCCTCGCCGAAGGTGTCCCACAGCTCGATGTGGGCGGCCTCCTCGGCTGCGTGCTGCTCGAGCTCGGCCTTGATGGCGGGCTCGGCGGCGCGGGCGGCCGAGCGGGTGGCGTCGGCCAGGGCGACCACCGCGTGGCGGTACTCGCCGGCGTAGAAGCCGAGCTCCGCGGGCTCGAGCTCACCGTCGCTCCAGCGCTTGTAGAAGGGGTGCTGAAGCACGTCCCAGCGGTCGCGAACGGCGTCGAGGCGGGCGAAGAAATCCACGTTGATCCTTTGTCGGAGGGCCAGGATCGCCATCCTATGCGCTCCCGTGAGACCGCCCCGCGAAGACGAGCTGCACGCCCCCGAGTTTCCGCCCCGCATGGACTGGCTGAACGTGGCCTTCCTGCGGATGGACCGGCTGATGGGGCGAAGCGCGGCCCTGGTGGAGTTCTGGGACTTCGCGCGCATCAACTCCCTGCGCACGCTGCCCTACCTCCAGGCCTGGCACGAGCGCTACCACGAGGCGGGCCTGCGGGTCATCGGCGTCCACTGCCCGGGCTACTCGTTCGGGCGCGACAACGAGACCGTGGCCCGCGCCGTGGAGCGGCTGGGCATCGAGTACGCCGTGCTGCTCGACCCCGCCTTCTCGGTGTGGCGCCTGTACGGCAACCGCGGCTGGCCGGGCCGCTACCTGTTCGACCGCCGCGGGGTGCTGCGCTACGTGCACTACGGCGAGGGGGACTACCTCGACTGCGAGACGGCCATCGGCGAGGTGCTCTCCGAGCTGGACGACGACTTCGAGGCCCCGCCGCCGGTGGAGCCGGTGCGAGCCGGAGGACGCCGAGGGCGTGCTGCTCGAGCCCCAGACCGCCGACATCGCGCTGCCCGCCGACTCGGAGCGCCTGACTCTGGTGCGCGACTGGCTGCCGGGCGAGGACTACCTGGAGGCCGAGGACGCCGGCGCGGCCGCGGAGTTCAGCTACTCAGGGGGCTCGGCCTGGGCCGTGCTCTCGGGCGCCGACCGCGACCCCGGGCTCTACGAGGTGAGCGACGGGCGGGTGGTGGCGGACGATCCGGGCGTGCGGCTGCACGGGGTGCAGTTCACGCCGACGCCGCCATAGCCTTGCGGATCTCCTTCGGAAGCATGAAGCGGACGTCCTCCTGGACCACCTCGTACTCCGAGACGTCCTCGGTGCCGCGCTCGCGGAAGAAGTCCACCAGCGACTGAACCAGCTCCTCGGGGGCGCTGGCGCCGGAGGAGATCCCCACCACCTTCTTGCCCTCCAGCCACTCCTCCTGGACCTGCGACTGGTTGTCGATCAGGTAGGAGTCGGCGCCGAAGTCGCGCGCGACCTCCACGAGGCGGTTGGAGTTCGAGGAGTTCCGTGACCCGATCACCAGCACCAGGTCGCAGTCGCGCGCCATCTGCCGCACGGCCGCCTGGCGGTTGGTGGTGGCGTAACAGATGTCATCGGACTTGGGCCCCGTCACGTTGGGGAAGCGCTCGCGCAGCTTGCGGATGATGCGGTCGGTCTCGTCGACCGAGAGCGTGGTCTGGGTGAGGTAGGCGACGCGGTCGGGGTCCTCGACCTCCAGCGTCTCCACGTCCTCTTCGGTCTCGATGAGGACCATGCTGGCCGGGGCCTCGCCCATCGTCCCCTCGACCTCCTCGTGGCCCGCGTGGCCGATGAGGACGATCGTGTAGCCATCGGCGGCGAACTTCTTGGCCTCCACGTGCACCTTGGTAACCAGCGGGCAGGTGGCGTCGATGGTGTGCAGCTGGCGGGCCGCGGCGTTGGCGTGCACGCTGGGAGCCACGCCGTGGGCGGAGAAGACGACGGTCTCGCTCTCGGGGACCTCGGTCTCCTGGTCGACGAAGATCGCGCCGCGCTCCTTGAGCTGCTCGACCACGTGCTTGTTGTGCACGATCTCCTTGCGAACGTACACGGGCGGGCCGTAGATCTCGAGCGCGCGCTCGACGGTCTGGACCGCTCGGTCCACGCCGGCGCAGTAGCCGCGGGGGGCGGCCAGATAGAGCTTCTCAGGGGCGGAGGGCATCTCCCTTCAGGGTAGTGCCCGTGCCCCGGCCGCGTCTGGGCTCAGGCGGCTTCGGTCGTGCGCCCGGAAGCGAGGGTGACCACGCTGCGCTCGACGTTCCCGAGCGAATTGGCGACTCCCTGCATCTGCTCGGCCGCCAGTGTCTCCCTGTAGCCCATCCCCGGACGCGCGGCGCGATGGCTCAGCTCCCGGGCGATGGTCAGCGCGTCTTCCCTGAGCGCCTCGACTCGACTCTGTATCTCGAGCTCGGTCATCGCAGTCTTATCGGCGCCCGCTCCTGGCCCGCCAGCGTTCTAAACCCCATCTGGACAGACGTTGGACGCCTAGAGCTCGCGGAGCAGCTGCAGGACCGTCTCCCCCGTCACGTCGAGGCTGCGCTCGGAGATCGCGCTCAGGTCGTCGCAGCGCTTGTGCCAGCACGGGAAGTCGAAATCGATCAGGTCGATGCTGGGGACGCCCCGCTCGATGAAGGGCAGGTGATCGTCGCTGACGGCCCCCGCGGTGGCGGCCGGGAAAGCCGCCCCGTTGCCGGTGCGTTGCGCCGCGGCGCGCAGCTTGGCCCACAGCGCCTCGTCGGAGTTGGCCTCGCGCGGGGTGCTCAGGTCGCGGTCGCCGACGAAGTCGAGCAGGATCATCGCCTCGGCGTCCTTGAAGCCGGGCGCGATCGCCTTCGATCCCCTCAGCCCCTTCTGCTCGAACTCGGAGTCGGGCGTCCCGCGCGGGCTCTCCTCGCCGTCGAACAGGATGAACACGACGGTGGGCCGCAGCTGGCGCGGCTTGAGCGAGCGCGCCACCTCCACGGCCACCGCGGTGCCCGAGGCGCCGTCGTTGGCCCCCACGAAGCCCGGCGCGTCCTTGGTGTCGTAGTGCGCGCCCACGATCACCTTGCGGCTCGGGTCGCGGCCCGGCACCTCGCCCACGATGTTGCGCACGCCGCCCGGCGCCCGCGCGAACACCCCCTGGGGCAGCCGGCGGCGCAGCCGGTCGCTCAGCTCGCGCGAGGCGCGCGACCCCGTCGGGCGCGGTCCCAGCTCCACCTGCTCGCGCAGCAGGTCGTAGGCCGCGCGCGAGTCGAAGCGGTCCGTGCGCACGACGCGCCGCTCGGGCTCGTCGGAGGTGAACGGGATATTCCCCGTGGCGGCGAGCACGGCGAACGTCGCCCCGAGGAACAGTTGAATGCCGAGCACCACGTACAGCAGCCGCACGCGGGGTAGTCTGGCCAACGCGGTGGCCAACCAGGGGCACAAGGACCGTCTCAGCGCCATCGACGCCTCGTTCCTGGCACAGGAGCGCCAGTCCTCCCACATGCACGTGGGAGCGCTCGTGGTCTTCGAGGGCCCGCCCCCATCGCGCGAGGACTTCGTCGAGCACCTCGAGTCGCGGCTGGGGCTCGTGCCGCGCTACCGGCAGAAGCTCGCCTTCCCGCGCTTCGAGATGGGCCGGCCCTTCTGGGTCGACGACCCGCAGTTCAACATCGACTACCACGTGCGCCACACCGCCCTGCCCGCCCCCGGCACGGAGGAGCAGCTGCGCGGGCTGGTCGGGCGGATCTTCTCCCAGCGCCTGGACCGCTCCAAGCCGCTGTGGGAGATGTGGCTGGTCCAGGGCCTCGAGTCCGGCAAGTTCGCGCTGATCTCCAAGACCCACCACGCGCTGGTGGACGGCGTGAGCGGCGTGGACCTCTCCGCCGTGCTGTTCGACATCGGGCCGGTGCCGCAGGAGATCGACGGAGCCGGCGAGGACTGGACCCCGGAGCCCGAGCCCTCGGAGGCCGAGCTGGTGGCCGAGGGGGTCAAGGGACTGCTGCGCACGCCGGCCGACCTGGCCGGCCAGGCGGTGGGCGCCCTGTCGAACCCGGGCCGGGCCGTGGGCGAGGTCCGCGAGGCGGCCGAGGGCGTCGGCGAGGTGCTCTGGGCCGGCCTGAATCCGGCGCCCGACGTGCCGCTCAACCAGAAGATCGGCCCCCACCGCCGGCTGTTCTGGGTGCAGTCCGACCTCGCGAAGCTCAAGGCGATCAAGAACTCGCTCGGCGGCACGGTCAACGACGTGGTGCTGGCGATCGTGTCCGGGAGCGGTGGGCCGCTGGCTGCGCGAGCGCGGCGTGCGCACGGAGGGCCTGGAGCTGCGCGCGCTGGTGCCGGTCTCCATCCGGGGCGAGGACGAGCACGGCCAGCTGGGCAACCGCATCGCCGCGATGCGGGGGCCGCTGCCCGTCTACGCCGAGGATCCCGTCGAGCGCCTGCAGATCGTGCGCGGTGAGATGGAGGGCCTCAAGGAGTCCAAGCAGGCACTGGGCGCCGAGGTGATCGCCGGCCTGCAGGACTTCGCCCCGCCCACCATCCTCGCCCAGGCCTCGCGCCTGAACTTCTCGACGCGGCTGTTCAACCTGATCGTGACCAACGTGCCGGGGCCGCAGTTCCCGCTCTACCTGCTGGGGCGGGAGATGGAGGAGATCGTGCCGGTCGCCTTCCTGCCCGAGGACCATGCGCTGGCGGTAGCGATCATGAGCTACAACGGCAAGGTCGACTTCGGGCTGCTGGCCGACTACGACGCGATGCCCGACGTCGAGAGCTTCGCCCGCCACCTCGAGGACTCGCTCGCGGAGCTGCTCGAGGCCGCGAGCGCCGCCGGCAAGAAGCCGGGCGGCCGCGCCAAGACCGGCTAGCGGCGGACTACGATGCGGGCGTCGGCGCGGCGGGGCGTGCGCTCGACGTTGCCGGCCCGGTCACGCGCCCGCGTGTAGAGGCGGTAGCGCCCGCGCCGCAGCCGGACCACGAGCGTGCGGCGGCGGGTGCCGCGCTTGATGCGCCGGTAGCGGCCGCGCCGACCCTTGAGGTAGACGTCGTAGGAGCGCACTCCCGAGGCGATCAGGCCGCTGCGGCCGGCCAGGTCCTTGCCCCGCCAGCGAAGCCGGACCCGAACGCGGCGCTTGCCGCGCAGGCGGGCGCGGCGGGCGGCGCGCAGGCGCGACTCGGGGGCCCTGCGGTCCACACGGCGAGCAGCGTCCACGGCGCGGCCGGCGTCGATGATCCCGAAGCCCAGGCGCGGCTCCCAGCGACCGCGGTGGCGTGCGGTGGCCTTGATGATCCGGATCCGCTCGCGGGCGCTGAGCGAGGGGTTGAGGGCGGCGAGCATCGCGGCGAGCGCGGTCACCTGCGGCGCCGCCATGGACGTGCCCTCCAGCCGCGCGTAGCGCGAGTCGCCGTTGATGCTCGTGCGGCACTCGCAGGGCGGGTCCACCAGCGGGATGCCCGCCTCGCGAGGCGTCGAGTTGCCCGGGTAGGTCGACAGCAGGCCGACGGGCCCGACCAGCGGCGGTATGCCGTCGTAGAAGCCGTAGGCGGCAACCGAGATCTGCGGGCCCTTGGCCGGTCGCCGCGTTGCCGTCGCTGAAGTCGGCGCCGGTGACCACCAGGCCGCGGCCGGCGTTGATGTCCGGCGCGTCGCCCGGCTGGAGCTCGGAGGCCGGGGCGCCCTGCTCGGTGTCGGGGTTGTTCGAAGCCGCGGCCACCAGCACCACGCCCCGGTTGAGCGCGTAGTCCACCGCCTGGCTGAGGATCGCCGTCCCCGGGCCCCCGCCGAAGCTCATGTTGATCGCCTTCGCACCGCGGTCGGTGGCGATGCGGATGCCGTCGGCGATGTCCTCGTCGCGCAGCAGCGGCGCCTTGACCATCACGATGCGACAGCCCCACCCGGCGCCGGCCACGCCGCGCCCGTCGCCGGTGTTCGCGCAGGCCAGGCCGCTGACGTGGGTGCCGTGCCCGTCCTGGTCGCTCCGGGCCCCGGACGCGGTCCCCAGCTCGGCGGCTGGAGGCGATCTTGCCGCCCAGCTCCGGATGCCCGCCGTCTATGCCCGAGTCGATGATCCCGACCATCGCGCCCTGGCCGGTGGTCACGTCCCAGGCCGACGGGAACGCCTCGCGGTGCAGCCACCACTGGCGCGGCGTGCCGCCCGGCGTCTCGGGCTCCTGACCGCCGAAGCCGGGATCGTTGGGCGTGCGCCGGAACTCGCGCTTGTACTCCACCGAGACGCTCTTCACGGCGGGGTCGCGGCGCAGGGCCGCGATCGCCTGGGCCGAGCCCCTGACGGTGGCCACCCCCAGCTCCGGCACGCCCGCGCCGGCGCGCCGGGCCCCGGCGTCGGCCAGGACGTCCCCGAGCAGGCCGCGCGACTGCGCGGTGCGCTTGCTGTCGAAGGTCACCAGGTAGCGCCCGGTGCGCTCCACGCGGGCCTGCGCGGCGGGAACCGCGAGGAGCGAGAGGACGAGGCACAGCAGAGCGGCGCGGCGCATCATGAGGCGCTGCGAACGGTACCGTTGGCCCCCTCTCCGTGATCCACCTCGAATACGACACGTTCGGCGACCCCTCGGACCCCCCGCTGCTGCTGGTGATGGGCCTGGGCTTCCAGCTCATCCACTGGGACCCGGAGTTCTGCCAACGGCTCGCCGACCGCGGCTTCTACGTCATCCGCTACGACAACCGCGACGTCGGGCTGTCGACCAAGATCCGCGGCGGGCCCAAGCCCAACCCGATGGCGGCCTTCGCGGGCTTCACCGGCTCGGCCTCGTACACGCTGTGGGACATGGCCGACGACGCGGCCTCGCTCCTGGACCGGTTGGAGATCCCCGCGGCGCACGTCGTGGGCATCTCGATGGGCGGGATGATCGCCCAGTCGCTGGCGATCAAGCACCCCGAGCGCGTGCTGTCGCTGGCCTCGATGATGTCCACCACCGGCAACCGCCGGGTGGGCTGCCGCGCATGCGCGCGTTGGCGCTGCTGCTGAAGAAGGCGCCCGAGGAGCGCGAGGCCTACCTCGACTTCGCCATCGGCGTCCAGAAGGTGATCGGCTCGCGCAAGTACCTCGACGAGGAGCGGACGCGCGGCATCGCGGGCGCGGCCTTCGACCGCTGCCACTACCCGGTGGGGATGCTGCGCCAGCTCGTCGCCATCTCGGCTTCGGGCGACCGCACGGAGCAGCTCAAGCAGCCTCGACGTCCCGACCGTCGTGATCCACGGCTCCGACGACCCGCTCGTCCCCACCCGCGCCGGCCACGCCACCGCCAAGGCGATCCCCGGCGCGCGCATGGTGGAGATCGCCGACATGGCTCACGACCTTCCGCCGGCCGTCTACGACGCAGGTCGTGGACGCGATCGTCGAGAACACCGAGCGCAGCCCCGCCGCGGCTGCGCGCGCCGCCGCCTAGGCGTCGCCCAGGTCGTGCACCGGCGGGCCCTCGAGGACCTCGCCGCGAGGGGTGAAGCGCCCGCCGTGGCACGGGCAGTCCCAGGTCCGGTCGCCCTGGTTCCAGTTCACGATGCAGCCGAGGTGCGTGCAGCGCGCCGACATGCGGTGCAGGGCGCCGTCCTCGTCGCGGTAGACGGCCTTCTGGCCGAGCCCTGAGCCCACCACCCGGCCCTCGCCGGGCGGGATGTCGTCCTCGCTGGCGCGCTTGAGGAGCCGGTCGGAGAAGAAGCGCATGCCCACGTTCGCGTTCTCCTTGACGAAGTCCACGGCGGCGGCCCGCGGGCGCAGGCGGCCGGTGTCGAACAGGCGCGCCCAGCGGTGCTCGGTGCCCATCACCCCGGCGGTGAGCACCTCGGCGGCGGCGGTGCCCATGGCCAGCCCCCACTTGCGGAAGGCCGTGGCCACCCAGACGTTGTCGGTAGCGGGGTCGACCGGGCCCACGAACGGGACGCCGTCGGCCGAGATGTGGTCCTCGCTGGCCCAGTGCAGCTCCACGTTCTCGAGCCCGAAGCGCTCCTGCGCCCAGCTCTCGAGTCGCTCGTAGCTGGTGCGCCCGTCGCCCTGCCCCGTCTTGTGGCCCTCGCCGCCCACCAGCAGCCAGCGCTCGCCGCCCGTCTCGTGGACGCGGATGGAGTGGGTGGGCGACTCGGTCGACAGGTACATCGCCGCCGGCCCCTCGGGGACCAGGCCCGCCACCACGTAGGAGCGCTCGGGGTGGGCGCGGGCCCAGTACAGGCCGCGGGTGAGGAAAGGCATGTGGGAGGCGAGGACAACGTGGCGCGCGGTCACCGCCGGCCCGTGCAGGGTGCGCACCCGCGCCGGGTCGCCGAAGTCCACGCCCTCCACGCGTGAGCCCTCGTGGATGGCGACGCCGAGGTCCTCGGCCGCCGCGGCGATCCCCTCCAGGTAGCGCAGCGGGTGGAACTCGGCCTGGTCGGCGAACGCGACCGCGCCCGCCACGCCGAAGGGGAGGTCGGTGTCGCGCTCGAACGACGCGGGCAGCCCCAGGCGCTTGGCCGCGGCCACCTCGTCCTCGAGGTCCTGGCGGTGGTCGGGGTCCTCGGCGTAGACGATGTGCGGCTTGCGCCGCAGCTCGCAGTCGATGTCCAGCTCCTCGGCGAGCGTGGCCACCCGCTCGATGCCGCGCTGGTTGGCCTCGCCGTAGAGGCCCGCGAGCTCCTCGCCCTGCGTGGAGATCAGCTGCGCGTAGGTGAGACCGTGCAGCGAGGAGAGCTTGGCCGTGTTGAGGCCGCTGGCGCCCGAGCCGAGCCGGCGGGCCTCCAGCAGCGCGACGGAGGCTCCCCCCTGCGCCGCCTGCAGCGCGGTGGTCAGGCCGACGATGCCGCCGCCGACCACCGCCACGTCGACGGTCAGGTCGCTCTCGAGCCGCGGCCGCTCGGTCTGCGCGGCCGTCTGGTGCCAGAGCGAGGCGAGCAGGCTACTTCTCGATCTTGCTCACGTCGCGCGGCTCCAGGAAGGGCGAGTCGAGCGGGGCCGCGTGACCGCCCTCGATCTGCTGGCTTCGCTGGAGCTCGGCGTTGAACTGCGCTCCGAGCACGATCGCGATGTTGGTGATCCACAGCCAGATCAGGAAGACGATGATGCCGCCCAGCGGGCCGTAGGTCTTGTTGTAGTTGGCCGCGGTCGCGACGTAGAGCGCGAACAGCGCCGACGCCAGGATCCACACCACCAGGGCGAACAACCCGCCCGGGCTGAAGAACTTGAACCCGGGCTGCTTGACGTTCGGCGCCGCCCAGTAGAGGAACGCGATCATGAACGCGACCACCAGCAGCAGGATCGGGATCTTCGCGATGTCGAAGACCGTGGCGAAGCTGCTGCCCGCCCCGATCAGGTTCCCGACCTTCTCGGTGATGGGGCCCGTGACGGCGATGCCCACGATCACGATCACCAGCAGCACGATCAGGACGAGCGTCGTGCCGATCTGCGCCGGCTTGAGCTTCCAGACCGGGCGCCCCTCCTCGACCTCGTAGATCGCGTTCGACGCGCGTGAGAAGGCCGAGATGTAGCTGGACGCCGAGTTGAGCGCCAGGAGCAGGCCGATGATGAAGGTCAGGCCCGCGGCGCCCTGGCTCTTGCCCAGGTTGGTCAGCGTGCCGGTGAGGATGTCCTGCGCCGGTCCCGGGATCGGCGCCGACTTGAGGTTGTCGATCAGCGGCTGGGTCGCCGACGGGCCGATGATGCCCAGCACGGAGACCAGCGCGATCAGCGCCGGGAACAGCGCCTGGATGCCGTAGTAGGTGAGCGCGGCCGCCTTGTCGGTGCCTTCGTTCGCCGATGAACTCCTTGAAGGTGCGCTTGAACGTCTCCTTCTTGGAGGTGCCGGACAGCTCGGTGGGGCTGTCGGGTGTGCGCTCGGCCGGAGCGCCTCCGCGCTCCTTGGCCTCGATGGTCTCCCGCTCGCTGCGGCGAAGGTCGTTCTTGTCGGCCATGGTCAGTCCCCCGGCCAGATGCCGGTCAGCTTCTTGAAGCCGGTGGCGCCGCCGCGGTCCACCGCGGCCTTGACCAGCGCGAAGATCGCTCCCTGCAACGCGGCTGCGGGGAGCACCTCGCCCCAGCCGTACTCGGAGTCGGTGGCGTCGGGCGCGTCCTCCTCGTCCGCGACGCGCTTCCAGATCTGCTTGAAGATCACGCCGCCCAGCAGTCCGCCCAGGACGCCGAACAGGATCCCGAAAGGCGCGTAGAGGAACCTCACGACCGCCTCCGCCGCAGCAGGAAGAGCAGGAGCAGCTCCGGCGGCGATGCCGCCGGCTGCCGCCGCGACCTGGCTCTGGTTCTGCTTGGCCTGCTCGCCGAGGTCGCTGGCCTTGGCCTGCGCCTGGGCC
>CAWEOW010000007.1:0-44100 GCA_963810745.1 uncultured Thermoleophilaceae bacterium
CGCGCGTCCCAGGTCAGCACGTTGTAGCCGGCGTCGACCAGCGGCTTGACGCCCACCATGCCGAACAGCTCCTCCGAGCCGCCGTTGCGGTTGGTCTCGCCGCGCATGCCGTAGCCGTGGCCCAGCAGCACCGTCGGCCGCTTGCGCCCGTCGGCGGGGAAGAAGTGCGTGACGATCCCCGTGCCGTCGAAGGAGCGCACCGTGGCGTCGCGCGTGGCGGGCGCCGCGCCCGCGGCCGAGGGAACGGCGAGCGCCGTCAGCGCGACCGTTGCTGTGATCAGCCTCTTCACAGGGCCGACCATCGTAGCCTCAGGCCTGTGCCCGAGCTGCCAGAGGTGGAGATGGCGGCCCGCCGGCTGACGGCGGCGGCCGCCGGTGCGCGCGTGGAGTCCGCGCTCGCTCCCGGCATGGTCACGATGAAGACCTTCGACCCGCCTCTCGACGCGCTCGCGGGCCGGACGGTCGACCGCGTCGGCCGGGTGGGCAAGATGCTCACCGTCGAGCTCGGGGACCTGGCGCTCCTCATCCACCTGATGTCCGCCGGGCGGCTGCAGCTGTTCGACACGCGCGCCTCGCTGCGCGACAAGGCCTCGCGCCTCCTGCTGCGCCTCGACGACGGCCGCGAGCTGCGCCTGCGCGAGTTCGGCACCCAGCAGCGGGCCTGGGCCAAGCTGCTGCCCAAGGACGAGATCGGCGCCGACGAGAGCGTCGCCACGCTCGGGCCCGAGGCCCTGCCCGTGCCCGAGAATCTGCCGGAGCTGCTCGACCAGCCGCGCCACCTGCACCCGCTGCTGCGCGACCAGCGCACGATCTCCGGGATCGGGCGCTCGTGGGTGGACGAGATCCTCTGGACGGCGAAGCTGTCGCCCTTCCGCAAGGGGTCGGACCTCGAGCCCGGTGAGGTCGAGGCCCTGGGCGAGGCCATCGGGTCGACGCTTCAGGGGGCGCTCGACCACTACGAGGACATCCTCGGCCCGACGATCCCGGACAAGCTGCCGATGCCGCTGCAGGTCCACCGCCGCGCCGGCGAGCCGTGCCCGCGTTGCGGAACGACGATCGAGGCGATCCACTTCAAGGACTACGTCATGTGTTACTGCCCGCAGGAGCAGACGGGCGGGCGCGTGCTGAAGGACCGCCGCCTCTCGCGGCTGCTCAAGTGACCGCCACCCTCGGCGAATCGTTCCGCTCGTTCTTCGAGGCGATCGACAAGTTCTTCACGAGCCTCGCCGAGATCGAGCTGCTGCCGCTGCTGGTGGCGCTTGCCGCCTTCGCCGCCTACCTGACGCTGCGCGCGCGGGCCTCGCTGCACATCCTGCGTGCCGCCTACCCCGACGAGCCGATCCGCTTCCGCGACATCTGGGGCGCCTACTTCGCGGGCTACGGCTTCAACGCGGTGGTGCCGGCCCGCGGCGGCGATCTCGTCCGCCTCTTCCTGACCAAGAACTCGGTGCCGCACTCGAGCTACCCCGCGGTGGCCTCGAGCTTCGCCGTGGAGCTGATCTTCGACCTCACGATCGCGATCCCGGTGCTGGCCTTCGCCTTCACGCAGGGCGTCTTCCCCAAGCCGCCGGACTTCGCGAGCCTCGAGGCCTTCGACCTCTCCTTCTTCGCCCAGCACCCCGAGTTCACGCTCTTCCTGGTCACCTTCCTGGCCGTCGCCTTCGTCACCGCGTTCGGGATTCTCTCCGCGCGGGTCAAGCGCTTCTGGGAGCGCGTGCGCCAGGGCCTCACGATCGTGCGCGACCGCGAGCGCTACATCCGCGAGGTGTGGCTCGTGCAGCTGGCGGGCTGGGGCTTTCGCTTCACCGCGTTCTGGTTCCTGCTCGAGGCCTTCGGCGTCGGCGGCTCGGTGACCAACGTGCTGCTGGTGCTCGGCGTGAACGCGGTGTCCGCGCTCGTGCCCTTCACGCCGCAGGGGGCGGGAGTGCAGCAGGCCCTGCTGGCGAAGGTGTTCGCCGACTCCGCCTCGGGGTCGACGGTCGCCGCCTACTCGGTGGGCCAGCAGGTGGCGATCGGCGCCTTCACCTTCGGCATCGGCTTCCTCTCGATGTTCTTCATCTTCCGGATGCGCTCCTTCAGGGAGGTCATCCGGCGCGGCAAGGAGGAGCGGGAGGCCGAGAAGGCGGCGCGGTCGGCGCCGAGGCTAGCTCGCGCCGAAGCCCTCGCGCGCCTCGCGCACGAGGATGACCGCTTCGGGGAACAGCGTGCGGATGGCCTCGCGGACCTCGGCCGCCTGCTGCTCGGCGTTGCCCTGCAGGTTGAGCCGGTTGATGCCGGCGATCGTCATGTCGGCGGCGAGCTTGATGGCGTTGTCGGCCCAGGCCACCTTCTGCGCACCCTGCATCTGCTCGGCCATCTCGGCGAGGCGCTTGCGGAGCTCGTCCGGGTCGCCGAAGAGGCCGCCGAATGGATCTTCAGAGCTCATGCCTTCCCTATCGTAGACAGCGTGCCGCTCCCGCCCCCCGCGCAGGACGCGACCTGCCTCGTCACCGGCGCATCCAGCGGCATAGGAGCCGAGATCGCGCGGGCCTTGGCGCGGCGCGGGCAGGGCGTCACGCTCGTCGCCCGTCGTGCCGACCGGCTCGAGGAGCTGGCCGCCGAGCTGGGCGAGAAGGTGCGCGCCGAGGTG
This sequence comes from uncultured Thermoleophilaceae bacterium, assembly GCA_963810745.1. Lineage (GTDB taxonomy): Bacteria > Actinomycetota > Thermoleophilia > Solirubrobacterales > Thermoleophilaceae > JACCZR01. The sequence continues at coordinate 2,630 of CAWEOW010000007.1, forward strand.
ATCGCCGGCGACGTCTCGTCGGCCGAGGGCCGCGGCGAGATCGTGGCCGAGGCCGGCCGCCGCCGCCTGAAGATCGAGGTGCTCGTGAACAACGCCGGCTTCGGCAGCGGCGGGCGCTTCCAGGAGCTGGACCGCGAGCGCGAGCTGGAGATGGTGGAGGTCAACGTGGCCGCCGTGATCGACCTGTGCGGGCGGCTGGTGCCCGAGATGGTCGCGCGCGGCCGCGGCGCGGTGCTCAACGTGGCCTCCTCCGCCGCGTTCCAGCCGCTGCCCCGCCAGGCGACCTACGCGGCCACCAAGGCCTTCGTGCTCTCGTTCACCGACGCGCTCACCTCCGACCTGTCGGGCACGGGGGTCAGCGCAACCGCGCTCTGCCCGGGGCCGGTCAAGACCGAGTTCGTGGAGAGCGCCGGGCTGGAGGACGCCGAGGGCGGCATGCCGTCCGTGTTCTGGACCTCCGCCGAGTTCAACGCCGAGGAGGCGGTCAAGGGCGTCGAGAAGGGCAAGCGGGTGGTGGTGCCCGGGCGGCTCAACGCCGCCGGCGCGCTAGCCGGTCAGCACGCTCCTCGAAGCGTGCTCCTGAGGGCGCTCGGTCGCCTGACCCCCGTAGACGATTGAGGCTTCGGGCGACGTCCTGCTGCTCGGGCTGGTGGCGTTGGCCGGCTGCGGCGGGGACGACGAGCAGAGCTCGGCTCCGGCGCCCCCGCCTACGCGCTCGGAGACCACCCAGACCGACACGGGGCCTGAGCGGGCGCAGGGCGGCCCGCGGGTGCAGACCGTCGCCGACGGCCTGGAGGTGCCGTGGGACCTGGCGTTCCTGCCCGACGGGCGCGCGCTGGTCACCGAGCGCCCCGGCCGGGTGCGCCTGCTGAGCGAGACCGGAAGGCTGCAACGCCGGCCCGTCGCCGAGGTGGAGGTCGAGGACGCCGGTGAGGGCGGGCTCCTCGGTGTGGTGGTCGACCCCGACTTCGAGCGCAACCGCTTCGTCTACCTCTACCGGACCACGTCCGGGGGCAACGAGGTGGTCCGCTACCGGATGTCAGGCGATCGCCTGGAGGAGGACGCCGTGGTGGTGCGCGGCATCCGCGCCGGCGTGATCCACGACGGCGGGCGCATGCGCTTCGGCCCCGACGGGAACCTGTACGTGACCTCCGGAGAGGCGGGCCAGGACGACCTCGCCCAGCAGCCCCGCTCGCTCAACGGCAAGATCCTGCGCCTCACGCCGGAGCAGTACCGCGGCGGCGGCGGGCGCCCGCAGGTCTTCTCCACCGGCCACCGCAACCCGCAGGGCCTGGACTGGCAGCCGGGGACCGGCCGTCTCGTCTCCGACGAGCACGGCCCCGACGGCGACGACGAGATCAACTTCCTTCGCCGCGGCGCCAACTACGGCTGGCCGCGGGTGAACGGCGAGGAGGGCGGAGCCGGGCTGGTGGCGCCGGTGGCCGTGTACCCCGAGTCGATCGCGCCGTCGGGGTCCACGTTCGTGCGCAAGGGCGGCTCGGCCTGGAGCGGCGACTTCCTGGTCGCCGCCTTGGTCGGCGAGCAGCTGCGCCGGCTGACGATCGACCGCTCTGGTCGCATCACGCGCAACGAGGCGTTGTTCGAGGGGGAGTACGGCCGGCTGCGCACGGTGGTCGAGGCCCCCGACGGCGCGCTCCTGCTGCTCACCAACAACCGCGACGGTCGCGGCAGTCCCAACGACGGGGACGACCGGATCCTGCGCGTGGTCCCGCCGGCCCGCTAGCGGGGCCGGACCACGACCCCTCGGCTCGCGACCCGCTCGTTCGCGCCGGGGGCCAGGTAGGTGAGTCGCACGCGTCCGCGTCCGGGCACGCGTACACGCGCGTTGACGTAGGCCCTCGGGCCGCGGGCGGTCAGCTCGCGCAGCACCCGCCAGCCGCCGCGGCCGCGGAACTCGATGCGGGCGGGCACCCGAGCGTCGTCGCCCGCAGGCCGGAAGGCCCCGAAGACGCGCACCGTCCGCCCGCGCGGTCGCTGCGGGGCCACGTAGACCGGCACGCGGTACTCGGCCAGCGCCGGCTTGGGGCCGCCCGACGCGGTGCGCAGCCCGGACTGCCAGGTGACCCAGCGCCGGCGCGAGCGGCTCGGGCGGCCGCGGACCGGGGCGTCGTCGCGCAGGAGGAACTGGGCGAAGGAGGCCACGCGCGGGTTACGGAAGGCGACGAACTCGCGCCCAGCTCATCCAGCCCGCCTGGCGCGAGAAGGAAACCGCGCGGAACGGGTCGGGCGGTGTCTCGTAGCCGAACTCGGTCACCCAGAGCGGCGGGCGCCTGAAGCTGCGCCAGGCCCGCCGCGAGCGGTCGATGACCCGCGCGAGGCGGTTGATCGAGCCGATCACCGTGTCCGTGGGGCCGTGGCCGCGCCAGCTGGGCTCGCGCGTGAGCGTGTAGGGGTGGTGCGCCCAGCCCGGGGCGTCGAAGAGGCCGGGGTGGTCGGCGCGGAAGCGCGCGCGGCCGGCGCCCGTGGCGGGGCAGCCGCGCGCCCGGGCGGCGCGGCCGCGAAGGGGGCGGTAGCGGTTCGACAGGCAGTACATCTCGCGGACGAAGGTCAGCGTGGGCATCACCGAGTTCGAGGCGATCCTGCTGCGACGCGGCGGGTCGGCGAAGCGGGCGGTCTCGCCGAGCAGGATCGTGTCGCCCTGGTGGCCCGAGCGCTGGAGGCCGTTCCAGGCGGCGTCCACCAGCCCCCGGTACAGGTGTGGGGAGACCGGCCGCCGGCGGCTGAACTGGGGCATGAGCCAGCCGGGAAAATTCGGCTCGTTGTAGAGCGACCAGTGGTCCACCTTCGGTAGGCGCCGCACCCCGGGCGCCGGGGCGGGGGTGGCCTGGCCCGGCAGCGGCAGCGTGGGGTCGGGCTGCTGAGGGGCCGGAGGCTGCTCGGGGTCGGGCCAGAGGCCCGAGTAGCGCCTGCCCACCGCCTCGATGAAGTCGCCGAAGGCTCCGGCATCGGGCCGCGTTATGCCCGCCCGCCCGCGGCGGGTGCTGTCCGCCCACGCGGGTCCCGGAGCGCTGACCGTGAACAGCACGCCCAGGTCGAGCTCCTTCGCGATACGGACGATGCGGTCGTAGCGGTCCCAGACGCCGGGCGGGTAGGAGCGCGGGTCCGTCGGGCCCAGGTCGCCGAAGCTGGGGCGGCGCTCGCTGCGGGGGCTCGGCGCGATCAGGTTCCAGAGAACGGTCACCCGCACGCGGTCGGTGCCGAGCGACTTGATCTCGGTGAGCGACTCGCGCAGCTGGGCCTCCGAGGCCGGGTGAACGAGGCGCGGGTCGTCCTGCAGGATCATCTCCTGGTTCGACCGCCCGAGCGCCGAGGACGGGAACGCCGCCGCCACCAGGGCGAGCGCGAGCAGGCGAAGGGGCCAGGCCATCGGCTGTCCGAACACCGTCAGGCCGCCGTGGTCGCGGTGTCGAGCTCCCAGGACAGGCCGTGGTCGCCGCAGTGGTTGAGCAGTACCTCGGGGTCGAAGGCCGCGGCCGGACCCAGCGGGCCCGCCGCGTCGTAGCTCGCCGCGGTCATCTGCTCGGCGCCGTGCACGAGCAGCACGGCGGTGATGCCGTAGACGTCGCTGCCGCGCACCACCCCGCGAGTCTCGCGGCCCTCGGCGTCCCGGGCGACGGCCACCACCGTGAACTTCGCGGCGCGCCGGGCCTCCTCGTCGGGCCCCTCGGGCAGGGCGCCGATCGCCTTGTCGAGCAGGCCGCTGAGGGGAGTGCGCAGCGCCAGGCCCAGCGCCGGAAGGGTGAAGGGGACAAGGGGCTCTAGCAGCGGGTGGGGCGAGGCGCTGGAGCTGGTGAGGTACGTCGTGACCGTGCGGGTGTCGGTGTGCCGCGGCACGGTCAGCTGCTCGCCTGCGGGGTAGGGGGAGACGGCCTGCCGGCCGACCGGCTCGGGGAACGGGAAGCTCGCGCGCTGCACTCCGCGCGGCGCTGGGCGCCAGTCGCCGTCGCGGTAGACCACGGCGTCGTCGCCCATCATCCCCAGCGCCGAGCGCAGCGTTCCGCGGGTGGCCCCGAAGCCCTCCACCGCGTAGGCCACGGTGACCTCGTCGAGCGGCTCGCGGCCGCGCGCGGTGAGGCGCGCGATGCAGTCGCCGGGCGCGTAGTCGAAGCCCATGCCCGGGACGAGGGCGACGCCGCGGCGTTCGGCTTCGTCGCCGTGGCGGTCGAACGCCAGCTTCATGAAGCTCTGCTCGCCGGTGGAGTCGATGTAGTGGGTACCGGTCCGCACGGCGGCCGCCACCACCGGCTCACCCGCCTTGTTGAACGGGCCGGCGCAGTTGATGACCACCGATGCGTCCTCGAGCAGCTCGGTCAGCGACCGCGGATCGTCGACCGACGCGGTGCGGGTGGGAGCCCCGCCGCCGTGCTCGGACGAGACGCGGGCAAGGCGTTCCTCGTTGCGGCCCGCCAGGACGAAGTCGAGCCCTCGCCGGCGCAGCTCCTCGGTTACGAGGCGCCCGGTGTAGCCCGTGGCGCCATAGAGCACGACCGTCACGGCCCGGACGGTATCTAGTCGAGCCGCGTGCTCGGCCGGCCGACGCCCGGCCTGCGCTCCGGCCGCTATAGAGTCGGTCGCGATGGCGCCGCTGACCCCGGACGAGCTCCGCACGCGCGAGCGCGTCGAGACCGTCATCCGGCTGGCCTCCCCGGCCCTCAACCTCGTGCTCGCGGTGGGCGAGCGCATCTCGAAGTTCGTCGAGCCCGACGACCACGAGTACTACCCGCCCCGCGCCTCGGCCCCGGCCGCCGAGACCGACCAGGCTTCACGCCAGACGTGAACCGCGAAGAGCAGCTCGAGTGGGAGGCTCGCTGGAGCCGCCCGGCGGCGGCTGCGGCCGCGGCCGGCGCGTTCTTCCTGGTCGCCTCGTTCGCCTACGGGGTCTCGACACTGGGCAGCGGCAACGCCCGCGGCGAGAAGGCCCAGCAGCTGCGCATCGACGAGCACGCCGGCGACCTGCTGGTGATCGCGGGCCTCAACGGCCTGGCCGTCCTGGCCATGGGCGGCGTGCTGGTCTACCTCTACTACGCGACCCGGGCGCGGCGCCCGGAGCTTCAGAAGGCGGCGCTGGTGCTCGCGATCGCGGGGCCGATCCTCTACATGATCGTCCTGATCGCGCTGAACATCGTGCGGATCGACATCGCGCACGACTTCGCCGCTCTGGGCGCTGACGAGCAGACCAACCAGGCGGCCAAGCGGCTCGAGGACGACAGCATTCTCCCCGACGTGGGGCTGATCGGCCTCGCCCCGAGCCTGGCCTTCGGCTTCTCCTTCGTGATGATCAGCCTCGGGGCCATGCGCGCGGGGCTGCTCAGCCGCTTCATGGGGATCCTCGGGATCATCGTCGGCGTCCTCTACGTGATCCCGCTGCTCGGGGGCGGGCCGCCGATCGTGACCATCTTCTGGACCGCCGCGCTGGCCGTGCTCTTCCTGGACCGCTGGCCGCAGGGCCGCGGCCCCGCCTGGGCCGCCGGGGAGGCGATCCCGTGGCCCTCGGCGATGGATCAGGCCAAGGCGCGCGAGGCTGCTCAGAGCGACGACGCGCCCGAGCCCGAGGCGCCCTCGGCGCCCAAGCCCAGCCGCAAGAAGCGCAAGCGCTAGCGGTCTAGGCGATCGCCGGCGCGTCCGGCAGGCGGTCCAGCGCGGCCGCCATGTCGTCCTCGGAGAACTCGGGGTCCTCCAGCTCGCCACGCAGGTAGGCGTCGTAGGCCGACATGTCGAAGTGGCCGTGCCCGCAGAGGTTGAACAGGATCGTCCGCTCCTCGCCGGCCTCGCGCGCGGCCTCGGCCTCCTCGATCACGGCGCGGATCGCGTGGGCCGGCTCGGGCGCCGGCACGATGGCCTCGGCGCGGGCGAAGCGCACGGCCGCCTCGAACGTCTCGTTCTGGCGGTAGGCCCGCGGCTCGATCAGCCCCGCCTTGACCAGCCCGCAGACCATCGGCGAGTCGCCGTGGTAGCGCAGCCCTCCGGCGTGCACCGGCGGCGGCACGAAGTCGTGGCCCAGCGTGTACATCGGCAGCAGCGGGGTCATGCCCACCGTGTCGCCGAAGTCGTAGCGGTAGGCCCCGCGGGTGAGCGTGGGGCAGGCGGCCGGCTCGGCGGCCACGAAGCGGGTCTTGGCCTCGCCGCGCAGCACACGGCGCACGAACGGGAAGGCGATGCCGGCGAAGTTCGAACCGCCGCCGACGCAGCCGATCACCACGTCCGGGTCGACCTCGGCGAGCGCGAGCTGCTCGATGGCCTCCTGGCCGATCACCGTCTGGTGCAGGCAGACGTGGTTGAGGACCGAGCCCAGCGCGTAGTTGAGCCCCTCGTCGCCGGCTGCCACCTCGACGGCCTCGGAGATCGCGATCCCGAGCGAGCCGGTGGTGTGGTCGGCTTGCGATCGCCCGGCGTCGGTGGTGTCGCTGGGTGAGCGCAGCACCGAAGCACCCCAGGTCTCGATCATCGAGCGGCGGTAGGGCTTTTGGTCGTAGCTCGAGCCGACCATGTAGACGCTGCACTCGAGCCCGAACATCGCGCAGGCCAGCGACAGCGCCGAGCCCCACTGGCCGGCGCCGGTCTCGGTGACCAGCCCGCGCACGCCGGCCTCTTTGTTGGCGTAGGCCTGCGGGATCGCGCTGTTGGGCTTGTGCGACCCGGCTGGGGAAACGCCCTCGTACTTGTAGAAGATCTTGGCCGGGGTATCGAGCTCCGCCTCGAGCCGCGTCGCGCGGTAGAGCGGGGTGGGGCGCCACAGGCGCAGCGCCTCGCGCACCGGCTCGGGGATCTCGATCTCCGGCTCCGGCGAGACCTCCTGCTCGATCAGCGCCATCGGGAAGATCGGCGTGAGGTCCGGCGGCCCGGCGGGCTCGCCGGTCTGCGGGTTCAGCGGCGGCACCGGGTCGCCCGGCAGATCGGGCAAGAGGTTCACCCAGTGCGTCGGAATGGACGACTCGGGAAGGGTGATCTTCACGTCCATGGCGGCACCCTACCTCGCGAGCGGCAGCTCGCCTTCCAGCGGCGGGTCCGTCCCGAGCAGCTTGCAGCGGGTCACGGCGTTGAGGATCTCGGGCAGCCCCCGGATGTGGGCGTGAGGGAGGTTGTCGCCGACGCCGTCGGACTCGAACGGCCAGGTGTAGGGCTCGTTGAGGACCTGGTCGGAGTCGCGGTCGAAGCACTGGACCCTCACCTGCTCCGCGCCCTTGGCGGTGCTCGGCTTGTTCAGGTCAGGCGGAACCGACACGAGGATCTCGCGACCTCTCTGCACGTCGTCGTAGAAGCTCACCGTGAGCTTGGGCTCCCCACCGCAGCCGGCGAGCACCACGAGCGCGACCACCGCCGCGCGCAGGATGGTCAGGTCGCCCCCGCGGCCTCGGCCACCTCGCGGTAGGCCTCGGCGGGGTCCTCGCGCCCGAACACCGACGAGCCGGCCACGTACAGCGTGGCGCCGGCCTCGGCGCAGGCCCCCACGGTCGAGGCGTCGATGCCGCCGTCCACGGTGATCGGCGTGCCCTCGCCCACCAGCTCGCGCAGCCGTGCGACCCTGCGCTCGGAGCCGGGGATGAAGGCCTGCCCGCCCCAGCCGGGGTTGACGGTCATGCAGAGCACGAGGTCGGTGATGTCGGCCACCGGCGCGGCGGCCTCCGCGGGCGTGCCGGGGTTCAGCGCCAGGCCCGCCAGGCAACCCGCGTCGCGCACCGCGTCGAGGGCGTAGCGGATGTGCGGCGTGGCCTCCACGTGCACGTTGATCGAGTCGGCCCCGGCCTCGGCGAACGCCGCCACCTGGCGCTCGGGCCGCTCGATCATCAGGTGCACGTCGAGCCAGCCCCCGGCCTCGTGCACCTGGTCGCGCAGGGCATCGACGATCAGGTCCCCGATCGAGATCGGCGGCACGAAGTGACCGTCCATCACGTCGACGTGGATGACCTTCGCCCCGGCGTCCATGACCTGCGCCACCTGCTCGCCCAGGCGGGCGAAGTCGGAGGCGAGGATCGATGGCGCGACGCGCGTGGCGTCGAGGAGCTCGCGGCGCATGGCGGGCAGTATCGCGCCCGCCCCGGAACGACGAAGGGCCCCCATCCCTGGGGGCCCTTCACCACGGTTGCGAGTCCCGCGAGCGCTTACTTCTGCGCCCGGTCCTCCTTCGGGGACTGCACCCGGTTCTCCGCGCCGTCTCCATCCGGAGCGGTGCGTCGCACCACCGACTCGCAGGAGCCGTTGGCGTTGCTCCCGGTCGCGTCGGTGATCACGTCGAGCTGATCGGCGAACACGCGGTCGAAGCCGGCGCCGCAGGTGATCTGGTCGGCCTCGCCGTCGCGGACGCGGAAACGGTCGTTGCCGTTGCCACCGTCCAGCGCGTCGACGCCGGGCTGGGCCACGTCGCCCTTGGCGAGCGCCCACAGCGTGTCGTTGCCGTCGCCGCCGAACGACTTGTCGGCGCCGAGGTTGGCGAAGATGGTGTCGCCACCACCGCCGCCGTACTGGGTGTCGTCACCCTTGCCGCCGGACATGCCGTCGCGGCCTGCCCCGCCGTGCGAGGTGTCGTTCCCGTCACCGCCGTGCAGGCGGTCGCCGCGGAAGTTGCGGCTGCGGGCACCCCTGCGAGCGGCGCTCACCTGACGGTCGCCGTAGAGGGTGTCGTTGCCGGAACCGGCGAACAGGCCGTCGCGGCCGCGGCCGCCGACGAGCAGGTCGTCGTCCTGGTTGCCGATCACGAGGTCGCGGCCGGTGTTGCCGTAGACCTTGTCGTCGCCGGCGTTGCCGAAGACGCGGTCGCCGCGCCGGCCCGGAGCGCCGCCGCCACCGCGAACGGTGTCGTCGCCGTTTCCGCCGCGCACGCGGTCGTGCCCTCGGTTGCCGTCGAGACGGTCGTTGCCGTCGCCGCCGAAGACGCGGTCGCGCCCGGACAGGGCCCGGACGACGTCCTCGCCGCCCTTGGCGTCGATTCGGTCTCGCTTGCTGGTGCCGGTCAGCGTGTTGTCGCCGTCCGTTCCAGTGATCACAGCCGCCATCGCCACGGTTGCAAAGACAGCCGAGATTCCCGCTGCCAGAGCCAGAGTGACGAGGAGGCCCTTGGTACGCTGCCTCACGGGGCATCCTCCTAGTCGGGTTGGTGCCCCCACTAACAGGCCCTCACCCCGTCAAAGTTGCGCTGAGGCCGACCTCTTGGCGTGGGTGCGGATCTCGCTGAGGATCCGCTCCAGTCGCGGCTCCGTTCCCTCGTCGACGTGTGTCATCGCCGCCGCCACGGCGGGGTGGACGCCGGCTATCTCCGCGTGCATCGCGTGTGCGACGGCCCGGTACGAGGGGTGCCCCTCGCGACCCGAGCGCAGCTCGATCAGGTGCATCGCCTCGCGCGCGTTGAGGTCGAGCACGTAGCGGATGCGGTAGCCCAGGCAGAGCGCGTAGGGAGCCAGCTCGGGCCGCCCCGCGGAGACCAGGCGCTCGTACTCCTCGCGCGAGCGCTCGAGGCCGGCGCGGTAGGCGTCCGCCACCCCGGCCTGCTCCAGCTCCTCGGGCACGCCGGCGCCGAGCTCGGGCCCGAGGGTCTGCCACTGGCAGGTGAGCATCCGGTGGCGCTGCAGGTCGCGGAAGGCGCCGTAGTCGGAGACCACCTCGAAGCGGTAGGAGAGCGCCTCGAAGCCGCGGCCGGGGCGGTAGCGGCGGTTGGCCCGCTCGCCGACCAGCTCGGCCAGCATCGTCTCGCGCTCGTCGGGCGGCAGGTTGCGCACCGCCTTGCGCGCCTCCTCCTCGGAGCAGGAGGCGGCCTCGAAGAGCAGGGCGGCCAGCAGGTCGTCCTCGCTGCCGCGGGTCTCGACGAGCCGGACGGCCGGGCCGGACTCCGGGCCGCGCTCGCGGTCGAGCCCCAGGCGCGCCGACCAGCGCGATGCCGCCTGGGCGCGCTCCTCCAGGTAGGCGGCCCACTCGCCGCCGCGGTCGGGGCGCTCCACGCGCGCGACGAAGCTCGGCACCACCTGCTGCAGCTCGCTCAGGATCATGCGGCCCATCTCGCGGGCCTCGGGCAGCGGCGAGGAGTGCAGGCGCAGCAGCAACTGCTCGTAGGCCTGGCCGGTGGCGTAGATGCCCATGTGCGAGAGCGAGCCGGCGGGCAGCAGGCCGCGCAGCAGGTCCAGCGCCTTGGCCTTCAGCGAGCGTTGGTGGGCGGCCTCGGGCTCGCCGTCCGCGCGCGGGAAGCGCTCCTCGGCCCACGCCATCACCTGGGGCAGGCACTCGGCGTAGGTGCCGAACAGGAAGTCCATCGCCTGCTCGTGCTCGGGGCCCAGCTCGGGATCGCGCCAGTAGCGGTAGCCGCCGCCGGGCATCGGCTGGTCGTAGGCGATGTAGCGCGTGGACTGCTCCAGGTAGGCCGCCAGGCGACCCCGCTGGAGCACCTTGGTCATCACGTTCGAGACCCACTCGCAGGCGACGTGCACGCCGCCCAGCTGGGCGACCGAGTCGTCGCCGTAGCCGAGGAAGATGCGCTCGTAGAGCTTGCGCGCCCGCTCGCCCTCGGCGCCGTCGAAGGCCGCCCGGGCGCCGCCCTCCAGGTCGCCGGCGAACTCGTCGAGGAACAGCCGGCGCAGCGTGCCGGGGTAGCGCGAGTAGCGCGCGAACATCGCGCCCTTCACCGTCTCGGGAAGGTTGACGAGCGCGAAGACGGGCCGGTCGAGGTTGGTGAAGTGCGGGGCGAGCGCGGTGCGCTCTTCCTCGCTGAAGCTCTCGACCGGGTAGTCCAAGGGCGGCCAGTCTAGGCGGAGTCCCGGCGGGCTGAGGTCAGCTCAGCTGGCGCTCCAGCACCGGCTCGATCGTCGTGTGGTTGTCGTCGTCACCGAAGACCTTGTCGAGCCGGATCAGAAGGTCGCGGCCGTCGATCATCAGCGTCGAGAACTGGTTGTCGAACCAGGGCCCGTCGCCCACCTGGCGCCAGCGCACCTCGGGGTCGCCGACGCCGGCCAGCCGGCGCAGAATCCGGGCCGCTCGCATCATCACCGGGCTCATCGTGGAGCGGATCACGCGCCGCTCCTTCTGGTCCAGCGGGTTGCGGAAGGGAGAGCAGACGGCCTGGTAGACGCCGCTCTTCACCCCTGACCCCTTCTTGAAGCCGACCTCCTGCAGGTAGGCGTGGTGCACGTCGCCGGACAGGGTGAGGATGGTGGCCGGCGGCTCGCCGCGCTCGCCCGAGCCCACCGCTCGTTGCAGCTCGCCGAGGCGGGTGAACGACTCCCGGAAGGCGGCCCAGTGCTCCAGGTCCACCGCCTGGCGGACCTTCTCTCCCGCCCAGGCCGCCGGCTTGCCCCAGGCGCCGTCGCAGATCGCCTCGCTCGCGGCCTCGAGGTCGTGCAGCGCGGGCATCAGGAGCCAGGGCAGCGAGGTCGCCAGCAGCAGGTGGTCGAAGCCGCCGGTGGCGACCTCCTCCAGCCACTTCCACTCCGCCTCGTCGAGCATCGACCGGTGGCCGGGGTCGAGCACCCGCCCCGCGCGCGAGTCGATCACCACCAGGCGGGTGTCGCCCAGGTCGCGGTAGAAGCTCCAGCGCGTGCCGTCGGGCTCGCGGTCGGCCTTCATCGCGAAGTCCCGCAGTATCGGCGCGGCGTCGTCGACCTCGTGGACCCGGTGGTAGAGCCCGTCGTCGTGCAGGTCTCGCGGGCGCAGGTTGCCGATGTGCTGGTAGACCCAGTACGACATCAGCGCCCCGATGATGTGCTCGTCCCACAGCGGCCCGGTGCGCATCTGCTCGAGCCAGGTGGCCGAGATGTTCCAGTCGTCGTGGACGTCGTGGTCGTCGAAGATCATCGCCGAGGACACCGTGGACAGCAGCCAGCGAATCGGGGGCTCGCTCCAGGACTCCAGATAGAGCTGCGTGTACTCCTCGAAGTCGAGGACGTCCTCGCCGGCCGGCCCGCCGGTAGAGCGCCGCTGGCGGATGAACTCCTTGGTGCCCGGTGAGGTCTCGTCGGCGTAGACCTGGTCGCCGAGCATCAGCAGCAGGTCGGGCCAGTCGTCGAAGTCCTCCTCCTGCATCCGCTTGGCCAGACCGCGCAGGGCGTCGATCTCGCGACCCTCGGCGTCGTGGTCCTTGGACAGGTTGAACGGCGGGTGGTGGGGGGCTGCGACCCGGCACGAGCCGAAGACCACCTGCAGCGCCTTCTTCTTCGGGTAGGTGCGGAAGCGGCTGGGCGGGTAGGGCGAGTCGGGCTCGGGCCAGGCCTTCTCGCCGTCCAGGTGCACTTCGTACTCGTGGGTGGTCTCGGCCTCCAGGCCGGTGATCTCGACCAGGGCATAGTGGTGGCCCGCGACGTGGAAGGTGCGCTGGGTGGAGCCCAGCACCTCGACCTCGCAAGGCGAGTCGGTCTCGACCCATACGTGGGCGCACTCCTCGCCCACGTAGCGAAGGAGGGGGCCTAGAACGAGGGATGGCACCCGCGAAGCGTACGCTGTCGACGTGGCGACGCGCGCGCCAGGAGGGCAGGCGCTGGAACCGGAGATCGGGCGCATCGGCCATGCGCTCGCCGAGGGCTTTCCCTCCCCGGCGCGGCACCCGCTCAGGGCGCTGGACGCCAGGGCGATGGAGGCCACCTCCTCGGACGAGGAGCTGCGCGCCGCGCTGTTTCGGCTGGTGGACGTGACCCCGGCCTGCCGCTCGCTGGACGACCTCGCACGGCACCTGATCAGCTTCCTCGAGGAGATGCCCGAGCGCCCGCCGGCCCTCGACGGGGCGATGCGGGCGGCCGGGACCAAGGCAGGGCGCTTCGCGCTCGGCGGCGCGGTGACGGCCGGCGTGCGCCACATGGCGCACCGCTTCATCGTGGCCGAGCACTCGCGGGCCGCGCGGAAGCAGCTCGAGCACCTGTGGAAGGCGGGCGTGGCCTGCTCGCTCGACCTCCTCGGAGAGGCCACGGTCACCCAGGAGGAGGCCGACCGCTACGCCGAGCGCTGCCTCGAGGCGCTGGAGGAGGTGGCGCGGGGCGCGGCCGGCTGGCCGCCGCGTCCCCTGCTCGAGGGGGACTCGCAGGGCTCCATCCCGCGCGCGAACCTGTCGGTGAAGGTGTCGGCGCTGACCCCGCTGCTGCGCCCCGAGGCGCCCGAGCTGGGGCGCGAGGATGCCGCCCGGCGCCTGCGGCCGCTCCTGCGACGGGCCCACGAGCTCGACGCGCACCTGCACGTGGACATGGAGTCGGTGGACACGCTCGAGGCGACGCTGGACCTCGTGCTGGAGCTATTGGCCGAGGACGAGTTCCGCGACGGCCCATCCGCGGGGGTGGTCCTGCAGGCCTACCTGCGCGAGTCGCCCGAGCAGCTGGAGCGGGTGATCGAGTGGGCCCGCGGGGCCGGCCGCGCCCGGCCGCTGACCGTGCGCCTGGTGAAGGGCGCGTACTGGGACCACGAGGTGATCGAGGCGCGCAGCCACGGCTGGAGCACTCCCGTGTTCGAGGACAAGGCCGAGTGCGACCGCAACTTCGAGGCCCTCACGCGGCGGCTGTGCGACGAGCGGCCGCTGCTGCGCGTGGCGATCGCCTCGCACAACCTGCGCTCGGTGGCCCACGCCATCGCCTACTCGCGCTCGCTGGGCGCGCCGGACTCCGAGCTGGAGCTGCAGGTGCTGCGCGGACTGGGAGACGACCTGGCCGCCTCGCTCGCGGCTCAGGGCTTCCGGGTGCGCTCCTACTGCCCGGTGGGCGACATGGTCGCCGGGATGGCCTACCTGGTCCGGCGGCTGCTGGAGAACACCGCGAACGAGTCGTTCCTGGGCGACCTCGGCCGCGGCGCGGACCTGGACGAGCTGCTCAAGGCGCCGTGAAGCCGTTCGCCAACGAGCCGGTGCTGGAGCTGCGGCGCTCGGCCGTGCGCGAGTCGCTGGTGGGCGCGCTGGACGAGCTCGAGCTTCCGGTGCGGGTGCCGCTGATGGTGGACGGCGAGCGGGGGCGGGCCGACGGCCTGGTCTCCACCGACCCCGGCGCGCCGGACCGCGTGGTGGCCGAGGCGGGCCGTGCCGGGCCGCAGGACGTGGGGGAGGCGGTGGGCGTGGCGCAGCGAGGCGCGAACGGAGTGGGGCTCGCGCACCGCCGCCGAGCGCGCCGAGGTGCTGCTGGCCGCGGCGGACCGGCTGCGCACCCGCCGATTGGAGCTCGCGGCGCTCGAGGTCCGCGAGTGCGCCAAGCCGTGGCCCGAGGCCGACGCCGACGTCTGCGAGGCGATCGACTTCCTCGAGTACTACGCGCGCGGGGCGATCGAGCTGGAGGAGGGCCCCGAGCTGGTGCAGGCCCCGGGCGAGCGCAACACGATGGCCTACCGCCCGCGCGGGGTGGTCGGGGTGATCGCGCCCTGGAACTTCCCGCTCGCGATCCCCTGCGGGATGGCGGCCGGGGCGCTGGCGGCGGGCAACGCGGTGGTGCTGAAGCCCGCCGAGCAGTCGCCCGGCTCGTCGCTCGCGCTGGCCGAGGCGCTGCTGGACGCCGGGCTCCCGCCGGCCGCGCTCTCGCTGGTCCCGGGCGACGGCGAGGCCGGCGCCGCCCTGGTAGGCGACCCGCGCGTCCACGCGATCGCCTTCACCGGCTCGGCCCCGGTGGGCCTGGAGATCATCCGCAGCGCGGCCGACACCCCGGAGGGGCAGCCGCACGTCAAGCACGTGGTGGCGGAGATGGGCGGCAAGAACTGCGTGATCGTGGATGCGGACGCCGACCTGGACGACGCCGTGCCGGGGATCGTCTCCTCGGCCTTCGGCTACGCGGGCCAGAAGTGCTCGGCGGCGTCGCTGGTACTTGCGCACGAGGCCGTCGCCGAGCCCCTGCTGGCCCGCCTGCGCGGCGCGATCGACCGTCTGGTCGTCGGCCAGGCCGCCGACCTGGCGACCGAGGTGCCACCGGTGATCGAGCAGGAGGCGCGCGACCGCGTGCGCTCCTACGCCGACTCAGCGCCGGTCAAGGCGCAGGGCGCCGACGGGCCCGAGGACGGCTGGTTCTGCCCGCCCACCCTGGCCTGGGACCTGCCCGACGACGCGCCGGTGCTGCGCGAGGAGGTGTTCGGGCCGCTGCTCTGCCTGGTGGAGGTGGAGTCGATCGAGCAGGCGCTCGAGCGGGTGGACTCGCTGCCCTTCGCGCTCACCGGCGGGCTGTTCTCGCGCGACCCGGCGACGGTGGCCGAGGTCGTGCGCCGCACGCCGGTCGGCAACCTCTACGTCAACCGCGGCACCACCGGGGCGATGGTGGGCCGCCAGCCCTTTGGCGGCAACCGCCGCTCAGGGGTCGGGGCCAAGGCGGGCGGCCCGGACTACCTCAGGCAATTCTGCGAGCCGCGCGTGGTGTCCGAGAACACCGTGCGCCACGGCCTCGCCCTGGGCTAGCGGTTGCCGTAGGGGTCTCGGCCGTCGATCACGATTCGACTTCGGAGGGGACCTCGATCTCGCGCTTGAGGATCTTGCCGGTCGGGCCCTTGGGCAGCTCGTCGGCGAACCACACCTTGCGCGGGTACTTGTAGTTGGCCACCTGCTCCTTGACGTAGCTCTTGAGCTCGTCCTCGGAAAGGTCCTCGCCCTCCTTGAGCACCACCGCGGCGCCGACCTCCTCGCCCATGTTCGCGTCCTCGACGCCGATCACGGCGGCCTCCATGATGGCCGGGTGCTCGTAGAGCACCTCCTCGATCTCGCGCGGGTAGACGTTGTAGCCGCCGCGGATGATCAGCTCCTTCTTGCGGTCGACGATGAAGAAGTAGCCCTCCTCGTCCACCTTGGCCATGTCGCCGGTGTAGAACCAGCCGTCCTTGATGGACTCCTTGGTCGCGTCCTCGCGGTCCCAGTAGCCCTTCATGACGTTGTGGCCCTTGATGACGATCTCGCCGACCTCGCCCTGGTCGACGTCGTTGCCGTCGTCGTCGACCACCTTCATCTCGACGCCCTCGATCGGCGTCCCGATGGAGCCGATCTTGCGCTCCTTGTCGGGGTGGTTGAACGACGCGACGGGCGAGGTCTCCGACAGGCCGTAGCCCTCGAGGACCTTGCAGCCGAAGGCCTCCTCGAAGCCGCGCAGCACCTCGCCCGGCATGGCGCTGCCGCCCGAGGCGCAGACCTGCAGGCAGGAGACGTCGTAGTCGTCCTTGTTGTCGAGGTTGAGCATGGCCGTGTACATCGTGGGCACGCCCTCGAAGACGGTCACCTTGTCGCGCTGGATGATCTCCAGGGCCTTCGCCGGGTCGAAGCGCGGGATGAGCGTCAGCGTGCCGCCGCCGAACATCGTGGCGTTGAGCCCGCACGTCTGGCCGAACGAGTGGAACAGCGGGAGCGCGCCGAGGGTGACGGTGTTCTCGCCGAGCTCGAACAGGCCGGCGGCGATCTCGGTGTTCTTCTTGAGGTTGGAGTGGGTGAGCTCGGCGCCCTTGGGCTTGCCGGTGGTGCCGCTGGTGTAGAGGATCACCGCGGTGTCGTCACCGCTGACGTCCTCCATGACGTCCTTGGGCTCGGCACTGCCCACGAGCTCCTCGAACTCGCCCGGCTTGACGAGGATGAGCTCGGCCCCGGCGTCGGCGGCGCCCTTCTCGGCGGCCTCGGCGAAGTCGTGCCAGGCGAAGAAGATCTTCGCGCCGGGGTCGCTGAGGTAGAACTCGACCTCGCGGCCCTTGAGCAGCGGGTTCATCGGCACGACCGTGCCTCCCGCGCGCAGCACGCCGTAGTAGATGGCCGCGAAGTACGGGACGTTCGGGAGCATGATCCCGACCCGGTCGCCCTTCTGGAAGCCCTTGCTCTCGAGCAGGCCGACCACGTGCTTGGTCGCGCCGTCGAGGAACTCGTACGACAGCTCGGTGTCGTCGAGCTTCAGCGCGATGTTCTCCGGGTGCCGCTCGCGCGTGTCCGTCAGGATCGTGGCCAGGTTCTCGCTCATGTGCTTCCTCTCCTCGGTCTGTGGGAGGGAACCTACCCGCCTAGCCGCCCTTGTACTTCTCGATGTTCGGGTCGTCGGGGTTGCGCGCGGGATCGTCCTGGAACTCCGAGATGTCCACGCCCTCGGAGTCGGCGCCCGATTCGGGATCCTGCTGCTCGGGGTCCGTGTCGGTGAGGTCTTCTCGCTCTTCGATCATGCAGCCCGGCTACCCCGGGCCGCGCCACGAAAACGCGGCGCGGCCCATGGGTCAGGCGGGCCTACTCGTTGGCGTAGAACTGGACCGAGAAGTCCCGGTCGATCAGGTTGTTGGCGTTGTTGCGGATCTGAACTCGCAACACGACCTGATTCACGTTCGCGCTGCTCTGCGAGGTGATCACCGCGGCGTCGCCGTAGGCCGTATCCCGGACGGTGGCCTGGACCGCGAGGTCGCTGATGTTGTCGACTCCCGCGAACTTGCCGGTGCCGGTGTTGGCGGCGAAGGCGACCGTGTACTGACCGGTTCCGACGCGCTGCGCGGAGATCCCGCTGGGCAGGTTCGCCGTCTGCTGGCCGCCGCCGTTGAGGATCGGCTTGACGCCGTTGCCGCCCGACGCATCGACCGTCGCGAAGCCCTTGGCCACGGCCAGCGACTTGTTGACGTCACGGTTCTTCACGTCGCCGGTCTTGCCACCGCCGCCCTTGATGTCGGCGCTGGTGACCGCGTCGTTGACGATGTCGCGGCTGCGAATCGTGTTCGCCGCGTACGCGACGCCGCTCAGCGACACGAACAAGGCGATGCAGGCAATTACGAGGGCCGGGCTGGGACGCCGGCCGCGAAGCTTGGCTCGCATGCTCTCCTCCTGAGGTAGTCGGGTCGCCGCGAACCTAACCAGATCCGCGCCGCGGGCCGCGCCGCCAAGGCAGCGCGGCCCCAGCGGTCGGTACTAGTTCGTCGTACGCGCGTAGAACTGGACGCTGAAGTCCGAGTCGATCGTGCCTCCGTTGTCAGGCCTGCGCATGAACACGCGCAGCTTGATCGTGTTCTCGTTGGCCGAGCTCGCAGCGTCGAAGATGCTGCCCGTGGAGAACCCGTTACGGCCCGCGACCTGCGTCGCCAGGTCGTTCACGCTGTTGACGTTCACGAACTTGCCCGTGCCGGTGTTGGCCTGGAACGTGACGTCGTAGATGCCCTGCGCCGATCCGCTGGGCGCTCACGCCGGGCGGGCTCGTCGCGGTCTGCTGGCCACCGAAGTTGTGAACGGTGGCGGGTCCGTTGGTGTTGCGGGCGTCGATCGTCGCGAACCCCTTCGCCACCGCCAGCAAGGCGTTCACGTCGCGGTTCTTGATGTCGCCCGTCCTGCCGCCGCCACCCTTGATGTCGGCGCTCGTCACCGCGTCGTTGACGATGTCCCGGCTCCGGACCGTGTTCGCCGCGTACGCCACTCCACTCATGGCGACGAACAGGGCAATGCAGGCGATTACGAAGGCCGGCGACGGACGCCGTCCTCGGATCCTTGCTCGCATACTGCCTCCCTTCGGAGAGATCGCTTGGGCCGACCCTACGGGCGGCCGGCGCGTTGGCGCAAGCCGGAACTACTGACGCAGGCCGGAGAGGGCGCTGCCGACGTCCCGAGCCGCGTCGAAAAGCGGGTCCGGGTAGACGAAGGCGGCCACGATCGCCACGGCGCAGAGCACGGCCACGAAGAGCACCTCGGGCTGCGCCCGGGCGTCGGCTTCGGGCGACCAGCCGCCAACCGGGCGGGCCCGGCGGGCATGCACCGTCGGCAGCTCGACGTCCACCCGTCCCAGCCACATCTCGGCCAGCACGCGCAGGTAGTAGCCCAGCGAGATGATCGACCCGACCACGATCGCGATGCCGAGCACCGTGTAGTCGCCCGAGACCGAGGCGTCGATCAAATAGAACTTCCCGGTGAAGCCGCCGGTGAGGGGGAAGCCGGCCAGGGCCAGCATCGCGATCGTCATCGGCCAGGCCAGCCAGGGCTGGGCTCGGCCGAGGTCGCGGAGAGAGGACAGGTCGTCGCCGCCCTCGAACACGCGCTCGCGTGCGATCACCACCGCGAAGGCCGTCACGTTCATCACCAGGTAGACCGCGAGGTAGAAGGCGGTGGCCTGCACCCCGAGCCGCGTGCCCACGATCACGCCGGCCAGCAGGTAGCCGGCCTGCGCCACGCCCGACCAGGCCAGCATCCGCTTCAGCGAGCGCTGGAACAGCGCGCCCACGTTGCCGACGATGATCGTCGTGATCGCCAGGGCGGTCAGCGCGGGCGCCCACTCGACCTGCGAGTTGATCAGCGCCTCGTCGAGGAAGCGCAGGAAGATCCCGAACGCCGCCGCCTTGGTCGCCACCGCCATGAACGCGGTGATCGGCGTGGGCGCGCCCTGGTAGACGTCCGGCGTCCACTGGTGGAAGGGCGCGATCGAGGACTTGAACGCCAGGCCCGCGATCGAGAGCCCGACGCCGGTGAGCAGCAGCGGGTCGGTCAGGCTCACGCCGCCCTGCTCGCCGACGGCCTTGGCGATGCCGTCGAACGAGGTCGACCCGGTCGCCCCGTAGACCAGCGCCAGCCCGTACAGCAAGCGTGGCCGAGCCGACCGATCCGATCACGAGGTACTTGAGGCCCGACTCCAGCGAAGTCGCCCGCCGCAGCTCGCTCGCGCACAGCACGTACAGCGGGATGGACAGCAGCTCGAGCCCGACGAAGAAGACGATCAGGTTCTCCGCTCCGACCAGCACGACCATGCCCGCGATCGACGAGAGCAGCAGCGAGTGGAACTCGCCCGCGCCCGCCTCGCGCACCGCGGTCGAGCGGATCGACAGCAGGACCGCGAACAGCCCGGCGACGTAGAAGAGCATCGACAGGCCGAGCGTCAGCGTGTCCATCGACAGCGCGCCGATCAGGATCGGCTTCTGGTTCCCGGGCTCCCAGATCCAGATGCTCAGCCCCATCGCGGCGAGCAGCACGGCGAACGTCAGGACGGGCACCACGACGCGCTGGATCGCGCGGCCTCGGATCAGGCCGCCCATGAGCACGACGATCGAGCCCCCGAGCAGCGCGAAGAGCGGCGAGAGCGCCTTGTAGTCGATGTCCGGCGCGGGAACGTCGGCGAGCGGGAGGGTCACGGGGCCGGCGCCTCCTGCTGCGGGACCTGCGAGGGGTCGACCGGGACCTGCTCTTGCGGCACCTGCTGCTGAGGCACCTGCTGCTGCGACGCGGGCGCGGCTTCGGCCTGGCCGCCCTCGTCGGCCAGCTCACCCGCCTTCTGGACCTTGGAGACGGTGGCCTCCTCGGAGCGGTCGAGCAGCAGCTGCGGGTAGATGCCCAGCGCGACGATCACCGCCACCACGGGGGCGATCACGCCCAGCTCGAGGCCGCCGGCCTCTCGTTGCTCGGCGTCCGCCGGCGGGCGGTTGTGCATCGAGCGCTGGAAGACGCGGATCATGTAGACCGCCGCCAGCACCACGCCCGCGCTGGCCACCAGGCCGAAGACGAGCTTGTCCTCGAAGGTCCCGAACAGGATCAGCAGCTCGCCGACGAAGTTGGGCGAGCCGGGCATGGCCAGCGTCGCGAAGGTGACGATCAGGAACAGCGAGGCGAGCACCGGCGCGCCCATGGCCAGGCCGCCCATCCGGTCCAGCAAGCCGCTGTGGGCGCGGACGGTGAGGGCGGCGACGATGAAGAACAGCGGGATGATCACCAGGCCGTGGGTGACCATCTGCATCACGGCCCCCTGAGCGCCCTTCGGGTCCAGGGCGAAGATCCCCAGCACGATGAAGCCCATCTGCGCGATGGAGGAGTAGGCCACCACGAGCCGCGCCTCGGGCTGCGAGAACGCCAGGATCGAGCCGTAGAGGATCGAGACGACCGCGAAGACGATGATCAGCGTCTGGAAGTGCTGCGCGGCGTCGGGCATGATCGGCACCACCACGCGCAGGAAGCCGTAGACGCCGACCTTGGACAGGACGGCGCCCACGAGGATCAGCACGGGGATCGAGGCCGAGCGGTAGGTGTCGGGCACCCAGCCGTGCAGCGGGAAGGCCGGCGCCTTGACCAGGAACGCCGCCGCGAACAGCAGGAAGATCCAGTACTGCGTGCCGGGCTCCAGCGTGCGCTCGGTGAGATCGGACAGCGCGAACGAGATCTGCTGGCCATCTCCCGCCGACAGCACGCCCAGCGCCACCGCGCCGGCCAGCATCAGCAGCGAGCCGACCAGCGTGTAGATCACGAACTTCGTGGTCGCCGCGACCCGCGTCTCCTCCTGGCCCCAGCCCCCGATCAGGAAGTAGAACGGGACCAGCATCAGGTCGAAGAAGATCACGAACAGCGCGAGGTCCTGGGCGGTGAAGGCGCCCAGCACGGCGGTCTCGGCCAGCGCGAGGTGGAAGAAGTAGAGCCGCACGCGCTCGGTCTCGCGGACAGCCGACCAGATCGACGCGAACACCCACGCGACCGCGGTGAGGAAGAGCAGGAACAGGCTGAGGCCGTCGACGCCGAGCGAGTAGCGGATGCCCAGCTCGGAGATCCAGGCGTCGTCGGTCACGTAGTGCAGGCCGCCCGACCCCTTGTCGAAGTCGGCGATCATCCAGACGACGATCGCCAGCACGGCGACGGTCGCCGCGGTCACCACCCAGCGCCCGATCCGACGGGGCAGGAACGCGTTGACCACCCCCGCCGCGAGCGGCAGGAAGACCAGGATGGACAGGTGGAAGGTGCCCATCAGCCCGCCGAGGTGATCAGGAAGTAGAGGCCGAGCGCTGCCACGCCGACCATCAGCAGGGCGGCGTAGGCGCGCAGGTAACCGGACTGGACCGAGCGCGCCACTGAGCTACCCGCGCGCACGAGGCCGACCGCCCCGCCCACGATCGCGCCCTGCACGAAGCGGGTCTCGATGACGGTGCGGCCGAAGCGGCCGAAGGCGGCCATGGGCCGCTCCACGACGGCGGCGTAGATCTCGTCGAAGTACCACTTGTGGAACAGGAAGGTGTGCACGGCACTCGCCCGCTCGCGCAGGACCAAGCGCAGCTCGCGGCGGCGCAGGTAGATCAGCGCGGCGACAGCGATGCCGGCGATCGCGATCAGGCCGCCCACGGCAAGGCCGAGCCACTCGGCGTGGTCGGTGGGCTTGGTCTCCGCGAAGCGCGAGTCGGCGAAGGTGGGCTCGAGGAAGTGCTCGAGCGTGTCGGTGAGGCCGGGGATGCCCACGTAGCCGGCGACCACCGCGCCCACCGCCAAGGGTGCCATCGCGAACTTCATCGGCCACGAGCTCTCGGCGTTGTGGTGCTCGGTCCCGTCGAAGCCGATGTGCTTGTCCTCGAGCTCGCCCGTGGCGGGGTTGTGCGGCTCGCCGTGGTGGGGGTGGCCGTGCTCGAGCTCGCGCGCCTCGGGCACCGGGGCGCGGAAGAAGACGCGGAACACCATGCGGAAGGCGTAGAAGGCGGTCAGGCCCGCGGCGATGTAGCCCACCATCGCCAGTACGACGAAGCCGCCGCCGCGGTTGAGCGTGTACGCGAGCACCTCGTCCTTGGAGAACCAGCCCGAGAAGAACGGGAAGCCGGCCAGTGCGAACGCGGCGCAGGTGAAGGTGACGAACGTGAACGGCATCGCCTTGCGGAAGCCGCCCATGCGGTCCAGCGACTGGTTGCCGGACATCGCGCCGATCACCGAGCCCGCGCCCATGAAGAGGAGGGCCTTGAAGAAGGCGTGCGTCATGAGGTGGAACAGGCCCGCGCCGTAGGCGGCCACCGAGACGCCGAGCACCATGTATCCGATCTGCGAGATCGTCGAGTAGGCGATGACCCGTTTGAGGTCGGTCACCACCAGGGCAACCGTGGCCGCGAACAGCAGCGTCGCGGTGCCGATGACCGCGCTGATGTCCGCGGCCAGCGGGGCGAGCTCGAACAGCGGATAGGTGCGCGCGATCAGGTAGACGCCGGCGGTGACCATCGTCGCCGCGTGGATCAGGGAGGAGACCGGCGTGGGGCCCTCCATGGCGTCGGGCAGCCAGGTGTGCAGCGGCAGCTGGCCCGACTTGGCGAAGGCGCCCACCAGCAGCATCAGGCAGGCCGCGACCAGCTGGCCGTCGTTGGTGGTGAAGACGTTGTCCGCAGCGCCGAAGACGCCCGCGAAGTCCAGCTCGCCGGTCGCCTCGAAGAGCAGGAAGGCGCCGATGACCAGACCGACGTCGCCGATCACGTTGATGACGAACGCCTTGATGCCCGCGCGCGTGGCCGTGGTGCGCCGGTACCAGAACGAGATCAGCAGGTAGGACGCCGCGCCGACGAACGCCCAGCCCACGATCAGCACGACGAAGTTCGCCGCCAGGACCAGCAGCAGCATCGAGAAGACGAAGTAGTTGAGGTAGGCGAAGTAGCGGACGAAGCCCTCGTCGCCGTCCATGTACGAGATCGAGTAGACGTGGATCAGGAACGAGACGCCCGTCACCACGAGGCACATGAACACCGAGAGCGGGTCGACGAGGATCGACAGGTCGACGTCGATCCCCACGCTCTGCACGTAGGTGAACGCGGAGTCGACGAGCTCGCGCTCCTCCTCGGGATGCGTCTGCAGCTCGAGCAGCATGAGGATCGAGGCGATGAACGCGGCGAGGATCGCCGCGGAGGCGATCCAGCCCGCGGCGTGGCCCCGCAGCCCGCGCCAGCCGAAGGCGCAGACCAGCATCCCGAGCAGCGGGAAGGCCAGGACCAGCCAGGCGTAGCCGGTGGCGCTCATCCGCGCAGGTCGCTGAGCTCGTCGACGTCGACCGGGAGCCGGCGGCGATAGATCGCGACGATGATGCCGAGCCCGATCGCCACCTCACAGGCGGCGATCACCATCACGATCAGCGCGAAGATCTGGCCGCCGCCGTCGCCGTGCATGCGGGCGAACGCCACCAGCGCCAGGTTGGCGCCGTTGAGCATCAGCTCCAGGCACAGCAGCACCACCAGCGGGTTGCGCCGCGACAGGACGCCGGCGGCGCCCACGCAGAAGATGAAGGCCGACAGGACGAGGAACCAGGAGACGTCCATCAGCCGGCTCCTCCCGCCTCGGCCGTGAGGCCGCTCGTCTCGTCCTCCTCGAGGCCGCGCCGCCGGCGGGCCAGCACCACGGCGCCGACCGCCGCGACCAGCAGCAGGTAGGAGGCCGCCTCGAAGGGCAGCAGGAACTTCTGCAGCAGCAGCGAGCCGATCTCGGCGGGCGTGCCGAACTGCGCGGAGACGTCGGCGCCCTGGCTGTCGATCAGGCTCAGCGAGCTGCCGAGCAGGGCGATGCACAGCTCGATCACCAGCACGAAGGCGAACATCGGGCCGAGCACGCGCAGCGCGCCGCCCTCGGGGCGCAGCGGCTCGTCCGAGCCGCCCACGTAGGCGACCACGAACACGTACAGCACCATCACCGCGCCCGCGTAGACCACCACCTGCGCCGCGGCCAGGAACTCGGCCTGCAGCAGCAGGAACAGCACGGCCAGGAAGATCAGGTGCGCGACCAGCGCGAGCACGCTGTAGAACGGGTTGCGCAGCGCCACCACACCGACGGCCCCCCCGAGCGCGCCGATGCCGGCGACGAAGAACATGACCTGCTCGAACCACACGGGGCGGGGCTACTCCCCCTCTCGCCGCAGGGGCGTGTGCTCGACCGAGTCGGCGAGGAGCATCTCCTTGGTGAAGATGAGGTCCGAGCGGTCGTAGTCGGACAGCTCGTAGTCGTTGCCCATCGTGATCGCGTCGAAGGGGCAGGCGACCTCGCAGTAGCCGCAGAAGATGCAGCGCGTCATGTTGATCTCGTAGACCGCCGCGTAGCGCTCGCCGGCGCTGACCTGGTGCTCGGGCGTGTTCTCGGCGGCCACCACGCGGATGCACTCGGCGGGGCAGGCGGCCGCGCACAGAGAGCATCCGACGCACTTCTCCAGGTCGGAGTCCTCGAACTTGTGGAGCTTGTGGCGGCCCCGGAAGCGCGGGTAGACCGGCGTCTTCTCCTCGGGGTACTCCCAGGTGACCGGGCCCTCGGCCACGCGGCCCATCGTGGTCCGCAGGCCGCGCAGCGTCGCGCCGAAGATGCGCGCCGCGCCGGCCAGCCCACCGGGCTCGGGGCCGCGCTGGACCGCGATCACGTCCTCGCCGGGGTCCCAGGAGCCGTTGTCGGCCATCAGGTCACCACCAGCACGATCGCGGTGACGAGGACGTTCAGCGTGGCGAGCGGAAGGAGGATCTTCCACCCGAAGGACATGAGTTGGTCGTAGCGCAAGCGCGGGAGAGTGGCACGAACCCAGATGAAGAGGAAGACGAAGAGGCCCATCTTCAGCAGGACCCAGAGCGGCGCGAGCGCCTCGGGGCCGGGACCGTGCCAGCCGCCGAGGAAGCAGGCGGTGGCGATGCCGGAGATGATCACGACCTCGATGTACTCGGCCATGAAGAACGAGCCGAAGCGCATCCCGCCGTACTCGGTGTTGAAGCCCGAGACCAGCTCGGCGTCGGACTCCGGCAGGTCGAACGGCGGCCGCGCGCTCTCGGCGAAGCCCGCGGTGAGGAAGATCAGGAAGCCGACGAACTGCGGCACGATGAACCACATCGCGCCCTGGTGGTCGACGATGTCCACGAGCGACATGGAGCCGGCGGTCATCGCCACGCCGAGCAGCGACAGGCCGATCGCCACCTCGTAGGAGATCAGCTGCGCCGCGGCGCGCATCGAGCCCAGGAACGAGAACTTCGAGCCCGACGACCAGCCGCCGAGCATCAGCCCGTAGAACGCCAGCGAGCCGAAGGCGAAGAAGTACAGGAGCGCGATCGGGACGTCGATGCCGTAGAGGCCGAAGTTGCCGCCCCACGCGCCCTTCGGGCCGAAGGGGATGACCGCCAGGACCGCGATCGAGGTGACGATCGAGATCAGCGGCGCCAGCGCCATCATCCACGGCACCGCGGTGGCCGGCGAGGACTGCTCCTTGGAGATCAGCTTGAGCACGTCGGCGAGCGGCTGCAGCAGCCCGCGGAAGCCGACACGGTTGGGGCCCAGGCGCGACTGGAAGCGGCCCAGCAGCTTGCGCTCGGCCCACAGGATGATCGGGACGATCTGCAGGATCACCGCGAAGATCACGATCGCCTTCACGATCTGGATGAGCGTGTTCTCCGCGCCGGTCACGCCCGGCTGACCTCCACGGTCCGCGGCACGCCGTTGGTGAGCGCGGTCACGTTGTCGGAGGCCGTGCCCGAGACGAGGAAGACGCTGCCCGGCGGCACCGCCGCGCGCACCCACGCCTCGGCGCGCACGCTCTGGCCGTCGGCCGACACGGTCACCTCGTCACCGGGCGCCACGCCGAGCCGCTGGGCGTCGGCGACGTTGAGCTCGGCGCGCTGGCGGGGGGTGAGGAAGCGCAGCGCGGGCGCGTTCTCGGTCTCCGGGCCCGACCACAGCGAGACGATGGCGCCCAGCCGCAGCCCGTCGGTCGCCTCGGGCGGGTCCTCGAGCTGCTCGTCGGGGACCTCCGCCGCGGGAACCGACGACGACGTGCCGCGCTCCTGCCAGCGCACGCCCCTGCCGCCGAGCTCCTCGTAGGTGACGCCGCCCCAGAAAGGGACCGCCTTGGCCGCCTGCTCGAAGACCGCCGGCGCGCCGGCCACGCCGAGGCCGGCGCCCACCCGCTCGCACAGCTCGGCCAGCACCCACCAGCCGCCGCGCGTCTCGCCCGGGTGGGCGATCGCCTGGCGCACGCGCTGCAGGCGCCCGTCGGGGTGCGTGAGCGTGCCCTCCTTCTCGGCGTAGGACTCGGCGGGGAAGACGACGGTGGCGTGCTCCTCGAGCGCCTCGGTGCGGAAGTCGGCGAAGGCGATCGACCGAGCCGGCGCCGTCCATCGCGGCCTCCCACACGGGGCGCTCGGGGAAGTCGCGCAGCGGGTCGGCGCCCATCAGCAGGACCGAGGACAGCTCGCCCTCGCCCAGCGCGCGGCCGATCTCCGCGGCGCTGCGGCCGGGCTCGGCGGCGTCCTTGAGGCCGGGGCCCATGTTCGGCAGGCAGCCGGCCTCGCGCAGGCCGCGCGCGTTGGTGTCGGCGGGGACCTCGATCAGGCCCGCGCCCTCGGTGCCCTGCACGCCGAGCGTGCCGGCCAGCGCGAGCAGCGCGTCGATCGCCTGCTTGCCGCGGGCGCCGTGGGCCACCCGCTCGCCCCAGATCACCACGACCTCGGGGGCGTCGCGCAGCACGGCCGCGGCGGCCTCGAGAGCCTGGCCGGGGTTCTTCGGCGTGGACGGCAGGGCGGCCTGCAGGCCGGGGTTGAGCCCTGCGCGCAGCGCGAGCTCGTCGGTGCTCAGCCCGGTGCGGGGCGAGCCCAGCGCGGCGGCCAGGGCGCCGAGGGCGGCCTCGGCCGACCCGGGCGCGAAGCGCAGCGCCGCGGCGGCGTTGGGGTCCAGCGTCGAGGGGTGGCTGGTGAGGGTCACGACCCGGGCGCCGTGGCGGCGGGCGGCCTTGCGCACGCGGAGGTCGAGGATCGGCGCCTCGTCGACCAGCTCGGTCTCGACGACCAGGATCGCGCCGGCCCACTCGATGTCGGGCACCGAGGCGGCGAGGTCGGTGCGGGCCAGCACGCGCGCCTGCTCGGCGTCGATCGAGCCTCCGGAGCGCGAGTCCACGTGCGGCGAGCCCAGGCCCTTGCGCATGAGGTGCTGGACGAGGAAGCCCTCCTCGTTGGTGGTGCCGCCGCCCACCAGCGCCGCGGCATTGGCGCCCGCCTTCTCGAGCGCGCCCGCGGCCTCGTCGAGCGCGCGCTCCCACGAGACCTCGCGCAGCGCGCCGCCGTCGCGCACCAGCGGGGTGGTGATCCGCTCGCGCGCGTGAATGGACTGGTAGGCGAAGCGGCCCTTGTCGCACAGCCAGCCGTCGTCGACGTCGTGGTTGTCGCGGCAGTTGACGCGCACGACCTTGTCGTCGCGCACGGTGAAGTTGACGTTGCACTGCGAGGGGCAGAGCGTGCACAGGCCGCCGCTGGCCTCGATGTCCCACGGCCGGGCGCGGAAGCGGTACGAGGTCGAGGTGAGCGCGCCCACCGGGCAGAGCTCGAGGATGTTGCCGCTGAACGGAGCGACGTAGGGCCGCCCGTCGTGGGTGCCGACGAAGGTGTGGTCGCCGCGCTCGAGGAAGACCAGCTGGTAGTCCTCGGCGACCTCCTGCGAGAAGCGCACGCAGCGGTAGCAGAGGATGCAGCGCTCGCGGTCGATGGCGATCAGCGGCGACAGCTCCAGCGGCTTCTTGAAGTGGCGCTTGGGCTCGATGTAGCGCGACCGCCCCGCGCCCCAGCCGAAGGAGATGTCCTGCAGCGGGCACTCGCCGCCCTTGTCGCAGACCGGGCAGTCGAGCGGGTGGTTGATCAGCAGGAACTCGACCACCGCGTTCTGCGCGGCCTTCACCCGCTCGGAGGTCGTGTTGACGACCATCCCGTCCTTGACGGGCGTCGAGCAGGAGGTCTGCAGCTTCGGGATGCCCTCGATCTCGACGAGGCACATGCGGCAGGCCCCCACGGGCTGCCCGAGCTTGCGCTCGTAACAGAAGTAGGGGATCTCGACGTCGCCGTTCTTGGCGGCGTCGACCAGCATCTCGCCCTCGGGAGCGGCGACCTCGCGGCCGTCGATCTCGAAGGTGATCTCTCGCGGCTCGGGGCGGGGCATACGGCTAGGCGGCTCCCGCGCCCTGCACGGAGGCCAGCTCGGCGGCGCCCAGGGCGGTCATGTGCTCGCGCTCAGCGGCGGCGCGCGCGGACTCGATGTGCTCCTCGAACTCCTCGCGGAAGTGCTTGATCATCGAGCCGATGGGCATGGCCATCGAGTCGCCCAGCACGCACAGGCAGTTGCCGATGATGTTCTCCTGGACCTGGGACATGATCTCCAGGTCCATGGGGGTCGCCTCGCCGGAGTCGATGCGCTCGAGCGTCTTCACCGTCCAGTTGGTCCCCTCGCGGCAGGGCACGCACTTGCCGCAGGACTCGTGGCGGTAGAACTCCGCCAGCCGCAGCGCGATGGAGACGATCGGGACCGAGTCGTCGACCACGATGATCGCGCCGGAGCCGAGCATCGAGCCGGCATCGGCCATGGCCTCGAAGGTGTAGGGGAGGTCCAGCGAGTCGGCGGTGAGCACCGGCGCGGATGAGCCGCCCGGGAAGAAGCACTTGAGGTCGTGGCCCGCGGGCGGTCCGCCGGCCAGGCCGTAGATGATCTCCCGCACCGGCATGCCGAGCTCGATCTCGTAGTTGCCGGGCTTCTGCACGTTGCCCGAGACCGACACGATCTTGGTGCCGGTGGACTTGTCCATCCCGAGGCCCTTGAACCAGTCGGCGCCCTTCTCGATGATGCCCGGCGCGTTGCAGAGCGTCTCGACGTTGTTGATCAGCGTCGGGCCCTGGTAGAGGCCCTGGTTGGCCGGGAAGGGCGGCTTGAGGCGCGGGTTGCCGCGCTTGCCCTCGAGCGCGTCCAGCAGCGCCGACTCCTCGCCGCAGATGTAGGCGCCCTCGCCGCGGTGGACGACCAGGTCGAAGTCGTGCTCGGAGTCGAGGATGCCGGCGCCGAGGTAGCCCTTGGCGTAGGTCTCCTCGACTGCCTTCTCGAGGATGTCGGCCTGGTGGGAGTACTCGCCGCGGATGAAGATGAAGCCCTTGTTCGCCCCCGCGGCGATCGAGCCGATGATGCAGCCCTCGATCAGCTGGTGCGGGTTCTTCTGCATCAGCAGGCGGTCCTTGAACGTCCCCGGCTCGGACTCGTCGGCGTTGCAGCAGAGGAACTTGTCCATCGTCCCCTTGGGGATGAAGCTCGCCTTCTTGCCCATGGAGAAGCCGGCGCCGCCGCGTCCGCGCAGCCCTGACTCCTCGAGCTGGGTGAGGACCTCCTCGGGCGCCATGTCGAACAGCGCCTTGCGCAGCGACTTGTAGCCGCCGAGGCGCTCGTAGACGTCGATCGTGTGGAGGTCGGGCTCGTCGATGTCGGCGAGCAGGACCCGGGTCTCTGCGCTCACGTTCCCTCCGGCTCCGGCTTGTCGCGGTCCTTGACGGTGCCGCCCGGCGGCGAGACGTCCGGGTGGGGCGGCTCCGGCTCCTGCGGCTGGGTCTTCGCCTGCGTCGCGGCCGTCCCCGCCTCGGGCCCCGCCGACTGCGCGGTCTGGGCGTCGGGGTCCCAGGGCAGCCGGTAGTCGGCGTCCTCCAGGCCGCGGCCCGGGCAGGACCGTGCGGTTGTCCTGGATGGCCGCCACCAGCTCCTCGGCGTCGGACTCGTCGAGAGGGCCGACGTAGCGGCCGTCCACCGACGCCATCGGCGCCATGTCGCACGCGCCGAGGCACTCGAACTCGCGCACCTCCACGCCCTGCAGGCCCTGGTCGCGCGCCTCCTCGGCGATGGCGTCGTAGACGGCCTTGGCGTTGCGCAGGTGGCACGCGACGCTGGTGCAGACGTAGACGTAGCGCGGCCCCGTGGGCTGCGTGCGCAGCATGTCGTAGAAGGTGGCCACCGAGGACAGGTAGGCGGGGGTCACCTGCATCACCGCGGCCACCTGGTCGATCGCCCGCGGCGAGCACCAGCCGTGGGACTCCTGCGCGGCGCGCATGGCCGGCAGCGCCGCCGAGTGGCGGTCGGGGTAGCGGGCCATGATCTGCTCGATCTTCTCCCGCAGCCGGTCGGGCACGCCGACGTCGGCCGGGTCGGGGACCTGGGCCGGCGGCTGGTCGATGTCGACCGCCGTGTCCCAGCCGGGCGGCACGGGCGCGGCCCGGATCGCCGCCTCGTCGAGGTTGCGCTGGCTGTACTCCTCGGCCATTTAGTGGCCCCTCCGCTCGTCTCGAGCCCGCTTGGCGACTGCAAAGCTGCGCCAGGCGGCGTCCTCGGTCGCCTCGATAGCGCTGCTATCGAGGCTCCCTGCGTCCTTCCCTGGCTTGCTCTTCGCTCGCCAAGGCGGGCTCGATCCTCGCGTCGCGGCCACTAGCGGTCGATCCCTCCGAGGATCGGGTCGAGCATCGCGATGGAAGCGATGAAGTCGGCGATCAGGCCGCCCTCGCCCATCGGCGCCAGCGCCTGCAGGTTCACGAAGCTGGGGTCGCGCATGTGCACGCGCGCGGGCTTGGACGAGCCGTCGGCCACCACGAAGCAGCCGAGCTCCCCGCGCGGCGACTCGATCGGGAACGTAGACCTCGCCGGGCGGCACGCGGAAGCCCTCGGTCACCAGCTTGAAGTGGTGGATGAGCGCCTCCATCGAGGTGGCGAGCTCGTGGCGCGGCGGCAGCGCGACCTTGCGGTTGGGCGTGATGAACGGCCCCTCGGGCAGTCCGTCGAGAGCCTGCTCGACGATCTTCAGCGACTCGCGCATCTCGGCGAGCCGCACCCGGTAGCGGTCGTAGTTGTCGCCGACCGTCCCGACCGGGATCTTGAAGTCGAAGTCCTCGTACGAGCAGTAGGGCATGGCCTTGCGCAGGTCCCAGGGGTGGCCGGAGGCGCGCAGCAGCGGCCCGGTCACACCGAGCTCGAGCAGCTGCTCCTGGGGGACCACGCCGGTGTGGCGGTTGCGGCGGATCCAGATCTCGTTGCGGTCCAGCAGCGCCTCGTACTGGTCGATGCGGTCGGGCATGACCGCGAGGAACTCGCGGCACTTGGCCTCCCAGCCCGGCGGGATGTCCTCGAAGACGCCGCCGACCTGGATGTAGCGCGTGTGCATGCGCTGCCCGCTGGACATCTCGAACAGGTCCAGCACCAGGTCACGGTCACGGCAGCCCCACCAGAGCATCGTGATCGCCCCGATGTCCAGCGCGGCGGTGGCGATCCAGAAGAGGTGCGACGCGATCCGGTTGAGCTCCATGTGGATCACGCGCAGGTACTGGGCGCGTGCCGGCACCTCCTCCTCGAGCAGGTCCTCGACCGCCATGCAGAAGGCCGTGGCGTTGAAGTAGTACGCGAGGTAGTCCATCCGCTCCACGAACGTGATGGCCTTCCAGTACTCCTGGTCCTCGCAGCTCTTCTCGATGCCGGTGTGGACGTAGCCGATGATCGGCTTGATGTCGGTGACCGTCTCGCCCTCGATCGTCGTGAGCAGGCGCAGCACGCCGTGGGTGGCCGGGTGGTGCGGCCCGAGGTTCACGGTCATGAGCTCGTGGTCGGGCTCGAGGTCGGCCGCGTTGGGGACGTCGGTCCCGTAGATCGGCTCGTCGCCGACGACGTCGATGGTGGTCGAGCGCTCGCGCTCGCGGTAGGAGCCGCCCTTCAGATCAGCCATACCAGTTGGGCAGCTTCTTCTCGTTGTAGGTGAACAGCACCGGCTCGCCGCCGATGGGGAAGTCGCGGCGCTGGGGGTAGCCCTCGTAGTCCTCGGGCATGAGGATGCGGCGCATGTCGGGGTGGCCCTCGAAGACCACGCCGAACATGTCGTAGACCTCGCGCTCCTGGTGGTTCGCCGTCGGGAACAGCTCGATCACGCTGGGGACGGTGGGGTCGTCGACGCCCACGCGCGTCTTGACGTTGAGCCGGTCCTGGCGGCCCATGGAGAGCAGCTGGTAGTGCACGCCCAGGCGCGGCTCCTCGGGCAGGTAGTCGCAGCCGTGCACGCTGGAGAGGAAGTCCCAGGGCTCGTCGTCGGCTTCCTTGAGGAAGGTGAGAACCTCCCGCACGCTCTCCGGCGCCACCTGCAGGGTGGCCTGCCGGCGGAAGAACATCGTGTCGGTGACCGCCTCCTCACCGACGCTGTCCCTGACGCGCTGAGCGATCAGCTCCAGTCCGGTCGCATCAGGCAACTTCGTCCGTGCCCTCCGCGCCGTAGCGCTCGCGCCAGCCCAGCTTGGGGTCGCCGCTGATCTTCTCCTGCAGCTTGATGATCCCGTACATCAGCGCCTCCGGCCGCGGCGGGCAGCCGGGCACGTAGACGTCCACGGGCAGGAACTTGTCGGCGCCGGCGACCAGGGCGTAGTTGTTGAACATCCCGGCGCTCGAGGCGCAGGCGCCCATGGAGATGACCCACTTGGGCTCCAGCATCTGGTCGTAGAGCCGGCGGATGACCGGCGCCATCTTCACCGAGACGCGGCCGGAGAGGATCAGCATGTCGGCCTGGCGCGGCGTGAAGCGGATGACCTCGGCGCCGAAGCGCGAGAGGTCGTTGCGGGGCGAGCCGATCACGGTGATCATCTCGATCGCGCAGCAGGCGAGGCCGAAGCCCAGCGGCCAGATGGCGTTCTTGCGCGCCCAGTTCTGGGCGTCCTCGAAGCGGGTGAGCAGGACGCGCTCCTCGACGTACTCCTCGAGGTCCTTGCCCTCGAGGTCGCCGCGCAGCATCTGCTGGGCGCGCGCCTGGCGGACCTTGAGGTCGTCGAGCTTCTGGCGCTTCACCTCCATTCGAGCGCACCTCTTCGCCACACGAACACGAAGGCCACGAACAGCAGGACGATGAAGATGATCGTCTCGACAAGCGCGAAGACGCCGAAGGCATCGAGCTGGAGCGCCACCGGGTAGAGGAACACCACCTCGATGTCGAACAGGATGAACAGCATCGCGATCAGGTAGAAGCTGATCCCGAAGCGGAAGCTCTTGCGCACCTCGGAGGGCAGCCCGCACTCGTACGGCTCGCGCTTGACCCGGTTCGGCTTGGTCGGGCCGAGGAAACGGTTCAGGTTCGTGAGGACCACCCCGACGGTCACGCCGAGGAAGAGGAAGACGAGGGCGGGTACGTACTCCTTGAGCACCGGCCGGAGGTATATCTCAGCTTTGTGCGCCGGTGCTACATAGTGCGAAAGGCCTCTTTGTGACTCAACTGCACATGGTCCTCGGCATCGCCGTGCTGGTCACGAACGGGGTGGCGGCCGTGTGGGGCGGCGTGTCCTACCTGCGGGCTCAGCCGTCGCGCTGGTTCTGGCCGCTGCTGCGCGTGGCGCAGGCCGCCGTGGCGGCCCAGGTGATCCTCGGGCTGATCCTCGCCGCGCGTGGCGCCGAGGCGCCAGACGGCCTGCACATCGCCTACGGCGTGGCGCCGCTCGTGGTGACGCTGTTCAGCGAGGGCTTCCGGGCCACGGTCGCGCTGCGCGTGCTGGAGGACGTACCCGACGTCGAGGACCTCGAGCGCGCCGAGCAGGTGTCGATCGCCCGCCAGGTGGCCCTGGCGGAGATGGGCGTGATGACCGTGGGCCTGCTCCTGATCGTGACCCTGGCGCTGCGCGCCTACCTCACGGGCGGCTGAGGCGGGGACCGTGCCCGACTGGACCAAGAAGAGCTTTCGCAGCCTGCGCGACCGCAGCCCCGCCGATGTCCCCATGCAGTGGCGCTTCGCCCGCGAGGCGCTCGGCTCGCCCGAGCTGGGCATCAGCCGGTTCACCTACGAGCCGGGGGCGCGCATGCCCCACGGCCACAGCCACCGCGAGCAGGAGGAGGCCTACGTGGTGGTGTCGGGGTCCGGTCGCGCCAAGCTCGACGACGAGATCGTGGACCTGACCGAGTGGGACGTGCTGCGCGTCGCGCCGGCCGTGGTCCGCAGCTTCGAGGCCGGACCGGAGGGGATGGACGTGATCTGCATCGGCGGTCGCAAGCCGGAGGGCGGCGACACCGTGCGCGACGAGGACTTCTGGCCCCGCTAGCGCGTGACCTCGAGCTCGCCGACCATTCCCAGCTGCTCGTGGTTGGCCACCGTGCAGACCATTCGGTAGCGGCCCGGGGCCAGCTTGACCGTGCCGCCGCGGGTGCCGCCCGCGGGGAAGGTGGGGGTGCCGCCCAGGTCGCGAGCACCCTGGAGGACCTTGAGGTTGTGTGCCAGCGTGCCCCTGTTGGCGAGCTCGATGCGGATCGGCTCGCCGCTCGCCCTCACGCGCGCGGGCGTGAAGAAGTATTCCTTGCCCACGACCTTCACCGGCTGGCCGGCGGCGAAGCTCTTGACGGGTCCCTTCGGCCGCTCTTCGTCGTCGCCCCCGCAGCCGGTGGTCAGCGCCACGGCCAGGAGCAGGGGCAGGCAGGCGCGGGACCGCATCGGGCGGCGGATACTATGCAGCGCCGTGCGACGCCCCCTGTCCCTTTTCGCACTCGTAGTCGCCGCGGCGATTGCCGGCTGCGGTGGCGAGGTCAAGGTGCCCGAGAACCAGCAGACCGCCCGCAAGGGAGCGGTCCTGTTCGAGGAGCGCTGCAGCGGCTGCCACTCGCTCGAGTCGGCCAACGCCTACGGCTCCAAGCCGGAAGGCGAGCTCAGCGGCGGCGAGCGCACCAACGGGCCGAACTTCAACGTCCGCAAGGAGGACAAGGAGGACGTCCTCTACGCGATCCGCAACGGCGGCTTCTCCGGGGCGATCATGCCGGCGAACATCGTCGTGGGCCAGGACGCCCAGGCCGTGGCCGACTTCGTGGCCCAGTACTCCGGCAAGGAGGGCAACGAGGGGCTGCAGAAGGTCAACCCCGCGCCCAACACCGGCAGCGGCCAGCAATCCGGCGGCCAGTAGCCCCGGGTGCTGGACCTCAAGCAGCTCCGCGACGACCCTGACTACGCGCGCGAGGCACTCGCGCGCCGCGGCGACGCCGAGCGCCTGGACCCGGTGCTCGAGCTCGATGCCCGCCGTCGCGAGCTGCTCCCCGAGCTCGAGCAGCTGAGGGCCGAGAAGAACCAGGCCTCCAAGCGGATCGGCGAGCTCCAGCGCGCCGGCGAGGACGCGTCGGAGGCGATCGCCGAGGTACGCAGCTCCGGAGAGCGCGAGAAGCAGCTCGACGCCGAGCTGGCCGAGGTGCAGTCGGCGCTGGACACCGCGCTGGCGGCCGTGCCCAACCTGCCCTCACCCGACGCTCCGCCCGAGGACACCGTGATCCGGGAGGTCGGCGAGGCGGGAGCCGCCGGCCCAGACCACCTGGAGCTGGTCGGCGGGCTGGTGGACCTCGAGGCGGGCGCCCGCGTCGCGGGCTCGCGCTTCGCCTACCTCAAGGGGCCGCTCGTGTTCCTGGAGCTGGCGCTGGTGCGCTGGGCGATGGAGGAGCTGTCGGGCCACGGCTTCACCCCGGTGATCCCGCCGGTACTGGTCCGCGAGGAGGCCCTGTACGGCACCGGCTTCCTGCCCGACACCGAGCAGCAGATCTATCGCGTGCCCGACGACGACCTCTACCTGGTGGGCACCTCCGAGGTGCCGCTCGCCTCGCTGCACGGCGACGACATCGTCGACGAATCCGAGCTGCCGTTGCGCTACGCGGGCTTCTCCACCTGCTTCCGCCGCGAGGCCGGCGCCGCCGGAAAGGACACGCGCGGCATCTTCCGCGTGCACCAGTTCGACAAGGTCGAGATGTTCGAGTTCGTGCGCCCCGAGGACTCGGAGGCCGAGCACGAGCGGCTGCTCTCGATCGAGGAGTCGCTGCTGCAGGCGCTCGACATCCCCTACCGGGTCGTGAACATCGCGGTCGACGACCTGGGCGCCTCGGCGGCCAAGAAGTACGACCTCGAGGCGTGGCTGCCGGGCCAGGAGCGCTTCCGCGAGCTGACCTCGTGCTCGAACACCACCGACTTCCAGGCGCGGCGCCTGGGCGCCCGCTACCGCCCGGCCGAGGGCAAGGGCGCGCGGCCCCTGCACACGCTCAACGGGACGGCCGTCGCGGTGGGGCGGACGATCATCGCGATCGTGGAGAACCACGGCCTCGATGTGCCCGAGGTGCTGCAGAAATACGGGGCACCCGCGCGCCTAGACTCTTAGGGGCGATGCTCTTCTTCTCCAAGCACAAGACCGAGCTGCCGTCGCCTGATGACGCCCTGCCGGGCAGGGAGGAGAAGATGCCGGTTCCCGCCAAGCACTACGTGCTCGGCACGCCGCTCGAGCCGCCCTTCCCCGAGGGCCTCGAGCAGGCCGTGTTCGGCATGGGCTGCTTCTGGGGCGCGGAGCGGATGTTCTGGGAGCTGGACGGCGTCTACACCACCGCGGCCGGCTACGCGGCGGGCTACACGCCGAACCCGACCTACGAAGAGGTCTGCTCGGCGAAGACCGGCCACAACGAGGTGGTGCTGGTGGTCTTCGACCCGGACAAGGTCTCCTACGAGGACCTGCTGAAGACCTTCTGGGAGGGCCACGACCCGACGCAGGGCATGCGCCAGGGCAACGACGTGGGCACCCAGTACCGCTCGGGGATCTACACGTTCTCAGACGCACAGCAGCAGGCTGCGGAGGCCTCGCTGCCCAAGTACGCCGAGGCGCTTCGCGCGGCGGGCCACAGCCCGGACATCACCACCGAGATCCAGCCCGCGGGCGACTTCTACTACGCCGAGGACTACCACCAGCAGTACCTGGCGAAGAACCCCGGCGGCTACTGCGGCCTGGGCGGCACCGGGGTCTCGTGCCCGGTGGGCCTCACCTCAGCGACCTAAGCTGACCGCACCCCGCGGAGGGGTGGCAGAGTGGTCGAATGCACCGGTCTTGAAAACCGGAGTCCGTCATTGGCGGACCGTGGGTTCGAATCCCACCCCCTCCGCCTCAGCAGGTAGGCGCTAGGTCCGGTCCTCGCCGGCCTTGTAGGCGAGCTGCAGGAAGTCCGAGATCGCCTCGGCCGTGTAGACGGTGGCGAGCAGCCGGGTGCCCCGCGGGGCGTACACGAGTCCCACGGCGAAGCCGGCCGTGACCCACTGGGCGAGGCAGTAGGGGCAGGTGAGCAGCTCGCCGAACGAGCGGCGCAGGCCGCGGCCGCGCGGGCGCTCGTCGACCTCGGCGTGCCCCGCGCGCTGCTGGAACTCCGTGAACGGCGCCCGCACGAAGCTGGTGATTCGGTCCTTGGAGATCAGCCGCGAGAGCTTGTGGCTGGCCACGCCCACGAGCACCACGTCCTGGGCGGAGACTCGCTCGGGCAGCTCGCGGCCGCTGGCCCGGGCCGCGCCCATCGCGCCTCCGAAGGCCGTGAGGAAGACAGCGGTCATGAACGCGTAGCCGCCGAAGGGGGGCGGGTCGTCCGCGTAGCCCGCCAAGGGGCCGGGAGCCTCTTCGGCCCAATTGCGTTCGCTGGTGCTCTGTTCCATCGGTGGCGCCTACCCCGGAGCCTATGCGTCAATCGACGTTTCCCTGCCACCCGCAGCGGGCACGGCCCCCATGGGGATGTTCCTGCTGAATCTGATCATCGCGCTGCTGCGCGCTCCGCTGAAGCGCCTCGGCGAGCTGTTCGGCCTCGAGGCCGGCCCGGCTCAGGAGGAGCCCGCCGCGGAGGCTTCGCCGCCCCGGCGCGAGCAGCCGGTCCCCACGCCGCTGCGGGCCCGCGGCCGCCGCCGGCGCCCGGAGCGTCGCGAGCCCGAGCCGCCGACCCCGCCGGAGCACGTGGACGAGGAACCGGTGCTCACGGCCGAGTTCGCCGAGGAGGGCGCGGAGGACGGCGCCGGAGCCGAGGTGCACGTCGACGAGCCCTGGGAGGGCTACGGGGACATGAAGGTCCCCGAGGTGACCGCTCGGTTGGCCGCGGCCAGCAACATCGAGCTGGCCGCGGTCCAGCTCTACGAGAGCTCTCACCGAAGGCGCAGCTCGGTGCTGCGCGACGTCGAGAAGCGCCTCCGCACGCAGCAGGTCTGAAGCGACTGGGGCGGGACTTCCCGCCGTTAAGCTCAGAAGGCCAGCTTCCGATCTGGGTTGGCGGGGGCTGCCCGGTCGATGATCTCGAATGAACAACTAGTCGCAGCACTGGAACAGCTGGCTCCCCACGACCGGGAGCTGCTCGAGCTCTCCCTGCGCCGGCGTGTCCCCGACGAGGCGCTCGCGACGTTGTTCGAGGTCGACGAGGCCGAGGTCGCACGTCGCCGGGCGGCTGCGATCGAGCAGTTGTCGTCACTGCTCGACCTTCAGCGCGGCGAGGACCTGGGCAACGTCCTCAAGTCGTTGCTGGAGCAGAGCACCTGGGCCGAGGTCGGCGCTCGGCCTGAACCCGGCGAGGAGGCCGCCGACGTGGGCGAGGACCCGGCGAAGCCCGAGGAGCCCAAGCCGGTGCTCGACCTGCTGTCGGACCGCCCCAAAGCTGCCACCTCCGAGACGCCGGCTGCTGAGGCGAAGCCGGCCAGGCGCCGCTGGCTGGGCCCGGCCGCCCTGGCCGTCGGAATCCTGGCCCTGCTCGGCGCCGCGATCGGCGCCCTGGCCATCTCTTCGGGTGAGTCGTCGGGCAAGAACGCGGGCGACGACCCCGAGCAGCGGACATTCGAGCCCAACCCGCCCAAGCCCGGCGAAGGTCCAGCCAAGGGCGAGCCGTTTGCCTCGGGATCCGCCCAGCCGCTCGCTCAGAACCTGACCGCGACGGTGCGGGGCCGCGCCGCGATCTACAGCCGGCCCGGCCGGGGCAGGAAGCGCCTGCTTCCCGCCAAGACGCAGTTCGGCACGCCGCGCGTGTTCGGCGTCACGCGCCGGGAGGGCGACTGGCTCGCCGTGCAGGCGCCCGAGCTCAAGAACGGCCAGGTTGGCTGGCTGCGCGCGAGCGACGCGAAGCTCGGGTCGACGCCCTGGACCCTGCACGCCGATCTCTCCAGCAAGGAGATCGAGGTGCGCAAGGACGGCGAGCGGGTGCGCTCGTTCTCGGTGGCGATCGGCAATCCGCAGAACCCCACGCCGAAGGGGCGCTTCTCGGTCACCGACAAGCTCAAGGTCACCGACACCTCCTCGCCCTACGGCTGCTGCGTGCTCGCGCTCAGCGGGCACCAGGTCGACCTCCCGCCCGACTGGCCGGGCGGCGACCGCCTCGCGGTGCACGCGACGCGCGACCTCTCATCGATCGGCAAGCCGGTCAGCCTGGGCTGCATGCGCGCTCGCTCCGAGCAGGCCCGCTGGCTGATCAACACGATCCCGCTGGGCTCGCCGATCTACGTCAACTCCTAGAGGCGACCTCACAACCCGGGCGGCTGCCACGTTGTAGGGGCGTGACCGCGCTCCCGCCGTTTCAGGCCGTGCTCGACGAGCACGGCACCGACGTCTACCGCTACCTGGCGGCATCCGTCGGAACCGTGGACGCCGACGACGTCTTCCAGGAGGCCTGCGTCGCGGCTCTGCGCGCGTACCCCGACCTCCGCCACGGCGACCACCTGCGGGCGTGGCTGTTCCGGATCGCCGAGCGCAAGCTGATCGACCACCACCGGGCCCGGGCCGGCGCGCGCTGCCCAGCGACTCGATGCCCGAGCAACCGGTGACCGACGCTTCGCCCGACGGCACGAGCGATCTCTTCGACGCGGTGAGGCGACTGCCCGACAAGCAGCGCGCCGCGGTCTTCCTGCGCTGCGTGGTGGGCACGCCCTACGCCGAGCTGGCCCGGGCGCTCGACTGCTCGGAGCCGGCCGCGCGGCGCAGCGTGCACGAGGGGCTGACCAAGCTGAGGAAAGGAGCACACCGATGGACGACCTCGAGCGCGAGCTGAGGGAGATGGACCTGCCCGGACCGTCACAGGCGACGCTGGCCGCGGTGACCGAGCGCGCGGAGCGCGAGGGGCTGGTCGACGTGGCCTACACCACGGTCGACTCCCCGCTGGGCGAGCTGCTGCTGGCGGCTACGCCGGAGGGGCTGGCCCGCGTGGCCTACCCGCTCAACGACTTCGACACGGTGCTGGAGGACCTGGCGCGGCGACTGTCGCCGCGGGTGGTCGAGGCGCCGGGTCGCCTGGACGACGCCCGCCGCGAGCTCGACGAGTACTTCGAGGGCCGGCGGAGGGAGTTCGACCTGCCACTGGACCTGTCGGTCACGTCGGGCTTCTCGCGCCGCGTGCTGGAGGCCACCGCCGGGATCGGCTTCGGCGAGCAGGCCACCTACCGCGACGTGGCGCGGGCCGCGGGCAGCGAGGGCGCGGTCCGCGCCGCGGGCAGCGCGCTGGGGCGCAACCCGGTGCCGGTGGTCGTGCCCTGTCACCGGGTGCTGCGGACCGGAGGCGGCCTCGGCGGCTACACCGGCGGCCTGGACAAGAAGCGCTTCCTGCTGGACCTCGAGGGCCTGGCGGCCTAGAGGTCCTTCACCACGGCGCCGACCACCAGCTCGGCGATGGGCCCGGCCGGCAGCCCGGCCACGGTCGCGTCGGTGCGCGCCACCTCGGCGCGGCCGCCGCGGCTGGCCAGGTCGGCATCGACGGTCAGCGGCAGCTCGGTGCCCGCGCCGGGCAGCGCGCTTCCCGCCAGCCCGCCGGCGATGCCGCCCAAGGGGCCGCCCGCCTCGGAGCCGATCAGCTCGATCGCCTCACGACCGGTGATCTGCCCGCGCATGCTCAGGCGGTAGGGGTCGCCCGAGCGCAGCCGCGTGAGCGTGAAGCGGCTGGCGTCGACGCCCTCGACCTCCAGGCCGCTGACCTCGATCCGCACCTCCTCGAAGCCGTCAAGGCGATTGAAGACCTGCTCCCCTCGGCCGGGCACGAACGTGAGGTCGCGCGCGCGGACCTGAAAGCGCTTGCCGTCTCCCCACAGCAGCCGCACGGCCGGGAAGGCGCTCAGCGAGACGTCGGCCGAGCCGCCGTCCTCGGTCAGGCGCCCGGCCACTCGCTCCTCGAGAAACGGGGGCAGCAGCAGCTGGCTGAGGACCAGCAGGGCCACGACGCCCACGGCGAGTCCGATCGCGAATCGGCGCATACAATCCCCCATTCTCTCGGAGAGGTGGCCGAGTGGCTGAAGGCACTCGCCTGCTAAGCGAGTAGGGGTCGCAAGATCTCTCGCGGGTTCGAATCC
>CAWEOW010000008.1:0-32942 GCA_963810745.1 uncultured Thermoleophilaceae bacterium
CAGACCGGCGGCTCGGGCCAGTACGGCGTGGTCTACATCGACCTCGAGCCGGCCCCGGGCGAGGGCTTCGACTTCGTGAACAAGATCAAGGGCGGCGCGGTGCCGAGCGAGTTCATCCCGGCCGTCGAGAAGGGCATCGAGGAGGCTCTGGAGTCCGGCGTGAAGGCCGGCTTCCCGATGGTCGACGTCCGCGCGACGCTCACCGACGGCAAGTACCACGACACCGACTCGAGCGAGGTCGCGTTCAAGATCGCCGGTTCGATGGCGCTCAAGGAGGCGGCCAAGCGCGCGAAGCCCGTGCTGCTGGAGCCGGTCATGGCCGTGGAGGTCGTGACCCCCGACGAGTTCCTCGGGACGGTCATCGGCGACCTCTCGAGCCGGCGCGGCCGGGTCGAGTCCCAGGAGCCCCGCGGCAACGCCGTCGCGGTCCAGGCCAGCGTCCCGCTGTCCAGCATGTTCGGGTACGCCACGGACCTGCGGTCCAACACGCAGGGCCGGGCCAACTACACGATGCAGTTCGACCGGTACGAAGAGGTGCCGTCGAACATCGCGGAAGAGATAACCGAAAGCCGCACGGGGGAGCCCGTGGGTGCTGCCAGCTAGGTAAGCTGGCCAGTCTTCGAGAAAGGAAAGGCAGAGAGTGGCGAAGGAGAAGTTCGAGCGCGACAAGCCGCACGTGAACGTCGGCACCATCGGTCATATCGACCATGGCAAGACGACCCTCACCGCGGCCATCACAAAGGTGCTGTCCGACAAGGTCGGCGGGCAGGCCCGCAGCTTCGAGGACATCGACAACGCGCCCGAGGAGAAGGAGCGCGGGATCACGATCGCCACCTCGCACGTGGAGTACGAGACGGAGAACCGTCACTACGCCCACGTCGACTGCCCGGGCCACGCCGACTACGTGAAGAACATGATCACGGGCGCCGCCCAGATGGACGGCGCGATCCTGGTCGTCTCGGCGGCGGACTCGATCATGCCCCAGACGCGTGAGCACATCCTGCTCGCCCGCCAGGTCGGCGTCCCCTACATCGTGGTCTTCCTCAACAAGGTCGACCAGGTCGACGATCCCGAGCTGCTCGAGCTCGTCGAGGAGGAGGTCCGCGACCTCCTGACCGAGTACGAGTTCCCGGGCGCCGACGTCCCGGTCGTCTCCGGCTCCGCGCTCAAGGCGCTGGACGGCGACGAGGAGAACGTCAACAAGATCCTGGAGCTCGCCGAGCACCTGGACACCTACATCCCGGAGCCCGAGCGCCCGCTGGACCAGCCCTTCCTGATGCCGGTCGAGGACGTCTTCTCGATCACCGGCCGCGGCACGGTGGCCACCGGCCGCGTGGAGCAGGGCAAGGTCAACACCGGCGACGAGGTCGAGATCGTCGGCATCAAGGAGCAGGTCGACAAGACCGTCGTGACCGGCGTCGAGATGTTCCAGAAGACGCTCGACGAGGGTCAGGCCGGCGACAACATCGGCGCCCTGCTGCGTGGCACCAAGCGCGAGGACATCGAGCGCGGCCAGGTGCTCTGCAAGCCGGGCTCCATCACGCCTCACACGAAGTTCGAGGCGGAGGTCTACTGCCTGAAGAAGGAGGAGGGCGGCCGCCACACGCCGTTCTTCTCGGGCTACCGCCCGCAGTTCTACTTCCGCACCACGGACGTCACCGGAGTGGCCAACCTGCCCGAGGGCACGGAGATGGTCATGCCGGGCGACAACGTGACCATGTCGATCGAGCTGATCCAGCCGATCGCCATGGACCAGGGCCTGCGCTTCGCGATTCGCGAGGGCGGCCGGACCGTCGGCTCGGGGGTGGTGACCAGCATCACCGAGTAGTCCGCTCGAAAGAGTCACTTCTCAGGGGCGGGCGCAGTATGGCCCGCCCCTAAGCACGTTTTATGGCAACGCTCACGCAAAACAAGATCCGCATCCGGCTCAAGGCCTACGACCACTCGGCGATAGAGGCGGCTGCCAAGGAGATCGTGGACACGGCCACCCGCACCGGAGCCCAGATCTCGGGCCCCGTGCCCCTGCCGACCGAGAAGAACGTCTACTGCGTGATCCGCTCGCCGTTCAAGGACAAGGACTCGCGTGAGCACTTCGAGATCCGCACCCACAAGCGGCTGATCGACATCCTGCAGCCCACGCCGAAGACCGTCGACTCCCTCCAGCGCCTCGATGCGCTGCCCGCGGGCGTCGACATCCAGATCCAGCTCGTCTGATGGCCGGGCTGCTGGGA
This sequence comes from uncultured Thermoleophilaceae bacterium, assembly GCA_963810745.1. Lineage (GTDB taxonomy): Bacteria > Actinomycetota > Thermoleophilia > Solirubrobacterales > Thermoleophilaceae > JACCZR01. Next base: position 2,232 of record CAWEOW010000008.1, read on the forward strand.
CGCAAGCTGGGGATGACGCAGGTCTTCGACCCCGAGGACGGCCACGTCGAGCGCGTGACCGTGATCGAGGCCGGCCCCTGCCACGTCACCGCCATCCGCCGCGAGGACCGCGACGGCTACGACGCCGTCCAGCTGGCCTTCGGCGAGGTGCGCGAGAAGGCGCTGAACAAGCCGCTGCTCGGCCACCTCAAGAAGGCCGACGTCCCGCCCAGCCGCCACCTCTGCGAGTTCCGCGGCGTCTCCGAGGACGCCGAGGTGGGCCTCGAGGTCAAGGTCGACCAGGTCTTCGAGAAGGGCCAGACCGTGAAGGTCTCCGGCGTCTCGAAGGGCAAGGGCTTCGCGGGCACCATCAAGCGCCACAACTTCCAGCGCGGCCCGGTGAGCCACGGCTCGCACAACGTCCGCGCGCCGGGCTCCATCGGCGCCTCGGCCACGCCCTCGCGCGTGTTCAAGGGCATCCGCGGCCCCGGCCAGATGGGCAACAAGCAGGTCACCCAGCGCGGCCTGGAGATCGTCGACGTCCGCGCCGACGAGAACCTCCTGCTGGTCCGCGGCTCGGTGCCCGGCCCCAAGGGCGGCGTCGTCGAGATCCGAGAGGACGCCTGATGGCCGCGCCCAAGGCTCCCTACCTCGGCAAGCAGGGCAAGGTCGACCTCGACGAGGCCGTCTTCGGCGAGAGCTTCCACGAGCCGCTCGTGCACGAGTGCGTGAGGGCCGAGCTGGCCGCCAAGCGCCAGGGCTCGGCCTCCACCCTCACGCGCGGCGAGATCGCCATGACCGGCGCGAAGGCCTGGCGCCAGAAGGGCACGGGCCGCGCCCGCGCCGGCGCCCTCTCGGTGCCCCACCGCACCGGCGGCGGCGTCGCGTTCGGCCCCAAGCCGCGCCACTACACCGTCAAGGTCAACCGCAAGGCCCGCCGCCGCGCGCTGCGCTCGGCGCTGTCCCTGCACGCCGGCCGCGACTCGCTGGCCGTCGTCGACGCGAGCGCCTACGGCGCGCCCTACACCAAGGGCGCCGCCGACGCCGTGAAGGGCCTGAAGGGCGAGGGCAACGTCCTCGTCGTGCTGGCCGACGGCGAGGAGAACGCCGCCAAGAGCTTCCGCAACCTCAAGGGCGTGACCGTCGCCCACGTCGACTCCGTCGGTGTCGCCGACCTGCTGGGCGCCGCGCGCCTGGTGGTCTCCGAGCCGGCGCTGGAGACGCTCAAGGGGAGGGCCACCGAGTGAACGCTCGCCAGGTGATCATCCGCCCCGTCATCTCCGAGAAGAGCTACGCCCTGCTCGGAGCCAACAAGTACACGTTCCGGGTCAACGAGAAGGCCAACAAGACGCAGGTGCGCCAGGCGATCGAGGAGATCTTCGGCGTGCGCGTGCGCGGCGTCAGCACGGTCAACGTGAAGCCCAAGCCCAAGCGGCGCGGCTTCACCTCGGGCAAGCGGCGGCAGTGGAAGAAGGCCGTCGTGACGCTTCATCCCGAGGACTCCATCGAGCTCTTCGAAGGGCAGGACATCGAGTAATGGCCGTCAAGCGACACAAGCCCACCAGCCCCGGCCGGCGCTTCGCCACGTGGTCGGACATGCCCGAGCTCACCTCCAAGGAGGGACCCGAGAAGTCGCTGACCGAGGGGCTGAAGAAGTCCGGCGGGCGCAACTCCCGCGGCCGCAAGACTGCCCGCCACCGGGGCGGCGGCGCGAAGCGCAGCTACCGCAAGATCGACTTCAAGCGCACCAAGGACGGCGTGCCGGCGAAGGTCGCCTCGATCGAGTACGACCCCAACCGCTCGGCCCACATCGCGCTGCTGCACTACGCCGACGGCGAGAAGCGCTACATCATCGCGCCCGCGCGCCTGCGCGTGGGGGCCACGGTCGAGTCCGGCCCGAACGCCGACATCCAGCCCGGCAACTGCCTGCCGATGTCCGCCATGCCCACCGGCACCACGGTGCACAACGTGGAGCTCACACCCGGCAAGGGCGGCCAGCTGGGCCGCTCGGCCGGCACCTCGATCCAGCTCGTGGCCAAGGAGGGCAAGCACGCGACGCTGCGCCTGCCCTCGGGCGAGATGCGGATGGTCCCGGCCACCTGCCGCGCCACCGTGGGCACCATCGGCAACTCCGAGCACGAGAACGTGGACCTGGGCAAGGCCGGCCGCTCGCGCCACAAGGGCAAGCGCCCGCAGACGCGCGGCGTGGCCATGAACCCCGTCGACCACCCGCACGGCGGCGGCGAGGCCCACCACACGCCCGGCGGCCACCCGCGCACCCCGTGGGGCGTGCCGACGCTGGGCTACCGCACGCGCAAGAAGCGCAAGGCTTCCGACCGGCTGATCGTCCGCGGCCGCCGACGCGGCAAGAGAGGGACGCAAGCGATGAGCCGCTCGTCCAAGAAGGGCCCGTGGGTCGAGGAGCGCCTGCTCGGGCGCATCGAGGCCATGAACGAGTCGGGCGACAAGCAGATGGTCAAGACCTGGTCGCGCGCCTCCACGATCTTCCCGGAGATGGTGGGGCACACCATCGCCGTCCACGACGGCCGCAAGCACGTGCCCGTGTTCATCTCGGAGTCGATGGTCGGCCACAAGCTCGGCGAGTTCGCGCCGACGCGCATGTTCCGCGGCCACGCGGGCGGGGACCGGGTGAAGATGCGATGAGCCCCAAGGAGCCGCCGCAGGGCACCGAGGGCCAGCGCAAGGCCGACGAGGAGAAGGCCAAGATCGAGGCCGAGGCCGCCGAAGCCAAGGCCGAGGAGGCCAGGAGGAGGCCGCCGAGGAGGCCGAGGCCACCGCAGGCCGCGAGCCCGAGCCCAAGGAGAAGCCGAAGGCAAGCGCCGCCGCGCGTCGGAGACCTCCGCCGGCACCGAGAAGAAGTCCACCCGCCGCGACCCCGACGAGGTCATCAACGTGCGCGCGCGCGCGAGGTACGTGCGCACCGCGCCGCGCAAGGCCCGCCTGGTCATGGACCACATCCGCAACAAGGACGTCGAGCAGGCGCGAGCCATCCTGGCCTACGCGCCGCGCGCCGCCGCGGTCGACGTCCTGAAGCTGCTGGACTCGGCCGTCGCCAACGCCGAGCACAACCACGAGCTTGGGCCCGACGAGCTGCGCGTGCGCCGCGCCTACGTCGACGAGGGCCCGACGATCAAGCGCTACCGCCCCCGTGCGCTGGGCCGGGCCACGCCGATCAACAAGCGCACGAGCCACATGACCATCGAGCTGACGACGGAAGGCAAGTAATGGGGCAGAAGGTCCATCCGGAGTCGATGAGGGTCGGCTACATCCACGACTGGAAGTCCACGTGGTTCAACGAGCGCGAGTTCTCGGACTACCTCATGGAGGACGTGAACATCCGCGACCACATCGAGGGCAAGCTCAGCCACGCCGGCCTCTCCTCGATCACGATCAAGAAGAACTCGAACGAGGTCGAGGTCAACATCCACACCGCCCGCCCGGGCATCGTCATCGGCAAGTCCGGGTCGGAGGTGGACGCCCTGCGCAAGGAGCTCCACCGCATGACCAACAAGGCGGTGAAGGTCAACATCCTCGAGATCAAGCGGCCGGAGCTGGACGCCAAGCTCGTGGCCCAGTCGATCGCCGAGCAGCTGCAGAACCGCGTGGCCTTCCGCCGCGCCATGAAGCGCGCGCTGACCAGCGCCATGCGCTCGGGCGCCAAGGGCGTGAAGATCCAGGTCGGCGGTCGCCTGGGCGGCGCCGAGATGGCCCGCACCGAGAGCTACTCCGACGGCCGCGTCCCGCTGCACACCCTGCGCGCGGACATCGACTACGGCTTCTTCGAGGCCAAGACCACCTTCGGCCGCATCGGCGTGAAGGTGTGGGTCAACAAGGGCGAGATCATGCCCAAGGGCTTCGCTCAGGACCTCACCGACCTCGAGGCCCCGCAGCAGGTGGGCCGCGGCGGTGGCCAGCGCGGCGGCCGTGGCGGGCCGCGCGGCGGCGGAGGTGGTCGCTGATGCTTCAGCCCAAGCGGGTCAAGTACCGCAAGGAGCACCGCGGCCGCATGCGCGGGTTCACCAAGGGCGGCGCCACCGTGGAGTTCGGCGAGTACGGGCTCAAGGCGCTCGAGCGCGGCTGGATCACCAACCGCCAGATCGAGGCCGCCCGAATCGCCATGACGCGCAAGATCAAGCGCGGCGGCAAGGTCTGGATCAACATCTTCCCGGACAAGCCCTTCACGGCCAAGCCGGCCGAGACCCGCATGGGCTCGGGCAAGGGCTCGCCCGAGGGCTGGGTCGCCGTGGTCAAGCCGGGCCGCGTGATGTTCGAGCTGTCCGGCGTGGACGAGGAGCTGGCCCGCGAGGCCATGCGCCTGGCCGGCCACAAGCTGCCCGTCAAGACGAAGTTCGTGATGCGGGAGGGGGCCGTCAGTGAGCAAAGCGGCTGAGGTACACGGACTCGACGACCCGGGCCTCGCTAGCTTCGTGGACGACGCTCGCAAGGAGGCGTTCAATCTGCGCTTCCAGCACGCGACGGGTCAGCTGGAGAACACGTCCCGCCTCAAGCAGGCCAAGCAGGACCTGGCGCGCGGCCTGACCGTGGCACGCGAGCGGGGACTGGACATAGAAGCCGAGATCAGGAAGCAGCGCGATGCTTGAAGAGCCTGAGAACAACGAAGACGAGACGCCGGAGGAGGTAGCGGAGGAAGCTCCCGCCGCCGAGGAGACCCCTGCCGTCGGAGGCCCAGGCTCCGCGCCGCCGAGGAGCCCGCCGAGCAGCTCTCCCCCAAGGAGCGCCGTCGCCAGGAGCGCTCGCAGCACGGCGAGAGCCGGCCCCAGCGCTCCCCCGAGGAGCGCGCCGCCGAGCGCGCCCAGACTCGCGCCAAGAAGGCCGCCGAGCGCCGTCGCTGGCGCCAGCGCTCGCGCGAGAAGCGCCGCGCCGGAGGCCCGCGCGAGGACACGACGCCCGCCCCGCTGCACGGCCCCACCGGCCGCCGCCGCGAGCGCCAGGGCGTGGTGGTCTCCGACCGCGGCGACAAGACCATCACCGTGCGCTTCGAGGTCCAGCGCGCGCACCGCACCTACGGCAAGGTCGTGCGCTCGTCCTCCACGCTCCACGTCCACGACGAGAGCAACGAGGCCAACGCGGGCGACACCGTGCGCGTGGTCGAGAGCCGTCCGATCTCCCGCCACAAGCGCTGGCGCCTGGTCGAGATCCTGGAGAGGGCGCGATAGACCGTGATCCAGCAGGAATCCAGGCTGAGGGTGGCCGACAACACCGGCGCCCGCGAGATCCTCTGCATCCGCGTCGACGGCGGCTCGCGCCGTCGCTACGCCGGCGTGGGTGACGTGATCACCGCGACGGTCAAGCAGGCGATCCCGCACGGGGCCGTCAAGAAGGGCGAGGTCGTGAAGGCCGTCGTGGTCCGCACCCGCAAGGAGTTCGGCCGCGACGACGGCACCTACATCTCCTTCGACGAGAACGCCGCCGTGCTCATCGACGCCACCAACCAGCCGCGCGGCACGCGCATCTTCGGGCCCGTGGCCCGCGAGCTGCGCGAGCGCAACTTCATGCGCATCGTGTCGCTGGCCCCGGAGGTCCTCTGATGGCCAAGATGCGAGTCCGGCGCGACGACCAGGTGAAGGTGATCTCCGGCAAGGACCGCGGCAAGACCGGCCGCGTGGTCAAGGTCGACCGCGAGAAGGAGCGCGTCTACGTCGAGGGCCTGAACATCATCAAGCGCCACCAGCGCCCGCGCACCATGCAGGAGCAGGGCGGCATCGTCGAGGCGCCGGGCCCGATCCACGTCTCCAACGTGCAGCTGCTCGACCCCGACGGCAAGCCCAGCCGGGTGACCGTGCGCCGCGACGAGGGCGGCAAGCGCGTGCGCGTGGCCAAGAAGAGCGGCAAGGACATCGACTGATGGAAGCCGCGACCCAGGCCAACGTCCCCGCGCGCCTCAAGGAGCGCTACCAGTCCGAGATCCACGGGCGCCTCAAGGAGCGCTTCGGCCACTCGAGCGACATGCAGGTTCCGCGGCTGACCAAGATCACGCTGAACATGGGCGTCGGCGAGGCCAAGCAGGACTCGAAGATGCTCGAGGCCGCCACCGAGCAGCTGGCCACCATCGCCGGCCAGCAGCCGAGCGTGCGCCGGGCGCGGAAGTCGATCGCCGCCTTCAAGCTGCGCGAGGGCATGCCGGTGGGCGTCAGCGTCACGCTGCGCCGCGCGCGCATGTACGAGTTCCTCGACCGCCTCGTGACGGTCGCCATCCCGCGGATCCGCGACTTCCGCGGCCTCAACGCGCGCGCGTTCGACGGCCGCGGCAACTACTCGATGGGCATCCGCGAGCAGATCATCTTCCCCGAGATCGACTACGACTCGATCGACCAGGTCCGCGGCCTCGACGTGACCATCACCACCACCGCCACCACCGACGAGGAGGCCTACGCTCTGCTCAGCGAGCTGGGCATGCCCTTCTCGCCGGAGGGCGCGCCCGGCACCGCCGCGGCCGAGGAGCCCGACGAGGCCGAGGAGGAGCGCCGCAAGGAGGAGGCCCGTCAGAAGGCCGAGGCCGAGCAGGCCGCCCTCGAGGCGCTCAAGGAGGAGAACCCGGAGGCTTACGAGCGGCCCGAGCCCAGCGAGGACGAGGCCGGAGAAGCAGCAGAAGAGGAGACCGAGTAATGGCCAAGACCTCACAGGTCGTGAAGTCGCGGCGCGAGCCGAAGTACGCCACCCGTCACGTGAACCGCTGCCGGCGCTGCGGGCGCTCGCGCGCGTACCTGCGCAAGTTCGGCCTGTGCCGGATCTGCCTGCGCGAGGTGGCCCACGAGGGCTACGTGCCCGGACTGACGAAGTCGAGCTGGTAATGACGGACCCGATCGCAGACCTCCTGACCCGCATCCGCAACGGCATCACCGCCGAGCACGACGTCGTGGAGATGCCGGCTTCGAGCTTCAAGGCCGACGTCGCGCGCATCCTCAGCGAGCAGGGGTACATCGAGGACTTCGAGGTCGAGCCGGCCCGCGTGGGACAGACCCTGCGGGTGCGGCTGAAGTACACCGAGGACCGCCGCTCGGTGATCTCGGGCCTCGACCGCCTCTCGCGCCCGGGCCACCGGCGCTACGTGGGCGCGGCCGAGATCCCCAAGGTCCTGGGCGGCATGGGCACCTCCATCATCTCCACCTCCCGCGGGGTCATGAGCGGCCACGACGCGCGCCGCGCCGGTGTGGGCGGCGAGCTGGTCGCGAGGGTCTGGTAGCGCCATGAGCCGCATCGGAAAGCAGCCGATCGCCGTGCCCGACGGCGTCGAGGTGAGCATCCAGGCCGAGCAGGTCAGCGTGAAGGGCCCCAAGGGCGAGCTCTCCGAGGCCAAGGCGCGGGCGATCGAGGTCAAGGAGGACGACGGCCAGATCCTGGTCAGCCGCCCGACCGACCGCGGCGAGCACCGCGCCCTGCACGGGCTCACCCGCAGCCTGATCGCGAACATGGTCGAGGGCGTCACCCAGGGCTTCGAGAAGCGCCTGGAGATCCAGGGCGTCGGCTACCGCGCGAGCATGCAGGGCCAGAACCTGCAGCTGGCCGTGGGCTACTCGCACCCGGTGATCATCGAGGCGCCCGCGGGCATCGAGTTCGAGGTGCCGCAGCCGACCCAGGTGGTCGTGCGCGGGATCTCCAAGCAGCTGGTCGGCGAGACCGCCGCGCGCGTGCGCAAGACGCGCCCGCCCGAGCCCTACAAGGGCAAGGGCATCCGCTACGCCGGCGAGCACGTCGTCCGCAAGGTGGGCAAGCGCGCATGAGCCACGCGACCAAGGGCACGCGCGCCTCGGCGCGCCTGCGCCGGCGCCGCCGGGTCCGCGCCAAGGTGCGCGGCGCGGCCGCGCGCCCGCGGCTGTCGATCTTCCGCTCCAACCGCGGCATCGGCGCGCAGCTCATCGACGACGACCAGGGCCACACGGTGGCCGCCGTCAACTGGACGGAGTCCGACCTCAAGGAGCTGTCCCCGATGGACCAGGCCAAGCGGGCCGGCGAGCTGCTGGCCGAGCGGGCCAAGGCCGCGGGCGTGGAGACCTGCGTGTTCGACCGCGGCGGCTACCGCTACCACGGCCGCGTGAAGGCTCTCGCCGACGGCGCGCGCGAGTCGGGCCTCAACTTCTGATCGCTACGGTGACCTGACCCCTTATGGCTTCCCAAGGCAGACAGCGAGATCGCCCGCGCGGCCCCGGCGGCCAGGAGCTGCAGGAGCGCGTGGTGGAGATCAACCGCGTGGCCAAGGTCGTGAAGGGCGGCCGGCGCTTCTCGTTCACCGCCCTCGTGGTGGTGGGCGACGAGAAGGGCTCGGTCGGCGTCGGCTACGGCAAGGCCAACGAGGTCCCGGTCGCCATCCAGAAGGGCGTGGAGCGGGCCCGCAAGGACATGTTCAAGGTGCCGATGCACGGCCACACGATCACCCACGAGGTGGTCGGCATCCACGGCTCGGCCCGAGTGCTGCTCAAGCCCGCCAGCGAGGGCACCGGCGTCATCGCGGGCGGCGGCGTGCGCGCCGTGCTCGAGCTGGCCGGCATCCGCGACGTGCTGTCGAAGTCCCTCGGCTCGCAGAACCCGATCAACCTCGTCAAGGCCACGATGGAGGGCCTGCGCTCGCTGCGCAGCCCGAAGGAGGTCGCCGAGCTGCGCGGCCTCACCGTGCGCGAGGTGCTCGGCATCGGCGACAAGGAGCCGAAGCCCGAGCCGCAGGAGCCGGTGGCGTGAAGCTGACCCAGGTCCGCTCCCCCAACGGCTCGAACAAGAAGCAGCGCGAGACGCTGCGCAGCCTCGGCCTGGGCCGCATCGGAGCCGTCTCCGAGCGCCCGGACAACGACGACGTGCGCGGCCAGGTCGCGAAGGTCAGCCATCTGGTGAAGGTCGATGGCTGAGAAGGGCCTGCACAACCTCACGCCCGCCAAGGGATCGCGCAAGGAGCGCAAGCGCGTCGGCCGCGGCGAGGGCTCGGGCCAGGGCAAGACCTCGGGCCGCGGCCACAAGGGCGCGGGCGCCCGCTCGGGCAGCAAGCGCCGGGTGCGCTTCGAGGGCGGCCAGAACCCGATCCAGATGCGGATGCGCAAGCTGCGCGGGCCGACGATGAAGAAGTCGATGCCCTTCGAGCAGTACGGGCGCACGCGCACCCAGCCGGTCAATCTCTCCGACCTCGAGGAGCGCTTCGACAAGGGCGCCGAGGTCACGCCCGACTCTCTGCGGGAGGCCGGCCTGGCCACCCGCCGCGGCGTGCCGGTGAAGGTCCTCGGCAACGGCGAGCTCAACAAGGAGCTCACGGTTCACGCTCACGGCTTCTCCGCCACCGCGCGCGAGAAGATCGAGGCCGCGGGCGGCAGCGTGCAGGTGGTCGAGGGCTAGAGCTAGATGCTCAAGACCTTCGTCAACGCTTTCCGCGTCCACGACATACGCAAGAAGCTGCTGTTCACGGCGGCGATGCTTGCCCTGTACCGGCTCGGGTCCTACATCCCGGCGCCCGGCATCGACATCGACGCGGTCGAGCGCGTCTCCCAGCAGAACGTCCAGGGCAACAGCGTGCTGGGCCTGCTCAACACCTTCTCCGGCGGCTCCCTGCAGCGCTTCGCGATCTTCGCGCTCGGGATCATGCCCTACATCACCGCCTCGATCATCTTGCAGCTGATGACCGTGGTGGTGCCCTCGCTGGAGAAGCTCCGCAAGGAGGGCGAGGTCGGCCAGCAGAAGATCACGCAGTACACGCGCTACCTCACCGTCGGCCTCGCGCTCGGCCAGTCGATCGGCTACACGTTCCTCTTCCGCTCCTTCGGCGGCGGCGCCGACGTGGTCAAGGAGTTCACCTTCGGCCGCGTGTTCGTGATCGTCGCGACGCTGACCGCCGGCTGCGTGCTGGTGATGTGGCTCGGCGAGCTGATCACCCAGCGCGGCATCGGCAACGGCATCTCGCTGATGATCTTCGCCTCGATCGTCTCCGGCCTGCCCAGCGGCATCGAGAAGTGGTGGAACAGCCCGGACCAGATCTTCGTGGTGATGATGCCCTTCATCGCCCTGGCCGCGATCGTGGCCATCGTCTTCATCCAGGAGGGCCAGCGGCGAATACCCATCCAATACGCGAAACGTGTGGTGGGCCGCCGCTCAGCCGGCGGCGGATCGACCTACCTGCCGCTGCGCGTGAACATGGCCGGCGTCATCCCGGTGATCTTCGCCGCCTCGCTGATGGCGTTCCCGCCCACGGTGGGCCAGATGTCGCAGGCCGACTGGGCCCAGGACTTCTCGGCGTTCTTCAAGCCGAGCGGCGCGCCGTACATCATCGGCGAGTCGATCATGATCGTCCTGTTCACCTACTTCTACACCGCGGTCACGTTCAACCCGGTGGAGCAGGCCGACAACCTCAAGAAGTACGGCGGCTTCATACCCGGGGTCAGACCCGGTCGGCCGACGGCCGAGTTCCTGGACCGAATACTGGCCCGGCTCACCTTCCCCGGAGCCCTCTACCTGGCCGCCGTGGCGGCGCTGCCGACGATCCTCATCAACACGACCGGGGCCACCCAGGACTTCTACTTCGGGGGCACGTCGATCCTCATCGTCGTCGGCGTTGCGCTGGACACGATGAAGCAACTCGAGGCGCAGCTGATGATGCGCACCTACGAGGGCTTCCTCAAATAGACGTAACCGGTCTCTGCCGGACGGACGCCGAGCGGACCTGCCTGAACGAGCTGCGGGGCCTCGGTGCCGGCACGGGGATGGTCAACCACTGCGCTCGCGCCTTCGTGATCGCCGAGGAGCTGGCGCGCAGAGACGGCCTGGCCGTGGACCGCGAGCTGCTGCTGTGTGCGGCCTGGCTCCACGACGCCGGCCTGTACCCCCCGGTGGCCAGCCACGACACCTACGTCGCCGACGGACGGCACCTCGCTGAGCGGCTGCTCGACTGGCCGCCCGAGCGGATGAGCCTCCTGGGCGACACCATCGAGTACCACCACGAGCTGCGGTCGCAGTGGGAGCGCGGGGAGGAGGTCGAGCTCATGCGCCGCGCCGACCTGGTGGAGGTCAGCCAGACCGCGGTCACCTTCGGCCTTTCCCGGGCCTGGCTGCGGGGCCTGCGCTCGGCCATCCCGCCGGCGGGCATGGTGCCCGAGATCGGCGGCCTGCTCGCCGGAGCGCTGCGCGAGCGCCCGGCCACGGTCCCGCGGATCTTCACCGCCGCGGGCTGAGCGCGAGGAGCGCGAACAGCGCCATGAGCGCCAGCACGGCGGCGCAGACGACGAAGCCCAGGTGGGCGGCCGAGTCGAACGCGTCGTCGACCCGGGTGGTCAATAGCTCCTGCAGGCCCCGGGGAACCCGCTCCAAGACGTCGCGCGCCTCCTCGATCGAGTGCGTCGCCCGCTCGCGCTGGTGCGGCGGCAGCACCCGCAGCTTCTCCTCGACTGCCGCGGCGTAGGCGCCGGCGAAGACGGTCCCCACGATCGCGACCCCCAGCGCGCCGCCCACCTGGCGGGCGAGCTGGTTCACCGCGCCGCCGTCGCCGGCCTTGTCCTCGCCTACGTCGTCCATGATCACGCCGGTTGCCGGCTGGGCAGAGAAGGCGAAAAGGGCGCCGAAGGCACCGGCGAGCACCAACACGAGTAACACCGTCGTGCTCGCCCCGAGCAGGGTCAGCAGCGCGGCCGTGACGGCCAACCCGGCAAGCCCGCTGACCACGGTGGGCCGGGGCCCGAACCGCTCCAGGGCCTTCGGCGCGTAGCGCGAGCCCAGCGCAACCCCGACGCCGAGCGGCGCCAGCAGGAGTCCCGACGCCTCGACCGAGCGGTCCTGCACGTAGATCAGGTACTGCGGGATGAGGAACAGCGCCCCCATCTGCGCCAGGTAACACCCGAGCAGGCCGGCTGCCCCGGCCGCGACCACCGGGCGCCCCAATATCCGCACGTCGAACAGCGGATGCCGGCGGCGCAGCTCCCCCCGCACGAACAGGATGCCCGCCACCAGCCCCACCACGGCGGACCCCAGCACCGTCACGCTGCTCCAGCCCGATTCGGGTCCCTCGATCAGCGCGAAGACCAGCGCGGTGAGGGCGAGCACCGACAGCGCCGCGCCGGGAATGTCGAGGGGCGGCGCCCCGGGGCGGGTCGATTCGGGCAGCACCCGCAGGCCGGCAACCACCACCGCCACCGCCACCGGCACATTGACCAGGAACACCGCCTGCCAGCCGATCTGCCCGACCAGCACGCCACCCAGTACCGGTCCCAGCACCAGCCCGACGCCCGCGACCACAACCCACGCGGTCAACGCCCGTTGGCGCTCCTCGGGCGGGAACATCACGGCTAAGAGCGACAGGGCGGGCGGCAGGACGCACGCAAGCGAGGCGCCCATCAGAACGCGGGCGGCGATCAGGGCCTCCGGCGTCGGCGACAGCGCGCACAGCACCGAGGACACGCCGAAGCCCGCCATCCCGCTCAGGAAGATCCTCTTGCGGCCGAACCGGTCGGCCATGCCGCTGCCCAGCAGCAACAGCCCCGCAAGGGTCACGAGGAAGGCGTCGAGCACCCACTGCAACTCGCCGATCCCCGCATCGAGATCCTCGGAGATGGCCGGCAGGGCCACATTCACGATCGTCATGTCGACCGCGCTGACGAACATCGCGCCACACACCACGGCCAGACCCCGGTCACGGCGGCTCACGCCAGGTACCCTCCCAACTCTTCGCGATGGCCGAGCTGAACCTCGTATTGATGGGTCCGCCGGGCGCGGGCAAGGGCACGCAGGCCGAGCGCCTGGTCGACGACTTCGACCTGCCCTACTACGCGACCGGCGACATCCTCCGGGCCGCGGTGGAGGAGGGGTCCGACCTGGGCAAAGAGGCCAAGGGCTACATGGACGAGGGCGACCTCGTGCCCGACGACCTGATCTGCCGCGTGATCATGGAGCGGCTGGACTCAGACGAGGCCGAGGACGGCTTTCTCCTCGACGGCTTCCCCCGCACCGTCGGGCAGGCCGAGACGCTGGCGGAGTCCCTCGAGAAGCGCAACCGCACCCTGACCGCCGCGCTGCTGATCGAGTTGGACGACGACGAGGTGGTGCGGCGCCTGTCGGGGCGGCGCATCTGCAAGAAGAACGGCCACGTCTACCACCTGGAGTTCGACCCGCCCAAGAACGACGAGGTCTGCGACCAGGACGGCTCGCGGCTGGTCCAGCGCGACGACGACAAGGAAGAGACCGTCCGCAAGCGCCTCGACGTCTACCACGACCAGACCGAGCCGCTGATCGACTGGTACGACGAGCGGGGCCTGCTGCGCCGCTTCGACGGCGCGCGCCCGCAGGACGACGTGAACGGGCACATCCGCGCCACGCTGGCGACCCTGCGCCTGGAGGCCGAGCTCTGATGGTCATCCTCAAGACGCCGGAGGAGATCGAGAAGATCGCCGCCTCGGGGCTGGTGCTGGCCAAGACCCACCGCCTTCTGCGCGGCAAGGCGCGCCCCGGCGTCACCACCGCCGAGCTCGACGAGGCCGCCGAGCGCTTCATCCGCTCCCAGGGCGGGGAGCCGGTCTTCAAGGGCTACAAGGGCTTCCCCGGCTCCATCTGCGCCTCGCCCAACTCGATGGTGGTGCACGGCATCCCCGGCTCCTACCGGCTCAAGCGCGGCGACGTGCTCTCGGTCGACGTGGGCGTCGAGCTGGACGGCTGGGTCTCCGACGCCGCGGTGACGCTGCCGATCGGCGGGGTCACACCCGTGGCCCAGCGCCTGCTGGCCTCCACCCGCGCTTCGCTCTACGAGGCCGTGGAGCAGTGCCGGGCGGGCAACCGCCTGGGCGACGTCTCCCATGCCGTTCAGGCCCGCGTCGAGGCCGACGGCTTCTCGGTGATCCGCTCCCTGGTGGGCCACGGGGTCGGCCGCTCGATGCACGAGGACCCCCAGATCCCGAACTTCGGCGACCCGGGCACGGGCCGGCCGCTGGAGGAGGGCATGGTGCTGGCGGTGGAGCCCATGGTCAACGCCGGCGGGGCCGGCGTGCGAATGGGCTCCGACGGCTGGGCGGTCTACGCCCAGGACGGCTCGCTGGCGGCCCATTTCGAGCACACCGTGGCCATCACGGCCGAGGGTCCCCGGATCCTCACCCCCTGGGACGACGAGGCACCGGAGCAGCTCCGGGCCGCCGCCCCGGCCGCTTCCGTCTGATTGCTATATTCAACCGTTGGCGCTCAGCCGTCTCCTGGGCTCTGCGCCATACCTCTTTGTAGTACCAACGAAAGCGGAGCGATGAAGGTCCGAGCCTCGGTCAAGCCCATGTGCGAGAAGTGCAAAGTTATTCGCCGCGGTGGCGCCGTTCTCGTGATCTGTCAGAACCCCCGCCACAAGCAGAGGCAAGGCTGAATTTGGCACGTATCGCAGGCGTAAACATCCCGCTCAACAAGCGCGTCGAGGTAGGGCTCACCTACATCTTCGGGGTGGGTGACTCCAAGGCGCGCGAGGTGCTCCAGCGCGCCGGCGTCGACCCGAATACCCAGGTCAAGGATCTGACCGACGACGAGGTGCTCAAGCTCCGTGACGCCATCGACCAGGAGATGGTCGAGGGAGACCTTCGCCGCGACCAGTCCCAGAACGTCAAGCGCCTGATGGAGATCGGCGCCTACCGGGGCCTCCGCCACCGCCGCGGCCTGCCCGCCAACGGCCAGCGGACGAAGACCAACGGCCGGACCCGCAAGGGCCCGCGCAAGATGTCGATCGCCGGCAAGAAGAAGGTGAAGAAGTAGTGGCGCAGCAGAAGCCCGGGCGACCCCGGGGCCGGCGGCGGGTCCGCAAGAACGTGCCCTACGGCCAGGCTCACATCAAGACCAGCTTCAACAACACCATCGTGGCCCTCACCGACCGCGAGGGCAACGTGATCGCGTGGGAGTCCGCCGGCGGCGCCGGCTTCAAGGGCTCCCGCAAGTCCACGCCCTTCGCCGCTCAGGTCACCGCCGACGCCGCGGCCAAGAAGGGCATGGAGCAGGGCCTCCAGAAGGTGGAGGTCTTCGTGAAGGGCCCCGGCTCGGGCCGCGAAACCGCCATCCGTTCGCTGACCGCCGCGGGACTGGAGGTCACCAGCATTCGCGACGTCACCCCGCAGGCTCACAACGGCTGCCGTCCTCGCAAGCGGAGGAGGGTCTAGTGGCGCGCGACTCCGGCCCCCAGTGCAAGCAGTGCCGCCGCGAGGGGCAGAAGCTGTTCCTCAAGGGCGAGCGCTGCCTGACCGACAAGTGCGCGATCGAGCGCCGCAACTACCCGCCTGGCGACCACGGCCGTGGCCGTTCCCGCCAGTCGGAGTACCGCGTGCAGCTGCGTGAGAAGCAGAAGACCCGCCGCTACTACGGCGTGCTCGAGAAGCAGTTCCGCAATTACTACGACAAGGCCTCGCGGCAGCCGGGCGTGACCGGCGAGAACCTGTTGCGGCTGCTGGAGTCGCGCTTGGACAACGTCCTCGTGCGGCTCGGCTTCGCCGCCTCACGGCGCCAGGCCCGTCAGCTCATCCTCCACGGCCACTGGACCGTCAACGGCAAGCGAGTGGACATCCCCTCGTACCAGGTGCGGTCCAACGACGTGATCGCCTTCAAGGCCGGATCGGGGTCGGAGCCCGTGGTGCGCGACGCCACGGAGCTGACCTCGGCCGTGCCGGCGTGGCTGCAGGCCGACCACGACGGGCTCACGGCGAAGGTGCTCAGGCTCCCGGAGCGCGACGAGATCGCGACCCCGGTGCAGGAGCAGCTGATCGTCGAGCTCTACTCGAAGTAGGACATTCAGCGCACCCCGGTGGTGCGCGCCCAGACCAGAAGGAATCGCCTCCCCCATGATCGAGTTCCAGACTCCCACCATCTCCACCGACACCGTCGAGGACAACCGTGGCTCGTTCACCATCGAGCCGCTGGACCGCGGCTTCGGCTACACGTTCGGCAACTCCCTCCGCCGCGTGCTGCTGAGCTCTCTCGCCGGCGCCGCCGTCACCAGCGTGCGCATCGAGGGCGTGGCCCACGAGTTCTCGACGATCCCCGGGGTCACCGAGGACGTGACGGACATCGTCCTCAACCTGAAGGAGATCGTCTGCCGGATGCACTCCGACGCCGCCGAGATCGAGGCGCCGCTGGTGGTCACCGGACCGGGCGAGATCACCGCGGGTGACATCGACCTGCCCTCGGGCGTCGAGGTCCTGAACCCCGAGACCCACATCGCCACCCTCGAGAAGAAGACCAAGCTCGAGATCTACCTGACCATCGGCCACGGCCGCGGCTACTCGCCGGCGGAGGACAACAAGTCCGCCGACCAGCCGATCGGCGTGATCCCGATCGACTCGATCTTCTCGCCGGTCAAGCGCGTGGCCTACGAGGTCGAGGCCGCTCGCGTAGGGCAGCGCACCGACTACGACAAGCTGCATCTCGACATCGAGACCGACGGCTCGGTCGATCCCCAGGCCGCACTGCGCGAGGCCGCGGAGATCCTCATCAAGTACCTGGCCATCTTCACCGAGCCCGAGCGGGTCGAGGCGCTGCGCGAGCAGGGCGCCGGCCTGGTGGGCGACGGCGAGCTGGCCGGGCTCGGCGGTGGCGCGGGCGCAGCCGGCGGCCGCTCGGCCGACGGGATGGACGACATCCTGATCGAGGAGCTCGAGCTGGGCGTCCGTTCCTACAACTGCCTCAAGCGCGCCGGCGTTCAGACGGTCGGCGACCTGGTGCAGAAGTCGGAGTCGGAGCTCAACGCGATCCCCAACTTCGGCCGCAAGTCCATCGAGGAGGTCAAGGAGACCCTCGAGGCACGCGGGCTGAACCTGCGGCCCGCGTAGTCTCTGCGGCCGGACCGATGCGTCATCGCAAGCAAAAAGGCAAGCTCTCCCGCGACGCGGCGCACCGCAAGGCGCTGATGATGAACCTGTCGCGGGAGGTGATCGAGCACGAGCGCATCCAGACCTCGGAGGCCAAGGCCAAGGCGGTCAAGCCCGAGCTCGAGCGCCTGATCACGCTGGCGCGCCGTGGCGACGCCCACGCGCGCCGGCAGGCGATGGCCCGTCTCGGCCAGGACAAGTTCGTGGTCTACAAGCTGTTCGAGGAGCTGGCGCCGCGCTACGCGGACCGCGAGGGCGGCTACACCCGCATCCTCAAGCTGGGCCCGCGGCGCTCGGACTCGACGGAGATGGTCTTCCTCGAGCTGGTCTAGGGCCGGTCGCGGCGGCGGGTTGTCGCTGGCGCTGGGCCGTTTGCGGCCCCATACTCATGGTGGGCGCAGGGGCCCGGACTCGCGTCAAGGAGCTCCGGCGGCCACTCAAATGGAAGGCAGACCCGGACAGGACGCCGAACGGCCTCAGCTGACGCTGACGGTTTCGCAGGTTGCCGCGCGGCTGGCGGTGTCGGTGGGCACCGTGCGCCGCTGGGCGGACAGCGGCGCCCTCGAGAGCTTTCGCACGCCGGGCGGCCAGCGGCGCTTCGACGCCGAACGGGTCGAGGAGTTCCTGCGCTCTCTCGAGCAGCACCCAGGCCGCAGGCCGCCCCCGGGTAGGTAGGCGGGAACCCCCGTTTGGGCGCAAGGGTCGCGCCCCGGCCTCGTTTACGAGGTATGCCCTCCGGCGGATCAAGTGGGAACAACAGCCGTCCTCAGCTGACGCTGACGGTCTCGCAGGTCGCTGAGCGGCTCGCCGTGTCGCAGGGCACCGTTCGCCGCTGGTCCGACACCGGCGCCCTCGAGAGCTTTCGCACCCCTGGCGGCCAGCGGCGCTTCGACCCCGAGCGGGTCGAGGACTTCCTGCGGTCTCTCGAGCAGCCAACCGGCCGCAAGCCGCGCGACTAGGCCGAGGTCCGGTCAGGGCGGACCCCCGGGTCCAGGTCGACGATCACCGCCACCCGCCGCTCGGTCCACTTGAGCACGACGCTGCGCTCGCGCGGCTCGAACTCGTCGGGCATGGGCAGGCCCTGTCGCTCGACCAGCTCCCGGACGTAGGCCTCTAGTCGGTCTCGCTCCTCCATGGCGCGCATGCTCCTGCGCCCGCCGTTACAGCGGGGTGACGAGCGTCACGCTTTGGCGCGAAGCGGTTCTAGGTGGCGTAGTCGTCGCTGCCCAGGAAGTGCAGCGACACGTACGGCTCGTCGCCGACAGCGTAGGTGGCGCGGCCCAGCGTCATGGGCCCCACGCGATAGAGCTCGAAGCGCCCCTTCTCGAAGGTGCGCGTCTCGTGTGGCTCCTCGAGGTCGACGAGGCTCAGGTCCAAGCGGGCTCCTCGACGGGCCCGCGCCGCACGGCCTCGGCGAGCCGCCGGGCGCGGCCACGGACCTCGCGCTCGAACTCGCTGCGGCTCACGCCGGCCAGGGCGAGCACGTGGCGGTGGTCGAGAGCCACGACCTTCACCGTGGCCGCGACGAAGCCCCGCCAGGCCAGCACGGCCGCGGTGCGCGCGGCCGGGGCCATCTCGGCGAATTCGAGGGAGAGGGTGGAGCGGTGGAAGGCCACGTGGCCGCGCTCGTCGAGCAGGATGCGCTCGCAGGCCGCGGCCAGCACGGGGTCCTCGTAGGCCTGCGAGAGCACGCGGTAGTAGCTGAGGGCGATGAGCTCGGCCGTGAGCAGGACGCAGATCTCGCGCCTCAGCCCGCCGACGTGGCGGAGGGCCACGAACGCGCCGTCGGACCAGTGCGAGGTGAGCTTCTCGCCACCGAAGCGCTTGCGCAGCACCCCGAGCCAGCGCGCGTGCTGGCCTTCCTCGGCCACGAACAGGTCGATGGCCCGCGCGTAGGCGGGATCGCCGGTGGCGGCCGCCAGGCGGCGGATGCGCTCGCCGTCGCCGGACTCGCCCAGCTCGAAGCGGGCGATCGAGCGGGCGACCGCGTCGCGACCGGGGCGGGCGGCGAAGGGGGCGTCGTAGGGCGCGGCGAGCTCACGCCCGCTGCGATCGTCGAAGTACCGGAGCCAGCGGGCGTGGGGCGATGTCTCGTTCACGCGGCCGCAGCGTAGCTGGGCAGTTGGGCCTGGGCCGGGTCGTGCACGCGGACGTGCTGCAAGAAATCCTGCAATGTGCAGGAGTTTCGCTTGATAGAACGACGCCCCGTTGAACGCCGAGTCGCCGTTGCCTCCGGGCGCGGCGAGCGGGGGACCCGATGCGGACCCGATCCGCAGGGGCGAATCGCGAGGCCCATGGCCGAGCGTAGCGCGAGGTGCGAGCCCGACAGCTAACCCCGCAGGCGTGAGTCGAGAAAACGAGAGGCGGTTTGGACTTGCAGAGGGACTTGGGCTCCCAGGACGTCTGGGAGCAGTCACTTCAACGCTCCCGCGCGCGCCGCGAGGCGGCGTCGCAGCGCCGCGGTCTCCCCACGGGGACCGGAGGGCGCAGCGTGCCCCTGGCCGCGATCCTCATCGCCACGGGCGGCCCGGTCGCCGGCGTGGCCGCCGCCAAGGCCATCAGCGACGGTGGCGGAGGCAGCGGCGCGGCCGCCGCCAAGCCCGCCGCGCTCGTGCTCGACGAGTCCAGCGCGAAGGCCGCCGACGCCGCTCCGCCCAAGAGCGCCGCTCCCGCGAAGCAGGAGAAGCCCGCCTCACCCGAGGTCCCGGCGCTGCCGCGCCAGCAGGGCGCCGAGGTCTCCGACGCCGCCGGCGAGACCGTCGCGCTCAACAGCGCTTCCACCCTTCGGCCCAAGGTCACCCGGGTGAGCCACCCGGCCAAGCCGAAGGCCGTCAAGGCCAAGAAGGCCGCGAAGCGTGGCGGTGTTCGCGCGCTGCAGGCCAAGCTTGGCCTCTCTCCCGACGGGACCTTCGGCCCCGTGACCGAGAAGGCGCTCCGCCGCTGGCAGAAGGCGCACGGCCTGCCGGTCGACGGCAAGGCCGGCCCCCAGACCCTGGCGGCGATGAACCTGAGCGCCGGCAGAGTGCTCAAGCGCAAGCATCCGGCCAAGCGCAAGCGCGGCTCGTCGCGCAAGCCCAAGACGCGGTTCGCCAGCCACAAGCGCACCCGCCGCGGCGGCGGGGTGAAGGCGCTGCAGGCCGCTCTCGGCCTCTCGCCCGACGGCGTCTTCGGCGCCGCCACCGAGAAGGCCCTGCGCCGCTTCCAGCGCAAGGAGGGCCTGCCTGTGGACGGCGTGGCCGGCCCGGCCACCCGCCGCGCCCTGGGCCTGGGCTCCGGTCCCGTTCTCAAGCGCAAGAAGGTCGCCCGCCGCAAGCACCGCTCTGGCGGGGGCGGCGGAGGCAACGGCGGCTCGATCGTCGCCCGCGTGACCGCCGCGGCCAACCGGATCGCCACCAAGCCCTACAAGTACGGGGGCGGTCACGGCTCGTTCACCGACACCGGCTACGACTGCTCGGGCTCGGTGTCCTACGCGCTGCACGGCGGCGGCCTGCTCTCCGCGCCGCTCACCTCGGGCGGCTTCATGAGCTGGGGCGCCGCCGGGCCCGGCAAGCACATCACGATCTACGCGAACAACGGCCACGTCTTCATGACGATCAACGGCCGGCGCTTCGACACCAGCGCGCGCAGCGACAGCGGCTCGCGCTGGGGCGGGCCGCGTTCAGGCGGCGGCTACGTCGTGCGCCACCCGCCGGGCCTTTAGTCTCCGGCCGCGGTGGACGCGGCGAAGCTCAAGGCACAGTCGGCCCAGACCTGGAGCCAGGGTGAGTACGAGGGGCTGTCCGAGCAGCTGCGCCCCGCGGCGCGGGTCCTGGTGGACCTGTGCGCCGTCTCCGCGGGCCAGGAGGTGCTCGACAACGCCGCGGGCGACGGCAATTTCGCGGTGATCAGCGCCGAAGAGGGCGCCAGCGTGGTCGCGGCCGACATCGCACCGGGCATGGTCGCTCGCGGGCGCGAGCGCGCGGAGGCCGAGGGCGTGGACATCGAGTGGCTGGAGGCCGACGCCGAGGAGCTGCCCTTCGAGGATGCTCGCTTCGACTGCGTGGGATCGGTGTTCGGCGCGATGATCGCGCCGCGGCCCCGGGTGGCCGCCGAGGAGATGTTCCGCGTGGTCAAGCCCGGCGGCACCGTCGGCATGACCGCGTGGCAGAACAGCGGCGCGAACTACGACATGTTCTCCGTCGGCCGCCGCTACGCGCCGCCGCCCGAGCCGGGGGAGGAGCCGCCGCCGGGCATCGAGGAGTGGTCTGATGAGGAGATCGTGCGCGAGCGCTTCGATGGGCTGGCTTCGAGCATCGAGATCACTCAGCACGCGCTGACCTGGGAAGGCGAGTCGCCGGAGTGGTTCGTCGACTACATGGAGGCAGCTCCGCCGCAGGCCATGGCGAAAGCCAACATGCCGCCCGACCTCTATGCGCAGATGCGCGGGGAGATACTCGAGGTGGCCCGCGGCTGGGCGGGGGGTGACGGGCCCTTCTCGGTGGAGGCGCACTACGTGGCCATCGTCGCCCGGCGGCCGGGCTGACCGCCCGGCTCCTCATCGAGTACGACGGCACGGACTTCGCCGGCTGGGCCACCCAACCTGGGCGCCGCACCGTCCAGGAGACGCTGGAGGCGGCCCTGGCCACGATCGCCCAGGAGCCGGTGAAGCTCACGGTCGCCGGACGCACCGACGCCGGCGTGCACGCCCGCGGCCAGGTGGCCAGCTACCCCGGCCTGCCCGTCCCCGCGCAACGGATAAACGGGCTGTTGCCCGCCGACCTCGCCGTGGTCCGCTCGGAGGAGGCGCCCGAGGCCTTCGACGCCCGCCGCGACGCGCGCTCGCGCACCTACCGCTACAGGGTCCTGACGCGCACCGTCCGCTCGCCCCACGAGCGCCGAACGAGCCTGCACTGGCGGCGCCCGTGTGACCGCGACGCCCTCCACGCGTGCGCCGCGGCGGTGCAAGGTAAGCACGATTTCACCGCCTTCACCCCCACCGGTGGTCACCACTCGCGTTTCACGCGCGAGGTGGTCCGCTCGGAATGGGTCGAGCAAGGCGACCTGATCGAGTACCTGATCGAGGCCGACAGCTTCATGCGCCACATGGTCCGCACCCTGGTCGGGAACATGCTGTGGGTCGCCGCGGGGCGCATGGAGCGCGAGGCGTTCGAGGGCCTGCTGGAGGGCCGCCCGCGCGAGGAGGCGGCGGACACCGCTCCGGCCCACGGGCTGTGCCTCGAGGCGGTGTCGTACGAATAGCCTCAGCGGGGCGCCATGAAGGTCCTGCTCACCAACGACGACGGCATCGAAGCCAAGGGCCTCAACGCGATGCGCAAGGCCCTGCTCAAGCTGCCCGGGGTGGAGCTGGCGGTGATCGCGCCGGACGGAAACCGCTCCGCGATGGGCCGCAGCATCACCACCCGCAAGGCACTGAGCGTCGAGGAGGTCGACTTCGGCGACGGCAGCACGGGCTTCGCCACCGACGGCACGCCGGTCGACTGCGTGCGCTTCGCTGCGCTGGGGCTCATCCCCTTCACCCCCGAGCTGATCGTCTCGGGCATCAACCACGGCTCGAACCTGGGCGACGACATCACCTACTCGGGCACGGTCGCCGCCGCCCTGGAGGGCATCGTGCTCGGCCTCCCGGCCGTAGCGGTCTCCCAGCAGGCCGAGCGCGGCCGCCTCGACGCCTGGACCGGTCCGGTGAGCTGGGCCGACGAGGACTTCGCGCAGTCGGCGGCCTTCACCGCGGCGATCGTCGACCGCCTGGATGAGGTGCCGATGCCCGAGGGAACGCTGCTGAACATCAACGCGCCCGCGGGCGACGCGGCGGGCGCCGACCCCTGCCGCCTCGGCAAGCGCATCTACCGCGACCAGCTCAAGCGCGCCGAGGACGAGGACGGCCGGCGCAGATACCACATCTACGGCGACGAGCCCGGCTACCACGAGGAGGAGGGCACGGACTTCGCGGCCATCGCCGCGGGCCGCATCGCCGTCACGCCGCTGCACTTCGACCTGACCGACCAGGCGGGCATCGAGGCACTCGGGGGCTTCGATCTCGAGGCGCTCCTGCGACCCGCCGCCGAAGAGGTGTGAGCAAGCAATCGAGCGGCGGTGCTCGGCCGGCCAACGCCCGGCCTGCGCTCCGGCGCTACGCCTCCGCGGCAGAGCGGGCGGCCGAGCTGCGCAAGGAGCTCGACCACCACAACCACCGCTACTACGTACTCGACGATCCGCAGATCTCGGACGCCGACTACGACGCGCTGCTCAATGAGCTGCGCGACATCGAGGCCGAGCACCCCGACCTGCTCACGCCCGACTCGCCAACCCAGCGAGTGGGGGCCAAGCCGCTCGACAAGTTCGAGCATGTCGAGCACCTGCAGCCGATGCTGTCGCTGGCCAACGCCCGCAACGAGGAGGAGCTGGAGGCGTGGGTGCAGCGCACCGACCGCCGCCTCCAGAAGGAGGGGGTCGAGGACGCCCGCATCCAGTACGTGACCGAGCCGAAGGTCGACGGCCTGGCGATCTCGCTGGTCTACGAGAACGGCGTGCTGGTGCGGGGCGCCACCCGCGGGGACGGCACAACGGGCGAGGACGTGACCCAGAACCTGCGCACGATCAAGGCCATCCCGCTGCGCTTCGAGGACGCACCGCCGCTCCTGGAGGTGCGCGGGGAGGCCTACATGCCCCGCAGCGCCTTCGCCCGGCTCAACGAGCAGCGCGCGGCGGCCGGCGAGCCGACCTTCGCCAACCCGCGCAACTCGGCGGCGGGCACGATCCGCCAGCTCGACCCGCAGCTGGTCGCGTCGCGGCCGCTGTCCATGTGGAGCTACAGCATCGGCGCCGTCGAGGGCATCGAGTTCGGCTCCCAGTGGGAGTCGCTGCAGTGGCTCAAGGACCACGGCTTCCGCGTCAACCCCGAGATCGAGCTGCACGACGACGTGCCGGCGGTGGTCGAGGCCTGCAAGGCGTGGGAGGACCGCCGCGACGCCCTGGACTACGAGACCGACGGCGTGGTGGTGAAGGTCGACGACCTCGAGCTGCAGCGGCGCCTGGGCGTGGTGGGCCGCGAGCCGCGCGGCGCAATCGCCTGGAAGTTCGCGCCGATGACCGCCACCACCACGCTCAACGGGGTGATGTGGAACGTGGGCCGCACCGGCCACATGGTCCCGTTCGCCTCACTCGAGCCGGTCCAGGTGTCGGGCGTGACGGTGAAGCTCGCCACGCTGCACAACGAGGAGGACCTGCGCAAGAAGGACGTGCGCGACGGCGACGAGGTGATCGTCATGCGCGCCGGCGACGTGATCCCGCAGGTGGTCTCGCCGACGCCTGAGGCGCAGCGGCGCAAGAGCCGCTCACCGGTGCCCGAGCCGCCCGAGAGGTGTCCTGCTTGCGACACACCCACGGTCAAGCCCGACGACGGCGTGTGGACGATCTGCCCCAACCGCGCCGGCTGCCCCGGCCAGGTCTTCCAGGCGATCAAGCACTTCGTCTCCAAGGGGGCGATGGACATCGAGGGCCTCGGCGAGGAGAACGCCCGACGCTTCCTTCAGGAGGGGCTGATCTCCGACGTCGCCGACATCCTCGAGCTCGACGAGGAGCGGCTCACCGGCCTCGAGGGCTTCGGCGAGATCTCCGCGCGCAACCTGATGCAGTCGATCGAGGGGACCAAGCAGGTGCCCTTCGGCCGGGTTCTCTACGCGCTGGGGATCCCGGGCATCGGCTACGTCAACGCGCGCAACCTGACCGCGCACTTCCGCTCGATCGACGCGCTGCTGGAGGCGACGCCCGAGCAGGTCACGGAGACGCCCGGTATCGGGCCGGTCCTGGCCGACACGATCGTCGAGACGCTGTCGGAGGACCGCACGCGCGAGCTGATCTCGCGCCTGCGGGCACTCGGCCTGCAGTTCGAGGAAACCGGGCCCGCCCCGGGCACCGAGGGACCGCTCGCAGGCATGACCTTCGTCATCACGGGAACATTGCCCAACATGTCACGCGAGGTGGCCGGCGAGAGGATCGAGGCGGCCGGCGGCAAGGTGACCGGCTCGGTCTCCAAGAACACCGACTACCTGGTGGCGGGCGCCGACCCCGGCGCGTCCAAGTTCAACAAGGCGCAGGAGCTCGGCACCGAGACCCTCGACGAGGAAGCGCTCCTGAACCTGCTCGGCGAGTGAAGCCGATCTCGCTCGAGGAGCTGGACGAGCGCGCGTCGCTGCAGCGGCGCGTGGACCAGAAGTACCTCGTCCCGCGCGCGACGTTCGGCGCCTTGCTCAGCAAGCTCGACAGCGGCTACCAGGCGCTCGAGATCGACGGCGAGCGCGAGTTCCGCTACGAGAGCGTGTACTTCGACACCGACGACCTGCTCTGCTTTCGCCAGCACGTCAACGACGAGCGCCCCCGGTTCAAGACCCGTACCCGCCTCTACGAGCAGACGGGCGCCTCCGTGTTCGAGGTCAAGGTCAAGACCGCCGACGGCACGATGGACAAGCGCCACCTCGACGACCACCGCGAGCTGGACGACGACGCGCGCGCGTTCGTGGACGAGGTACTGGGCGAGAACGGGTTCGAGCCGGTGTCCGGCAGTCTGCGCCCCTCGCTGACCACGAGGTTCACGCGCCAGACGTTCGCGGCGGTCGAGGGCTCGGAGCGGGTCACCTGCGACCGCTGGGTCGAGCTGCGGCGTCCCGAGGGCCCGGCCGCGTTCCTGGACCCGGACCACACCCTGATCGAGTCGAAGAGCGAGGGAGGTGGCGGAGACTGGGACGACGCGCTGGCGGCGGAGGGTTTCGAGCCCATCTCGCTCAGCAAGTACCGGGTGGGGATCTCGCTACCTGACTGGCTGCGGCCCCTGTTCAGCGTCTACGCGAACACGTAGTCGTCGAGGTCGAAGCGCGCGCTGCGCCACGCGACCTCGGGCGTGGGCGAGGCCCGGAACGGCACGTCGCCGTGGCGGTCGAAGTAGTACGAGTTCGCCGCTCCGCAGGAGCCCTTGAAGAACACCTGGTTCTTGCGCCGCGCCAGCATCGCCTCGAAGTAGCGCCGGTTGGCCTCCGGCTTCACCTCGACCGACGTGGCGCCCTTCTTGCGCGCCCGCTTGAGCACGCGCGCGATGTGCCGTGACTGGTGCTCGATCAGGTTGAAGTAGCTCGACCCGTTGAACGCGTACGGGCCGAGGATGCTGAACAGGTTGGGGAAGCCGGGGACGCTGACTCCCTCGTAGGCCTGGAAGCGGTTCTCGTCCCAGAAGCGCTCGAGGTCCAGTCCGCTCCGGCCCAGCACCGGGTAGGGCGGCATGTTGCCGCGGTCGAAGACCTTGAAGCCGGTGGCCAGGATCAGCGTGTCCACCTCGTGCTCGCCGCCGTCGGCGGTGCGCAGGCCGCCCGGCGTGATCTGCTCGATGCGGTCGGTCACCAGCGTGACGTTCTCGCGGTTGAACGTGGGCAGGTAGTCGTTGGAGAAGCCCGGGCGCTTGCAGCCGAGGCCGTAGCGCGGGGTGAGCTTGTCGCGCACCTCGGGGTCGTGGACCTGGTTGCGCAGGTGCTTGCGACCCGTGCGCTCGCCGAGCTTGGCCAGCGGGAGCACGCCGTCGAAGTGAGCGGGCAGGGGGAAGGTCAGCTCCACGAAGGCCTGGCTGGCCACCCGCCGCAGGAGGCCGGCGCCCGGGAAGCCGTCGAGGCGCCATTCGTCGCGAGGCTTGTCGGGCTTGGGCAGGCACCAGATCGGCGTGCGCTGGAAGACCGTGAGGTGCTCCACCTGCGGGGCGATGGACGGGATCACCTGCACCGCCGAGGCGCCGGTCCCGACGATCGCCACCCGCCGGCCGCGCAGCTCCTGGGAGTGGTCCCAGCGGGCGGTGTGCATGAGCGTGCCGGCGAAGCTGTCGAGGCCGTCGATATCCGGCGCCTTGGGCTGGGAGAAGACGCCGGTGGCGCCGACCACGAAGCGGGCGGTGATGGTCCGGCCGTCGGCGGTGGAGATCTCCCAGAGGTCCGACTCCTCGTCGAAGGCACCGCCGTTGATCTCGGTGTTCAGCTCGATGCGCTCGCGTAGGCCGTAGCGGTCCACGCAGCTCTCGGCGTAGTCCTTGAGCTCGTCGCCGTCGGCATAGGTCTTCGACCAGTCGTCGCGTTGCTCGAAGGAGAACTGGTAGCTCGGCGACGGGATGTCGACGCATATGCCCGGGTAGGTGTTCCAGTGCCAGGCGCCGCCGATGCCGTCGCCGGCCTCCAGCAGGACCGAGTCGCGGAAGCCCGCCCGGTCGAGCGTGATGGCGGCGCCGATGCCGGAGAACCCGGCGCCGACGATCGCTACTTCGTGATCCGGCCTTCGGGACAGGGGTTCATCGTACGCCAGCCACGGCCTGCGCCATGCGGTCCTGGATGCGCCGCGCGCGGGAGGCCGATACGCCGTTCATCAGGAACGAGAAGGCGTATACGTCGCCGGAGCGGGCGCGGCAGTAGCCCGACAGCGTGCTGACGCCGGAGATCGTTCCCGTCTTGGCGCGGCACTTGCCGCGGGCGGCGCCGCGGCGCATGCGGCTGCGCAGCGTGCCGTTGCGCCCGGCGACCGCCAGCGAGCTGGTGTATGCGGTGCCCTCGGCGCGGCGGTGCATGCCCATGAGCAGGCGCACGACGCTGCGCGGCGAGGCGCGGTTGCCGCGGCTGAGGCCCGATCCGTCGGCGATCCGCGGGCGCGACCCCAGGCGCCGGGAGAAGAGCACCGTGGCCCGGGCGCCGCCGCTGGTGGTCCCCCGGCCGTCGACCTGGAAGCCGACGTCCTTCAGCAGCATCTCGGCGAAGAAGTTGTCCGACGGGCGGTTGGTGAGCGTGGAGAGGCGCGACATCTCGGGCGACTGCTCGGAGGCCAACTCGGTGGTGCCGCCGGGGTCGTCGCCCGTACGCGGGGAGACCACCACGCCGATACCCCGGCGCTCCAGCGCGGCGTCGAGCCTGGCCGCGGCGAACAGGGCCGGCCGCGACTGGAACCCGCGGCCGCTCTCGGTGGCCAACCCGCGGTTGAAGGCCAGGCCGCTGAGCGGCCCCACGTAGCCGGAGGTGCGGTAGCCCGACGAGGGGCCGCCGCGGCGGCCGTCGAAGGCGGTCTCGTCGCCGATGATGCGTCCGCTCACGCGGCGGATCCCGGCGCTCTCAAGCGCGGCGGCCAGGTCCTCGACCGCCCCGCCGCCGCCGTAGTTGCGGCTGCCGAAGCCGCGGCTGCCGAAGGTGGGGTCGCCGCCGCCCACCAGGTACAGCGAGCCCCGCCAGGTCCCGTCGGCCTCGAGGTTGCCCTGGCCGCGGACGGTGGTGGCCAGGCGGCCGTTCGTCCCGAACCGGGCCAGCGCCGCCGCCGTGGTGAAGAGTTTGGTGTTGGAAGCCAGGATCCGCGCGCGGTCGGCGCGATAGCGGAACACGCCCCGGTTCTCGGTGGCGTTGACCACGTAGGCGCCGCTCTGGCTGCCGGCGGCGCGCATCTGCGCGGTCAGCTTGGACTTCAGGCTTTGGGCCGAGGCCGAGGCGGGCGCCAGAAGCGCAGCCGCGACCGCAAACAGGGCGAGGGCACGGGCCATCATGCGTGCGAACACGCCGCGTAGCCGAACGATGCGTGATACTGGTCGGCGCGCATGGGCGACGTAGTAAAGCTCCAGAAGCCTTCAGCCAAAGAGCGCAAGACGGTAGGGAAGCCGCCCCGGCGGCGAGCCCGGCGCTCGCGCACCGCCCTGGTGCTGGGCGGAGGCGGCTTCACGGGAGGGGTCTACGAGATCGGCGCGCTACGGGCGCTCGACCTGCTGGCCGTCAACCGCACGGTCAACCAGTTCGACGTCTACGTGGGCACCAGCGCCGGCTCCTTCGTGGCCAGCCTGGCCGCCAACGGCGTGACCCCCGAGGAGATGATGCGTGTGGTCAACCAGCAGGTCCCCACGCCATTCCGCGACGTGGACCGCGGATCGCTGATGCGCCCCAACATCATGGAGTTCGCCCAGTCACTGGCGCTCATGCCGCTGCGGGGCATCGGCATCGCCCGCGACTTTCTCTCCAACCTGCGCTCCTCGTCGATCATCGACATCGCGGTGGGCCTGGCCGAGGGGCTCCCCTCCGGGCTCTACGACAGCAAGGCGCTGGAGGAGTACCTCGAGACCGTGCTCGGCGACCCCGACCGGGTCAACGACTTCCGCCTGCTGGAGAACGAGCTGTACCTCACCGCCACCGACCTCGACACCTGCGAGCGCATCGTGCTCGGCGGCGAGGACTGGGATGACGTGCCGATCTCCCGGTCCACGGCCGCCTCCACCGCGCTGCCGATGGTCTACAAGCCGGTCGAGATCAAGGGCCGCCACCTGATCGACGGCGGCATCCGCTCCACCACCAACGTGGACGTGGCCGTCGAGCGCGGCGCGAAGTTCGTCGTGGTGGTCAACCCGCTGGTGCCCTACGTCAACGACTTCCAGAAGGTCATCCCCACGATGCTCGGCAGCCGGGTCCGCCGCGTGGCCGACATGGGCTTCCCCCAGATCGGCTACCAGGCCTTCAAGCTGCTCGCCCACCAGCGCCTCCACGAGGCGGTGCGCCACTGGGAGGAGAAGTACCCGGGCGTGGACATCATCCTGATCGAGCCCGACCCCAACGACGAGCTGATGTTCGAGACGAACATCCTCAACTTCACCAAGCGGGTGGAGATCGCCCGGCACGGCTTCGAGTCGGTGACGCTCAAGCTGGCCGAGGACTACGAGCGACTGCGCGAGGTGTGTGCCCGCCACGGCATCGAGGTGTCGGCCACCCGCGTGCGCAAGGTGGTCAAGCGCTTCGAGGAGGAGCGGGAGAGCACGACGGCCTGGCGCCGGATCCTCGAGCAGACCACGGGCGCCCTGCTCCGCCAATCCGGCCAGGCCTAGCGCTCAGGCGCCGACCCGCGAACCGCGCACATCTTCCGAGACAGACTCGTCAGCGGGCTGACGAGTTGATTCGCCGCGTGTGCCCCGTTCGCCCTCAGCCGCGCACCTCGGCGGCGAGCTTCTTGGGCGCTGTGAGCAGGTAGCTCTCGACCAGCACGCCCTCGGCCTCCTGCCAGTCGGGTGAGGGCCCGTCCAGCCTCAGCCCGACCCAGCCGCGCGGGCCCACGTAGGGCGGCATGAAGAAGCGGTCGGGATGCTCCCCGATCAGGTCTTGCCGCGGACCCGGTAGGTGTCGTGCGGGCCGCTGTCCTCGCGAGTCGCCTCGGGCAGGGCGAGGCAGATCCCGGCCACGCGCTCGCGCTCGCTCAGGCGAGCACCTCGGCCATCGCCTTCAGCAGCCGGGTGCTGGCCGCCTCGTCGCGGACGGTCGCGCGCACGTGCTGGTCCTCGCCCAGCGGGCCGCCGGCGGCCACGATCACGCCGCGCTCGCGCAGGCGGTTGGCCAGCTCGTTGCCCGACATCGAGCGGGCGCTGATCCAGAGGAAGTTCGCCTGGCTGTCGCTGACGTCCACGGGCAGCTCGGCCAGCGCCTCGACCAGATGGGCGCGCTCGCGCAGGACCGCTTCGCGGCGGCGCTGCACCTCGGCGCCGCCGATCTTCAGCGCCTGATCGACGGCCGCCTGCGTCAAGGCGTTCACGCCCAGCACGGGCGCGATCCGGTCCAGCAGGGCGGCCGAGGCACTCGAGCCGACCGCGTAGCCGGCGCGCAGGCCGGAGAGCCCGTAGATCTTCGAGAACGTCCGCACCACCAGCAGGCGCGGGAAGGCGTCGACCAGCCGCAGCACGGAATCCGGCGCCTCGGCGTCCTGGAAGTGGACCAGCGCCTCGTCCACCAGCAGGTGGGCCTCCTCGGGCAGCGAGGAGGCCAGCGAGGCGACCTGCTCCGCGCTCAGGTACTCGCCAGTCGGGTCGTTGGGGTTGCACAGCACCAAGATCCGCGTGTTCTCGCCGATCGCCGCCCGTAGCTCCTCGGGGGACCGCTCC
>CAWEOW010000009.1:0-303210 GCA_963810745.1 uncultured Thermoleophilaceae bacterium
GCGGCCGGGTAAAGCCCAGCGAGAAGGCGGTGTCGGCCTTGAGCACCTCGTCGCGCCAGCCGCCCGGTGGCTCCGGGGGGAAGGCGGTGATCTCGGTGAGCGTTCGCTCGCTCAGGCCGCCGCGTTGCGGTGAGAGCGCGGAGTAGGCGAGAGCGACGTCCCGGGCGGTTCCCGAGCGCCCCGCCTGCCGGGAACTCCACCCGGCGGTAGTCCGCGCGGTCGAGCGCCGCCGCCGAGCGCAGGCGCGGGTTGGCGAAGGTCCGGTAGGTCAGCGAGCGTGGGTTGGCCATTGCCAGCGCCATCGCGCGCGGCAGGTTCCGCGCCTCGACGGCCATCCGGACCGGGTGCGCCCGCTCGATCCGCGCGAGCCGCTCGCGCGGCAGGTCGTCGATCGCCGAAGTGCACGTCGAGCCCCAGCGGCCGCGCGATCTCCTCGGCGAAGAATCGACCCAGCGTGCGCCGCCGAGGATCGACTCGGCGCATCAGCTCGCCCTCGTACCAGCCGAGGCTCACGCCGTGGTATCCGTGCCGGGTGCCGGGCTCCCACGCCGGCTTCTGACGGGCGATCGACCTCTGCCAGGGCATCGAAGTCCTCGAGCAGCGCCGGCTCGAGCGGTTCTTCGATGACCGGTACGCCCGCCTCGTGGGCCAGCAGCTGGCGGACGGTCACGTCCTCCTTGCCCTCCTGGCCGAACTCGGGCCAGTAATCGGTCACCTTCGCCTCGTAGTCCAGCCACCCGCGCGAGTGGGCGTGCGCGAGCGTCATCGCCGCCAGGCCCTTGGAGGTCGAGTAGAGCAGCACGAGCGTGTCGCGCTCCCAGGGCGACCCGTCGCGGGCATCGCGGACTCCGCCCCAGAGGTCGACGACCTTCTCTCCCTCGACGAAGGCGGCGGTCGCCGCACCGAGGTCTCGCCGCTCGGCGAAGTTGCGTTCGAACTCCTCCTGGACTGCTTCGAAGCCGGGGGCGACAGAGCCGCCGACTGGTCCTGTCCTCAACCGGCGAGGTCGGCGCAGCGGATGGCCGCCCCGCCGCGCTCCCGATGCTCTCTCTCCAGGAGCACCAGGGTCCTCTGCATCGCCGTCGGTTTGATGCTGCCGCTCTTGTCCTCGTACGGCTGGTCGAGGAATCTCACCAAGAGCAGCCCGGAGACGACGATGATCGCCACGGCGACCACCAGTGCCGCCTGCGTGCCCCAGGCCTCCTCACGATCGGCGAAAAGCGCCACGGAGGCGATCACCACCACCGCGCCGATGATCAGGATCAGCCAGACGACCGGCGGCACCAACCCTTCCGCCTCCCCGATCCGGCCCTGGCGTCCCTGTCGCCGCTCCTCGTTCAACGAGAACCAGTGCTCGAAGGCCGCGGCCTGCTTGGCGTCCTCTACCGGGACCTTCTCGGCGGACTCCTCCATCGCCGAGACCCTCGCGTCCACCACCGAGCTCCCCCCGCCCTTCCGCATCGCGGGCCAGCCGTCGGAGATGACCTCACGCGCATAACAGATCGTCTGCCCCTGCAGCTCCGCGCGGGCCGCCGAGCCGAAGGGCCCGGCGGCGTGGTACATCGCGAGCACGGCGGTCGCCTCCTCCTCGGCGTCGGTCTTCGCACCGCCGTAGCTCTCGAACGCGATGAAGAAGACGAAGGCGAGGATCACCATGTAGGCGGTGCCCACCACCGTGTACACGGCACCACCCGGAATCGGGTCCTTGAAGAACGTGCCCGCCGGAGCGCGGCGGCGGACGATGAGCATCCCGACTGCGCTCAGCGCAGCGACGCCCAAGATGATCAATGCGGCAAACCAGGGTTCCATAGCGGCCCAGTCGGAGGCGGGTGCACCCTATCTCAGCCGCAGCCGGCGCGCGCAGGGCTCAGCACCTCCCGCATGGTGTAATCGGCACGACATGATCGAGGGCGTCGACTTCGTGTTCCTGTGGACCCAGGACTTCGAGCGCGCCGCGCGCTTCTACGTCGACACCCTCGGCCTCGAGCAGTCCGCCGACTACCGCGGTCACGGCGGCGAGTTCGAGACGGGCGGCTTCACGATCTCGATGCTGCAGGCGGACAAGGTGGGAATGACGTTCCAGGCCGCCACCACGCCGATCGCCTTCCGGGTCGACGACGTCGGCAAGAGGCGCGGCGAGCTGGAGGAGCAGGGGGTGGAGTTCGCCGGCGACATCGTCGACAGCGGCGTCTGCCATCAGGCCTACTTCACAGACCCGGATGGGAACCGGCTAATTCTGCATCACCGCTACGCGCCGAAGCGCTGAAGGGACAGCTGCCCGCGAACAGCGGGATCTCGCGCACGGAGTCGAGATAGGCCGTCCCGGCGCTTCCGCCCGTGCCGCGGCGCTCTCCCAGCATCCGGACGGCGATGCTGTGGTGGGTCTTGCGCCACTTGAACACCGCGGCCTCGAAGCTCGACATCGCGGCCGACACCGCGCTGTGGCCCTCCGGCGTAAGGAGGCCGGCCTCGATCGCGTGGTCGAGCGCGCTGTCGATGTTGGGCTGACCGGCGATCACGCGCTCGCGCACCTCGGGCACCTCGGCGTACGCGGCAGAGTCGAGCCGCTCGGCGTCCGGGCGCCGGCAGCGGCTCTCCATCCGCTTGTAGCTGCGCGACTGGATCGCGCTGGCGCCGTCGGTGAACTCGCGGAAGGTGAGGAAGGACTCGGTGCGCATGGTCCCGGTGAGCGACCAGAACGCCGACGACTCGGCCAGGACCGACTCCGCCTGTCCGAGCATCGCCGCCGCGCCCTCGCCGTCGCCGCGCGCCAGGGCCGCGACGGCCACGCCGAGCTGCACGCCGATCAGCGCGAACGTCGTCTCGTACGACTGCAGCGCGCGGATGAACATGTACTCGTCGTGCACCAGCGAGACGGGCAGCGCGGTGAGCTGGAGCTTGCGGCGCTCGGCGGGCGTGGCGGCGGAGAGCACGGCGTCCCGCATCCGCTCGGCGGTGACGATCGGGTCGTCGTCCACCTCGACCTCGATCCCCAGCCGCGCGAGGGCGGGCAGCGCGGTGCGCAGCGCGTGGCGGCAGCGCTTGGCGGTCACCCGCTCCACCGGCGCGTGGTCGAGCTCGTGGCGCACCACGTCGGCCATCAGCAGCGCTGTCAGCCGGTCGCGCTCGCGCAACGCGTGGCCCGGGTCGGGGCAGCCGTCGGAGCCCGGCAGGCCCAGCTGCTCGAGCGCGAGGTAGCTCGGGTTGTCGTAGCGGCCGTCGAACTTGTCGAGCGCGGTGGAGAGGAAGCGCCCGAGCACGCGGTGGACCGGGCACCCCTCAGGCACCCGGGCCCGGATCCGGTCGAGCTCCTCGAGCAGGTCGGGCCCGACGAAGTGCTTTCCGACATCGCGGAAGGCGGCGACCACCGCGTCGTAGGGGAAGGCTGACGGGTCGGGCGAGCGGCGCCAGCAGGCGAGCTCGGAGAGGGCGGTCTGGTGCGCTTTGTCCACTACCGGGCAGAGTCGCCCGGCGCCCGCCGGTCGACCAGCCACCCCAGGGGTGGACTTGCTCACCCTTCGCTACGGCGGGTCGCCGATCCAGTAGCGCGGTCCCGGCCCGCGCGCGGCCGCGCGGTCGTCGGGGTTGGCCAGGCGGCAGCGGTCGAGCGACAGGCAGCCGCAGCCGATGCAGTCGGTCAGGCCGGCCTTCAGCCGCTCCAGCTCGTCGATGCGCTCGTCGATGCGTTCGCTCCAGCCCTTCGACAGCTGCGACCAATCGCGCCGCGTGGGCGCGCGGTCGGGCGGCAGCTTCGCGAGCTCCTCGCCGATCTCGTCGAGCGAGAGGCCGATCCGCTGGGCGAAGACGATGAAGGCGATGCGGCGCAGCACGGGCCGCGGGTAGCGGCGGTGGCCCGAGCCGGCCCGCTCCGACCGGATCAGGTCCCGCTCCTCGTAGAAGCGCAGGGCCGAGGCCGCGACGCCGCTGCGGCGCGACACCTCGCCGATGGTGAGCAGCTCGGACATCCCGGCCAGGAAATCACGATTCGCCCTTGACTTCAAGCTAACTTGAACTTGTACCTTGCTCTTCATGAGCGACGAACCCACCCCCAGCAGGCGCATAACCGACGCTGTCACCTCGTGGCCGGGAGTCGAGGCGGGACCCGGCCGGCGCGGGGAGTTCGCCTTCACCGTGGGCCGCAAGGAGATCGGCCATCTCCACGGCGACCGCGCCGCGCACTTCGGGTTCCCGAAGTCGGTGTGGCAGGAGCTCTTCGACGCCGGGCGGATCGACTACCACCCCGTCTTCCCCGGGCGTCCCGGCTTTGGAGCGCGCCGGATCGAGGACGAGGACGACGTCCAGGAGGTCATCGCCCTGATGCGCGTCAACTACGACCGGGTGGCGTCGTGAACCCGCTGGTGGCGGGCGAGACTGGGCTCGAGGGCCTGCACCCCTCCACGCCGGAGGCGCTTCCCTTCGCGCCGGAGATCGACGTCCGGGCGTTCCTGCTTGAGCGCTCGCGCGGCAACGTCCTCATCTACAGCGTGAGCGGGCTGGCCAGCGACGCCGCGGCGATCGAGTCGCTGGGCGGCATCTCGCGCCAATACCTCAACCACTGGCACGAGGCCATGTTCGTCTCCGACTGGTACGAGGGCCCTCTGTTCGTGCACGAGGCCGATCGCGCGGAGGTCGAGGAGCGCCGCCACGTGCGCGGCAGCTTCACGCGCCGGCACATGCTGGACGAGGACCTCGAGGTGATCCCCACCCCGGGACACACTCCGGGGGCCACCGCCTACCTGTGGGACAACGGGAAGAAGCGCTTCCTGTTCACCGGCGACACGATCTACCTGAGCGACGGCGAGTGGGTCGACGGCCTGCTGGGCTCCAGCGACCGCCCCTCCTACGAGGCCAGCCTGAGGCTGATCCGCGAGCTCGAGTTCGACGTCTTGGTCCCCTGGGCGGCGCGCGGCGAGCCGTGGTACTCCGAGACCACTCCCGCGCTGACCCGGGAGCGCATCGACGCCATTCTCGAACGCGTGAGCTGAGCGCGTTTCGGCCCGTCGGTGCTGGGCAGCCGACGGGCATGGAAACTGACCACACGGGCGGCCTCGCGCTCGTCACCGGGGCCTCGAGCGGCATCGGACTCGAGCTCGCCAAGATCTTCGCCGACAACGGCTTCGACCTTCTCGTGACCGCGGAGGACGCCGATCTCGACGGCGCCGCCACCGAGCTGAGGAGCCGAGGGGTGGACGTGACGGCCGAGCGCCTCGACCTCACCCGCTCGGAGGACGTCGACCGGCTGTGGCGACGGATTCTGGAGCTGGGACGCCCACTCAACGCCGCGGCCATCAACGCCGGCGTGGGCGCCGGCGGGGACTTCGCCGCCGGCACCTCGCTGGAGGACGAACTGCGGATCGTGGACCTCAACGTCCGCTCCACCGTCCAGCTCGCCAAGCACGTGGTGGCCGACATGTCCGGCCGCGGCGAGGGTCGCGTGCTCTTCACCTCGTCGATCGCGTCGACCATGCCGGGCGCCTACCAGGCGGTCTACAACGCCTCGAAGTCCTTCGTGCAGTCCTTCGCCCTCGCGCTGCGCGAGGAGCTGAAGGACACCGGGGTCACGGTGACCTCGCTGATGCCCGGGCCCACCGAGACCGAGTTCTTCGAGCGCGCCGACATGCTCGACACGAAGGTCGGCGCCGGCGACAAGGACGACCCCGCCGACGTGGCCCGCGACGGCTACGAGGCGCTCATGAACGGCAAAGAGCGCGTGGTCTCGCACTCGTTGTCCACCAAGGCGCAGGGCATCGGCAGCCGCGTGCTGCCCGACAGCGTCAAGGCGAAGATGCACGCCGGCATGGCCAAGCCGGGCTCAGCCGACGACGACTAGGGCCCGTCCTCCTCGTCCTGCGAGAGGAACTCCGGGCTCGCGATCAGCAACGACCCGAGGACGCAGAATGCGACGAGACAGGTGGTGCCCAGCGTCCGGGTGAGCGGGCCCTCGAACGGGATCATGAACGCCACACCGAGGAAACCGGTCACGAGCGTGGCGGGCAGGAGGCGCTTCTGGGTCACGGGCGAAACTGCTGGTCGAGGGGCTCGTAGGTCTGGTCGAGGCGGCCGCGCAGCACGAGCGAGTACAGGAGCCAGAGCGAGGGCACCAGGACCACGAGGCCCAATGCCACCGACACAAGCATCGCGGTGAGCGTGGCGTCGGGCGCCGCCGCCTGGTCGAGCGTGAGCTCACCGGGCAGCAGGTACGGGCTCTGCGCGAAGGCCCAGCCCGCGGTCACCCCCGCCACCGCCAGCGCCGCGCTGAAGCGCGCGACGAAGTAGCGCCCGACCCAGACCAGCGCCAGCGTGGCGACCCCGGCAACGCCCGAGACGATCACGCAGGCCAGCCCCGCCCCGGAGGTGAGCCCGTCGAAGAGGTCGGGGGCATCGGAGTTGAGGACCGCCAGGCCCGCGGCCGCGAGCGCTCCGGCCACGACCGCCGCGCCCAGGGCGCGTACGCGGAAGGCCGCCACCAGGTCGGGCTGCTCGGCGCGCTCGGAGTCGCCCGGCCAGGAAGACAGCGCTGAGGTAGGCGCCGGTCGCGACGGCCAGCACGCCCACCAGCAGCGAGGTGGGGCTGGTCCAGCTCGTCCACGGGTCGCCCGCCGCGTTGCCCACCGGCACGTCGCCCGAGGCCACGCCGCCCAGCGCCGCGCCCATGAAGAAGGGCGTGATCACCGACGAGAAGGCGAAGACCGCGCCGAGCCCCCGCGCCTCGCCGATCGTGGCCGCCTGCCCGCGCAGGGCGAACGCCGCGCCGCGCAGGACGATGCCCACCATCGCACCGAAGAGCGGGATGTACAGCGTCGACATCACCGAGCCGAAGGCCACCGGGAACGCCGTCCAGAAGATCACCAGCACGAAGATCAGCCACACGTGGTTGGCCTCCCACACCGGGCTCATCGAGCGCTTGACCATTCCGCGGATGCGGCCGCCGCGCTTCGCTCCGCCCGCGGTGAGGTCCCAGAAGCCCGCGCCGAAGTCAGCACCCGCGAGCAGGCCGTAGGCCGTGAGCCCGGCGATCATCAACGCGAGGCAGACCTCGGGCATCAGTCGGTCTCCACCGGCCGCCGGGACAGCCGTCGCAGCAGCCAGACGACGCCCACCGCGAGCGAGCCGTACAGCAGGATGAGGAACAGGTAGCCGATCTCGAGACCGTCGGCACGCGGTGACCGCCTGCTCGGTCTTCATCACGTCGTAGACGACCCAGGGCTGGCGGCCCACCTCCGTCGTTATCCAGCCCGAGATCAGCGCCACCACCGCCAGCGGCCCGGCGGCCACCGCCGCTCGGAAGAACCACTTCGATCTCGGCAGGCGCCGGCGCCGCCACCACGTCAGCAGGTACACCGCGGCCAGGGCGGCCAGCCCCGTCCCGATGCCGACCATGATCTGGAACGCCCAGTGCACGACGTTCACCGGTGGCTGGTCGTCCTTCGGCACGATGTTCAGGCCCTGCACCGTGCCGTTGGGGTTGTGGTCGGCGAGCAGCGAGAGCAGCTTGGGAATCGAGATCCCGTACTTCAGCTCGCCGTCCTCGTAGATCCCACCGATCGTGAACTCGGCGCCCTTCTCGGTGTTGGGCAGGCCCTCGAACGCGGCCAGCTTCACGGGCTGGCGGTCGGCCACCGTGCGACCGGCCCAGTCCCCGACCACCAACTGCACGGGAGCGGCGAGGCAGGCGATGGTCAGCGAGACCACCAGCGCGGTGCGGTGGTAGCGGTCGCGCCGTCCCTGCAGCCAGCGGTACGAGTAGACGGCGGCGACGATGAAGCCCACCACCATGTAGCCCGCCACGTACATGTGCACCAGCTCGTGGGCCAGGTAGTCGTTGAACAGCGCCTTCCAGGGCTGCACGTTCACGACCTCGCCGTTCTTCACGTCGAAGCCGGTCGGGTTGTTCATCCAGCCGTTGACCCCGATGACCATCAGCGAGCCGGTGATGCCGGTGATCACGATGGGGATGCCGCAGAGGATGTGCAGCTTCGGCTTGATCCGGTCCCAGCCGTAGACGTAGATCGCGATGAAGATCGCCTCGATGAAGAAGGAGAAGCCCTCGAGGGCGAAGGCGAGGCCGAACACCTCGCCGAACGTGGCCGTGAAGTTGGGCCACAGCAGGCCGAACTCGAACGACAGCACGGTGCCGGTGACCACCCCCACCGCGAACAGGACCAGCATCACCTTCGACCAGCGCTTGGCCAACTGCTTGTAGACCGGGTCGCCCGTCCGCAGCCACAGCGCCTCGAGGAACAGCACCATCGCGGGGAACGCGATCCCGAAGCAGACGAGCGGAATGTGGAAGATGAACGACAGCGCCTGCATCTGGCGCGCGTCCAGCAGGTCCGGCTGAGGGCCGGGTTCGAGCTGCGAGACCTGCGCGAGCAGGGCGCTCATTCGAACTCCACCTTCGCATTCTTCGCCTTCGGCTCGGCGAATGCGAGCAGTCCCCGTGCCTCCTCCTCGACCGCTTTGCGCTCCGCCGCCTTGAGCTTGCGCAGCGGCTCCACCACCAGCGTGGCCTTCTTCTCGGTGCGCCAGAAGGCCGCCACGGTGCCGTCCACCAGCACCGTCGCGCGCACGCGCAGGTTCTTGGAGGTCAGGTTCTCGCGGTGGCGGTCGGCGATGACCCGGCGGCGGTCGGCGTAGGCGAGCAGGAGGTTGTCGAACTCGGGCAACAGCCGGACCGGGGCCTCGGCGTCCTCCCCGGGCCGGGGAGCGTCGGGCAGGTCGAACAGCTCGCGGCCGTCTTCGTCGGCGAATGTCTCCAGGCCCTCGAACGCCGGGGCCAGGCCGTCCACGCCGCTCCACGCCTCGGCGTCCTTGACCGTCGCGGGGCCGAACGCGGCCAGGTAGCGCCGCACCAGCTCCTTGCGGTCGGCGCTCTTTCGCAGTGGCTTGCCCAGCCAGCGCTCGGCGTCGGTGAACGGGGCCTTGGGGGTGAAGCCCCAGCGACCTCCGTCGGGCACGCGAACCAGCGGCAGCTGGGTCCGGACCACCGCGGCGAGCGCGCGCACGTCGGCCTCCGGGTGGCGCTCGGCCAGCGTGTCGCGCATGGCCTTGGCGCTGAGCGCATCGGAGTCGTCGAACAGCGAGCGGCCCTGGGCCACCAGCTCGTCGACGTCGATGCCCTCGGCGCGCTTGCCCAAGACGCGCAGCATCCCAGCGCCCACGGCGGGAGCGATCGCCGAGCGCAGCCGCAGGAAGTCCGCGGCGGGCAGCAGGTGAAGCGTGCCCCGCATCAGCGCGGCGCGGACCACCTCGCGGCTCTCGATCGCCGCCGACAGCTCCTCGGACTCGAAGCCGGTCAGGCGCGACCACAGGCCGAGGTACGGCGGGCCGGGCTCCTGGGCCTGCATGCCGGCGAGGCGGCCCACGGCCTCCGTGGCCCGCAGCTCGTGGCGCTCGAGCAGCAGCTGGCGGGCGAGCGTCGCGCGGCCAAGCTCGCGGAGGGAGAGGACCCGCTCCGCGGTGGCGGTCACGGCAGCAGGTTGAAGCCCAGCCGGGCGTGCTGGAAGCGCTCGATCTCCTGGGTGCCGATCGCCGCGGCGGGAGTCAGCGCCCCCGTGCGGTCGGGCGTCGCGCCCGGCTCGGCCAGCAGCATCCCGGCCTCGCCCATCATCTTGGCGGTGGCGAGGTAGCCGGGGTGACCCGCACCGTCGACCTCGACGATTGCCTCGCGGCCCTCCGGGGTGCGGCCGGTCACCACCATGCTCCAGTCCCAGCCCTCCAGCCGGTCGGGGGCCGGGCCGAAGCCCGAAGAGGGGAACACCGAGGCCATGGCGTCCGACAGGCGCTTGCGCACCGCTGCCGGCGCGGCGGCCACGCCGCCGATGGCCACCTGGCTGCCCGATATCGCGCCTGCGCCTGCCCAGGCCAGCGGCGCCGGGCCCGGAACGCGAACGCCCTCGCGGAAGCGCAGCGGCGGGTCGCCTCGCAGCGCGGTCGAGCGGTGGACCACGCCGGGGTTGATGTAGGCCGCCGGCTGCATCGGCGCCAGCGGCGCGCCGGTGAGGCCGCTGCGCGGTGCCACCGAGATCGGGCTCTTGCGGCGGACCTCCGCGGCCACCGAGGGATCGGTGATCAGCACGCCGGGGTCCTTGAAGTCGTGCACGTCGTCGCCGGCCGCGATGGCGGCCATGCTCTGCATCGTGCCGCCGGACAGCATGTCGGACGGCCGCGGCGGCCACGGGAGCCCGTTGACCACCAGCTCCAGCGAGGCCTCGTCCAGTGGCTCGCCGTGGCGCTCGTGCGCGGCCTCGGCGGCCAGGAGCACTCCGAGGTCGGCGGGCAGCGACTCGAACCCGCACACCTGGACGATCTTGACCCCCGCCTCTGCGGCGGGACCGTCGAACTCCTCGATGACCCGGCGCGCGAACGGCATCTCGCCGGTGAGGTCCACGTAGTGCGCACCGCCCGCCACGCACGCGGCGATCACCGGGCGGCCGTAGTGGGTGTAGGGCCCAACCAGGTTCAGCACCACGCGGGCCCGCGAAGCCATGGCCTTCAGCGACTCATCGTCCCCGACGTCGGCCACGATCGTGTCCGGCGCGCTGACGTCGCACTCGGCGAGCACGCTCTTCGCCTTGGCCGCGTCGCGGGCGGCGCCGGCCCAGTTGGCTCCGCGCTCGGCGAGGTACGCGCAGACCCGGCGGCCGGTCACGCTGGTGGCGCCGAACACCACCACGTCGAATTCGGGCTCAGCCATCACGGGGCACCGTATCGCCGGAGCGCAGGCCGAGCATTGGCCGGCCGAGCACCGCCGATCAGCCCCCTCCTCCGCCACGGATGCGCCACGAGTCGGTGAGCAGCTCGCCGAGCTCCTCGCGGTCCACTGCCTCGACACGCACCAGCACCATCGGGTGGCCGTCGTAGTGGGGAGTCGTGAAGAACTTGCCGGGGTCGGAGAGCAGCAGCGCCTCCTTCTCCTCCGTCCACACCACCAGGCCGTCGGGGTCGGTGCGCAGCCGGGCGAAGAGCTTGTCCTTGACCCGGAAGCCCGGCGTTCCGTAGGAGGGCTTCTCCTTCGTCTGGGGCAGCCCCAGCGCCAGCTCGCGCACGTCCTCGGCGGTGGCCACGGCAGTATCTTCCCAAGCCGTGCCCGGCATCCCCCCCGTCGACCCGACCGAGCAGCCGTCGGGCTTCAAGAAGCTGATGCACCGCGCGGGGATGAGCAGCGCGGGACGCTGGTTCGGGATCGAGGTCGGCTCGCGCGTGGACCCGGCGCTGCTCAGGCTGACGCGGGGCCGCTTCGCCACGACCGCCTTCTTCCCGCTCGTCCTCCTCACCGTGAAGGGGCGCAAGAGCGGCGCCTGGCGCACGGTGCCGCTCGTCTACTTCACCCAGGGCGACGAGGTGGTCCTCACTGCCTCCAGCTTCGGGCGCGCCAAGCACCCCGCCTGGTACCTCAACGCCAAGGCCAACCCGGAGGTCGAGCTGGCGGCCAAGGGCGTGAAGCTCCCATACCTCGCGCGCGAGACCCAGGGCGAGGAGCGCGACCGGCTCTTCGAGCTGTCCAAGCGCCTGTACGCCGGCTACGGCCTGTACGAGCAGCGAGCCACCCAGCGCACGATTCCGGTCCTGGCGCTGAGCCCGCGCTGACTACCCTCGGGTCGATGGGCCGGCGCCACACGGTGGTCAATCCCGATGCCGTCGAGAGGTACATCCGCGGTGGCGTCATGCCGCGCTTCATGCAGCGGCTGCGCGACATCGACGCCGAGCTGCGCCGCCACGCCTTCCGCCTGCAGCGCCACTACGACCAGCTGCGCGAGGAGTACGAGGGCGACGCCGAGGGCTTCGAGCGCCGCTGGCGCGAGCTGGCCGAGCGCTGGGACTTCGAGGAGGTCAACGCCCTCATCGAGCAGCACAACGAGTACTACCCGATCGAGCGCAACCTGCCGATCAGCATGAAGACCGGCGAGTACCTCACCCTCAGCGGGAAGCCGCACACGCGCGAGCTCGCCGGCCCGGAGTGGATCTTCGGGCGCTTCCCCCCCACGCCCGCCTAGTGCAAGCGGGCGTCGCAGGCCGGGCCTCGCGCCTGACCACGGTGCTGCGCGAGAAGGAGACGGTCACCCCGCTCGAGCTGTTCTTCGACCTCGTCTTCGTCCTGGCGCTGACCCAGTGCACGGCGCTCATGGCCGACGACCCCAGCTGGGAGGGCCTGGCGCGGGGACTGCTGATCCTGGGCGTGCTGTGGTGGTCCTGGGTCGGCTACTCGTGGCTGACCAGCGTCGTGGACCCCGAGGAGGGCGGCGTGCGGCTGGCGATGTTCGGCGCCATGGCCGCCCTGCTGGTGTGCGCGCTCTGCGTGCCGGGGGCGTTCGGCGACGACGCGCTCACCTTCGCCGTCGCATACGGCGCGGTGCGGGTGGGCCAGGTGCTCCTGTTCCTGGTCGCCAGCCGCGACGACCCCACCCTGCGCTCGGCGGTCCTGGCGGGCCTGGTGGGCAGCACCGCGCTGGGCGTGGGCCTGCTGGTGGCCGCCTCGTTCACCGACGGCGCCGCTGCAGGGCGGGCTGTGGGCCCTCGCGCTGGCGCTCGACATGGCCGGCCCGATGTTCTTCGGCGCCGAGGGCTGGAAGCTCGTGCCCGCCCACTTCGCCGAGCGCCACGGCCTGATCATCATCATCGCGCTGGGCGAGTCGATCGTGGCCATCGGGGCCGGCGCCTCCAGCGAGGTGGACATGGGCGTGGTCGTGGCCGCCGCCCTGGGCACGGCGGTGGCCGCGGGGCTGTGGTGGCTGTACTTCGATGTGGTCGCGCTCGTGGCCGAGCGGCGATTGTCCAACGCCAAGGTGGGCCGCGAGCAGAACACCATCGCCCGCGACTCGTTCTCGTTCCTGCACCTGCCGATGGTCGCCGGCATCGTGCTGGTGGCCCTCGGGCTGAAGAAGACCATCGAGCACGTGGAGGACCCGCTGAAGACCATCCCCGCCGTGGCGCTGATGGGCGGCACCGCGCTCTACCTGCTCACCCACGTGGCGTTCCGCTGGCGCAACGTCCA
The DNA here is from genome assembly GCA_963810745.1 of uncultured Thermoleophilaceae bacterium. Taxonomy (GTDB): domain Bacteria; phylum Actinomycetota; class Thermoleophilia; order Solirubrobacterales; family Thermoleophilaceae; genus JACCZR01. The sequence goes on from CAWEOW010000009.1 coordinate 12,995, forward strand.
CCGGTTCAGCGTCCAGCGCCTGGTCTGCGCCCTGTTCCTGCTGGCGATGATCCCCGTGGCCAAGGAGATCCCCGCGCTGGCGAGCGTGGGGATCGTGGTCGCGGCGCTGAGCGCGGTGATCGTCTACGAGGTGGTCCACTTCGCCGAGCTGCGCGACAAGATGCGCCACCAGCTGGCGCACGACTAGTGCTCGCGCAGGAACTCCGCCAGTAGGTCGTTGAGCCGCCGTGGCGCGGACAGCGGTATCCAGTGGCTCGCCCCGTCGATGCGCTCGTAGCGCCAGGGGCCGGTCACGTGGTCGGCGGAGTCCACCATCTGGTCCTCGCCGCAGGCGAAGTCGCCGGTGCTCCACACGCCGAGCGCCGGGCGGGTCACGTCCGGTACGCGACCCCCGTTGACGAACGCGCGGACGTTGTGGTTGGCCCGGTACCAGTTGAGCGCCGCGGTCAACCGGCCCGGACGGGACAGGTCCGCGACGTAGCGCTCGACGTCCTCGGGTTCCCCCATCGAGCGGCGGAAGAGCGCCCAGTCGTCTTCGCTGAGCAGCTCCTCCGCAGCGGGGTCCTGGAACAGGAGCATGTACCAGAAGTCCCGCAGCTGACCGGGCTTGCGCGGCACCGCCGGGTGGCCCACCGACAGCGCGACCAGGTGGTCGACCCGCTCGGGCTTCAGCGCGGCTAATCCCCAGGCCAGCGCTGCGCCCCAGTCGTGGCCCACCAGCGACACGCGCTCGACCCCCAGCTGGTCCAGCAGGTCGGTCAGCACCGCGAGGTGGTTGCGCAGGCGGTAGGCCTCGGGTTCGGCAGGCGCCTCGGACTCGCCGTAGCCCGGGAGGTCGGGCGTGATCGCGCGATGGCCGGTGTCCACCAGTGCGGGCACCTGCTCGCGCCACAGGCGGTGCGAGTCCGGGAAGCCGTGCAGCAGGAGGACGGGGCGGCCCTCGCCGGCCTCGACCACGTTCAGCTCCACGCCATTGCAGCGCACGGTGCAGACGCAGCGTAACCCTCGTGACGACTGTCGGTAACTGGGAAGACTGCAGCCATGCGCGCTCGAGAACAAACGGCCAGCTTTCGCGGGGACGACATCCCTCCGCTGGTCGCCGCCTCGCTTGCGTGCCCGGTCTGCCTGACCGCGGCCGTGAGCTGGGAGCTCGAGACAGGGGATTGGGAGGCGCAGGCCCATTGCCGCTGCCCGGCGTGTGACCGGGCGTGGGACGTGGGCCTCAACGGAGAGCAGGCGCTGCGGCTGGCGCTTCAGCCGGCCGTGCCCGCGTAGAGCTCGGCCACCCGCTCGCCCTCGGCCTGCAGCTCGCGGCGGTCGCCGGGCGTCGAGCTTGCCGAACGGCTCCAGCTGGACGCGCCCGTGCTCCATCCGCCACCTGCCGGCGACCCGGCCGTCGACGAGGAACGTGGGGTACGACTGCGGCGCCTTGACGTGGAAGATCTTCTTGCGGTGCTCCTCCGGCAGCAGGCCGGTGCGGCGGGCGTGCGCCAGCAGCGTGGCGTCCCAGGTCGGGAGCAGCCGCGGGGGCGCCGGGGTGTCGGGGTCGGGCAGCGGGGCCCGCGGCACGTCGACGAGCTCCTCGCCGTCCTCCGTGCGGAAGCGCCGGACCCTCACGGCCTCCAGCGTGTGGTCCACCTGTGCGAGCGGCAGCCCGGTGAAGCTGGCCACGTCGTGGCGGGTCGCGGGCCCGAACCCGCGCAGGTAGCGGTTGAGCAGGAGGGCCCGCCCCTCGCCGGCTCCCACGTCGGCCGGGCCGACCCAGTCCTCGGCCAGGCCGTAGAGGTCGGCGCGGCGGCGCTCCCAGGTCCCCGAGGGCGGGACCCGCACCATGTCGAGCCACACGCCCAGGCCGCGGAAGCGGTCCCGCCCGACGAGCGCCTCGAGCTCGCGCCGCTGCATCGGGCCCTTCGCGAGCCGCCCCCGGGCGGTGCGCGCCGCGGCCGCCATGCGCCGCGGCTCCGGCCGGGGCTTGACGGCGCGGATGAACGACTCCCGGCGCGGCTCGCGTACCGCAGCGGTGAGCGGCCAGTAGTCCGTGCGGGACACCAGGTGGATGGTCGAGCGCATCAGCGTCGCCTGGACCACCCGCCGCTCCTCCAGGGCGCGGGTGAGCGAGTCGCGCTTGAAGCCCTCGACGCGCGACCACAGCCCGATGTACATGGAAGGCGCGTACTGGGCTTGGATGCCGCCGACCCGCTCCAGCGCCCGGGGCAGCGGCACCTTGGCGCGCTCCAGCAGCAGCTGGCGCGCCAGCAGTGCCCGGTTCAGCTCCCGCACGCTGAGCACCCGCTCGCTCACGAGGCGCGAAAGCGGATCGTCTCGGCGTTCCAGTCCACCGTCGCGTCCTCGAAGCCGGCGGCCTCGGAGACGCGAGGGCAGCTCGCGCGGGTCGAGCACGTTGCGCACGTCGCCGACGTGCAGCAGGGCGAAGCCCACTCCCCGGCCGGTGCTGTCCGTCCCGGCGAACGTGCCGCCGGGGCGCAGCACGCGGCGGACCTCGGCGAAGAGGCGGTCCTGCCCCTCCCGGGTGGGAACGTGGTGGAGCATCGTGAAGCAGGCCGCTCCGCTGAACGAGGCGTCCTGGAATGGAAGGCTCGTTCCGTCGCCCTCGCGCACTTGGACGCGGTCGCCGAGGCGGTCGCGGAGCTTGGCCGCCAGGCCGGGGTCGATCTCCAGCGCGGTGAGCCGCGGCACTCGCCTCGCCAGCGCCTCGGTGGCCGGCCCGAAGCCAGGTCCCACCTCGAGAACCTCCTCGCCGAGGTCCACGTCCTCGAGCGCCGCGGGGACCAGGTCTTCGCGAACGTGGCGCTTCCAGGCCTCTCGCGAGCAGTAGAAGTGGTGCGCTCGGTTCACCTCGAGACCAGAGTGCCACGATCGTCCAGTGCCCGATGTATGCATCAGCGAGTTCACCGACCCCACGTGCCCGTGGGCGTACTCGGCCGAGCCGTTTCGGATGCGGCTGCGGTGGCTGTTCGGCGACCACATCGAGTGGCGGCAGCGGATGGTGGTCCTCTCCCAGACCCCCGAGGAGCCGCTGGAGCGGGGGCTGACGCCCGCGCGGATGGCCGAGGGCTTCGCGCGGATCGCCCACGACCACCACATGCCGATCGACACCTCGGTGCGCCCCCGCACGGTGGCGAGCCTGCCCGCCTGCGCCGCGGTGGTCGCCGCCCGCCGTCACGACCGCCCACGCGCCGGGGCGCTGCTGCGCTCCCTGCGCATCCGCTACTTCGGCGGTGAGCTGATCGACGAGCCGGCGGTGCTCGACGCCGCCGCCCGCGACGCGGGGCTGGACCCCGCCGAGCTGGCCACCTGGCGCGCCGAGACCGAGAAGCGAGTCCGAGCTGGGCGCGGACATGGCCGCCTCCCGCGAGCCGATGCCCGCCGCGCATGTGCTCGACCACAAGCTGGCCAACTGGTCGGGCGGACGGCGTTACACGTGCCCCTCCTACGAGATCGTGCGCCTCTCGGATGGGGTGCGCATCGCCGTGCCGGGCTTCCAGCCGTTCCCGGTGTACGACGTCATCACCGCCAACCTGGTCCCCGACCTGGGTCGCCGCCGGCCGCCCGAGTCGGTCGAGCAGGTGCTGGACTGGGCGGGCGAGCCGCTGGCCACCCAGGAGGTCGCCGTGGTGTGCGACATCCCCCTCGCGAGCGCGCGCGAGGAGCTGGGCCGGGTGGCGTCGGAGCGCCATCAGGGCTCCGACGGCTTCTGGAGCCTGAACGGTGGGTAGGGGCGGCGCATGACTTCCATCGCAGTGCTCGGAGCCGGCGGCACCATGGGCGCCGGAATGGCCCGCAACCTGGCCGCCGCGGAACTGGAGGTGCGCGCCTGGAACCGCACCCGCGAACGAGCGGAGCCGCTGAGCGGCGAGGGGATCGTGGTAACCGACAGCGCCGCCGAGGCCGCCGACGGCGCGGACATCGTGCTCACAGTCCTGAGCGACGCCGACGCGGTGATCGAGGCGATGGAGGGCGTGAGCTGCCCGCTGTGGATCCAGGCGAGCACCGTCGGGCTGTCGGGCACGGAGCGCTGCGCGCGGCTGGCCGAGGAGCGCGACATGACCTTCGTCGATTCACCGGTGCTCGGCACGAAGGCTCCGGCGGAGCAGGGCGAGCTGATCGTGCTGGCGTCAGGGCCTGAGGAAGCGCGGGAGCGGGTGCAGCCCGTCTTCGACGCGATCGGCAAGAAGACGATGTGGGCGGGCGAGGCGGGCGCGGGCTCGCGCCTCAAGCTGGTGACCAACAACTGGATCCTCGCCGTAGTGGAGGCCACCGCTGAGACGGTGGCGCTGGCCGAGGGCCTCGACGTGGACCCGGAGAGCTTCCTCGAGGCGGTGTCGGGCGGCCCGTTGGACCTGCCCTACCTCCAGATGAAGGCCAAGGCGATGCTCGAGGGCTCATGGGAGCCGTCGATGCGCCTGGCGCTGGCCGCCAAGGACGCCGCCCTGGTCACCGAGGCGGCCGAGCGCCACGACCTCGACCTGCCGCTGCCGCGCCTCGTGCTCGAGCGCATGGAGGCCGCCCGCGACGAGCACGGCGACAAGGACATGGCCGCTACCTACTTGACGGCCGCGCGGCGGTAGCTGCGCACGGCGAGCGGCGCGAAGAAGGCCAGCATCGCGGCCGACCAGGCCACGGCGCCCCACACCGAGTTGCCCGCCGGCGAGTCGAGCCACAGGTGGCGCATGGCGTTGACCACCACCGTGAACGGGTTCACGTCGGCGATCGTCTGCAGCGCCTTCGGCATGGAGTCGGTGGGCACGAAGGCCGACGAGATGAACGTGAGCGGGAACACCGTGATGAAGCCCAGCGACTGAGCGGACTCGGGCGAGGACGACTTGAGCCCGAAGAACGCGAACAGCCACGAGAAGGCGTAGCCGAAGAACAGGATCAGCGCGATCCCTGCGATCACGTGGAGCACGCTGGTCTTGAAGTCGAAGCCGATGATCAGGCCGACGACGATCATGATCGTCAGCGACACCGAGTTGGTCACCACGTCGGCCGCGGTGCGGCCCGCCAGCACGGCCGAGCGCGCCATCGGCAGCGAACGGAAGCGGTCGATCAGGCCCTTGTTGAGGTCCTCGCTGAGGCCGATCGCGGTGATGAAGCCGCCGAAGGCGATGCTCTGGGTGATGATCCCCGGCATCAGGAAGTCCTTGTAGTCGTCGAAGCCCGGGGTGGCGATCGCGCCGCCGAACACGTAGGCGAACAGCAGCACGAACATGACGGGCTGGATCGTGAACGACAGGAGCAGGTCCGGCTGGCGGGGGATGCGCAGCAGGTTGCGCCGCGCGAGGACGAGCGAGTCCGCGATGGCGTGGCTCACGGCTGCTCTTCCTCCTCGGCGCTGGGACTCTGCTCGGCGCTGTGGCCCGTCAGCGAGATGAACACGTCGTCGAGCGTCGGCCGGCGGACGGCGACGTCCTCGACCACCACGCCGGCGTCGTCGAGCCGGCGGATGGCGTCGGCGATCGCGCCCTGCCGGCGGTCGAAGGCCACCCGCAGGACTCCGTCCTCGGACTCGGGCCGCTCCGGGGACATGGGGACCAGCGCGGCGATGCCGGCCTCGGCCTGATCGGAGCTCTGCAGCGTCACCTCCAGGCGCTCGCCGCCGACCCGGTCCTTCAACTCGTCGGACGTGCCCTCCTCGATCACCCGCCCGTGGTCGATGACCGCGATGCTGTCGGCCAGCCGGTCGGCCTCGTCCAGGTACTGGGTGGTCAGCAGGACGGTGGTCCCGGCGGCCACGCGGTCCTCGATCGTCTCCCACAGGCCCAGCCGGCTCAGCGGGTCCAGGCCGGTCGTGGGCTCGTCGAGGAAGATCACCGGCGGACGGGCCACCAGCGCCGCCGCCAGGTCCAGGCGTCGGCGCATGCCGCCCGAGTAGGTGCGCACCATCCGCTTGCCCGCGTCGGTCAGGTCGAAGCGCTCCAGCAGCTCGTCTGCGCGCTTGCGGGACTCGGCGCCGCCCAGGTGGTACAGCCGGCCCACCATCTCGAGGTTCTCGCGCCCGGTGAGGTTCTCGTCGACCGCCGCGTACTGCCCGGCGAGGCCGATCTGGGAGCGCAGCTTCGCGGCGTCGTCGACCACGTCGAGCCCGGCCACCTGAGCGCTGCCGCCGTCGGGCGGCAGCAGCGTGGTCAGGATCCGGACTGCCGTGGTCTTGCCGGCGCCGTTGGGCCCGAGCAGGCCGAGGACCGTGCCCTGGGGCACGGCGAGATCGACCCCACACAGCGCCTCGACGTCGCCGAAGGACTTGCGGAGGCCCTCTGCCCTGACTGCGTCCGTGCCCGCCATCGGCACCGCACGGTATTGATCCCCCGGTGACCTTCGACGACGACCTGGCCCTGGCTCCCGCAGGCGAGGGGGCCTGGGAGGGCCGGGTCGACGGCCGCTGGTGGACGCCGCGCGGGCCGCTGGGGGGCTTCGTGATGGCGCTGATCGTGCGCGCGCTGGAGCAGGCGGTCGCGGAACCCGCGCGTCAAGCTCGCTCGCTCACGGTGCAGTTCCTGCGGCCGCCGGCCGAGGGGGCGCTGACGATCAGGCCGGTGATCGAGCGGGCGGGACGGGGACTGACCAACGCGAGTGCCCGCATGGAGCAGGAGGGCAAGCTGATCGCCCTGGCCCTCGCCACCTTCGCGGGCGCGCGCGAGAGCCCCGAGCTCCGGGAGGACCCGATGCCGCAGGTGGAGCCGCCGGGCGAGCGCGAGCAGCCGCGTCGCGAGATCCCGGGCGCCGAAGCGCCCAACTTCGTCGAGCTGCTGTCGATGCAGGCGCGCTTCGGCTCGGAGCCGTTCTCCCGCGCCCCGAGCGCGCTGACGGGCGGCTGGATGGGCCTGCGCGAGCGCCGGGAGATCGACGCGGCCGTCCTGTGCGTGCTCGCCGATGCCTGGTACCCCGCCCCGTGGCCCCGGTTGGCCGGCCTGGCGCCGGCCCCCACCGTGGAGATGAGCGTCTTCTTCCGCGCGCCGCTGCCGCAGCCTGACTCGCTGCTCCTGGGACGCTTCACCAGCGCCCAGGTGCGCGACGGCTACTTCGACGAGGACGGCGAGCTCTGGAAGCCCGACGGCACCCTGCTGGCCCAGTCGCGCCAGCTGGCGATCCTCTTCGGCGCCTCGACCTGAGCGATCTGCCCGGCGCGCAGCCGGAGCAGTTCGACCATCTCGGCCGTGGGCTCGAAGGGATCGGCCACGGCGTGGCCATCGGCGAGCGAGAGGGCGGCCAGCAGCTGTCCGGAGCTCTCGGCGACGAGGACGTCGCCCGAGGGGACGTCGGCGCTGTCGAGGGCCGCGAGACGCAGCAGCTGTGCGGCGTCCTGCGCGCCCGCACGTCGAACGGTGAGGGAATCTATGTTGATTGTGCGGGTCATGTGGGGTACTGTATGACGTACACAAGCGATTGCAATGTCCTACAAGATCACATTGACCGATATCGACCGGGATGGACCTACATCGGTCACCCGGCAGCTCGCCGACCGCTTCGCCGCCGCCATCGAGTCCGGTGAGCTCGAGCCCGGCGAGAAGCTCCCGCCCACGCGGGCGCTCGCAGAAGAGGCGGGCGTCAACCACCTCACGGCCGCGCGGGTATATCGCCGCCTGGCCGAGGAGGGCTACGTCACGGCCACGGTCGGGCCGCGGCACCTTCGTCCGCACGCTGACGCCCAGCGCCGGCGAGGAGCACGGCGACGACTGGCAGAGCCTGGCCCTCCCCGAGCGCGCGCAGTCGTACTCGGAGGAGTCCCTGGCCGACGTGTTCGCCTTCGCGGGCGACCCCAACGTCATCTCGCTCGGGACGGGCTGGCCCGCGCCCAGCCTCTACCCCACCGAGCAGCTGGCGCAGATCACCCGCGACATCCTGGACGAGGAGGGCGCCGCCGCCTTCACCTACCTGACCGCGGCCGGCCTCGGGCGACCTGCGCGAGCAGCTGGCCGAGCGCGGGCGCAAGGTCGGCTTCGCGAGCGAGCCCGAGGAGATCCTCGTCACCTCCGGCGCCCAGCAGGCGATCGACCTCACCGTTCGCGCGCTGGTCGAGCCGGGCGACACCGTCGCCGTGGAGTCGCCCACCTACTCCGGCCTGCTGTCGGTGCTGCGGGCCAACGGCGCCCGCGTGATCGGCGTGCCCGTCGACGAGGACGGGCTGGACGTGGACGCGCTGGAGGAACTGGTGGGCCGGCACGAGCTCAAGCTCGTCGCCCTGCAGACCGGGTGCCAGAACCCCACCGGCGCGGACCTCTCCCCCGAGCGCCGCGAGCGGCTGGCCGCCCTCGCGCGCGAGCGCAACCTGATCGTCATGGAGGACGGCGTCTACGGCGACCTGCGCTTCGACGGCGCCGAGACCCGCGCCCTGCGCGAGCTCGCGCCCGCGCACGTGATCTACGTGGACTCGCTGTCCAAGACCGTGGGCGGCGGCCTGCGCGTCGGCTGGCTCGCCGCGCGCGGCCCCGTGACCGAGCGGCTGGCGATGCTCAAGCTCGAGAGCGACTTCCACAGCGCCACGCTCACCCAGCACATCGCCGCCCGCTACCTGGCGAGCGGCGGCTACGAGGCGCACCTGGAGAAGACCGGCCCGCTGTACCGCGAGCGGCGCGACGCGATGCTCGCCGCGATCGAGCGCCACCTGCCCGGCGAGGTACGCGCGACGGTGCCGCACGGCGGCCACCACGTCTGGGCCACCCTCGAGCGGCCCGTGGACGAGCGGCAGCTGTACTCCGAGGCCATCCGGCACGGCGTCGGCTACGTGCCCGGCGGCGCGGTGACCGTGGAACGCCGGGCCCAGACCTCGATGCGCCTGTCCTACTCGCTGCTGGACCCCTCCGAGGTCGAGGAGGGCATCAAGCGGCTGGCCCGCGCCCTGCGCGAGGTGCGCCGCCGCGCCCGCGGCTCGGGCGCGATGACCTTCTCCTAGGGCAGCAGCTCGTCCCACGCGCCCGCCAGCTCGCGGCGCCGGGCCGCGCTGAGGGGCTCGAGGAACATCCGGCGCACGCCGGCCAGGTGGGTCCGCCTCGCGGCGGCGAACAGCTCGCGGCCGTCGTCGGTGATCAAGGCCAGGCAGCCGCGCCCGTCGTCGGGCGAGTCGGCGCGGGCCACCAGGCCCGCGCTTCTGCAGGCGATCGACCAGGCGCGTCAGCCCGCTGCGGCTGAGCAGCACGCTGTCCGCCAGCTGGGACATGCGCAGGGCGCCCTCGACGGAGTCGTTGAGGAAGAGCAGCACCTCATAGGAGGTCAGCGGCAGGTCGTGCGCCTCGCGGAGCTCTGCGTCCAGGCGCTGGGTCAGCTCGGAGTGGACGCGCAGGAAGCCGCGCCAGGCGGCCAGCTCCTCGGTGTCGAGACGCTCCTGCTTCACAGAGGCTATGATTGCACATACAACTACACGGAGGACACAGAGATGCGCCTCGAAGGGATCCACCACATCACCGCCATCACCGCCGACGCCCGGCGCAACCTGGACTTCTACGTCCGCGTGCTCGGCCTGCGCTTCGTCAAGAAGACGGTGAACTTCGATCAGCCCGACGCGTATCACCTCTACTACGCCGACGAGAACGGGGCGCCGGGGTCGGTGCTGACGTTCTTCGAGTTCCCCGGCGCGGCGCCCGGCCGGGCGGGCCAGGGCATGGTGCACCGGCTCAGCTGGTTCGTCGGCTCCGAGGAGAGCCTCGACTTCTGGGCGGGTCGCCTGGCCGACGAGGGCGTGGCGGCAACCCGCGAGGACGACGCCCTGCGCTTCGCCGATCCCGAGGGCCTGGAGCTGGAGCTGGTGGTGGGCGAGGGCCCGGGCGAGCCGCTTGCCGCCGACGCGGACGACATTCCCGAGGAGCACCGCCTGCTGGGCTTCGCCGGCGCACGCGCGTACTCCGACGATCCCGAGCGCAGCGCCGCGCTGCTGGGCGAGGCGCTCGGCTTCGACGGCGGCCCGGGCGAGTGGACGGTGGCCGGCGACGAGCACCGCGCGAGCTACGGCTACGACCCGGCGCCCGCGGAGCGCGGGCTGCAGGGCGCAGGCACCGTGCACCACATCGCCTGGGCCAGCCGCGACGAGGACCACGAGGCCTGGCAGGCGCGCGCCGCGGACGCCGGAGCCCGCGTGACCCCGGTGATCGACCGCGACTACTTCCTGTCGATCTACTTCCGCGAGCCCAGCGGGGTGCTGTTCGAGATCGCCACCTTCTCGCCCGGCTTCGCGGTGGACGAGGAGCCCGGTCGCCTGGGCGAGGAGCTGCGGCTCCCGGCTCAGCACGAGCACCTGCGCACGCAGCTCGAGGAGGTCCTCACCCCGCTGAGCAATCCGCGCCCGCGCGAGGTGGTCCGGTGATCGGCCACCGCGAGCGGCCCGCCGCCGGCGACCCGGAGGGCGCGCTGGTGCTCATGCACGGGCGCGGCGCCGACGAGAACGACCTGTTCCCGCTGTTCGACATGCTCGACCCCGACCGGCGGCTGCTCGGGCTGTCGCCGCGGGGACCGCTGTCGCTGCCGCCCGGCGGAGCGCACTGGTACGCGGTGGCGCAGATCGGCTACCCGGACTCCGGCACCTTCTGGGCGACCTACCCGGCCGTCACGGACTGGCTGGACTCCACGCTGGAGTCCCACGGGCTGGACCACTCGCAGACGGTGCTCGGGGGCTTCTCCCAGGGCGGGGTCATGTCGTACGCGCTGGGCCTGGGCAAGGACCGCCCCGCGCCGAAGGCGATCGTGGCCATGAGCAGCTTCATCCCGACCGTGGACGGGCTGGACCTCGACCTCGAGCGCGCGATCCCGTTCTCGATCGCCCACGGGACCCAGGACCCGATCATCGGCGTGGAGTGGGGCCAGGACGCGCGTGACCGGCTCACGGCGAACGGGGCCGATGTGCTCTACCGCGAGTACCCGATGGGCCACACCGTCCATCCGGACTTCATCGAGGAGGCGCGCAGGCGCGTTTGAATTACCTATCAGCGGGATATATCCTGCTGATACATGGAGCTGAGCAAGACCTCCTACGTGATCCTCGGGATGCTGGGCCTCGGGCAGCGGACCGGCTACGACATCAAGGCGCTGGTGGACGTCTCCACGCGCTTCTTCTGGGCCGCCAGCTACGGCCAGATCTACCCGGAGCTCGGGCGCCTCGAGGAGGCCGGCCTCGTGGAGGGCGAGCGCGACGAGGGCGATGCGCGCCGCCGCAAGGTCTACTCGCTGACCCCGCGCCGGCGAAGCGGCCCTGCGCGACTGGCTCAACTCCGATGAGCCGCTGCACACCGAGCTGCGCCACGAGGGCGTGCTCAAGTTCTTCTTCGCCGACGCCCTGGAGCCCGAGGAGCAGCTGGCGCTGGTGCGCCGCATCCGCGCGCACCACGAGGCGGTCGCAGAGCAGCTGCGCGCCTTCCAGGCCACCAAGGAGGGCGAGGAGCCCGAGAACCGCTTCCCGGGCCTGACCCTGGCCTGGGGCATCGAGTACCAGGAGCGGCTCACCGAGTGGTGCGCCGTGACCGAGCAACAGCTGAGCGAAGCGCTCGCGAGGAGGTAGCCGTGTTCACCGCCCTCTCCCGTCTCGCCACCGGCCGCCCGAAGTGGGTGGTGGCCGTCGCCATCCTGCTGGCCGCCGTGGCCGTGGTCCTCGGCGGCCGCGTGGCCGACCGGCTCGACCCCTACGGCGCCGACGACCCGGACACCGAGGTCGTCAAGGCCGACGAGGCGGCCGAGGCCGCGGGCACCCGCAACGGCGTGAACGTGGTGGCGCTGGTCCAGACCCCCCAGGGCGCGCGGAGCGCCGAGGGACAGAAGAGGGTCGACGAGGTGGCTCGCGAGCTGCGCTCCGAGCGCGAGGTGGGACGGGTGACCACCTTCCGGGAGGGCGGCTCCGCCCTGGTCGCCCGCGACGGGCGCTCGACCTACCTGGCGGTCACGCTGAAGCCCGGCGACGACACCGAGGACGAGGCGGTGGCCGAGCGCCTCGAGCGCTCCGTGGCGGACATCCCCGGGGTGAAGCTCGGGGGCGAGTCGGTCGCCGAGCCGCAGGTCAACGAGCAGGTCTCGGAGGACCTGGCGCGCGCGGAGATGCTGGCCTTCCCGATCCTCGCGCTGCTGTCGTTCCTGTTCTTCCGCAGCCTCGTGGCCTCGCTGCTGCCGATCATGGTCGGCGGCCTGTCGATCGTGCTGACCTTCCTGGGCCTGCGGCTGGCCAGCGAGCTCGGCTCGGTCTCGGTCTTCGCCCTGAACCTGGTGACGGGGCTCGGCCTGGGGCTGGCGATCGACTACAGCCTGTTCATCGTCTCCCGCTACCGCGAGGAGCTGGAACGCGTGGGCCCGGGTGCCGAGGCCATGCGCCGCACGCTCGCGACCGCCGGGCGCACGGTGTTCTTCAGCTCGCTGACGGTGACCGCGGCCCTGGCCGCGCTGCTGGTCTTCCCGCAGCGCTTCCTCTACTCGATGGGCCTCGGCGGGATGATGGTCTCGATCATCGCCGCGACGGTGGCGCTGACCGTGCTGCCGGCCGTGCTGGTCCTGCTGGGCCCGCGGGTAAACGCGCTGGCGCCCAAGCGCCTGCAGCGAGCGCGGGAGAGCGAGTCGCGCGGGGCCCAGCAGGGCTTCTGGTACCGGCTGTCGCGCGGGGTGATGCGCCGGCCGGGCACCACCGCGATCGCCAGCGCCGCGGTGCTGCTGGCGCTCGGCGCGCCGTTCCTGGGCATCAAGTTCACCTCGGTCGACCCCAGCGTGCTGCCCGAGACGGCCTCGGCCCGGCAGGTCGACGACGCCATCAACCGCGACTTCCCGCCGGCCCAGACCGCGCCGATCGCCGTGGTGGCCAAGGACGCCTCGCCCCCGGAGCTCCAGCGCTACGCGGGGCGGCTGCGCGAGCTGCCGGGCGTGGCCACGGTCAACCCACCGCAGCGCCTGGACGGGGACACCAGCCTGATCAACGTCGTCTCCGAGCACCGGGTGCTCGACGACCGCACCCAGGACCTCGTGCGCGACGTGCGCGCCGCGCCCGCCGGCTTCCCGGTGCTGGCGGGAGGCGTGACCGCGGAGTTCGTGGACCTGCAGTCGAGCCTCTCCGACCACCTGCCGCTGGCGATCGCGATCATCGTGGTGGCCACTCTCATCGTGCTGTTCCTGATGACCGGGTCGGTGATCCTGCCGCTCAAGGCGGTGCTGATGAACGCCCTGACCCTCAGCGCGGCGTTCGGGATCCTCGTGCTCGTCTTCCAGGACGGGCGCCTGGAGGGCCTCCTCGACTACACCTCCCAGGGAGCGCTGGAGAGCACCCAGCCGATCGTGCTGTTCGCGCTCGCGTTCGGGCTGTCCACCGACTACGGGGTGTTCCTGCTGTCCCGCATCAAGGAGGCGCGCGACGCCGGCGCCTCGGACGAGGAGGCGGTGGCGCTGGGCCTGCAGCGGACGGGCCGGATCGTGACCGCCGCGGCGCTGCTGTTCTGCGTGGCGATCGGGGCCTTCGCCACCTCGGAGATCATCTTCATCAAGCAGGTGGGCCTGGGCACGGCCCTGGCGGTCCTCATCGACGCCACGATCGTGCGAGCGCTGCTGGTGCCCTCGCTCATGCGCCTGCTGGGACGCTGGAACTGGTGGGCCCCCCGGCCGCTGCGCCGGCTGCACGACCGGCTGGGGATCAGCGAGGAGGAGCCGCTAACTTCGCCGGCATGACCTACGTCATCGCCGGCAGCTGCGTGAAGGACGACGTCTGCATCGAGGTCTGCCCCGTGGACTGCATCCACCCCAAGCCCGGGGACCCGGACTTCGAGACCGCCGAGCAGCTCTACATCGACCCCGAGATCTGCATCGACTGCGACGCCTGCGTCGAGGTCTGCCCCGTCGACGCGATCTTCGCCGACCACGAGGTCCCGGAGAAGTACGACTACGCGCTGGACCTCAACGCCCAGTTCTTCGTCGAGCGGGAGCCCGTCTCGTGAGCCACCGCCCGCGGGTGGCCGTGATCGGTGCCGGGCCCGCCGGCGCGTTCACCGCGGGCCAGCTGCTGAGCGGCACCGGAGGGCCGGAGGTGGACCTGTTCGAGCGTCTGCCCACGCCCTGGGGCCTGCTGCGCGGCGGCGTGGCGCCGGACCACCACGAGATCAAGCGGCTGGACGAGACCTTCGACCAGCAGGTGCTGCGCCGCCCGCGCTGCCGCTTCTTCGGCAACGTGGAGGTGGGCAAGGACATCTCGCACGGGGACCTGGTGCGCCACTACGACGCGGTCGTCTACGCCGTGGGCGCGCAGACCGACAAGTCGCTCGGCATCCCCGGCGAGGACCTCCCCGGCAGCCTGCCGGCCACGGACTTCGTCTGGTGGTACAACGGCCACCCCGACCGGCGCGACCTCGACCCCGACCTCTCGGGCCGGCGCGCGGTGATCATCGGCAACGGCAACGTGGCCGCCGACGTGGCGCGCATGCTCACGCTGAGCGCCGAGGAGCTCGCCACCACCGACACCGCGGACCACGCGCTGGAGGCGCTGCGCGACAGCTCGATCGAGGAGGTCGTGGTGCTGGGCCGCCGCGGTCCGGCCCAGGCCGCCTTCACCAGCGCCGAGCTGCGCGAGCTGGGGCACCTGGAGGGCGTCGAGCTGGTGGTGGACCCGGCCGAGCTGGAGCTCGATCCGGTCTCGGAGGAGTGGCTTGGCGAGGAGGGCACCTTCACCGCCCGCAAGAACCTGGAGCTGCTGCGCGAGTTCGCCGCCCGCGAACCGCAGCCGGACGCCAAGAGGCGCATCGTGCTGCGCTTCCTCTCCTCCCCGCTGGCCGTCCGCGGCGACGGGCGGGTCGAGTCCATCGAGATCGGGCGCAACCACATCGTGCGCTCCGACGACGGCGCCGTCCGCGCCCGCCCGGTGGAGGGGGAGCCCGAGGTGCTCGAGTGCTCGCTGGTGCTGCGCTCGGTCGGCTACCAGGCGGTGCCGCTGCCCGACGTCCCCTTCGACGAGCGCCGCTTCGTCCTGCCCAACGAGGAGGGGCGGGTGCTCTCGATCGAGACCGGAGAGCCGGTCCCCGGCGTGTACGCCGTGGGCTGGATCAAGCGCGGTCCCACCGGCATCCTCGGCACCAACAAGCGCGACGCGCAGGAGACCGTGCGCTGCCTCGAGGAGGACCTGCGGGCCGGAATCCTGCCGCCACCCGAGGAAGGCATCGACGCGCTGCTCGCGGAGAAGGCCCCCCACGCAGTGACGGTGGAGGGCTGGCGCGCGATCGACGAGCTCGAGCGCGAGAGGGGCCGGGAGCAGGACCGCCCCCGGGTCAAGCTGGCCTCCCGCGAAGAGCTACTCGCCGCGGCCGAATAGCCGCCGCAGGCGGGTCCTCAGCACGCTGAGGAACAGCGAGAAGCCCTTGATCGGCTTCGCCGGCGGAGGCGGCGCCGCGGCCTCGGTGGGCGTCGGCGCCGGGCCTCCCGAGGGCTCGTCCTCCGACGGCTCGCTCTCGATCGTCTGGGTCAGGCAGCTGGAGAAGTCGCCCAGCAGCTTGTTGGAGACGTCCTTGATCATGCCCCCGCGGCCGAAGCGGGCCAGGCGTCCCGTGATGGTGAAGTCGGTCTCCACGTCCACGTGGGTGGTCCCGCCCTCCTCGCGCAGGGCGCTGAGGATCGTCGCCTTCGCCGAGCCCTGGCCGCGCTTGTCCTGTCCCGAGGCCTTCATCGTCACGCGGTGGGCCGCCTCGTCGACCTCGTCGAGCGACAGCTCGCCGCGGTAGGCCGCGGTGGTGGGCCCGAGCTTGACGGTGAAGTTGCCGCGGTAGACGCCGTCGTCGCTCTGCTCGGTGATCTCGGCGCCCGGCAGGCAGGGCGCCACCCGCTGCACGTCGATCAGCGCCGCCCACACGCGCTCCAGCGGGGCCTCCACCTCGAAATGCTGCTCGAGCTTCACAGCTGCCTCAGCTCCTCCACCGTGTCCACGTCCTCTCCTCCACCAAGGTCGTCGCAGGGCACCTCGCGGGCGCCCACCCGGCGCAGCAGGCTGCGCGCGCCGCGGTCCCCGGTGACGTCGCGCAGCGGCTCCAGCAGCTCTGCCTCGAGCACCACGGGGTGCCCCGGCTTGCCGTCGTAGGTGGCCCGGGTCGCGGGCGCGCCGTCGCGCGCCTCGATCACGCGCGCGATCGCCTCGCTCGATACCCGCGGCTGGTCACCCAGGCAAACCACGACCGCCTCCGCGCCATCCAGGGCGCCGAGTCCGGCGGCCAGCGAAGCCGACATGCCCTCGTCCCAGCGCTCGCAGATCACAGGCCGCGCGCCGTGGAGGTCGACCTCGTCGAGGATCTCCTCCGCCGCGGAACCCAGCACCACCACCGTCTCGTCCACGGGCGCCTCGGCCAGCGCGGCCAGCGCGTGCTCCAGCAGCGGCCGGCCGTCGAGCTCGGCCAGCTGCTTGCTCCCGCCGAAGCGGGTGCCGGCGCCGGCGGCGAGCACGAGGGCGGCGATCATCTCTCTTCGAATCCCCGTTCCATCAGCTCGGCCAAACGCTCCAGCGAGGCCAGGGTGTTGCCGGCCATGAACAGGTCCACGTGCGGCAGCGCGGCGTTCATGCCGCGCGCCAGCGGCTCGTAGCCGGGAGCGGCCTTCAGCGGGTTGAGCCACACCAGCCGGTGGGCGCAGCGCCTCAGCCGGGCCATCTCGGCGCCGAGCTGCTCGGGGTCGCCCCGGTCCCAGCCGTCGGAGCACACCACGACCACCGCGCCCCTGCCCACGCGTCGGCCGTGCTCGCGGTTGAGCTCGGCGAGCGCGTCGCCGATGCGGGTGCCGCCCGACCAGTCGGCCACCGAGGCCGACGCCCGCGCCAGGGCGCGGTCGGGATCGCGGCCCTTGAGCTCGGCGGTGACGCGGGTCAGGCGCGTGCCGAACACGAAGGCCTCGGCGCGCCGCCGGGCGGCAACGCAGGCCTGCAGGTACTGCAGCAGCACGCGCGCGTAGGGCTCCATCGAGCCGGACACGTCGCACACCAGCACCAGCGGCCGCGGGCGCTCCTCCGGGCTGCGCCAGTGGCGCTCGAAGGGCTCGCCGTCGTGGCGCAGCGAGGCGCGCACGGTGCGCCGGAGGTCGGGATGGGAGCCGCGCCGCCGCGCCGGGCGCAGCCGGCGGCCGGGGCGCTCGGGGCCGCGGCGCGCGAGGCGCTCCAGCACGCGCCGGGCCATCGCCCGCTCGGCGTCGGTCAGCTCGGCGAAGTCCTTCTCGCGCAGCAGCTCGATCTCGCTGGCCGCCGAGGGCACCGGGTCGAGGTCGGCCTCCAGCGGCATCTCGGCGACGTCGGGCACCGCCGCCCGGGGCAGCGCCACGGGCCCCAGCTCCTCGAGCATCTCCTCGCCCGCGGTCTGTCGCCGCGCCGGCGCCATCAGCTCCGCGAAGGCGGCGTCGAACAGCGGCAGGTCCTCGCGTCGCGAGCACAGCGCGGCGCGCAGGGCGTCCCGCGCCTCGCGGGGATCCGCGGGGTCCACCGCCCGCAGCGCGCGGTGGGCGTTGAGCACCTGGCCCAGCCCCACCCGCGCCCCGCCGGCGCGCATGGACGCGGCGATCAGGCCGAGGCGCACGGCGACGCTAGACACCACTGAGCACCTCCCGCTCGCGCACGCGGTCGATGTCCTCGCGCACCTTGAGCGCGACGCCGAGGGTCTCCTCCAGCCCGGCGCCGTCCAGCGCCAGCAGCGCCTGGGCCCAGGCGATCGTCTCGCCCACGCCGGGGAGCTTGTAGAGGTCCTCCCCCCGCAGCTTGGCCACCGCCGCGCACACCCGCGCGGCGATCTCGTCGGGCACGCCCGGCAGCCGCGCCTCCACGATGTCGCGCTCGCGCTCGGGCCCGGGATAGTCGATCCAGTGGTAGAGACAGCGCCGCTTGAGCGCGTCGTGCAGCTCGCGCGTGCGATTGGAGGTGATGACGACGGTCGGCCGCGTGCCCGCGCGCACGGTCCCCAGCTCGGGGATGGTCACCTGGAACTCCGACAGCAGCTCCAGCAGGAACGCCTCGAACTCATCGTCGGCCCGGTCGATCTCGTCGATCAGCAGGACCGTGGGCTCCTCGGACTCCAGCGCCTCGAGCAGCGGCCGGCGCAGCAGGAAGCGCTCGGAGTACAGGGGCTCGTCGCTCCCGCCGCGCAGGTGCAGCAGCTGGCGCGCGTAGTCCCAGTCGTAGAGCGCGTTGTGGACGTCGATGCCCTCGTGGCACTGAAGCCGGATCAGGCGCGCGCCCGTGGCCCCGGCCAGCGCCTTGGCCACCTCGGTCTTGCCCACGCCGGCCTCCCCCTCCAGCAGCAGGGGCTGCTCCAGCTCCAGCGCCAGGTAGACCGCGGTGGCCAGCCCGGCGTCGGCCAGGTAGCGCTCGCGCGAGAGCGCCTCGGTGACGGCCGACGGGTCAGTCAGCATCGCGGCGTGCTCAAGGACTTCCGCGAGTTCATCATGAGGGGCAACCTGGTCGAGCTGGCCGTGGCGGTGGTGATCGGCACGGCCTTCGCGGCGGTGATCGCTGCGCTGGTCAAGGACCTGATCACGCCGCTGATCGCCGCCATCGGAGGCCAGCCGGACTTCTCGGACCTCAAGTTCGAGATCAACGGCAGCCAGTTTCTGTACGGGGACTTCATCAACGCTCTGATCGCGTTCTTGATCGTGGCAGCCGTGGTCTTCTTCCTCGTCATCCGGCCGATGAACACGCTCATGGCGCGCATGCGCACCGAGCCCGATGCCGAGGAGGAGACGCGCAAGTGCCCCGAGTGCGTCAGCTCGATTCCCGTCTCGGCCAAGCGGTGCGCCTTCTGCACCGCCGAGGTCTAGACCCCGGCCGCGGTCTCCAGCGCGCGGCGGGTGAGCACCCGCGCCAGATGCTGCTTGTACTCGGAGGTGGCGTTGAGGTCGCCCGGCGGGTCGGTGCCCTCGGCCGCGTGCTCGGCCGCCGAGGCGATCGCCTCCTTCGAGGCGTCACCGCCCTTCAGGGCCTCCTCCACGGCGGTCGCGCGCAGCGGCGTCGAGCTCATGTGGGTCAGGCCCACGCGGGCGTCCGACACCGTGCCGCCGTCGACCTTGAGCAGAGCGGCCACGCCGACCATCGCCCAGTCCTCGGAGCGGCGCACGAACTTCTCGTAGCCGAAGCTCCACTCGCCCGGGTCGGAGACCGTGATCGAGGTCATGACCTCCTCGGGCTCGAGCGCCGTCGTGAGGTAGTCCTGGAACAGGTCCGCCGCGGCGATCTGGCGCTCGCCGTTCGGGCCGGTGGCCGACACCGAGCCGTCCAGCGCCAGCACCACGCCCGGCAGGTCGGAGGCCGGGTCGCCGTGGGCCAGCGAGCCGCCGATGGTGCCGCGGTTGCGCACCTGCTGGTCGGCGATCTTGCCCGCCGCCACGCCGAGCACGCCCAGCTCCTCGCGGTCCTGTAGGTCCGCGTGACGGGTCAGCGCGCCGATGCGGTAGCCGCCGTTGGAGCGCTCCACGCCGCGCAGCCCGTCCACCTTGCCGATGTCGATCAGCAGCGAGGGCGCCGCCAGGCGCAGCTTCATCAGCGGCAGCAGCGAGTGGCCGCCGGCCAGCAGCTTGGCGTCCTCGCCGCCCTCGCCCAGCGCCTTGACCGCCTCGTCCACCGACGAGACACGCGTGTAGTCGAACTCGGGGGGAATCACGCGGCACCTCCTTCGCTCGGGCTGGTAGGCCCGCTGCCCGCGCCGCCCTGGCCGTGCTCGCCCAGCTCGCGGCCCTGCTCGGTCGAGCGCGGGCCGCCGCCGTTGCCGGCGCCCTGGATGTACTGCAGCACCCGCATGGGCGTCAGCGGCATGTCCATGAACGTGACGCCGAGCGGCTTGAGCGCGTCGGTGACCGCGTTCACCACGGCGGGGCTGGCGGCGATGGTGCCCGCCTCGCCCACGCCCTTGACGCCCAGCCGGTTGACCGGCGACGGGGTCTCGGTGCGGTCGGTCTCGAACGACGGGACCTCGGCCGCGGTGGGCAGCGCGTAGTCCACGAACGAGCCGGTCACCAGCTGGCCGTCCTCGTCGTAGACGATCTGCTCGTACAGCGCCTGGCCGATGCCGTGGGTCACGCCGCCGTGCACCTGGCCCTCGATCAGCATCGGGTTGATGGCCGGGCCGCAGTCGTCCACGGCCACCCAGCGCACCACCTCGACCTTGCCGGTCTCCGCGTCCACGTCGACCACGCACGCGTGCGCGCCGAAGGGGAACACGAAGTTCTCCGGGTCGTAGAACGAGATCTCCTCGAGGCCGGGCTCGATGTCGGTCGGCAGCTCGTTCGGCGGGATGTGCGCCGCGCCGGAGATCTCGGCCATCGTCATCGACTTGTCGGGCGAGCCGCGCACCTGGAACTTGCCGTCGGCCAGCTCGATGTCCTCGGGAGCGGCCTCCAGCAGCGCGGCGCAGATCTTCTTGGCCTTCTCCTGCACCTTGTCGGCGGCGCGGCCCACCGACTCGCCGCCCACGGCGAGCGAGCGCGAGCCGTACGTGCCCCAGCCGAACGGGCCCTGGTCGGTGTCGCCGTGCAGCACGTCGACGTTCTCGGGGTCGATCCCGAGGCGGTCGGCGACGATCTGCGCGAAGCCGGTGTCGTGGCCCTGGCCGTGGGGCGAGATGCCGCTGTAGACGGTGGCCGAGCCGCTGGGGTGGACGCGCACCGTCGCCGACTCCCAGAACGCCGCCTGCAGGCCGACGCCCTGCGGGCCGACCGCCCGCGACGGCGCCAGGCCGCACACCTCCACGTAGGTGGACAGGCCGATGCCGCGGTACACGCCCTTGTCGCGCAGCTCCTGCTGCTCGCGGCGGAAGGCGTCCATGTCCACCTTGTCCAGCAGCTTGTCGAGCGTGCCCTGGTAGTTGCCCGAGTCGTAGACGATCCCCAGCGGGGTCTCGAACGGGAAGGCGTCGGCGGCGATGAAGTTGCGCCGGCGCACCTCGGCCGGGTCCAGGTCCAGCTCGCCGGCCAACTGGTCCATCATGACCTCGATCCAGTGGGTGATCTCCGGCCGCCCGGCGCCGCGGATCGCGTCCGTCTCGAACTTGTTGGTGAAGACGCCGGTGAACTTGATGTCGACGTTCGGGATGTCGTAGCACCCGTTCGTCACCGGGAAGCCCAGCTCGGGGATGAACGGCGTGAGCAGCCCGAAGCAGGCGCCGAGGTCCGCCAGCGTGTGGACCTTGAGGGCGTTCACCTTGCCGTCGCGGTTCGCCCCGAACGTGACCGTGGTGATCTGGTCGCGGCCGTGGTGCGAGGTGGTCATGTGCTCCGAGCGCGTCTCGGTCCACTTGACCGGCCGGTGCAGCCTGCGGGCCAGCGCCACGATCAGCGCCTCCTCGCCGTAGACCTGCAGCTTGGCTCCGAAGCCGCCGCCCACGTCGGGCGCCATGACGCGGATCTTGTCCTCGGACATGCCGAGCACGCCGCTGAGCACGAAGCGAGCGATGTGGGGGACCTGGGTCGAGGAGTACAGCGTCACCCCGTCGCCCTGGGGCTCGGCCAGCGAGGAGCGCGGCTCGATCGGCGCGCCGCTGGTGCGGTGGTTGACGATGCGCCGCTCGACCACCACCTCGGAGTCGGAGATCGCCTGGTCGACGTCGCCGCCCGGAGATGCCCCAGTCGTGCGTGCGGTTGGTGCCGAACGCCTCGTGGACGAGCGGGGAGCCGTCCTCGAGCGCCTTCTCGGGGTCGACGACGGCGGGGAGGGTCTCGTAGTCGACCATCACGAGCTCGGCGGCGTCCACCGCGGTGCCGCGGTCCTTCGCCACCACGACGGCCACGGCCTGGCCGACGTGCTTGACCTCGCCCTTGGCGAGCGGCCACTGCTCGGGGGTGTTGATGTCCACGCCCGGCGGGTCCCAGACCATCGCCATCGGGCCGGCGAAGTCGTCGGCCATGTCCTCGGCGGTGAGGACCGCCACGACGCCCGGCTGGGCCGCGGCCTCGGAGGTGTCGATCGAGGAGAAGGTGGCGTTCGCCTCCGGGGAGCGGACGATCGCCGCGTGCAGCATCCCCTGCAGATGCATGTCGTCCGTGTACTTGCCCTGGCCCTTGATCAGGGGCGGGTCCTCCTTGCGCCGGATCGCCTTGCCGACCCAGCCGTTGCCGTTGGAGGGGCTCATGCCGTCACCTCCTGGCCCGAAGCGGCCTGAACCGCCCTGACGATGTTGTGGTAGCCGGTGCAGCGGCAGAGGTTGCCCTCGAGCCCCTGGCGGATCTCCTCCTCGCTGGGGGTCGGGTTGCGCTGCAGCAGGTCGGCGGCGGCCATGATCATCCCCGGGGTGCAGTAGCCGCACTGCAGGCCGTGCTGGTCCCAGAAGCCCTGCTGGACGGGATGCAGCGAGCCGTTCTTGCGCGAGGCCCTCCACGGTCGTGATCTCGGCGCCGTCGCACTGCGCGGCCAGCAGGGTGCAGCTCTTCACCGACTCGCCGTCGACGTGCACCGTGCAGGCGCCGCAGTTGGTGGTGTCGCAGCCCACGTGAGCGCCGGTCAAGCCGAGCTCGTCGCGCAGGAAGCTGACCAGGAGCATGCGGGGCTCGACGTCGCGACTGTGGTGCTCACCGTTGACGGTGACGTCCACGTGCGCGGGCTTGCTCATTTGCTCTCCTCCCCCGGAGATTGCCTGACGAAGGCAACATACCCCTCGGGTCCAGGGGGTAGACTCTGCCGGTCTTGAAGGCGCGTAGACGCTCTTTCCGGCACGAAGGACACCGGCTCGTCTTCGACGAGTACGGGGGCGGGGACCGCACGGTCGTCCTGCTCCCCGGCCTGCTGTTCTCGCGCAAGATGCAGGGGCCCGCTGGCCTCCGCGATCGCCGACCGCGGCTACCGCGTCCTGTGCCTCGACCTGCTCGGCCACGGCGACTCCGACCGCCCGCCCGAGATGAGCAACTACTCCATGACGATCTTCGGCGGCCAGGTCATCGGGCTGCTGGACCACCTCGAGATCGACCAGGCCGTCATCGGCGGCACTTCGCTGGGCGCGAACACGTCGCTCGAGGCCGCCGTGGCGGCGCCCGACCGCGTGAAGGGCCTGCTGATCGAGATGCCCGTGCTGGACAACGCACTGCTCGGGTGCGCGCTGGCCTTCACCCCGCTGATGGTCCACCTCACCTTCGGCGCGCCGATCGCCCGCGGCATCGCCGCGGTGGCCGAGCCGCATCCCCCGGCCCGGGAACCCGCTGCTGGCGGACATGCTGCTGGACTGGGTCAGCCAGGACCCCAAGCCCTCGGCCTCGGTGCTGCAGGGCCTGTTCTTCGGCCGGGTCGCCCCTCCGAGCGAGGAGCGCCAGACGCTCGACATGCCGACCCTGGTGATCGGCCACAACCGCGACCCGATCCACCCCTTCTCGGACTCCGACCAGCTGGTGCACGAGCTCAAGGGCTCCCGCCTGGTGCAGGCGAGCTCGATTCTCGAGCTGCGCGTCACCCCCGAGCGGTTGACCAAGGAGATCACCACCTTCGTCGACGACTGCTGGGCCGACACCGGCCAGCAGCGGCGGCGTAGGCGGCAGGTCGCCTAACTACGCTTCCCCGCTGAATGGCCAGCCGGAAGGAAGAGAAGGAGCGCCTGCGCCGTGAGCGCGAGGAGCGCGAGCGCCAAGCGGCCGCCGAGGCCCAGCGCAAGCGCATGGTCGGCTACGGCATCGGCGGCGTGCTCGCGGTCGCCGTCCTCGCCATCCTGGTCTTCGTCGTGTGGAAGCCCTTCGGCGGGGAGGACCCGGCCAAGCAGAAGCAGGCGTCGATCTACCCCGCGGGCGGGAGCGCGGCCCGGCCCGGTGAGACCGACGTCGGCAAGGCAGCCGAGGCGGCGGGCTGCGAGGTCCGCGAGACGCGGGCCAAGAGCCGCGACCACGTCGGCAACCCCAACCAGCGGATCCCGTACGACAGCAACCCGCCCATGAGCGGGCAGCACTACGAGATCCCCGCCGAGGACCAGGCGTTCACCGAGCCTCCGCCCGACTCGTCGGTGGTCCACTCGCTCGAGCACGGCCGCATCGACATCTGGTTCAAGCCCAGCGCGCCGCGGCAGCTGCGCGCGGACCTGAAGGCCACCTACGACTCCGAGCAGGGCTACCAGCTGCTGCTCATCCCGCGGCCGAACATGCCGTACCAGTTCGCGGCCACCGCCTGGGGCCGCGACCCCGAGCCGCTCGGGACCGGCTACATGCTGGCCTGCAAGAGCGGCGGGGCCAAGGCGCTCAGCGCGCTGCGCGCGTTCATCGACGAGCACCGCGGCAACGGGCCCGAGCCCGTCCCCTAGCCACAATAACGGCGGGAAAGCCCCGCAACGAGTGAGTTTTGCTTGTGTTGGGGCCTTCTAGATGCTGCGTCGCATCCTCCTTCTCGCCGTGCTCGCGTGCGGCCTCGTTGCCGCTCCCGCCTTCTCGCTGAGGCCCTACCGGCCCGAGCCCGTGGACTTCGAGAGCGGGGCCGGAGTGCAGAAGCGCTTCGGTCGCGCGGTGCAGTCCCAGCCCATCAAGACCGGCAAGCGCTTCAACCTCGTGGGCATGCGCTGGCGCGGCGACGCCGAGCCGCGCGTCGCGGTGCGCACCCGGCGCGAGGGCGGCGGCTGGTCGCGCTGGACCGCGCTGCCCGCCAAGAGCGAGGACGCGCCCGATCCCGGCCGCGGCGAGCCGATGCCCCAGGGCACCTCCGCCCCCGCCTGGGTGGGCGAGGCCGACTACGTGCAGTACCGCCTGAGCAAGGACGTCCCCGGGCTGAAGCTGCACTACGTGAACGTGAAGGGATCGAGCACCGGAGGCGACCGCCTGCGCAGCGGACTGCGGCGGGCGGCCGACAACGTCGCCTCGCTCATCCCCGGCACGCCGGTCGCGAAGGCCGCGGAGGCCCGTCCGGGGATGGTCAGCCGCGCCGGCTGGGGCGCCTCGGACTGCCAGCCCCGCTCGGGTGCCGGCTACGGCTCGGTCAAGGCCGCGTACGTGCACCACACGGTGTCCGTCAACGACTACTCGCGCAGCGAGGCGCCCAACGTGGTCCTGGGCATCTGCCGCTTCCACCGCAACTCCAACGGCTGGAACGACATCGGCTACAACTTCCTCGTCGACAAGTACGGCGTGCTCTACGAGGGCCGCGCCGGCGGTGTCGACCGCGCGGTGGTGGGCGCCCAGGCGCAGGGCTACAACTCGCAGACCACCGGCATCGCCAACATCGGCACCTTCTCCTCGGTGCCCCAGAGCAGCGCCTCGCTCGACGCGATGGCGCGCCTGATCCGCTGGAAGCTTCCGCTGCACGGCGCGCCCACCGCCGGCAGCACCACGGTCACCAGCGCCGGCGGCGACACCAACCGCTACGCCTCCGGTCGCAGCGTGCGGCTGCGGCGGGTGTCCGGCCACCGCGACACCAACCTCACCGAGTGCCCGGGCAGCGCGCTCTACGCGCAGCTGGACGACCTGCGAGCGCGTGTGGGCGACGTCTCGGGAGGCGCGGGCACGAACCTGACCGCCAAGCTCACCCCGCGCACCGCGGGCTACAAGCAGCGCGTGAAGGTGGCCGGGCGGCTGACCAAGTTCGACGGCAGCCCCGTCACCGGGACGCGCGTGGGCGTCCAGGCCCGCACCACCCGGGGTCGGTACCGCACCGTGGCCAAGGTGTCGCTGGACGCCGACGGCAACTACGAGACCGTCGTGCGCCCGCGCGGGACCCGCTTCGTCCGCGTGCGCTTCGGCGGCGGGGGCGGCCTGGCGGGCACGTACTCCAGCCGCACCACGCTCAAGGTCAAGCCCGTGCTCAAGCTGAGCGGCCTGCCCGAGGAGACCCCCACCGACGAGATGGTCAGCGTGCGCGGCTCGGTGGCTCCGCGCAAGCCGCGCGTGTTCGCCGTCCTGCAGGCCCGCCGCGGCGAGCGCTTCCGGACCACCAGCACCCGGGCGCTCAAGCCCAACCGCCGCGGCCGCTTCACCCTGCGCTTCCGTCCCACGAAGGCCGGCGAGATGCGCGTCTACTTCGTGGTGCGCGCCGACCGCAACACCGTGCGCCTCACCACGCGGCGCCGCCTCATAGACGTCCGCTGACCCAGCGGCCCACGTCCACCGAGGCCGTCACCTCCAGCGGCTCGGGCAGGACGGACACGCGGCCCTCGAGCTCGCCCGGATCGAGGTGCCAGGCGCTGGGGCCCATGCGGGCCGCCGCCAGGGCGTCGGCGTGGGAGAGCGACAGCGTGCGCTCGTGGCGCTCGCTGCCCCCCTCGTCGAACAGGCCGGTGAGCTTGGCCCGCAGGCGCTCCTCCTTGTCGGCGTCGACCGAGATCAGGCCCAGCCCCTCCACCAGCTCGGCCAGGTGGCCCGGGCCCGGCGTGACCGTGACCAGCGTGCCGCCGGGGCGCAGGATGCGCGCGAACTCCGCCGCCGTTGCGGGGCGAGAAGACGCTGAGCACGGTGTCGGCGACCTCGGAGCGCAGCGGGAGCTCCTTCCACAGGTCGCAGCCGACCGCGGCGTCCGCGCGGCGGGCGGCGCGGCGCAGGGCCGCGGTGGAGCTGTCGAGCGCGATGCGAAGGTCGCCCCCGCCGGCCGCCAGGTGGTGGGCGGGCCCGGACCCGGCGTCGACCACCACGCCCTCGGCGCCGAGCGGGATGAAGTCCAGGTGGCCGGCGCCCAGGAAGGTCTCGCGGGCGCTGACCATCGCCCCGGTGTCGCCGGGCGCGGGCACGAGGTTCACGTAGCCCTGGCGGGCGAGGTCGAAGCGGTGGCCCTCGTCGCAGCCGACCGACCCGTCCAGGAGCGTCAGCCCGTGACGGCAGAGCGGGCAGCGCAGGAGAGCGAGCGCTTCAGGGCGCACGCGCGCCCGGGTCCTTGGCGCCGGGAGCAGGCTCCTCGGTGGTTCCCCAGCCCTGGCGCGGGTCCTCGCTGTAGAGGCCGTGGCCGCTGACGAGCATGCGCAGCGTGCGGGCCAGGATCTTCAGGTCGAGCAGCGGGGTGCGGTGGTCGACGTACCAGACGTCGAGCTCGATGCGCTCGGGCCAGGGCAGCGATGTGCGGCCGTTGACCTGGGCCCAGCCGGTGATGCCGGGACGGACCTCCAGGCGGCGGCGCTGGTGGTCGGTGTAGTTGTCGACCTGCTCCTGCACGGTCGGCCGCGGCCCGACGATCGCCAGGTCGCCGCGCAGGACGTTGAAGAGGTTGGGCAGCTCGTCCAGCGAGTAGCGCCTCAGCAGCGCCCCCACGCGCGTGATGCGGGGGTCGCCCTGGGTCACGTAGATGCCCGCCCCCATGCCCTGCGCGCCGGTGACCATCGTGCGCAGCTTCCACAGCTCGAAGGGCTCGCCGTGGCGGCCCACGCGCCGCTGGCGGAAGAACGCGCTGCCCCGGGTCTCGAGCCTGATGGCCACCGCCGCGGCGGCGATGAGCGGCGAGAGGACCACCAGCGCGGCGGCGGCGATGACGATGTCGAACAAGCGGTTCATAGGGTTAGCGCCGAATGAGGATTCTCTACCTGCACCAGTTCTTCATGACGCGCGCCGGTGTGGGCGGCACGCGCTCGTACGAGTTCGCGCGCCGGTTCGTGCAGCAGGGCCATCAGGTGACGATGGTGACGGCCGGCGAAGGCGGAAGGCGCGTGGAGGACGGCATCGAGGTGGTCTCGGTGCCCGCCGGCTTCGGCGACTACGTGCGCGCGACCAAGCTCGGCTACGGCCGCCGGGCGCTCGAGTTCGCCCGCTTCGCCGCCGCCGCGACGCGCACCGTGCTGCGCCTGCCGCGGCCCGACGTCATCTACGCCACCTCGCCGCCGCTGACCATGGCGCTGCCCGCCATGGCCGCCTCGAAGCGCTTCCGCACGCCCTTGGTGTTCGAGGTCCGCGACCTGTGGCCCGAGGCCCCGATCCAGATGGGCGCGCTGCCCAACCCCGCGCTGCAGCGGGTGGCCCGGCTCCTCGAGCACACCGTCTACCGCAACGCCGCCCACGTGAACGCGCTCTCGCCCGGCATGCGCGACGGCGTGGTGGCGGCGGGTGTGCCGCCCGAGCGCGTCTCGATGATCCCCAACGCCTCCGACCTCGACATGTTCGACCCCGACCTCGACGGCTCGGACATGCGCGAGCGCCTCGGGCTGGGCGACGGCTTCGTCTGCTCGTACTTCGGGACCATGGGCGAGGCCAACGACCTCACCCAGGTGGTCGACGCCGCACCGCACGCGCCCGACGTGACCTTCGTCCTTCACGGCGACGGCAAGCGCCGGGAGGCGCTGATGGAGCGGGCACGGGGGGTCGACAACGTCGTCTTCTCCGAGCCGATCCCCGACAAGACCTCGGTGGCGCGCCTGGCCGCCGCCTCCGACGCCTGCATGACGATCTACAAGGACGTGCCGATCCTGGCCACCTGCTCGCCCAACAAGCTGTTCGACACCTTCGCGGCGGGGCGGCCGGCGGTGGTGAACTGCGAGGGCTGGATGCGCTCCCTGGTCGAGGAGAACGACGCTGGGGTGTTCGCGCGCCCGGGGGACCCCGCCGACCTGGCGGCCAAGGTCGAGTCGCTGCGCGGGCGCACCGAGGAGATGGGCCGCAACGCGCGGGCGCTCGCCGAGCGCGAGTTCGACCGCGACCTGCTCGCCGGGCGCATGCTCGAGGTGCTCGAGCGCGTGGCGCAGACGCGGTGAAGCTCTCCTACTGCATCGTCAACACCAACGGCGCCGACTACCTGCCGGCCTGCCTGGAGGCCGCGCGCAGCGGTCCCGACGGCGAGGTGCTGGTGCTCGACAACGCCTCCGACGACGGCTCCGCCGAGCTGGCGAACATCCGCCTCGAGCGCCGCGAGGGCAAGGCCGCCAACGACACGCGCCTGCTCCGCGAGGCCCAGGGCGAGTACGCGCTGCTGCTCAACGAGGACGCCGAGCTGCACCCGGGAGCGGCCGAGGCGCTGGTGCGCGCGCTGGACGACGACCCCGGCGCGGCCGCGGTGGGCGCCCAGCTGGTCGACAGCGAGGGACGGCCGGTGCCCTGCGCCTGGCGGCTGCCGGGAGTGGGCGCCCGCGCTGGCGGTGGCCACGCGGCACCCAGAAGCTGCTGGTGACCCAGAGCGGCGGCACGCGGCGCCGCGAGGTCGGCTGGTGCCAGTCCAGCGCCCTGCTGGTGAGGCGCGCGGCCGCCGAGCAGGTGGGATACCTCGACCCGGACTTCTTCGTCTACTCCGACGAGACCGACTTCTGCAAGCGGCTGCGCGACGCCGGCTGGCGCATCCTCTTCGAGCCCGCCGCGGTGGCCACCCACCACAACCAGCTGAGCACCGACCGTGAGGCGGAGGCCCGCCGGCTGGCCGAGTTCCACCGCAACCGCGACCTCTACCTGCGCAAGCACCACTCCACGCCCGCTCGGCTGCTCACCCGCGCGCTGTGGGTGATCGCCTACCTCGAGCGGGCGCTGCTGGGCCGCAGCTCGCGCATGCTGCGCCACGCCCGCCACGAGCTCGTGGCGGGGGCCGGTGAGGGGATCCGCGAGGCGGCGGCGGCGCGCAACGAGCGCGTCACGGGCGCTGGGTAAGGTGGCGCCATGGTGCTCGCCGCCCTCGCCGGCGCGCTCGGTGCGGCCGGCGTCCTGCTCGCCCGAGAGCGCCTCGTGCTGCTCGGCGGCCTGGCCCTGCTCGCGGTGGCCGAGGCCGCCCTCGTCCTCGGTGACGGCAGCCTCGACTCGCTGAGCTCGGCCACCGCGCTGGGCGGTGGCGTGGTCGGAGTGCTGGCGGTCGGCGCCGCGGCGGCTGTGCTGGTTCGCCGCCCGTCCTGGACCCCCCTGGCCGTTCTCGCCGCCGCCCCGTTCCGGCTGCCGCTCTCGTTCGACCCGGGTGGCGGCGGGTTCCCCGTCTCGATCGCCGAGGACGGGCAGCTCGGCCGCCTGCTGCCCCTCTACTTCGTCCTGGCCGCCGCGATCCTCGCGCTGGTCTGGCGGGTCCTGCGCGGAGAACGGACGCGCGTGCTGCCTCGGGCGGTGGCGATCCCCGCCGCCGCGTTCCTGGCCGTGTGCTGCCTCTCGCTGCTGTGGGCCGATGAGCTCGCTCCGGGCGAGGACCTGCTCGGCTTCTTCCTGCTGCCCTTCGGCGCGCTGCTGGCGGTCGTGGGGCGGTCGCCCATGACCGCCGACCTCCCCCGGCAACTGGGGCGCCTGGCGGTCGGGCTGGCTGCCCTGTTCGCGCTGGTCGGCCTCTACCAGGCGGTCACCCAGCAGCTGTTCTTCTTCGCGCCCAACGTCCAGACCGCCAACGCCAACGGCGACTTCTTCCGCGTGACCTCGCTGTTCGTGGACCCGAGCCTGTACGGGCGCCACGTGGTGCTGGGCCTGGCCATCGTGCTCGTGGCGCTGGCCCTTTCGCGCATCAGCCTGCGCTGGGGCATCGCGCTGGTGGTCGTGCTCTGGGCCGGGCTCCTCTTCTCCTACTCGCAGTCGAGCATGGTGGCCCTGGTGGTGGTCACCCTCGCGCTGGCCGCGGCCACCGGTGGGCCGCGGCTGAAGAGGGTCGCGGCGGGTGCCGCCGTGGCCTTCCTGGTCGCGGGCGCCGCGCTGGTGGTGGCCGCCGCGGTATCCGACGACCTGCGCCGCGAGACCAGCGACCGCTCCGACCGCGTGGCCCAGACCGTCGAGGTGATAGCGCAGAACCCGGTGCTGGGCGTGGGCGTGGGCGGCCAGCCGGGGGCCAGCAAGGAGGCGGCGAAGAGCGCCAAGCCCACCGCCGACTTCGTCTCCCACACCACCCCGCTCACCGTGGCCGCCGAGCTGGGCATCGCCGGCGTGCTGGCCTACATCGCCTTGCTGGTGGGCGGCGTGCGCACCATTCTGTCGGTCGAGCGCCGCGACCGGGCCTTCGGGCTGGCCCTGGGTGCCTCGCTGCTCGTGCTGTTCGTGCACTCGCTGTTCTATCCGGGCTTCCTCGAGGACCCCCTCACCTGGCTGGTGCTCGGGCTGGCCTGCGCCCACGTGGCCCAGCGCCAGGCCACGCCGGCCGACCGCGCGGCCGAGCGGGAGCGCAGGCGGCGCGCAGTGGCCCCGGCGTGAGCCGCCAACGCCCTGCTGGGGCTCTGCGCGGTCCTCATCGGCCTCATCGCCATCACGCTCCCGGAGCTGGGCTCGGACCCGTGGCCGTTCCGCCCGGCGTCGGTGGAGCCGCAGGGCGTCCTGGCGCCCCTCGTGCGGGCCGCGGGCGAGGAGTGGGACGTGGGCATCGCCCGGGCGGCCGCCTTCCTGGCCGCGCTGGGCGTCGGCGCGGTGGCGCTGGTGGCCCTGAAGCGCCGCCGGCCGTTCCCGGCGTGGACCGCCATCGCGCTCGCGCTGGGCGTCGCGCTGATGCTCCTGCTCCCGTCCACGCTGCTGCAGCTCGGGCTGCGCCAGTCGACCGAGCCCTGGTTCCACACCAACGACTCGACCTTCCAGATCGACATCGCCGGCGACCTGGTGCTGGACGGCGAAGAACCCCTACGGGCACGACTACCGCGAAGACGGCCTGGACCGCTTCTACACCCGCGACGGCAGCATCTCGGAGAGCGTGCGGCGCAAGGAGGTGGCGCTGGACCACTTCGCCTACTTCCCCGGCGCGCCGGTCACCGCGGCGGTGTGGCGCATCCTGCCCGAGCCCTTCGACGACTACCGCTTCTTCGTGCTGCTCTGCACCCTCGGCCTGTTCGGCGCGGCGATGCTCATCCGGGCCCCGCTCCCGTGGCGGGTGGTGATCGGGGTGCTGCTCGTTGCCAACCCGATCGCGGTCAGATCGGCCTGGTTCGGCCAGAACGACGCGCCCAGCATCCTGGGCGTGGTCCTCGCCTTCGCGCTGGTCACGCGCGGGCACTTCCGCTCGGCCGCCGCGGCGCTGGCGGCGGCGGTGCTGCTCAAGCAGTTCGCGGTGGTGGCGATCCCCTTCCTGGCGCTGATGATCCCGCGCGAGCGATGGCTGAGCGCCGGCGCCTGGTTCGCCGGCATCGTCGCGGTCTGCTCGCTGCCGTTCCTCATCGCCGACCCGGGCGCGTTCGTCGACGACACGGTCAAGTACGGGGCGGGCACCTACAAGATCGTCGGCTACGGCCTGTCGGCGATCATGGTCCGCGCCGGGATCCTCGAGGATCGCGAGGGCTCCTACCCGTTCGTGCTGTTCGCCCTGCTGCTCTGGCTGCCGCTGACGGTGTGGCTGCTCTTGCAGCAACGCAAGGCAGAGGAGCTGTGGTTCGGCGCGGCGGCGTTCTCGCTGTCGATCCTGATGCTGCTCTTCATCGGCCGCACCTTCAACAACTACTACCTGGTGTGGCCCGCTACCGGCGCCGCCGTTTCCGCTTTGATCGCTCTGTCAGCGCGTACAGGTACGAGCGACCCGTCAGGTAGACCCGCTTCGAGTCGGCCACCACCGGGCTCGCGTACTTCCCCTGGTTGAGCTTCCAGCGCACGCGGCCCGTGCGGATGCTGTAGGCCACCGTGCTGTCGGGCCCGCGCTTCACCGCGCGTGACGCCTCCGAGCCGCACGAGGAGCAGGTGGAGAAGTAGGCGAGCCCGTTCATGATCGTCGGGGCGCCGTGCACCGCGGCGGGCGCCGACTTGCGCCACACCACGTCGCCCGTGGCCGCGTTGACCGAGTAGACGAAGCCGTCGTAGGTGCCGGTGAACACCCGCCGCTTGGCCACGGCGGCCGCGGCGTAGATGTAGGTGCCGAGCGGCTTGGCCCACAGGAGCCGGCCGCTGCGCGCGCCGTAGGCGTACAGGGTGCCGTCGGTGTTGCCGATGAACACGCGCCCGTAGGCCACGGTGGGCGTCGCGTAGAAGAACTCGCTGCTGGCCTTGGCCGACCACTTCTTGCGCCCCGTCCGCGCGTCGAGCGCGTAGAGCGTGCCGGCGTCGGTGGCGATGAAGATCGTCCCCTTCGAGTACGCGGGCGAGGTGTTGACCTCCTCGTCCGCCCTGAAGGCCCAGCGGCGCTTGCCGGTGCGCGCGTTCACGGCGTGGACCTTGCGGTCCCACGAGCCGAAGTAGAGCGTGCGCTTGACCAGCAGCGGTGAGGACTCGACCGGGCCGGCGCGGTAGATCCAGCGCCGCTTGCCCGTCTTGTAGTTCATGGCGATCACGAAGCCACTCGCGCCCGAGCGGCCCTGGGGGCAGTCCACGAAGTCCATGTACGCCTGGTAGACCGTGCGCCGCGCGATGGTGGGCGACGAGGCCGCGCAGCGCTTGAAGTTGCGCTTCCAGCGCACCTTGCCGGTCTTGCCGTCGATGGCGAAGAACAGGCCCTTCTGCTGAGCCAGGAACACGCGGCCGTAGCCGACCGAGGGCGGGAACTCGAGCGTGTCCTTGCCGTCCAGGCGCCACACCTTGCGGTAGGGCGGGCGGTGCTTGAAGCCGGTGGCCAGGTGGGTGCGCCTGAGGTCGAAGGCGTAGGTGGGCCAGGGGATCGTCGCCTTCGGCTTGCGCGGCGCCTCGGGCTCCTGGGTGGTGTCGAACTCCTGCTTGGCCGAGCCGCGCTTCTCGGTGCCGCGGTCGTCGCGCAGCAGCGCGTAGCCACCGGCCGCGACCAGGATCACGAGCACCACGGCGCCGGCCAGGATGGCGGCCTCGCGCCTCATCGGCCGGAGGATAGGAGGCGCCAGAGATTGCGGGTGACCCTCTGCACCTCCACGCTCGCGCGCTCCTCGCGCAGCTCCGACGCCCAGCCCGGCGAGCCGAGGCGCACCACCGTGCCGCGGCCGAGGCGATAGCCCACGAGCGCCGGCTCGGCGTCGCGGCCGGCGCTGGCCTGCAGCTGCGCCTGGGGCGCCAGCGAGACCGACAGCTCGAACAGCCGGAACGAGCCCAAAAGCTCGTCGGTGCCGCGGAACAGCCCGAGGCCCCGGCGCTGCACGCGCATGGGGGCCTCGCCGGTGCGGCTCAGGCGGGTGCGCTCGCCGAAGGGGTCCACCGGCCGCCGCGCGCCCGGGTCGGTCAGCACGTCCCCCTCCAGGCTCACGGGGCGGCGCAGCGAGTCCGCGCCGAACAGCGCGACCTTGCCGCCCTCGTCGACATAGCGCCGCAGCCGGCGGGCGAAGGCGGGCAGATGCCAGCGGGCGTCCCCGGCCAGCACCACGGCCGACGCCGCGCCGATCGAGGGGCCGCGACGGCGCGTGACCGAGACGTCGGTGGTCAGGTCGTACGGCAGCCGCGAGCGGTCGAGGAACGCGAGCAGCGGCCCCGCCTGGGTGCGGGCGCCGAAGGGCAGGCCGCGTTCGTAGGGCCGGAACAGCGGCGCGCGACCGGTGCTCTCCAGGTCGTCGGGCACGCCGTCGTAGCGGTCGTCGAAGGGGTTCGCGCCCTGCCAGGCCACCACCGGCAGCACCACGAGGGGCCGAGCGCTGGAGCCGCCGCCCGCGGGGCGGCCGGCCACGGCCAGCGGCGCCGCCGCGGTCCGCCCGCGGGAGTTCACCCGCACCACGTAGAGGCCGGTCCGCGTCCCGGACGGGATGCGCAGGCGCAGCGTGCCGCTGCGCACCCGGCCGTCGGGAAGCGGACGCCCGCCGCCCACCGGGCGGACGCTGAAGGGCGACCCGCGCCGCACGCCCTCGGCGCGCAGGATCGCCCGGGAGCCCGCGGAGACGACCCCGGGGGGCGCGGCGAGCGTGGGCCCGCGGACGGCGACCGCGGTGCGCGGCCGCGCGGGGCGCAGGCGAGAGCGGCCGATGTTCCCGGCGCGGTCGCGCGCGAGTGACCTGGAAGGCGTACTCGCCCTCCCGGGGAGCGCCGCCGCGCACGCGCCCGTCCCAGGTGCCGCGGCGGCGGGCGTCGGCGCGGAAGCGGGCGACCTCGCGGGGGCGGCCCGCCTCGACGCGCAGCACGCGGAACTCGGCGTCGGCGGTGCGCAGTCCCTGGAAGCGAACCCGCACCGGCCGCGGACCGCTCCCCGCCGGGATCAGGTTCGGTCGGGCGCCGGTGATCGCCAGCTCGGCGGGCTTGGAGTCCACCCGCACGCGGCGGCCCGAGGTGACCGAGCGGCCCTGGCCCTCGCGCACCACCCGCATCCGGTAGACGCCGTCGCGCACCAGGCGGCCGTCGTCGTCGCGCCCGTTCCAGCGGAAGAACAGCTCCTCGTCGCCCGGCAGGCGGCGGTTGTCGACCAGGCGGCGCACCTCCTGGCCCTCGGAGTTCACCATCGAGAAGGTCACCCGGGCCGGCTCGCGCAGCACGAAGCCCACCCGCGCCTGGTTGGGGACCCCGGGCGCCGTGGGCGAGAACGCCTTGGGCTCGCGCTCGAAGCGCAGCACCAGCGGCTCCTCCCCCTTGAGGTACTGCGAGGCGAGGAACGCCCCCGCCGTGGCGAGGATGAGGACGGCGAACAGAACGCGGACAGGGGTGCTCGCCATCGGCCCGTCAGCCTAAGGGCCGAGAATGTCGTCTCCGTGAACGTGAAGCTCGTCGATCCCTCGGGGGACGTGACCCCCTACGACCACGCGCTGGCGGCCGCCCTGGCCCGCCGGGACGCCGACGTGGAGCTGATCACCTCGCGCTTCCTCTACGGCCCGGTGCCCTCCGAGCGCGACTACGAGCTGACCGAGCTCTTCTACCCGCTCGCCACCCGGCTGGGACTGGACGCCCGCCTGCGCCGGCGGGCCGCCAAGGCACTGGAGCACCCGGCCGGGATGGCGCGGCTGCGGCGCCGCGTGGCGGACGCCGACGTGGTCCACTACCAGTGGCTGCGGCCCGCCGACCGCTTCCTGCTTCCCCCGAAACGGCCGCGCGTGATGACCGTGCACAACGTGCTGCGGCGCAGCGGCGCCGTGGACGTGGCCCGCGAGATGGACGCCGTGGTGGTCCACACCCGCCACGGCGAGCGCGAGCTGGTGGAGCGCGTCGGGGTGGCGCCCGAGCGCGTGCGCGTGATCCCGCACGGGGCGTTCGACCACATGCTGCAGCTGCCCGACGAGCGTCCGCTGCCCGACGAGCTGGCCCGGGTGGAGGGGCCGGTGATCCTGTGCTTCGGGACCATCCGCCCGTACAAGGGCATCGACGTGCTGCTGCGGGCGTTCGGCGAGCTGGAGGGCGCCGAGCTGTGGATCGTCGGCCGGCCGCTGAACACCCCGATGGAGCCCCTGCACGAGCTGGCCGGCGACGGAGTCCGCTTCGTCACGCGCTACCTCGCCGAGGCCGAGGTGCCCGCCTTCTTCCGGCGGGCCGACCTGGTCGTGCTCCCCCACCGCGAGGTGGACCAGTCCGGCGTGCTCAACGTGGCGCTGGCCTTCGGCAAGCCGATCGTGATGACCGAGATCGGGGGCTTCGAGGAGGTGGCGGCCGACACGGGGGCCGGCCGGCTGGTGCCGCCGGAGGACCCCGAGGCGCTGGCCGCGGCCCTGCGCGAGCTGCTCGAGGACCCCGAGGCGCGCCGCCGGCTCGGGGAGGCGGCACGGGCCGCGGCCGAGGGCCCGTACTCCTGGGACGAGGTGGCGCGCCTTACGCTCGAGCTCTACTCCGAGCTGACCGCATGAAGGCCCTCCTCCTCGCAAAGCACAAGCGCTCTGCCGTGCGCGCCCTCGAGACCCTCGTCACCCGCGGCTGCGAGGTGCGCGGCGTGGTGGCCGCGCCGCCGTCCGGGGACGAGCACTCCTCGCAGCGGATCGACGAGGCGGCCGGGCGCCTCGGCGTGGAGATGCTCGGCGAGGAGGAGGCCTACGGGCTGGCCGGCGAGGTGGACGTGGCGATCTCCTTCCTCTATCCGCGCCTCATCCGCGAGCCGCTGATCTCCGGCCCGGCGCTCGGCTGCCTGAACTTCCACCCCGCGCCGCTGCCCGACATGCGCGGCCTCGGCGGCTACAACGTCGCCGTCCTGGAGGGCTTCACCGAGTGGGGCGTGTCCGCCCACTTCGTCGACGAGCGCTTCGACACCGGCGACCTGGTCGAGGTGCGCCGCTTCCCGATCGACCCGCAGACCGAGACCGCGTGGTCGCTCGACCTGCGCTCGCAGGAGGAGCTGCTGGCGGTGTTCCGCGAGGTGGTCGCGACGCTGGTGGCCGGCGGGGAGCTGCCGCGCGAGCCCCAGGGCGAGGGCCGCTACGTGAGCCGCGAGGACCTGGACGCGATGCGCCGCACCCCGCCCGACGCGAGCCCCGAGGAGATCGAGCGCCGCATTCGCGCCTTCTGGTACCCGCCCTGGCCCGGAGCGACGATCGAGCGCGACGGGCGCAGCTACACGCTCGTGGACGAGGCGCGCCTGGCCGAGGTGGCCCGGGCGCTGCGCAACAGCGGAGAAGTGCCCTAACGGGTCTTGTCGGAGCCGGCCACGACGACCACGCGGGCGTCGCCGGCCAGGGACTGGGTCCGGGCGTCGATCGGCTCGCGCTGGGAGATGTCCAGGCCGCGGCCCACCGCGATCGCCTCGCGCTCGGCGCCGCGGGCGTAGAACACCACCGACTCGTTGCGCACTCCCTGGTCGCTGGCGTTGGTCACGTTGCCCAGCTGGAAGCCCTTGGCCTCGACCTCGTCGCCGATCTGGGCCGCCAGGCCCGGGATGTTGGTGCCGTTGAGCACCGACACCGTGACCGACGACGGGTTGACCGGAGCGCTGCGCTTGCGCGCCGGACGGTCGGCGCCGTTGTCGCCGTTGTTGCTCGCGTTCTCGGTGCTCTGCTGCCCGCCGCCGCTCTCCTCGCCGATCTTGGTGAGGCCGAACACGGCGGCCCCGCCCACGATCAACACGCCCGCCACCGCGAGCACGGCCAGGCGCGGGTCGCGGCGGTACCAGGGCTGCTTGCGCTGTGAGGGCGGGATGACCTCGGTGTGACCGCCGGCGGTCCGCGCCGGCGGCGCCGAGCGCGCGGGCAGGCGCGCCGGGGGCCGCGGCGGCAGGGTGGGCGAGCTCGGGCGGGCCGGCGGCACCGGCGGCGAAGGGCGGTCGCCCTCCGGGGAGCCGTTGGAGGGGGCGGCCTCGAGGTCCTCGTCCTCCTCCTCGTCGACCAGGTCCTCGTCCTCGAGCTGTTCCTCCTCGCCGGTGTCGCCCTCGGGCGGCGCTCCGTCCGGGCCGGGCGGAGGGGCGACCTGCGTGGCGTCGTCGTCCTCGCCGGCGGCCGCGGCGGGCTCCAGGGCCTCCTCGTCGCCCGTGCCGCCGTCCTCCTGGTCGGCGTCGGCGGGGGGAGCCTCGGTGCCACCCGCGGCGGTGCGCGCGGCGGGAGAGGACGGGCCGGCGGCTCCGGCGCCCGCCGCCGCTCCGGCGGCTGCGCCACCCGCGGCGGCGGCCCCACCGACGGCGGTGGCCGGCCCCGCTCCGGTCTGCGCCGGTCGAGCCTGGCCCGGGCGCACAGGAGGCGAGCCGGGCCGGATGGGTCCGGTGCGCCGCGGCTGCGCGGTCACACGGGGAGGCTGGGTGCGGGCGGCGGCCTCCGGGCCGCGCTCGGGGGCGCGGCCGGCCCATTCACGCAAGCGGCGGACGTCACGCGCCTGCGAGAAGTAAAGGGCGGACAGCACGGCGAGACCAACAACCGCGGCCAGCCCGGCGTAGGCGCCGATCTCCTGGACGATCTCCATGCCGGAAGTCCCCGAACCTTAGAGCGAGGCGCGGCTGCTGCCGCTGACCATCAGGCTCCGCTCGGCCGACAGCTCGGCCACGGCACCGGCCAGGGCCGCGGCGTCGCCGGCGTACACGAGCTCTTCGATGCGCAGGAACGCGGTCTCCACCCATTCCGGGTCGGGCGCCGGGCGCAGGGCGGACACGATCTTCTCGGCCGGGGTGGGCTGGGGCCGCTCACCGGGGTTGAACAGGTCCTCGTGGATCTTCTCCCCCGGGCGCTGGCCGATGATCTCGACCGCGATGTCCTCGTCGGGCTCCAGGCCCGCCAGGCGGATCATGTTGCGCGCGAGGTCGACGATCTTCACCGGGTCGCCCATCTCGAGCACGAACACCTCGCCGGAGTTGGCCAGCTCCCCGGACTGGATGATCAGCTGCACCGCCTCGGGGATGGTCATGAAGTAGCGGCTCATCTTCTCGTCGGTGACCGTCACCGGCCCGCCCGCGGCGATCTGGCGGCGGAAGATCGGCACCACCGAGCCCGAGGAGCCGAGCACGTTGCCGAAGCGCACGGCGGCGTACTTGGTGGAGCGGTAGCGGTGCTGGGCGGCCTCCACGGCCCACTCGGCCAGCGCCTTCGACGCCCCCATCACCGTGGCGGGGGCCACGGCCTTGTCGGTCGAGACCAGGACGAAGCGGTCGACGCCGGCCTCGCCCGCCGCGGCGGCCACGATGCGCGTGGCCACGGCGTTGTTGCGGATCGCCTCGACGGGGTTCTCCTCCATGAGGCCCACGTGCTTGTAGGCGGCGGCGTGGAAGACCACCGACGGCTGGTGCTCCTCGAAGATCTCGGCCATGCGGGTCGCGTCCTTCACGTCGGCGAGGACGGGGACCGCCCGCCCGAAGTGGCGCTCGTCCTCCAGCTCGCGCGCGACCTCGAACAGCGCGTTCTCGCCGTTCTCCACCAGCACCAGCTTGCGGGGGCTCACGCGGGCGATCTGGCGGCAGAGCTCGGAGCCGATGGAGCCCCCGGCGCCGGTGACCAGCACGGTCTGGCCGCGCAGGTAGGCGCCCACCCGGTCCAGCTCCACGCGCACGGGCTCGCGCCCGAGGACGTCCTCCACCTTGAGCTCGCGGACCTGGCGGACGAGGTTGACCCCGCCCGAGAGCAGCTCGAAGGTGGTGGGCAGGGTGCGGACCGGGATGTCGCGCGTGCGGCATGCGGTGACCACCCGCTGGCGCAGCACGCCCGGCGCGGAGGGGATCGCGATGACGACCTCGTCGGGCTGGGTGTCGTCGAGCACCCGGGAGAGGTCGTCGGTCGAGCCGAGCACCTCGAAGCCGGCGATGCGCATGCCCTTCTTGCGCGGGTCGTCGTCGATGAAGCCGATCGGGGCGGTGGACAGGGCGGGGTTGCGACGCAGCTCGGTGGCCACCTGCTGGCCGCCGTTGCCCGCGCCGACGATGAGCACCTCGCGGTCGGCCGACTCCACGAGGGGCCCGCGGGGGCGCTCCACCAGCGCGCGGACGAGGAAGCGGGCGCTGACGCAGAAGGCGAGCGTGAGCAGGAAGTCGAGCGCCATGACTCCGCGCGGCGGGCTGGTGTCGCCCGGCGACAGGAGGAACAGGGCGACGATGAGCACGAAGCTCGACACCACGACCGCCTTGACCAGCGACTCGAAGTCCTTCTGGTCGACGAAGCGCCAGAGCTTGGAGTAGAGCCCGAACAGCGCGAAGACCGCGAGCTTCATCACCACCACGAACACGAAGGTGTCGGTGAGCAGCTCCTCGTAGCGGTTGGGGACGCCCGAGTCGAAGCGCAGGACGTAGGCCAGGTAGTAGGCGAGGCCGATCAGGCAGGCGTCGACGGCCACCTGGCCGAGGCGGCGCGCCTTCACGGATGAGACCAATGTGCTCATCTGGCTGACAGGAGCATGTTGACGAGTTCCCGCGGGTCGCGCCGGATCCGCTCGGGGGCTTCTTTCGACCGCTGTACGCCGGTCACCTGCGCCGGATCGGTCAGGCGGCGCAAGCGCCCTTCGTGCAGCAGCCCTTCGTCCACGGCCCCCAGGCGCCCCTCGAATGTCGTGAACACCGGGGTGCCGAGCGCGACCGCTTCGCGATTCATGGTACCGCCGGCGGAGACGACCACGGTGGCGAATGCGACGAGCGAAGGCGCGTCGACGGCGCGCTCGGGGACGATGAAGCCGCTCAGCTGCTCGCGCTGCTCGGGAGTGCGGGGCAGGACCACCGTCTGCTCGCCCCGCAGCCGCTCGAGCACTCGGCCGAAGATCGAGCTCTCGAACTGGTGGTAGAGGGCCAGCGCCGGCGGGGTGCGGACCACGTAGAGCGGGCGGCTGCGGTCGATGCCCAGCTCGTCGAGCACCGCGGTGTCGGGCTCGAAGTCGGCCAGGTAGTACTCCTCCTTCAACCCCGGGTAGCGGCGCAGCTTGCCCTTCGCCCCGTAGCGGTACAGACGCTCGGGCGGGATGGCCTCGGGCACCACCACAGCGCGGGCCAGGCGGCAGTTGACCTGGTGCTGGACCGTCGCCCACTCGTAGTCGAAGGCGGTGGCGCTGGGGATGCGCAGGAGCGCCGCGGCCACCATCACGTCGTTGGAGGCGTGGCCCATCGCCACGTCGAAGCGCCGGGGGCGGGCCCAGCGGGCCAGCGCCGTGCTGCGGCGGACGAGGTTGCGCGCCCGGCCCTTGCCGCCGTGGCGGCCGATCGCGGTGTGCTCGATGCCCAGGCGCTCGCACAGCTCGAGCGTCTGGGCGAAGTCCCGCGCCGTGACCTCCACCTCGTGGCCGTCCTCGCGCATGGCCGCGATCAGCGGGCGCATGACGAGCACGTGGGGGGAGTTGGTCAGGTCGACCCAGACGCGAATCGCGTCGACCACCTCGCCTACCGCCTCGGGGTCCAGGCCGGTGCCCATCGGCAGCGCCAGGTTGGTCGCCGCCAGCTCCTCGGTGGCCGGGAGCTCGGCGCCGGCGCCGAAGCGCGCCATCGCCGGCTGGCGGTGCACGGGCACGCGGTAGTAGCCGCGCGCGGACACCCCGCTCGTCTCCCAGGGCCTCGGCCAGCTCGTCCGCCCGCGGGTGGCGGCGCCACGTAGAGGTGGTAGGCGTGCGCGGCGCCCTCGGTGGGCCGCGGGAGCGTCAGGTGCTCGCCCAGGCCGCGGCGCTCGTACTCGGCCGCCACCGCCCTGCCGCGCCTCGGTCCAGCCGTCCAGCTCGGGCAGCAGCACCCGCAGCGCGGCGGCCTGCAGCTCGTCGAGGCGCGAGTTGTAGCCCACCTCCTCGAAGGTCACCTTGTCGCGCGAGCCGTGGAAGCGCAGCTTGCGCGCCTGCTCGGCGACCTCGTCGCTGTCGGTCACCACCGCGCCCCCGTCGCCCAGGCAGGGCAGGTTCTTCGACGGGAAGAAGGAGAAGGTGGCCGCGTCGCCGAGCGCGCCGGCGTGGCGCCCGTCGAGCGTCGCTCCCGCGGCCTGGGCGGCGTCCTCGAGCACCGGGAGCCCCAGCTCCCGCAGCTCGGGTACCGGCGCGACGTTGCCGAACAGGTGCACGGGCACGATCGCCTTCGTGCGCGGCGTCAGCACGGCGCGCGACGGTGTCCGCGGTCACGCACGCGGTGTCGGGGTCGACGTCGCAGAAGACCGGCACCGCGCCCACGTCGGCGGCGGCCTCCGCGGTGGCGTAGAAAGTGAGCGAGGGCATGACCACCTCGTCGCCGGGCTCGACGCCCAGCGCGCGCAGCGCGATCGCCAGGGCGTCGGTGCCGTTGGCGACGCCCACGCAGTGGCGCACGCCCAGGTAGGAGGCGAACTCCTCCTCGAAGGCGGCTACTTCGGGGCCGAGGATGAACTTGCCGCTCTCGACCACGCTCGCGAGGGCCTCATCGAGACGCGCGCGGTATGGCTCGAGCGAGCTGGCGAACAGCGGGACGCCAAAACGGCTAGCTACCCTAACCCGCTGCCGCTGTCGCTGCTCATCGCCTCCATAACCGACCCCATCGTCGAGGTCGCCGTAGACGTCGTCGACGCGATGGGCCTCCCGGGCGTCTTCATCCTCATGCTGCTGGAGAGCGCCTGCATCCCCGTGCCCTCGGAGGCCACGATGCTGTTCGCCGGCTTCAACGTCTCCAACGGCGAGTACAGCCTGTTCGCGGCCACCGCCGTGGGCTCCCTGGCCAACCTCGTCGGCTCCTGGGTGGCGTACTGGATCGGCTACGCGGGCCGCGTCGATCTGCTGGAGAAGCACGGCAAGAAGCTGCACATCAAGAAGAGCCACCTGGAGTGGGCAGACCGATGGTTCGAGCGCCACGGCGACGCCACGGTCTTCTTCACGCGCATGCTCCCGATCATCCGCACCTTCATCTCGCTGCCGGCGGGCGTGGCCAAGATGCCCTTCTGGCGCTTCAGCGTCCTGACCCTGGCCGGATGCGTGCCCTGGGTGCTGATGCTGACCTTCATCGGGCAGAAGGCGGGCGACAACTGGGAGAAGTGGAAGGACAACCTCCACTACGTCGACTACGTGGTGGCCGCGGCGATCGTGCTCGGCGCGATCTACCTGTTCGTGCGCTGGCGCCGGGGCGGAGGGTCCTCCTCAGAGCCCGACAGCGCCTCGCCCGAGCCCGAGAGCGCGTAGCGCTGGCGCCGGGCCCGGAACGGGCCTAGGGTGATCTCGGGTCCCCAATGTCCATCGCCGTTCCCGCCCCGAGCAGTCTCGCCGAGCCGCCTGCCGAGCGGGCGCTCGAGCCCCTGATCGAGCACGCGCGGCGGCTGATGCCGATCGACGGCGTCGGCTTCCTCGGCGTCGACCCCGCGCGTACGGAGGTCAAGCCGCTGGCGGCCTGGTTCCGCGACCCCGACCTGCGCTCGCTCCTCGAACCCCCCAATCGCCGTCCCTACGACCGCCTGCGCCCGGGGCCGCCGGAGATCGTCATCGAGCGCGACCGGCCTCTGCTGCTTCCCCGCATGGAGGACTGGGAGGCGGCGGCGATGCTGCTCGACCGCGCCCGCGCCGGCCTGGGCGAGGAGGCGGCCGACCGCGTATGGCAGCGCTACAGCGGCTCCTCGCTGGTCTGCGTGCCGATCACCGGGCGGCACGGCCGCCAGGACGGGGTGCTGCTTGCCGTGGGCGCGGACCCCGAGCGCCCACTCACCCGCCGTGACCTCGACTTCTCCCTCGTGCTCGCCGACCTGGCCGCCACCGTCCTGGAGCGCTCCTCGGTCGCCGAGGCCGAGACGCGGCGCGCCCGCGAGGAGCAGATGCTCAAGCACGCGGCGGAGGACGTCTCCGCCTCGCTGGAGCTGGACGTGATCGTCGACCGCGTCGCCGAGCACGCCAAGCGCCTCACCGGCGCCAGCGACGCGGAGGTCTCGTTCGTGACCGACGGGCGCGAGGAGCGCAGCGGCAGCGGCATGTCGTCGCTCCGGGTCCCGCTCGAGCTGGGGCGGCGCCGCTTCGGGTCGATCTCGGTCAGCCATCCCGAGGCGGGGCAGCTCGGCGACGAGGACCTCTCGCTGCTGGTCCAGCTCGCCCGGGTCTCCGCCGGCGCGATCGCCAACAGCTTCGACTTCCAGCACGAGCGGCGGGTGACCGCCGCCCTGACCCGCGGCTTCGTGCCGCAGTCACTGCCCGAGGTCGCCGGCTTCGAGGTGGGGCTGGCCTACGAGCCTGCCGCCAGCCAGGCGGTGGGCGGGGACGTCTACGGCGCCTGGCCGCTCCCCAACGGTGAGGTCGCGATGCTGGTCGGCGACGTCGCCGGCAAGGGCGTGGAGAAGGCCGCGCTGGCCTCAATGGTGCGCTTCTTCATCGAGGCGCGGGCGTGGGACCTG
This sequence comes from uncultured Thermoleophilaceae bacterium, assembly GCA_963810745.1. Classification (GTDB taxonomy): domain Bacteria; phylum Actinomycetota; class Thermoleophilia; order Solirubrobacterales; family Thermoleophilaceae; genus JACCZR01. The sequence continues at coordinate 57,187 of CAWEOW010000009.1, forward strand.
GCCGACCCCGCCGAGGTGCTCGAGCAGGCGAACACGATGATCACCGGGCGCCTGGAGGACGAGAGCTTCGTGACCGCCTTCCTCGCCTACATCTCCCCCGACGGCCTGCGCTACGCCGGCGCGGGGCACCTCGCGCCGCTGCACCTCAGGGGAGAGATCGGCTCGCGAGAGCTCGAGGCCCCCGGCCTGCCACTCGGCGTGGAGAAGTCGTGCCGGGCCCACACCGAGCACGTCTCGCTCGCCCCTGGCGACCTGCTGTTCGCTTACACCGACGGCCTCCTGGAGGCCAGGCGCGAGGGCGAGCTGCTGGGCATCGAGCGCCTGCTGGAGATCGTGGTGCGGCTGTCGGGAGAGGTCACCACGGCCGAGCTGCCCCGCGCCGTCTACGACGAGGTCTCCGCCTGGGCGGGCGGCCTGGCCGACGACGCGGTGGGCCTCGCGCTGCGGCGCACGCCCTCCTGACCGCCCCGGCGGCGAGAATGGCGGCCATGGAGGCCGAGCCCACCTATCCCGGCGCCGACGCCGGAGTGGCCGCGCTGGTCGAGGTGCTCAAGCGCATCGACCCGGGGCGGCCGTCGCGGGCGGTCATGGGCTCGGGCCACTACGCGAACGTGCTGGCCCTCGACGGGGAGCGCGGCCTGGCGCTGTCCACCGACGGGGTGGGGACCAAGCTGCTCGTGGCCGAGGCGCTCGGGAAGTTCGACACGGTCGGGATCGACTGCATGGCGATGAACGTCAACGACGTGGTCTGCGTCGGGGCCGAGCCGATCGCGCTGCTGGACTACATCGCCGTCGTCGAGGCCGACCCGAAGGTGCTGGCCGAGGTGGCCGAGGGCCTGCGCCGCGGGGCCGAGGACGCGGGCGTGGAGATCCCCGGCGGCGAGCTGGCCGTGGTGCCCGAGATGGTCAAGGGGCTGGACCTGGTCGGCGCCTGCGTGGGCACGGTCGGGCTCGGCGAGATCGTCACCGGCTCCGCGGTCTCGCCCGGTGACGCGATAGTGGGGCTGCCGGCGTCCGGGGTGCACTCCAACGGGCTGACGCTGGCCCGCCGCGTGCTGTCGGACCTGGACGAGCGGCCCGAGGAGCTCGGCGGAGCCTCCGTGGGCGAGACCCTGCTCGAGCCCACCGTCATCTACGTGCGCGCCGTGCTGGACCTGCTGCGCTCGGACGTCGAGGCGCGCGGGCTGGCCCACATCACCGGCGACGGGCTCTTGAACCTGCTGCGGCTCGAGGCCGACGTGGGCTACCGCATCGACTCGCCGCTGCCGCGGCCGCCGGTCTTCGACCTGATCGCGCAGCGCGGCTCGGTCTCCGAGGAGGACATGCACGAGGTGTTCAACCTCGGCTGCGGCTTCTGCTGCGTGGTACCCGCCGCCCAGGCCGGCGAGGCCGTTGCCCTGCTCGGCGAGCGGCACCCCGGCACGGCGGTGATCGGCGAGGTGACCGACCGCGCCGGCGTGGTCGAGGCCGCCGGTCTCGAGGGGCGCCGCGGCGAGGGCTTCAGCCCGGCCTGACGCGCGCGGGGACGCCGGACGCCACCACTCCGGCCGGCAGGTCCCGGGCCACCACCGCTCCGGCGCCCACCACCGTGTCGTCGCCGATGGTCACGCCGGGGTTCACGATCACCCCGGCGCCCAGCCAGACGTTGTCCCCCAACACCACCGGGTGGGCCGTCTCCCAGCCCGCGCGGCGTGCCTCGGCGTCGAGCGGGTGGCTGGCGGTGACCAGCTGCACACCGGACGCGATCTGGCAGCTGTCGCCGATGGTCACCGGCGCCGGGTCGAGGAACACGCAGCCGTAGTTGACGAAGGTCCGCGCGCCGAGGCTGATGTTGGTGCCGTAGTCGCAGAAGAAGGGCGCCTCCACCACCGCGCCTTCGCCGAGGTCGCCCAGGAGGTCCTCGAGCAGCCGGCGGCGCTCATCCTTCCGCGCGTGCGGCGTCGCGTTGAAGCTCTCGACGAGGCCCTGCGCCCGGGTGTGGGCGGCGATCAGCTCCGGCTCCTCGGCGAACCGGTAGGGCCGGTCGCCGGGCAAGGGGCCTAGCCGCCCACCCAGCGCAGGCGCACGTTCCCCAGGCTCGTGGAGGTGCGCTTGTCCTCGGTCGGCTCGGCCTCCGCGTCGAGGCGGTCCAGCTCGCGCAGGCGGCGCATGAGCTCGGCGCGCTCGCCGTCGAGGCGCCCGACCTCGGCGCGCAGCGAGTCGCGCACCTCCCGCAGCTCGTCCGTGGAGAGCAGCCGCCCGGCGGGCGCCCCGCCGGCCGTGGTCCCGCGCTGGGGTCGACGCGCCACGGCCGCCTCCAGGCGCTCGATCTGACGGCGCAGCTCGCGCCTGGTGCCGCGCTCGTCGGCGACAAAGGTGCCGCGGCCGTGCTCGGAGCGGGCCAGGCCCTCGTTCTCCAATCGCGCGTAGGCCGAGCGGACGGTGTTCACGCTCACCCCCGTGGCCTCGGCGAGGTCGCGGATGCTGGGAAAGAGGTCACCGGGCCCGAGCTCGCCGTCGGCCACCGCCGCTCGTAGCTGTGCAAGCAACTGTGTCCCTACCGGGACGTCACTGTTGCGATCCACCGGCTCGAACACGACAACCAGTGTAGCGCTGTGTTGACACAGAAGGCAAGCCCGCGCTACTGTGCCAGCACACATGGTTCGCGCGGTTGCAGACAGAGCATTCCTGCCGACCAAGAACCTGCTCGAGCAGGTCGGCGACATGATGATCCTGACGGGCAAGGTCGTGATGTCGGCCCTGCGCCCGCCCTACCCCTACGGCACCGAGTTCGTGCAGCAGTTCATGTTCGCGCTGCGGCTGTGCTGGTTTCCGCTGCTGATCTCCACGATCGCCTTCGGCTACGGCGCCCCGGGCCTGCAAGCGGGCAACTTCCTCACCCTGTTCGGCGCCGTCGATCGCCTGGGCGGCTTCTTCGTCCTGGCCTCGGTGCGCGAGTTCGCCCCGATCGTGACCGCGATCATCCTGGCCGGCGTCGGGGGCACGGCGATCACCGCCGACCTGGGCGCGCGCAAGATCCGCGAGGAGCTCGACGCGCTGCAGGTGCTGGGCGTCGACCCGATCAAGAACCTGGTCGTGCCGCGCTTCCTCTCGCTGATGATCGTCACCGGCCTGTTCAACGTCTACGCGCTGATCTTCGGCATCTTCGGCGGCATCCTGGCCACCCTGACCTTCCAGGCCCCCTTGGGGCCCTTCTTTGCCACCTTGCTCAACAACGCCTCCACCACCGACCTCTGGGGCTCGGTGGTCAAGTGCACGGGCTTCGGGGCGATCATCGCCATCGTGGCCTGTTACAAGGGCATGACGGCCTCCGGCGGTGCCGAGGGCGTGGGCCGGGCGGTCAACCAGGGCGTGGTCATCACCTTCCTGGCCATCTTTGCCTTCAACTACGTCTTCACCCAGACGCTGCTGGCCACCCATCCTGAGATCTCGGTGATCAAGTGACCTCGCGAGCGGACGGCGGCGTGCTCGAGGTCCTCCAGGCGGCCGTCCTCACCGTGTCCATCTGGGTGGGGAGCGCGCTGATGTGGCTCGCGGTCCCGCCCGCCGGGCTGTGGTTGGCCGGCGAGATCACCTCGACCACCGAGGGCTTCCTCTTCTGCGCCCTGGGCGGGATCCCGCTGTGCATGGTCGCGTTCGGGTTCGTGCTGGTGCGCCTGGACACGCTCTACTCGCGCCTGCGCCCGGGCCGTTCGATGCTCGAGCCGGCGATGGCGGTCTCCGTCGTCGCCGCGCTCGTCCTGTTCCTCGCCTGGTTCATCTTCCTCGCGGAGATGATCCCCGTGTCGGGCCGATGACCGCGGCCCCCCGAGAGCTGATCGCCTCGGCGGGCGACCTCGCCCGCTTCGGCGCTCGCGTTGTTGGCGAGGTTCTGTCGCTGCGGGCGCTGCGGTTCACCGGCGAGTCGCTGCGCCAGGCGGGCATCCTGATCCTCGGCTCCGCGGTCGTCCTGTGGGGCCTGGCGTTCCTCCTCGGCCTCACCTGCGGCATCGAGGGGGCGTACTTCTCGCGCTCGGTCGGCGCTCCGCAGAACGCGGGCACCTTCTCGGCGTGGTGCGACCTGCGCGAGGTGATGCCCTACGCCTTCGGCTACATGATGAGCGCCAAGGTGGGCACCGGCCTGGTGGCCGAGCTCGGCGCCATGCGCATCTCCGACGAGATCGACGCCCTCGAGGTGATGGGCATCTCCTCGCTCACCTTCCTCTGCTCCACCCGGCTGCTGGCCTCGTGGCTGGTGCTGCCCTTCGTCTACATCGGCAGCGTCGGGGTCGGGTTCTTCGCGAGCTACATCGCGGTGGTGGAGCAGATTGGCGAGGTCTCATCCGGAGGGTTCTTCCTCATCTTCTGGATGTTCCAGAACCCACCCGACCTGCTCTATTCGCTCATAAAGGGCATGGCGATGGCGACGGTGATCGTGCTGGTCGGGTGCTACTACGGCTACAACGCCTCGGGCGGCCCGGTCGGGGTCGGCACGGCAACGGCTAAGTCGATGGTGCTCAACACGGTGATGGTCCACCTGATCGGGATGGTGGGAACGCAGATCTTCTGGGGCTCGAACCCGCGGGCGCCCATAGGCGGATGACGCTGCTTCAGGTCATCCTCGTGCTGGCTCTCGTCCCCGCGGCGGCCCTCGGCGTCGGTCGCGGGCTCGAGGACCGCGGCCTGGCGACCGCGCTGTTCCTCGGTCTGGCCGCTTCCGCGCTGGTGTTCGGAGCGACCGGCATCGCCGCGGGCACGCCCGGGGCATGGCTCACGCTGGCGTTCGGGCTCCCGGTGGTGCTGCTGGCCGGCGGCGCGGCCTTCGTGGGGTCGAGGTCATGAGGGTTCTCGCTCCCCAACGGAATGCTCCCCAGCGCAGCGCCCCGACGCTCCACGAGCAGATCGCCGGCCTGGAGGCCGAGCTGCTCGGCCAGTGGAACTCGGCCTGGCCGCGGCCCATGACTCCGCCCCCGGCCCGCGTGAGTGGCGCGGCGCGGCTCCTCACCGCCTCCGAGCTCGAGCGCATCCGCGACGACCTCGCCCTCCGCGTGGCCGACCTGCGGGGTCAGCTGAACCGGGTCAGCCGCGACGAGCAGGACGCGCGGCGGCTGAAGGAGGAGATGCTGCTGGCGCCGGAGGACTACGCCTGGGTGCGGGTCAGCAACTCGGACATGGGGGAGCCCGGCTGCCGCCACTGGCACGTCCAGCCTCGCGGCGGGCTGCTGGGCCGCCTGCTCAAGTGGTGGCGGGTCCGGATCTCCTCCGGCTGCCCCTGACGCTCAGGCGGGCTCCCACAGCCACCCAGTGAGTACGCGCGTGGGCCTGGCCTGCCACTCCGAGGCCAGGCGCCAGAGCTCGGCGCGAGCGCGCGGGCCGGCGAGGCCGCACGCCGCCTCGACCTCGGGCTCGGCCATGCGACCGAACCGGCGCAGTGCCGCCGCCACGTCCGGGGCGAGAGCATCCACGGGCTGGGCGCCCGCCGCCTCGGCGGCGACGCGCATGTCCTCGTACGAGGAGGGGTCCGGCACCCAGCCCCCCTCGCCCACGCGAGCGCTGGGCAGCGGCATGTCAGCCGCGCGGAACTCCTCCAGGTCGTTGCCCAGGTTCTCGACCGTCGCGTTGGAGCCCAGGTCGATGCGGAAGCGCGCGGCGTCTAGGCCGGTCGCCCGGGCCTCCTCGATCAGCGCCTCGGTGGTGTCCAGCTTGCGCCGGAAGCAGAAGAGGCCCTCCTGCAGCGCGCGAAAGAGCTCGAGGCCCCTGTCCTGGTCCTGCGCCGCCTTGACGGCCATGCAGGCGGGATAGCTCGATCCGAGCGGGCCCTCCGTCCACAGGCGCGGATCGACCGGCATGCCCGAGCGGTCGGCGGCCGCCAGCCAGCGCGCGAACAGCTCTTCGTGGCGCCCCTCGAAGCTGCGGGCCAAGCCGCCCATCCGCAAGGTGATCCGCACCCCCTCGCCGAATTCCACCTGCAGGCGGCGCAGCGCCGGCCATGCCGTCCAGGCCTCGACGGAGGCCGGGTCGGAGTAGAGGCGGAGCTCAACAGTCATGCAAGTGCGCAAAATAGACAGCGACGTGATCGGCACGGAGATCAATGGGCGCTTTCGCATCGAGGAGCGGGTCGGCTCCGGCGGGATGTCCACGGTCTACCTGGCCTGGGATCCCACCCTCGAGCGCTGGGTGGCGATCAAGCTCATGCACCGCGACATCTCCAGCGACCCCGACCAGCTGGAGCGCTTCCGCCGCGAGGCCCGCACGGTGGCGCGGCTCAACCACCCCCATGTGGTCACCGTCATCGACGCCGGCGAGGACGAGGGCAATCCCTACATCGTCTTCGAGTACGTCGAGGGCGAGACGCTGAAGGACCGCATCAAGCGCTGCGGGCGCCTGCCGGTGGCCGAGGCCGTGGCCTACGCGATCGAGATCTCCCGCGCGCTGTCGGCCGCCCACAAGCAGCGCCTGGTCCACCGCGACGTCAAGCCGCAGAACGTCCTCATCGACGGCGAGGGCCGGGCGAAGGTCACCGACTTCGGCATCGCCCGCTCGCTCGAGGCGCACGGGCTCACCGCCACCGGCCGCGTCCTGGGCACCACGGACTACGTCTCGCCCGAGCAGGCCCTGGGCCATCAGGTCGGCGAGCAGTCCGACCTCTACTCGCTCGGGATCGTGCTCTACGAGATGCTGGTCGGTGAGGTCCCGTTCCGCGCCGACACCCAGGTCGCGGTGGCCATGAAGCACGTGCAGGAGCAGATGCCCGACGTGCAGCGGCGGCGCCCCGAGGTTTCGTCCGCCCTGGCGAAGGTGATCGACCGGGCGACCGCCAAGGAGACCGCCAACCGCTACGAGTCCGCCGACGAGATGGTCCACGACCTCGAGGAGGTGCTGGCGATCGAGGCCGCCCGCGCCGGCGAGACCTCGGGTGAGGCCACCGCCGTCCTGCAGAGCTTGTCGGGGGACACCGCCGACTTCGCCCCGGGCCGCCTGCGCCGGGGGCGCTGGCGCGTGGTGCTGACCACGGCGCTCCTGGTGGGCCTGATCGGCGGGCTGATCGCCTTCTTCGTGACCCGCGCCGAGCGCGGCCCCGGCGACGCGGTGACGCCGGCGGCCCCCGGCCTGCAGCGGGTGGACCTTGCCGCGGGCGCGGTCGAGGACTACGACCCCGAGGGCGACGGCAACGAGTCCGAGGACCAGCTCCAGAACGCCATCGACGGCAACCGCACCACGGCCTGGGACACCGAGACCTACCGCAACGGCCTGAACGGCGTGGGCAAGAAGGGCGTCGGGCTGTACGTGGACGCGGGCTCGCCGATCGCGGCGCGCCAGTTGGGCGTGGTGACCTCCACACCGGGCTACCAGGCCGATGTCTTCGGGGCCAACGGCAGCCGCCCGCCGCGCAACATCGAGGGCTGGACCAAGATCAGCGGCCGCACCAAGGTCCGCGAGAACACGCGGATCGACCTCGACACCGCCAACCGCGACTTCCGCTACTACCTGCTCTGGATCGTGGAGCTGCCGCCCGGCAACAAGGCCGACGTGCGCGAGCTCGACCTCAGGCGCTGATCAGCTGTCGATCTCGCCGGGCACGGGCGGGTCGCCGTCGTCGTTGTTCAGCGCCTCGAGCTCCTCGGTGTCGAGGGGAAGCACCGTCTCGCAGAAGTCCTCTCCGAACGGGGTGAGGTGGATCGAGCGGCGCACCGTCTTCGCGCGGCCGCCCTTCTCCATCGCCTCGGACACCTCTGGCTGAGCCTCGAGCACCTGGTAGGCGCCCTGGTCGGCCAGCGCCTCGCGCGAGAACCACAGCAGGCCGAGCCGGTAGAGGTTGTTCAGGTAGGAGTGGACCTTGTCGGGCGAGCGCAGGCCCGCCTCGGCCCCCACCATGGTCAGGCCGGGCGCGATCAGCTCCGAACCGATGTCGAGCGGCCGCGCGGTGCGCACGTCCACCGCGGGCTGGGCGCCACGCGTGGCCAGCAGCCGCAGGATCCGGCCCTCGTCCGGCGACATCTCGGCCAGGATGCGCTCGTAGGCGGGATGCGTGGCGTCGAGGTTCTCGCCCACCTCGGCCGACTGGCGCAGCAGCTCGGCCGCCTGGGCCCGCAGCGCCTCGATGTCCCCGTTGGCCGCCGCCCTCGTCTCCTCCTCCACCCGCTCCTCGCCGGCGTCGGGGTCCACGATGTCGAGGAGCTGGCGGACGTAGGCCCGCAGCTCGCGACCGGTCAGCTCCAGCACCTCGGCCGGCGACTGGCCGGCCCTGGCGGCGCGCACCACCTGGCCGGCGGCGCTCACCGAGCTCTCGGCCGCCCAGGTCGCGGTCCTCCACCACGCGACAGCCGCGAGCCGGGCCATGCCGGGCAGGATCGCCAGCGTGCTGGTGCCCTCGTTCTTCTCCTCTTCTTCCACCGGCTCGTCGCTCATACCCCGAACACCGCCAGGTGCAGCAGCCCGCCGACGAAGCCCAGCACGGCGCCGTGCAGATACAGCAGCCACTCGTCCTCCCGGATCGCCGAGCGCAGCATCTCGGCGAAGTCGGGATAGGACAGCTCCCGCGTGCGGTCGGCGATGAGCTCGTGCACGCGCTCGCGCTGCTCCTCGTTGAGCTCGTCGTCGGTGAGCGGGGTCATCGTGTACTCGACGCCCTTCTTCGGCCAGCGAGTCGCGCACCGCGTCGTACTCGCGTGCGCCCACCGCGACGCGCACCGCGGAGTGGGCGCGGCCGAGCCCGCGGTCCAGGGCCGGCCGCAGGGCGTTCTCGATCATCAGGCGCGTGCGGTCCGAGCTGGGGCCGTACAGCAGCTGCTCCGCGATGTTCTTCATCGTCACCACGTCGCCGGCGATCACCTCGGCGTAGACGTCCGCCGCCTTGTCCTGGCGCTTGAGGAACAGGCCGTGCAGCTTGAACGGGCCGAACTTCTTCGGCTCCTCGGGCTCGAAGATGATCTTGATGGCCAGCAGGTTGGTCACCCAGCCGACGATGACTCCCAGGATCGGCAGCACCCACCAGTAGGGGAGCAGGATCACGGAGATGAAGGCCACGGGCACGCCCAGCGCGAGGCCGAACCACCAACCGAAGTTGACGATCAGCTTGAGCTCGCGCTCGCCGACCTCGGTGAAGACGCGGTTGGCCAGCTCGGGGTGCTCCTCGAGGTGGCGGATCACCATCAGCTTCACGTCCAGCAGCTGGTCGATGTTCTCGCCGATCTCGTCGGTGACGTCGTGGACGATCTCCGGGAGCTCCTTCTGCACGCGCCGGTGCACCTCCTCGCGCGCCTGAGGCGGGAGGTCGTGCCACAGCTGCGGGTGCTCGCGCTCCATGACCTTCTCGACGAGCTCGCGCATGTCGGGCCGGGCGCGGTCGAGGATGTGCTCGGCGATCCGCTCGGGCTCGAGCTGGCTGTAGAAGTCCTTCGGGCTGCCCACCTTGGCGATGCCCTTGTCGACCGAGATGCTGCCCATCTTCGCCGCGCGCGAGGGCACGATCCCCTGCCATCCGACCCCTCCGACCATCAGGCCGGGAATGGCCTGGATCTTGCGCGGCAGGACGTGCACGAGCGGCGCCACACCCGGGATGCGGATGCCCTTGAACTGCAGCGGCTGGAACAGCATCCAGACGCCCGTCCAGTTCGTGGCGTAGCCGATCGCCCCGGTGAAGATCGGGACGCTGATCAGCTTGACTATCTCGCTGTCCACCCGCCCCCCATCAGGCGTGACAGGGTGTCACACCGGGGGCGTCAGTGCTGCAATGAGCGCTCCGCCCGGAAGCGCTCCACCGCCAGGCCGAGCAGGCGATCCAGCAGTTCCGCGTAGGGCACGCCGCTCGCCTCGAACAGGCGCGCGTAGACGCTGGTCTGCGTGAAGCCGGGCAGCGTGTTGAGCTCGTTGAGCAGCACGCGGCCGCCGGCCTCGACGAAGAAGTCGGCCCGCGCGAGGCCCGAGCAGCCGATGTGGGTGAACGAGCGGACGGCCAGCTGGCGCACCTGCTCGCGGTCCTCCTCGGAGATGCGCGCGGGGATCACCAGCTCCATGCCGCCGGGCTGGTACTTGGCCTCGTAGTCGTACCAGTCGGCCTCGATCTCGATCTCGCCCGGCTCGCTCACCTCCGGCGCGGCGTTGCCGAGCACCGAGCACTCCACCTCCAGGCCGTCGGAGAACGCCTCCACGATCACCAGCGAGTCGTGCGCGAAGGCGGCGTCGAGCGCCGGGTCCAGCTCGTCCTCGGAGGCCACCTTGGCGATGCCCACCGAGGAGCCCAGCCGGGCCGGCTTGACGAAGACCGGGAGGCCCAGGGTGGCGGCCGGCGCGCGGTCCTGACCCTTGCGCAGGGCCACGTAGTCGACCTGGGGCAGGCCCGCCTGCGCCATCACCTCCTTGAACAGCACCTTGTCCATGGCGAGCGCCGAGGAGGCCACCCCCGCGCCCACGTAGGGCAGGTCGAGCAGCTCGAGCAGCCCCTGGACGGTGCCGTCCTCGCCGAAGGGGCCGTGCAGGACGGGGAACGCGACGTCGGCGCCCAGCAGCCCGCCGCCGGGCTCGAGGCTCAGCGGCTCGCCGTCGTGGCTGAAGCGCCCGTCACGCCCGATCAGCACCTCGAGCGGCTCGTGGCCGCCCTCGGCCAGGCCCCCGCGGACCGCCTCCGCCGAGGCCAGGGACACGTCGTGCTCGCTCGAGCGCCCGCCGCCGAGTACGGCGACCTTCACTGCGGGGTACCGCCGCCGCCCTGGTTCTCGTCGCCCGCGCCCGGCTCATCCTCGGGCTGCTTGAGCTTGCCGACCACGATGGTGACCGTGCTGCCGCGCTCGGCCTCTCCGCCCGCCGGGCGCTGGGAGATGACCTTGCCGTCCTCGGACTCGTCCTCGGTCTCCTTCTCCTGGGTCGAGACCGAGAAGCCCGCGGCACGCAGCGCCGCCGCGGCGGCCGAGGCCGACTGGCCGGTCACGCTCGGGACCGAGACCTTGTCCTCCTTCGGCGTGGGCGGCGGCCCGGAGGAGACCGTGATGGTCACCGAGGCCCCGCGCTCGGTCGAGGTGCCCGCCGAGGGGCTCTGCGAGACGACCTCGTCCTTGGGCTGCGAGGACTCCTCGGTGCGCACGGTCACGTCGAAGCCGTCGGCGGTAAGCCGCGACTCGGCCGACTCGCGCAGCAGGCCCACCACGCCCGGCACCTGGACCCGCGCGGGCCCTGAGCTGACGAACAGGCGTATGCGCGTGCCGCGCTCCACCTCGAGGCCCTCCTTGGGCACGGTGCGGATCGCGAAGCCCTCCCTGACGCTGTCCGAGGGCTCGGTGTCCAGGTTGACCTTGAAGCCCGCCTTGTTGAGCTCCTTCACCGCGCGCTCCTGGGGCAGGTTCTCCACCGAGGGCACGCGTGTGTCGCCCGGGCCGTTGGAGGCCACCAGCGTGACCGTGCTGTTCTCGGCCGCCTCCTGGCCGGCGTCGGGCTCCTGGCGAAGCACGCGGTCGCGCTCGGCCAGGCTGCGCTCGCGCTCGACCTTCACCTTCTCGAAGCCGGCGCGCTCCAGCGTCTCGCGGGCCTGGGCCAGCTGCTGGCCCTCGACCTTCGGGACGTCGGCCATCTTGGGGCGCGTGAGCGCGAAGGCGGTGACCCCGATCAGGGCGAGGATGAGGAGCGCCAGCACCACCCAGGGCCAGCGCCGGCGCCTGTGCTCCTCCTCCTCGCGGCTCGCCGGGGTAGGCGCCCTCGTCGGGCGGCAGCGCGGCCACGGCCGCCCAGGCGGCGGTGTTCTGCCCGTTGGAACCGCCGGCCAGCACGTGGGCGCGGGCGGCCTCCAGCGCCTCGGCGAAGTCGTCGGCGCTCTGCCAGCGAGCGGCCGGGTCCTTGGCCAGCGCGGCCATGACCACCGACTCGAGCGCGGGGTCGATGTCGGGGCGAAGGGTGGAGAGCGGCGCGGGCGACTCGTTGAGGTGCTTCAGCGCGATCGACACCGCGCTGTCGCCGTCGAAGGGCAGCCGCCCCGCGAGCATCTCGTAGAGCATCACGCCGATCGAGTAGAGGTCGGACGCCTCGGTCACCGCGTGGCCCTGCGCCTGCTCGGGCGAGAGGTACTGGGCCGTCCCCATGATCGAGCCGGTCTCCGTCATCTCCGACGCGCCGGCGCGGGCGATGCCGAAGTCCGTGACCTTCGCGTGGCCCGCGTCGTCGACGATGACGTTGTGCGGCTTGAAGTCGCGGTGGATGACGCCGCGACGGTGGGCGAAGCCGGCCGCCTGGAGCACCTGGATGCCGAGGTCGATGGCGCGCTCCTGGCCGAGCGGCGCCTCCTGGACGATGATGTCCTTGAGGGTGCGCCCGGTCAGGCACTCCATCGCGATGTAGTAGGTGCCCTCGTGCTCGCCGCGGTCGAAGATGCCGACCACGTTCGGGTGCGACAGCGAGGCGGCGGACTTGGCCTCGCGGCGGAAGCGCTCCACGAACTCGGTGTCCTGGGCGAAGCGCCGGTGCAGCACCTTCAGCGCGATCTGGCGGCCGAGGTGGGTGTCGTCGGCGCTGTAGACGTCGGCCATCCCGCCCGAGCCGATGCGGCCCTGGATCTTGTAGCGCCCGTCGACCAGCGTGTCGGACGAGACCTCGGTCATCCTCCGGCCTCGCTACCCAGCAGGGCCTGCAGCACTCCCTTGGCCAGCGGCGCCGCGGTCGTGCCGCCGGTGGCTCCCGAGGGCTGCTGCTCCAGCGTCACGGCAATCGCCATCTTCGGCTTGTCGGCCGGCGCGAAGGCGATGAACCAGGGCTGGTTGAACTGACCGGTCTCCGCGGTGCCGGTCTTGCCCGCCACCTCCACCCCGCTCAGGGCGCCCGCGGTGCCGGTGCCCTCCTTCACGACGTTCTTCATCATGTCGCCGAGCTGGCCGGCGGCCTTCGGCGACATCACGCGCGACTGGAGCTCGGGCTTGCGGCGGTCGGTGACGCGGCCGTCCTTGGCCACCACGCGCTCCACCAGCTGGGGCCGCATCAGCTTGCCGCCGTTGCCGACCGCCGAGGCGACCATCGCCATCTGGAGCGGCGTGGCGAGGATCTGGCCCTCCAGGCCGCCCTGGCCGATCGCCACGCGGCCCACGTCGAAGGCCTGGTCGCCGCGCACGATACGGCCCTTGGCCACGACGCCCGACGGGATCATCTGGTCGCCGGGGTAGTTGAGCGGCGGGTCCTGGCCGAAGCCGAACCGGTCCATGTAGCGGATCAGCGTGCGCCGGCCCACGCGCTCGCCGACGCGCGCGAAGACCGTGTTGACCGAGTTGGTGAGCGACTCGGTGAAGCTCACGCCGCCGAAGCTCTCTCCACCGAAGTTGCTGAGCGGCGATCCGCTGATGGTCTGGGGTGAGCTGCCGTCGAAGGTCGAGTCGGGCGTGGCCTTGCCGGTGTCGAGCGCGGCGGCGGCCGTGACCACCTTGAAGGTCGACCCGGGCGGATAGCGCTCCTGGGTCGTGCGGTTGTTGAGCGGGCGGCCCTCGCTGTCGCCGTTGAGGCGGCCGAACTGCGTGGGGATGTCGTTCGGGTTGTAGGTCGGGGTGCTGGCCATGACCCGGATGCGGCCGGTCTGCGGCTCCATGGCCACGATCGCGCCCTTCTTGCCCGCCAGCGCGTCGAGCGCCGCGCTCTGGCCGCGCGGGATCGAGCGTGGTGACCAGGTCGCGTCCCTCGCGGTCCTGGCTGCGCAGCTGGGAGAAGATCGACTGGAACTCGTTCTCCTCTCCGGCGAGGCTGCGGTTCTCCGACTGCTCCAGGCCCTTCCGGCCGTTGCGCAGGTACGAGTAGCCGACCGCGTGGCCGAACAGCGGGCCCTCGGGGTAGGTCCGCACGAACGTGCGCAGGTTGCGCGCCCGGGGCGTGTCCTCGCGCGGGCCGCGAGCGATGTTCCTGGCCAGCTCGGTGCGGCCGTCGCGCGCGAAGATCAGCCCGCGCGGCACGGTCTGCTCCTCGATCAGGGCCCGGCGGTTGTTGGGGTTCTCCTCGAGGTCGTCGGCGTCGAACACCGTGGCCCACGAGGTCGCTCCGACGAGCACCGCGAACAGCACGGCGAACAGCGTGAAGAGCTTGACGATGTTCGCGTTCAGACCAGACCACCCCGTCTGGACCGTTGTCGCCGCGCCTCGTCGGAGACGATCAGCAGCAGGGCGAGCAGCACCATGTTGGCGACGATCGAGCTGCCCCCGTAGGAGACGAACGGCATCGTCACGCCGGTCAGCGGGATCACGCGCGTGACGCCGCCGATGATCACGAACACCTGCAGGGCGAACACCGACGTCAGGCCCGCGGCCAGCAGCTTGGAGAAGTCGTCCGGGGCCTGCAGCGCGGTCTTGAACCCGCGCACCACGAACAGCAGGTAGGCGAGCAGCAGCGCGATGCCCCCGAACAGCCCGACCTCGTTGACGACCACCGCGTAGATCAGGTCGGTGTCGGCAGCCGGCAGCAGCCGGCCACCGCCGGGTAACTCGAGCAGCGCCTGGCCGAAGCCCTGCCCGAACAGCCCACCGTCGGCCTGGGCGAACATGGACTGGGCGATCTGGTAGCCCTCGTCGTCCACGAGCCCCTGCTTGAAGGGCGTGCGCCACACCGTGATGCGGTCGGCCACGTGGCTGACGTTGTTGGCGAAGAAGGTGGCCCCGCCGAGGAACATCGTCGCCCCCACGCCCACCAGCGACAGCCGGCCGGTGGCGATGTAGAGCACCCCGAGGAAGCCGCCGAAGAACATCAGCGAGCTGCCGAGGTCGCGGATGAAGATCAGCATGATCATCGCCAAGCCCCAGATCAGGAGCATGGGACCGAAGTGCTTGAGCGACGGGCGCTCCTGGATCACCGCGGTGAGCGAGGCGGCGAACAGCATCAGCAGCACCGTCACCGCGATGCCGACGCCGAGGATGAACCAGCCGAGGAGGAAGGCCACCCCCGCCGCGGCCCAGGGCACCCACCAGCGGGCGTTGCGTGCTGGATCCCAGCAGCACGTCCGCGGTGTCGCGGAGGTAGCTGGCCAGGAAGATGATGATCGCCAACTTCGCGAACTCCGCCGGCTGGAAGGACGCCGACCCGAAGCCGATTCCCAGGTAGGCGCCATTGACCTGTTTGCCGATGCCCGGGACGCGCGGGAGGAGCAGCAACACGATCCCCGCCGCGGCGATCGTGTAGCGGTAGCGCTCCAGCGCGTGGATGTCGCGCAGGAAGAGGACCGTGAGCACGAGCAGGACCAGGCCGAGCACGAAGAACAGGGCCTGACCGCCTGCCTGGTCGGCGTCGATCCGGTAGATCATCACCAGTCCGACAGCCGACAGCAGGGCGGCCAGCGGGAAGAGGTACGGGTCGGCGTCGGGCAGCCGGGCGCGGATGAACAGGTGCCCGAACACGCACAGCCCGAGGAAGACCGCGCCGTAGGTGAGCGTCAGGTCGTTGGCGTCGTCGGTGCGGGTGATCAGCACCGCCAGGAAGCCGGCGCTGACGATCGCGGTGACGGGGATGAGCGCGAAGAGCTCGCGCAGGCGCGGCGAGATCATCGGGCCTAACCCGTCCCCTCGATGTCGCCGCGCTCGAGCGCGCGCACGAGGTCGGACGCGTCATCGCGCCCGCGCCACTCGTGGTCCAGCACGCGCTCGCGCCGCGCGGCGGGGATGGAGCGGGCGGGGACCCCACTCGCGTACTCCTCGTTGTAGAGGTCGATGCCGAGCGGGAGCTCGTAGGGGAGCCCCCGGTACATGGTCACGAGCCCGGCGTCGTCGGTGCCGAGGAAGTAGACCTGCCGGCTGCCCAGGTAGAGGCCGCCGAGGATCGCCACGACGATCAGCAGCGTCACCAGCCCGCCGACGAACCTGCGGGCGCGGCTGTCACCCCCGCGACGGCGTCTTGCGGGCGTCGCCCGGGTGGTGGTGCGGGGCGGGTCGGGATCGCGGGCGCGCTTCGTCGAGGCCGTGTCCTCGTGGCGGGCGCTGGCCGTTGCGGCGGCGGCGACGTCGTCGGCGTGCAGGTCGCCGGCGATCGTCTGGTCGGCTGTCGGCTGGTCGGGGTCCTCGTCGCCGCCGAGGCGGAACAGCACGACCGTGATGTTGTCCTTGCCGCCGCTCTGGTTGGCCGAGCGCACCAGCGCGTCGGCGGCGTCCTCGAGCGAGCCCGCCGAGCGCAGGATGCTCGCCACCTCGTCGTTGGAGATCATGCTCGTCAGGCCGTCGGAGCAGAGGAGGAAGACGTCGCCCGGCCGGCCCGTGATCGTGTAGGTGTCCACGTCCACGTCGGGCTCGGGGCCCAGCGCGCGGGTGATGATCGAGCGCTGCGGATGGTGCTCGGCCTCGCCCGGCCCGATCTGCCCGGTCCGCTCGAGCTCGGCCACCAGCGAGTGGTCGCGCGTGATCTGCTCGAGCTCGCCGTCGCGCAGCAGGTAGCAGCGGCTGTCGCCCACATGGCCCAGGCTCACGCCGTCGGGGCCCACCAGCGCGGCGGTGAGCGTGGTGCCCATCCCCCGCCGCGACTCCTCGGCCTGCGCGAGGTCGTAGATGCGGCGGTTGGCCGACTGGGCGATGTCGCGCAGCTGGCCCTCGGCCTCGGAGGGGTCCCCGCCGGCGTCGTCGAACGCCTCCACGGCGATCTGCGATGCGACCTCGCCCGCCTTCGCCCCTCCCATGCCGTCGGCCACCGCGAAGTAGGGCGGGGACTCGACGAAGGAATCCTCGTTGGCCGAGCGCTGGCGGCCCACGTCCGTGCGGGCTGCGCGCTCGGTGACGGTCAGAGCCACCGCCTACTCCTGGTAGCGGTACTCGCTGTCGCCTATGCGCACGATGTCCGACATCTTCAGGCGCTCGGCCGCCTTCAGGGTGCGGCCGTTGAGGTAGGTCCCGTTGGTGGAGCCCATGTCCTCGATCCACATGAAGTCGCCGCGGCTGAAGATGCGCGCGTGGGCCGAGGACGCGAACGGGTCGTCCACGCGTATGTCCGCGCTGTCCGAGCGGCCCATGGTCGCGCCCTCGCGGATGTCCCACGAGGCCCCGGGGTCGTGCCCCATGGCCGCCACGACCTCCAGGCGCGGCTCCACTGCGTCACGGAGGTCGGGCGTCGCCTTGTCGCGCTTGCGACCGCGCTTCTGCTTCGGCTCGGGGGCCGGCCCCTCGGCCGCCTCCTGCGAGCGGCGCAGCTCGCGCAGGCCGCTGCGCGCCACCCAGAGCAGGAACAGGTAGAGGACGGCCAGGAAGCCGAACTTCAGCGCCACCGCGAGCGGCTCGTCCACGAGACCCCCTCCTCCCTACTCGAGCTCGAAGGACAGGTCGATGAGCCCGAACGTGACCCGGTCTCCGGGCTGCAGGGCCGCGCTCTCCACCTTGTGCCCGTTGACCTTGATGCCGTTCGTGGAGCCCAGGTCGGCGACCACCCAGCCGTCGCCCTCCTGGCGCAGCTCGGCGTGGTGGCGGGAGACGTTGGGGTCGTCGAGCACGAGATCGCAGTCGCGGCTGCGGCCGACCACGGCGCGCGAGCCCCGCAGGACGGTGCGCTTGCCGTCGCCCACCAGGAGGGCCTGGGCCCGCGAGGGAGCGACCGGCGCCTCCGGCTCGAGCTGCCGGGAGTCGCCCGCCGGCGTGTAGACCATCGTGTGGCCGAAGTCGCCCTGCGACGGGCCGGGGGCGGGGCCAGGCCCGGACTGAGCCGGCACGGCCTCGTCGTCGTCGGCCAGCAGCTGCGCCTGGATGCCGAACTCGCCCACGCTCAGGCGGTCGTCGGTCTTGAACTCCACCATCGGTCGGCTGGTGAGGGCGAGCCCCTCCTGGCGCGAGTGCTCGAGCAGGTAGTCCGACAGCTCCTTGCGCAGGGCGGGCTCGTAGCTCTCGAACTGCTCGCGGTCGGCCGGCGAGAGGAACACGCGGTAGTGGTTGGGGACGTAGACGCGCGAGATGGAGACGGTCTGGTTGTCCTCCATCTCCTTGGCCAGCTTGCGGGCGAGCTCGACCGGCTGGACGTTCGACTTGAAGGCGCGTCCGAACGCGCCCTCGACGAGGCCGCCGAGCTTGTTCTCGAGGTTTCGAAGCATGCTCATCGGAGGGGTCTCAGGGTAGTCCTACCGCGCCATCGCCGGAGGCCGGCCGCCGGGCCAGGGCCGTGGCTGCCGCAACCGCCGCCGCGGCCCCCAGAAGGGTGCCCAGGACGGCACCGCGGGCGTCGGTCAGCCCCCCGCTGGAGGCCATCAGGTCCCCGAGGGCGGCATGGGCGCCCACGAGGCCGACCGCCCAGGCGGTTGCCGCAGCCACGTCCAGGCCCGTAGAGCGTCCCCGAACCAGCAGAGGCAAAACCGCGGCGAACCCGGCCCAGACCAGCGCCGGGGGCCAGCGCGGGCGAGGAGATCAGCGGCCAGACGGCGTCCGAGGCACCAGCGGTGATCGAGGACTGCCACAGCGCCAGGCTCTCGGTGCCGTCGGGCGAGCCGAACAGCAGCGGGTCGCCCGTGATCGCCTCGCCGGCCGCCAGCCAGAGGAACCCCGCCGCGGCCAGGCCGGCACGGCGCGCCATCGTCGGCGCCAAAGCGGCCACCGCCACGAATGCGGGCGCCAGCGAGGCGGCGCCGAGCAGCGGAGCCAGGATCGGGACCGACCACAGGGTGCCGGCGCGCGGCAGCAGTAGCGGGACGGGGAACAGAACGAACGCCAGCAGCAGCGCCGTGCCCTCGCGGTCGGCCTCCGGGGAGGCCAGCCAGGCGATCAGCAGGAGAGCCGAGACGAGCCACCCGATGCGAGGCAGCAGGGCCACGCCCACGGCGACCACGACCGCGGCGGCGCCGGGCGAGAACGGAGGCGTGGGCCCCAGCTCGGCCAGCGCGGCGAGGACCAGGAGGCCGGCGAGGGCGCCGGCGCCGGCCCGGGCGGCCAGGCGGAGCAGGCGGCTGGGCCGCGGCTCCTCGTAGGGAGGCGGGTAGGCGTAGGGCGCGGGCTGCTCGTACGGATAGGGCTGGGGCTCGTGCTCCCACGCCGGCGCGGGCTCGACCTCGCGTGGGCGCGTGAAGGGGATGAGCCGGCGGGTGGCCTCGGTGAGCCCACGCGCTCGCGGGTGTGCTCGTCGGTGAGCCCGCCCTCGTCAGACAGCTGCGGCTCGGCGGCCGCCAGCTCCGAGCCGAACTCGGCGGGGTCGGGGCGGATCTCCGGGTCGGGGTCCAGCGCGTCGTCGACCAGCTCGCACAGCGCCAGCGGGCAGGTCGGGGCGCTTGTGGCCCAGCGGCGGGAGCGGGCGGCCGAGCCGGCGGACGGTGGCCAGCGGCCCGGCCGCGCGCACCGGGTTCTCGCCCGTCCAGGCCTCGTAGAGCGTCAGCGCCAGCGAGTAGACGTCGCAGGCCGGCGTGGCGCGGGCGCCCTCGGCCTGCTCGGGCGCCATGTAGGCGAGCGTCCCGACCACGTCGCCGGTGCGGGTGAGCGGATCGCCGGTGGCCATGTGGGCGACGCCGAAGTCGGCGAGCTTGGCGAAGCCCGCCCCCGCGGCCGGCTCGTCGACGACCATGACGTTGCCCGGCTTGACGTCGCGGTGGATCACACCGCGCGCGTGCGCGTGCGCGAGGGCCTCGGACAGCGCGGAGCCGATGCGCGCGACGTCGCGGTCGGCCAGCGCGCGCTCGGACACCAGCTCGTCCATCGTTCGGCCCGGAACGAGCTCGGACACGATGTAGGCGTCGTGGTCGTCCTCGGCCAGCTCGTAGAGCGCGACGATGCCCGGGTGGTTGAGCCGCGCGGCCGCGCGCGCCTCGCGCGAGGCCCGGCCCGACTCCACCTCCTCGTCGCGCGCGAGCACCTTGACCGCCACGTCGCGCTGCAGGTGCTCGTCCCGGCTGAGCCAGACCACGCCGAACCCGCCGGCGCCCAGGCGCCGCTGCAGGCGGTAGCGCCCGAGGACCAGCCTGCCCTCAGGGGCCTCGACGCGCACGGTCTGCTGCGGACGGCTCACACCGCCTCCGATTTCGGGCCGATGGACGAGCTCCCTTCAGCTGCACGGGATATGACAACCGGGGGGCCAGTCATACTCGGCCCATTAGCGTGGCAGGCACAGCCTTCCGCTAGGAGCACTTCTGTCCTTTCTAGACGACTCGGACCCGCCTTCGCGCCGGTCTTCCCAACGCGGACGCCCCTCCAGGCCGGGGGTTGACGCCCAGACCCTTCAGAACTCGCCGCACGGTGGCGATCGTCGGTGGCGATCATCCTCGCGATCCTGTTCCTGCTTCTCCTGCGCGGGCTGCCTGGGGGCGCGCGAGGAGCGCGGGCTCAAGGACTACGTGCGCGACGTGCGGGCGATCGTGGACCAGTCCGGCTCGCAGTCGGAGGAGATGTTCAACACGCTCTCCGAGCCCGGCCGCGGCGTCAGCGACGTCGACCGTGAGAACAGCCTCAAGGGCCTGCGGGCCCAGGCCGAGCAGCTCGTCGACCGCGCGCGCAACGACATCGACGCGCCCGACGACCTCAAGGCCGCGCACGACTACCTGATCGAGACCCTCGAGTTCCGCCGCGACGGGATCGGCAAGGTGGTGGACATCCTCCCCACGGCGCTGTCGGGCGACGAGCAGCGAGCAGGGCGCCCAGCGGCTCGCCGACCAGATGGGCTTCTTCCTGACCAGCGACGTGATCTTCGCCGCGCGCACGCGGCCCAACATGGACTCCGTGCTGCGCGAGAAGGAGATCATCAACGAGGTCCAGCTGCCCGAGAGCCGCTTCCTGCCCGACCGCGAGTGGCTGATCCCCGACGAGGTGTCGAAGCTGCTCAAGGGCGGCGGGGGAGGCGGGAACAGCGACCGCTCCGACGAGGAGGCCTCGCCCGGCCTCCACGGCACCGGGCTGGGCACCGTGTCGCTCGGCGGCCAGCAGCTGTCAGAGGGCGGCTCGGCGAACGTGCGGCTCGGCGAGGACACCTCGTTCTCGGTCCAGGTCAACAACCAGGGCGAGAACGACGAGACCGACGTGCCGGTGAAGATCACGATCGGCAAGGGCAACGAGGCGATCGAGATCGAGGAGAACATCGACGAGATCGCCAAGGGCCAGAGCGAGACGGTCGAGGTCCCGCTGAGCGACCAGCCGCCGACCGGGCAGAGCGTCCCGATCACCGTCGACGTCGGCGCCGTCCCCGGCGAGGACAAGACCGACAACAACAAGCAGACCTACTCGGCGATCTTCACCCGTTGAGTTGGTGGACCGCCGTTAGCCTGGAGCGCGGATGGACGAGCTGACGACCACCCAGGGGATCGTGGCCCTGGCGGCCGCGGGCGTGGGGCTCATCGCGCTCCTGCTGGCCATCGTCCTCGCCTTCAAGCTCCGCCGGCTGCGCGGGGCCCAGCGAGCGGTCCTCGGCGAGGGCGACCAGCGCGACCTGGTCGGGCACGCCGCGCGGCTGGAGACCGGCTTCGTGGAGCTGCGCGACTGGGTCGAGGAGACCGCCGCGGGCCTCGAGAGCCGGGTGAGCGCCGCCGAGGGACGGGTCGACGGCTGCATCGCCCACCGCGCGATGGTCCGCTACGACGCCTACGGCGAGATGTCGGGCCAGCAGTCGAGCTCGATCGCGTTGCTCGACGCGTACCGCTCGGGCGTGGTGATCTCCTCGATATCGCACCGCGACACCGCGCGTGTGTACGTGAAGCAGATCGTCGAGGGCGAGTCGGAGATCGATCTCTCACCCGAGGAGCAGGAGGCGATCGACACGGCGCTCGGGGCCAGGGAGGCACCCGCCCGGGCTTGAGGGTCGCCTTCCTCGGACCGGCGGGGACGTTCACCCACGAGGCGCTGCGCGCGTCGGCGCCGGGCGAGGTCGAGGGAGTCGAGCTCCCGACCGTCCACGAGACGGTCATGGCGGTGCAGCGCGGCGAGGCCGAGCTCGCGGTCGTGCCCGATCGAGAACTCGCTGGAGGGCGGCGTCGCCGCCACGCTCGACGCACTCGCCGGAGAGGCGCAGGACGTGCGAATCGCCGGCGAGGTCGTCCACCCGATCAGCCACTGCCTGGTCGCCGCCCGGCAGCTCGAGCTCGGCGACGTCGAGCGGGTGGTCTCCCACCCGCAGGCCACCGCGCAGTGCGCCGCGTTCCTGCGCGAGCGGCTGCCGGCCGCCGACCGGGTCGACGTCGGGTCCACGGCGGATGCCGTGCGCCAGGTGGTGGCCGCCGAAGGCCCCTGGGCGGCGCTGGCCTCGCGCCTCGCGGCCGAGCTGTACGGCGCCGAGGTGCTCGCCGAGGGCGTGGAGGACCGCCCCGACAACCGGACCCGATTCGTGTGGCTGCGCTCCGCGGACACACCCTCCCCCTTCGCGGCCGACGGCCCGCTCAAGACCTCGATCGTGTTCTGGGGCGCCGGCGACGAGACGCCCGGCTGGCTGGTGCGCGTGCTGGGCGAGCTGGCAGGGCGCGCCGTCAACCTCACCCGCATCGAGTCGCGCCCGCGGCGGGTGCGCCTGGGGCACTACATGTTCTTCTGCGACCTCGAGGGCGGCGAGTCCGAGCCGGCGGTGGCCGGCGCGCTCGACGCGGTCGCCGGGCACGTCGAGGCGGTCCGCGTTCTTGGCTCCTATCCCGGCGTTTCGCGGGTGGTAGAGCGCTAATATGCCCGCCGTGGCGGTGAGCACGCCGACCGTCTTACCGGGGCAGAGGGCGGGCTCAGCCGGCCGAGTGCTCGTGCTGAACGCGTCGTACGAGCCGATCAACGTCTGCACCGTGCGGCGGGCCGCGGTGCTGGTTCTCAAGCAGCGGGCGGAGCTGCTGGAGCACAGCACGACCCCCCTTCGCGCCGAGCGGATGTCGATGCCGCGCCCGGTGGTGATTCGCCTCGTGACCTACGTGCGCATCCCGCGCGACGCCCACCGCCGCAAGATCACCCGCCGCGCCGTGTTCGCACGCGACCGCTGGACGTGCCAGTACTGCGGCCACGAGCGCAGCAGCCTGACCGTCGACCACGTGGTGCCGCGCTCGAAGGGCGGCGGCTCGGGCTGGGAGAACATCGTCACCTGCTGCGCGCCGTGCAACCGCCGCAAGGGCGACCGGCTGCCGCGCCAGGCCAACATGACGCTCCACCGGCGACCGCGCGCACCGAGCTCGACGGTCTTCATCCACGTCGCCGCTCCCACCATCCCCTCGGAGTGGGAGCGCTACCTGGGCGCGGCGGCCTAGCGCGTGGCGGGCACTCCCGGAGAGCCTCCGCAGCAGCCGCCGCCCGAGGAGCAGCCGCCAGTCGCCGAGGAGCCGCTGCTTCCCGACGACCAGCGGCCCGGCGAGCGTGGAGGACGTGAAGGGCGTGCGGCGCTGGGCGATCGTCGCCGGCGTCTGGGCCGTGGCCGCCACCGCGCTGGGCGTCATCGCGCTGATCAACTCCAACAAGGACCCGGACCCCGAGACGGCCGCCGCGGCGAACCGCTCGATCAACCGGCTGCAGGACCGCCTCGACGACCGCTTCGAGCAGCTCGAGGAGCGCGTGGACCGGCTGCCGCAGTCGTCGGAGCTGCAGCAGCTGGAGGACCGCATCCAGGGAGTGGAGGACGACGTCAAGCAGGCGACCGCCGACTCCAAGGCCGCGCGCGACTCGATCTCGAAGCTGCAGGACCAGGTCCAGAAGGTGGAGGACCAGCAGCGGAACCAGGACGACTCGGGCGGCGGCACCGGCGGGGCGTCGCCGAACTCCTCCGGAGGCGGGGACCAGAACTAGAGAGGGCGCCTCTCGGCGCCCTCTCCTCGTTCGCTTGCTGGACTTGATCGGCTTCGGTCGCTCGGATCGCCTCTGCGACCCGGGCCGGCGGGACGACTCCCGGCCTCCGAGGCCGACGGTGTCTCGGGCGGACTCCGCAGGACGGGGCCCAGCTCCGGTCTAGCGGCCGGACACCTCCAGGGTCCCGGAAAGACTGTCACTCAACTTCGGACCACCCCCTTTCTCTGGTGAAGCCCATTGAAGCAGGTGCCGCGGATCCCGCCGCGCCTAGCCGGGGACGCCCGGAGGAGGCGCGGGCAGCTCGTCCGCGCCGCCCGGCGGGCGGCGGGGCCGGGAGCACGAAGTCGCCGCCGCGGCGCTGGCCGGGAGGCCCGTCGCCGTCAGGGCCGAAGCCGCGGCCTGGGGGGCCGCCGCGGTGGAAGCGGAACTTCATCGGTCCGCCCTGCTCCGCGCGCTTCTTGATCTCGTCGGCCTGCTTCTGGGTGAGCCGGCCTTCCTTCACCGCCTCGTCGAGCTTGGCGTCGAGCTTCGCGCGGCGGGCCGCGTTGAGCGCCTTGCGAACCTCGGCGGGACTCTTGTCGAGCTCCTCGGCGACCGCCTTCACGAAGGCCTCGTGTGCCGCCCGCGGGCGGAACTGCCGCTTGTCGCGCTGGCCCTGGAACTGCTTCTCCAGTGCCGCGCGTCCCTTCTCGAGCGCCTTCGCCGCGGCAGCCTCGGACACGCCGAGGGCCTTCGCCAGCTCCTTGGCCTTCTCGGCCCGGTGCTCCGCGCGGCGCTTCTCGCCCACGCGGTCGATCGCGCGGCGCACGCGGTCCTCGGGCACGTTCAGCTCCTTGGCCAGGTCACGCGCCTGCTCGGCCTTGCGCTCCTGGGGATCGGGGCCGAACACGCCGCCCAGTGGTCCGTCCCCACCCGGGGCCGCCACGGCGGTCGCTCCCACGCCCAGTGCCAGCACCGTCGCGGCGCCGGCTGCTGCCTTCTTGTGTCTCATGCCTGACCTCCTTCGTTCCTCTTGGGTGCCGAGCACTGTGAAGGGCGAGCATCTGAGCAACGTAAGAACGCGATACTCGTCCTGTGCTGGCCGCCCGAACCGAGCACGTCGGCAGCCTGCTGCGCCCGCGGGCCCTGCTCGACGCGCGTGAGGCTCACGCCGAGGGGCTGCTCGCCGACGGTGCGCTCAAGCAGGCCGAGGACGAGGCGGTCCGCGAGGTCGTGGCGATGCAGGAGGAGGCCGGGCTCGATGTGGTCAACGACGGCGAGCAGCGCCGCGAGTCGTTCCAGTCCGAGCTCACCGCCTCCGTCGACGGCTTCAGCGGCGTGAGCATCGACGCCTGGCTGTGGGGCTCGTGGCACTCGGACGAGCTGGGCGACAAGGACGTCGGCCGGCCGGGGCAGATGGCCGTCACCGAGCCGCTGCGCCAGCGCCGCAGCCTGGCGGCCGAGGAGTTCGCCTTCCTGCGAGCGCTGACCGGCCGCGCCAAGAAGGTGACCCTGCCGAGCCCGAGCCTGTTCGCCAACCTGTGGGACCCCGAGCGCTCGAAGGACGCCTATCCGACCTTCGACCTGTTCATGGAGGCGGTCACCGACCTGATGTGCCGGGAGGTGCGCGAGCTCGCTCGCCTCGGCTGCACCTACGTGCAGCTCGACGCGCCGCACTATCCGCTGCTGGTCGATCCGGACTGGCGCGCCTTCTACGAGGAGCGCGGCTGGACCGCCGACAGCTGGATCGCCTACGGCCTCGAGCGCGACAACGCGGTGATCGCTGCGGCGCCCGAGGTCACGTTCGGCTTCCACCTGTGCAAGGGCAACCAGGACTCGCGCTGGCTCGTGGCCGGCGGCTACGACGACATCGCTCGGCCGGTCTTCCGCGGCGTCGACGCGGACCGCCTGCTGCTCGAGTACGACGACGAGCGCTCGGGCGGCTTCGAGCCGCTGGCCGAGGTCCCCGACGACAAGGTCGTGGTGCTCGGCCTCGTCACGACCAAGACGCCGCGGCTCGAGGACGCCGGCGAGCTGGAGGCCCGCGTCCACGACGCGGCGCGCTTCACCGGCCTGGACCGCCTCGCGGTCAGCCCGCAGTGCGGCTTCTCCACCTCCGTCGTCGGCAACGCGCTGTCGATCGACGACCAGCGCCACAAGCTGCGGCTGGTGTGCGAGGTGGCCGAGCGGGTCTGGGGCTGAGCGCTACTCCGCCGAGAGCTCGGCGGGTCCTTCGTCGGCGCCTTCCTCGGTGGCGCTCTCGGCCGCGGTGGACTCCTCGACCACGAGGGCGACGGCGCTGACCACGTCCTCCTCCTTCATGTTCATCACCTTCACGCCCTGCGCGGGGCGCCCCTGCTGGGAGATCCCGCGCACGCCGGTGCGCTGGACCATCCCGCTCTGGGAGATGAACACGAGGTCCTGGTGCTCGCGCACGATGAGAGCGCCGGCCACGCCGCCCTTCTTCTCGGTGAGGCCGATGGTCTTCACGCCCATCGCGCCGCGGCCCTTGACCGGGTAGTCCTCGATCGGCGTGCGCTTGCCGAAGCCGTTCTCGGTGACCACCAGCAGCTCGGTGTCCGGCCGGACCACGTCCATCGCGAGCACGTGGTTCTCCCCGCGCGAGACGTTCATGCCGCGCACTCCGCTGGTGTCGCGGCCCATCGGCCGCGCCTGGTCCTCGTTGAAGCGGGCGGCCTGGCCGGAGTGGGAGACCATGATGATGTCGTCGTCCCCGCCCGTGCGGCGCACGGCGACCAGCTCGTCGTCGTCGCGGATGTTGATCGCGATGATGCCGTCGGCCTTGATCGGCGTGTTGTAGGCCGTGAACTCGGTCTTCTTGATCATGCCCTGGCGCGTGGCGAAGACCAGGAACTTGCCCTCGGAGAAGTCCCGGGTGGCGAGCACGGCCTGCACCCGCTCGCCCTCGCGCAGCGGGAGCACGTTGACCAGCGCGCGCCCCTTCGCGGTGCGTGAGGCCTCGGGCAGCTCGTAGACCTTCTGGCGGTAGACCTTGCCGCGGTTGGAGAAGAACAGCAGGTAGTCGTGCGACGAGCAGACGAAGAGGTGCTCGATGTAGTCGTCGTCCTTCATGTCCATGCCCATCACGCCCTTCCCGCCGCGGTGCTGCTGGCGGTAGGTGGCCAGGGGCAGTGACTTGATGTAGCCGGACTTCGTGATCGAGATGACCATCTGCTGGTCGGCGATCAGGTCCTCGATGTCGATCTCGTCCTCGGAGGCGGTGATCTCCGTGCGCCGCTCGTCGCCGTAGCGGTCCTTGATCTCGAGGAGCTCCTCCTTGATGAGCTCCCTCACCCTCCCCTCGTCGCCGAGCAGCTCGCGCAGGTCCTTGATGCGCTCGAGGGTGTCGGCGTGGTCCTGCTTGATCTTGTCCGACTCCAGGGCGGTGAGCCGCTGCAGGCGCAGGTCGAGGATCGCCTGGGCCTGCACGCGCGTGAGCTCGAACTTGTCCATCAGGCCCTGCCGCGCCTCGTCGGGGTCGGGCGAGCGGCGGATCAGCTCGATGACCGCGTCGAGGTCGGTGAGCGCGATGAGCAGGCCCTCGAGGATGTGCAGCCGGCTCTCGGCGCCGCGGAGCTCGTGCTTGGTGCGCCGCACCACCACGTCGCGCTGGTGGTCGACGTAGTTCTTGATGATCTGCAGCAGCCCGAGCGAGCGCGGCACGTTGTCGACCAGCGCGACCATGTTCACGCCGAACGTGGTCTGCAGCGGGGTGTGCTTGTAGAGCTTGTTGAGCGCGACCTTCGGGATCGCGTCGCGCTTGAGCTCGATGACCAGGCGGATGCCCGACTTGTCGGACTCGTCGCGGAGGTCGGAGACCTCCTTGACCTTGCCGTTCTGCACGACCTCGGCGATCTTCTTGATCAGCCCCGAGCCGTCGTTGCGCCCGTCCCCCTTGGGGACCTGGTAGGGCATCTCGGTGACGATGATCGCCTCCTTGCCCTGGCGCAGCGGCTCGATGTGGGCGCGCGCCTTGACGACCACGCGCCCGCGACCGGTCTCGTAGGCCTCGCGGATGCCGGTGCGGCCGGTGATGATGCCGCCGGTCGGGAAGTCCGGGCCCTTGATGTGCTTCATGAGCCCGTCGACGCCGATCGTCGGGTCCTCGAGGTAGGCCACGGTGGCGTCGATCGACTCGCGCAGGTTGTGCGGCGGGATGTTGGTCGCCATGCCGACGGCGATGCCGGAGGCGCCGTTGACGAGCAGGTTCGGGAACCGCGACGGGAGCACGAGCGGCTCCAGCTGCGAGTCGTCGTAGTTGGGCCCGAAGTCGACCGTGTCCTGGTCGATGTCGCGCAGCATCTCCGTGGCCAGCCGCGACAGGCGGGCCTCGGTGTAGCGCATGGCCGCCGGCGGGTCGTTGTCGATCGACCCGAAGTTGCCCTGCGGATCGATGAGCGGGTTGCGCATCGCGAAGTCCTGGCCGAGCCGGACCAGCGTGTCGTAGATGGCGCTGTCGCCGTGCGGGTGGAAGGTGCCCATCACCTCGCCGACCACGAAGGCGCACTTGCGGTACGGGCGGTTGGGCTGGAGGCCCGACTGGTGCATCGCGTAGAGCACGCGGCGGTGCACCGGCTTGAGGCCGTCGCGGACGTCGGGCAGCGCCCGGCCCACGATCACGCTCATGGCGTAATCGAGGTACGACGACCGCATCTCCTCCTCTAGGCCACGAGGCTCTACGTTCCCGCCGCTGAGCTGGTCGACGCCCATGCTCAGACGTCCAGGTTGGTCACGTCACGGGCGAAGGCTTCGATGAACTCGCGCCGGGGCTCGACCTTGTCGCCCATCAGCATCGAGAAGATCTGGTCCGCCGCGCTGGCGTCGTCGATCGTCACCTGCATCAGCGTGCGGGTCTCCGCGTCCATGGTGGTGTCGTAGAGCTGGTCGGCGTTCATCTCGCCTAGGCCCTTGAAGCGCTGCAGCGGCACTCCCTCGCTCGCCACCTCGAGCACCTGCTTGCGCAGCTCCTCGAACGACAGGGCGGTCTTCTCCTTCTTGCCCAGCGCGACGTGGAAGGGCGGGGTTCCCGACAGCGCCTCCAGCTCGCGGTGGACCTTCACGAACTCGAGGTAGTCCGAGCGCTCGAACATCTCCTTGCGAAGGCGGTAGCTGGCCGCGGAGCCGGTGAGCTTCTCCACCACGCGCACGATCAACTCGGTGTCGTTGTCCTCGATCAGCTCCGTCGAGTGCGGCTCCTCCTCGGGCGCCTCGCGCTTGAGCAGCTCGAGGACCTCGTCAGGAGAGGCGGCGCCGGAGTCGAGGATCTGGGACTCCTCGAGGAAGGTGATCGTGTCGTGGCCGAACTCCGCGCGCAGCGCCGACGCCCAGCCCTCGTAGCGCTTGAGCAGCCGGCCGTACTTCTGCCAGCGGGCGTGGGTGAGCTTGAAGTCCTGCCCGGCGCGGTCGGTGACCTCCATCTTCTCGAGCTTGTCCCGCAGCAGGACCTCCTCGAGCTCCGACTCCTTCTCGATGTAGATCTCCTGGCTCCCGCTCTTCATCTTGTAGAGCGGCGGCTTGGCCAGGTAGACGTAGCCGGCATCGATGAGCTCGGGCATCTCCCGGAACAGGAAGGTGAGGACGAGCGTGCGGATGTGGGCGCCGTCCACGTCGGCGTCGCACATGACGACGACCTTGTGGTAGCGGGCCTTCTCGATGTCGAACTCGTCGCGGATGCCGGTGCCGATCGCGGTGATCAGCGCCTGGATCTCGTTGTTCGAGAGGACCTTGTCGATCCGGTTCTTCTCGACGTTGATGATCTTGCCGCGCAGGGGCAGCACGGCCTGCGTGTTGCGGTCGCGGCCCTGCTTGGCCGAGCCGCCGGCGGAGTCGCCCTCGACCACGAACAGCTCGGCGAGGGCCGGGTCGCGGATCGAGCAGTCGGCGAGCTTGCCCGGCAGCGTCGAGTTCTCCAGCGCGGACTTGCGCCGGGTGAGGTCGCGCGCCTTGCGGGCCGCCTCGCGCGCACGTGAAGCCTGCACGGCCTTGCGGATGATCGCCTTGGCGTCCTGCGGGCTCTCCTCGAGGAACTCCGACAGGCCCTTGTTGACCGCGGCCTGGACGAAGCCCTCGACGGGCGGGTTGCCCAGCTTGGTCTTGGTCTGGCCCTCGAACTGCGGCTCCTGGATCTTCACGGAGATGATCGCCGTGAGGCCCTCGCGCACGTCCTCGCCCTGGAGGTTGGGGTCCTTCTCCTTCAGCTCGCCGATCTGACGCGCGTAGGCGTTGATCGTGCGGGTCAGCGCGGAGCGGAAGCCGGACAGGTGCGTGCCGCCCTCGTGCGTGTTGATGTTGTTGGCGAAGGAGAGCAGCGACTCCTGGAAGGACGAGTTCCACTGCAGGGCGACCTCGACCTCGCCGATCTCGGCCTCGTCGGAGAGGTACACGACCTTCGCGTGCGCGGGGTCGCGCGTGCCCTGGCCGTGCAGGTGGTGGACGAAGTCGACGATGCCGCCGTCGTACTTGAAGGTGTCCTTGAAGCCCTCGCCGCGCTCGTCGGCGAAGTCGATGCGCAGCCCGCGCGTGAGGAACGCCATCTCGCGGAAGCGCTGCTCGAGCACGCCGCGGTCGTAGTCGAGGCCGTCGAAGATCTCGAGGTCGGGCAGGAAGGTGATGCTCGTGCCGCGCTTGTCGGTCTTCTCGCCCTTCGTCAGCTCACCCGTGGGCGTGCCGCGCTCGTAGGACTGGGTCCAGACGTGGCCGTCGCGCCAGACGGTGAGGTCGAGCTTCTCCGACAGCGCGTTGACCACCGAGACGCCGACGCCGTGCAGGCCGCCCGAGACCTTGTAGCCGCCCCCGTCGCCGAACTTGCCGCCGGCGTGGAGGACGGTCAGCACGACCTCTGCGGCGGGCCGCTTCTCCTTCTCGTGCATGTCGACGGGGATGCCGCGGCCGTTGTCGGACACGGTCACCGAGTTGTCGGGATGGATCGTGATCGTGACGTGGTCGCACTCGCCGGCGAGCGCCTCGTCGACCGAGTTGTCCATGACCTCGTAGATCAGATGGTGCAGCCCGCGGGTGCCCGTCGAGCCGATGTACATCCCGGGACGCTTGCGAACGGCCTCGAGGCCCTCGAGAACCTGGATGTTCTCTGCCCCGTACGAGCCGTTTCCTTCGTTGGTGGCCTTCTTCGCCACTTGTTCCTCTCGTCAGCGTCTCTACACGAAGAAGCCCCGACGGACGGGTGCCCTGAGACACCGGTCGGGGCCCTTCAAACAGTGGCGTGAAGACTAGCAGGTTGAGGGGTCGGAAAGCCGGGTCCGCTACGCTACAAAATCCCCGCAAATCGCAACAAAACAGCGAACTGTGTTTCCCGTCGTTACGAAGCGGTGACGAACCTCAGCGCCGAGACGGGCGAAGCGGGGTCCGCCGAGCCCAGCTCGGCGTTGAGCGAGGCGGCCAGATCGGCCTGCATGAGGGCCAGCTCCGAGGCCCACAACGAGGACGAGCAGCGGACCGTGAGGACGCCCTCGCGCTCGCTCGCGGGCTCGGTCTCGGCGGCCACGACCTCGCCCACGGCGGCGGGCCACGCGGTCTGCACGCGGGCGAGCAGCGTGGCGGGCTCGGCCCGGGGCACGGCGACCGCGAGCGCCTCCGCCAGGGGTCGCGGCGCGCGGCGCCTCACGCGGTCGTCTCCGCCCCCGCCGGGCGCACCGACCCGGGCGCGACCTCCAGCCGCGCCACGGCGTCGTCGGTCGCGCCGGGCACGTGGCCGGCCTCGGTCGCCGTGAGCACCGCCTGGCCTCCGCCGCGGAGGCGCTCGGCGAGGCGCTCGCGCCGCGCCTCGTCCAGCTCGGACATGACGTCGTCGAGGAGGACCAGCGGAGGGCTGCCGCGGCGTTCGGCCAGGAGGTCGCGCTCGGCGAACAGGAGCGCCAGCAGGGCGGTGCGCTGCTGGCCCTGCGATCCGTAGGAGCGCAGCAGGACCCCGCCGTGGCTGAGGCCGACGTCGTCGCGGTGGGGGCCGTGCGCGGTGAAGCCGCGCTCCAGGTCCGCGGTCCGCCGCTCGGCAAGCTCGGCGGCCAGGCCCTCGGCGTCCCGCGCGCTCGAGCGCGGGCGGTAGGTGAGCTGGGCGGGCTCGGGCAGGCCCAGCTCCAGCGCCATCGCCTCGAACGCGGGCGCCAGGGCCTCGGCCGCCTCGCGGCGGTCGGCCATGAGCTCCGCGCCGCGCAGGGAGAGCTCGGTGTCCCAGGCGTCGAGCCCGGCGGGTGAGGCGGCGCCGGCGCGGA
Source organism: uncultured Thermoleophilaceae bacterium (assembly GCA_963810745.1). Lineage (GTDB taxonomy): Bacteria > Actinomycetota > Thermoleophilia > Solirubrobacterales > Thermoleophilaceae > JACCZR01. Next base: position 89,015 of record CAWEOW010000009.1, read on the forward strand.
TGCGGGCGACGAGGGCGTTGCGCTGGGCCAGGGCGCGCGAGTAGGCCGAGCGGGTGGCGGCGCGCGCCGGCCACAGCGCGGCGACGAGCTGGTCCAGGTGGCCCCGGCGCAGCGAAGGCGCTCCCTTGACGAGCTCCAGCCGGTCGGGCAGGAAGACCACGACCGCCGGCCGGATCTCCGGCGAGGCCTTCTCCACCGCGGCGTCGTCCACGCGCACGCGCTTGGGCTCGCCGGGCGTGAACGCGACCTCGAGCTGGTGCGGCGCCTCGCCGCCCTCCACGTCGGCCTCGACCCGCGTGACCGAAGCGCCCCGCCGCACCAGCTCACGCTCGTTGGAGGTCCGCGGCGAGCGGGCGGTCAGCGCGAAGTACGCCGCCTCCAGCAGGTTGGTCTTGCCGGCGCCGTTGGGCCCGCTGACCACGGTGAGGCCCTCGCCCAGCTCGACCTCCGCCCGCTCGTAGGAGCGAAAGTCGCGGAGGCGGAGGCGGGCGAGCCGCACGGCGGCCGCCTCAGACGTTCAGCCGAATCGGCATGACGAGGTAGAGGAAGCCGCCGTCGTCGCCCGACTGGATCAGGCCCGGGCGCAGCGGGCTGATCAGCTTCAGCACCAGCTCGTCGGACTCGGCGCTCTCCAGGCCGTCGCGGAAGAACTCGGGGTTGAACCCGATCTCGAACGGTTCGCCCTTGAACGGAACCGGCAGCGACTCGCTGGCCTCGCCCACGTCCGGGGTCTGCGCCGAGACCTCCAGCGCGCCCTCGGAGAACGCCAGCCGCAGGGGAGCGTTCTTCTGCGCCAGCAGGCTGATGCGGCGCACCACCTCGAGGATCTCCGCCCGCTCGATGCGCAGCTCGTGCTCGTAGGACTCGGGCAGCAGCTGCTGGTAGTTCGGGAAGCGGCCCTCCACCAGGCGCGAGCTCAGCACGGTGTCCCCCACCCCGAACACGACCTGGTTCTCGCGCGCGGCCACGCGGATCTCGTCCACGTCCGCGGCGGCCGCCACCCGAGCCAGCTCCTGCAGGGTGCGGGCCGGCACGTTGGCCTCCAGGGAGCTGCTCAGCGACTCGCCGAGCGTCGTCTCCTTCACGCTCAGGCGGTACGAGTCGGTGGCCACCATCCGCAGCTGGGCGCCCTCGACGGTCACCAGCACGCCGGTCAGGTGCGGCCGGGTCTCGTCGCGCGAGGCCGAGCGCGCCACCCGGCCGATCACCTCGACGAACGCGCCGGCCGGAACCTTCAGCGAGTCGTCGGGCGGCGGGTCGGGCAGCTTGGGGAAGTCCTCGGGCGGCAGGGTGCGCAGGTGGAAGACCGCGCCGCCGGAAACGACCTCCACGTCCTGCTGCGAGGAGCGGTACTCGAGCGAGAGGTCGTCGCGGGGCAGCGAGCGGACCACGTCCAGCAGCAGCCGGCCGGGGATGACGACCGAGCCGTCGGTGGTGTCGCCGGCCTCGAGCGAGACGCGCACGCCGAGCTCCATGTCCGTGGCCTCGAGCTCGAGCGTGCCGCCCGACACCCGGAGGTGGACGCCGGACAGGGTCTGGATCGCGCTGCGGGTCGAGACCCCGCGCACGGCGACGCCGAGCTTGGCGAGGAACGTTTCACGGGAAACGGAGAGCTTCAACTGATCCTGCCTTCTAGAAGTAGATGCACTTGGTGCTGTTGATTGGTCGAAAAGGGTGTGGATTCCCGCTTGGGGACTGAGGTTGCGCCTGTGCGCAGGGGCGGGAGGGGGCTGTTGATTCTTACAGGGGAACCGGTCACGACCGCGATCCGCCCAGCCTCGTCACCAGGGTGTCCACAGCGCTGCGGGCCCCCTGGTCGCGCTCGAGCTCGCGCTCCACGCGGCGCACGGCGTGCAGCACGGTGGTGTGGTTGCGCCCGCCGAAGGCACGGCCGATGTCGGGGAGGCTGGCGCCGGTCAGCTCGCGCGCGAGGTACATGGCGAGCTGGCGGGCCCAGACCACGGCCGGCCGGCGGTCGCGGGCCTTCAGCTCCCGGGCGCTGACGCCGACCTCGGCGGCGGTGGCGGAGATCACCTCGTCGAAGCCGAGCTCTCGGGAGGGGCCGCGGCCGGGTTGCCGAGCAGGCGGCGCGCGGACTCGGCGCTGGGCTCCTCGCCCCGGACCGAGGCCTGGGCCACCACCTGGATGAGCCCGCCCTCCAGGGCCCGGACCGAGCTGGTGACGTGCTCGGCGATCTCGTCCAGCACCTCGGGTGCGACGTCCACGCCGTCGAGGCGGGCGCGCTTCTCGAGGATCACCCGGCGCACCTGGGGCTCGGGCGGCTCGAGGCCCACCACCAGTCCCGAGCGGAAGCGCTCGGTGAGGCGGTCCTCGAGGCCCACGAGCTCGGAGGGGTCGCGATCGGAGGTGAGGACCAGCTGGCGGCCGGCGTCCTGGAGCGCGTTGAAGGTGTGGAAGAACTCCTCGCGGGTGCGCTCCTTGCGCGCGAGGAACTGGACGTCGTCGATCAGGACCACGTCCGAGGTGCGGAAGCGGTCCTTGAAGTCGCGCGTGCGGTGGTCGCGCACCGCCTCGACGAAGTCGCTGGTGAACTCCTCGACCGTGGCGTAGCGGACGCTCATCCCGGAGCCGTAGCGCTGCACGTAGTTGCCGATCGCGTGCAGGAGGTGGGTCTTGCCCAGACCCGGCCGGCCGTGGATGAGCAGCGGGTTGTAGGCCTGCCCGGGCAGCTCGGCGACCGCCAGGGCCGCGGCGTGGGCGAGGCGGCTGCCCTCGCCGATCACGAACTGCTCGAAGGTGTACTTGGGGTTGAGGCGGTGGCCGGCGTCGTCGGGCTCAGCGGAGGCCGCCGGCGCGTCCTCGGGCGGGGACCAGCGCGTCGTCGACGATCTCGACGGAGGCGCCGCTGCCCACCACGGCCGCGGCGGCGTCGCGGACCAGCGGGAGGTAGCGCTCGCCGACCCAGGAGCGGATGTGATCGGGCGCCCGCACGTAGAGGGTGGCGCCGTGTCGGGCGGCCAGCTGGAGCGGCTCGAGCCACGTCCGGTACTTGAACTCGGGAGCACGCCGCTGGAGCTCGGCGCGTACGGCATCCCAAGTTCGATCCGGCTCTGCGGACACGGACGAGCGACCCTCCCCAGGGTAGTTCTCTGATCTACGGCGAAGGGAGGACCCTCCCGACCTCGCGGCCGGCCCCTCCAGGCACGGGCAGTCTAGGTCGTGCCCCTGGGGCTCGCGGGCCGCGCGTCCGCAAGGAACCGCGCAAAGAACGGCCAAAACGGATCCGGGCACTACACTGCCCTCCGGCCCCATGAAGCGCACCTACCAGCCCAAGAAGCGCAAGCGCGCCCGCACCCACGGGTTCCGCGCGCGCATGAGCACCAAGGCGGGCCGCCGCGTGCTCCGCCGCCGCCGCACCAAGGGCCGGCACCGGCTCACCGTCTAGCCCATGGCCTCGCGCCGCCGCCGGCGCCGCCTCTCTCGCTCGGGCGAGTTCGAGCGCGTGTACCGCGAGGGCCGCTCGCACGCCAACCGGCACCTGGTGCTCTACGCGTTCCCGCGCTCCGACCAGGACGGCGAGCCGCGGCTCGGGATCTCCGTCGGCCGCAAGCTGGGCGGCGCGGTGGAGCGCAACCGGGTCAAGCGCCTGCTCCGCGACGCCTTCTGGAACACCGCCGGAGGAGCTCGACGGCAGCCACGACTTCGTGATCGTCGCCCGGCCGGATGCCCGGGCCCTGGCCGAGGAGGAGGGCGAGGCCGGGATCGAGCGAGCGCTGCGCGACGTGCTCGCCGAGGCCGGCCTGACCGCCCAGCCCGAGAGCGGGTCGTGAGGCCTGTGCGCATCGTGTTCACAGCGCCGATCCGCTTCTACCAGCGCTGGATCTCGCCGGCGATCCCGGCCCGCTGCCGCTACTACCCGACCTGCTCCCAGTACGCCGTCCAGGCGATCCGCCGCTACGGTGTTCTTCGAGGCCTCGTGCTCGCCGGGTGGCGCCTGCTGCGATGCAACCCCTGGAGCCACGGCGGCGTGGACCACCCCGAGGACCAGACCCTCTTCCGGACGACGACCTAACGCATGTCTGATCGCGAACTTCATCTCGGACTTCCTGAGCCCGCTGATCGATGCCTGCGACGCGATCCTTCAGTTCTGGTAGGACATCTTCGGGTCGTGGGGCCTGTCGATCATCTTCCTGACCTTCACGATCCGGCTCGCGATCCTGCCGCTGACGTTCAAGGGCGTGAAGTCGATGCAGCGCCTCCAGCAGCTCCAGCCCGAGATGAAGCGCCTGCAGGAGCGCTACAAGGACGACAAGCAGCGCATGAACCAGGAGCTGATGAAGTTCTACCAGGAGCAGAAGGTCAACCCGCTCGGCTCCTGCCTCCCGCTCGTCCTCCAGATCCCCTTCTTCATGGCGCTGTTCTACCTGCTGGGGCCCAGCGGGGACGGCGAGTTCGCGCGCGAACTGCACAGCGGCGGCGACCCGGGCTTCCTGTTCATCCCGGACCTGTCCGAGAAGCTCACCGAGCAACCCGCCGGTGCTGGCGATCATGGTGGTGCTCTACATCGGCACCCAGCTGGCCTCGACCGCCGTCACGCGCGATCAGCGCCGACCCCACGCAGCGCAAGATCATGTTCGCGCTGCCCTTCGTCTTCACGCTGTTCGTCATCAACTTCCCGGCGGGCCTGCTCCTGTACTGGATCACGACCAACACGTGGACCATCGGGCAGCAGCTGCTGGTGCGAAAGCTCTACCCCAAGCCGGAGCCGATCGAGGCCAACGACGACGACGACAAACCCGCGCCCGCGCGCGGGAAGCCGCCCGTCCGAGAAGAAGGCCGCCGAGGAGGCCGACGGCAAGAAGGACGGCAAGAAGGAGAAGCAGCCCGCCACCCGCAAGCGCGCCGCCGCGGCGAAGGCCACGGCCGGCGGCGGCAACGGAGCGGGCGGCAACGGCGGGAAGACCTCCAAGCCGCCCGGTTCGCCGCGCAAGAAGCGCAAGCGCTCCGGCCGCCGGCGATGAGCGAGCCCGCCGAGCGGATGCGCGACCTGGTCGCCACCGTCTGCGACGGGATCGGCATCGAGGGCTTCAGCGTCGAGGTCAGCGAGAGCGACGAGGAGCTCCGGGTCACCGTCGACGGCGAGGACCTGGGCCTGCTGATCGGCAAGCACGGTGCGACGATCGACGCCCTCCAGCACCTGGCCCTGCGGGCCGCCTTCCAGGGCCAGCCCGACCAGCGCCGGGTCGTGGTCGACGCCGCCGGGTACCGCGACCGCCGCGAGGCCGCGCTGCACCGGGCCGCCGACCGGGCGGTCACCGAGGCGCTGGACTTCGGCCGCGCGGTCGAGCTCGAGCCCATGCGGCCCGCCGAGCGCAAGATCGTGCACCTCTACCTGCGTGAGCGCACCGAGGTGGAGACGCACAGCGAGGGCGACGAGCCCGAGCGGCGGCTGGTGGTCACCCCGCTGCAGCGCGACGCCTGAGCGTTTCACGGGAAACGCGGCTGCGGGAGCTCGCCGAGCGCTACTCGCTGCCGCCGGCCGCGCCCGCGCAGCTCGGGGCGCTGCTCGATGCCCTTGCGGCCGAGCCCGACCCGCCGACCACGATCCGCGAGAACGCGCTCGACGAGCACATCGCCGATTCGCTCTCGGGGCTCGAGGTGCCCGAGCTGCGCTCCGCCGTCGCGGATCGCCGATCTCGGCTCCGGCGCCGGGTTCCCCGGGTTGCCGCTGGCGACCGTCGTGCCGGAGGTGGATCTCGTCGAGTCGACCGCCCGCAAGTGCGCGGTCATCGAGCGGCTCGCCGAGGCTGCCGGCCTGATCGGCGTCCGGGCCCTGCCTGTGCGCGTCGAAGAGCTCGGCCGGTCCGACTACCCCGTCGTCACCGCTCGTGCTCTCGCTCCGCTCTCCGTGCTCGTGGAGTACGCCGCGCCTCTGTTGGGCGACCAGGGGGTGCTCGTTGCGTGGAAGGGGGAGCTCTCGGCGGAGGAGCTGGACGCCGGCTCCCGCGCGAGCGCGCGCGTGGGTATGGAGCTCGGCCCCGTCCTGCCGGTCGAGCCCTTCCCCGGCGCCCGCTCGCGGCGGCTGGTCGTCGCCCGGAAGGTTGCTCCGACGCCGGAGGAGTTTCCGCGGCGGCCCGGCATGGCCCGCAAGCGGCCGCTGGGATAGGGCGCACCCGCTCGGGCAGCTCGTCAGGGCGCTGACGAGTTCTCGGCACGTGCGCGGTCTTCGGGGAGGAGCCCGTCGTTCGGCGGCGAACTGTTACCGATCCGACCGATCAGACCCGTAGCTTCGCCGGCGTGGGCGCCGTCTACGCGATAGCCAACCAGAAGGGCGGGGTGGGCAAGACCACCACGGCCGTGAACGTCGCCGCCTCGATCGCCGAGGCCGGTCACCCGACCCTGCTCGTCGACCTCGACCCGCAGTGCAACGCCACCGTGGCCACCGGGCTGCCCAAGGACCTGAGCCCCTCCACCTACGACTGCCTGTCGGGAGGGCCCTCGCTGGAGGAGGCCGCGGTCGACACGCCGCTCGAGGGCCTGCGCGCGGTTCCCGCCACCCCCGACCTGGCGGGGGCCAGCGTGGAGCTGCCGCGGCTGCCCGGCTCGGAGACGCGCCTGCGCGAGGCCATGGGCGGCGTCCGCGAGCGCTACCTGTTCACGATCCTCGACTGCCCGCCGGCGCTCGGCCCGCTCACGGTCAACGCGCTGGTGGCGGCGGACAAGGTGATCGTGCCCGTCCAGACCGAGTACTTCGCGCTGGAGGGCCTGGCCGGGCTGCTCGACACGCTGTCGCTGATCCAGCGCGAGCTCAACCCGCACCTGACCATCGCGGGGATGATCCTCACGATGCACGACGGCCGCACGCGGCTGGCGCAGGACGTGGAGAAGGAGGTGCGCGAGCACTTCCCCGAGCTCGTGTTCGACACCGTCATCCCGCGCAACGTGCGCGTGGGCGAGGCGCCCAGCTTCGGGCGGCCCGTCACCCAGCACGCTCCGGCCAGCGCCGGCTCGGCCGCCTACCTGAGGCTGGCCAAGGAGATGGCCGCCCGTGCCTGAGCAGCAGCGCGGAATGGGGCGGGGCCTGTCGGCGATCCTGCCGCGCTCCGCGCGCGAGGAGCAGGGACTGCGCGACATCGCCCTCGAGCTGATCGCGCCCAACCCCAACCAGCCGCGGCGCCACTTCGACGAGGACGCGCTCGCGAAGCTGTCGGAGTCGATCCGCCTGCGGGGCGTCCTCCAGCCGATCGTGGTCCGGCCCCTCGCGGCCGGCACCTACGAGCTGGTCGCGGGCGAGCGCCGGCTGCGCGCCGCGCGGATCGCCGAGCTCCAGACCGTGCCCGCGCTGGTGCGCGACGCCGAGGAGGGCGAGCGGCTCGAGCTGGCCCTCGCCGAGAACATGGCCCGCGAGGACCTCAACCCGATCGAGGAGGCGCGCGCCTGCGCGACGCTGGTCGAGGACCTCGGGCTGACCAAGGAGGACGTCGGGCGCCGGGTGGGCCGCAGCCGCGTCGCGGTGTCCAACCTGATCCGCCTGCTCGACCTGCCCGACGACGTGCTCGAGCTGATCGAGACCGGCGAGCTCAGCGAGGGTCACGGCCGGGCGCTGCTCACCTGCAAGGACCACGACACCCGCCGCAGCCTGGCGCTGGCCGCCCGCGACGAGGGCTGGTCGGTGCGCGAGACCGAGCGGCGGGCCCGCGAGGCCGCGGGAGCCGCGGATCGCGCGCGAGCCGGTGGTGCTCCACCCGGACCTGGCCGAGGCCCTGGGCGCCGCCGAGGACGCCCTGACCGCGGCCCTGGGACACGAGGCCAAGGCCAAGCCCCGCGGCGGCGGCTGCCGCATCCAGCTCGACTTCGACTCGCCCGCCGAGGCCGTCGAGCTGGCCGAGAAGCTCCTCGGCGCACGGCGCTAGACTCGGCCGTTCTCCGGGCGATTAGCTCAGCTGGTTAGAGCGCGTCTCTGATAAGGACGAGGTCCCTGGTTCGAGTCCAGGATCGCCCATCTCGCGCGGGGGAGGTCGGGGCTAGACTCTGGCTCCCATGCAGGAGATGGTGATCTACGGCGTCAGCTTCGACATGGTCGGCAAGCAGCCGATCGTCCTGCTCAAGACGCGCGACGGGAACAAGTTCCTGCCCATCTGGATCGGCCATCCCGAGGCCGCGGCCATCCTCATGAAGCTCCAGGGGGCCAACACGCCGCGGCCCATGACCCACGACCTGATCTCCGACGTGCTGTCGGAGCTCGAGGTGGCCTGCACCCGCGTGGCGGTCACCGAGCTGCGCGAGAACACCTTCTATGCAGCGATAACGCTGGCGATGAACGGCCGCGACGTGGAGATCGACTCGCGCCCCTCCGACGCGCTGGCGCTCGCCGTGCGCACCGGCGCCCCGATCTTCGCCGCCGAGGACGTGATCACGGAGTCCGCGATCGAGTTCGAGCACGAGGTCGAGGATCAGGAAGAGGTCGTCGAGAAGTTCAAGGACTTCCTCGACAACGTCACGCCCGAGGACTTCGCTGAGGGCGAAGATCCTCAGACCGGCTGAGCTCCAAGAGCCGCTCCACCAGCGAGTCGAAGCCGATGCCCGCCGCCTCCGCGGCCTGCGGGAGCAGGCTCGTGTCGGTCAGGCCGGGGATGGGGTTCGCCTCGAGGACGTAGGGTTCGTCGCCCTCGCCCAGCATCAGGTCCACCCGGCCGAAGCCCGACAGGCCCAGCAGCTCGTAGGTGGCCACGGCCAGCTCCTGCGCGCGCTCGCCGACGCCGGCCGGCAGCTCGGCGGGGCAGACGAAGTCGGTGGCGCCGATGTCGTAGCGTGACTCGAAGTCGTAGAAGCGGTCCTCCTGGGGCACTGCCTCGACCACAGGTAGAGGCTCACCCGCGATCAGCGACACCGCCAGCTCGCGCCCCGCGACGTGGCGCTCCAGCAGGACCTTGGAGTCGTAGGAGAAGGCGGAGACGAGCGCGGCGGGGACGTCGGCCGCCGTAGCGGCGAACTTGATGCCGAGCGCGGAGCCCTGGCTCGACGGCTTCACCACGATCGGGAACGACAGCCGCTCCTCGATCGCGGGCAGCGCCTCGGCCGCGCCCAGGTCGCGGAACGCGGTCTCGCTGAAGGCGAAGAACTCGGGCGTGGGGATGCCGGCGTCGACCATCAGGTGCTTGGCCAGCACCTTGTCCATCGCGCGGGCGCAGGCCAGCACCCCCGAGCCGGTGTAGGGCACGCCGACGATCTCCAGCAGCTCCTGCACGGTCCCGTCCTCGCCGTCGCGGCCGTGCAGCGCGACGAAGGCGACGTCCGGCTGGGCCTCCCGCAACCTCTGGATGAGGTCGAGGCCCACGTCGACCGAGACCACCTCGTGGCCCAGCCGGCGCAGCGCCGCCTCGACGCGCGCGCCCGACCGCAGCGAGACCTCGCGCTCGAGCGAGCGACCGCCCTTGAGGACCGCGACGCGGCTCACTCGCCGGAGGCTCGGCGGCGAGGCAGCGGGAGGATGTCGGCCTGGGTCTGGGGCTTGCTGACGGTCTCGCCGGTGAGCGTGCCGAACAGCGCCACCTGCTCCTCGATCACCTTGCCCACCCGGCGGATGCCCTCCCGGATCTCCGCCTCGTTGGAGTTGGAGAAGTTCAGCCGCATCGAGGAGTGGCCCCGGCCGTCGAGGTAGGCGCCCCGGCCGGGCACGAAGGCGACGTTGTCGCGCAGCGCGCGGGCGAGCAGGTCGGTCGTGTCGATGAAGTCCGGGAGCGTGGCCCAGATGAAGAGGCCGCCGCCGGGCACCGTCCACTCGGCCTGGGGCGGGAAGTGGTCCTCGAGCGCGGACAGCATCGCGTCCCGCCGCTCGCGGTAGATGCCCACGAGCGACTCGACGTACTGCCGCCAGCGGCGCTGCTCGAAGTAGGCCTGCACCATCAGCTGCGACAGCGTGGAGGTGCACAGGTCGACCGCCTGCTTGCCGGTGTTGATCTTCTCCAGCACGGGCGGCGGAGCGGCGACCCAGCCGAGCCGGATCCCGGGCGAGAGGATCTTGGAGAACGTGCCGAGGTACATCACGTACACGCCCCCGTCGAGCTTGTAGAGCGGGGGCGGCGCCTCGCCCTCGTAGCGCAAGCAGGCCGTACGGGTTGTCCTCCAGCACCAGCAGCTCGCGCTCGTGCGCGATCTCCACCAGCCGCCGCCGCCGCGCCATCGACAGCGTCACGCCGCCGGGGTTCTGGAAGGTGGGGACGGTGTAGACGAACTTCGGCGTGCGGCCCTCGCGCTCGAGGCGGTCGAGCGTCTCCTCGAGCAGGTCGACGCGCATGCCCTCGTGGTCCATGTCGATCTGGACCACGTCGGCCTGGTAGGAGGAGAAGGTCGGGATCGCGCCGGGGTACGTCGGGCCCCTCGGCGATGATCACGTCGCCGGGATCGATGAGCGTCTTGCAGACCAGGTCGATCACCTGCTGGCCGCCGGTGGTGACGACCAGGTCGTCGGAGTCCACCTTCATTCCCTCGGCGGCCATGACCTCGGCGATGCAGTCCTTGGTCTCCTCCAGGCCCTCGGTCGGGCCGTACTGGAGCGCCTTGGCGCAGGACTCCGCGGCGATGCGGTTCGTCACCGCCGCGAAGGTGTCGGGCGGGAAGGTGGACGTGTCCGGCAGGCCGCCGGCGAGCGAGATCACCTCGGGCCGCGCGGTGATCGCCATGAGGTCGCGCATGGCCGACGAGGTCATCACTCGGGTGCGCGACGCGAACAGCCCGGCGTAGCGCTCGAGGTCGCGGTGCGTGGATCGGGGTGGCGGGGTGGCCATGTGGAGGGGTTCGGCGCTAGCTAGCGTAGCCCTCGTGTCGCTGGCCATGGACATCGGACAGGGGGCGGGACTCGCTTCGGCGAGCGGCGTCCGGCCCTTCCTCCCGCCCCTTCTCGCGGGCGCGCTCGCGCGCGGGGACATCGGTATCGACTTCGACAACACCGACTGGAAGTTCCTGGAATCACCGGGTTTTCTCCTCGCCATCCTCGCGCTGGCCATCCTCTCGTACGGGGCCGAACGTTCGGGATTGGACCGAAAGCTGGTCCGCTACGGGCTCGCCGCGCTGGGCGCGATCCTCGGTGCGCTGCTGTTCGCGGGCTCGCTGGCCGAGGGCGACACGGTCTCCTGGCCGGGCCTGATCGGCGGCGCGGCGGCGGCCCTGCTGGGCTTCGCCGCGGTGGGGGGCCTGCTGGAGCGTGCCCGCGGGCGCCTGGACGAGGGCGCCGCCGGCCTGCTCAACGCGTACGCCGACGTCGCGGCGCTGGTGCTCGCGGCCATCGCGATCTTCGTGCCCCCGGTCTCCTTCCTCGCGCTGATCGCCCTCGCCTTCCTGCTCGTGCGCGGCCGCCAGGAGGGCGACCGCAAGTACGCCGGGCTGCGGATCCTCCGGTAGCGGACGAGCCATGGCGAAGAAGCTGGTCCTCGCCGTCATCGACTCGCTGAAGCCCGAGCAGCTGGACCGGGCGGTGGCGGCCGGGCAGGCGCCCGTGCTCGCCCGGCTCCTGGAGGACGGCACCTACGTGCGCGACTGCGTCTCGGTCTACCCGTCGGTGACCCCGGTCGCGGCCGCGGCGATCACCACCGGGCTCGGCCCCGACCAGCACCGGATCCCCTCGATGAACTGGTACCACCGCGGCGAGGAGCGCTACGTGGAGTACGGCTCGTCGTTCCCGGCGACCCGCGCGCACGGCGTCTTCCGCTCGCTGTTCGACACCGTCTACAACATGAACATGTCCCACCTCTCGCGGGAGGTGAAGACGGTGTTCGAGCACCTCGACGACGCCGGGCTGCGCACCGCCGGGACCACGTACCTGATCTGGCGCGGGCGCCACCGCCACGAGCCCAGCGGCGTGTCGATGTACCGGCGCGTGGCCGAGGCCGCCCAGTTCCGCCACCCGGTCTGGGGGCCGAAGGAGTTCTTCTACGCGGACCTGTTCGACTCGCGCGACACCGGCTGCACGGCGACGCTGGGAATGCCGGGCCAGCGCGACCGCCACAGCGGCTGCGTCGGCGAGCAGCTCGTCGAGCAGGACCTGTTCGACTTCCTGCTCTTCTCGCTGCCCGACAACGACGCCTTCTCCCACCGCTACGGCCCGGCCGAGCAGGTGCGCTCGATCGCCGAGGCCGACAACGCCCTGGCCCAGCTCATGGAGCCGGCCGGTGGTCCGGACGCCTTCCTCGAGGACCACTCGGTGATCGTGATGTCCGACCACTCGCAGATCCCCGTCGAGGCGCGGGTGAACCTGGCCGACGTGCTCTCGCCCTGGCGCCTGCTCGCGCCCGCCGACGTGGCGCCCGACGAGGCGGAGGTGGCCATCTGCCCCGCCGCGCGCTCGGCGATGGTCTACGCGCTGGACGAGGAGAAGCGCGAGCAGACCGCCGCGGACCTGGCCGACGACCTGACCGACGTGGACGGAGTCGACCTCGTGAGCCGGCGGCTGAACGGCGAGGCCATGGTGCGCTCCACCCGGGGAGAGCTGCGCTTCGCCCCCGGCGGGGACCTGGCCGACCAGCGCGGCGGCACCTGGAGCGTCGAGGGCGACACCGCCGTGCTGGGGCTGCGCACCGACGACGGCCGCGTGACCAGCGGCTCGTATCCCGACGCGCTGGGGCGCCTGTGGTCGGCGCTGACCTGCGTCCAGTCCGGCGACGTGCTGCTGTCGGGCACCCCCGGCTACGAGTTCGTGGACTGGGGCGGCTCGGACCACGTGGGCGGCGGCAGCCACGGCTCACTGCACGCCAGCGACTCCGAGGGCGCGCTGATCATGCACGGCATCGGCCCCGACTCGGCCGAGGAGCGACCGAGCTGGTCGCTGCGCGACGTGGCACCCATGGTGCTCGAGCACTTCGGGGTACCGTCGTAGCCGATGCGGGCGCACACACGGGTCCGCCACGGGTTGCGCCGCTCGCACAACTGGGTGCAGCTCCTGAAGTTCTGCGCCGTGGGCGCCTCGGGCTACGTCGTGAACCTGATCGTGTTCACGATCGCGGTGAAGGCGTTCGACCTGCACCACCTGGTCGGGGCGACGCTGGCCTTCGTGGTCGCGGTGACCAACAACTTCCTCTGGAACCGCCACTGGACCTTCGCGGCGACCAGCGGCCACGCCGGCTTCCAGGCCGCGCGCTTCTTCACCGTCAGCGTGGCGGCCTTCGTCTTCGCCGCGGCGGTGCTCGAGGTCCTGGTGAGCGGGCTCGACTTCCCCGAGGTGCCCGCCCAGGCGATCTCGATCGTCGTGGCCACGCCGCTCAACTTCATCGGGAACAAGATGTGGAGCTTCGCGCTCGGCCCGTCGCCTGGCTGACGCTGCTGCTGGCCCTGCTCGCGCTCGCCCTGCCGGCGGGCGCGTCTGCAGCCGACGCCGAGCTGCCCGCCTCCCAGTCCGTCGTCCCGAAGGGCTACCGCCTGAGCGCCGACGGCGCCAAGCGGATCGCCGACCGCGCGAGCAAGGTCCGCCGCGCGAGAAGCCAGGGCCGGCGCCTGGCGCCCACCGGGTACACGAAGGGCCCGGGCCGCTGGCAGGTCAGCTACTTCGAGGGCAAGAAGGAGGCGCTGCAGGTCCAGATCGACGACAGCAGCGGCGCGATCGTCGAGGAGTGGGGCGGCTTCCAGGTCGCGTGGACGATGGCCCGCGGCTACGAGGGCCAGTTCGGCCGCAGCCTCAACGCGCCCTGGCTGTGGATACCGCTGTGCGTGCTCTTCCTGGCGCCCTTCGTCGATCCGCGCCGGCCGTTCCGCCTGCTGCACCTCGACCTGCTCGTGCTGCTGGGCTTCAGCGCCTCGCACTTCTTCTTCAACAAGGGGGAGATCGGCGTGTCGGCGCCGCTGGTGGTGCCGGTGCTCGTCTACTTGTTCGCGCGCCTGGCGATCGTCGGCTTCCGCGGCCGGGAGCGCAGCGAGCCGCTGATCCCACTGGCGCGCAGGCGCTGGCTGGTCATCGGCCTGGTGCTGCTCGTCGCGTTCCGCATCGGCCTCAACGTGATCGACTCCGAGGTGATCGACGTGGGCTACGCGGGCGTCATCGGCGCCGACCGCATCGCCGACGGCGAGTCCCTCTACGGGCCCGGCTTCAACCAGGAGGTGGGCAAGGGGGACACCTACGGCCCGGTCAACTACCTCTTCTACCTGCCCTTCGAGCAGGCGATGCCCTGGAGTGGCAGCTGGGACGGGCTACCCGCGGCGCACGGAGCGGCGATCGCCTTCGACCTGCTCACGCTGGGCGGCCTGCTCCTGCTGGGCCGGCGCATGCGCCCGGGGGAGGAGGGGCGCACGCTCAGCGTCGCGCTGGGCTGGGCGTGGGTCACCTACCCCTACGCGCTGTTCACCCTGCAGGCCAACAGCAACGACGGCCTGGTCTCGGTCTTCGTCGTGGCGGCGCTGCTGGCGCTCACGCTCGGCCCGGGCAGGTCGGCCCTCGGCCGGGGCCTGGCGATCGGCCTGGGCGCGGCCTCGAAGTTCGCGCCGCTCGCGCTGGCCCCCCTGATGGCGGCCGGCACCGGCGAGCGCCGCCGCCGCGACCTGCTGCCCTACGCGGCGGCGCTGCTGGGCACGATCGCGCTGCTCACGCTGGTGTTCCTGCCCGACGGCGGGCTGCGCGAGCTCTACGACCGCACGCTGGGCTACCAGGCCGGCCGCCCCTCGCCGTTCAGCCCCTGGGGCCTCGAGCCCTCGCTCGAGCCGCTGCAGACCTTCATCAAGAGCATGGCCGTGGCCTTCGCCCTGCTGGTGTTCTTCGTCCCGCGCCGGCGGACCCTGGTGCAGGTGGCGGCCCTGGGCGGCGCGGTGCTGGTCGCGCTCGAGCTGGCCGCGACCCACTGGTTCTACCTCTACGTGGCCTGGTTCGCCCCGCTGGCGCTCGTGGCCTTCCTGGGCAGGCTGCGCCCGCCGATGACCGCAGCCCCACTCCGAGTCGGACATGGAGACACCCTCGGTCGTCTCCAGGAACCGGGTGAGCACCCTGGCCACCCCGGCCGGATCCTCGAGATGAGGGAAGTGGGCGGCGTCGTCGAGTAGCTCGAAGCGGCTCGACGGGATCTGGCGGTGCGCCGCCCGGCCGTGCTCGACGGGAATGGTGTTGTCGCGCGCGCCCCAGACGATCAGCGTCGGCGTGGGCGCGTGGTCGAGCAGGTAGAGGCGGTCGTTGGCCGCGACGCGCTGGCCGTGCACGTCGATCACCGAGCGCAGGGTCTGGAGGAAGGCGTTGCGCGGGCCCCGGGCCGCTGAGCGGCCGCAACGCGCGCGAGACGTTGCGCAGCTGCCCGCCCGCCGAAGCGAGCGCCGAGACCACGCGCGGATGGGCGACCGCCCACAGCAGCGCTGACGCCGCCGGCAGGGCGGCGCTGCGCAGCATCGGGCTGACCTCGGGCCCGAGGCCGCCGGCCGGAGATCAACGCCAGGCGCTCGGTGCGCTGGGGGAACTGCCAGAAGTACTGCATCGCCACGCCGCCGCCGTAGGAATGGCCGACCATCGTCGCGCGCTCGATGCCGAGCACGGTGAGCAGGTCGCGGATGCGCGAGGCGTGAGCGCCCAGCGAGTAGTCGCCGCGCGGCCCGGCGGAGTCGCCGTGGCCGATCAGGTCCGGGGCGATGACCGAGTAGCGCTCGGCCAGCAGCAGCGCCACCTTCTCCCAGTGGCGCGACGAGTTGACCATGCCGTGGATCAGCACGACCGGAGGCCCCTCGCCCGCCCGCCGGTACTCCATCGAGTGGCCGTGCAGATCGATCTCGTAGGCGTCGAAACTCATGCCGCGGGCCTCAGTATCTGCTCCACGGAGGTCGCCCGGCCGTCCTCGCCCGCCTCGACCAGCACGGCGTTGAGCCACGGGTCCTCGTCGGAGGTCTGGAACTGGGTGGGCACCATGGTCAGGAAGCGCTGCAGCGCCTGCTCGCGCCGCACGCCTATCACGCCCCCCCGCGGGCCCGTCATGCCGACGTCGGTCACGTAGGCGGTCCCGCCCGGGAGCACGCGGGCGTCGGCGGTCGGGACGTGGGTGTGCGTGCCCGACGCAGGCGGTGACGCGGCCGTCCAGGTGCCACCCCATGGCGACCTTCTCGCTCGTGGCCTCGGCGTGGAAGTCCACGAGCACGAAGTCCGCCCCGTCGCGCATCCCGGACAGGATCTGGTCCACCTCGGCGAACGGGGAGCGGGCGGCTTCGACGAACACGGTTCCGGAGATGTTGACGACGCCCAGCCGCATGCCGTCGCTCTCCACCACCAGGTGCCCGCGGCCCGGGGCCGAGCGCGGGAAGTTCGAGGGCCGGACGATCGGCGCGTCGGAGTCGAGGTAGCCGAAGACCTCCTTGTGGCGGTAGGCGTGGTTGCCGAGCGTGAGCGCGTCCACTCCGGCGTCGAGCAGCTCGCGGGCCGTCTTCTCGGTGATGCCCACCCCGCCGGCCGCGTTCTCGCCGTTGGCGATCACGAAGTCGGGCCTGTGCTCCTCCCGCAGAGAGGGCAACAGTCCGGTCAGGGTGCGGCGGCCGATGCCGCCCACCACGTCGCCCACGAACAGGAGCTTCACTGCGAGCCAGTCTGCCAACCTGGGTCGCGATGGTGCTCGCCGCCGAGGGGCTGACGAAGCGCTTCGGCTCGCGCGAAGCACTCAGGGGCGTCTCGCTGGAGGCCGAGCGCGGCGAGCTGGTGGCCGTGATCGGCCCCAACGGCGCCGGCAAGACCACGCTCCTCTCGATCCTCGCCGGCCTGCAGCGCGCCGACGAGGGACGCATCTCGCGCAGCCCGCGCGAGGTCGGCTGGGTGCCCCAGCAGGCGGCCGTCTACGGCAAGCTCACCGTGCGCGAGAACCTCGAGCTGTTCGCCCGCCTGGAGAAGGTCGAAGACCACGCGGCCACCGTGGAGCGGATGCTCGACCTGACCGGCCTGCGCGACCGCGCCGACGACCAGGTGGGCAAGCTCAGCGGCGGCAACCGCCAGCGCGTGAACATCGCCGTGGGCCTGCTCGGCCGCCCGGAGGTCCTGCTGCTCGACGAGCCGAGCGCCGCGCTCGACCCGCGCCAGCGAGCCCGCCTGTGGGACTTCATCCTCGCCCTGGCCGGCGAGGGCACCACCGTCCTCTACTCGACCCACGACGTGCAGGAGGCCGAGCGGCACGCCAACCGCGTCGTGGTGCTGGCCGACGGCGAGCTGTTGTTCTCGGGCTCGCCCGGCGAGCTGGAGAGCACGGTGGCCGAGGCCTCCCGCGCGCGCGACTTCGAGACCGCCTTCGTCTCCTTCCTCCACGAGCGGGGGCACTAGCCCGGTGCTCTGGCTGCTGCTCAAGGACCTGAAGGTCCTCAAGCGCTCGCCGCTGCTGGTGGCGCTGCTCGTCCTCTACCCGGTGATCGTCGCCGTGCTGATCGGCTTCGCGCTGTCGCGCGGACCGGACAAGCCCGAGGTGGCGTTCTACAACGGCGTGCCGAGCGGCCAGGGGGCCTTCGAGCTCGGCGGCACCAAGATCGACCTGAACGAGCAGGCGAACACGCTCTTCGACGCGATCGACCCGGTGAAGGTGGACAGCCCCGAGGAGGCCCGCCGGCTGGTGCGGTCGGGCGACGTGCTCGGCGCGATCATCATCCCCGAGGACATCACCGACAAGCTGCGCAGCGGCATCTCCTCCGGCGAGATCGAGGTGCTCTACAACGCCGAGGACCCGGCGAAGCGCGAGTACGTGGAGAACACGATCCGGTCGCAGGTGCAGATCGCCAACGCGGCGCTGACGCGCCGGATCGCGAAGGAGGCGGTGTCGCTGCTCGAGCTGATCCGCAGCGGCGGCGACTACCGGTTCCTCGGCCGCGACTACGAGGTGCTCGGCCTTGAGGAGTCGGAGCGCATCCTGCGCCAGGCCCGCGCCGATCTGCCTCCGGGGCGGCTGCGGTCGCGAGTGGACGAGGTGATCAGCTTCGCCAAGCTCGCCCAGGAGAACCTCACCTTCTCCGACGAGGTGCTGGGGGCCGTGGGCGAGCCGATCAAGGTCAAGCCGGAGGTGGTGAAGGGCGGCTCGACCTCGCTGAGCTCGTTCGCGATCGCCCTGGCGGTGACCGTGACGCTGATGTTCATCACGGTGCTGCTCGCGGCGGGCGTGCTGGCCGGCGAGCGCGAGGAGAACGCGTTCGGGCGCCTGGTCCGGGGGCTGGTTTCGCCGGTGGGGCTTCTGGCCGAGAAGGCCGGCCTGGCCGCGGTCTGCTCGCTCTTGGTCGCCCTGTTGATGCTGGCCGGCCTGGGCCTGTTCGTGGACCTCGACTGGGGCCGCGCGCCGCTGTGGGTGGTGGCGGCCGCGTTCGCCGCGCTCGGCTTCGCGGCGCTCGGCCTGGCCATAGGCGCGCTCGCGCGCGAGGTACGCGCCGCCTCGCTGCTGGCCTTCATGCTTGGCCTGCCGCTCGCCTTCCTGGCGCTGGTGCCCTCCGGCGCCGTGGCGCCGCTGCTCTACGACCTGACCCGGGGGATCTCGGCGCTGTTTCCCTTCAAGCCCGGCCTTGACGCGATGGATGCCGCCCTGAACGGCTCGGGCAGCCTGGCCGGCCCGCTCATCCACCTGGTGGTGCTGACCCTGGCCTTCGGCGGGTTGGCTCGCTTGGGGCTCCGCCGCTTCGCGTGAGGCGACGGCGGGCGAAGCGCCCGGTGGGTATTCGGGCAGGCGGTTCCTGATCCGCGGGGGGACGGCGCAGGGGCCCGTCGCAGTTCGGACAGCGCTCGAAGCGCGTGTAGCTCACGGCCGAGTAGAAGACGGTCTCGCAGCGGCCGCAGTATCGATACGGCATGGAACGTCCCTGTATGTCGACTGCGCCAATCAGGGTACCTCGGCAGACAAGTGGCTAACGCCGGCTGCCGGACGCGTTCGGGCTCTCCGGCGGGATGGGGTCGAGCGGCGTCAGCCGCGATCCGTTCCAGCGGTAGCGCACCCGCGCGGTGCCGCCCTTGGGGCAGCAGTTCGGGTCGTTGGGCTCGTAGAGCGCGTACGCGAGGGTCACGGTGTCGTCCGTCTGCCCCTCGTACCTGATCCCCGCGCTGACGTCCTTCGTGTCCGTTCCCAGGTACCGCCCTCCGACGAAGAAGAAGGCCTGCTGGTTGTAGGAGGTGGCCGAGCCGGACTTCACCCCGAGCAACACCCGCAGCGTCGAGCCGGACTTGTAGGTCCCGGGATCCACGGGGTCGAAGCCCTCGGCGCGCACGCGCTGCTGGGCCTCTCCGAGGCTCCCGCCGCTCGGCACGGCGTCGTCCCCGTCGGACTGCTCGCGCTGCGGGGCCTGCTTCTCGACGGTTCGCTCGGTCACCGTCGCCGGTGCCGGCTGGGTGACGGTCTTGGCCTGATCGTCGTTGTTGACGTCGACGCTGCAGCCGCTCAGCAGGGCCAGCACCGCCAGTGCGGAAAGGCGCCTCACCGGGCCTACACTGCCATCGGATGGCCTTTCCCGCGACCCGCATGCGCCGCTTGCGGCAGACCGGGCTCCTGCGCGCCATGGTGCGCGAGACAGAGCTCACGCCCTCGCACCTCGTGCTGCCCATGTTCGTGCAGCTGGGGGAGGACAGCCGCACCCCGATCGAGGCGATGCCCGGGGTGGAGCGGCTGTCGATCAGCCACGCGGTCGAGGAGGCCGGGACGGCCCACGAGCTCGGCGTACCGGCGGTGCTCCTGTTCGGCGTCCCCGCCGAAAAGGACGAGAAGGGCTCCGGCGCCTACGACGACGAGGGCGTCGTCCAGCTGGCGGTGCGCGCGATCAAGGACGCCCACCCCGAGCTGGTGGTGATCACCGACGTCTGCCTCTGCGCCTACACGAGCCACGGCCACTGCGGAGTGGTGCGCGAGGACGGCACGGTCGACAACGACGTGTCCCTGGAGCTGCTGGCCAAGACCGCGATCTCGCACGCGCACGCGGGCGCGGATGCCGTGGCCCCCAGCGACATGATGGACGGCCGCGTCGGCGCGCTGCGCTCGCAGCTCGACGCCGAGGACGGCAAGGACGTCCCGATCGTCGCCTACTCGGCGAAGTTCGCCTCCGCCTTCTACGGGCCGTTCCGCGAGGCCGCCGACTCGGCGCCCGCGTTCGGCGACCGCCGCACCTACCAGATGGACCCGGCCAACGCCGACGAGGCGGTGCGCGAGGCGCTGCTCGACGTCGACGAGGGCGCGGACATGGTCATGGTCAAGCCGGCGCTTCCCTACCTCGACGTCATCCGCCGCGTGAAGGACGCCACCCGCGTTCCGGTCGCCGCCTACAACGTGAGCGGCGAGTACGCGATGGTGAAGGCCGCCGCGCAGGCGGGCTACCTCGACGAGCGCGCCACCGTGCTCGAGGGCCTCACCGCCATCCGCCGCGCCGGCGCGGACGTAGTGATCACGTACCACGCGAAGGAGGCCGCCCAGTGGCTTCAGTGAAGGTCCGCTCCCGCACCGGGGGCTCAGCCGTGCCGCTGGACGACATCGATCGCCAGCTCCTCAACCTGCTGCAGGGCCGCTTCGCGCTGGAGCCACGCCCGTTCGCGCGCGTCGCGGAGGAGGCGGGCATCGAGGAGGCCGAGGTGCTCAGCCGTACCCAGCGGCTCCTGGACGAGCGGATCATCCGCCAGATCACGCCGATCTTCGACACGCGCGTGCTCGGCTACAGCTCGATGCTGGTGGCGGCGAAGGTGGACGCCGAGTACCCGCACCGGGCGGCCAAGATCGTCAACTCGCACCCGGGCGTCTCGCACAACTACCTGCGCGACCACGACTTCAACATGTGGTTCACGATCGCCACCGAGCCCGACTCGAAGCTCGGGCTGCAGGGCACGCTCGAGGTGCTGCAGGAGCTGACCGGCGCCGAGTCGGTCCGCCAGCTGCCCACGCTCAAGCTGTTCAAGATCCGTATGGACCTCGAGATGGAGGGCGACACCAAGGCGCTGGCCAGCGCCGGCGTGGCCGAGGACCCCAAGGAGCCCGACGCGATCGAGCTGTCGGACATGGACTACGCCGTGATCCGCACGCTCCAGGGCGACATGCCCGTCGTGTCCGAGCCCTACGCGCCCGCCGCCGCGGAGATCGGCGTGAGCACGGGCGAGCTGCTCGAGCACCTCGAGTCGATGAAGGAGCGCAAGGCGCTGCGCCGCGTGGCGGCGATCCTGTTCCACCGCCGGGCCGGCTTCTCGGCCAACGGCATGGGGGTGTGGAACATCCCCGAGGAGCAGATCATGGAGCTCGCTCCGCAGATGGCCGCCTTCCGCGGCATCTCGCACTGCTACCAGCGGCCGACCTACGAGGACTGGCCCTACTCCGTGTTCACCATGGCCCACGGGCGCTCGAAGGAGGAGTGCGACGCGATCCTCGAGTCGATCGCCGACTTCAGCGGCATCCACGACCGCAGGACGCTCTACTCCTCGACCGAGTTCAAGAAGATCCGCCTCCTCTACTTCACCGACGCCCACAAAGAGTGGGAAGCGCAGTACGCGTAGAGGACAAGAGCGCGGAGCTGTACGCCCGCGCGACCGGCCTTCTTCCCGGCGGCGTCAACTCTCCGGTGCGGGCCATGGGCTCGATCGGGCGCGACCCGCTGTTCGTGGCTGCCGGTGACGGCGCCGAGCTGACCGACGCCGACGGCAACCGCTACGTGGACTGGGTGATGTCCTGGGGCCCGCTGGTCGCCGGGCACGCGCACCCCAAGGTGGTCGAGTCGGTTACCGAGGCCGCCCGCAAGGGCACCAGCTTCGGTGCCCCCACCGAGGCCGAAGTGGAGCTGGCCGCGGAGGTGACCGATCGCGTGCCGAGCGCCGAGATGGTGCGCCTGGTGTCCTCGGGCACCGAGGCCGGGATGAGCGCGGTGCGCCTTGCCCGCGCGGCGACCGGCCGCAACCGGCTGGTCAAGTTCGCCGGCGCCTACCACGGGCACTCCGACGCGCTGCTGGCCGAGGCCGGCTCCGGCGTGGCGACGCAGGGGATCCCGGGGAGCCCGGGGGTGCCGGAGACGGTCACCGCCGACACGGTGGTGGTGCCCTGGAACGACTTCGACGCGCGTCGAGCGCGCGGCCGCCGAGCACCAGCCGGCGGCGATCCTGGCCGAGCCGCTGCCGGCGAACATGGGCCTGGTCCCGCCCGCCGAAGGATTCCTCCGGCACCTGCGCGAGCTGGCCGACCGCAGCGGCGCCCTGCTGGTCTTCGACGAGGTGATCTCCGGCTTCCGCGTCGCCCGCGGCGGAGCCCAGGAGCGCGACGGCGTGACCCCCGACCTGACGATCCTCGGCAAGGTGATCGGCGGCGGCCTGCCCGCCGCGGCCTACGCCGGCCCGCGCGAGCTGATGGAGCGGGTGGCGCCGGCGGGCGACGTCTACCAGGCAGGCACGCTGTCCGGGAACCCGCTGGCCACCGCCGCCGGCCTGGCCACCCTGCGCCTGCTCGACGCGGCGGCCTACGAGCAGCTGGCCGCCACCACGCGACGCCTCGCCGACGGCCTGGGGCAGGCGCTGGACGTGCCGGTCCAGATCGCCCACGCGCCGGGCCTGCTCACGGTCTTCTTCAGCGAGCGTCCGGTCACGAGCTTCGAGGACGCCCAGGCCTGCGACCGCGAGACGCACGCCGCCTTCTGCCGCGGCCTGCTCGCCCGCGGCGTGTACCCGCCCCCGTCGCAGTTCGAGGCCTGGTTCCCGTCGCTCGCCCACACCGACGAGCACGTGGACAGGACCGTCGAGGCAGCCGCCGAGGCACTGTCGTGAGCCCCCTGAGCGAGCTGGCCGACGCAGTCGATCCGGCCCTCGCCGAGCACGCCGTGGCCGAGCCCGGCGCCAGCCGCTTTGCCAGTGTGACCAATCGCACACGAGCCTTCGTGCTGGAGGCCGTGAGGGAGGCCTACGAGCTCCACTACGGCACCCCGCGAGCCTTCGCGGAACTCGACGACGACCTCCGCCTGCTGGGCGGAGATGCCCTTTACGCCCTGGGTTTGTCCCGCTTGGCGCAGGAAGGAGACCTCGAGGCGGTGGCCGAGCTGGCGGACCTCATCACCGCCTGCGCGCGGGCCCAGTCTGCGGGGGAGCCGGTCACCGCGGAGCGGGCCTGGGCCGCCAGCGAGGAGCGGTTGGCGTGAACTGCCTCGGCGACTTCTGCGGCGTACTCGTATTCTTCTGACCAGCCGTGGCCGACCGTCGAGGACAGAGCAGCAGGCGCAAGTCGCGCTACACCGCGGACCGCGACGTCGCCGGCGCGTTCGAGGGCGAGACGATGACCCGCCGAGGCCTGATGACCGGCGGCGCGCTCGCCGTGGGCGGGATCGCCTCCGCCGCCTTCGGGCTCCCCGCCCTGGGCTTCGCCGTCGGCCCTCTGTTCGAGGACTCCGAGCCCGATCAGTGGCAGGACGTCGGCCCGGTCGGGGACTTCAACACCGAGACCTACGTGCCGCGGGTGATCAACATCGTCCCGGAGATCGGCGAGGCCGGGAAGACCACGATCTACGTGCGCAAGGCCCTGCCGAACGACAAGAGCCCCAGCGACAAGGAAGGCGTGGAGCCGCTGCCGATGGTGGCCATCTCCACCCGTTGCGCGCACCTGGGCTGTCCCGTCCGCTACATCCAGGCCTCGCAGCGCTTCGTCTGCCCCTGTCACGGCGGCGTCTACGACAGCCAGGGCGCTGTCGCCGGCGGCCCGCCCGTGCGCCCGCTGGACCGCTTCTACAACCGCGTCCGCGACGGCCGCGTCGAGATCGGTGACCGCTTCTCGCTGAACTCCAAGCTCGAGCGCTTCAAGCCGCGTGACCCCTCCAACCACCTGGACGGGCTCTGGCAGTATCTCTACCCCTCGAGGCCCACCACATGAAGCTTCCCTCTCCGCCGCTTCCCAAGTTCCTCCGCCCCGCACCGCCTCGCCCGGGCCGCAACGGCACAGGCAACGGCAACGGCGCGCCGGGCCGCAACGGGGGCACCACCACCAAGGAGCCGGGCCTTCCCGAGAAGGCCAAGGACGTCACGGTCGAGGGCGCGGCGGCGGCGGTCGGCTACGTCGACGAGCGCACGGGCCTGAGCCCCTTCCTGCGCGGCTTCCTCTACCGCAAGACGCCGCGCGGCAACACCTGGTTCTACACGCTGGGCTCGGCGACGATGTTCGCCTTCGTCTCGCAGGCGGTCACGGGCGTGTTCCTGGCCATGTACTACGAGCCGGATCCCTCGCGCGCCTACGACTCGGCGTCGCACATCACCAACGAGGTCTTCCTGGGCGAGCTGGTGCGCGGCATGCACCGCTGGGGCTCGACGGTGATGATCATCCTGATCTTCCTCCACATGGGCCGCGTGTTCTTCTTCGGCGCCTACAAGTACCCGCGCGAGATCAACTGGGTCATCGGCGTCGTCCTGCTCATCCTCACCATGGCGATGGGCTTCACGGGCTACCTGCTGCCCTTCGACCAGCGGTCCTTCTGGGCCACCGTCGTGGGCGTGAACATCAACGCCTCCGGACCGGTCATGGGCCCCTACCTCGCCGACTTCCTGCGCGGTGGCGCGGAGTTCGGCCAGGCGACCCTGTCGCGCTTCTACGCCATCCACATGCTGCTGATACCGGGGTTGATCGCCGCGCTGATCGGGGCGCACATCTACCTCGTGACCAAGCTGGGCACCACTGCCCCGCCGTGGGTCAAGGCGGAGAAGAAGAAGCTCCACGAAGAGGCCATCTAGGTGGACGCACGCCAGAAGGAGCAGTACCTCCGCGAGTACTCGGTCCTGAAGGGCGAGGGGAAGCCGTTCTTCCCCTACGCGGTCTACAAGGACGGGGCCATGGCGTGCATCGTCCTCGGCGTCATCATCCTGATGGCGATCCTCTTCGGCGCCGAGCTGGGCCCCCGCGCCGACCCGACCACCACGACCTACACGCCGCGGCCCGAGTGGTACTTCTTCTTCCTCTTCGAGCTGCTGCGGGTGGTCAAGCCGCCGGCGTTGGTCTTCCTGGCCACGATCGGCATCCCCACCATCTGCATGATCCTGCTGATCATCCTGCCCTTCATCGACCGGGGGCCGGAGCGGCATCCGCTGCGTCGCCCGATCGCGACCACGGCGGGCGTGGCCACGATCGCCGCCATGGCCTACCTGACGGTGCTCGGCGCGCTGGCCGGCGCGCCCACGGAGATCGAGCTCGCGACCTCGCCGCAGTTCCAGGAGGGCAAGGAGATCACCGCCTCCTCAGGCTGCCTGGGCTGTCACAAGATCGGCGAGAACGGCAACACGCTCGGTCCGCCCCTGACCAACATCGGCGACCGGCTCGGCCCGGACGCCATCGCGCGCACCCTGGTGAACCCCACCTCGCCGATGCCGAAGTACGACACGCTCCAGAAGGAGAACCCGGAGCAGTTCGACAAGCTCGTCGACTACGTCGCGTCGCTGAAGTCCGAGCAGCAGTAGGGCTGATCGCGTGAGCTCGGGGACGCTCCCCGAGAACCAGGTGCAGGCGATGTTCGACCGCATCGCCCGCGTGTACGACCGGATGAACGCGGTGATGACCGCGGGCCTGGACCGCCGCTGGCGCTCGCGCGCGGCCGACCTCGCGCGGGTGGGGCCGCGCGACCGCGCGCTCGACGTGGCCACCGGGACCGGCGACCTCGCCATCGAGCTCCGCAACCGCGGCGCCGAGGTGACCGGCCTGGACTTCTCCGAGGAGATGCTGGCCCTCGCGCGCGCAGAAGGAGCCGTCGATCGAGTGGCGCTCGGGCAACGCGCTGGAGCTGCCGTTCGGCGACGACGAGTTCGTGGCCTCGACGGTGGGCTTCGGAGCGCGCAACTTCGACGACCTGGGGCGCGGCCTGGGGGAGATGGCGCGCGTGGTGCGGCCCGGCGGCCGCGTGGTGGTGCTGGAGATCACCACGCCCCAGCGCCCGCCGCTGTCGTGGTTCTTCCGGATGTGGTTCGACCGGGTCGTGCCCCAGCTCGGCCGCGTGGCGGGCGACCCCGACGCCTACGACTACCTGCCCAGCTCGGTGCGCCGCTTCCCGGCCCCCGAGGGGCTCGCGGCGCAGATGGCCGCGGCCGGCCTGCGCGACGTGGGCTGGATCCTCACCGCCGGCGGCATCATCGCGCTGCACCACGGGACGGTGCGGTGAGCACGCCCGCGGAGCTCGCTCCGGTCCTGGAGGCGGGCGGCGTCGAGCTCTCGCGCCTCATGCACCGCACCGAGAGCCGCCTCGCCGAGGTGGCCGAGGGCCACGGCGCGGACCTGAGCGCCCACGCCTCGGGCACGCTGTCCGCCGGCGGCAAGCGGCTGCGCCCGCTCCTCGTCTTCCTCTGCGCCTCCGACGGCGAGCCCGCCCTGCCCGCCGCGGTGGCCGTGGAGCTGCTCCACATGGCCACGCTGGTGCACGACGACGTGCTCGACCGCGCCGAGCTGCGCCGCGGCCGGCCCACGGTCTTCAGCACCGGCGGCCGCGAGGCGGCCACCGCCACCGGGGACCTCCTCTTCTCGCGCGCGTTCGCCGAGCTCACGACCACCGGCAGCGCCGAGGCCGTGCGCGTGCTGTCCTCGGCCTCCGACGGGCTGGTGCGCGGCGAGCTGATGCAGCGCGCCGACGCCTGGTCGACCGACGTGACGCCCGAGCGCTACCTGGAGCGCTGCCGGCTGAAGACCGCCACGCTGTTCGAGGCCGCCTGCCGCATGGGCGCGCTGCTGGGCGGCGAGCCGGAGGCGGCGGAGGCCCTGGGGCGCTTCGGCGATCGCATCGGCCTGGCCTTCCAGCTGCTCGACGACGTCCTGGACGTCTCCGGGCCCGCCGGAGCGCACGGGCAAGCCGCGCGGCGCCGACCTGCTCGACGGCACCGTGACGCTGCCGCTCATCCTGGCGCGCGCGGCGCGACACCGAGCTGGCCGCGCTCGACCTGCGCCAGGCGGTGACCGGCCCGGCCCGCGCCGCCGCGGTATGCGACCACATCGCCACCTCCGGCGCGCTTGGGCGACGTGCGGGCCGAGGCGCTCGGCCACGTCGCGGAGGCAAAGGCGGCCCTGACCGGCCTCGAGCTGCCGGAGTCCCGCCGCCGCGCCCTCGACCTGGTGGCCGACGGCGTCGTGGAGCGCTACGCCTAGTAAATCCTCGGGGAGGATCGCGCCGGCGCGCAGCGCCTCGACGAAGCGGTCGATCTCTTCGGCGAGGTTGGCGCGCAGCAGGCGCTTGTAGTCGCGGCCCAAGACGTCGGCGCCCTGATCGAGTTGCTCGTCGAAGCTCTCGACGGTCTCCTGGGTGAAGACGCCCTCGCGCTCGTATCCGCAGTTGGGGCAGCACAGGACGACGGACCAGTTCTGCGGCCCGGCCTCCTGCCACTCGGCGGGGTAGACCATCCGGCACTGGCAGGCCACGCAGACGCTCAGGTCCTGCTCGGGCTCGACCACGGTCGGGGTCGGTCTCGGCGGAGCGCTCGGGGAAGAGCACCACCTCGATGGTCTTGCCGCTCGGCAGGACCACCTTCTTGACCTGGTGCTGGGCCTCGCCGTCCATGTTGTCTCCGATATCGGCAGAGACGGGGGCGACTTGAGCGCGTCATAGACTCCGCGCGCGTGGTTCTCAGCGACCGCACCATCCGCGAGGAGATCGACCAGGGCCGGATCGTGGTCGATCCCTTCGATCCCGGGCTGATCCAGCCGTCGTCCGTCGACGTGCGCGTGGACCGCAGCTTCCGGGTCTTCCACAACGCGCGCTACCCGTTCATCGACGTGCGCCAGCCGATGGAGGGCCTGACCGAGAAGGTCGAGGTCGACGGCGACGAGCCGTTCATCCTGCACCCCGGCGAGTTCGTGCTGGGCCAGACGCTCGAGAGGGTCACGCTGCCCGACGACCTGGTGGCGCGGCTCGAGGGCAAGAGCTCGCTGGGCCGCCTCGGGCTGCTGATCCATTCGACCGCCGGCTTCGTGGACAGCGGCTTCTCGGGGAACCTGACGCTCGAGCTGTCGAACGTCGCGAACCTCCCCATCACGATCTACCACGGCATGCCGATCGGGCAGATCTCCTTCATGCGCATGGACGGGCCCGTCGACCGGCCCTACGGGAGCGGGGAGACCGGCTCCAAGTACCAGGGCCAGACCGAGCCCACGGCCAGCCGCTTCTACCTCAACTTCGAGCGCCGGTGATCCAAGCGGGCGCCCCGCCCGCAGCTACCATGGTCTGTAGCCGTCCAACCTTGGAGCCTCTATGCCGAACATCGGCCCCGTAGAGATCATCATCGTCCTCGTAATCGTCCTGATCATCTTCGGCCCGAAGCGGTTGCCCGACCTGGGCCGCTCGATGGGCAGGGGGATGCGCGAGTTCAAGGACTCCGTGACCGGCAAGAGCAAGGAGCACGACGAGATCGAGGAAGGCTCGTCGGAGAACGTCAGCCGGTCCGAGAGCAAGCAGCCCGCCGCCGCGGGCGACCGTAGCTCTGGATGAGACCACGGCCATCGTGCCGTCAGCGCGGCCTGTCCGCGCCAGCCTGAGCCGCCCGCACGATGGCTAGCGAGCCCCGGGCCCGGCGGGGCGTTCCGCGCCGCCGCCCCGTAGCCAGCCACGACGACCGCATGTCGGTCGTCGATCACCTGGGCGAGCTCCGCGCGCGGCTGTTCGTCTCCCTCGCCGCCTTCGGGGTCGCGTTCGGCTTCGCCGCCTGGCAGAGCAAGCGGATCCTGGAGATCGTCACCGATCCGCTGCCGAGCAACATCCCGGAGCCGATCACCTTCGGCGTAACCGAGGCGTTCACCACCACGCTCACCAACTCGGCCTACGCGGCGATCCTGCTCGCCCTGCCGGTGATCCTCTACGAGATCTACGCCTTCGTGCTGCCGGCGTTCAGCCCCGAGGAGCGGCGCATCGCGACGCCGATGCTCCTGCTGGTCCCGTTCCTGTTCATCGGCGGGGTGGTGTTCTGCTACTTCGTCGTGCTGCCGCCGGCGCTGGACTTCCTGCTCAGCTTCAACGACGACATCTACAACACGCAGGTCCGCGCTCGCGACTACTACTCGTTCGTCACGCTGACCATGGCCGCGATGGGGATGGGCTTCCAGTTGCCCGTGGGGATCGTGATCGCCGTGCGCGCCGGGCTCACCACGCCCAAGAAGCTGCGCAAGAACCGCCGCTACGCGTTCCTCGCGTGCGCGGTGGTGGCGGCGCTGCTGCCCACGATCGACCCGGTCACGATGCTGCTGGAGACGGTGCCGCTGTACCTGCTCTACGAGCTCTCGATCCTGCTGGCCTCGTTCACCGGTGCACCGAAGCCGGTGGAAGACGACTAGCTAGCCTGAGGCTTCGGCCATGCTGTTCGACCTTCAAGGCAAGCGCCGCCGGGTGGTGCAGGCCACCTATCTCACGCTCGCCATCCTCATGGGCGGCGGGCTTGTCCTGTTCGGCGTCGGGAGCGACGTCTCCGGCGGCGTGTTCGACATCTTCTCCGGCGACGGCGGCGGCGGGAACGGCAACAGCCAGATCGAGAAGCGCATCGAGCAGAACAACGAGAAGCTCAAGCGCGACCCGCGCAACCAGGCGATCCTCAAGGCCCTGGTCCGCGACAACTACTCGCTGGCGGGCAGCGAGGGCTCGCCCAACCAGTCGGGCTTCCCGGCCTCGGCCAAGCCGGCGCTCGGCGCCGCCGGCCGCGCGTGGGAGAACTACCTGGACGCGAACCCCGAGAAGCCGGACCCGTCGCTGGCCACGGTGGCCCTGCAGATCTACGACCCGACGGCCCTGAACAAACCCAAGGAAGCCGAGCGGGCGGCACGAATCATCGCCGAGGCCGACCCCAGCCCCCAGGCCTACCTGCGGCTGGTGCAGTACGCGGCCCTGGCGGGCGACACGCGCACCGCGGACCTGGCGGGGAACAAGGTCGTCGAGCTGGCCCCCAAGTCCCAGCGCAAGCAGGCGGAGGCGGCCGTCAAGCAAGCCAAGCAGCCGCAGCAGCAGGGCGGCTCGGGCGGGGCCCAAGGCGGCGGCCAGGCGCCGGTCCCCGCACCCGGCGGCTGAGCGCGCTTACAATCCCGCCCCGGTCAAGCAGCGGACGAGGAGAGCAGTGAACTTCAACATCCAGGACGAGGAGATCGACTCCGAGACCCACGTGATCCAGCTGGGCGGAGAGGTCGATCTCTACACGGCGCCCGAATTCAAGGAGCGCCTGGTGGAGCTGATCGAGAACGGCAAGACGAAGATCGTGGTGGACCTCTCGGACGCCACGTTCATCGACTCGACCACGCTCGGCGTGCTGGTGGGCGGCGTGAAGCGGTTGCGCCCCGCCGGCGGCTCGCTGGCCCTGGTCTGCAGCGACCAGAACATCACCAAGATCTTCGAGATCACGGGCCTGGATCGGGTCTTCCCCATCCACGAAACACGCGACGAGGCGCTCTCGTCGGTGGCCTCCAGCGCGGAATAGACTCTCGCCCCTTCGGGGCCGTTAGCTCAACTGGTAGAGCAGGAGACTCTTAATCTCAAGGTTGAAGGTTCGAGTCCTTCACGGCCCATAGGCCCCAGTCTCGCCGGCGTATCTCATCGAGCACCCAGCCGCTCTTGGGGTGATGGGAGAAGCTCCAGTACTCGACGAACCTCCTGCTCTCGTCCGGGTCGCCGTCAACCACCACTCCCCGCCCGAGATCGGCGACCCAGTCACGCGCCGAGGCCTCGATGCGAGCCGCGCAGCGCGCCGCCTTCCCGTCCGCATCCCTCTCCAGCCGCACCACCCTGATGTCGCTGACGGCCAGGTCCTTGATCCGATTCTTGAGGTTCCGGCGCCTCATCTTCTCGAGCTGGGACCGGTGACGCTCGTACAGGGTGTCGGAGACAAAGGGCCGTGACATCCGGACGTCGCAACTGCTCCACGCATCCTGCACCTTGAAGAAGCACAGCCGGACCCGATCGGTCAGGGCGACGAACTCCGGCAGGCCGGCGGGGTGATCGGTCCTCATCTGCTGCACCGTCCTGGCCTCGAGCAGCCGAGCTCGGCGGCGCGCGTAGCGAGAGGCCACATCGGGTCCGAAGACGACCAGCGAGCCGACCGCGAAGACCGGGATGAGCACCCACAGGGCCTCGCCCGGCAGGCCGCCGCTGCTGCCGTAGGGCCGGTTCGCGGGGCCCGGCCCGCCTCCGAAGCCGCCACCTCCGAAGCCGCCCCCGCCACCCCCGCCCCCGGCACGTGCCCAGGAGGGCGCCGGTGCGGCGAGGGTCAGCGCGAGGACGAGCCCCAGCATGCCGATCAGCGGGCGGGTCATGAGGTCGCCACCTGCGCCGTCATCCAGACCGCGAAGACGACGAGCCCGATTA
The DNA here is from genome assembly GCA_963810745.1 of uncultured Thermoleophilaceae bacterium. GTDB lineage: Bacteria > Actinomycetota > Thermoleophilia > Solirubrobacterales > Thermoleophilaceae > JACCZR01. The sequence continues at coordinate 120,173 of CAWEOW010000009.1, forward strand.
CTCCGAGCACGATCGCGGCGACGGCCTTGCCCCGCCCCTCGAGCTCGGGGTCGCGGTCGATCTCGTTCTTGGCCACGACCCCGAGGGCGATTGCCACCGTCGAGAACAGGAGCGCCAGAACGAACATGCCGGCGATCCCGCTGGCCAGCGCCCACTTTGCCTTGCGGCTGGTTCGGGGCTCGATGGCCACCGGCGACGGCTGAGCCGGCAGCTCAGTCGGTGGCGCTACCCGGAGGTCGGCTGACTGTTCCGTTGTCGCGGACATCAGCGCCTCCGCAGCCGGGCGCTCCAGGACACGAGGCCCGAGTCACAGCGATCCAGGGCGCCCTCGTTCGTGAAGCTGTCGCGGTCGAGCAACAGGCTGCGAGCCCGATACTGGCCGCGCGCCCGCCGCCTCGACACGAATCGCCCGCTGAAGTCGTAGCGCGTCACGTCGAACAGGTTGTGCCGTCTCCCGTTCTCGATGAAGGGCCCGACGTCGGCCAGGTCGGAGTCGAAGTCGGTCCCGCGGAAGCGCCCGCCCGGCGAAACCCGCAGGTCGAACGTCCCCGCAAACAGGGTCACCCTTCCTACTCGCCCGCAGCTGGTGCGCAGATCGGCGACCAGCGAGTCCAGCCGCCGCACGCTTCGGGTCATCCTCAGCTCAACTGTGCGCGACTGCGAGGTGGCGCCTCGGTAGACGCCCTTCCTGACCGGGACGGCGCCCGAGGCGGCGGCGGGAGCAATGAGGGACGCGGCGATGACCGAGATGGCGACGCCGCCACGGTGGGGGATCCGGAAGGGCATGATGCCTCCGTTCGAAGTTCCGGCGGCCTCGGCGAGGTCGCTCGGGGATGGCAGCCATCGTCCGCGTTCCGGGGCGCCTTCGCATCGGGGAGATCCCTGATATCGGCACTATTCGCGGGGGTGAAACCGCTCTAGAATGGGAAGATGCCGCTCGGCCGCGAAACCGAGTGCGCCCGGATCGACGCACTCATCGAGGGGGCACGGCAGGGCACAGGGCGGCACGCTCGTCCTCCGCGGCGAGGCCGGGGTGGGCAAGAGCACGTTGCTCGAGTACGCGCGGCGGCAGGCGGACGGCATGACGGTGCTCTCGGCCAGGAGCGTCGAGACCGAGGCCGAGCTCGCGCTGGCCGGCCTGTCGCAGGCCCTGTGGCCGATCCTCGACCTGAGTGACGCCCTGCCCGCGCCACAGCGCGCCGCCCTGGAAGCGGGCCTGGGCCGTGGGCCGCCCCTGGCCCCCGGCGACCGCTTCGCGGTCTATGCCGCCGTGCTGAGCCTGCTCGTTGCCGCGTCGGAGCACTCGCCCGTGCTGCTGCTGGCCGATGACGCGCATTGGCTCGACCGCTCATCTGCGGATGCCCTCATCTTCTCGGCCCGTCGGCTCGGCGAAGAGGGCGTCGCACTCATGTTCGCGCGCCGCGAGCCCCACCCCGGCGCGTTCGACCCCACCGATCTCCCCGAGATGCTCATCGACGGCCTCGAACCTGCCGCTGCTGCGCAGCTCCTTCGCGAGCGTGTCTCGGCGGAGCTCTCCGCGACGATGGCCGAGCACCTCATCGACGCCACGGGGGGAAACCCACTGGCCCTGATCGAGCTCCCCGACGTCCTCACCGAGGCTCAGCTCGCAGGCCGCGAGGCCCTATCCGAACCGCTACCCGTGGGTCCCCAGATCGAGGGCGGCTTCCAGCGGCGAATCGCCGGGTTGTCGCCCCGCGCGCAGCACGCCTTGGCGGTAGCCGCCGCCAGCGGGTCGAACACGACCGATGAGGTCGTGCCGGCGTTGCGCGAGCTCGGGATGAGCCTGGAGGACCTCGAGCCGGCGGAGGTGGCCGGGCTGGTGGCGGTCAACGGATCGGCCTTGATCTTCCCGCACCCGCTCGCCCGCTCCGCGGCGTACCAAGCGGCCTCGTCACAGGAACGCCGCGCTGCGCATCGGGCGCTGGCCGAGGCGCTCGCGCCGACGCAGTTGATCGGCAGGCGCGCCCTCCACCTGGCGGCAGCGGCAGTCGAGCCCAACGAGGAGGTGGCCGCCGAACTGGAGCAGGCGGGGGCCGACGCCCGCGGCCGCGGAGCGAGCGATGCGGCGACCAGCGCGCTCAAGGCCGCAGCCCGCCTGACGCCGGATCCAGAGCAACGTGCGCGCAGGCTCCGAGAGGCCGCGGCCGACGCAAATCTCGCGGGCAGCCTCGCGGAGGCCGGCGACCTGCTGGCCGAAGGACTCGAGCTGACCGAGGACCCGCTGCTACGCGCAGACATGCAGCACACCCGCGGAAGGGTCGAGATGCTCGCGGGCTCCCCCTGGCTGAGCCGGGACATGCTCGTGGCGGGCGCCGATGCGGTCGAGGAGTCCAGCCCCGCCAAGGCCGCTCTGATGCTCGCGGACGCCGCTTGGGCCTGCATGATGGCGGCCGAGGGGGAGCAGGCGGCGTCGCTCGCTCGCAGGGCGCACTCCATCGCCAAGGAGGTCGGGGCCGAGGTCGAGCTGACGTGCGGCTTCGTGCTCGGCAACGCCTTGGTCATGCTCGGGGAGAGGGAGGCCGGCTATCCCCTCATGGTGCGCGCCGAGCCGCTGATCGACAGCGCGCCACCGTCGGAAGGCATCCACTTGGGAACCTGGTTCGGGCACTGCTGCTGCATGGCGGGCGACGACGCACGGGGCGCCCGGATGTTGCGGCGCATCGTCGTTCAGGCCCGCGCCCAGAGCGCTCTGGGCGCCCTGCCGCTGGCTCTGGGCTTCCTCTGCAACGCCGAGTTCCGGCTGGGGAACTGGGCGGCCGCCTACGCCGCCGGCATGGAGTCGATCCGCCTGGCCGAGGACACGGGCCAGACGAACGAGCTCGCCAGCAGCCTGGTCTGGCTCGCGCAGGTCGAGGCGGTCCGGGGCAACGAGGAATCATGCCGAGCGCACGCGGCCCGGGCGCTCGATCTGGTCGACATGACCGGGGCCGAGTCGATGCGGCACCTGGGTCGGGCGGCCCTGGGCCTGCTCGAGCTCGGCTTGGGCCGGCCGGACGAGACCATCGAGCAGCTCGAGTTCGTCGAGCGTTTCGGCAGCGGCCGGAGCCTGGGAGAGCCGGCCGTCGCCCAGGCCGCTCCGAATCTGATCGAGGCCTACCTGAACGCCGGGCGCCCGGAGGACGCAGCGGAGGCACTGGCGGTGCTCGAAGAGAGGGCCGAGCGAACAGGAGGCCTCTGGGCACGCGCCGCGGCAGCGCGGTGCCACGGAATGCTCGCCGGAGACGACGAGTTCGAGGACCACTTCAAGCGGGCCCTGGAGCTCCATCGACGCCACGGCTCGCCCTTCGAGCGCGCGCGTACCGAGCTGTCGCTCGGCGAGCGGCTGCGCAGGGCGAGGCGCCGCGCCGATGCCCGCCCATGGCTGCGGCGCGCGCTCGAGACCTTCGAGCACCTGGGGGCGACCCCGTGGGAGGAGAAGGCGCGCCGGCACCTGGCGGCCACGGGAGAGCGGTCCCGGCGCAGGCGGGATCCGGCCTCCGATCAGCTGACGGCCCAGGAGCTGCTCGTCGCGCTGCTCGTCGCCGACGGCGCGACCAACCGGGAGGCCGCCGCCTCGCTGTTCGTCAGTCCGAAGACCGTGGAGACGCACCTCGGAAGCTGCTACCGCAAGCTCGGCATCCGGTCGCGAACCGAGCTGGCCAAGCGCCTCGAAGAGGAAGGCGTCGCCGCCGACCGGCCTGCGGTCACCGCCTGACAGACGGAGTCACTTCTTGACGGCCACCAGGTAGTGCCAGCCTGACCCCCGCAGGCGTGACGAGTGCCGGGAGGCGAGGCTTCCCAGCGCGCGGTGGAGCAGGAGGCCGAGCCGTTCCGAGCCGAGCCGCTCGAGCAGCGGGAAGGGCCCGAACCCGAGCGTGGTGCGACGCTGGGGCGCCAGTCCGGCGTCCCGGAGCATGGAGTCGACCTCCGGGGGCGAGTGCCGCCAGTGGACAGCAGGGTTCGCGGGGGCGCTGTGGCGGCGCAGCCGGCGCCAGAGTCGCTTGAACGGCACCAGCGGCCTGCTCTTGATCAGCATCAGGAAGGGCCTTTTCAGCACCAGGCTCAGCCGCAGCCGGTTGTCGGCGGTGAGGATCGCGTGACCCCCGGGTTCGAGGACGCGTGCGATCTCCTCGATGCCGAGCTTCGGCGTGTGCAGCCAGGGGAGCACGCCCAGGGCGAGCACCGCCGAGAAGGCCCCGTTGTCCCAGGTCAGATCGTGTGCGTCCCCTGCTTCCACCCTGGCCGCTCCGGCCAGGCCTTCGGCGGCGAGCCGCTCCGAGGCCAGCGCGACCATTCCGGGGCTGGAGTCGATGCTCTCGACTCTGAAGCCCCGCGCCGCGAGCTCGCAGGTGGCCAGGCCGGCCCCGCACCCCACCTCCAGGATCCTCGCCCCGGGGGGTAGGCCCAGCTCGTCGAGCCACCGAAGCGCGGCCTCCATGCGCTCGCGATAGATCAGGCCCTGGAGGTCGCCCTGGTCGTAGACGTCCCGCCAGTACGCAGCGGCGCTGCCGAAGAGAGCATCGCTTCGACGCTGAAGCTCCTGCCCCTGCGCAGGCTCGAACGTGGTAACCACCACCGCGGGATCCTAAGCGGCTCACGCGCGCCCCGCTGGTCTTAAGCTGGCCCGATCAGTGATCTGAGCACCGCCGACTACCTCGCCCGGCTGGGCGTGCGGCCCCTTCCGCCGCTGACTTGCCCGCTCGATCCGGGCTACGACCCGGACTCCGTGGCGAGTCACCTGCGCCAGAGCGCGCACCTGATGGCCTCGCTCAAGATCTCCACCGCCGGCTGGCTGATCGCCGACGAAGGCTCCACCCGTCGCAAGTTCGCCGCCGCGAGCGAGCACGGCGTGCCCACCGTGACCGGCGGCACGCCCTTCGAGGTCGCGGTCCACCAGGAAATGCTGCCGGAGTACCTCGACCTGTGCGCCTCGCTGGGGGCGTCGCGGGTCGAATGCGCCAAGGGCTTCACGGAGCCTGAGCTCTCGCCCACGGAGATCGTCGGGATGGCCGCCGACCGCGGCCTCGGGCTCGACGTGGAGCTCGGGAGCAAGCTCACCGGCGCGTTCACTCCGGACACGATCGAGGTGCTCCTCGACGAGGGCCATGGCTGGGCCGACGCCGGGGCCCACTACCTCGTCATCGAGGCGCGTGAGAGCGCGCGGGACATCGGCCTGTTCGACTCGGTGGGCAACTTCGACATGGGGGCCGCGGAGCGCTTCGTGGATGCCTTCGGACTGGGCCGGCTCCTGTTCGAGGCGCCGAACAAGCCGAGCCAGTTCGCACTGCTCGACCACTTCGGCCCCGAGATCCAGCTGTCGAACGTCCGGCTGGAGGAGCTTCTGCGAGTCGAGATCTACCGTCGCGGGCTGCACGCCGACTCGTTCGCCAAGCCCTCGATCCGCTTCGTTGACGTAGACGAGGTCGGCCCCTGACCGCGACGCGGACGGTCGTCGTGGATTTCCTGCCGGAGTCGGCCCGTGCCTACCGGGACGGTTGGGCGGTGGTCGCCGTCGACGTCATGCGGGCTACGACCACCGCGGTGACCGCGGCCTGGAGCGGTCGCCGCTGCCTCCCGGTCCCGTCGCTCGATGCCGCGCGCGCCACCGCGCGGACGCTGAAGCATCCGCTGCTGATGGGGGAGGTCGCCGGTGAGATGCCGTCCGGATTCGAGCTGCAGAACAGCCCCAGCTCGATAGAGAGGAGGGACGACCTGGAGCGCCCGGCGGTCCTCCTGTCGAGCTCGGGCACGCGCCTGCTCCACGAGGCGAGCGGCGCCGACGCCGTCTACGCCGCGTGACTTCGCAACGTGAGCGCACAGGTCCGCCACCTGGTGGAGCACCATCACCAGGTCGCGGTCATCGGCGCCGGTACCAAGGGGGACTTTCGCCGCGAGGACCAGTTCGGCTGCGCGCAGGTCGCCGCCGGGCTCCTCGCGGCGGGCTACCGGTGCGGCGACGACACGACGCGAGATCTCGTAGAGCGGTGGCGAGGGGCGCCGGTGGAGGCATGCGCGGGTGGCCGAAGCGCTGACTACCTCCGGCGAACGGACCAGCTCGAGGACCTCGAGTTCGTTCTCACCCGGATCGACGACGTCAGCGGAGTCTTCCCCTTCGAGGCGGGCCAGCTGCTGCGGCTGGAGCCATGAGCCCGACACACCCTCCGGTCCTCGCACTCCGGCTCTGGGGCCACGGCGGTGTCGGGATAGCCCGCAGCCTCGGGCGTCGCGGAGTGCCGATCCACGCCGTTCAGGCCGACCCCCGCCTGCCCGTCGCCAGTCGCGCTATCTGACCGAGGTGCTCGAGTGGGACCTGGAGCGTGCCCCGGACGCCGACTCGCTCGAGTACCTGCTGGCGGCGGCGCGCCGAATCGGCGGCCCCCCCGTTCTCGTGCCCTGCGACGAGCCCGCGGCGGTGTTCGTGGCGCGGAACGCCGACGCTCTGCACGGAGCGTTCACGTTCCCCCGGCAGCCGCCGGGCTTGATCGACAAGCTCTACAGCAAGCGCGGCCTGCACGAGCTGTGCCTCGAGCACGGCGTCCCGACGCCGGCAGCGTCGTTCCCGCTCACCCGGGAGGAAGGTCACGCGGCCATCGAACGCGCCACCTTCCCGGTGGTCCTGAAGCCGATCGACAACATGCGATTCGACGAGCAAAACGGCCTGCGGATGCTCATAGTCGGCGGCGCGGAGGAGGCGCACGAGGCCTACGATCGCGTCGAGGACTTCGACGCGCCGAACATCATGCTCCAGGACTACATCCCGGGCAGCTCCGCGTCCGTCTGGGTTTTCACGGGCTACTTCGACGGCAGCTCGGAGCTGGTCTTCGGGGCCGGTGGGACGAAGCTGCGCCAGTGCCCGATACGCACGGGCTCACGTGTTACGGGGACGTTCGCTCCAACGCGGCGATGGAGGAGGTGACCGGTAGCTTCGTCAAGGCGCTCGGCTACCGGGGAGTGTTCGACTGCGGTTACCGCTACGACCCGCGCGACGGCCACTACAAGATGCTCGACGTGAACCCGCGCATGGGGTCGAACTTCCGCCAGTGCGTCGGCGCGGACGGCATGGACGTGGTGCAGGCTATGTACCTGGACCTCGCCGGGCATCCGCTCCCACGCGAAGAGCCGGCCGAGGGCCGGGTGTGGTGGGTCGAGAACCGCGACATGTGCAGCGATTCAAGCGCGGCTGGACGAGGGCGCCTCGCTGCGCAGCTGGGCGCGGTCGCTGCGGCACATCGACGAGACCGCGTGGTTCGATCGTGACGACCTGGCTCCGTTCTGGGCTATGTGCACCAATCCGATTCGCCACCGCGCGCGGTCGCTCGTCGTGCGTGATGGCGAGCTAGTAAACGTAAAAAGAAAAAATGACCCCGAGCTGGCCTGCTTCGACGGGCACATAGCGCCCGCGGCCGAGACCCGGATCGAGGTCACCGACGAGGGCTTCATCCGCGGCGACGGGGCGTTCGAGGTGGTCCGGATCTACGACGGCCGGCCCTTCGCCCTCGAGGAGCATCTCGACCGCATCGAGCGCTCCGCCGCGAACCTGCGGCTCGACGGGGTGCCGCGGCTCGAGCTGGAGGAGGAGGCCGTGCAGGTGCTGCGCGAGCGCGGCGGCGAGGACTTCGACGGGGTGCTGCGGATCGTCCTCACCCGGGGCGGCCACCGGCTGCTGATCACCGAGCCACTGCCGCCCTCAGCCGACCGGCCGCGGCTGGGCTGTGTGACCTACGCGCCCACGCGCATCCTCGACGGCGTGAAGTCGCTCTCCTACGCGGCCAACATGCTCTGCTCGCGCGTGGCGCGCGAGCGCGGCTTCGACGAGGCGCTGATGGTGACCCCGCACGGCCGCGTCCTCGAGGCGCCCACGGCCTCGATCTTCTGGGTCGACGAAGGCGGCACCCTGCGCACCCCGCCCCTGGACGACCACATCCTCGCCTCGATCACACGCGACCGGGTGATGAACCTCGTGGAGGTGCAGGAGACGGCGGTGACCACCGACGAGATCAAGCAGGCCCGCGAGGCCTTCCTCGCCTCGACCACGCGCGAGGTCCAGCCCGTGGGCGCGATCGAGGACCGCGAGTTCGGCCCGGGCGGCGAGGTCACCGACAAGGCCGCGTCCGCGCTGCGCGCCCAGATCGAGTCCGAGCTGGGGCGCTAGGGCGCGTCGCCGTCGTCTGCGTCCCGCACCGTTCGGTCGACGTGATAGCTCACGAACCAGGCCACATGGCGCACGGCGTCGAAAGCCAGTGACAGCGCCCCCAACGTTCCTCCGACGACCTTCTTGGCGAGCCCCATGCGAATCGTGACCATAATCGGCAACCGGCCGCAGTTCGTGAAGGCTGCTGCGGTTTCACGCCAACTCCGGCTGGCCGGGGAGGAGCTCATCGTCCACACCGGCCAGCACTACGACGACGAGTTGTCCGGAGTGTTCTTCGAGGAGCTCGGCGTCCCCGCTCCCGACCGCGAGCTGGGCGCCGGCTCGGGCACCAACACCGAGCAGACCGCGCGCATCCTCGGCGCCCTGGAGCCGGTGCTGGGCGAGCTGGGCCCCGACCTGGTCGCTGGTCTACGGCGACACCAACTCCACTCTGGCCGGCACGCTCGCCGCCGCCCAGGCCGCGATCCCGGTGGGGCACGTCGAGGCGGGCATGCGCTCGTTCGACCGCTCCATGCCCGAGGAGCTCAACCGCGTGCTCTGCGACCACGCCAGCGACCTGCTGCTCTGCTCGACCGACACCGCCATGCGCAACCTGGAGGCCGAAGCGCGCGGCGGGCGAGCGCCACCTGGTGGGCGACGTGATGGCCGACGTGCTGCTGGCCTTCCGCGGGCCGGCGCGCGAGCGCTCCACCGCGGTCGAGGACCTGGGCCTGACGCCCGGCGAGTACGTCCTGGCCACCGCCCACCGGGCGGGCAACGTCGACGATCCCGAGCGGCTCGCGGCGCTGGTCGAGCTCCTGGCCGGCATCGAGAGGCCCGTGGTCCTGCCCGTGCACCCGCGCACGCGGGCGCGGCTGGAGGCCGCGGGACTGTGGGAGCGGCTGGCCGGGGCGGTGCAGCTCACCTCGCCGCTGGGCTACCTGGACTTCATCCGCCTGGCGGAGTCCGCGAAGGCGGTCCTGACCGACTCCGGCGGGGTGCAGAAGGAGGCCTACCTGCTCCAGGTGCCCTGCGTGACGATGCGCCCCAGCACCGAATGGGTCGAGACCGTCGAGGCGGGGTGGAACACGCTGGTCGACCTGGACGCCGAGGCCGCCCGCGAGGCGGTCGAGCGCTCGCACCCGGGCGGCCCCCGGCCCGAGCTCTACGGGGGCGGCCGGGCCGCCGAGGCGGTCCGCGACGTGGTTGCGGCTTACACTGAGCGCCCATGAAAGCGGGAATCATCGGACTCGGGTACGTAGGCCTCCCCCTGGCGGTAGCCATCGCCGAGGAGGGCCACGAGGTCGTCTGCGTCGACACCGACCAGCGCAAGATCGCCGCGCTCGAGCGCGGCGAGAGCTACATCGAGGACATCACCTCCGAGCGCCTGCAGGCGGTCGCCGGCCTGCTGCACCCCACCAGCCGCTACGCGGACCTGGCGGCGGTCGAGGTGGTCGTCATCGCCGTGCCGACGCCCCTCACCGAGAACCGCGAGCCCGACCTCGGGCCGCTCGTGGGCTCCGCCACGTCGCTGGCCGGGGTCCTGCAGCAGAACCAGCTCGTGGTGCTCGAGTCCACCACCTACCCCGGCACCACGCGCGAGCGCCTGGTGCCGCTGCTCGAGGAGTCGGGCCTGGCGGCCGGGCAGGACTTCCACGTGGCGTTCTCGCCCGAGCGGATCGATCCCGGCCGCACGGACTGGACGCTGCGCAACACGCCCAAGGTGGTCGGCGGCCTGACCGACGCCTGCCGCGACCGCGCGGTCGAGTTCTACTCGCAGGTGTGCGACGAGATCGTGCAGGTCTCCAAGCCCGAGGAGGCCGAGCTCACCAAGCTGCTGGAGAACGTCTTCCGGTCGGTGAACATCGCGCTCGTCAACGAGCTGGCGATCCTCTGCGACCGGATGGGCATCGACGTGTGGGAGGTGGTCGAGGCCGCCAACACCAAGCCCTACGGCTTCATGTCCTTCCGCCCCGGGCCCGGGATGGGCGGCCACTGCCTGCCGGTGGACCCGTTCTACCTGGCCTGGAAGGCGCGCGAGTACGACATGCCCACCGCGTTCGTGGAGCTCGCCGGCGAGGTCAACCAGAAGATGCCCTACTTCTGCGTCGAGCGGGTGGCCCACGCGCTCAACGGCCACGCCAAGGCAGTGCGCGGGTCGAAGGTCGCGATCATCGGCGTCTCCTACAAGCCCGGCGTCGGCGATCTGCGCGAGTCGCCGGCCCTGAAGATCATGCGCCTGCTCGCCGAGGACGGCGCCGAGCTCGTCTACCACGACGAGACGGTGCCCGAGCTGCCCGATTTCGGGCTGAGCTCGGAGCCGCTCGACGACCACGCTGGAAGGCGCGGACGTGGTGGTGATCGTGACCGCTCATCCGGGGCTGGACGTCGATCGGATCGTGGCCGAGGCCCCGCTGGTCGTCGACTTCCGCGGCGTGACCCGCGGCCGCGAGGCGCCCAACCTCGTTCGTCTGTGACGCGCGGTCGGGGTCGGAGTGGTCGGCCTCGGCTACTGGGGGCCGAACCTCGCGCGGAACTTCGACCGCCTGCCCGACGCCGACCTGCGCTGGATCTGCGACGCCTCCGACGAGCGCCGGGAGCGTTGGGCGCCCAGCTTCCCCACCGCGCGGGTCACGGCCGACCTGGACGAGCTGCTGGCCGACCCCGAGACCGACGCCGTGGTGCTGGCGACCCCCGTGCCCACCCACGCCGAGCTGGCGGTGCGGGTGCTCGAGGCGGGCAAGCACTGCTTCGTGGAGAAGCCGCTGGCCCAGTCGGCCGCCGACGCCGAGCGGGTCGTAGAGGCGGCCGAGTCCGCGGGCCGCGTGCTGATGGTCGGCCATCTGCTCGAGTACCACCCGGGCGTGGAGAAGCTCCGCGAGTTGGTCACCGCGGGCAGCCTCGGCGACATCCGCTACCTCTACTCGAACCGCCTCAACCTCGGCCAGCTGCGCGCCGACGAGAACGCGCTCTGGTCGCTCGGCGCCCACGACGTGTCGGTTGTGCTGGGCCTGGTCGACGAGGACCCGATCGAGTGCCGCGCGGTGGGCGAGAGCTACATGCGCTCGGGCGTCGAGGACGTGGTCTTCGGCTATCTGCGCTTCCCCTCGGGGGTGGCCGCGCACCTGCACCTGTCCTGGCTCGACCCGCACAAGGAGCGCCGCTTCACGGTGGTCGGCTCGCAGCAGATGGCCACTTTCGACGACATGGCGCTGAGCGCAGAAGGTGAAGGTCTACGACAAGGGCTTCGACCAGGACTTCGAGTCCTACGGCGAGTACATCGCGCGCTCGGGCGACGTGATGAGCCCGCGGATCTCGAACGAGGAGCCGCTGCGGATCGAGTGCCGCCACTTCCTCGAGCGGGTGCGCGACGGCGGGAGCCGCGCTCCGGCGCGCGCAGCGGGCTGCGGGTGGTGCGCGTGCTGGAGGCGCTCCAGGCAGAGCCTCGAGCGGGGCTCGCGTGCTGCGGCCCTCTGACCGTGCTCCCGGGGCTCGCCCTCGGCGAGGGGGTGGAGCTGCCGGAGTCGGTCGAGCTCGGGGCGAACGTGGTCATCCACGCCGGCGTGCGGCTCGGCGAGGGCGTGCGCATCCAGGACGGCGCGATCGTGGGCAAGCCGCTGGCCCTCGGGCCACGCTCCACCGCGTCGGCGCCGCGGCGGCCGACGCCGTGTTCGGCGAGGGCGTGACGGTCTGCGCCGGGGCGGTGGTGGTCGCCGGGGCGAGGATCGGGGCGGCGCGGTCGTCGGCGACCAGGCGCACGTCCGCGAGCGCGCGACGATCGGTGCCGGCAGCGTCATCGGCCGCGGGTCGCAGGTGGACAACGACGTGACCGTCGGCGAGCGCGTGCGCGTGCAGAGCAACTGCTACCTCACCGCCTTCTCGACGATCGAGGACGAGGTGTTCGTGGCGCCCGGCGTGACGCTCACCAACGACGACACCATGGGCCGCCACGGCCCCGACTTCGCGCTGCGAGGCGCCACGCTGCGCCGCGCCTGCCGCGTGGGCGGCGGCGCCGTGCTCGTGCCGGGCGTGGAGATCGGCGAGGAGGCCTACGTCGCCGCCGGCGCGGTGGTGACCGCCGACGTCGCGCCGCGATCGGTCGTGATGGGAGTGCCGGCCCGCCACGTGCGCGACGTGGAGGACGAGGACCTGCTGGAGCGCTTCGCTTGAGGCGCGGCGGGCTGCGGGCGGGCAGGGGGACCGTCGCGCTGGGGGTGGTCGCCGGGGTCACCACCGCGGCGGTGGTCGGCTTCGAGGTGGCGCGCGTGTGGCGGCGCGGGTCGGCGCCGCTTCCCAAGGAGACCGACGACCTGGTCGGCGCCGCCGAGGAGGTCGTGGTCGAGACCGCCGAGGTGGTGGTGACCGGCTACCGCGAGGCCTCCACCCGCGAGAACGCGCTGTTCAACCTGCTCGCCTCGTTCGTCACCACGTTCATCACGGCGCGGGTGGTCACCTCGATGCTGCGCTCGCGCAGCTCGGTGGGCCCCTTCCGCGACCTGGTCCTCGGCCGGCGGCACATCCACCACTACATCCCGGGGATCCTGCTGGCCTTCATCTCCGGCGGCGCGGCGATCGTGACGCGCAACGAGTCACTGGAGCCCAAGCTGGCCATCCCCTTCGGCGCGGGTATGGGCCTGACCCTCGACGAGTCGGCGCTGCTGCTCGAGCTCGAGGACGTCTACTGGACCGAGCGCGGCATCCTGAGCGTGCAGGTGGCTCTCGTGACCACCGCGCTGCTGGGCGCGCTGGCGCTCGGCGCTGCGGTTCCTGCGGGCCGGCGAGCAGGAGGTCCTCGAAGCCAGATGAGCATGACGCAGGAGCCGCCCGGCGGCTGGGACCGGCCGATCCCGCTGGGCGCGGTCGAGACCTACGGGGTGAAGTTCAGCCAGAAGCGCGCCTGGGGGTGGTCGATCATCACCTGGGGCGTGTGGGCGGTCTGGTGGCTGCACGCCACCCGCCAGCGCTTCGACGCCGAGCTGGGCGACGGGCGCGACGACGCGCTCAAGCACACGCTCCTCTACTTCGTCCCGATCGCGAACTACTTCGTCATCTACTGGCTGTGGCGGGACCTGAGCGTGCTGCGCCGGCGGGTCGGGCTCAGGGGCTTTCCCGGTGGTCGGCTACGTGCTGGGGGCGGTGCTGCTGTGCGCCCGTGTTCTTCACCCTGGCCCTCAACCGCTACAACGAGTACTGGGACGCCCGCTTCGCCGGCCAGGCGGTGGATGCGCCGGTCACCACGGGGGAGAAGGTCGCGATCGCCCTCGGGATCGTCGTCTTCTTCCTGTACCTGGTGCTGTTCGTGCTGATCGGCATCACCTTCGTGGTGCTTTCTTCGTCCAACTGACAGGCGATCCGCCCCAACCCGCTATAGGGTGGCGCCATGGAGAGCTCCGGACCCCCTCAAGGCCCACCCCCAGGCGGACCCCAGTCGCCCCAGCCGGGCCCGCAGAGCCCGCAGTCTCCCGGCCCGCAGAGCCCGCAGGGCTACCCCCCGGCGCCGCAGAGCCCGCAGCCTCCGGCCGCGCCTCCTCAGCCCGGCGGGCCGCCGGCGCCGCCCGGCTACCAGCAGCCTCCGGCCGCCCGGACCACCGAGGCCGACCCCTACCACGGCCAGAAGTTCCCGATGGGCCGGGCCTGGCTGTTCACCATCCTCAGCTTCGGCCTGTGGGGCTTCTACTGGTTCTACTCCACGCGCAAGCAGATCGACCAGGAGCTGGGCGGCTACCGCGACGACGCGCTGCTGCACACGCTCGGCCTGCTGGTGCCGATCCTCAACTTCTTCATCATCTACTGGCTGTGGCGGGACATCAGCCTGCTGTGCGAGCGCTCCGGCGTGGGCGGCTTCTCACCCGGCGGTTACCTGGCCGGCCTGATCGTCCTGTCGTTCGTCGGCCTCGGCGCGCCGATCATGTACACGCTCGTGCTGAGCAAGCTGAACGAGTTCTGGGACCGCCGGGCGGGCGGCGCGGCTGCGGAGCGCCCGACTCAGACGATCGAGAAGGTCCTCGTCGCGATCGGCCTCGCGCTGTTCCTGCTCTACGTGATCGTGCTCATCATCATCATCGTGGCGGCAGCAGCCACCTCGACCACGTCTGGGTAGGGTCCGCGCATCGAGAGGGTCGGAGGATCGGAGCTTGCGGTCGGCTTCGTGTGCGCGGGGTCGCTGGGCGCGGTAGCCCTGGGCGCCGCCACCGACGTTCGGCCCAGCGACGACCTCACCCTGTGCCCCTTCCGCCTGGCGACCGGGTTGCCGTGCCCCTTCTGCGGGCTCACCCACAGCCTGTTCGCGCTGGGGCAGGGTGACGTCGACGACAGCGTCCGCTTCTCCCCGCTCGGCCCGCTCGTGGCCCTGGCGGCAGCCGTGGTCGGCTGGGTCGTGCTGCGAGCGGTGAAGCAAGAGCGGCCGTTGCGCTGGCCGCGACCGGTCTTGGCTCTCGGAACGATGGTCCTGGCCCTGTCCTGGGCCTTTCAACTCACACAAGGAGCAGCTCCATGAATCCCTCACCCCCCGACGGGCCGAATCCAGACGACCCGAACGGCCCGCAGTCGCCTCAGGGGCCGCAGTCGCCCCAGGGCCCCCAGTCCCCCGCGGGACCGCAGGGGCCGCAGTCGCCCGGCGGACCGCCGGCGGACCGCCTCCCGGCCCCCAGGGCCCCGGAGGGCCTCCCGGGCCTCCGCCCGGGCCGCAGTCGCCGGGTGGACCGCCTCCCGGCCCCCAGTCGCCGGGTGGACCTCCCGGACCGCCTCCAGGCCCCCAGGGCCCCGGTGGGCCTCCTGGGCCTCCGCCCGGGCCGCAGTCGCCCGGCGGGCCCGGCGGGCCTCCCCCCGGACCGCAGGGCCCGGGTGGACCGCAGTCGCCGGGTGGACCGCAGTCGCCCGGCGGGCCTCCGCCGGGACCACAGAGCCCCGGTGGGCCTCCGAGCCCGGGTACGGCGGACCGGGTGGCCCTCCCGGCCCCGGCTACGGCGGCCCTCCCGGACCGTCGCAGCCGAACGCTCCCGGCGCGGTGCCGGCTCTGGTGCTCGGGATCGTCGGGCTCCTGCTGTGCGGCCTCGCGGCCCCGTTCGCGTGGTGGCAGGGCAAGAGCGCTGAGGACGCGATCGCGTCCAACCCGGGCCGCTACGGCGGGAAGGGCATGGCGACCACCGGGAAGATCCTGGGCATGGTGGGCACGGCCCTGCTCGTGCTCGGCATCATCCTCGTTCATCGTGTTCGTGATCATCGGCGTCGCCGCGCGACAACACCAGCTACTAGGAAGACAGGTCAGCGGCGGCCGGGCTCAACAGCTCGGCCGCCCCTGTCCAGATGATCTCGTCGCGGCCGGGGCCGACCCCGACCATCACGACCGGGATCCCCAGGAACTCGCTGATGAAGTCGAGGTAGGCGCGGGCGTTGGCCGGCAGGTCCTCCAGTGAGCGAGCGCCGGTGATGTCCTCGTCCCAGCCCGGCAGCCTCACGTACTCGCCGCGCGCCTTGTGGAGCACGGACTGGTGGTACGGGAACTCGTCGAACGAGGCCTCGTCGGGAGCCGTGTAGCGCGTGGCCACGCAGAGCTCCTCGAGTCCCGTGAGGACGTCGAGCTTGGTGATCACCAGGCCCGTCAGGCCGTTGACGCGCGCGGCGTAGCGGAGCGCCACCAGGTCCAGCCAACCCGTGCGCCGGGCGCGGCCGGTGGTGGTGCCGAACTCGCCGCCGGCAGCGCGGATCTGGTCGCCGAGCTCGTCGTCGAGCTCCGTCGGGAAGGGCCCGGCGCCGACGCGGGTGGCGTAGGCCTTGGCGATGCCCCAGACGTGGTCGATGTCCGTGGGGCCCACGCCGGCGCCCACGCAGGCGGCGCCGGCCACGGGGTTCGACGACGTGACGAAGGGATACGTGCCGTGGTCGATGTCGAGCATCGCGCCCTGGGCGCCCTCGAAGACCACGAGCCGGTCCTGCTCGAGCAGCCGCCAGGCGATGGGGGCGGTGTCGGCGATGTGGGGCTCGAGCCGCGCGCCGTAGGCGCGGTACTGCTCGACCATCGCGTGGAGGTCGATCATCGGGTCCTTGGCGAAGGGACGCAGCGAGAGCTTCTTGGGCTCCATCGCGGCGGTGATCTTCTGCTTGAGGATCTTCTCGTCGAGCAGGTCCTGCACGCGGATGCCCAGCCGCGCGGCCTTGTCGGCGTAGCAGGGCCCGATGCCGCGGCGGGTGGTGCCGATCTTCTGCTCGCCCAGCTTGGCCTCGCCCGCGTGGTCGAGCAGCAGGTGGTAGGGCATGATCAGGTGGGCGTTGGCCGAGACCTTCAGCCCGCCGATGTCCAGCCCGCGCCGGCGCAGGGCGTCCAGCTCCTCGGTGAGCACCTGCGGATCGACCACCACGCCGTTGCCGATCGCGCAGATCTTGCCCGGGTAGAGGATCCCCGAGGGGACCAGGTGGAACTTGAACACCTCGTCGTCGCGGACGATCGTGTGCCCCGCGTTGTTGCCGCCCTGGAAGCGCACGACGGCATCGGCCTGCTCGGCGATCAGGTCGACCACCTTGCCCTTGCCCTCGTCGCCCCACTGGGCGCCGACTATCACCAGTCCCGGCATGACGTTCCGAGTCTAGGGCGGGCTACTCGCCCGCCGTCATGCGCAGGTCGGCGCCGAAGACGGGGTGGGCGTCGCACATCTCGCTCAGCCGCGAGACCGTGCGCGAGCCGATCTGCTCGCGCAGCTCGTTGAGGTCGACGACGTTGGTGGTGACGATCATCGCCCGCTGGTCCTGCCAGCGCTCGTTGACGATCGAGTAGAGCTGCTCGAGCACCCAGTCGGTGCGGTGCTCGGCGCCGAGATCGTCCAGGTGCAACAGGTCGACCGAGCACAGCCGCCGGAAGAACGAGCTGTAGGGGGCGCCGCCCGAGTCGCGGTCGTAGGTGTCGCGGATGTCGGCCAGCAGGCGCGGCATGGAGTAGATGGCCACCGAGCGCCCGGCCTCCTGGGCGGCCCGGGAGACCAGCATCGCCAGCGACGTCTTGCCCGTGCCCACGTCGCCGAAGAACCACAGGCCGCGGCCGCGGTCGAGGTTGTCCCCGATGTCGCGCACGTACTGGCGGACGGGGCGCAGCACGGAGGGGTCCAGGTCGCAGATCGGGCGGCGGTCGAACGAGACGCCGCGGTAGCGCTTGGGGACCCCCGTGCCCATGCGCCGGCCGGCGGAGGCGCGGATGCGCCGCTCCGCGCACTCGCAGCGAACGGCGTCGCCGGCGTCGTCGAAGACCCAGCCCGTGCCGTCGCAGACGCCGAGGGGGCAGGCGTTGTCCTCGGGCGGCTGGTCGTCGACGGGTCGCAGCATCACCACTCCGACCCGTTCGAGGGCGGCGGCGCGCCGGGGGCGTTGCGCGCGAGGTTCGTGAACTTGGGGTACTGGTTGAGGAAGGCCAGCTCGACCTCGCCGACCGGCCCGTTGCGGTGCTTGCCGACGATCACGTCGCCGATGCCCTGCCGCTCGGACTCGTGGTCGTAGTACTCCTCGCGGTAGAGGAACATGACGACGTCGGAGTCCTGCTCGATCTGGCCCGACTCGCGCAGGTCCGAGAGCATCGGCTTCGGCGGGTTGCGCGACTCGACCGCGCGCGAGAGCTGGGAGACGGCGATGACCGGGATCTCGAGCTCGCGGGCGAGGATCTTCAGCCCGCGGCTCATCTGGCCGACCTGCTCGACGCGGCTGTCGGCGCTGGGGTCGGCCCGCAGCAGCTGCAGGTAGTCGATGATCAGCAGGCCGAGCCCGTGCTTGGCGTGCAGCCGCCGGGCCTTGGCCCGGATCTCCAGGACCCCGATGTCGCTGGAGTCGTCGATGAAGATCGGCGCCTTGGAGAGCCTGTCGCTGGCCTGCATCACCTTCGGCCAGCGGTCCGACTTGACCTGGCCGCGGCGCAGGTCCTTGCCGTTGAGCTTGGCCTGCGAGGCGAGGAAGCGCTGGGCGAGCTCGGCCTCGGCCATCTCGAGGGAGAACAGCGCGACGGGCTTGCCGTGGTCCAGCGCGGCGTTCTCGGCGATGTTGGTGACGAAGGCGGACTTGCCCATCGCCGGCCGCGCGGCGACCACGATCAGGTTGCCGGGCTGGAAGCCGCCGGTGATCTCGTCGAGGTCGCGGAAGCCCGACGGCGTGCCGGTGAACTCGATGCCCTCGCGCGAGATCTTCTCGAGGCGGTCGACCTCCTCGTCCAGGACGTCCTCGAGCGAGCGCATCTCGCCCGAGCCCTCCTCGTGGCCGACCTGGAACAGCGCGGCCTCGGCCTCCTCGACCAGCGCCTGCGCGTCGCCCGTGTGGCTGAAGACCTGGTCCTGGATCTCGCGCGCGGTGGTGAGCAGGCGCCGCCGCATCGCGTGCTGCTTGACGATGCGGGCGTAGTGCTCGACGTTGCCGGCCGCGATCACCTCCGCGGGCAGCGAGTGCACGTAGTCCGCGCCGCCGGCCTCCTCGAGCTCGTCGATCCGCTCGAGGTCGTCGCAGACGGTGAGGGCGTCGACCGGCTCCGACTTCTCGTTGAGCCGCATCATCGCCCGGAAGATCAGGGTGTGACGCGGGCGGTAGAAGTGGTCGGGGCGCAGCCCGACCTCGAGCAGCAGCTGATCGAGCGCGCGGTCGCTCAGCAGGACGGAGCCGAGGACCGACGCCTCGGCCTCGAGGTTCTGCGGCGGGACGCTCCCGTTGCCGCCGGCCTCGCGCTGGATCGAGACCGACATCAGGTGTCCCCGCCGCTTACTCGGCGGTGACGATGGTCTTGATCTCCGCGGTTACCCCGTCGGCGATCTCGACCTCGACCATGTGCGTGCCCGTCGACTTGATGGGCTCGCGGAGCATGACCTTGCGGCGGTCCAGCCGCAGGTCGCGGGCCTGGCGCACGGCGTCCACCACGTCCTGGGCGGTGACCGATCCGAACAGGCGGCCGTCGTCGCCCGCCTGATGGGCGATCGTCAGCACGGTGCGCTTGAGCAGCGCCGCGGTCTCCTGCGCCTTCTCGGCGGCCTCGGTCGCGGCCTTCTCCTCGCGCTCGCGGCGGCCCTCCGCCTCGGCGATCGACGCCGGCGTGGCGGGCTGGGCCAGCTTCCGCGGCGCCAGGTAGTTGCGCAGGTAGCCCGGGGAGACGTCGACGACGTCCCCGCGCTCGCCGAGGGACTCGACCTGCTTGCAGCAGGATGGCCTGCGCCATTACCTGTCGCTGACGTAGGGGAGGAAGCCGAGCTCGCGAGCGCGCTTGACGGCGCGGGCGAGCTGCACCTGGTGGCGGCGGCAGGCCCCGGTGACCCGGGACGAGCGGATCTTGCCCTTGTCGCTGATGGCGCGACGGAGGGAGCCGACGTCCTTGTAGTCGATGACGTCGATCTTCTCGCGGCAGAACGGGCACGACTTGCGCCGCGCACCGGTGGCCGGCCCGCGCTTGTCGCGCCGGCGGCGGTCCCGCACGTTGCCTCGTGACTTCGCCATGAAGCAGGCGAGTCTAGCGACGCGCGCATCGCTTCAGCCGCCGCCGGTGCCCCTGCCGCGGTCCTCTAGAACGGGATGTCGTCGTCTGCGGCCGAGGAGCCGCTCGTGGCGCCCGCGGTCTCGAAGTCGGCGGTGTCGGCCGGGACGTCGCTCTGCGGGGTGAAGCGCCCGCTGCCGCCGTTCTCGCCACCCTCGCGGCCGCCCAGGAACTGGACGGAGTCGGCGACGATGTCGATCGCCTGGCGCTTCTGGCCCTCGGGGGTGTCCCACTCGCGCCACTCCAGGCGGCCGTCGACGGCCACCGGGCGGCCCTTGGCGAGGTACTGAGCGCAGTTCTCGCCCTGCGCGCCCCAGACGGTGATGTCGAAGTAGTTGGGCTTGTCGACCCACTGGCCGGAGGCGTCCTTGCGGCGCGTGTTGCAGGCCAGCCGGAGGCTGCAGACCGACGTGCCGCTGTTGGTGCTCCGCAGCTCGGGGTCCCTGGTCAGGTTGCCCGTCAGGACGACCCTGTTGATGTTCGTGGCTGCCATTTCGGCGCTCCTATCTCGTGCTTCGGACGGCTCGGGGCTAGTCCGACCGAATGTACAAGTGAGATCGGAGCGAGCGGGCGGGCCGCTGCAGGAAATCTCTGGAAGGTGCGCGGCTTGTTACGCCGGTGCGTCTTCTGGCTCAGCCGGCGCGTCCGCGGGAGCATCCGCGGCGGCACGAGCGGCGACGCGGCCGTCGCCCTCCTCCTCGCGGCGCGGCCGGGCCGCGGCCTCGCGGGGCGGCTCGGGCGGCGGGGTGCCGGGCTTGAGGCGGATGATCCGGAAGCGCAGGACGCCGTCCATGATCCGCAGCGAGTGGCGCAGGCGCTCCAGCAGGGTGTTGTCGCCGTTGAACTGGAACAGGTGGTAGCCGGCGTCGGCCCGGTGGTCGATCTCGTAGGCCAGACGGCGGGAGCCCCAGTCCTGGGACGCGACGACCTCGCCTCCCGAGGAGATCATGGACTCGACCTCGTCGACCACGGCGGACTGGCGGTCCTCCGGGACGTTCGGGTCTACGAGCAGCATCAGGTCGTACAGGTGCGCCACGGCCGCGGAAGGCTAGCAACGCACCGGGGGCGGAGACCCTGCGTGGCGCGCTTAGCGCCGCATGGGACGGCGGCGGCCAGGCGCGGCCTCCGGCTTCTTGGGCCGGGTGCGATGGGGCAACGTCGGACGGCTGGTCGCCCTTGTCGTCGCCGTCCTGCTCGTGGTGGTCGGGCCGCCGGGGTCGGATTCGGATCCGCCCCCTCCGGCCGCGCCGCGTTCCGTTCCGGCGGATCCGCCTCCGCTCACGCGCCCGAAAGGCGGGCAACCAGGGGAGCGGGCTCGGCCGAGGCGGAGGGTCGCCAGGCGCAAGCGGCCTCCGCGCCGCCGCCGCGTCAGGCCCAGGGCGCGAACGCCGTCACCCCCTCGAAAAAGTCGTCAGCGCCCGGAGGGCTTTTTCAGACGGGTGCCCCGTGTCGCGCCGGCACCCGTCAGGCCGCCGTCGGCCGCCGGCCGGTGCGCCGAAGCCCGCACCGGCCCCGCCGCCCCCGCGGAGCGGCGAGTTCACCCCGGACCCGGGGCCCTAGCGGCTGAAGATGTTCAGCAGCGAGATGAAGATGTTGACGATCGACACGAAGATGCCCGTGGCCAGCATGACCGCGTGCTCCTCGGTTCCGTGCTTGCGCAGGAAGTTGAAGTCGACCAGGATCAGCGCCGCCGAGACGAGGGCGATGAGCCCCGAGACGATCGGGTTCCCGCCGCTGCCCACCAGGAGCAGCACGAAGGAGACCACGACCAGGCCCAGCACGATGAAGGACAGCGGCCGCATCCAGCGGGCGAGGTCGCGGTCCCAGGCGAAGCCCGCCGCGCCCATGCCGAGCGTGATCAGGCCGGTCATGCCGGCGGCCTGGTAGACGACCTGCGGCTGCGTGGAGAGGTACTCGTTGATGATCGGGCCGAGGCCCAGGCCGAGCACCAGCGCCAGCGCGTAGAGCCAGACGACCGCGAACGGGCCGACCCGGAACAGGCGGCCGGGCGCGAACGCCGCGACGAGCAGCATGCCGAGACCGACGAACGAGCAGATCGTGGCCGTGCCGACCGCGAGGTCCTTGCCCACGTAGATGCCGAGGGCCAGGAAGCCGACCGCGACGGACACCAGGAACATGACCTGGCCCAGCAGGCGGGCCGTCGAGACCTGATCGCGGGGCTGGACGTAGGGCTGCTGCGCGCTGTATTCCATTACTGCGACAGAGTAGCTGCGCTCCTGGCGTTTCGCTTGCGCTCGATGTCGGCCAATTGGTCGTCCACCCAGTCGCCCGGATCGCGCGCCGTGACGATCCTTTTCAGGCCCTGAGCGCGCCACGAGCGCTCGCGCGCGGACATGGACAGGGCGCGGTGGATCGCGTCCGCCTGGTCCTGCACGTCGAAGGGGTTGACCGACAGCGAGAAGTCCGCCAGCTCCTCGTGGGCGCCGGTGTTCTCGCTGAGCAGCGACACGCCGTTGCGCTCGTTGACGAGCGGGCCCTCCTTGGCGATCAGGTTCATGCCGTCGAACATCGCGTTGACCATCAGGAGGTCGTAGTGCTTGTAGGCCGCGATCGCCTCCTCGAGGTTCTCGCGCAGGCGCAGCTCGATCGGCATCCAGTCCGTGGTCCCGTGGCGGTGGTTGACCACGGCCACCAGCGCCTCGATGCGCTCCAGGTACTCGGCGTACTCCGGCACGTCCTGGCGCGAGGGGATGAGGTGGGCGATGAACGTGACCTGCTCGAGGAACTCGGGGTGCTGCTCGAGGAAGAGGTCGAAGGCGGTGAAGCCGCGCAGGACGTTCTTGGAGAGGTCGGCGCGGTCGACGCGCAGGATCAGGTGCTCGCGGCGCCGGCGCAGGATCTCGCGCTCGTAGTCGTGGACCTCGGGGCGCTGGGCGTTGCGCTGGAAGGTGTCCGCCGAGATGGGCAGCGGGTAGGCGCGGACCCAGACCTCGCGCCCGTCGAAGTGGACGATGCCCGCCTCCTCGTCGACCTCGAGGTCGAACAGCTCCCGGCAGCAGAGCAGGAAGTTGCGCCGGTAGGAGCGCGTGTGGAAGGCGACGATGTCGTTGGACAGGATCCCCTCGTAGATGTCCTCGCGCATGTCGGAGGGCAGCACCCGCCAGGCGTCGGGCTGGGTCCAGGGGATGTGGACGAAGTGGTGGAGGAAGAGGTCCGGGCGCGCCTCGCGGATGAACTTCGGCGCGAGGTACAGGTGGTAGTCGTGGAGCATCACGACGCCGTCGTCGCCGACCTCCTCGAGCACGGCGTTGGCGAGGTCCTTGTTCACCTGCACGTAGCCGTTCTCGTAGGCATCGATCTCCTGCCGGCGGATGTCCGGGGCGTTGGAGAGGTCCCAGAGGTAGTGCTGGATGAACCACAGCATCGGGTTCGCGACGACGTTGTAGAAGGCGTCGTAGGCGTCGTCGTCGGACTCGACCAGCTTGATCCGGTAGGTGACGTCGTCCAGCTCGCAGTCGAAGGAGGCGCCGTCGTGCTTCCGGCTCATCTCGGCGTCCTCCTCGGTCATCGCCGAGGCCACCCAGACAGCTTCGCGGTGGTGGACCAGGCCGGTGAGCGCCGTGACGAGGCCACCGCCGCCGCGCGTGGCCTTCAACTCGTCGCCCTCCCGTTGGAAGGTCGCCGGTCCGCGGTTGGATACGAGGACGAGTTGCGTGTCTTTGGTCAAGCTCTGGAGAAGATACGCAGCCAGTCCCTCAAAAGGCGAGGGGTGAGGAAGTTCTGGCGTACGTGCTCCTTGCCTCCGCGGCCCAGGCGCTTGCCCAGGTCCGGGTCGCGCAGGACGCGCAGCGAGCGGTCGGCGCACTCCTCGGGGGAGGAGACGAGGTAGCCGGTCTCGCCGTCGGTGACCTGCAGCGGGATGCCGCCCACGTCGCCGCCGATGAACGGCCGCGCCTTCCACAGGGCCTCCGAGACGGTGAGGCCGAAGCCCTCGCGGGTGGACTTCTGGATCACCACGTCGGCCTGGGACTGGAAGGCGTTGACCTCGATGGCCCCCACCTGGTTGAGGTTGTTGAGGATGTGGACGTCGGGGTCGCCGTCGGCGTAGGCCATCGTCGAGTTGAAGAACTCCCAGCCCTCCGGGTCGTCGGTGGCCATGGAGCCGACCAGCGCCAGCTGGACGTCCGGGACCTCCTCCTTGACGATCCGGTAGGCGTCGATCACGCCCATCGGGTCCTTCCAGGGGTCGAAGCGCGAGACCTGGCACATGAGCGGGCGGTCGACGTCGAGGCCGAACTGCTCGCAGACGAAGGCGGCGTCCTCGGGCGAGAAGGCCATGTTCTTCGGCGACAGCGGGTCGATCGCCGGCGGGCAGAGGTTCACGGCAGTGCCGTCGAGCCCGGGCGGGACGTAGTCCTGGAGATGGAAGACCGACTCCTCGTAGCCGTGGACGAGCGGGACGATGTGCTCGATCGCGGCCGGGTTCGGCTCCGAGAGGTCGATGTGGCAGCGCCAGACCCACATGCGCGACGTGGTCGGGCACGTGCTGGCGGATGCCGAGCGGCTGGGGGTCGTGGACGATGATCACGTCCCAGCCGTCGGTGACCTCCGCGGCGTTCATCTTGTTGAAGCGGGCGAAGATCTCCCACTCCTCGTCGCTGAGCGAGTCGGGGTTGCCCTGCAGCGCGTTGTGGAGGCGCTTGGTGACGTTGTAGAACTCCTCGCGGCCGAGCATGACCTGCCACTCCGCCTGGATCCCGACGTCGTTCATCAGCGGGATCAGCGTGTAGAGGATCTCCGCCACGCCGCCCCCGAAGGCGGTGGCGCTGAGGTGCAGGACCTTGAGGCCCTGGAGCGACTCCGCGAGCTCCCGGATCTCCCCGATCAGCGGGCGCCCGGCGACATGGGTGTAGTCCGCCAGGCTCTTCTGCCCGACGGCGATTGGCTGCAGCATCGCGCGGAGGCTAGCCCGCGGGCTCGGGGAGGTACTTGACGAGCTCGGTGTGGCCCTCTCCGAAGGTCGTCTCGTCGACGGTGGCCTCGATGATCGCCCGCCCCAGCTCCTGCTCTCCGGCGGGGTCGGTGGCGACGGGCCCGTCGAGCTTGATCACCAGCCGGCGGTCCTCCAGCGAGAACGAGACGTTGAGCCGCGTCTCCTCTTCGTCGAAGTCGTCGTCGACGAAGTCGTTGGCCGCCTCGGTGATGGCGAGCTTGAGGTCGGCGACGTCCTCCGGGCTCAGCGGTGTCAGCCGGCACACCGCCGAGAGGGCCAGCCGCGCGAGCACCAGGTGCTCGGGGCGAGCCGGGATCGTCAGAGCGACATCGCGATCAGACGCCTGAGCCTCCACGGCGCGGCACCTTATCCCTTCAGGCGCGCGAGCCCCGCTCGCGACCGCGTCCACGAGCTTCGCGTGCAGAGCAGGATTGGCGCTCGCGATGACCGACATCTGGAACTCGGCGCCCGAGCCGAGCAGGGGGCGGGCGCCCAGCGGCTCCCCGCGGGCGTCGGTCACGACCACCCCCGCCTCCTCGCAGATGAGCGCCGCGGCGGCGAGGTCGTAGGGCGAGTTGTTGAGCACCGCGCCCCCGCCCACGCGCTCGAACTCCTCCCGCATCCCGGGGACGTCGGCGACCAGGAGGGGCCCCGGCTCCACGTAGGCGTCCAGCTGGCCGGTGGCCACGCGGGTCATGTCGAAGGCCGCCGAGCCGAGCTCGAACGTGCCGCCGCCCACCGACGAGCCGTCGATCAGCTCGGCCAGCACCTCGGTGAGCGCCCGGGCGGGCCGGCCGCGGAAGCCGTAGGTCCAGAACAGGCGCGAGAGGTCGTCGTTGGCCGACAGCGTGCCGCCCGGCGACTCCACCAGCCGCCCCCGCTCGGCCAGGAAGACCGCCCCGGAGGGGATCTCGACCACGCAGGCGGCCGAGACGTCGGCCATGGTCGGGTCGGGCAGCGGCGCCGCCGCCACCGAGACGCAGCACGACTCGAGCCCCGCCATCGCCGGACGGGTGCCGTCGATGGGGTCCACCACCAGCACGTGGTCCGCGCCGCCGGCCGGCTCCACCAGGCCGCGGTCCTCGGAGTAGAAGGCGAGCTCGGGCGCCCGCTCGGCGATGAAGCGCTCGAGCTCCTCCTCGGCCTCGGCGTCGATGGCGAAGGTCGTGTCGCCGCCCGCGCCGGCGTCGCCGTGGGCCCGCCCCGCGTGCGCGCCCAGGTGGGGCAGCACCCGCTCGCGCAGCGCGAGCGAGAGCTCTCGGATCAGCGCTAGGGACGCCGTGGCGCCTGGACCGGCCGGCGAGTCAGGGTGATCTCGACCTTGCGGCGGTCGCCGTCGCGGATGACCTCGAGCTCCACCTCGTCGCCCTCGTTCTTGTGGGCGATCACGTCGGCGAGGTCCTCCGTCCTTGACAGCTTCTGCCCGTCGACCGACACGATCACGTCGCCTCCGACCGGGAAGTCCGGGTAGCCCTGGAAGTCGCGCTCGCGCGGTGCCGCCGCGGAGCCCCGCCTCGTCGGCCGGGCTGCCGTTCTCGACCTCGGCCACCACCGCGCCGTCGTCCACCGGGACGTCGAGGAAGTCCGCGAGCTGCGGGAACAGCGGCTGCGCGGAGACGCCGAGGAAGCCGTAGGGCACGCGGCCGCTGCGGCGCAGCTCGCGGATGGAGCGGCGCACGGCGTCGGCCGGGATGGCGAAGCCCACGCCCTCGCCGCCGCCGCTGCGCGAGCGGATCTGGGCGTTGATGCCCAGCACCCGGCCCTTCTCGGACAGCAGCGGGCCGCCCGAGTTGCCGGGGTTGATCGCGGCGTCGGTCTGGATGGCGTCGCCGATCTGGAACTGGGTGAGCGACTCGATGCTGCGGTCCACGGCGGAGATCACGCCGACCGACAGCGACTGCTCCTCGCCGAAGGGGCTGCCGATGGCGGCCACCGGCTCGCCCACCTTCACGTCGTGCGAGTTGCCGAGCGTGAGCGGCGTGAGGCGCAGGCCGCGCGGGTCGATCTTGAGCACGGCGACGTCGGCGAAGGGGTCCGTGCCGACGATGCGGGCGGGCACGCGGTTGCCGTCGGAGAACCCGACGTACACCTGCCGCGCCTTGCGCGTGCGCGGCGAGCCGGTGGTCACCACGTGGGCGTTGGTGGCGACGAAGCCCCTGGAGTCGAGCACGAAGCCCGAGCCCTGGCCGCCCTCGCCGCCGTCCTCGAGCGGGTTACGGCGGCCACCTCCCTCGCCGAAGATCGAGGTGATGGTGACCACGCCCGGCGAGAGGCGGTCGTAGATCGCCTGGGGGTCGAAGTTGCCGTTCGGCGCCCAGGCCCTTGACCACCTCGACCTTGGTGGTGCGGCTCTCCACCTGCTGGGGCCCGGGGTCGGTCTCGTCCCCGCCCACCGAGCAGCCGCCGAGAGCGAGCGCGGCCAGCGCCGCGGGCGCGATGCGGCGCAGCATCAGTCCTCCTCGCGCGGGAGCTCGAGCGTGAAGGTGGTGCGGCCGGGCTCGGAGGAGACGGAGATGTCGCCCCTCATGTGCTCGGCCAGCTCCTTGGCGATGGCCAGGCCCAGTCCGGCGCCCGTGGTGGCGTCGCCGGTCCAGAAGCGGTCGAAGACCCGGCCGTCGGCGCCCTTGGTCATTCCGGGCCCGGAGTCGGCCACCGTGAACTCGGCGGATCCGTTGTCGCGGACTGCGGTCACGGTGACCGAGGTGCCCTCGGGTGTGTGCCGAAGGGCATTGTCGAGCAGGATACGCATGATCTGGGCCACCCTCTCGGGGTCCGCCAGCGCGCTCACGCCCTCCTCGGGGAGCTGCAGCGACAGCTCGGTCCCGTGGCGCGAGACGGCCGGGCGGAACTCCTGCGCGACCGAGCGCGCGAGCTCGGCGAGGTCCAGCTGCTCGGGGCGCAGCTCCACCGAGCCGGCGTCCAGGCGCGACAGGTCCAGCAGGTCCACCGACAGCTTCTGCAGGCGCTGCACCTGCTCGGCCATCGTCTCCAGGAACTCGCGCCGCGTGCTCTCGTCGAGCTCCTCGTCGAGCAGCAGCTCGACGAACCCCGACAGCGAGAAGATCGGGGTGCGCAGCTCGTGCGAGGCGGTGGCCACGAACTCCTTGCGCGCCACGTCGACCTGGCGCAGCTGCTGGGCCATCTCGTTGAACGCGCGCGTGAGCTGGCCGAGCTCGTCCTCGGAATCGACCGGCAGGGGCTCGGCGAAGTGGCCCGAGGCGAGATCGCCGGCCCGGCGCTCGACCCGCCGCACGCGGCGGGCCACCGACTGCGCGACCAGCGTGCCGCCGATGACGGCCAGCAGCAGCGCGACGGCGGTGGCGACCAGGATGCGGTTGCGGACGAAGGCGACCGTCTGGACGGTGTCCTCCAGGCTCGCGGAGAAGAGCGCGACCCGGACCACCTCGTCGCCGGTCTTGATCGGCTGCGCCACCTGCGTCAGCTCCTCGCCGGCGAAGCGCACGGTGCCGGTCTGGACCTTGCCGGTGGCCACGGCCCGCCGCGCGAGCTCGTCGTTGCGCGGGTAGCTCACCTGCTCGCGCGAGTCGGTCAGCGGGAAGAAGCTGACGGCCCCGCCGTCCGAGCGCTGGATGGCGAGGAGGGTCACGCGCGCCTCTGCGTTGTCGGCCAGGGCGCGGACGGTGCGGTCCACCTCCGGCGCGGGGATGTCGCCGTTGGTCACCCGGTCGAGCTGGACCGCGGAGCCGCGGGCGGCTCTCAGGAGGTCGTCGGTGCGCTGCTCCTCGAGGTTCTGCTGGAGCTGGGGGACCGCCAGGAAGTAGATCGCCGCCGTGGCGAGGGCCACGACCGCGGCGAACAGCAGAGCGATCTTGTTCCGCAGCGATCCACCGAGCAGGCGTCTCATCGCTCGCCGAAGCGGTAGCCCACGCCTCTGACCGTGAGGATCAGCTCGGGCTCGCGCGGGTCGGCCTCGAGCTTCTCCCGCAGGTGGCGTATGTGGACGTCGACCGTGCGCGGGTCGCGGTAGGCGGAGTCGCCCCACACGCGCTCGAGGAGCTGGGTGCGGCTGTAGACGCGGCCGGGGTTGCGCGCCAGCGCGGCGAGGATCTCGAACTCCACGTAGGTCAGGCGGACGTCGCCGTCGGAGGTCTGGACGCTGCGCCGCTCGAAGTCGATGCGCAGGTCGCCGTGCTGCAGCGGCTCCTCCGGCGCGTCCTCCTCGCGGGCCAGGCTGGCGCGCCGCAGCACGGCCTTGACGCGGCTGCGGAACTCGCGCAGGGAGAAGGGCTTGGTGATGTAGTCGTCGGCGCCCAGCTCGAGGCCGAGCACCTTGTCGATCTCCTCCGCCTTGGCGGTGAGCATGATGATCGGCACCCCGCTGCGGGCCCGCAGCCGCCGGCAGACCTCGAAGCCGTCGACCTTCGGCAGCATCAGGTCGAGGACGACGAGGTCGAAGCTGCTCTCGGCCAGCCGGTCGAGCGCCTCCTGGCCGTCCTGGGCGGGCACCACGTCGTAGCCCTCGCGCTTGAGAGGGAAGGAGAGCAGCTTCTGGACGGACTGCTCGTCATCGACGAGAAGGATCCGCGGTGCCTGCTGAGACACCCTCAGATTGTAGGTTGGCCGGATGCTCGAACCGCGGCTCTACCGCGCGGCGTTCCTTCCGGCGGTGCTGGCGGTGGTCCTGGCCATGTTCTCGCTGGAGAGCCGGCCCAACCCCCTGCCGCAGGGATTGGCGGCCGACGTGCTGTTCGACGGGCGTCAGGCGGCGGGCCAGGCGGACGTGATCGTCGACCGCGCGCCGAACCGCCGCGCGGGCACTCTCGGGGACGCCGCGACGGCCGAGCTGGTGGCCCAGACGTTCACCGATCGCGGCTTCAGCGTCGAGCGCGACGCCTTCCGCAGCCAGGGCCGCGACCTGATCAACGTGGCCGGCCGCCGGCCGGGACGAAGGCGCGAGCAGGTGGTCGTGGTGGCCGCGCGCGACGCGCCCGGCCCGCCCGACCGCGCCGGCAGCGCGGCAGACACCGCTGCGCTGATCGAGCTCGCGCGGGTGTTCGAGGGGCGCTCGAGCGAGCGGACCCTGGTGCTGGCCTCCGTGGACGGCGCCCGATTGGGTCAGGCGGGAGCGCGCCGGTTCGCGCGGCGGCTGAAGTCCTCAGGCGACGGCGTCGCCGCGGTCCTGGTGGTCTCGGGCCTGGGCGCGCCCACCGACGAGCCGCCGCGTTGTCTCCTGGTCGGGCGACACCACGCGCGTGGGCATCGGCCTCGAGCGCACGGCCGCGGAGGCGGTGCGCCTCGAGCTCGACGTGCGCGTGGAGGCGTCCTCGGTGGCCGGCCAGCTCAGCCGGTTGGCCTTCCCGCTGGGGGTCGGCGCCCAGGGCGTGTTCCTGGACTCCGGCTTCGACTCGCTGCGCTTCGCCGGCAGCGGCGAGCAGGACCCGCCCGCCGACGCGCGGCTCGACCCCAACCGCCTGGGCGGCCTCGGCCGCGCGGCGCTGCGCACGCTCAGCAGCCTCGACGCCTCCGGCGCGCCCGAGCACGGGCCGCGCTCGTACGTGACCGCGGTCAGCCAGGTGCTCCCCGGCTGGGTGGTGTCGGTGCTCGCCATCGCGCTGCTGCTGCCCGCGCTCGTGGCCTCGGTGGACGCCTTCGCCCGCGCGCGCCGGCGGCGCCAGCCCGTGCTGCCCGGCCTGCGCGACATCGGGCTGGTGGCCGCGTGCCTGCTGGGCGGCCTGCTCCTGATGAAGTTCCTGACGGTGATCGGGGCCACGCCGGGCGCGCCGCCCGCCGCGGTGGACCCGAGCGCGCTGCCGTTCGACGCGCCGGCGGCGATCGTGCTGGCCGCCGTGGTGCTGGTCACCGGCGGGCTGCTCTTCGCGACCCACCGCTTCCTCGGCGGCGGCGACCCGGCCGCGCCGGGCACGGGCTGCGCCGCCGCGCTGGTCCTGTGCGCCGCCGCCCTGGTGCTCTGGGTGCTCGACCCCTACGCCGCGCTGCTCGCGGTCCCGGCGGTGCACCTCTGGATGCTGGCGCTCCTGCTCGAGCCGCGCCCGACCCGCCGCGTGCGCGTCATCGCGCTGCTCGGCGGCCTGCTGCCGCCGGCGATCGTGGCGCTCTACTACTCGATCGCCCTGTCGCTGAACCCGCTGCACGGCGCCTGGTACCTGCTGATGCTGGCCATGGGTGGCACCCCCAGCCTGGCGACGCTCCTGGTCTGGGTGGCCGCCGCGGCCGCCTTCTCGGTGGTGCTGCGCGCTGCGCTGGTGCCCGATCCCGAGGACGAGCGGCCCGACCGGCGCCCGCTGCGCGCCGTGCCGAGCTACGCCGGCCCGGGCTCGCTGGGCGGGACCGAGTCCGCGATCCCGCCGGTGAACATGGCGCTAGCTAGTGCTCGTAGCCGGCCAGGCCCTCGACGGGCCGGCCGTCCGCGCCGAGCAGCTCGAGCCCCTCGCCCTCGCACGACCTCGCCGACCCAGGTGAGCGGCGCGGCGTTCTCCAGCTCGCGGGGCGCCGCAGACCAGCAGCTCGTAGTCGTCGCCCCCCGTGGCGGCCAGCTCGGCTGACACGCCGCCGGCCAGCGGCAGCCGCTCCAGCTCGATGCGCAGCCGTGCTGCGCTGGCGCGGGCCACGTGCCCGGCGTCGGTGGCCAGGCCGTCGCTGAGGTCGATCATCGCGTGGGCGCCCGCGCGCGCGAGCGCGCGACCTTCCGCCAGGCGCGGCTCGGGCCGCCGGTGGCGCTCGCTCGCCTCCTCGGGCCGCGCGGCGCCGCCGAGCTCGCCGGTCACGCCCACGAGGTCGCCCGCCCGCGCCCCGTCGCGCCCGCACAGCTCCTCCTCGGCGTCCGCCCAGCCGTTGACCGCCACAGTGACGGTCAGCGCCGCGCCGCTGACCACGTCGCCGCCGGCCACCGCCGTGCCGGTGCGGCGGGCCAGCGCCGCGATCCCGCGTGCGAGCTCGAGCGCGTCCGCCTCGGCGAAGCCGGCGGGCAGGACGAAGGAGACCAGCGCCTCGCCGGGGTCGGCGCCCATCGCCGCGAGATCGGACAGCGCGGTGGCCAGCGCCTTGTGCCCGACGTCCGCTGGGCTGCTCGTGGCGAGCGTGAAGTGGACGCCGTCGGTGACGGTGTCGATGGATGAGACGGCGACCGGCCGGGCGGCCACCACCGCCGCGTCGTCACCGGGCCCGCGCAACAGGCGGGCGGGAGGCTCGGGCAGCTCGGCCCGGATGGCCTCGATGAGCGCGAGCTCGCTCAGTCGCCCGGGCCGCCGCCCCCGCCGCCACGGCCGTTGCCGTTGCCGTTCCCGCCTCCGCCACCACGGTCTGCGCCACCGCCGCCACCCGGGCTGGGGCTGGGGCTGGGGCTGGGAGCGGGCGAGGGCGCGGCCTGGGGCGGGGCCTCGTACAGCTGCGGGCTGTAGCCGCCTCCGCCACCGCCGGTGCCTCCACCGCCGGTACCGCCGCCGGTGGAGGGCGAGCTGTAGGAGCCGTCGCCCGTGTAGCCGCCGCCGCGGCCTCCGCCCGAGCTCGCCCCGGAGCCGTAGCCGCCGCTCGAGCTCGAGTAGCGCGAGAAGTTCACCGGCTCCTTGGGCGCGGAGGGGAACGACTCACAGGCCCCGGAGCCGGCCACGACCATGTAGTCGTGCCAGATCTGGGCCGGGAAGGTGCCGCCGGCCACGCTCGACGCCGTGGACGCTGCGCATCTCCTTCAGCGCGTTGGGGTAGCCGACCCACACCGAGCTGGAGAGCTTGGGCGTGTAGCCCACGAACCAGGCGTCGTTGAAGCTGTCGGTGGTCCCGGTCTTGCCCGCCGCCGGGCACCCGATGGCCGCCTTGGTGCCCGTGCCGCTCTTGACGTTCATCTCGAGGATCTTCGTCACCTCGAGCGCCACGCCGTCGCTGAACACGCGCTTGCGCTTGGGCTTGCCGAGCTTGTCGGACTTGCCGTCGGAGAACTCGACCTTGCTGATCGCCTTCGGGTCGTTGCGCATGCCGCCCGAGGCGAGCGTCGCGTAGGCGTTGCTCATCTCCAGCGGCGAGACGCCCAGCCGCAGGCCGCCGAGGCCCTCGGCGGGCAGGCCGTCGAGCTTGGTCCTGATGCCCATGAGGCGGGCGGTCTCGCGCACCGCCTTCGGCCCGACGTCGAGGATCAGCTGCGCGTAGACGGTGTTGTCGGACTTCAGCGTCCCGCGGACCAGGTCCATGTTGCCGCCGTAGGAGCTGTCGTAGGTCTTGACCTTCCAGGGCCCGTAGCCGGGCACGTTGAGGTCGAGCGGCCTGCGAGGTGTAGCGCGTGGTCTTCGGGTTGTAGCCCTTCCGGACGGCGGCGGTGAGCACCATCGTCTTGAAGGCCGAGCCGGGCTGGCGGTGGCCCTGGGCGGCGAGGTTGAAGGTGCGGTCGTTGTAGGTGCCGCTGGACGCCATCGCCTTGATGTAGCCCGTCTTGGGGATCGATGGAGACGATCGCCGACGAGGGGTCCGTCGGGGAACGGCAGCTGGCCCGTGATCGACTTGCGCGCGGCCTCCTGCAGCTTGGGGTTGATCGTGGTGTGGACCTTGAGCCCGCCTCTGCGGTAGACGCCCACGCCGTACTCCTCGATCAGCTTCTCCTCGACGTAGTCGAAGAAGTACGGCTCACGGCGCGCGGTGTAGCGGCGCCCGCGGCGCACGCCCAGGCCCTTCTCGGCGGCTGCGGTGGCCTGCTCGCGCGAGATGAAGCGGTTCTTGACCATCCCGCGCAGCACCTCGTTGCGGCGCTGCAGCGCGGCGCTCGGGTTGCGGAACGGGTTGTACTGCGACGGCGCCTGGGGGAGGCCGGCGAGCAGCGCCGCCTCGTGCAGCCGCAGGTTCTTGGCCGACTTCGAGAAGAAGATCTGGGACGCGGCCTCGGTGCCCACCGCGGTGCGCCCGCCGACCGTCCCGAACGGGACCGAGTTCAGGTAGTTGTGGAGGATCCAGCGCTTGGAGTGCTTCTTCTCCAGCTCGGAGGCCAGCTTGGCCTCGCGGATCTTGCGCTCGTAGTTGCGGCCCGGGTCCTTGATGTAGAGCGCGCGCACCAGCTGCTGGGTGATCGTCGAGCCGCCCTGCACGTTCTTGCCGGACTCGATGTTGCGCACGCCCGCGCGCACGATCGCGCCGTAGTCGATGCCCTTGTGCTTGTAGAAGCGCTCGTCCTCGATCGCGACGACCGCCTCGCGCATGCTCTCCGGCATCGTCGTTCCACGAGATCGGGTCGCGGATCTCGTCGGAGCGGACGTAGCCGAGGCGCGAGCCGTCGGAGGCGAAGATCACCGACGTCGCGCCCTTGTCGATCGGCTTGAGCTCGCTCAGCGCCGGGGCGGTGGCCGCGACCGCGAGCACGTAGCCCGTGACCGACAGGACCGCCACGGTGGCGGTGAGCGCGAGGACGACCAGCGCAAGGCCGAACTTGCTCTTGCCGCCTCGGCGGCGACGGCTCTTTCGCTGGCGGTAGGTCATCGGCGCGCTGCCCTGCGGCTCTCTGCCTCCCTACGTGCGCTCTCCCTCGCCCACCGGATCATCCTCGGGCTCCGGCGCGGGGTCGGGATCGAACGGAAGGGCAACGGATGAGGATAGCCCGTCGTCGCGCATCTTCCGCAGCCACTCGCGACGGAGCTTCGAAGCGAGCGGCGCGCGCTCCTGCGGGTCGTCGCACCACTGGGTGGCGGTGAGCTTGATGCCGAAGCGGTCGGTATCCGCGACGCCCGCGTCGATCTCGCGCTCCTCGTCCACGATCAGGTCGATCGCGCGGTCGGCGTCGCCGCCGGGCGGGAGCCACACGGACGCCTCCACCTGCACGCGCGGATCCACCACCGAGTGGTTCTCCACCGGGTTCTGCACGAGCTTCTCGTTGGGGACCACCAGGCGGCGGCCGTTGTCGAGGCGGATGGTGGTGTAGGCCAGCCGCATGTCCTCGACGATGCCGGTCTCCTTGTTGTAGGTGACCAGGTCGCCCACGCGCACGGGCTGGGTGATCGCCAGCAGGACGCCGGCGACGGCGTTGGCCAGCGTGGCGCGAGCGGCGAAGCCGATGACCAGGCCGAGCACGGCGGACGAGGCGAGGATCGTGGTTGCGACGCGCTTGACGGCCGGGAACTGCACCAGCGCCAGCGCGATGCCGAGCATGATGATCACGCCGAAGGTGAGCCGGCGGAGCAGCCTCAGCCGGGTCTCGGCCTCGGCCGAGAGCCCTCGGCTTCCCTCGCGCTGGTTGAGCACCCTCGCGCGCTTGCGAATGCCCCAGTCCACGCCCTGGGCGAAGGCCGCGGCGAGGACCAGCGTGACCGCCGCGGTGATCGTGTCGCGGTTCTCGTCGATGATGCCGCCGATGAGCAGTTCTGGCATGTCCGCGCACCCTAGAAGAGCGGTTTCACTCGATGCGTTGGGGACGCTCGTGGAGCTCGAGCCGCCCGCGCCCAAGCTGGTGTCGGCCCTGGCCGAGCGCGGCGTGGAGATCGCGCCGGAGGACGCCGAGCGGGCGTTTCGGGCGGAGATCTCCTACTACCTCGACCATCACCTCGAGGGGCGCGACGCGCGCTCGCTCGACGACCTGCGCGACCGCTGCGCCGCGGTGCTGGAGGCCGAGCTCGGGGTGCCCGGCCTGCGCGAGCCGATGCTCGCGTCGCTGCGCTTCCGCGCGTTCGGCGACGCGGCGCCCGCGCTGACCGAGCTTCGCGCGCGCGGGCTCGCGCTCGTGGTGGTCAGCAACTGGGACTGCTCGCTCCCGGGCGTGCTGGAGGAGGCCGGGCTGCTGGGCCTGGTCGACGGGGTGGTGTCCTCGGCCGAGGCGGGCGCCGCGAAGCCGGACCCGCGGCCCTTCCGTCCGCGGCCTGGAGCTGGTCGGCGCGTCGCCCTCCGAGGCGCTTCACGTGGGCGACTCGCCCCGCAACGACGTGGACGGCGCCAGGGCCGCCGGCCTCGAGGGCGTGCTGCTGGCGAGGGAAGGCGGAGGCGCCATTCGCTCGCTCCGGGAGCTGGCCTACCTAATCTGAGCGGAGTGGAGCAGCCGAACGACCCGCCGCGCTGGCCCTGGGGCTTCGGCTTCGCCGGCCTGGTCATCGCGATCTTCGTGGCGGCCGTCGCCGCGATCGTGCTCAGCGCCGCGGTGGGCCTCGACCCCGGCGAGAAGTCGCCGACCGTCACGATCATCAGCACGCTGATCCAGGACGGCGCGCTGGTGGCGGTCGCGGTCGGGCTCGCCGCGACGGTCGCGCCCGCCGCGCGCCTGGCAGTTCGGCCTGCGACGCACGCCGTTCTGGCCCGCGGTCGGCTGGGCGGCGCTCGGCCTCGTGGCCTTCTATCTCACCGCCGCGGTGTACGGCGCGCTGGTCCACCCGGACGCCGAGCAGGAGATCACCGAGAGCCTGGGGGCCGACCAGGGGACGGTGGGGCTGGTGGTCGCGGGCTGCGTCGTGATGATCCTGGCGCCGCTCGCGGAGGAGGTCTTCTTCCGTGGCTTCTTCTACGGCTCCCTGCGCGGGCGCTTCCCGGTCCTGGGGGCCGCGCTGATCTCGAGCGTGGTGTTCGGGTTCATCCACTGGGACTTCAAGGGCGCCGACAGCCTGCTGATCCTCCCGCCGCTGATGGTGCTCGGCGTGATCTTCTGCCTCGTCTACGAGAAGACCGGGTCGCTGTGGCCCGTCGTCGGGATGCACGCGTTCAACAACTCGGTCGCCTATGCGGCGCAGGCCGACAACGGCTGGAAGGTCTCCGTGGTCGTCGGCCCGCTGATGATCGCCGCCGTGATGCTCGCGCCGCGCCTCTTCCCGACCGGCCCCCGCGCGCTCCCTTCGCTGAAACCGCAGGCGGCCGTTGTAAGGTGATGCGCCGATGAGGCGGCCGGCGATCGTCACCGCGATGTCCCTCGCCGCCTTGGCGGCGCCCTCTGCCGCGCAGGCCCAGCTGCTTCCCGGCCCCGCGCCCAAGCCCGCCCCGGCTCCCGCCGCCCAGGGCGGCAAGGCCGACCTCTCGCTGCGAGGCGGCATGGGGACCCGGCGGGCCGACTACTTCGTCTCGGGCCAGACCGTCACGGTCGTGGGCTCGGTGTCGCCCTTCGTCAACGGCCAGGTGGTGACGGTCGGGCTGCGCCGCGGCCGCCGCCTGACCGCCGCCAAGCGCGTGGCCGTCGGCCGGGCGAGGCCGGGGCCGCGGGCGCTTCGTGGTCCGCTTCCGCGTCCGCCGCCGCGGAACGCTTCGCGCGGTCGCCACCCACGCGGCCACGCCCCAGCAGAAGGCCTTCTCGGCGGCCTCGAAGCGGCTGAAGGTGGTCCGCTTCGCCGCCGGACCGGGCTCGCGCGGCCTGAAGGTGCGGCTGCTGCAGCGCGGCCTGCGGCGCCTGGGCTACGCCGTCCCGGTCGGCGGCGGCTACGGCGGCGGCACCGCCCGCGCGGTGCTGGCCTACCGCAAGACCAACAACATGCGCCGCACCACCGGCGCCAGCGCGAAGATCTTCGCGCGCGTCTTCCGCGGACGCGGCGCCTTCCGGGCGCGCCACCCGCGCGCCGGCTACCACGTCGAGTTCGACTGGTCGCGCCAGGTGCTCGCCTTCGTGAACCGCGGCCGCCCCGTGGCGGTCTACCACTCGTCCTCAGGCGCGCCCTCGACGCCGACGGTCTTCGGCCGCTTCCGCTTCTACCGCAAGCAGCCGGGCACCAACGCCAAGGGCATGGTGCACTCGAACTACTTCATCGGCGGCTACGCCATCCACGGCTACAAGTCCGTGCCGACCTACCCCGCCAGCCACGGCTGCCTGCGGGTGCCCATCCCGAACGCGAAGGCGATCGACAATCGCATTCGTCTCGGGATGACCATCTCGTGTACAGGTAACCCCGCCGCCCGCGGGACAGCGGGCAGCGGGACCGGTGAATGGAGCTCGCCCTCCGGGCTACGGAGTGCCCGCCGGCGCCGCCGGCGGGGCCGGAGCGGCAGGCGTCGCCGGCTCCGAGGCGCCCGCGGCCGGCTGGGCCGGAGTGGCGGGCGCGGCCGGGGTTGCCGGCTGCTCTGCCTGCGGGGCGCTCGGCGCCTCGGCGGCCGGAGCCTCGGCCTTGGGGGCCTCGGGCTGCGCGGTCTCCGAAGGAGCCTGCGTCTCGGGGGCCTTGACCTCCGGGGTCTCGACCTTCGGCGCGGCCGGAGCCTCGGGCTTCGGCGTGGCCGGGGTCGGCGCGGGGGTCGTGGCGGCCGGCTTGGGCTCCTCGGCCGGAGCCGGCTCGGGCTGCGGCGTCGCGGGCTTCGGCGTCACCGGAGTCGGGGCGGGCGCCGGGGCCGCGGGCTGCGGAGCGGCCTGCGGGGCGACCGTCGACTGCGGCTGCACCGGGGCCGGAGCCGCCTGCGGAGCAGGGGCCGGCTGGGCCGGGGTCACCGTCGACTGCGACTGCGACTGCGGAGCGGGCTGCACCGGCGCGGGCGCCGTGCCCTGCTGCTGCCAGCCCGACGAGCCCTTGGCGGTGGTCGCCGTGGCGCTCGTGCCGCCGTTCCAGCGCGAGGCCGTGGTCGTCGAGTAGCTGCGCTTGGTGCTGGCCGTGCGGGTGACCGGCTTGCTCACCGGGGCGCGGCGCACCGAGGACCGCTTCACGGTCGGCTGGCGGGCGATCCGCGCGCCGCGCAGGTACGGCGCGGGGTTGCGGGCCTGCCCGCCGACGCGGGTCTCGAAGTGCAGGTGCGGGCCCGTGCAGCTGCCGGTGCAGCCGACGTAGCCGATCACCTGGCCGGCACGCACCCGGCCGCTGACACCGGCGAAGCGCGACATGTGCGCGTAGCAGGTGGAGAACCGGCTGGAGTGCTTGATGCAGACCATGTTCCCGTAGCCGCTCTGCTGGCCCTTGAAGCTGATGACGCCGCAGGCGGCGGCACGGATCGCCGTGCCGGTCGGGGCCGAGATGTCCACGCCCTCGTGCATGCGACCCCAGCGCGGGCCGTAGCCCGAGGTCTGCATGCCCTTGACGGGCTTGACCAGCTTCGAGCCGCAGGCGCCGCCCACCGGCGCCGACTCGCCGCGGTCCACCACGGGCTTGGTCTTCACGCGCTTGGGCGCCGACGAGCGGCGCTTGGGCGCGGCGCGGCGCTCACGCCGCGGCTCGCTGCGCTCGGCGGCGTGCCGGCGCGGCTTGGCCTTGCCCTCGCTCTTGCCTTCGCTCTTGCCCTCGCCCTTGGGCTCGCTCTTGGGCGTGCTGGCCGTCGCGGCCGGGCGTGACTCGGCGGTGGCGAGCTTGAGCTTGGGCTGCGCGGCCTCCTTGGCCGCGACGGGCACGCCCTCGCTGCTCGGCACGGCGCGGTCGACGGCCTTGGCCGTCTCGAGGTCGGCGACGGGACCGGGCGCGGAGGAGGAGGACGCCTTGCCCTGTGCCGGGGAGCTCTTGAACAGCGCGTTCCAGGTGGCGGGGTCGACCACGCCCGTGACGGGCAGGCCGGCGCGGCGCTGGAAGGCCTTGACGGCGTTCTCGGTGATCGGGCCGAAGATGCCGTCGACCTCCACGCCCACGCCGCGCTGCAGCGCGGCGACCAGGTCGCCCTCGTAGCCGAAGCTCAGAGGAAGACCGCCGGCGCGAACCTCGATCTGCTGGCCGGAGCCGGAGGAGGACGAAGAGGTGGCGTCGTCGCTGCGCTTCGAGCCGCCCCCCGGGGCCGCGGCCGCGAACGGCGCGGCGGGGCCGGCCAGCATCGCGGTGGCCATCGCGGCGGACGC
Organism: uncultured Thermoleophilaceae bacterium; assembly: GCA_963810745.1. GTDB lineage: Bacteria > Actinomycetota > Thermoleophilia > Solirubrobacterales > Thermoleophilaceae > JACCZR01. The sequence continues at coordinate 159,399 of CAWEOW010000009.1, forward strand.
GCCCTTGCGGCGGGCTACTTCCTTCCGCGCACGGGCCGCCAGCTCACGGCGGCGCCGGGAACGCTCCAAAGACTTATTCCAATGCTCATGCGACGCCAGGTCACGCTCAATCGTGCTCATGCGAGTCCGATCTCCTCTTCCGTTGTGATGCCTACGGGGTTAGCTGACGGGCTCGCGCGTGAGGCCTTCGGAAGTTCGCGCTACGCCACCGCACTCGATGGCGATTCGCCCCCGCGGCCCTCTCCAGGACCGCAGTGGTTCCCCCGTTCCGCTCGTCCAGGGACGAACGAATTCGGCGTTTGACCGCTTCAGACGGTACTACAACACGATTTGCAGGGAAAGTTTCCCTGCGTTATGCCGCTCGCCAACCGGTCTGCGTCGCGTTTGGGCTTCGGCAGATAGTTCGCGAGAACGGCGAATCCGAGCCCGTAGACCAGCAGCCCGAGGGCGGTGGGGACGAGATGCTGGACCCAGACGTTGCTCGAGCTGGTGACGTTGTCGAAGGGGGCCAGGAGGAAGTCGTTCGCGTCGTTGAGGGCCTCCTTGACCGGCCCCGCCTTCTTCTCGCGCGCGGCCTCGCCGCGCACGGGATCGATGGCGCTGACCTGCTGCTTCGACGCGCGGTCGGACTCGTCCATGGCGAAGGTGAGGAAGCCGAGCACGACGATCGAGCAGATCACGGCGGCGGCGAGGCGAAGGAGCGTGGCCATGCCCACCTAGAATCGGCACGCCTCGTGGCCTCCTTGACCGATCTACGCGAACAGCTGGTCGCCGAGCTGCGCGAGCACGCGCTCGTGATCGGCGAGGTCACCCTCACCAGCGGGGCCACGGCGCAGTACTACGTGGACGCCAAGCGGGCGATCCTGCGCCCGCAGGGCTTCGCCGCGCTGGGCGGGCTCGTGGCCGCCGAGGCGGCCGAGCGGGGGGCCACCGCCGTCGGCGGGCTGACGATGGGCGCCGACCCGGTCGCCTGCTCCGCGCTGGCCGCCGGCGCCGACGTCAAGGCCTTCTTCGTGCGCAAGGACCGCAAGCAGCACGGCCTCCAGCGCTGGGTCGAGGGCCCGCCGCTGGAGCCGGGCGAGCGCTGCCTCGTGGTCGAGGACGTGGTCACCACCGGCGGCTCGACCGTCACCGCGATCGAGCGCATCCGCGAAGAGGGGCTGGAGGTCGTCGGCGTGGTGTCGGTGCTGGACCGCCTGGCCGGCGGCGGCGAGGCGATCGAGCAGGCGGCCGAGGCCCCCTACCGGCCGCTGGCGTCCATCGACGACGTGTACCCCGAGCGCCCCGACCGCGGGTAGGCCCCGCCGAACTGGCCGTCGGGCCGAGCGGCGGCGGCTTCGGCGGGCCTAGCTCTCATCGCCGCGTAAGCGCTGTGTAGGAAGGGCGGGCCTCAGCCGCCGCGGACGGAGGCGAGCATGCGCTCGACCGTAGACCCGGGCGTCTGGATCTGCCGGAACGCCACGACCGCGTAGGTGACGTCGCGCCGGGCGCGGTGGAAGGCGGCCACGGTGATGAGCTGCTCGGCCTTGGCGCGCGGCAGGCGGCCCCGGCCCTCCACCTGGGCAGACGGATACGGCGAGCCGCGGACCCGCCGCGGCTCGGCCTCGATGGTGCCCTCGAAGTTCGGCAGCTGGGTGAGCGTGTCGCGCGCGTAGTCGGCGGCCGGGGTCTCCGTCCCGGCGGGCGAGCGGTCGGCGACCAGGGTCACGGCGATCGTGCGGTCGGGCGACCGGATGAGCGTGGCCCGCCGCCGCTCCCTCACCTGCCATCCCCGCGGGGCGGAGATCGAGACCCGGGCGATGTCGTTCGAGACCGTCTTCCACCCCGGGGGCGGCTTCGCGGGCCTGTCGGGCGGCTTGGCCGTCGTGGTGGCGGTCGGCTCATCGCCGCCGCAGCCGGCGAGCGTGGCCAGGAGGGCCAGGATCACGAGAGAAGCGGGCGCGCAGACGCTCAAGCGTAGGGGTCGCGGGGTCCCCCGGCTGAGGTACGCTCGCCTCGCCAAGGAGAGACGCATGCGACTTACCAGGGTGGCTGCGGTCGTCGACTCCCCGGAGGAGCGGCCCCGGTCACCGTTGACCGCAGCGGCGGTCGTCGCCGGTATCGGGTTGGCCGGCGCGTCAGCCGCGATCACATACGGAACGACGGCCTCTGCCGCCGCGGCCCTGGGCCGCGCGCTGATCGTGGCGGCGCCGGTGTGCGTGGGGGCCTACGCGTGGCACCACCGCCCGCACGAGCGCTTCGGGCTGCTCCTGATGCTCACCGGCTTCGGCTGGTTCGTGGCCAACTTCGCGGAGACCGACGACTCGGTCCTCTACAGCATCGGCCGCACGGCCGGCTGGGTGCTGGAGGTCGCGCTCGTCTACCTCGTCCTGTCCTTCCCGACGGGGCGCCTCAGCGGCCGGGTCGACCGCGCGCTCGTGGGGGCGGGCGTTGCGGTGGTGGTCCTCCTCTACCTGCCCTCGGCGTTCCTGACCGACGGCTACCCGGTCCCCTCTCCCGCCTCCAGCTGCGAGACCGGCTGCCCGGGCAACGCCTTCCTGCTGGTCGCGCTCCGAGCCCGCCTGGGTGGACTCCGCCCTGCGGCCGCTGCGGGAGGCGCTGACCGTCCTCATCTTCGCCGCGGTCCTGGTCCGGCTGGCGCTTCGCATCCGCGGCGCCACGCCGCTCATGCGGCGCACGCTGAACCCCGTCCTGGTCGTCGCGATCGCGCGCTTGGCGCTGATCCTGAGCGCGATCGTGGTGCGCGTGGCCGCGCCGGGGTCGCACGTGACGACCGCGCTCGTGTGGGCCGCCGCGCTGGCTCTGCCCGCGCTGGCGATCAGCTTCGGGGTGGGCCTCATCCGCCAGCGCCTGCTCGTGGCCGACGCGGTGGAGGGCCTGGGGCAGCGCATCCGCGACGGCCTGCCCGCGCGGGACCTCGGCCGCGCCCTGTCCACCGCCCTCGACGACCCCTCGCTGCGCCTGATCTATCCCGCCCCCGGGATCGTCCCCGACCCGGGTCCCGGGCGGCACGTCACGGAGGTCGAGATCGGCGACCGCGTGGCGGCGCTGGTGGTGCACGACTCCTCGCTGCTCGGCCAGCCGCGCCTGCTGGGGACGGTGGTCACCCTGGTCCGGATGGCCCTGGAGAACGAGCGGCTGAGCGGCGAGGTGGCGGCTTCGCTGGCCGAGATCGCGGCTTCGCGCGGGCGCATCCAGGCCGCGGCGGACGACGAGCGCCGGCGCATCGAGCGCGACCTCCACGACGGCGCGCAGCAGCGCCTCGTGGCGCTGCGCGTGAAGCTGGCGCTGACCGAGGAGATGGTCCGGGAGGATCCGGAGCGGGGACTGTCGCGGCTCCACTCGCTCGGCGACGAGGTGACCGCCACGCTGGAGGACATCCGCTCGCTGGCCGGCGGCGTCTACCCCGCGCTGCTGGCCGAACGGGGCCTCCCGGATGCCCTTCGCGCCGCGGCTCGGAGCTCGCCCACGCCTCACCCGAGTGCGAGCCCGACGGCATCGGGCGCTACCCGCAGGAGGTGGAGAGCGCGGTCTACTTCTCCTGCCTCGAGGCCCTGCAGAACGTGGGCAAGCACGCGCCCGGCGCGGCGGTACTCATCCAGCTGCGCGAGGACGACCGCCTGCGCTTCGAGGTCCGCGACGACGGCGACGGCTTCGACGTGGACGCGAACGGCGGAGGGCGCGGGCCTGACCAACATGCGCGACCGCATCGAGGCCGTCGGAGGCCGGCTGTCCGTTCGCTCGACGCCGGGTGCAGGGCTCGGTCGTGTCGGGGAGCGTGCCCCTGGGCTAGGCGGGCCGGTGCTCCTGCGCCGTCTGGTGGCGCAGAGCCCGCATCCCCGCCACCAGCAGGACGATCAGCAGCAGGACGCCCAGCGGCTTCTGGGTGGCGGGCGTCGGCCCCCAGGCCACAAGCAGCAGGACCAGCGCGGCCACCGAGCCGTAGGCCAGGCGCGGCGAGCTCAGGACGGGATGGAGCCGGTCACGGGCCCGGAGCGCCGCGTGCGTGGGGCCTGCCAGCCAGGCGGCGAGCACGATCACCACGCCGTAGGCGATCGACGCCGTCGCGGCCTGCACCAGCAGCGAGGTCGAGATCGACCAGGTCGCCTCCACGGTCGGCTGGATCGACGGCGGTGGTGGCCAGGGCGTCGACCACCTGACCCTTGCCGAGCTCGCGCAGCACGAGCGCGGCCGACCCCGGCGAAGATGAAGGCGAAACCGCACGCTCGCAGCGCCTCGCGGCGCCAGCCGCGTGCCAGCCAGACCGCCAGCGCGAGCAGACCGAGCGTCAGCAGCAGGAGCACGACCGCCAGCGTCTTCAGCACCCGGACCAGGTCCTGCGCGGACGGCAGCTGGTCGGAGCGCAGGATCTGGATCTGGGCGGCGTCGTCGGGCAGCTTGTCCGCGATGCGGCCGCCGATGCCCAAGCTGCGACTGCGACTGCTCCAGCAGCTGCTTGAGGTCGAGCACCACCTCGCCGTTGGAGGTCGACAGCGCGGGCCCGCCGCCCTCCAGCAGCGCGAGCACCTGCTTGTGGGTGCGCCGGTTCGCCTCCTCCCACAGCTCCTGGGGCAGCGGCCGCGTCAGCAGCCCGTCGACGCCGCGCTCGGCGAGCTGCTTGAGGCCGCCCGGCCGCGGGCCCGGCGAGCGGCGCCGCCGGGGGCGGGAGCGACCTGCCGCAGCTGCGCCTCGACGTCGACGTTGGCGTACAGCTCGTCGGCGAGGAAGCCGGCGACCTGACCGCGGATCTCGTCGTTCTCGAGCAGCTCGCTGCTGGTCTTGGCCCAGTTGTCGGTGTTCAGCAGCTGGCGGTTGGCCCACAGCGCGAAGATCGCCAGGACCCCGGTGAGGGAGGCCACGACGACCAGGGCCAGGACGGTCTTGTGGCGAGGCTTGGGCTCCATCCCACGACCCAACCGGTCGCGGTCGGCCGCCGCAATGGTGCGCGCACCACCGCGGCCGTCCGGCGCGCACCCTTGCCGCGACCCGTATCTCGCGCGGAGACTCCGGCCGTACGGCAACCGGAGGTGGAGATGTCAGCGCAGGAAGAGGAGCTCGGGCCGGTCGACGTGATGGTCATCGGCTACCCCAAGGGCGCGCCGATGACGGGCGAGGCGGTCCCCATCCTCGTCGACCTCGTCGAGCGGGGCATCGTCCGCGTGCTCGACGTGATGTTCGTGCACAAGGACGAGGACGGCAGCTTCGAGGGCTTCGGCGCCACCAACCTGAGCGACATGGGCGTGGGCGACATGACCGTGTTCGAGGGCGCCTCCTCGGGAATCCTGGGCGACGACGACGTGTCCGAGGCGGCGAGCGCGCTGGAGCCGGGCGAAGCGGCCGTGCTGCTCATGTACGAGAACCGCTGGGCGGCCCCGTTCGCCAACGCCGTGCGGCGCAACGGCGGCGTGCTGATCGCCAACCAGCGCATCCCCCTGCAGGAAGTGGAAGCCGCGCTCGACGCGGGCTAACGAGAGGAGCGAGGCATGCCAGGACTACTTCGAGGCGTGGTGCGCACGGCGGCCATAGCCGGGACCGCTACTGCGGTGTCGAACCGTGTCAGCGAACGCCAGGGCGAGCGCTGGGCGGCCCAGGGCAAGTTCGGCCAGGCCGAGCCGCAGCCTGCGCCGCAGGCCGCCGGAGGACGACACCATCGGCAAGCTCAAGGAGCTGGGCGAGCTGCGCGACAAGGGCGTGCTGACCGACGAGGAGTTCGCCCAGCAGAAGGCCCGGCTGCTGGGCTAGTCCGAGTCGGCCAGGAACAGCAGCGCGGCCTTCACGCGCTTGCTCACGTCGTCGGCGACGGCGAGGTCGAGCTTGGTGAAGATCGAGTTGATGTGCTTCTCGACGGCGCGCTTGGTCAGCACGAGCGACTCCGCGATCGCCGCGTTGCTCTTGCCCTCCGCCAGCTCGGCCAGCACCTCGCGCTCGCGCGAGGTGAGGGCGGAGAGCGGTGAGCTGTCGGCCCTGGCCTTCGCCTCCACCAGCACCTCCACCACCTTCGGGTCGATCACCGATCCGCCGGCGGCGACGGTGTCGATCGCCGCTACCAGCTCGCCGCGGTTGTGGATGCGCTCCTTGAGCAGGTATCCGCGCCCGTCCGACCCGGCGTCGAGCAGCCCCAGCACGTAGGTCGGCTCGGAGTACTGGCTCAGCACCACCACGCCGACGCCGGGATGGGTCTCGCGCAGGTCGTTGGCGAGGCGGATGCCCTCGTCGGTGCGAGTGGGCGGCATCCGGATGTCGGTGAGGAGGACGTCCGGGCGGCTGCTCTCGATCGCGGCGAGCACGGAGTCCTCGTCCTCGCACACGCCGACCACCTCGGTGCCCGGCGACGCGGCCAGCAGTTCCTGGATGCCCTCGCGGACGAGCAGGCTGTCCTCCGCGATCACCACCCGGACGGCCATCGCGGCGAACCTAATCAGCCAGGCCGTGCCGGCGCCAGAGCTCGCGCAGGCGCGCCGGTCCGAACTCCTCCTTGCGCTCGGCCCCGGGGACGTCGCCGGACGAGATCAGCACCACGGCCAGCTCGGGCCGCATCGCCTTCATCCGCTCCGCGCACTCGGCGCCGCCCATTCCCGGCATCCGCACGTCGACCAGCGACCAGCTGCGCCCCCGGATGGCGCTCGATCAGCTCCAGCGCCTCGCTGCCCGACGAGGCCTCGCCCGCCCACCTGAAGCCCGGGGTGGCCTCGATCACCTCTCGGGCGGCGGCCAGGAAGAACTCCTGATCGTCGACCGTGAGCACTCCGACTTCAGCCACTCCCGGAGCGTGTTCTTCGTGCGCGTGCGGAGCAAGGGTGCCCTCCGGCAGGCGACGGGGGTGCCAGCACCATTGCGCCACCTCCGGCGGCGACGGAGCATTCCCCCGAGCTACGAGAGGAGTCCGTATGGACGACGAAATCAAGGGCGGAGGCTGGATCTTCTTCGCCGGGACGATGATGTTCCTCGCCTCGGTGCTGAACGGGATCTGGGGCTTCGCCGCGATCGACGGGGCCAACTTCTTCATCGAGGACGAGCGCTTCGTGCTCGGCGACCTGAACACGATGGGCTGGATCATCGTGGTCATCGCGCTGGTGCAGCTGATCGCCGCGTTCTCGATCTGGGCCGGCGGGCAGTTCGGGCGCTGGGTCGGGATCATCGGGGCGGGCATCAGCGCCATCGGCGCGCTGCTGTCGATCCCCGGGTTCCCGCTCTGGTCGGTGTGCGTGTTCTTCATCGACGTCCTGATCATCTACGGCCTCGCGGCCTACGGCGGCTTCGCATCGAAGTCGCACACGGGGCGCCCGGCGCACTGAGTCACCGACCCGGCCTTTCGCAGTTATGGCGCGTGCTCGTCGTGCTCTTGGTCACGGCGGGCACGCTCCTGCTGCTCAGCGACCTCCTGGCCGGATTCGACGTCAAGGACGTCGGCGCCGCGCTGGTCACCGCGGCTGCGATCGGGCTGGTCAACGCGCTGGTCTGGCCGCTGGTCATCCGCGTCGCGCTGCCGTTCACCGTGCTGACGCTGGGGCTCGGCGTACTGGTGCTCAACGGCCTCGTGGTCGTCGGGATCGCCGCCATCGAGCCCGGCGTGGAGGTCACCCGGCCGGGCGTCGGGGTCGCCGTGGCCTTCGGGCTGACCATCGTCAACACGGCGGTCACCGCGCTGCTGGCCATCGACGACGAGGACTTCTGGTACCGCAACGTGGTGCGCCGCCAGGCCGCCCGCCACCGGGCGGAGGGCGACTTCGCCGTGCCCGGCGTCTACTTCCTGGAGATCGACGGCCTCGCCCACGACGTGCTCAAGCGGGCGATCCGCGACGGCAACGCGCCCAACCTCGCGCGCTGGCTGCGCGAGGGCAGCCACCGGCTGATCCCGTGGGAGACCGACTGGTCGTCGCAGACCGGCGCCTGCCAGGCCGGGCTGCTCCACGGCGACAACGACGACATCCCGGCCTTCCGCTGGTGGGAGAAGGACACCGGCAAGCCGATCGTCACCAACCACCCGCGCGACGCGAAGGAGATCGAGCGCCGCCACTCCGACGGCCGCGGCCTGCTGCACGAGGACGGCGCGAGCCGGGCGAACATCGTCTCCGGCGACGCGCCGCACACGCTGCTGACGATGAGCACGGTGCTGGACCGCCACCGGCCCGGGCGCATCGGCCAGGACTACTTCGCCTACTTCGCCAACCCCTACAACGTCACGCGCACGATCGCGCTGGTCGTCGCCGACGTGATCCAGGAGCGCTGGTTCGCCGCCCAGCAGAAGCGCCGCGATGTGCAGCCGCGCATCAAGCGCGACCGCAAGTACGCACTCGTGCGCGCATGGGGGACGGTGATCCAGACCGACCTGCAGGTGCAGGCGGTGATCGCCGACCTGTACGCGGGCCGGCCGGTGGGCTACTCCACCTTCCTGGCCTACGACGAGGTGGCCCACCACTCCGGCGTGGAGCGCGCCGACACCCTGTCGGTGCTGCGCAAGGTGGACCGCCGCATCGGGCGTATCGCGGCAGCGGCCGAGGACGCGCCGCGGCCGTACCGCTTCGTGATCCTCTCCGACCACGGCCAGTCCCAGGGCGCGACGTTCCTCGACCGCTACGGCCTGTCACTCGAGGACCTGGTCCGCCAGGCCTGCGAGGGGGAGCACGTGCAGGCGGAGGCCGCCCGCACCGACGAGGCCTCGGCCTACCTCAACGCATCGCTGGTCGAGGGCCTGGGCCGAGGCAAGACCGACGGCGACGAGGACGGCGCCGTGCCCGAGCTCTCGGTGATGGCCTCGGGCTGCCTGGGCATCGTCTCGTTCCCGCGCGAGCCGGGGCGCGTCACGCTCGAGCGGATCGAGGAGCGCTGGCCCGACCTGATCCCCTCCCTGCGCGGCCACCCGGGCGTCGGCTTCCTGCTGGTGCGCTCCGAGGACGACGGGGCGGTGGTGCTCGGGCCCCGCGGGAAGCGCCGGCTGGACGGCGATCACGTGGAGGGCGAGGACCCGCTGGCCGCCTTCCCGCCGGGCGCCGCGGACCACGTGCGCCGCACAGACGGCTTCCCGCACTGCCCCGACATCGTCGTCAACAGCACCTACTGGACCGACACCGACGAGGTGGCGGCCTTCGAGGAGCTGGTGGGCTCACACGGCGGAATGGGGGGCGGTCAGTCCAAGCCCTTCGCCCTCTATCCCTCCGAGTGGCCGGATCCCGGCGAGCCGGTGGTCGGGGCCGAGGCCATGCACCGCCACTTCCGGTCCTGGCTGGCGGGGCTCGGCCACGAGAGCTACTCCAGCGAGAGGCTCTCGCCCGGCGCCAGGACCTCGACCTCCACGCCGGGCGCCTCCTGAGCGGCCAGCTGCGCGAACTCCCGCGCGGGGCGGTCGGGCTCCGGTAGCCACGCGCGAGGCGAGGCGTAGGTCCCCCAGTGGATCGGGACCACGCGGCGCGGGCGGATCAAGGCGGCGGCGCGGGCCGCGCGCTCGGGGTTCAAGTGCCCGGCGGGGACGTGGCGGCCCCAGCCCCACACGGGCAGCAGCGCCAGGTCGATCTCGCCCAGGCCCCCCATTGCGGGGAAGACGTCGGTGTCGCCTGCGAAGTACAGGCGCCGGACCCCCTCCAGCACGAAGCCGAGGGCGCGCTGCGGTGGCCCGATCGGAAGGCGGCGCCCGTCGTGGTCGGCGTGGGTGGCGCGCACCTTCAACCCGCCGACGTCGAAGCTGTCGTCGCGGCTCAGCTCGTGCACGTCGGCGCGCGGCAGCGCGCCCTGGACGAGCCTCCCGCACCCGCGCGGCACGAGCGCGGGGCCGTGGAGGTCCAGGCGCCGCAGCGAGGCCACGTCCAGGTGGTCGCGGTGGGCGTGGGAGATCAGCAGCGCCGAGAGCTCCGTCGCCAGCTCGGGGTCCGGCGCCGGCACCCGCCGGGTGATGTGCAGGATGCGCCGCCCCAGCAGGGGGTCGGTCAACAGCCGCTCGCCGGCGGACTCGATCAGGACCGTCGAGTGGCCGGCCCAGGTCAGGCGGTCGGGCGCCGTCAAACGCCCCGACCAGGATTCGAACCTGGGGCCTACTCCTTAGGAGGGAGTCGCTCTATCCAGCTGAGCTATCGGGGCCTCGGCGGAGCGTACCTTGGGGACATGCGCCCCAAGCTCAGCCGCCGGGAGGCCCTCGGGGCGCTGGCGCTCGGCGTGCTGCTGCCGGGTTGTGGCGACGACGATCGGGTCACCAGCTGCCGGGTCACCAGCGAGCTGACCGAGGGGCCGTTCTACATCGACACCGACTCGTTGCGGCGCGACATCCGCGGGGGCCGGCCGGGTGTTCCGCTTCTCCTCGAGCTGACCGTGCGCGAGGCCGACACATGCCGCCCGCTGCGCAACGCCGTGGTCGACGTCTGGCACTGCGACGCGCGCGGCGACTACTCGGCCGGGCGTGAGCGCTTCCTGCGCGGCACCCAGGTGAGCGACCGGGGCGGCAAGGTGGAGTTCATGACGATCTACCCGGGCTGGTATCCGGGCCGGACGCCCCACATCCACGCCAAGGTCCGACTCGACAGGCGCGAGGCCCTCACCACCCAGCTCTTCTTCGAGGATCGCGCCAGCGCGGCCGTCTACCGCGACCGCCGCTACCGCCGTGACGCGCCGCAGGAGGTCAACAACTCCGCCGACGGGATCTTCGACCCCGATCTGGTCATGGGCACCCGCCGCGCCGGGCGCGGCCTGGTCGGCTCGATGACCTTCGACGTCGAGCGCGCCTGACTACTCCTCTTCGTAGAGGGGCTCGGCCGCGAGCTCCGCGCCCTTGACGCCGTAGAGGCGGACCTCCACGTAGTCGCCGGTGAAGCGGTCGAGCGAGACGAGCGTGAAGCGGTCGGAGATCAGCTCGCACTGGTCGGTCGTCGTGGGGCCGAGCTCGGTGGTGGCCACCGCCCCGTTGGGCACCAGCGCGACGCCCCACACGAGGGTCACGGTGCCGCGGCGCCCCTCGCTCGCGCGCCAGTGGCCGATCTCCTCGTCGGAGAGGTCCAGCTCCCAGTCCGGGTTCTCGTCCGCGGTGTCCTCGGTGTAGTTGGCCTGGGCGTCGAAGTCGGCGGCCTGAGCGCCCTCGTGCTCGCGGCTCCAGGAGACGTAGCCGAACAGCTCGCCGCCGCCCTCGGCGGCGATCGTCAGCGGGAGATAGGTGCGCCCGTTCCAGCTGCGGTCGGGGAACCAGACCGCCTCGGCCTCCTCGGCGGGCTGCTCGCCGAGGTTCTCGCACTCGGCGCGGAAGTGCCCGAGCAGGGTCTCGGCCCAGCGGCCGTAGGGCAGCGGCTCCTGCGGCGGCTCGGCGGCGTACATGGGGATGGGTCGCTCGGAGGGCGGCACGGGCGGCAAGCTAGCGGAGCCGCTCGGCGGCGGACTCCGGGGCGAGCACGTTGAGGTGGATACCGGTGCCCAGCTCCAGCCCGGCCAGCTGCGCGAGCCGCGGCAGGATCTCGATCCGCCAGCAGAAGTGCTCGGCGCCGCGCGGCGCCGTGCGCACCCACATGTTCAGCGGCGGCAGGCCGCCGAGGGTGTCGCGCAGCCGGCCCAGCGCGCCGTGCAGGAGGGCGGCGCCGAGCGGACCGTCGTCATCGAAGCGCGCCGCGGGGCGGCGCGGCACGAGCTGCATGTGGAAGGGAACGCGCGAGGCGAACGGGCACAGCAGCACCGCCTCTGAGTCCACCGCCACGAGCCGCTCCCGCCGGCGCACCTCCTCCTGGACCACGTCCTCGAGCAGGTTGCGTCCCTGGGTGCGGTCCGAGTAGGCCGTGAAGCGCTCGCGCTCGCGCGCCACGTCGGCGGGCACCATCGGGAGCGCGTAGAGCTGAGAGTGGGTGTGGGGCAGGGAGGCGCCCGCCTCGCGCCCCTCGTTGACGATCACGTGGACGTACGAGGCCTCGGCGTGCGCGCGCATGCGCCTGCGCCACATCGCCATCGCCCGCTCGACCTGCTCGGGCCCGACCTCGCTCAGCGACCAGACCGAGTCGGGTGCGTTCACCACCACCTCGTGGCCACCGGTGGCAGGCCGCGTCGTGAACAGGTCCGGCTGCCCGCGCCCGGCGGCGAGGGGGTCGCCGCCGCCTTCGTCGGGCGCGTCGGGGCTCAGCGCCGGGAACAGGTTGGGCACCACGCGCACGGTCCACGGGTCGGCGTCGCGGTCGAGCTCGGGCGGGGTGCGGTCCTCGTGCCCGGGCGCGAAGGGGTCGGCCTCCACGTCGATGGGCGGGCGCTCGGCCGGCGGCAGGAAGGCGCCCGGGCGATCGGCGCGCTCGCCGGCGACGATCACCTTCAGCCCCGAGAGCGGGTCGGTGCGCAGCTCAGGCAAGGTGCTTGTCCATCGCCACGTGCTCGATGCCCTCCTCGACGAACACGTCGCCGCGCTCGACGTAGCCGTCGCGCAGGTAGAGCTCGCGGGCGGGCAGCTGGGCGTGGAGGTCGATGAGCCGGGCGCCGGCCTCGCGGGCCTGACGGTCGGCCTCGGCCAGCAATGCGCCGCCGAGCCCCTCCCGGCGGCGCGAGCGCAGCACGGCGAGCCGCCCGAGGCGGGCCCGCGCGCCGTGCATGACGAGGCGGCAGGTGCCCACCACCGCGCCGTCCTCCACGGCCACGATGTGCAGCGCCTCGTGGTCGCGGCCGTCGCGGTCGGCCGCCGGGTCCACGCCCTGCTCGACCGCGAACACGCGCTCGCGCAAATCGAGTGCGGCGCTCACCTCGCCATCGCTGCGGGTGGGGCGGACCTCAACGCGCGTAGCGCTCGATGTCCTCTGAGAGCTTGGCCTCGCTGGGGTATCCACCCTGCTTGAGATACACGAGCTTGCCCTGGCCGTCGTAGAAGGCGGTTGCCGGGAAGGCGACCTTGCCGTTGAAGAGCCCGGCGATCTCCTGCTCGGGGTCGCTGTAGCTGGGGTAGGGCAGCGGCTCCTCGCGCAGGAACTTGCGCGCGTCGCCCTCCACGTCCTGGGCGTCCACGCCGAGGAACGCGACTTTGCCCTTGCGCTTCTTCGCCTGGTCGGCGAGGAAGGGGAACTCGGCGCGGCAGGGCGTGCACCACGACGCCCACTTGTTGACCACCACCGGCTTACCCCTCAGAGAGCGCAGCTCGCGCTCGAAGGCTGCCTTGCCGCCGCCGCGCAGCTGGACCGAGGAGGCGGGGACCTTGGCCCGGCTGTCGCCCGACTTCGAGCCGCAGCCGGCGATCGCGGCGACGCAGGCCAACACGGCTATCCCCGAAGTCGCTCCTCTGATGCTTTAATAGGTACCAACACCGCCCGCGGAGGGGCGGTGCCGGCGTCGCCCCCACACCGTTGGCGACGACTCTGAAGGCCGGACCTCGCCGCTTCCTTGCGTCGGTCCATTCCGGAGCGCAGTAGCGGCTCGGCCGGACTCCTCACTCGAAGAACAGGCCCAAGTGGCTGAAAGCACTCAGCAGACCGCAGAGCTGCCGGCTTCCGGCACCGAGCTCAAACGCGCCGAGCAATTCGCTCGCGAATCCTTCGTGCTCGAAGGGGAGGACCCCGCGGTCGCACTCGCGCCCGGGACCGCCCGCCGACACGCGCTGGACGCCGCGCTCTCCGAGATGGCGCAGGGTCTCGACGACCCGTCGCTGGCCTGGCGGCGCGAGTACTCGCTCATGCTCGGGCTGGAGCGGCTGCTGGCCGAGGAGGAGCCCCACCTGGCCGACGGCACCACGCTCTCGGCCCACCAGGTGGACGCGCTCTCCGGCACGCTGATCGCGCTGACCTCCGACATCCAGGCGGCTGCCCGCAACGGCAAGCCGGTGGATATCGAGGTCGAGGTGGAGGAGCTGCCGGCCACCGAGCCCGAGCCCGAGCTGGAACTCGATGACGCGGAGCTGGACGAGGACGACGACGAGCTCGAGGAGGACGAAGACGAGGAGCCCGCCGAGGAGGACCGCCTCGAGGAGGACGAGGAGCCCGTCGACTGGGATCCCGCCGCGGAGGCTGAGGAGGACGAGGACGAGCCGGCGCCGCCCGCCGAGGACCCGGGCGCGGACCGCCGCTTCTGGTTCGAGCACGCCACGGGCGCCGGCAAGACCGTCGCCGCGATGGGCTTCGTGGAGGCCTCGCGCACCGGCGGCGTCCTGATCCTCACCCACCGCCGCAACCTCGTCGAGCAGTTCCAGGACGAGCTGAAGACGCGCGGCTACTCCGACCGGGTCAGCGCGCCGCTGCTCAAGCGCAACGGCGACGAGCCCCAGGCCGGCGGCCCGGTGACCGTCGAGACCTACCAGTGGTTCGTTCGCAACGCCGGAAAGGTCTCCGACGCCTACACGATCGTCATCTGCGACGAGGCGCACACGGCGTTGGGCGAGAAGACCAGCGCCGCCATCCGCCAGTGGACGGGCCCGGTGTTCGTCGGCATGACCGCCACCGGTGCGCTCATCGCCCGCCATGTCACCGACCTCTTCCCGACCCAGACCTCTCGCTTCGACCTCGCCCAGGCTGCGCGCCGCGGGGTGATCTCCCCGTTGCGCTGCGTGCGCATCCCGCCGGGGGTGGGGGTGCGCTCGATCGCCAACGTGCCGCTGCGCCGCGGCGAGGTGGACCAGGACTTCGACCAGGAAGAGCTGGCCGAGCTGCTCGACCAGGCGCCGTTCAACATCGCGGTGGCCGACCTCTACAAGGTGCGCTTCCGCGACGTGCCCGGCGTGGTCTACGCCGCCGGCGTGCGCCACGCGCACAACGTGGCCGACGCCATGCAGGAGGCCGGCATCAAGGCGAAGGCCGTCTCCGGGGAGACCCCGAAGCGCGAGCTGACCCGCATCCTCGCCTCCTACGAGCGCGGCGACATCGACGTGCTGGTCAACGCCCAGCTGCTGGCGGAGGGCTGGAACTCCCCGCGCGCCACCGTCTGCATGCACCTGGCGCCCACCGCCTCACGGCGCATCTACCAGCAGCGCGTGGGCCGCGTCACCCGCCGCACGCCGGGCAAGGAGGCGGGCATCGTGGTGGACTTCGTCCACCCGGCGACCACCAACGACGACCCGGTGGTGACGCTGCACTCGCTGCTCGACCGCGACGTCTACCGAGGCGGCGCAATCGTCGTCGGGCCGGTGCGCCGCGGTCGCGGCCGCCGCCTGCGGGTCGAGCGCCGCGTGCTGCCGGTCACAGCCGACCCCGACCGCCGCGCCCAGGTCTTCGAGCGGGAGCTGTGGCGGATCGCCGTCGAGCACCTGTCCTGGAACGAGCAGCACGTCTGGGCCGCGCTGGCCGGCGCCCGCGTCGCCTCCAACAACTGGCGGCGCGCGCGGGCCATGCTCCACTTCGACCAGACCGGCGAACTGCGCCGCCGCTTCCTGCTCACCTGCCTGCAGCGCAACCGAAACGCTGAACGGCTGGTGGTCGTCGGGATCGCGCCATCGAGCCTGGCGTGGAGGTGGCCCGCCTGGGCGTCGGGGTCGTCGTGGCCTTCGGGCTGACCATGGTGAACACGGCGATCACCTCGATGCTCGCGATCGACGACGAGGACTTCTGGTACCGCAACGTGGTGAGCCGCCAGGCGCGCCCGCCACCGGGCGGAGGGCGACTTCACCGTGCCCGGCGTCTACTTCCTGGAGATCGACGGCCTGGCTCACGACGTGCTCAAGCGGGCGATCCGCGACGGCAACGCGCCCAACATCGCCCGCTGGCTGCGCGAGGGCAGCCACCGGCTGATCCGCGTGGGAGACCGACTGGTCGTCGCAGACGGGCGCCTGCCAGGCGGGGCTGCTGCACGGCGACAACGACGACATGCCGGCCTTCCGCTGGTGGGAGAAGGACACGTGGCAAGCCGATCGTGACCAACCACCCGCGCGACGCGACGGAGCTCGAGCGCCGACACTCCGACGGCCGCGGCCTGCTGCACGAGGACGGCGCGAGCCGCGCCAACATCGTCTCCGGCGACGCCCCCCACACGCTGCTGACGATGAGCACGGTGCTGGACCGCCACCGGCCCGGGCGCATCGGCCAGGACTACTTCGCCTACTTCGCCAACCCCTACAACGTCACGCGCACGATCGCGCTGGTGATCGCCGACGTCATCCAGGAGCGCTGGTTCGCCGCCCAGCAGAAGCGCCGCGACGTGCAGCCGCGCATCAAGCGCGACCGCAAGTACGCGCTGATGCGGGCGTGGGGGACCGTTATCCAGACCGACCTCCAGGTGCAGGCGGTGATCGCCGACTGTACGCGGGCCGGCCGGTGGGCTACACGACCTTCCTGGCCTACGACGAGGTGGCCCACCACTCGGGCGTCGAGCGCACCGACACCCTGTCGGTGCTGCGCAAGGTGGACCGCCGCATCGGCCGCATCGCGGCGGCGGCCGCGGACGCGCCGCGGCCGTACTGCTTCGTGGTCCTCTCCGACCACGGCCAGTCACAGGGCGCGACGTTCCTGGACCGCTACGGCCTGACGCTCGAGGACCTGGTCCGCCAGGCCTGCGAGGGGGAGCACATCGAGGCGCAGGCCGCCCGCACCGACGAGGCGTCGGCCTACCTCAACGCGTCGCTGGTAGAGGGGCTGGGGCGGGGCAAGACGAGACGGCGGCGAGGATGGCGCCGTGCCCGAGCTCTCGGTCATGGCGTCGGGCTGCCTGGGCATCGTCTCGTTCCCGCACGAGCCGGGGCGCGTCACGCTCGAGCGGATCGAGGAGCGCTGGCCCGACCTGATCCCCTCCCTGCGCGGCCATCCGGGCGTCGGCTTCCTGCTGGTGCGCTCCGAGAACGACGGGGCGGTGGTGCTCGGGCCCCGCGGCATGCGCCGGCTCGACGGGGACCGCGTGGAGGGCGAGGACCCGCTGGCCGCCTTCCCGCCGGGCGCCGCGGACCACGTGCGGCGCACGGACGGCTTCCCCCACTGCCCCGACATCGTCGTCAACAGCACCTACTGGACCGAGACCGACGAGGTGGCGGCCTTCGAGGAGCTGGTGGGCTCACACGGCGGCATGGGGGGCGGTCAGTCCAAGCCATTCGCCCTGTATCCCGCGGAGTGGCCGGAGCCCGGCGAGCCGGTGGTCGGGGCCGAGGCCATGCACCGCCACTTCCGGTCCTGGCTGGCGGAGCTCGGCCACGAGAGCTACTCCAGCGAAAGGGTGTCGCCCGGCGCCAGGACGTCGACCTCCACGCCGGGCGCCGCCTGAGCGGCGAGCTGCGCGAACTCCCGCGCGGGGCGGTCGGGCTCCGGGAGCCACGCGCGCGGCGAGGCGTAGGTCCCCCAGTGGATCGGGACCACGCGCCGCGGGCGGATCAAGGCCGCGGCGCGGGCGGCGCGCTCGGGGTTCAGGTGGCCGGCGGGGACGTGGCGGCCCCAACCCCAGACCGGTAGCAGCGCCAGGTCGATCTCGCCCAGCTCTGACATCGCGGGGAAGACGTCGGTGTCGCCCGCGAAGTACAGGCGCCGCGATCCCTCCAGCACGAAGCCGAGCGCGCGCTGTGGTGGCCCGATCGGGAGGCGCCGCCCGTCGTGGTCGGCGTGGGTGGCGCGCACCTTCAGGGCGCCGACGTCGAAGCTGTCGTCGCAGCTCAGCTCGTGCACCTCGGCGCGCGGGAGCGCGCCCTGGACGAGCCTGCCGCACCCGCGGGGCACGAGCGCGGGACCGCGGAGGTCGAGGCGCCGCAGCGAGGCAACGTCGAGGTGGTCGCGGTGGGCGTGCGAGATCAGCAGCGCCGTCAGCTCCGTCGCCAGCTCGGGGTCCGGCGCCGGCACGCGGCGGGTGATGTGCAGGACACGCCGCTCCAGCATTGGGTCGGTAAGCAGCCGCTCGCCGGCGGCCGCGATCAGGACCGTCGAATGGCCGGCCCAGGTCAGGCGGTCAGGCCCCGTCACACGCCCCGACCAGGATTCGAACCTGGGGCCTACTCCTTAGGAGGGAGTCGCTCTATCCAGCTGAGCTATCGGGGCCTCGGCGGAGCGTACCTTGGGGACATGCGCCCCAAGCTCAGCCGCCGGGAAGCCCTCGGGGCGCTCGCGCTGGGCGTGCTTCTGCCGGGCTGCGGAGAGGACGACCGGGTGAGCAGCTGCCGGCTCACCAGCGAGCTGACCGAGGGGCCGTTCTACATCGAAACGGACTCGCTACGGCGTGACATACGCGAGGGCCGGCCGGGCGTGCCGCTGCTCCTCGAGCTGACCGTGCGCGAGGCCGACACGTGCCGGCCGCTGCGCAATGCCGTGGTCGACGTCTGGCACTGCGACGCGCGGGGCGACTACTCGGCGGGGCGCGAGCGCTTCCTGCGCGGCACCCAGGTGAGCGACGGGCGGCAAGGTCGAGTTCATGACGATCTACCCGGGCTGGTACCGGGCCGACGCCACATCCACGCCAAGGTCCGGCTCGACCGGCGCGAGGCGCTCACCACCCAGCTCTTCTTCGAGGATCGCGCCAGCGCGGCGGTCTACCGAGACCGCCGCTACCGCCGCGACGCGCCGCAGGAGGTCAGCAACTCCGCCGACGGCATCTTCGACCCCGATCTGGTCATGGGCACCCGCCGCGCCGGGCGCGGCCTGATCGGCTCCATGACCTTCGACGTCGAGCGGGCCTGACTACTCCTCTTCGTAGAGGGGCTCGGCGGCGAGCTCAGCACCCTTGACGCCGTAGAGGCGGACCTCCACGTAGTCGCCGGTGAAGCGGTCGAGCGAGACGAGCGTGAAGCGATCGGAGATCAGCTCGCACTGGTCGGTGGTCGTGGGCCCGAGCTCGGTGGTCGCCACCGCGCCGTTGGGCACCAGGGCGACGCCCCACACGAGGGTCACGGTGCCGCGGCGCCCCTCGCTCGCGCGCCAGTGGCCGATCTCCTCGTCGGAGAGGTCCAGCTGCCAGTCGGGGTTCTCCGCGGCGGTGTCCTCGGTGAAGTTGGCCGCGGCCTGGAAGTCGGCCGCCTGAGCGCCCTCGTGCTCGCGGCTCCAGGAGACGAAGCCGAACAGCTCACCCCCGCCCTCGGCCGCGACCGTCAGCGGCATGTAGGTGCGCCCGTTCCAGGTGCGGTCGGGGAACCAGGTGGGCTCGGCGCCCTCGGCGGGCTGCTCCTCGTCCTCACAGGCGTCGCGGAAGTGGCCCAGCAGGGTCTCGGCCCAGCGGCCGTAGGGCAGCGGCTCCTGCGGCGGCTCGGCGGCGTACATCGGGATGGGTCGCTCGGAGGGCGGCACGGGCGGCAAGCTAGCGGAGGCGCTCGGCGGCGGACTCCGGGGCGAGCACGTTGAGGTGTATCCCGGTCCCCAGCTCCAGCCCGGCCAGCTGAGCCAGCCGCGGCAGGATCTCGATCCGCCAGCAGAAGTGCTCGGCGCCGCGCGGCGCCGTGCGCACCCACATGTTCAGCGGCGGCAGGCCGCCGAGGGTGTCGCGCAGGCGGCCCAGCGCCTCGTGCAGCAGAGCGGCGCCCAGCGGCCCGTCGTCCTCGAAGCGCGCCGCGGGCCGGCGGGGCACGAGCTGCATGTGGAAGGGCACGCGCGAGGCGAACGGGCACAGCAGCACCGCCTCCGAGTCCACGGCCACGAGCCGGTCGCGGCGGCGCACCTCCTCCTGGACCACGTCCTCGAGCAGGTTGCGTCCCTGGGTGCGGTCCGAGTAGGCGGTGAAGCGCTCGCGCTCGCGCGCCACGTCGGCGGGCACCAGCGGGAGCGCGTAGAGCTGCGAGTGGGTGTGGGGCAGGGAGGCGCCCGCCTCGCGGCCCTCGTTGACGATCACGTGGACATAGGAGGCCTCGGGGTGCGCGCGCATGCGCCTGCGCCACATCGCCATCGCCCGCTCGACCTGCTCGGGCTCCACCTCGCTCAGCGACCACACCGACTCGGGCGCGTTCACCACCACCTCGTGGCCGCCGGTGGCCGGCCGCGTCGCGAACAGGTCGGGCTGGCCGCGGCCGGCGGCGAGCGGGTCCTCGCCGCCTTCGTCGGGCGCGTCGGGGCTCAGCGCCGGGAACAGGTTGGGCACCACGCGAACGGTCCACGGGTCGCCGTCGCGGTCGAGCTCGGGCGGGGTGCGGTCCTCGTGCCCGGGCGCGAAGGGGTCGGCCTCCACGTCGATGGGCGGGCGCTCGGCGGGCGGCAGGAAGGCGCCGGGGCGCTCGGCGCGCTCGCCGGCGACGATCACCTTCAGCCCCGAGAGCGGGTCGGTGCGCAGCTCAGGCAAGGCGCTTGTCCATCGCCACGTGCTCGATGCCCTCCTCGACGAACACGTCGCCGCGCTCGACGTAGCCGTCGCGCAGGTAGAGCTCGCGGGCGGGCAGCTGGGCGTGGAGGTCGATGAGCCGGGCGCCGGCCTCGCGGGCCTGACGGTCGGCCTCGGCCAGCAGCGCTCCGCCGAGCCCCTCCCGGCGGCGCGAGCGCAGGACGGCGAGCCGCCCGAGGCGGGCCCGCGCGCCGTGCATGACGAGGCGGCAGGTGCCCACCACCGCGCCGTCCTCCACGGCCACGATGTGCAGCGCCTCGTGGTCGCGACCGTCGCGGTCGGCCGCCGGGTCCACGCCCTGCTCCACGGCGAACACGCGCTCGCGCAGATCGAGTGCGGCGCTCACCTCGGCGTCGCTGCGGGTGGGGCGGACCTCAACGCGCGTAGCGCTCGATGTCCTCTGAGAGCTTGGCCTCGCTGGGGTATCCACCCTGCTTGAGATACACGAGCTTGCCCTTGCGGTCGTAGAAGGCGGTGGCCGGGAAGGCGACCTTGCCGTTGAACAGCCCGGCGATCTCCTGCTCGGGGTCGCTGTAGCTGGGGTAGGGGACCGGCTCCTCGCGCAGGAACTTGCGCGCGTCGCCCTCCACGTCCTGAGCGTCCACGCCGAGGAACGCGACCTTGCCCTTGCGCTTCTTCGCCTGGTCGGCCAGGAAGGGGAACTCGGCGCGGCAGGGCGTGCACCACGAGGCCCACTTGTTCACCACCACCGGCTTTCCCCTCAGCGAGCGCAGCTCGCGCTCGAAGGCGGGCTTGCCGCCGCCGCGCAGCTGGACCGAGGAGGCGGGCGCCTTGGCCCGGCTGTCCCCCGACTCCGAGCCGCAGCCGGCGATGGCGGCGACGCAGGCCAACACGGCTATCCCCGAAGTCGCTCCTCTGATGCTTTAATAGGTACCAACACCGCCCGCGGAGGGGCGGTGCCGGCGTCGCCCCCACACCGTTGGCGACGACTCTGAAGGCCGGACCTCGCCGCTTCCTCGCGTCGGTCCATTCCGGAGCGCAGTAGCGGCTCGGCCGGACTCCTCACTCGAAGAACAGGCCCAAAGTGGCTGAAAGCACTCAGCAGACCGCAGAGGTGCCGGTTTCCGGCGCCGAGCTCAAACGCGCCGAGCAATTCGCTCGCGAATCCTTCGTGCTCGAAGGGGAGGACCCCGCGGTCGCACTCGCGCCCGGGACCGCCCGCCGCCACGCGCTGGACGCCGCGCTCTCCGAGATGGAGCAGGGTCTCGACGACCCGTCGCTGGCCTGGCGGCGCGAGTACTCGCTCATGCTCGGGCTGGAGCGGCTGCTGGCCGAGGAGGAGCCCCACCTGGCCGACGGCACCACGCTCTCGGCCCACCAGGTGGACGCTCTCTCCGGCACGCTGATCGCGCTGACCTCCGACATCCAGGCGGCCGCCCGCAACGGCAAGCCGGTGGATATCGAGGTCGAGGTGGAGGAGCTGCCCGCCACCGAGCCCGAGCCCGAGCTGGAGCTCGACGACGCGGAGCTGGACGAGGACGACGACGAGCTCGAGGACGACGAGGACGAGGAGCCCGTCGAGGAGGACCGCGTCGCGGAGGACGAGGAGCCCGTCGACTGGGATCCCGCCGAGGAGGCCGAGGAGGACGAGGACGAGCCGGCGCCGCCCGCCGAGGACCCCGGCGCGGACCGCCGCTTCTGGTTCGAGCACGCCACGGGCGCCGGCAAGACCGTCGCCGCGATGGGCTTCGTCGAGGCCTCGCGCACCGGCGGCGTCCTGATCCTCACCCACCGCCGCAACCTCGTCGAGCAGTTCCAGGACGAGCTGAAGACGCGCGGCTACTCCGACCGGGTCAGCGCGCCGCTGCTCAAGCGCAACGGCGACGAGCCCCAGGCCGGCGGGCCGGTGACCGTCGAGACCTACCAGTGGTTCGTCCGCAACGCCGGGAAGGTCTCCGACGCCTACACGATCGTCATCTGCGACGAGGCGCACACCGCGCTGGGCGAGAAGACCAGCGCCGCCATCCGCCAGTGGACGGGCCCGGTGTTCGTCGGCATGACCGCCACCGGCGCGCTCATCGCCCGCCACGTCACCGACCTCTTCCCGACCCAGACCTCTCGCTTCGACCTCGCCCAGGCTGCGCGCCGCGGGGTGATCTCCCCGTTGCGCTGCGTGCGCATCCCGCCGGGGGTGGGGGTGCGCTCGATCGCCAACGTGCCGCTGCGCCGCGGCGAGGTGGACCAGGACTTCGACCAGGAAGAGCTGGCCGAGCTGCTCGACCAGGCGCCGTTCAACATCGCGGTGGCCGACCTCTACAAGGTGCGCTTCCGCGACGTGCCCGGCGTGGTCTACGCCGCCGGCGTGCGCCACGCGCACAACGTGGCCGACGCCATGCAGGAGGCCGGCATCAAGGCGAAGGCCGTCTCCGGTGAGACCCCGAAGCGCGAGCTGACCCGCATCCTCGCCTCCTACGAGCGCGGCGACATCGACGTGCTGGTCAACGCCCAGCTGCTGGCGGAGGGCTGGAACTCCCCGCGCGCCACCGTCTGCATGCACCTGGCGCCCACCGCGTCACGGCGCATCTACCAGCAGCGCGTGGGCCGCGTCACCCGCCGCACGCCGGGCAAGGAGGCGGGCATCGTGGTGGACTTCGTCCACCCGGCCACCACCAACGACGACCCGGTGGTGACGCTGCACTCGCTGCTCGACCGCGACGTCTACCGCGGCGGCGCAATCGTCGTCGGGCCGGTGCGCCGCGGCCGCGGCCGCCGCCTGCGGGTCGAGCGCCGTGTGCTGCCGGTCACCGCCGACCCCGACCGCCGCGCCCAGGTCTTCGAGCGCGAGCTGTGGCGGATCGCCGTCGAGCACCTGTCCTGGAACGAGCAGCACGTCTGGGCCGCGCTGGCCGGCGCCCGCGTCGCCTCCAACAACTGGCGCCGCGCGCGGGCCATGCTCCACTTCGACCAGACCGGCGAGCTGCGCCGCCGCTTCCTGCTCACCTGCCTGCAGCGCAACCGAAACTCGCAGCTGCGCCAGCGCGCGCTGACCGAGGTCGGGAACCTGCGCGACCCCGAGGCCTTCGCCGAGGCGGTCGAGCTGGTCGGCACCTGGGCCCGCGACGAGCGCCGCGAGGGCGTGAAGATCATGCTCCAGGCCCTGGCCGAGCGGCAGATCGGGCGCCGCGACCAGGCTTCGCGCTGGACCTGGGACCTGGCCGAGTTCACCCAGGACGTGCACGAGGAGTACGCCGTCCAGCGCTGGCCGGAGACCAAGCGGCTCCTGGGCCTGCTGGTCAACTCATCGGGCGCCGCCCACGCGCGCAACGCGCGCCGCATCGTCCAGGCCGCCCGCAAGCAGGACCGCCGTTTGGCCGCCGCGCTGCTGGCCGCCGCGCGGACCCACACGCCCGAGGCGCGTCAGCTCATCGACGGCGCACGCACTCGCATGGCCCGCAAGCCCTCGGCGCTGGCCCGGGAGCTGCTGCGCAACTTCCCGAAGGGCCGCCGCCGTCGTGGCGGCCGCCGTCGCCGCCGCAAGGGCGGCGGGGGAGGCGAGGGCAAGGTCGACGCCACCGAGCAGAAGCCGAAGGTGCTGGAGACCCAGGAGGGCGGCGGCGAGAAGGCCGACGACTCCGAGCGCGACGCGGCGTAGCCGCTCCCTCTACCCGGCGGGCGGGATGGGGTGGTCCGAGCGGATCACGTCGTCGGGGTCCACCCGCTTCTTGATCTCCTGGAGCCGCCGGTAGGCCTCGGGCTCGAAGCCCGACGCGGTGTCCACGATCGACTCCGCGAAGTTCAGGTAGGAGCGCTCGCTGGCCCAGGCCCCGACCGCCTCACGCAGCCCGGCCTGGTGGGCGTGGATCGCCTGCGCGGCGTCCACGTCGATCGCCATCCCGGCCGAGCCGACGGTGTACGCGCCGTGGACGGTCGCCAGCGCGCCGGCGTTCTCGGGCGCACGGGACAGCGCTCCTCCCAGCAGGCGCAGCTCCACGGCCAGCAGCGGGCTGTTGGAGCCGGGGCCCGCGAGCTCCAGCAGCACGTCGGTGGTCGCCTCCTCCAGGTTCTCGAGCACGAAGCCGTCGGCGATGCCGGGCACCGGCTGCTCGGGATCGCCGTGGATGCGGGACAGCGCCGGCGGCGGCAGCGGGCCGACGGCGTTCATCACGGGCTCGGCGACCTCGAGCATCGGGGCGAGCGCCTCGCGGCCCTCCTCCTCGCCGCCCACGCGGACGGCGGTCATCGCCATGACCGGGTTGCCGGCCAGCGGCTCGGGGATGTCGGGGAGCGGCGGCAGGTTGAGGAAGCGCAGCGACGGGGTCACCTCGTCGGGCAGGTCGGCCGTCCACTCGCGGTAGGCGGCCAGGAGGTCGCGCGCCGCATCGACGGGCCAGGCCACCAGGCCGCCGTAGAGCTCGCCGGCCGGCACCAGCTCGAGATCGAGCGACACGACCACGCCGAATGCGCCGCCGCCGCCTTTCAGCGCCCACAGCAGCTCGGGGTCGTTGTCGGCGTCCACGCGGCGCAGATCGCCGTCGGCGGTGACCACCTCGGCTCCCACGATGCGGTTGCACGCCAGGCCGTGGGCGCGGGCCAGCCAGCCGATCCCGCCCCCCAGCGTGTAGCCCGCGACCCCCACGTCGGGGGAGGAGCCACCCAGCGCGGACAGCCCGTGGGCGCCGGCGGCGTCGGCCAGCTCGGCCGACTCGGATCCGGCCTGCACGCGCGCGGTGCGCGCGTCGGGGTCCACGTCCACCCCGGTGAGCTTGGTCGTGCGCAGCAGCATCACCCCATCGAGCGAGGAGTGGGCGCCGGCGGCGTGGCCCGAGCCCTGAGGGGCCACCGCGAGGCCGTTGTCGGCGGCGTGGCGCACCGCGGCGGCCACCTCCTCGACGGTCTCGGGCACCACCACGAGATCGGGCTGCTGGTCGACGGCGAGGTTCCAGGCCGTGCGGGCCTCGTCCCAGCCGGGGTCGGATGAAGTGAAGGCGTTGGCGAGCGTGGTCATCGCCCTAGATGTACCTCACCGGCGTCCAGGGCGACCCGGCCGTCGTCGGTGTCCACCAGGAGGGCGCCCGATTCGTCCACCCCCGCGCCGGTCCCCTGACCCCCCTCCCAGCTGACCGGCCGGCCACGCAGGGCGTCGCGCTCCGACCAGGCGCTGAGCACCTTCTCGCGTGGGTCGCCGAGCCGCCCCTCGAGCGTCGCAAGCACGGCTTCCAGCATGGCTTCGCGGGAAGGGGCCCGGCGGGCGGCGATCTGGAGCGAGGTGGCGATGTCGCGCAGCTCCTCGGGCAGCTGGTCGGCGGTCGTGAGCACATTGAGCCCCACGCCCAGCACCGCCCAGCCCTCCTGAGGGCGCCCCTCGACGAGGATCCCCGCCACCTTGCGGCCGTCGATCCAGACGTCGTTGGGCCACTTGATCGAGGGATTCACGTTCGCGGCCTCGCAGGCCTCGGCCACCGCCACCGAAGCGATCAGCGGCAGGAGCTCGTCGAACTCGCGCAGCACCACCGAGGCGAGGACCGAGGAGCCCGGCGGCGCGGTCCACGCGCGGCCCTGACGGCCGCGGCCGGCGCTCTGCTCGTCGGCGGTGACCAGCGTCCCGTGGGGCGCGCCCGCGGCGGCCAGCTCCTTGGCTCGCTCGTTCGTCGAGCCGAGCAGGCGGTGGTGCAGGCGCGGCCGGCCCAGCACGGTCAGCCGCTCGGCCTCAGCCGGACCTCGACGCCGGGCTCGAGCTCGAGCTCCACGGCGGCGTTGCCGCGGTTGATGGCCACCGCCAGCGAGCGGTAGGCGTCCTCGTAGACCAACAGGGCGCCTTCGCCGACGTCGGCGAAGGTCTGGGTGAAGGTGGCCTCGCGCCACTCGTGGCCCACCTCCAGCTCGAGGGCCCGGCCCAGCATGAGGCCGGTTCCCGCCAGCTCCTCGTGCCCCACGTTCAGCGCCGCGTTGCCGAAGCGGTCGAGGCTGAGCACGTGGGCGACCACCGTTTCGTCCTCGGTGCGGGGCTCGGGCAGCTCGAGGCTCTGCAGGGACTCGGGCTCCACTGCGTCGCCGGCGTCGGCCAGATCGGCGCCCGCGGCCAGGTGGGCGGCAACGGGCGCGAACAGGTCGCGGCCGTGAAACGTCGCGCTCACCGGCTCCAGGCGATGCGGCGAGCGCGTGATGTCCACCGCCTCCACCACGCCGCCGAAACGCTCCCAGGCCAGGCTGAGCAGCCCGTTGTCGGGCCCCACCAGCAGCCGCCCTTCCTCGGCGCAGCGGAGCGCCAGCGCGCGGCGCTCGCTGCCCACCTGCGGGTCCACCACCGCCACGTGCACGCCCTCGGGCAGGTAGGGCAGCGAACGGGCGAGCACCAGGGCTCCCCGCTGGACGCCGTAGTGCGGCATGCCGTGGCTGATGTCGATGACCCGCGCCTCGGGCGCGATCCGGGCGATGACGCCGTGCATCACGCCCACGAAGTCGTCCTCGTAGCCGTAGTCGGTGAGCAGGGAGACGATCACCGCAGCAGAGCCTCCACCAGGCCGTCCAGATCGTGGCGGTCGGCCTCGACGTCGACGGTGAGGCCGTGCTCGCGCGCGGTGGCGCTGGTGACCGGCCCGATCGAGACCACGCGCGGGCCGGGCGGCAGCCGGCCGTCGAGCGCCTGCATCAGGAAGCGGACGGTCGAGGAGGCGGTGAAGGTCACGTCGCTCGCGCGCACCAGCGCGGCCCGCTCCTCCTCGCCGAGCGGCTCGGCGACGGTCTCGTACAGCGGCACGACGTCCACCTCGGCGCCGCGCTCGCGCAGGGCGTCGGGCAGCACGTCGCGCGCCTCCTCGGCGCGGGCCACCAGCACCTTCCTGCCCTCGACCGCCACGCCCTCCAGCGCCTCGACCAGGGACTCGGCGATCGACCGGGGCGGGACCACGTCCGCGTGCAGGCCGCGCTCGGCGAGCGCGCCGGCCGTGCCGGGCCCGATCGCGGCCAGCACGACGCCGGCGAGCGAGCGGGCGTCCTTGCCGTGCGCGGCCAGCCCGTCCAGCAGCAGCTGCGCGCCGTTGGGGCTGGTCAGGCAGACGAGCGCGTAGCTCTCGATCTCCGCCAGCTCCGGGGGTGGGGGCTTGGGAACGATGCGGATCGCCGGCGTCTCGACCACCTCGGCGCCCAGGGCCTGCAGGCGCCGCGCCAGCTCGCTGGCCTGTGCCCGTGCCCGGGTGACCGCGACCGTCCGGCCGTGCAGCGGGCGCTGCTCCAGCCAGCCCAGGTCCAGCTCGGCGACGGGCCCGACCACCGTGACCGCGGGCGGCCTGATCTCGGCCTCGGCCACCCGCGCCGGGAGCTCCGACAGCGGCGCCCGGACGTCGCGCTGGCCCGGGAGCGTCCCCTGGGCGATCACCGCCGCAGGCTCGTTCGCCGCGCGGCCGTTCTCGATGAGGCGCTCTGCGATGCTCGGGAGGTTCTTCACCCCCATGTAGAAGACCAGCGTGCCCGGGAAGGCGGCGAGCGCCGCCCAGTCGATGGCGGTCTCCGGCTTCTCCGGGTCCTCGTGACCGGTGACGAAGGCCACCGCCGAAGCGGCGTCGCGATGGGTCACGGGCACCCCCGCGTAGGCCGGGGCGGCCACACCGGCGGTCACCCCCGGCACCACCTCGAAGCGCACGCCGGCCTCCTTCAGCGCGGCGGCCTCCTCGCCCCCGCGGCCGAACACGAACGGGTCGCCTCCCTTCAGCCGCACCACCCGCTTGCCCGCCCCGCCGAGCTCCACCAGCCGCGCGTCGATCTCCTCTTGCGCCATGGCCACCGAGCCCGGCGCCTTGCCCACGTAGACCAGCTCGCACTCCGCGCGCGCGCCTGCCAGCGCGCCGGCGGGGATCAGGCGGTCGTAGAGGATCGTGTCGGCCTGGGCGATCAGCTCCAGCGACCGGGCGGTCATCAGGCCCGGGTCGCCGGGCCCCGCGCCCACCAGGTGGACGATCCCCTCGCTCACGCGCCCTCGGCCTCGTCGAGGATCTCGCCCGCGCCCGCGGCCACCATCCGCTGCGCCACCTCTCCGCCCAGCGCGGCGGGGTCGGCGGCGGGCCCCTCGTGCTCGTCGCGCACCCAGGCGCTGCCGTCGGGCAGGCCGGCGTAGGCGATCAACCGCAGGTTCGAGCCCTCCAGCCGCGCGAACGCCCCGACGGGGGTGTCGCAGGTGGCGTCCAGAGCGGTCACCAGCGCGCGCTCGGCGGTCAGGCGCACCAGCGAGTCGGGGTCGGTCACGGCGGCGCCGGCCTCGGCGGCCGCGGCGTCATCGGCGCGCGCCTCCAGCGCGATGCACCCCTGCCCGGCGGCCGGGATCAGCCCGGTCAGGGGGGTGCCCTCGTGCGCGCGGCCCAGTCGCTCCAGCCCGGCGCGCGCCAGCACGATCGCGGCGTGCTCGCCGTCGGCAAGCTTGCGCAGGCGGGTGTCCACGTTGCCGCGCAGCTCGGCGACCTCGAGGTCGGGCCGTAGCGACAGCAGCTGCGAGCGCCTGCGCACGCTGGCCGTGCCCACCGAGGCGCCCTCGGGCAGGTCGTCCAGCGAGGCGACGCCGCACAGCGCGTCGCGGGCGTCGGCGCGGTCGGGGACTCCCACCAGGGCCAGGCCCTCGGGTAGCGCGGCCGGCACGTCCTTGGCCGAGTGCACGGCCAGGTCCACCTCACCGGCCAGCAGCGCCTCCTCCAGCTCCTTGACGAAGCGCGCCTTGTCCCCGGTGGCGCCGCGGTCGCCGGAGGTCTCGACCTCCACGATCTCGGCGCCTCCCATCAGGTCGGCCACCAGCCGCGCCTGGGCCAGCGCCAGAGCGCTGCCGCGGGTGCCGAGCCTCACCTGCTGCTGCGTCGGCGCCGCGAGCCCAGCTCGGTCACCGAGGCGGCGGGCCGCTCCTCGGCCTCGGCCTCGAGTGCGAACAGCTCACGCAGCGCCTGCACGTGGCGGTAGGAGCCCTCCTCGCCCGCGGCGCCCTTCAGCCGCAGCGTGGGCTCGTGCAGCAGCCTGGCCACGATCGAGCGGGCCATCGCCTCCGCGCGGGCGCGGTCGGCGTCGGACATCGACTCCCAGCGCGGCTCGTTCTCCCGCAGCACCTGCTGGACGATCGCCTCGCCGCGCTCGCGCAGCGCGGCCACGGTGGGCAGCACGTCCAGTCGGGCCATGAACTGCTCGAAGCGCTCCACGTCGGCCTCGACCAGCGTGCGCGCTCGCGTGGCCTCGGCCTCGCGGGCAGAGACGTTGCGGTCGACCGCCCGCTGGAGGTCGTCCATGTCGTAGAGGGCGATGCCGGGCAGGTCGCGGACGCTGGGGTCGATGTCGCGCGGCACGGCGATGTCGATCAGGACCAGCGGCCGACCGGCGCGCTCGGAGGCCACCAGCTCGAGCTCCTCGCGCCCGATGATCTGGTGCGGCGAGCCGGTGCTGGTGACCACGATGTCCGCGCGCTCGAGCTCGGCGGGGAGCTCCTCGAAGCGCACGGCGGCGCCGCCGAAGCGCGAGGCCAGGCCGATGGCGCGGTCGTAGTGGCGGTTGGCCACGAAGACGGTCTCCACGCCGCGCTCGCGCAGCGCTCGCGCGGTCAGCTCGCCGTTCTCGCCGGCGCCCACCACCAGCACCCGGCGCTGGGAGAGGTCGCCGAGCATGTCGGCGGCCAGCTCCACGGCCACGCTGGAGACCGACACGCGCGAGCGGCTCACCCCGGTGTCCGTGCGGACGCGCTTGCCGGTCGCCAGCGCCTCGCGGAACAGCCGGTTGGAGATCGGCCCGGTGGCGCCCTCCACCAGCGCCAGCTCGTAGGCGCGCTTGACCTGTCCCTGCACCTCGGCCTCGCCGACGATCATCGAGTCGAGCCCCGAGGCGACCTCGAACAGATGCGAGACCGCGTCGCGGCCGTGCTTGGAGTAGAGGTGGCCGAGCAGCTCGGTGGGCCGGGTCTCCGCTTCCCGCGCGAGGATCGAGAGCGTGGTGGACTCGGCCTCCACGCCGTCAGCGGCCACCAGCACCAGCTCCGTGCGGTTGCAGGTGGAGATCGCGACGGCCTCGTGGATCGCTTCGTGGGCGGTCAGTTCGGAGAGCACCCGGGCAGCGCGGCCCTCCGGCAGCGCCAGGCGCTCGCGCAGCGCCAGCGGCGCCGTCTTGTGGGAGGCCCCGAGGGTGATCAGCTCAGTGCTCACTCGTCAGCCATCTCCTCGATCTCGCGGGCGATGCGGGAGATCTTCGCGCCCAGGATGGCGACGTAGATGAGGATCAGGGCTATGAACACCACGTAGGCGCCGGCCACGTACTTGCCCGCCTCGTCGAGCGGGAGCGCGGGCATCAGGAAGCGGCGGCGGCCAGCCGCCGGCGCAGGCGCTTGAGGTTCATGGCGGCGTCCTTGGAGGTCAGCTCGAGCTTCCACAGGGTCACGAACAGCAGGGTCATCGCCACGAGGCAGACCAGGAACGTGAGGCGCATCTCGCCGGGGAGGTTGCCACCCGTCTGCGAGAGCACGCGCGGGTGGGTGAACGTCTCCGCCAGCCGCACGGCGGCGAAGTTGATCGGCACGAACGCGCCCGCGGCGATGGCGAACACCGAGGACGCGCGCGCCTGGCGCTCGGGGTCCTCGATCGAGAAGCGCAGCGGGTAGTAGACGCAGTAGAGGAGGAAGACCACCAGGAAGGAGACGAGCACCGGCTCGTCCCAGACCCACCAGTGGCCCCACGCGGCCTTGGCCCAGATCGCGCCCGTGGCCAGCACGCCGACGCCGAGGATGATCGACATGTGGATGGCCACGTAGGAGCGCATGTCCCACGACGGGTCGCGCGAGCGCAGGTGCTTGATGGCCATGATCCCGCCGGCCACGAAGCCGCACAGCGCCACGATCGCCATCGGCACGTGCACGTAGAAGATCTTCTGCACGAAGCCCTGGTCGGCGTCGAGCGGCGCGTAGAAGAAGACGAGCGCGAACGCGACGACGGTCGCCACAACGGTGGCGATGGAGAGCGGCTTGAGGCCCCTGGAGTACGTCAATCGTCGAGGAGGTAGTCGAACACGGCCACTGACAGAAGTACGAACACCAGATCGTAGAGGCTGAGCAGCCCCAGCCAGCGGCCGAGATCCTCCGGCGAGCCGTCACCGCTGAACAGGGGCTCGGTGGCGCCGGCGGCCGCGATCAACAGGGGCGTGAGCAGGGGCAGCAGCATGAGCGGCACCACCACCTCGCGCGCGCGGCCCTCGCTGGCCAGCGCGGAGACCAGCGCGCCCACGGCGGACAGCCCGAGGTTGGCCAGCAACAGCACCGGCAGCAGCTCGGGCTGCAAGCCCGGGCCCAGGAGCAGCAACGTGAACGTGGGGATCGCGACCAGCTCCACCAGCGTCAGGTACACGAACATCGCCGCCGCCTTGGCCAGCCACAGCCCCGTGCGGTCGGCCGGGGAGAGCAGCAGCCCCTCGATGCCGCCCTGCTCGCGCTCGGCGGCGAACAGGCGCGTCACGCCGATCACGCTCGCCAGCAGCAGCGTGACCCACAGCACTCCGCTCGCCAGCTCGCCGTCCAGCGCGTCGCGGTCGAGGCCGAAGTGGAACAGCACGAAGGCGGTGACGCTGAACAGCAGCATCGCCGGGACGGACTCCTTCGTGCGCGCCTCCAGGCGCAGGTCCTTGCGCAGAATCGCCCGGGCCGAGTGGATCACGCCGGTCGCCCGTCCTCGAGCACCAGCACGTGGTCGGCCTCCGCGCGGCCCTGCTCGGCGTCGTGGGTCACCAGCACGCGGGTGCGCCCCGAGCCCCGGCCTACCAGCGGCTCGAGCAGCTCGGCCGCCCGCGCGTCGAGCCCGGCGCGGGGCTCGTCCAGCAGCAGCAGCGGGGGGTCGTGCAGCACCGCGCGGGCGCTCGCCACGCGCTGCACCATGCCGCGCGAGAGGTCGCGCATCGGCTCGTCGGCGCGGCCGGCCATCCCCACCGCCCCGAGGACCTCCTCCACGCGCTCCTCGGGCGCCCGGTGCAGCCGAGCGTGGTAGAGCAGGTTCTCGCGTGGGCTGAGGTCGCGGTAGAGCAGCGGCTCGTGGCCCAGCAGGCCCACCTTGCCGCGGACCTGCCATGCCTCACGCGGGCAGCTCGGCGCCGAGCACCCGCGCGGTCCCGGAGTGGGGGCGCAGCAGCGTGGCCAGCACCTTCAACAGCGTGCTCTTCCCCGCGCCGTTGGGGCCGAGGACGGTGAGGGTCTCGCCCTCCTCCACGCTGGCCGTCACACCGGAGAGGGCAACAGGAGGGGGGGGGGGGTGGAGAGGGGGGGGGGGTGGGCGGGGGGAGAGCAGGAAGCGCGACCGCTCGCCGTAGCGGCGCTCCAGTCCCTCGAGCTCGATCGCCGCCGCCACGGCGGGAACCCTATGGCCGTGCGCGCTCGGCCCAGTGGTCCATGCCCAGGCGGGCGTAGCCCGCATGGGCGGCCTCGAGCAGCTCGTGGGAGCGGACGCGGTCCTGCGGTCGTCCACGGCGCACGAGCATCTCGGCGTAATCGCGTCGGGTGTGCGCGAGCCACGGTTGCGCTCCCGCTCGCGCGTTGACCTCGATGCCCTCCTCGAAGAAACGCTCGGCGTCGTCCCAGCGCTCGGACGTGGTCGCGGGCAGTCCCAGGTAGCGGGCCACCGCACCCACGCAGATCTCGGGGTAGCAGATGGCCAGCCGATCGTGATAGGGACGGAGGATGCTGTGGAGCGCCTCCGCGCGCTCGCCGTCACCCAGGTCGGCGGCGGCTTCGCTGAGCAGGCTGGCGCTTGCCAGCAGCTGCTCGTTGAAGGGAAGGTCGACCAGCGGCCCCCCCTCCAGCGCCGCGAAGGCATCTCTCGCCTCCTGCTCCTTGCCCAGCTCGGCGGCGGTCTGAGCCTGGACGCAGCGCCAGATGTAGTAGCTCGGGGTCTCCTCCGCCGAGCGGTCCACCAGCGCCTCGACCTCCTCCAGGCGCCCTTGGAGCCGTCGGAGTGCGTAGAGCTGTAGCCCGTAGGTCACCGCCGCGTTCCAGTGCTGTGCGTGGTCTCCCACCTCCCGGGCGGCGGTCAGCGAGCGCTCGGCTTCAGCCAGATCGCCCTCGAGCAGGGCGAAGATCGAGGCGTACACCTCGACGAACCAGTGCTGGGCGGGCTGGCGTAGCTCCTTGCGAGCGTGTTCGACTACGAGTTGCGCGGAAAGGTTCCGGCCATGGCTTTCATCGACTTGGGGGACCAGTTCCTGGCCCTGGCCGAGCGCGACGCGCCGGCGAGAGGAGACGATGTCCACTTCGGGCTGGTGGTCGACGACACTGCCCAGGTGCGTGATCGCCTCGAGGCGACCGGCCCAAAGCCGCTGCCCGGCCGTGGGCTGCGCTTCCGCGACCCCTCGGGCAACGTCTTCGAGGTGGTGGACTACCGCGAGATCCAGTTCACCAAGGGACTCGGCGGTCATGCACGGGATGGATCTCGACCTGGCCAAATCGCCGGAGGCCCTCCGCGAGCTCGCCGAGAAGGGCCTGACCTAGCTCAGCGCTCCAGCGTCTCGGCCGCGTGCTTGATCGTCGGCTCGACCACCGGCCAGGACTGGCCGATCGCCTTCAGATTGCCCGGGAGTTCACGATCAGGGTGCGGCCCCTGACCCCGGATACGCCGCGGGTGAGGATTCCCAGCGGAGTGTGATCGCGGGAGTCGGCCCGGATCGCCTCCGCCCACCCCGGTGCCTCGCGGTCGATGACGTCGCGCGTGGCCTCCGGCGTCACGTCATCCGGTGTGATGCCGGTCCCGCCCGTGGTGAAGGCGGTCACGAGAGCCGCACCGCCGCCTCGATCTCCGGCCGCTAGGAGAGGGCCGGCCTCCGCCGGCAGCCCCGGGCGACTCAGGCGTCGCTCGGGGGTGGCTGGTGGAGTCGGCTATAAGTGGTCTCAGG
The DNA here is from genome assembly GCA_963810745.1 of uncultured Thermoleophilaceae bacterium. Classification (GTDB taxonomy): domain Bacteria; phylum Actinomycetota; class Thermoleophilia; order Solirubrobacterales; family Thermoleophilaceae; genus JACCZR01. The sequence goes on from CAWEOW010000009.1 coordinate 193,368, forward strand.
ACCAAGTCGCGCACAGCCAACGAGGAGAGGGAGGCGCGAAATGGCTGAGGTCAAGCCGATCCCCGACCACTATCCGCGAGTCACGCCTTACCTGGTGGTGGACGGCGCCGCCGAGGCGATCGACTTCTACTGCAAGGTGCTGGGCGCGACCCAGCGCGGCGACGTGATGCAGGCCCCCGACGGGAAGGTGGGCCACGCCGAGCTGGAGCTGGGCGACAGCCTCATCATGCTCGCCGACGAGTACCCCGACGTCGGGGCGGTCGGGCCCGAGGAGCGGTGGGCGGCTCGCCGGTGACCATCCACGTCTACGTCGAGGACGTCGACGCCACCCATCAGGCGGCGCTCGACGCGGGCGCCACCGAGACCCGGCCCTCTAGGACGAGTTCTACGGCGACCGCATCAGTCAGTTCGAGGACCCGTTCGGCCACCGCTGGAGCATCGCTACGCACGTGGAGGACGTGTCGCCGGAGGAGATGGGGAGGCGGGCAGCCGAGGCGATGGCCGGCTAGCGCTCCAGCGTCTCCGCGGCGTGCTTGATGGTCGGTTCCACCACCGGCCAGGACTGGCCGATCGCCTTGGGGTTGCCCGGGAAGTTCACGATCAGGGTGCGCCCGCGCACACCGGAGATCCCGCGGGTGAGGATGCCGAGAGGGGTGTGATCGCGCGAGTCGGCGCGGATGGCCTCGGCCCAGCCGGGGGCCTCGCGGTCGATCACGTCGCGGGTCGCCTCGGGGGTCACGTCGTCGGGCGTCAGGCCGGTGCCGCCGGTGGTGAACACGAAGCGGGCGCCCTCCTCGTCGGCCAGCCGTCTCAGGGCCCCGGCGATCTGGTCGCGGTCGTCCGGCAGCAGCTCGTGGCTGACCTCGAGCCCCGCCGCGGTGCAGAGCTCCACGAGGTGGTCGCCCGAGCGGTCGTCGCCGCCGTCGCGGGCCAGCGAGGTGGACACGGTGATCACGCCGGCCCTCAGGCCGCTCTTGCCGCCGTCTTCTCCAGCAGCGTCACGGGGCCGACCTCGACCCCGCGCTCGATGCCCCTTGACCATGTCGTAGACGGTCAGCGCGGCCACCGAGGCCGCGGTCATGGCCTCCATCTCCACGCCTGTCTCGGCCGGTGGTACGGGCCTCCGCGGTGATGCGCGTCTCGGATCGCCGACCTCGATCTCGACGTCCACGAAGGACAGGGGCAGCGGGTGGCACAGCGGAATCAGCTCCGCGGTGCGCTTCGCCGCCTGGATGCCGGCGATGCGGGCGGGGCCCATCACGTCGCCCTTGGGGTCGTCGCCTCTCAGCACCGTCGCGGCGGTCTCCGGGGCCATGCGCACCTCGGCCCGGGCCACGGCGCGCCGGTCGGTGGCGGGCTTGCCGCCCACGTCGACCATGCGGGCGCGCCCGGAATCGTCGAGGTGCGACAGCTCGCTCATCGCCGCATCACGTTCTCGGGCAGCCGCCCGAGACCGGTCTGCGCCGAGGGGTGCGTGTCGGGATCGAGGTAGCGCTCGATCGTCTTGTCGAGGCCGCGCCGGCGCGCGACGAAGGCCAGGACGGGGAAGAGCACCCGCTGCACCGCGTCGGGCGGCTCGCGGAAGCGGATCTCGCGGCGGAAGCCCGTGGCCACCAGCGAGCCGAGGAGGGGCGAGGGCGTGCCCGTCTCGTCCACGTGCCCGTCCGCGCACAGGCCCCAGAAGACCATGAGGGCCCGCTCGAAGTCCAGGGCCGGCTCGACCCGCGTCCGCAGCTGCACCTCGTCCTCGCCCGGATTCCACCAGCGGTGCCAGGTGCCCGGCCGGACCGTCAGCTCCTCGCCGGGCCCGAGCGTGCGCTCCTCGCCGTCGGCCACGAAGGTGATCTGCCCGGCGCGCACCTCGAAGTGCTCGTCGCAGTGGTCGTGGATGTGCTCGCCGCCCGGGACGAAGCCGCCGCGCTCCACCGAGAAGTCCGAGACGATGCGCTCGCCGCCGGTCTCCTCGGCCGACTCCACCAGCATCGCCTTCTCGCCGGTGAGCGGGTTCCAGATGACGTCGCCGGCGTGCACGCCGTGGCTAGGCGGGCTGGGCGGTTCTCTGCGCGGCGGCGATCAGGTCGCGGACGGCCTGCTCGTCGCCCTGTCGCAGCAGCTCGACGGGGTCGGGCTCGCCGTTGACGATCGACTCGAAGAAGACCTTGCGGTCCTGGTAGGTGGGGAGGTTGCCCTTCGCCCAGCCGCGCACCTCGTTCAGCAGCTCGGCCAGGCGCGCGTAGGGCTCGCCGTACTCGTCGGCGATCTCGGCCTTGATGCGCTTGGCCAGGGCGGGAGACGCGCCCGCGGTGGAGATGGCGATCGCCAGCGGGCCCGTCCGCACGATGGCCGGGAGGATGAAGTTGCACAGCGGCGGGACGTCGACGACGTTGACCAGCATCGCCCGGCGCTCGGCGTCCTCGTAGATGCCGATGTTCACGTCGGTGTCGTCGGTCGAGGCGATGACCATGAACACGCCCTCGAGGTCCTCAGCGCCGGCGTAGGTGCGCCGCTCCCACGTGATCGACCCCTCGCGCGCGAGCTCCTGGATCCCGTCGTTCGCCTCGGGGGCCACCACGATCACCTCGCCGTCGCAGGCCAGCAGGCCCTCGACCTTCTCGAGCGCTATCTCGCCGCCGCCCACGACCATGCAGCGCCGGCCGGTCAGCTTGAGGCAGGCGATGTAGAAGGGGGTGTCGAGCATGCCCCGCACGCAGCTCTGGTCGCAGATGCCGCGCTTGAACTGGCACACGCACTCCTTGCCGGCGAAGGCTTGGGCAGGCATGGTCCCAGCGATTCTAGGCCCCGTACCTTGTGGAGAGGTGCCGGGGCTCTTCGACGACACATCCATGCTGCGAGTGGTCCACCGCGAGCGCGCGATCGCGCTCTCGGGCCCGCGCGCGCTGCTCATGCAGGCGGCCCATCCGCTGGCCGTCTCCGGGCTGCTCGCGCACTCCACCGCGATGGACGAGCCCTACGACCGGCTGGCCCGCACCGCCGAGGTGATGAGCGCCATCGGCTTCGGCGAGGCCGAGGAGGCGGAGAGGATCACCGCGCACGTGCGGGCGATGCACGCGAAGGTGAAGGGCCGGCTGCGCGAGCCCACGGGCCGCTACCCGGCCGGGCACGCCGTACCGCGCCGATCAGCCCGACCTGCTGCTGTGGGTCCTGTTCACGCTCGTGGACTCGGGCGTGGTCGTCTTCCGCAAGTACGTGCGCTCGATGTCGCGCGCGGAGGAGGAGGCCTACTGGGAGGACTACAAGCTCGTCGGCAACCTCTTCGGGCTCGACGACTCCGACATGCCGGACACGCTCGACGACCTCCACGACTACAAGCGCGAGATGCTCGAGGGCGACACGCTGCTGGTCACCGACTGGGCGCGCAAGCGCGCGAAGGAGATCGTGATGGAGCCGCCGCTGCCCTGGGTGGCGCGCCCGCTGCTGGAGACCGCGAACTTCATCACGATCGCGCTGCTGCCGGGCCGGATCAGGCGCGAGTACGGCTTCGCGCCGCTGCCGCCGGCGCCGGTGCGGAAGGCCCTCGTGGCCGGTGGGGCGGAGTACGTCAAGCGGGCGGTGATCCCCTTCCTGCCCGAGCGCCTGCGCTACGTGCCCGCCGCTCGCGCTGCTTGACGCGAGCCGGGCCTCAGCGCCTGAGCATGCGCGTGCCGACGCGCAGCAGCGGGCCCGCTCCGCGGCGCAGCGCGGCCGGCTTGTCGTCGTCGCGCCCGTAGACGATCCGCGAGGCCGCCTCCAGCGCGCGAGCCAGGTGCTCGTCGTAGGGGAACCACCAGGCGTCTCCCGTGTGCGAGGGCTCCCAGCCCACCAGGCGCACCTGCACGCACTCGTGAAAGCCCGCGCGCGAGCGCAGCCGGCCCGAGCCCCAGTGCATGTGGTCGTTGACCCACACCCGCTCGGCGGGCAGCAGCCGGGCGATCCGCGTGCCGCGCGCGCGGTCCGACGTCCACACCGACGCGCTCACCGCCCACGGCCCGGAGGTGGCGGCGGCGATGCCGGCCTCCTCGTCCTCCACCACCGTCACCGGCAGCACCGCCCCGCGCGGCTGCTCGCGCGCGATGCGCATCTCGTCGGTCACACCGGTGAGCACCGCCGGGCTCGAGCAGCGGAGCACCGCCCCCTGCTCGACGGCCTCGTCGATCAGCTCCTGCAGCGCGGCGGGGTCGGGCGAGGGAGCGACCTCCTCCTCCGACAGGCCCTCGGCCCGGGTGACCAGGTCGTCGACGAAGCGGTCCGCGACGTCGCGCACCACGAATGCGCGCGCGATGCCGGACGGCGAGCGCCCGCCGGTGGCGAAGGCGCCCCACAGCGCGCCGGAGACCGTGTGCCGCGGCGCGTCGCCCAGCACCAGCATCGGCCCCTTGCCCGCTCGCGGCGGCCCGAGCACCCGGTCCACCTCGAGCCCCTCCAGCTCGGCGGACGTGACCACCCCCTCCGGCACGCCGGCGCGCTCGAACACCCAGCGGATGCGGTCGCCCAGCGTGGCGTCCACCACCACGCTGTTGCCGCACATCAGCGCAAGGGCCGTCTCCTGCAGCGGCAGCGTCCAGGGCTCTTCGTCCGAGCCCTCGACCCCGATCACCCCGAGGGGCTCGCACACCAGGTGGGCGCGCTTGGGGCGGGTGAGCAGCGGCAGGCCCACGCCTCGGTCGGCCAGGACCTTGGGCCCCTGGCGCGCGGTCCGGTGCAGCGCGTCCACCGAGGTGAGCAGCTGGGTGGAGAGCACCTCCGCCCGCGGCAGGCCGGTCCGGCGCGAGATCAGGGTGGCCAGCGGGTCGAGGCTGTCGAGGATCACCTGGGCGCTGCGGCGCAGGTAGCGCGCGCGGTCGGCCAGCGGCAGCGCGTTCCAGTAGGGCTGGACGCTGCGGGCGTCGGCGACGAGGCTCAGGACTCGTCCCTCCGCCGGCGCAGCTCCTCGTCGCGCTCGCGCAGCGCGCCCTCCTCGCCGTGCTCGGTCAGCTCGAGGAAGCGCACGCCCTCGGCCTCCGGCGGCATGAGCTCCTGGCCGGTGAGCGCGTCGGGCTCGTCATGGGGGTACTCGTATCCCTGCCCGCGGCCCAGGCTCTCCGCGCCGGGGTAGGCGCCCGAGCGCAGGTAGTGCGGGATGTCGGGCACCCCGTTCTCGCGCACCCAGGCGCGCGCCGCGCCGAGCGCCCGGTAGGAGGCGTTCGACTTCGGCGCCAGCGCCAGGTACACGCAGGCCTGCGCGAGGTTGTGGGCGCACTCGGGCAAACCCACGTGCTCCACGGCGTGCGCGGCGGCCACCGCGACCTCCAGCGCGCGCGGGTCGGCGTTGCCGATGTCCTCGCTGGCCAGGATCACCATGCGCCGGGCGATGAAGCGCGGGTCCTCGCCGCCCTCGAGCATCGTGGCCAGGTAGAGCAGGGAGGCGTCGGGGTCCGAGCCGCGCGTGGCCTTGATCCACGCCGAGATCGTGTCGTAGTGCTGGTCGCCCTCCTTGTCGTAGCGCAGCGCGCGGCGCTGCAGCGCGTCCTCGGCGTGGCGCAGCGTGACCGGCCGGTCGCCGACCGTCTCGCACGCCAGCTCCAGCGCGGCCAGCGCCGTCCGGGCGTCGCCGCCCGAGCGGGCGGCCAGGAACTCGAGCGCGTCGTCGGCCGCCGCGCACTTCCCGCCCAGCCCCCGCTCGTCGCCCAGCGAGCGCTGGAGGAGGGCCAGGACCTGCTCGGGCTTGAGCTGGCGCAGCTCGTAGACCTGGCAGCGAGAGAGGAGTGCGTTGTTGACCTCGAAGTAGGGGTTCTCCGTGGTCGCGCCCACCAGCACCACCAGCCCCTCCTCGACCGCCGGAAGCAAGGTGTCTTGCTGGGCCTTGTTGAACCGGTGGATCTCGTCGAGGAAGAAGATCGTGGGCTCGGAGCTGGTCGAGCGGCGGTGGTCGGCGCGCTCCAGGACGTCCCGGACCTCCTGGCGCCCCGCGTTGACCGCCGAGGCCTCCTCGAACGCCGCGCGGGCGTTGGTGGCCATCAGGCGGGCCAGCGTGGTCTTCCCCGTGCCCGGAGGGCCGTACAGGATCATCGAATGGGGCCGGCCCTCCTCGATCGCGGCACGGAGGGCCGATCCGCGGCCCAGCAGGTGCTCCTGGCCCACGAACTCGCCCAGCGAGTCGGGGCGCATCCGGGCGGCCAGTGGCTGCTCGGACGCCGCGACTTTCGTACGCGCGCGCGGGCCCTCGCCCGTGGAGAAGAGCTGCTCCACAACTGAAGTGTTCCATCCAGGACTGGACGTAGCCCCTATACGCTGCCTGGACGAAGGGCCGATGAGGTCCTGGTGGAAGCCCAGCGTTCCTCTGACTTCGCGCGCTTGTTCGTGCTGTCCTCCGAGTTGCTGGCGACCGTTTTGATGGGACCTGCTCTACCCGGACGACCTGGAGGCGGAAGGCCCTCACCGACCCCTGGCCTCGAGCACGCCCTCGGCCGGCTGGACGCTCGGGCGGCAGCGTTGCGTGGTGTTCGGGGACCTGGGCCGCTTCGAGGTGGCCAACGACCCCGGGCCAGGAGACCGGCGACGCCCTGCTGCGCGCCGCCAGGGCGGCGTTCTCGAACACGAGCTTCTCCTGGTCATCGACCTGATCGCGGTCCCGCGGCGATCTACTTCGTGTGGGTGGTCCAGGCCCTGTACCGCGGAACGTTCCGCGACTGGAACCAGGCGGACCGCGTCGTGCCGGCTAGCGCGGCCTGATCGCCACGCGCCAGACCCAGAGCATGAACAGCGCCTGGATCGGCAGGCGGATGTAGAGCGCCCACTTCGGGATCTTCTTGTAGCGCTCGGGGTGCTGGGCCATGTGGAGGTTGGCGGGGAAGACCGCCACCAGCGTCGCCATCAGCCACCAGCCCGCCAGGCGGCCGGTGCGCTCGCTGAGCACGCCCAGCCCGCCGGCGGCCTCGGCCACGCCGCTGACCAGCACCAGCTCGCGGTGGGCGGGCAGGTAGTCGGGCATGATCGACTCGTAGGTCTTCGGCATCACGAAGTGGTTGACGCCCGTCCCGATGAAGGTCAGGCCCAGGGGCAGGCGCTTCTTCACGGCAGCCACTCCGCCAGCTCGCGCGCCGCGCTCTCGCCGGCGTCGTCCCACACGAAGTGCCCCGTTCCCTCCATCACGATGAGGCGGGAGTCTGTCAGCTCCTTCTCCAGGCGCTTCGCTCCCGCGATCGGCGCGAAGGGGTCGTCGCCTCCCCACAGCAGCAACGACGGGACGTCCAGCTCGCCCAGGCACCCCTCGTAGGGCTCCAGCTTGCTGAAGTCGCCGGAGCGGTACAGCTCGAGCTGGCCCCGTCGCCGGCCCTCGTCGGCGAAGCACTTCCAGTACTCGCCGACGGCGGTGTCGTCGATGCCGCTCGAGGAGCTCTGCAGCACCTGGGCGAAGGAGTCGCGGTCGAGGTTCTCGACCAGCTCCTCGCCCTGTCCCTCGGTGCGCAGCGCCTGCGCCATGCCGTGCCACTTGCCGTCGGGGAAGAAGCCGGTGTCGGAGATGACGAGCGCGCTGACCGCGTCGGGGTGGTCGCAGGCCCAGCGCAGGCCGATCAGGCCACCCCAGTCGTGGACCACGAGCGCGACCTTCCCGAGGCCCAGCTCCTGCCGCAGCTGCTCGAGCGACTCCACGTGGCGCTCCCACGTCCCGGGCGGGTCGGGCGGCGAGTCGCCGAAGCCGGCGAGGTCCGGCGCGATCGCGCGCCAGCCCTCTGCCGCGACGGCCGGCAACGCGTGCCGCCACATGTACGACGACTGCGGGTAGCCGTGGACCATGAGCGCCACGGGGCCGTCGGCGGGTCCCTCCTCGCGGTAGTGGAGCACGGGGGGAAGCTAACCTCACTAGGGCTTTGCCCGACCGCGAGGACCTCGAGCGGCGCGCCACCGAGCTGCTTCAGCGGCTCATCCGCTTCAACACCGTGAACCCTCCCGGCAACGAGGAGGAGGCGCAGAACTTCCTGGCCGGGCTGCTGGGCGACGCGGGCTTCGAGACCGAGCTGCTCGCCAGCGTCGAGGGGCGGCCGAACCTGATCGCCACGCTCCGGGCCGAGTCCGACGGGCCGACCCTGGTGCTGCTCGGCCACGTGGACACCGTGCTCGCCGACCCGGCCGACTGGAGCACCGACCCCTGGTCGGGCGAGATCAAGGACGGCGAGATCTGGGGCCGCGGCGCGCTGGACATGAAGAGCCAGGTGGCGGCCGAGATCGCCGCGGCGCTGGCGCTGGCCGAGGAGGGCTGGCGGCCCGAGGCGGGCGAGCTGAAGATCATCGTCACCGCCGACGAGGAGGCCGGGGCCGAGCACGGCGCGCAGTGGCTGTGCGAGCAGCACGCCGACAAGGTGCGCTGCGACCTCGTGGTAAACGAGGGCGCCGGCCCGGTCATCGAGTACGACGGCCGGCGCGTCTACGGCGTCTGCGCCGCGGAGAAGGGCGTCTTTCGCTTCACGCTCACCACACGCGGGCGCGCGGGCCACGCCTCGCTGCCGCGCATCGGCGACAACGCCCTGGCCAAGATGGCCCCGGTGCTCGACGCCATGAGGGAGGGCCACCCGGAGTACGACCTCTCGCCCGAGCCGGAGGGCCTGATCGAGGCGCTGGGGCTGAGCACCCAGGACCTCGAGGGCACGCTGGGCCAGATCGAGGCCACCGACCCGCGCGTGGCGGTCCTGCTCGAGCCGATGCTGGGCGTCACGCTGACTCCGACGATGATCAGCGCCTCCGAGAAGATCAACGTGATCCCCGCCCGCGCGGACCTGAAGGTCGACTGCCGCGTGCCGCCCGAGCTGGGCGAGGAGCACGCGCTCAAGCGGATCCGCGAGGTGGTGGGGGAGAACGGCTTCGGCATCGAGTTCGGGGAGACGGTGGTGGGCAACCGATCGCCGCTCGACACGCCGCTCATGGACCACATCCGCCGCTTCATCGCCGACGAGGAGCCCGGCGCCGAGGTGGCGCCGCTGATGCTGCCCGGCTTCAGCGACTCGCGCTGGTTTCGCGCCGCGTTCCCCGACTGCGTGGCCTACGGCTTCTTCCCCCAGCGCAAGATGGACCTGTTCGAGGCCGCCCCGCTGATCCACGGCGCCGACGAGCGCATCCCCGTCGAGGACCTGGGCATGGCCGCACGCTTCTACGCCGGGCTGGTCGAGGAGACGCTGAGGTGAGCACGCCCGAGGACAAGCTGCGCCTGGGCGGGATGGCCCTGCGCAACGGCCTGCTGGTGCACGGCCCGACGCACTGGGCCGCCGCGGTCCGGACCAAGGCCGGCGAGCTCAAGGTCGCCTCGGGCCCCAAGCCGGACCTGGGCGGCCGGGCAAGCGAGCGCATCCCCGGCGTGCGCGGCATCACCAAGCTCGCCGAGGCCATGGCGGTGATCCCGCTGGTCAAGAAGAAGCTGCCGGAGGCCCGGCTGCCCATGCAGGACGTCCGCACCCTGGGCACGATGGCCGGCGCCGCCCTGATCGGGCAGGCCATCCGCTCCACCGGCGCGCGCACGGTGGGCCGCGAGGCCGCGGTGAGCCTGGTGAGCCTCGCCCCGGCGCTGCTGGCGCTGCGCGGCGGCGAGCTGGCCGCCTACCACGGCGTCGAGCACAAGGCGATCGCCGCCTACGAGCAGGACGGCGAGGCCGCCGACGCCGAGAAGGAGCACGACCGCTGCGGCTCCAACCTCGTCGCGCCGATGCTGGTCAGCGCAGCGGTGGGCAACGTCGCCGCACGGAAGGCCGGCCTGAAGGGCCCCGCCGCGGAGGCGAGCGTGGCGCTGGGCAGCGCCGCCGTGGCGGTGGAGGTCTTCGCCTGGTCCGAGCGCCACGAGGGCACCACGCTCTCGCGCGCCCTGCGCAAGCCGGGCCACGAGATCCAGCGGCTCGTCGGCACCCGCGAACCCAGCGAGGAGCAGCTCGAGGTGGGCCGCGCCGCGCTGGCGGAGATCCTCCGCGTGGAGACGTGAGCGCGACGCGGGAGCGCCTCGCGCCCGAGGTGTTCCGGTTGCCGGTCGACCGGATCCGCGAGGGCTACTACTCCGACGCCTACTTCACCTTCACGCGCGACCTGCTGGAGCGCGAGGACCGGCATCCCCGGGTGCTGATGCAGGTCTTCCAGCGCAAGGAGTCCGTGCTCGGCGGAATCGACGAGGCCATCGCGATCCTCAAGCACTGCTGTGGCCGGGACGGCCTCGGTTGGGACAAGCTCGAGGTCCATGCGCTGCACGAGGGTGACGAGATCGCGCCGTGGGAGACGGTGATGACCATCGAGGGCGACTACTCGCTCTTCGCCCACCTCGAGACCGTCTACCTGGGCTCGCTGGCGCGGCGGACGCTGATCATGCGGAACGTCAGGGAGGTCGTCGAGGCGGCCAACGACAAGCCGATCCTCTACTTCCCCGCCCGCCACGACCACTGGCTGGTCCAGACCGGCGACGGCTGGGCCGCCCACGTGGCCGGCGCCATCGGCGTGTCCACCGACGCCCAGGCCTCCTGGTGGGGCGGGCGCGGGGTGGGCACCGTGCCCCACGGGCTGATCGCCGCCTATGAGGGCGACACCGTGGCCGCCGCCAAGGCTTTCGCGGACCACTTCGCCGAGGGCATGAACATCGTCGTGCTGGTGGACTTCGAGAACGACTCGATCCGCACCTCGCTGGAGGTCGCCGATGCCCTGGGCGACGACCTGTGGGGCGTGCGCCTGGACACCTCGTCGACCCTGGTCGACCGGGCGCTGTGGACCGAGATGGGCGAGTTCGACCCCACCGGCGTGAACGTGCGCCTGGTGGAGCGCGTGCGCGAGGCCCTGGACGAGGCCGGCCACGAGCGGGTGAAGATCGTGGCCAGCGGCGGCTTCGACGCCGAGCGCATCCGCGGGTTCGAGGCTGTCGGGGCGCCGGTGGACTCCTACGGCGTGGGCTCCTCGCTGGTCCGCGGGTCCAACGACTTCACTGCGGACATCGTCGAGGTGGAGGGCAGGCCGTGCGCGAAGGTGGGCCGGCGCCTACATCCGAGCTCGAGGCTTCAGCCGGTGACCTGAGCGGCCGATAGAGGTGGCAGTGGTGACCCTCGGCTCCTTCCTGTCCGGTTTCGAGGACTGGGCCGTCGTCTGGCTCCCGATCATCTTCATGGCGCTGATCGCCGTGGTGATGGTCTTGCTCCTGCGGACCCTCCCGCTGCGGACCAAGCCGCAGCAGATCAAGCCGAGCACCACCGAGGCGGTCAGCTGGGAGGACGTTGCCGGCGCCGACGAGGCCAAGGCCGAGCTGCGCGAGGTCGTCGAGTTCCTGCAGGACCAGAAGCGCTTCCGCAACCTGGGCGCCAAGGTGCCCAAGGGCATCCTGCTCCACGGCCCTCCGGGCACCGGCAAGACGCTGCTCGCGAAGGCCGTGGCCAAGGAGTCGGGGGCCGAGTTCTTCGCCCAGTCGGCGTCCTCGTTCGTGGAGATGTTCGCCGGTCTCGGCGCCGCCCGCATCCGGCGGTTGTTCAAGGAGGCGCGCAAGAACGCGCCGGCCATCGTCTTCATCGACGAGCTCGACGCGGTGGGGGCCGCCCGCGGCAAGGACATCTCCGGCGAGAAGGACCAGACCCTCAACCAGCTGCTGGTGGAGCTCGACGGGTTCGAGGGCCGCGACGACATCGTCGTGATCGGCGCGTCCAACCTCCTGGAAAAGCTCGACCCCGCGCTGCTCAGGCCGGGGCGCTTCGACCGCCAGATCTTCGTGACCCCGCCCGACCTCAAGGGGCGCAAGGCGATCCTCAACGTCCACGTGCGCGACAAGCCGGTGCGCGAGGTGGACCTGGACGTGATCGCGCGTCAGACCAGCGGGCTGACCGGCGCCGACCTGGCCAACATCTGCAATGAGGCGGCGATCTTCGCCGGCCGCGACAGGCGCGACTTCATCAAGACCGGGGATTTCCAGTCCGCGCTCGAGCGGGTGATCGCCGGCATGCAGTCGCGGCGCGTGATCACCGAGCACGAGAAGAAGGTGGTCGCCTACCACGAGGCCGGACACGCGCTCTGCTCGGAGCTGCTGCCCTCGGTGGAGAAGGTCCACCGCATCTCGATCGTCCCGCGCGGCAAGGCCCTGGGCTACACGCTCAACCTCCCAGACGAGGATCGCTACCTGAAGACCCGCGAGGAGCTGATCGACTACCTGGTCGTGCTGCTCGGGGGGCGGGTGACCGAGCACGTGGTGTTCGGCGAGGTCACCACCGGCGCGGCCGACGACCTGCGCAAGGTGCACGAGATCAGCCGCGGCATGGTCACCGACTACGGCATGGGCACCGACCTGAAGTCCAAGCAGATTCCCACCGACGACTACTCGCTCTCGGACTCCACCCGCCGGCTGGTGGACGAGGAGCAGCAGTACATCACCGACCTGGCCCACCGCCGCGCCCTGGCGCTGGTGACCGAGAACCGCACGCTCCTGGAGGGCTTCGCCTTCACCCTGCTCCAGAACGAGGTGCTCGAGCGCGAGGACATCGAGCGCATCGTCAATTCCTACAAGGGCGAGAACGGCTCGGCGCCCGCGCCGGCCGACGAGCCCGGCCCGGCCAAGATCGCCGCTTCGGAACGCAGCTAGTCTTCCCGCCCGTGTTCGGGCGCATTGACCACATCGGCGTGGCCGTCGAGGACATCGACGAGGCCGTGGCCCTCTACCGGGACCGCTTCGGCATGCGCGAGCAGCACCGCGAGACCGTCGAGGAGCAGGGGGTCGACGCCGTCCTGCTGGAGATCGGCGAAGGCCACGTGGAGCTGCTGAGCCCCTTGGGCGCCGACACCGCCGTGGGCAAGTTCCTGGAGCGAAACGGCCCCGGGCTGCACCACGTCGCCTACCAGACCGAGGACATCGACTCGCGCCTCGAGGAGCTGCGCGAGGCCGGGCTGCGCCTCATCGACGAACAGCCGCGCACCGGGATCCGGGGCAGCCGGGTGGCGTTCGTGCACCCCAAGGCCACCGGCGGCGTGCTGACCGAGATCGTCCAACCTGCGGAGGACCACTGATGGCTGAGCGCCCCAATCGAGTCGACATCGGCTTCCAGGGCGGCCAGTCGCTGGCCGTCAGGGTCGCCGACGAGCCGCTGAAGTCCCTGGGCGACGCGCTGGCCGACGAGAGCTCGGCACGCTGGCACGAGCTCAAGACCGAGGACTCCGACGTCTCCCTCGACCTCTCGCAAGTCGTCTACGTGCGGGTCGAGACCGAAGAGCACCGCGTCGGCTTCTAGCTCCCGCAGAGCGCTCGGGGCGCTGGACCTGGCCCTGCTCAGGGTGCTGCGCACGCGCGGGCACACGCCGCAGGCCGAGGCGGCCGCGATCGCCATCGGGCGCATGACCGAGCACGCCGCGCTGTGGCACGCGATCGCGCTGGCCGGCGCGGTCCTGCACCGCTCGCAGCGCAAGCGCTACTTCCACACGATCCGCTCGGTGGCCGTGGCGCAGTTCGTGACCTCCTCGATCAAGCTCGTGCTGCGCCGGCCCCGGCCCGTGGTGGAGGACCTGCCGCCGCTCATGCCCACGGTCTCCGAGCTCTCCTATCCGTCGGCTCACGCCTCCACCTCCTTCGCCGCCGCGCGCGGGCTGGGCGGCGGGCCGGTGTACGCGCTGGCGCTGGTGGTCGCTCTGAGCCGGCCCTACCTCGGACTGCACTACCCCTCCGACACGGCGGCCGGCGCGGCCCTCGGCGAAGCGCTGGCCCGGCTGACGCCATGAAGGTCGGGATCGTGGGCCTGCCCAACGCGGGCAAGTCCTCGCTGTTCAACGCTCTGACCTCCGCCGGCGCGCAGGCGGCCAACTACCCCTTCACCACGGTCGAGCCCAACGTGGCCGTGGTGCCGGTCCCCGACGAGCGCCTGGACGCCGTGGCCGAGACCGTGGGCGCGCGACCGGTCGTCCACGAGTCGATCGAGTTCCACGACATCGCGGGGCTTGTGCGCGGGGCCCACCAGGGCGAGGGCCTGGGCAACCGCTTCCTGGGCAACATCCGCGAGACCGACGCGCTGCTGCACGTGGTGCGCGCGCACGACGACGCGCAGGTGGTCCACCCCGAGGGCGCGGTCGATCCCATCTCCGACGTGGAGGCGGTGGAGACCGAGCTGCTGATGGCCGACCTCGAGACCGCCGAGCGGCGCCTCGAGCGGGTGTCGCGCCAGGCGCGCTCGCTCGACAAGGAGCTGCAGGCCGAGGCCGCCTGGCTGGAGAAGGTGGTGGAGGCGCTGCGCGAGGGCCGCCCGGTCCGCTCGCTGCCCGAGCCCGACGACGCGCCGGCGGCCGCGCGCCAGCTCAGCGCGCTGACGGCCAAGCCGGTGCTGTACGTGGCCAACGTGGGCGAGGGCGAGGCGCTGGAGCCGCCGCCCGCGCTCGCCGAGCACGCCGCCGGCGGCGACGCCCGCGTCACCGCGGTGAGCGCGCGCCTGGAGGCCGAGCTGGCCGAGCTCACCGGCGAGGACGCCGCCGCGATGCGCGAGGACCTCGGGGTGACCGAGTCGGGCCTCACCACCGTGATCCGCGAGGCGTTCGCGCTGCTCTCGCTGATCAGCTACTTCACCGCGGGCCAGGACAAGGAGGCCCGGGCCCGCGCCATCCCGGCGGGCACGCGCGCCCGCCCGGCGGCGGGCGCGGTGCACACCGACATGGAGCGCGGCTTCGTGGCGGCGGAGGTCGTGGCCTGGGACGACCTGGTCAAGGCCGGCGGCTACGCCCCCGCCCGCGAGCAGGCGCTCCTGCGCGTGGAGGGCCGCGACTACGAGATGCGCGACGGCGACGTGGTCACGTTCCGCTTCACGCCCTCCTGAGCGCCCGCCAGCAGCGACAGCGACACCGCGCCCGCCAGCAGGCCGAAGTCACGTAGGGCGATGTCGCCGTAGCCGCCGGCCAGCAGCAGGCTGACGATGATGCCGCCCAGCCACGCGGCCACCAGCAGGCCCCCGAAGCGCGGCACGACCGCGACCACCAGCCCGGCCGCGATCTCCACCACGCCCACCAGGTGCATGGCGTCGGCCGCGCTGCCGGGGATGAGGTCGTTGAACTCCGGGGCCAGGTACATCGCCCAGTGGTCGTTCATCACGTGCGCGAACTTGTCCAGGCCGAACACGATCGGCGCCACGGTGAACACCACGCGCAGGAGAAGGAAGGCCTGCGCGGCGGGGTCGTGGCGGAGCGCCTCGGCGCGGGGGAAGGGGACGGGTCTCAGGACTGCGGCGACTGCACTGCTCATGGTTGCTCCTCTGCGGTCGGGTACATGGGGTGAGCGCCCGGCCGCGCGGAGTTCTTACGTAAGAAATCTCCGCCGGCCGCCGCAGAAGAGGTGTGCAGGCTGTCGCGTCTAGCTTCCCGGACATCACCCTCGACATCGATTCACAGACCTGGATCGACCGGCTGACCGGTCCTAGCCCCCGGCGCGACGAGGCGATCGGCGAGCTGCACGAGCTGCTGCTCAAGGCCGCCCGCTTCGAGGTCCGCCGCCGGGGCGCGAGCGACGCCGAGGATCTGGCCCAGCAGGCGGCCGACGACGCGCTGGTGGCGGTGCTCGGCAAGCTCGGCGACTTCCGCGGGGACAGCCGCTTCACCACGTGGGCCTACAAGTTCGCCCTCCTCGAGGCGGGGGTCAGGGCCCGGCGGCGCTCCTGGCAGGGCCGCGAGATCCCGCTGGAGGAGGAGGGCTGGGCGAGGATCGCCGACAGCGGCCCGGCGCCTGACCGTGACGCGGAGACGGCGGAGCTGCTCGCTGCCGTGGCGGAGGCGATGAAGCGGGACCTGAGCCCGCACCAGCGACGGGTCCTGCTGGCCGTCGCGGTGGACGGCGTGCCCATCGACGTCCTGGCCGAGCGACTGGACAGCACCCGCGGCGCCCTCTACAAGACAGTCCACGACGCCCGCGCCAAGCTGCGGGCCGCGCTGGAGGAACGATGACCGACGACCCCCGCCGCACCCTCGACATGCTCCTGGGCCCCCATGGGCCCGAGCTGACCTGCGAGCGCTGCTTCGAGGAGCTCGACCGCTACGTGGAGCTGGAGCTGGCGGGCGCCGACCCCGACGCGGAGGTGCCGGGCATGCGCGCCCACCTCGAGGGCTGCCCCGCCTGCGCCGAGGACCACCGCAGCCTGCTGGAGCTGGCGGCTAGCGACCGACCTTCACCGCCGGGCCCGTGATCCGGCCCGAGCGCGCGCGGTAGGTCCCCGGCCGCACCTTCACCGAGAAGTCGCCGGTGAAGGTCTCCACGCTGCGGCGCGCCGGCCGCCAGCGCCCGCGAGAGCGGCGCTCGATCGTCACGCGGCCCGAGCCGCGCGGCTCGAACCAGCCGGCGATCCGCCTCCGGCCGCTCCAGCTGACGGCCTTGTGGAAGTCGGCCCAGGTGTCGGGGAGGCCCACGAGCGTCCTGAGCTTCCCGCCGTCGATCGCGCTGGATCGCTCGGTCCCCACGATCCGCGCGCGGACGATCCGCGGTGAGACGCCGCGCTCCGTGACCCGCACGCCCAGGAAGCGGCCCTCGTAGCGCCCGCGCAGCCGGCGGGCCAGCTCGCGGTCCGACATGCGCAGCTCGGAGCGGTGGCGCGGCGAGATGCGGTCGTAGGGGTCGGGCACGCTGACCAGGTACGGCCGCGGCCCGGAGTCCACGAACGAGTTCTCGGCGTTCTCGGTCCGCCCGCCGGAGGTGGAGAAGAAGAAGGCCACGATCGGCTTGCCGCGCCAGGTGAGCGCCTGGCGCGCGGTGGCGCGGACCGCCGCGGTGGACTCCGGCTGCTCGCCCGAGACGCCCGTGTAGACCTGCGAGCGCGTGTCGGGCAGGTGGTCGTAGAGGTCGGAGCGCGGCGGCGAGGCCAGGGCGTAGGAGCGGGCGGCCACCGCCTGGCTCTTCAGCGCCTCCGGGTGCCAGTTGGCGGGCATCTCGGCGGGGACCACGCCGCTCACGTAGTCGTCGAGCGGCAGTCGGTTGACCACCATCAGCCCGCCGCGGGCGCGGTGGAGGACCAGCGAGCCGCGGTAGGAGCCGTCGGCGACGCCGGTGTCGGCCTTGCCCAGGAGCTGCACGGGCGCGCCGCGGCGCGAGATTCGCAACGGAGCGGTGAAGCGCCCGACCTTCTTGCGACCGCGGTAGAGCTCGACGCCCGGCCCGCCCGGGCGGGCGGTGTAGGTCACGTTGGGCCGCGCGCGGCGGTCGCCGATGCGGCCGGCCCCGCGGAAGCTCGCGGCCGAGTAGCCGCGCCGGACCAGGACGCTGGTCTCGGTGGGCGAGACCCGCGAGAGCTCGGCGCCGCGGTAGTAGTGGCGCAGGATGCGGCGGTAGTCGCGCCCCTTGCGGGCGAACCCGTAGGCGCCGAACTGGCTCAGGCCGACCCCGTGCCCGAAGCCGGCCGCGCGGATCACGTGCACGGTCTGGGCGTCGGGCGGCGGAGCCGCGGGCACGGCAAGGGGTGCCAGGACCAACAGGGGGCGAAGCATTCTTCGCCTCGGTCTAGCGGATGCGGGTGGCCGGGCCCGTCAGTCCCGCCGCGCGGGCGCGGTACACGCCACGCCGCTTCAGGACGACGCGGAAGGCGCCGGCCTTCGAGAGCCGGGCGCGCGCCACGCGCTTCCAGCGCCGGCCGACCCGGCGCTCCACCACCACCCGGCGCGAGGACGGGGCGGGGCTGAAGCGGCCCACCAGCTGCGGCTTGCGCGCGGAGGGCCCGGGCCCGGCGACCCGCGCGAGGCGGGCCTGCGCGCTGGTCACGGTGGTGAAGCTGGAGGGCACGTCGTAGGTGCCCAGGCGGGAGCGCAGCTGCGGGCCGGTCAGGCGCCGGCTGCCGCTCGAGCCGAGCACCTCGGCGCGGATGATGCGCGGCGAGGCGCCGCGGCGCAGCACCCGAAGGCCGCGGTAGCTCCCGGGCGCGCCGAGCCGTGAGTCGAGCGACGAGCTCGAGAAGCGCCGGCTCCAGCGGTGGCGCGGCGAGATGTTGTCGAAGCGGTCCACCACGCCGACCAGGTAGGGCTGCGGGTCCCCGCCGAAGATGTTCTCCACGTTCTCGGTGTGGCCGCCGGAGGTGGAGAAGAAGTAGGTGACGATCACGTCGCCGCGGTAGGTGACGATCTGGCGCGCGGTGGCCTTGACGGCGCGGCTGGTGCTGCGCCGCTCTCCCGCGACGCCGCGGTAGACCTGCGAGCGCGTGTCGGGGTAGTGGTCGAACACGCGCGAGCGCGGGGAGGAGGCGCGGGCGTAGGAGCGCGCGGCCACGGCCTGCGCCTTCAGCGCCTCGGAGTGCCAGGACGAGGGCATCTCGGCGGCCACCACGCCCTTCACGTAGGAGTCGAGATCCAGCTCGTTGACCACGGTCACGCCGCCGCTCGACCCCGGCCGCAGGACCAGCTTGCCGCGGTAGCGGCCGCTGGTGACGCCGGTCATCGCGCGGCCCAGGAGCCGGCTGACCTTGCGCGGCCGGTACACGCTCACGCGCGAGAAGGTGCCCACCCGGCGCCGGCCGGAGTAGACGGCCACCTTCGAGCCCCGGCGCCTTGCCGTGTAGGTGGCGCTGGGCCGGGCCGTTCGCGGGCCGATGCGAGACACGCCGCGGAAGCGGACCGTGGAGCGGCTGGCCGCCAGCAGCACCCGCGTGGGCCGGCTCGAGGCCCGCGACAGCTCGGTGCCCTGGAAGTAGTGCTTGAGGATCGCCTCGTAGCCGCGGCCGTTCTTCGCGTAGCCGTAGGCGCCGTACTGGCTCAGGCCCACGCCGTGGCCGAAGCCGCCGCCGCGCACCACGTGCACGGTCGCGGCGTCGGCGGCCGCCGGGGCGGCCGCGAAGGCAAGGAGAAGCAGAGCGAGCGTGGGGCGCCGCATCGCTGTCACAACCCCTCTTTCGGCGAAAAGTGGCGGTTCCCTAAGCGACCGCGAAAAGTCGCCACTCGCCGGGAACGCCCCGCAATTCGTGGGTTCCGCGGTCGCTGAAGTCCAGCCCGGAGCCCACCACGAGGTCCTTCACGGTCCCCGAGGCCAGCACCTCGTGCTCCTGCGCCTGGGCCATCACGCGGGCGCCGATGTGCACCGCCAGGCCGCCCACGTCGCCGTTGCGGACCTCCAGCTCTCCCGTGTGCACGCCCGCGCGCACGCCGATCCCCAGGCTCTGGACTCCCTCGCTGATCGCCGCGGCGCAGCGCAGGCCGCGAGCCGGGCCGTCGAAGGTGGCCAGGAAGCCGTCGCCGGTGTGCTTGACCTCCTTCCCGCGGTGGCGCGCCAGCTCGCGCCGCACCAGCTCGTCGTGGCGGGTGAGAAGGGTGCGCCAGGCGCTGTCGCCCATCTCGGCCGCGCGCTCGGTGGAGCGGCAGATGTCGGTGAACAGGACGGTCGCGAGCATGCGGTCGGGCTCGCGCTCCTGGCGCCGGCCGGTGAGGAACTCCTCGATCTCGCCGATGAGCGCGTCGGGGTCGCCCATCGAGAACAGGTGGTCCTCGACACCCTCGAACTCGACCAGGCGCGCTCCGGGGATGTTCTCGGCCAGGTAGCGGGAGTGCCTCACGTCGAGGAAGCCGTCGTCGGGCCGGTGCATCACCAGCGTCGGGACGCGGATCGACGGCAGCACGTGGCGCACGTCGAACTGCCCGATCAGGTCCAGGATGCGGGCGGCGGTGGCGGGGCTCGCCGCCAGGCGCTCCAGGCGCCCGGCCCACTCCATGAACGCCGGGTCGTCCTGGCGGTTCTGCGCGATCGGGCCGGCCATGAGGCCCTGGCCCCAGTGGGCCAGGATCTGCTCGTGGCGCTCGGCGCGCTCCTCCTCGGTCCACGTCCAGTCGTAGTCGGGGGCCCACTGCGAGCGGGCGAAGGCGGCGTAGAGGACGAGGTGGTCGCAGCGGTCGGGATGGGTGGCCGCGAACAGGCACCCCATCGGCCCGCCCTCGATCGACGCCGACACCGCCGCCTTGTCGAAGCCGTTGGCGTCCATGACCGCGAGCACGTCGTCCATCTGCTCCTCGAGCGTGGGCGCCTCGGCCATCGGGTCGGACAGGCCGCTGCCGCGGCGGTCGAACACCGTCACCCGCGCGAACTCGCCCAGGCGCTCGAAGGCGGCGGCCACGCTGGGCTCCTCGAACAGGTACTCGCACTGCGAGATCCAGGTGGGGACCCACACCAGGTTCACCGGGCCGTCTCCCACGGTCACGTAGGCGATGTTCACATCGCCGCTTTTTGCATAACGAGCCTCGGGCACGGGCATGTAGTGTGCCGCGCCGTGTCCACGCAGAAGGCTTCCGATCTCTTCGTCCAGTGCCTCGAGAACGAGGGCGTCCGCCACGTCTTCGGGATTCCGGGCGAGGAGACCGTCGACCTCAACGAGGCGCTGTCGCGCTCGGAGATCGAGTTCGTGCCGGTGCGCCACGAGCAGGGCGGCGCCTACATGGCCGACGTCTACGGGCGGCTGACCGGCCGCGCCGGCGTCTGCCTGGGCACGCTCGGCCCCGGGGCGATGAACCTCACCACCTCGATCGCCGACGCCTACCTGGACTCCGCGCCGCTCGTCGCGCTCACCGGCCAGGGCGACCTCGAGCGCATGCACAAGGAGTCGCACCAGTACATCGACATCCTCAGCGTGCTGCGGCCGATCACGAAGTGGAACGCGCGGCTGAACAACCCGCGGATCATCCCCGAGGTGGTGCGCAAGGCCTTCAAGGTCGCCCAGCAGCAGAAGCCGGGCCCCACGCACATCGAGATCCCCGAGGACGTGATGGAGGAGGAGATCGACGCCGAGCCGATCCCCGTCCACGAGCGCATCCGCCATCCCGAGCCCTCCGGCGAGGAGATCGCGCAGGCGGCCGAGCTGATCCGCAACGCCAAGTCGCCGGTGGTGCTGGCGGGCAACGGCGCGGTCCGCGTGGACGCCTCCGGTGCGCTGCGGGAGTTCTCGGAGACCACCGGGATCCCCGTGGCCGAGACCTTCATGGGCAAGGGCCTGGTCGACGCCCGCGGGGACAACGCCTTGGGCGCCGTCGGCCTGCAGGCCGGCGACTACGAGATGGCCGGCTTCGACGAGGCCGACGTCGTGATCACCGTCGGCTTCGACCTGGTCGAGCACTCGCCCGACCACTGGAACGACAAGCGCGACAAGACCATCGTCTACATCGACACCGTCCCCGTCGAGGTCGACGAGTACTTCGTCACCGAGGTCGACCTGGTGGGCGACATCAACCGCATCCTGAGCCGTCTCACGCACGAGTGCACGGGCCTCGGGCCCGGCGGCGGCTCCTCGCGCCTGCGCGACGTCGTGTTCAGCCACTTCGACGCCGCGAAGGACGACGACGCCTTCCCCATGCAGCCACCGCGCGCTCTCTACGAGATCCGCCAGGTGCTGGGCGACGACGACATCCTCATCTCGGACGTCGGCCTGCACAAGCTGTGGATCGGGCGCATGTACCCCGCCTACCAGCCCAACACCTGCCTCATCGCCAACGGCCTGGCGGGGATGGGCTTCGCGCTGCCGGCTGCGGTCGCGGCCAAGCTGGTCCACCCGGACCGGAACGTGATCACAGTGGCGGGCGACGGCGGCTTCCTCATGAACTTCCAGGAGCTGGAGACCGCCAAGCGCCTGCGCACCCCGTTCGTGAACGTGGTCTGGGAGAACGAGCAGTTCGGCTCGATCGTCTGGAAGCAGGACAAGAAGTTCGGCGACCACTTCGGGACCGACTTCACGAACCCCGACTTCGTCCAGCTCGCCCAGTCCTTCGGGCTGCCGGCCTGGCGCTGCGAGTCCGCCGAGGACTTCCCCAAGCTGCTGCGCGAGGGGCTCAGCCAGGACCAGCCCAGCGTGGTGGTGCTGCCGATCGACTACTCGATCGACGTGGCCATCTCCGAGGAGCTGGGTACAGAGACAGTCGCGACATGAGCGAGCAGTCCGTCATCGAGAACGTCCCCAAGCAG
Organism: uncultured Thermoleophilaceae bacterium; assembly: GCA_963810745.1. Taxonomy (GTDB): domain Bacteria; phylum Actinomycetota; class Thermoleophilia; order Solirubrobacterales; family Thermoleophilaceae; genus JACCZR01. The sequence continues at coordinate 215,218 of CAWEOW010000009.1, forward strand.
CTGTGGATCGGGGGCGAGTGGCGCGACGCTTCCGGCGGCGAGAAGCTCGCCATCGAGGACCCCTCGACGGGCGAGACGCTCACCGAGGTCGCCGACGGCACGGCTGACGACGCCAAGGCGGCGCTGACCGCCGCCGACGAGATGCGCGAGGAGTGGGCCGCCAGCCCGCCCAACGACCGCGCGGAGATCCTCCAGAAGGCCTTCGAGACGCTCAACGAGCGGGCCGAGGATCTCGCGCTCCTGATGACGCTCGAGATGGGCAAGACCGTCACCGAGTCGAAGGGCGAGATCGCCTACGCGGCGGAGTTCTTCCGCTGGTTCGCCGGCGAGGCGCTGCGCCTGGACGGCTACTACAAGACCGCGGGCAACGCCTCGGGGCGGGTGCTCGTCATGCGCCAGCCGATCGGGCCGTGCCTGATGATCACGCCCTGGAACTTCCCCACGGCGATGGGCACGCGCAAGATCGGCCCGGCGGTCGCCGCGGGCTGCACGATGGTCATCAAGCCCGCGCAGCAGACGCCGCTGTCGATGCTGGCGCTGGCCGACATCCTCCACGAGTGCGGGCTGCCGCCCGGCGTGCTGAACGTGATCACCAGCTCGTCCTCGGGCTCGACGATGGGCCCGCTGATCGAGGACCCGCGGCTGCGCAAGCTCACCTTCACGGGCTCGACCGAGGTCGGGCGCAGCCTCATGGAGCAGGCCTCCCAGAACATCCTCAAGACCTCGATGGAGCTGGGCGGCAACGCGCCCTTCCTGATCTTCGACGACGCCGACGTCGACGCGGCGGTGGAGGGCGCGATGATCGCCAAGATGCGCAACGTCGGCGAGGCCTGCACCTCGGCCAACCGCTTCCACGTGGCCGACGCGGTGGCCGACGAGTTCGCCACCAAGCTCGGCGAGCGCATGGGGGCCATGAAGGTCGGCCGCGGCACCGAGGAGGGCGTGGAGGTCGGCCCGCTGATCGACGACGACCAGCGCAGCAAGGTCGCCGAGCTGGTGGACGACGCGACCTCGCGCGGAGCCTCGACGGTGGTCGGCGGCGAGCGCGTGGACGGCAACGGCTACTTCTACTCGCCCACGGTGCTGAGCGACGTGCCCGACGACGCCCGGCTGCTCAAGGAGGAGATCTTCGGCCCGGTGGCGCCGGTGAAGGGCTTCTCCGACGAGGACGAGGCGGTGAACTGGGCCAACGACACCGAGTTCGGCCTGGTCGCCTACGTCTACACGAACGACCTCAAGCGCGCCTTCCGCGTCTGCGAGCGCCTGGAGACCGGCATGATCGGCCTCAACCAGGGCCTGGTCTCGAACGCCGGCGCCCCCTTCGGCGGCTGGAAGCAGTCCGGCGTCGGCCGCGAGGGCGGCAACGAGGGCATCCACGAGTACCTCGAGACGAAGTACGTAGCGGTCAATCTCTAGCCGGGTTTGGCTCACCCCCACGGGGGCACCCGAGCCCTATGGACATCACGATCATCGGCACGGGCAATATGGCCCGCGGCATCGGCACACGAGCGATCGCCGGAGGCCACGACGTCACCGTCCTGGGGAGGGAGCGGGCCGACGCCGAGGCGGTCGTGAGCGACATCGGAGCCGACGGCGCGCGGGCCGGCGAGTCCGGGGACGACATCAGCGGTGACGTGGTCGTGCTCGCGGTCTACTTCCCGGACGCCCAAGAGGCCGTCGCCCGCTACGGGAGCGCCCTCGACGGCAAGGTGCTGATCGACATCACCAACCCGGTCAACGAGAGCCTCGACGGGCTCGTCACAGCGCCCGACGGGTCGGCCGCGCAGGAGCTCGCCAAGCAGGCGCCGGGCGCTCGCGTCGTGAAGGCTTTCAACACCACCTTCGCGGGCACGCTCACGGAAGGCCAGGTCGACGGCCGGCCGCTGGACGTGTTCATCGCCGGCGACGACGACGGCGCGAAGGCCAGCGTCACCGAGCTGGTCGAGAGCGGCGGCCTGCGCGCCGTCGACACCGGTCCGCTCGCCCGGGCGCGCGAGCTCGAGGGCATGGGGCTCGTGCACATGGGCATCCAGGGCACCCTGGGGACCGGCTTTGCCAGCGCTCTCAAGCTCCTCTCCTAGCGCGAGTGGCACACCCCCGCGTCGAGCTCCTCTGGTGGGAGGGCTGTCCCTCCCACCCGCAGGCCCTGGACGACCTGCGCGCTGCCATGGCCGAGCTGGGTCTCGACCCGGAAGCGTGGAGCTGCGCGAGGTGAAGACCGAAGAGGACGCCGAGCCGCGAGGGCTTCGTCGGCTCGCCGACCATCCGGATGGACGGCCGCGACATCGCGCCGCCGCCCGAAGGCGAGCCGACAGGGCTCGCCTGCCGCGTCTATCACTTACGTGACGGGCGCGTGTCGCCCGTACCCGACCCCGAGGACCTGCGAGACGCCCTTGACCACAGCACCTGACTTCTCCCTCCCCGACACCGACGGCACCGAGCACGGCCCGGACGGCGTGACGGTGGTCGCCTTCACCTGCAACCACTGCCCCTACGCGCTGGCCTGGCACGACCGCCTGCTCGCCGTCGCCGAGGACTACGCCGACCGCGGCGTGCGCGTGCTCTTGGTCAACCCCAACGACGCCGAGCGCTACCCGCGCGACTCGGCCGACGCCATGCGCGAGCGGGTGCAGCGCGAAGGGCCGTGGCCTGCGCCCTACCTGCGCGACGAGTCCCAGGACGTGGCCCGCGCCTACGACGCCAAGACCACGCCCGACGTGTTCGTCCTCGACGCCGACCGCAACGTCGTCTACCGGGGAGCGCCGGACGCCGACCACTCGGACCCGGGCCAGAACGCGGGCTGGCTGCGCGACGCGCTCGATGCGGTGCTGGAGGGTCGCTCGCCGGAGACGGCCGAGACCGACCCGGTGGGCTGCAGCGTGAAGTGGAAGGCCTAGTGGACCGCGACCTTCATCGTCACGATGATCACGCCGAAGGAGGCCGTCAGCAGCACTGAGCCCACGGTGCCCCAGAAGCGGAAGTGGGAGCGGCGGGCGATGACGAACCCCAGGCCGACCAGCTCGGCGATGCCGAGGCCCAGCGCCAGGTCCAGCGCGAGGTTGCGGCTGAAGGCCTCGAAGGCGGCCAGCGACAGCACCAGCACGGTGGGGATCGCGGCGAGCACCATCGTGCCCTCCTCACGCGCGACGACGCCGATCTCGTCGATCCGGATGTTGCGGTCCATGGTCAGGCGGCGCGCGGTCGACTCGGCGAACACGTGCGCGAGCCAGAAGACGATCGTGGTGACGATGACCGCGATCAGCACGTCCGACACGGCGTAGTCGGGGTCCTCGGAGAGCGTGGCCACCACCGCCGTGGCGAGGATCTGGCCGTAGATCGCCGGGGCGGCCCTGCGCCCCGTTCCCGGCTCGGTGGGCCGCGCTCGCACGGCCGCCGAGACTAAGCCAAGTAGCGGAGGTAGGTGACCCCGGAGTCGAAGCGGCGCTCCTCGGCGAGCTCGAGCTCGAGGCGCCGCTCGAGGGGCGGCAGGTAGGGAAGCCCACCCCCGAGGACCACCGGGTGCAGGAAGAGGTGGTACTCGTCCACCAGGCCGGCGCGGACCGCCTCGGCGGCCAGCGTGGGCCCGGAGATCGAGAGCGGGCCGCCGTCCCCGTCCTTGAGCCGGCGGATCTCCTCGACCGCGTCGTCGCGCACCAGCCGGGCGCCGTGCTCGACCTCGGTCAGCGTGCGCGAGAAGACCACCTTCTCGGCCGCCTGCCACAGCCGCGCGAACTCGCGCTCCTCCTCGGGGCTGTCCAGGTCCTGGTCGGCGGTCGGCCAGTGGGCGGACATCACCTCCCACATGCGCCGCCCGTAGAGCTCGGCCGAGGACTCGCGCATCTCGCTCGTTGGCGACCCGGTGCAGGTCCTCGTCGGGCAGCGCGAAGTCGATCGAGCCGTCGGGGTCGGTCACGTACCCGTCGACCGAGACGAGCATGGAGTAGACGAGCTTTCTCATGCCAGGTAGGCAGCCAGATCGACCGGACGGCTCAGGAAGGGGCAGTGGGCGCCGTCGATCTCGTCGGGCACGATGTCCAGCCTCTCGCGCACCATGCCGCGTGTCCACTCGGGCGGGAAGGAGCGGTCCTCGCGGCAGAGCAGGTAGCGGGTGGGCAGCTCGGGCCGCCCCTCGATCGGAAGCGGCTCGCCCGTCGCCGCCGCCACCTGGGGCCGCGCCGCGGCCAGCGCCGCTTCGGCCTCCTCGCGGGGGAGGTCGGCCAGGAAGGCCTCGATCGGGTCCTCCGGGGCCCCCGGGAGCCTCGGTGTTCGCGAAGTACTCCATGAGCGTCTCGCCGGGCGCCGGGACCATCCCGGCCACGTAGGTCAGCGACTCCGCCTCAACGCGCGAGCAGACCAGCGCCGCGGTGAAGCCTCCGAGCGAGTGGCCGACGACCCGCAGGTCGCCGGCGTCGTCGACGGCGTCCAGCACCGCGGCGGCGTGCTCCTCCCAGCCCGCGGACGGGTCGTCGCACGGCAGGTCGGGAGCCACCGCCCGGTGGCCGCGCGCCTCCAGCTCGGAGGCGACACGACCCCAGGCGGCACCCGAGTCGGCCGCGCCGTGGATCAGCGCGTAGGTGGCCACCCGGTCAGCCGCTCTCCGAGAACGCGGGCTCGGGGCGCGGCTGGGGACCGGAGTGCTCGGCCTCCGCCTTCTCCTCCGGCTCCAGGACCACCAGCGCGACCACGGTCGCGAGCGCCACCAGGGCGGCCCCGACGAGGAACGCCAGGTGGTAGCCCTGCGTGAGCGCCGAGGCCATGTTCTCGCCGGCCTTGGCGAGCTCCTCGGTGCGCGAGCCCGACAGCGTGGCCAGCACGGCCAGGCCGAGGGCGCCGCCCACCTGGGCGGAGGTGTTGACCAGGCCGGAGGCCAGGCCCGCGTCCTCCTGCGTGGCGCCCGACATGGCGATGTTCATCAGCGCCGGGAACGACAGGCCGGCGCCGAAGCCGAACAGCACCATCGGCGGCAGCACGTGGGTGAGGTAGTCGCCGTCGACCGGCGCCTGCGTGAACAGGAGCAGGCCGACCACGATCAGCACCATCCCGGGCAGCAGCGTCTGGCGGGTGCCGAAGCGCATCACCAGCCGCTCCGAGTAGCGCACGGACAGCGTGCCCATGACCAGCGTCACCGGCAGGAAGGCAAGCCCGATCTCCAGCGCGTCGTAGCCCTGCACGCGCTCGAGGTAGAGGGAGCCCAGGAAGAACATCCCGAACATCCCGGCCACGGACAGCCCCTGGATGATGTTGGCCCCCGAGACGTTGCGCGAGCGGAACATCCGCAGCGGCATCAGGGGGTTGTCGGCCTTCGCCTCGCGGGCCACGAAGGCCGCCAGCAGCGCCAGCGAGCCGGCGCCCAGCGCCAGGGTCTGCGGGTCGCCCCAGCCGAGGTCGGCCGCGGGCTTGACGATCGTGTACACGCCGAGCATCAGCGCGCTGGTGATCAGCACGGCGCCGGGCACGTCCGCGCCCTCGCCGAAGCCGATCCCCTTGTCACGCTCGAGCAGGCGGCGCGCCAGCAGCGCGGTCACGATCGCGATCGGGACGTTGATGAAGAAGATCCAGTGCCAGTTCAGCGCCTGGGTCAGGACCCCACCGGCCAGCAGGCCGATCGAGCCGCCGGCGGACGCCACGAAGGCGAACACGCCGATCGCCTTGGCCTGCTCCCGGGGCTCCGGGAACATGGTCACGATCATGCCGAGGATCACGGCGGAGGTCATCGCCCCGCCGACTCCCTGCAGGAAGCGGGCGGCCACCAGGACCTCCTGGCCCTGAGCGGCGCCGCACAGCAGCGAGGCCACGGTGAACACGGCCAGGCCGGCCAGGAACATCCGGCTTCGTCCCAGCAGGTCGCCCAGCCTCCCGGCCAGCAGCAACAGGCCGCCGAACGAGATCAGGTAGGCGTTGACCACCCAGGCGAGGCTGGACTGCGAGAAGCCCAGGTCGTCCTGGATGGTGGGGAGCGCGACGTTCACGACGGTGACGTCGAGAACGATCATCAGCATCCCGGTGCACAGGACGTAGAGCGCTATCCAGCGGTTTCGGTCGGTCATCGGGTTCGTCTCCTTTCGCGAAGGGCCGCCCAGACGAGGCCGACCGTTCCGTTCATCAACAACAGGGCAAGTTCTTCGGCGGGGACGCCGGCGATGTGGGCGATCACGCGACCGCCGCCTCGTACTCGTCGTGGCGCCGGACCCACTCCATGGGGTGGTACTCGAAGCCGTCCTCGTTGCGGCCGAGCGGCGCGCGGTCGAGCAGCTGGTAGACGGTCATCAGCACGTCGCCTCCGCGCGCGTAGGAGGAGTAGGTGTGGTGCACCACTCCGTCCTGAAGCGCGAACGCGCTCATCCCGGGCATCTCGCCCGAGTAGCTGACCGGCTCGAAGTTGTACGTGCCGCCGCCCTCGGGAAGCGAGACGCCGAAGTCGTAGTTGAAGTCGCTGCCCAGCGAGGAGACCCACGGGAACTGCCACCCCATGCGGGCCTTGTAGGCCTCGATGTTCGCGAGCGACTCGCGCGAGACGGCGGCGAAGCTCACGTCGTGGGCGTTCAGGTGGGCGGCCGGGCCGTCGAAGTGATCGGCCGACAGCGAGCAGCCAACGCAGCCCTCGTCGCCGTGCAGCATGAAGTGGTAGACGAGCAGCTGCGAGCGGCCGTCGAACAGCTCGGCCAGGGTCTTGGTGCCCTCGGGGGTCTCGAAGCGGTACTCCTTCTCCAGCGGGACCCACGGGAGCTCGAGGCGCTCGCGCGCCAGCTCGTCGCTGAGCCGCGTGAGCTCCTTCTCCTTCTCGAGCAGCTCCTTGCGAGCGGCGAGCCACTCCTGGCGGCTGGCGGTGCGGTGATTGGGCATATCGGATTCCTACCACAAAGTTGGAAAAACCAATCGCAAGATTTAGGAAACCGATTTTCGGGTACTATTTCCCCATGTCCGCCAAGCGCACCTATCAGGAGGCCTGCGGAATCCCGCGGGCACTCGACCGGGTCGGGGAGCGCTGGTCGCTGCTCGTGGTCCGCGAGCTGATGCTCGGGCCCAAGCGGTTCACCGACCTCCGCACCGGCCTGCCGCACGTCGGCCCGGACGTTCTCTCGCAGCGCCTGCGCGACCTCGAGGAGGCCGGCGTCGCTGGTCAAGCGCAAGCTGCCGCCGCCCGCCGCCTCGCAGGTCTACGAGCTGACCGACTGGGGCCGCGAACTCAACGACGTGCTGGTCGCGCTCGGCCGCTGGGGCGCCCGCGCCCCCGCCGCGCCCGAGGGCTGCGGCATGAGCTTCGACGCCCACCTGCTGTCGCTGATCACCCTGTTCGACCCCAGCCTGGCCGAGGGCTTCGAGACCGCCCTGGAGCTACGCCTCGGGCGACGAGCGCTTCCGCGCGATCGTCGCGGGTGACCTCACGCTGGAGCGCGGCGAGGTCGACGAGCCCGACGCCGTGGTCACCACCGACCACGAGACGCTGCTGGCGCTCTCGCACCGCCGCCGCGAGCTGGATGAGGCCGAGGCCGCGGGCGACATCGAGATCGAAGGCGACCGCGAGGCCGTCGCGCGCTTCTTCGGGCTGTTCGTGCTGCCCGAGCCGGCGCTGATCGAAGTCGGCTAGGAAGCCGAGGGCTTGGACCCCTCGGCCATCGCCTTGAGGTCGAGGGCGCGGTCCAGCGTCTCCTCGTCCACGCCCGCCTCGGTGCGCGACCTCGCGGATGGTGCGCTTCGAGCGGACCGCCTCCTGGACGATCTCCGTCCCCTTGTCGTAGCCGATGAAGGGGTTGAGCGCGGTGGCGATCGCCGGGGTCGACTCGGCGTGGCGGGTCAGCGCCTCCTCGTTGGGCTCGATGCCGTCGATGCACTTCTCGGCCAGCATGTGCGAGGCGCTGGTGAGCACCGTGATCGACTCGAGCAGGTTGCGGGCGATGACCGGCACGCGCACGTTGAGCTCGAAGGCGCCCTGGGAGCCGGCCACGGCGATCGCCGTGTCGTTGCCGATCACCTGGGCGGCCACCTGTAGCACCACCTCCGGGATCACCGGGTTGACCTTGCCCGGCATGATCGAGGAGCCCTTCTGTAGCTCGGGCAGCTGCAGCTCGGTGAGGCCGGTGCGCGGGCCGGAGCCCATCAGCACGAGGTCGTTGGCGATCTTGGTCAGCGAGACGGCCACGACCTTGAGCGCGCCCGAGAGCTCCACCAGCGCGTCGCGGTTCGCCTGCGCCTCGAAGGGATCGGCCGGGCCGTCGATGGCCACGCCGGTGTCCTCGGCGATCTTCGCGCGGACGCGCTCGGCGAACTCGGGGTGGGTGTTCAGGCCGGTGCCGGTGGCGGTGCCCCCCAGCGGGATCTGCGAGGCGCGCGGCAGCGCGGACTGGACGCGCTCGCGACCCAGGCGGATCTGGGCGGCGTAGCCGCCGAACTCCTGGCCGAGGGTCACGGGGACCGCGTCCATCATGTGCGTGCGGCCCGCCTTGACGATGTCCGAGAACTCCTTCGACTTGGCGCCCAGCGAGCCGTGCAGGCGCTCGAGCGCGGGCAGGAGCCTGTTCTGGGTCTCGTCCACCGCGGCCAGGTGCACGGCCGAGGGGAAGACGTCGTTGGAGGACTGGCCCATGTTCACGTGGTCGTTCGCGTGGGCCTCGTCGCCGGCCAGCTCGGCGATCACCTCGTTGGCGTTCATGTTCGAGGAGGTCCCCGAGCCGGTCTGGAAGACGTCGATCGGGAACTGGTCGTCGTGCTTGCCCTCGGCGATCTCGCGCCCGGCCTCGGCGATGCGCTCGGCGATGTCCGAGTCGAGGAGCCCCAGCTCTCCGTTCACCGCGGCGGCGGTGCCCTTGAGGCGGCCCAGCCAGCGGATGACCGGCACCGGCACGCGCTCGCCGGAGACGGGGAAGTTCTCGACTGCCTTGGCGGTCTCCCCGCCCCACAACTGCTGCTCGGTCACGGACATGGCCTGAAACTACCCACTGGTGAGCCCCGCACGCCGGCCGCGGCGGAAGGCCGCGCTGGAGGGGTTCACGCGACCGATCTCCTGCTCGAGCCGGCGCTGCAGCTCGTAGTGCAGCCCCTGGCTGTTTCGCGAGCCCCGCGCGACCGCCCCGGCGAGGTAGCCGAGCTGGACGGCCTCCGCCGAGTCGGGCCGCCGCGCCGCCTCGTCGGCCAGGCGCGCGGCGGTCGCGTTGATCGCGCTGCCGAACTGCTGCAGCTCGGCCCCGTCGGCCGCGTCGGTCATGCAGGCGGAGATCGCCGTGCCGTCGATCCGGACCGGCCGCGGGGCCGCGGCGAGCGCCGCGGAGACCGTCTGCTCACCCTCGCGGCAGGCGGCCGGCAGCTCGTCGTCCATGCCGCATCCGGCCAGGACGGCCGCGGCCACGAGACAGTTGAGCAGAGTTCCTCGCCCGATTCGCTGCACTATCCCGCAACGCCGCTGTGGGGGAGCGACCCAGCCGATGTTGAGGTCGTGACGGACGAGCGCGAAGGAGCGCGCTTCTGCTCACGCTGCGGGCGTACGGCCGCGCCCGAGACAGCGGAGCGCGTGTGCCCGGCGTGTGGGCTGGGCCTGTTGCTGTGGTGCCGGGAGGACGAGCTCCCCGAGCGATGCCGGAAAAACGAGCGCTCGGTGGCGAGCCTGGGCAACGCTCCCACCGAGGCCGTCGACCGCCTGCGCGGGATGCTGGACGACGATCAGCCGCTGACCAGGCCTGCCCCGGTGGCCGGTGCCGAGGCCGAGCCCGGCGAGATCGTCCGAAGCCACGCTTAGTTTTCGCCCCATGAGGGCGTTGGAGGTCGGTGACCCGCTGGCCCATCGTGCGCTGGAGGCGCTCCTGCGCGCCGAGACCTCGCTTCGCCGCTCGCTGTCGGCCGAGCTGGAGCGCGAGGGAGTCACGGCGGCCGGCTTCTCCGTGCTGGTGGTCCTGACCACGGCGGGGGGCTCGATCGAGCTGCGGGCGCTGCGGCGGCGCCTGGGCCTGACAAAGGCCAACGCCACCGAGATCGTGGCCACGCTGGAGGCGCGGGGCCTGGTCCTCCGCCGGCGCCTGGAGCACGACCGCCGGGCGTCGGCCGTGGACATCACCCGGGCCGGGGCGGCTCTGGCCGAGAGGTTGTTCCCGGCGCACACCGAGCGCGTGTCGAACGCGTTCGGAGGCCTCGACGAAACCGAGAAGCGAGACCTGGCGGACCTGTGTAGACGTCTGGCTGCCTGAGCGCGCCTGCGCTCAACCTTTTCCGGCATCGCGACGATGTATGGGTGATGCCACGTACGACCATCCGGACCTCGCCGGGCGGATCTGGTCCAACGCGGCGGAGGCGTCTGGGACGCCCGGTACTTCGAGGGGACCTCGATGCAGCTCCCCACGCTTCGGCGCGTCGAGCGGGGGCACCGTCCGCGTGCGCATCCGCCTCGGCAGGAACGGCCGCGCGCTGCTGCGGCGCTCCAAGCCCCTGCGAGTGAAGGCCACGGTCAGCGCAGGAGGTGAGCGCAGCACGCGCACGTTCGTGCTCAGGCTCCCCGCAAATAATCTCGGGCGGTGCCCCCGCCGCACCGCCCGGTCGATCCCTCGCAGTCCTTCCCCGCCCTCGAGGAGCAGGTGCTCGAGCGCTGGAGCGAGCGTGATGTCTTCCGGGAGTCGGTCCGCCGCCGCGAGGGGGCCGAGCCGTTCGTCTTCTACGAGGGCCCGCCCACGGCCAACGGCCGGCCCGGCGCCCACCACGTGCTCGCGCGCGTGTTCAAGGACGTCTTCCCGCGCTTCCAGACCATGCGCGGCCGCCAGGTCCAGCGCAAGGCGGGCTGGGACTGTCACGGCCTGCCGGTCGAGCTGCAGGTCGAGCAGGAGCTCGGCTTCACCGAGAAGGAGGACATCGAGCGCTACGGCGTGGCCGAGTTCAACGCCAAGTGCCGCGAGTCGGTGCTCGAGTACATCGACGAGTGGGACCGGCTGACCGAGCGAATCGGCTTCTGGATCGACACCGACGACGCCTACTTCACGCTCGACAACTCCTACATCGAGTCGGTCTGGTGGTCGCTGAGGCAGGTCTGGGACCAGGGCCTGCTCTACGAGGGCTACAAGGTGGTGCCCTACTGCCCGCGTGACGGCACCGCGCTGTCCTCGCACGAAGTCGCCATGGGGTACGAGGACGTGGTCGACCCGAGCGTCTACGTGCGCTTCCCGCTGAAGGACGAGCCCGGCGTCTCGTTCCTGGCCTGGACCACCACGCCCTGGACGCTGCTCTCCAACGCCGCGCTGGCGGTCAATCCCGACGTCGAATACGTGCGCGCCCACGTCGACGGCGAGCAGCTCATCATGGCCGCGTCGCTGGTCGAGAGAGTCCTGGGGGAGGTGGACACCGAGCCCGCGGGCGAGATCGTCGGCCTGGCCTACGACCCGCCGTTCCACTACGTCACCGACTTCGGGCCCCGCAGCCACACGGTGCTGCCGGCCGACTTCGTGACCACCGACGACGGCACGGGCATCGTGCACACCGCGCTGGCCTTCGGCGAGGACGACTTCGCGCTCGGCGAGCGCTTCGGCATGACGCTGCAGAACCCGGTGCTGCCCAACGGGACCTTCGACGAGCGCGTCGAGCCCTTCGCCGGCCGCGGGGTGCGCGAGGCGGGGCCGGACATCGTCGAGGCGCTGCGCGAGTCCGGGCGCCTCCTGCGCGCCGAGGACTACGAGCACTCCTACCCCCACTGCTGGCGCTGCGGGACGCCGCTCATCTACTACGCCAAGTCGTCCTGGTACGTGCGCACCACCGAGCGCCGCGACGAGCTGCTGGCCTCCAACGAGGCGGTCACCTGGCACCCCGCGCACATCAAGCACGGGCGCTTCGGCAAGTGGCTGGAGAACAACGTCGACTGGGCGCTCTCGCGCGAGCGCTACTGGGGCACGCCGCTACCGATCTGGCGCGCCGACGACGGCGAGACGATCTGCGTGGGCAGCGCGGAGGAGCTGCGCGAGCTGGGCGCCGAGGTCCCCGACGACCTGCACCGCCCCTACATCGACGAGGCCACCTTCGAGCGCGACGGCAAGACCTTCCGCCGCGTGCCCGAGCTGATCGACGTGTGGTGGGACTCGGGCTGCATGCCGTTCGCCCAGTCGGGCGACCACGACGCGCCCGTCGCGGACTACATCTGCGAGGGGCTCGACCAGACGCGCGGCTGGTTCTACTCGATGCTCGCGGTCTCCACGCTGCTGTTCGGCCGCAGCTCGTACGAGACGTGCCTCTGCCTCGGCCTGATCCTCGACCCCGAGGGCCAGAAGATGAGCAAGAGCAAGGGCAACGTGGTGGCGCCCTGGGACGTGCTGGACACCCACGGAGCCGATGCCTTCCGCTGGTACTACTTCACCTCGAAGCAGCCGTGGGACGGCTACCGCTTCTCGGTCGACACGGTCGGCGAGTCGGTGCGCCAGTTCATGCTCACGCTCTGGAACACCTACGGCTTCTACGTCCTCTACGCGAACGTCAACGACGTCGACCCGCAGCCGGAGGGCCTGACCGACCTCGACCGCTGGGCCCTGTCGCGCCTCTCCGCCGCCACGACGATCGCGGGCGAGCGGCTCGAGGACTACGACACGACCACCGCCGGGCGGGCGCTCGCCGCCTTCGTCGACGAGCTCTCCAACTGGTACGTGCGCCGCTCCCGCCGCCGCTTCTGGGAGGGCGACCCCGCCGCCTTCTGGACCCTGCACACGTGCCTGGTCGCGGTGTCGAAGCTCCTGGCCCCCCTGATCCCCTTCGTCACCGACGAGATCTACGACAACCTCGACGGCACCGAGCCGTCGGTGCACCTCTGCGACTGGCCCGAGCCGGGCGAGCGCGACGAGCGCCTCGAGTGGCAGATGGACGTGGCGCGCGACGCGGTCGAGCTGGGCCGCTCGGCGCGCGCGCAGGCCAAGATCAAGGTGCGCCAGCCGCTGGCCGAGGCGGTCATCGTCGCCGGCCCGGAGGAGCGCGAGGCGATCGAGCGCTTCCGCGCACTGGTGCTGGACGAGCTCAACGTGCGCGAGGTGCGCTTCGTCTCCGACGCCGACGAGCTCGGGCGCTGGGAGCTCAAGCCCAACTACCGGGCGCTGGGGCCGCGCTTCGGCAAGCACATGCCCCAGGTGGCCGCGGCCGTGGCGGGGCTCGATCCCGCCCGGGTGCGCAGCGGCGCGCCGATCGGCATCTCGGTCGACGGCCGCGAGCACACCCTCGAGCCCGACGACGTGCAGATGGCGCTACAGCCGCTGGAGGGCTACCAGCTGGAGCGCGCGGGCACCCACGCCGTGGCGCTCAACCTGGAGCTGGACGACGACCTGCGCCGCGAGGGCCTGGCCCGCGAGATCGTCCACGCCGTCCAGTCCGCGCGCAAGGACGCCGGCCTGAGGGTCGAGGACCGCATCGCGCTGACGCTCGGCGGCGACGCCGAGCTGGTCGAAGCCGCCCGCGCCCACGAGGGCTACGTGAGCGGCGAGACGCTGGCCACCTCGCTCTCCTACGACGGCGCAGAGGCCGGCCAGAGCGCGACCATCGACGGCCGCGAGCTGAGGATCGGCGTCAGCCGCGCCTAGGCGGGCTTGTGCTCGAGCGCGAGGTAGTTCTTGCGCCCGAAGGTGATGTACCAGAGCGCCGTGAACGGGTTGGCGTTCGGGTAGCTGAAGAGGTGCGAATGGCCGCCCGGCTCGAGCGTGACCCGGACCGCCGGGCTCACGGCCCAGTCGATCTTCATCTGCACCTCGTGCTCGCCGGGGGTGACGGGCTCGGTGTGGCTCTCGCCGTGCTTGATCTTCGCGGCCTCGCGGCCGTCGATCAGGACGCTGTAGGCACGCGCGCGGTCGGTGTAGCCACCCGCCCGGCGCTCGACGGTGATGTGAGAGCTTGGGGCCTCCACTAGCCCTGCAGCTCGCCGCCTATCGCCCACTCACTCTTCGGCGAGTCCGAGAAGCGGATCCACACCTGGTCGGCCGGCGTGCCGGCGACCTCGGTGAGCGCGGCGGTGATCCGCTCCGCGACCTCGGCCTTCTGCTCGGGCGAGCGGCCCTCGAACCACTCGACTGTGACGACGGGCATCCGGGCTAGGCGAGGGCCGGCTCGATCTCGGTCACGATGCGGTTCTTCGGCATCGCGCCCTGGATCGTGTGGGCCACGTTCCCGCCCTTGAAGAGCAGGATCGTCGGGATGGCCATGATGTTGTAGCGGGCCGCCGTGTTCGGGTTGTCGTCCACGTTCAGCTTCACGACGCGCAGGTCCTGAGCGCTCGTTGTTCAGCTCCTCGAGGTGAGGGGCCACCACGCGGCACGGGCCGCACCAGGGCGCCCAGAAGTCGACCAGCACGGGCTCGGGCGACTCGAGCACCTCCGCCTGGAAGTTGTTGTCGGTCACCTCGTCGACTGCTGCCACTTAGCGCTCCTCTCGGTTCATTGCTTCAAAAAGTATAGCTTCGGCCCCGTACGCGAAGCGCAGGGACCTTCCAGACCGCTTCGAGCGCTATCCGCGCCGACATCTTCGACTGTCCTACCCGCCTGTCGCGGAAGACGATCGGAACCTCTACCACGCGGAAGCCCGCCTGCACGGCGCGGTATGTCACCTCGATCTGGAAGCCGTAGCCGTCGGCCGCGATGCCGTCCAGGTCGAGCCTCTCCAGCACGGAGCGGCGGAAGCACTTGAAGCCGCCGGTCAGGTCGCGCACGGGGAGCCCCAGCAGCACCTGGGCGTACAGCGACCCTCCGCGGCTGAGCGCGCGCCGCACCAGCCCCCAGCGCTCGACGCCGCCGCCCGGCACGTAGCGCGAGCCCAGCACCAGGTCGGCGTCGTCGGCGGCCCGGATCAGCCGCGGCAGGTCGGCCGGGTCGTGGGAGAAGTCGCAGTCCATCTCCATCAGCAGCTCGGCGCCGCTGTCCAGCGCGCGGGCGAAGCCGGCGAGGTACGCGCGGCCCAGCCCCTGCTTCCCGGGCCGGTGCAGCACCTCGACCCGGTCGATCTCCTCGGCCAGGCGGTCGGCGATGCGCCCGGTGCCGTCGGGCGAGTTGTCGTCGACCACGAGAATGTGGTGCTCGGGCGAGGCCTCGGCGAGCCGCGGCAGCGCGGAGCGGACCATGTTCTCGAGGTTGTCGGCCTCGTTGAAGGTGGGGAGGATCAGCCAGGTGCCGGACACGGGAGGCGGCCTACCCTAGGCGCCCGTGCGCAACGCCGAGATCGCCTCTCACTTCGATGAGCTCGCCAGCCTCTACGAGCTGGACGGCGCCTCGTCGTACCGGGTGGTGGCCTACCGGACGGCGGCGAAGAACATCCGCGACTCCGGTGCCTCGGTGGCCGACATGGCGCGCCAGGGCAAGGCGGAGGAGCTACCCGGCATCGGGAAGGCGATCGCGGACAAGATCGGCTCGCTGCTCGAGCAGGGGACGATCCCCTCGGCGGACAAGCTCAAGGAGCGCATACCGGCCGGCCTGGTGGAGGTGACCCGCATCCCGGGGCTGGGGCCGAAGCGGGTCAAGCAGCTGCACGACCACCTGGGGATCGGCTCGCTGGACGAGCTCAAGGAGGCGGCGGCGGCCGGCAGCCTGGACGACGTTCCCGGCTTCGGCTCCAAGGCGCGCGACAACGTGCTCGCCGCGCTGGAGAAGGGGCCCGAGACGCCGCGGCTGCTGCTCGACCAGGCGCTGTCGGTGGGCACCGAGCTGGTGGAGGGCCTGCGCGACTGCCCGCAGGCTCTGCGCGTCGAGCTGGCCGGCAGCGCCCGCCGGCTCACGGACACCGTCAAGGACCTGGACATCGTGGTCGCCGCTTCCGACCCGAAGGCGGTGACCGACGCCTTCTCGCAGCTGCCGGCACTCGAGTCGACGAGCACGGTCAGCGCGGCGGGCGCGAAGGCCGTGACCCACAACGGCCTCCCGGTGGACCTGCGCATCGTGCCCGAGGAGAGCTTCGGCAACCTGCTCCAGCACTTCACCGGCTCGGGCCGCCACAACGAGGCCCTGCGCACCGCCGCCGTGCGCAAGGGGCTGCACGTGAGCGAGTACGGGGTCAAGGACGACGAGAGCGGGGTGACCCACTCGTTCGCCGACGAGGCCGAGGTCTATGCCCTGCTCGGCCTGGGCTACATCGAGCCCGAGCTGCGCGAGGACCGGGGGGAGCTGGAGCGCGAGCTGCCGGCGCTGCTGGAGCAGGGCGACCTCCGCGGCGACCTGCACTGCCACACCACGGCCTCGGACGGGCGCAACTCGATCCTGGAGATGGGCCAGGCGGCGCTGGAGCGGGGCTACGAGTACCTGGCCATCACCGACCACTCGGCGTCACACGGCTTCGGCAACGACGTCCAGCCCGACGAGCTGCTGCGTCAGATCGAGCGAGTGGCGGAGGCGAACGAGAAGCTCGACGGCATCACGCTGCTGGCAGGCACCGAGGTCAACGTGCTCACCGACGGCGCGCTGGACTACGCCGACGACGTGCTCGAGCAGCTCGACTGGGTCGTGGCCAGCCTGCACACCTCCTTCCGCATGAAGGAGGAGGAGATGACGGCCCGCATGGTCGCGGCCATGGAGCACCCGCTGGTGGACCTGATCGGCCACCCGACCGGGCGGCTGATCGGCCGCCGCGAGCCCTACGCCCTGAACGTGGACCGCGTGGTGGAGGTGGCGGCCTCGACCGGCACCTTCCTGGAGATCAACGCCAACCCCAACCGGCGCGACCTGCCCGACACGCTCGCCCGCGGCGCCGCCGAGGCCGGCGTGACCCTGTGCGTCGACTCCGACGCGCACGGCGTCGACACGCTCCACAAGATCTGGTTCGGGGTCGCCACCGCCCGCCGCGCCTGGCTGACGCCCGAGCAGGTGGCGAACACGCGCTCGTGGCCGGAGCTCGACCGGCTGCGCAAGCGCGACAGCTCCGGCTCCTCGTAGCTCTGGGTCGGCTCCATCCGGCGCAGGCCGGGCGTGCGCACCAGCCGCGGGGCGGACAGCGGCGGCGTGCGGTCGAACCAGTACTGGACGCCGTCGCGCTCCTCGATCGCCTGCACCGCGCGGTGCTGGTTGCGGGCGGTCATCGCGAGCAGGATCGCGTAGCCGGTGGCGATGCCCGGGACCTGGGGCAGGAAGAAGCCGATCACCCCCGAGGCGATGGTGAACACCGCCAGCGGCCACATGCGGTTGAAGAGCACGGCGCCCGGCTCGAGCTCGGGCAGCGAGGTCGCCGTGCGGGCGGAGCTGAGCAGGCGCCGGGTCCCGTCGCTCACGCTCTGGCGACGGCCCAGGATCGCGCCGATCACCAGCGCAGCCAGCCACCAGCCGGCGGCGAGCAGGGCGAGCACGTAGTCGCCGTCGCGGTTCGCGCCGATGATCGTGACCACGGCCAGGGCGGTGGCGGCGCCCGCGCACAGGAGCACCGAGACCCGCAGGAACTCGCGGAAGCGCATCAGAGGGCCTCGAGCACGGCGGTGACGCCCTCGACGCCGTCGACCGTCAGGTCGGACTGCTCGACGATCTCCGTCGGTCCCTCGTCCGAGCGGACGCCCACGCAGATGGCGGTGTCCAGCTTCCCGTCGTCGCGCAGCGAGCGCAGGGCGGCGAAGGCGTCGAGGTCGGTGGCGTCGTCGCCGGCGTACAGCGCGGCCGCCGGGCTGGAACTTCTCGCAGAGCGTCCGCACGGCCTGGCCCTTGTCCACGGGGACCGGCGGGCGCACCTCGAGCACCTTGCGCCCCCAGTGCGTGGCGAAGCCGGCCGACTCGGCCTCGGCGGCCAGGCCCTCGAGCCGGGTGCGGGAGGCGTCCTCGTCGGGCGTGCCGCGCCAGTGGAAGGCCACGATCGGCCCCTTGTCCTCCAGGCGCACGCGCAGCACCCGCAGCTCGGGCGTGTCCTGCTCGTCGGCGAAGCGGCGCACGCGGCCCTCCCAGCTCGCGAAGGCGGGGACGGTCCTGCGGCTTGGTCGCGCCGGCGTCCAGCAGCTCGGCCCCGTGCGAGCCGGCGTAGGCGATGCTGCCGACCCCCACCAGCCGCCGCGCCTCGGCGGCCGAGCGCCCCGAGATGCAGGCGACCAGCCGGTAGCGGCGGGCCAGGCGCCCCAGCAGCTTCGAGGACTCCTCGCGCACGTGGGCGTTCTCGGCGCGCTCCACGATCGGGGCGAGCGTGCCGTCGATGTCCAGCAGGATCGCCCCGCGGGCGGGGTCCTGGGACAGCGGGGCGAGCATGTCGGCGGTTGGAGCGGACACCGGCCGTAGTATGCCCGGCGATGTCACGCCGCCTTCTTCGTCTCGCGGCGATCGGCACCACGGCGGGAGCGTTCAGCGCGCTCTTCGGGGTCGGGGGCGGCACGGTCATCGTCCCGCTGCTGATCCTGTGGCTCGCCTACCAGGACCGCGAGGCCACCGGGACCTCGCTCGCGGCGATCGTGGTGATCTCCGCCTTCGGCGCGGGCGCTCACGCCCTCTACGGCAACGTCGACCCGCTGGCGGGCGCGCTGATCGGCGCGCCGGCGGTCGGAGGCGTGCTCGCCGGCACGGCGCTGCAGCAGAAGCTGCCCGAGCGCTTCGTCTCGGGCGCCTTCGCCGTGCTGCTGGTGGCCTCGGCCGCGGTGCTGATCTTCTGATGGAGGCGTCGGACCTGATCGGCCTGCTGGTGATCGGCTTCGCCGCGGGCGTGGTGAGCGGCCTGGTGGGCGTGGGCGGAGGCGTGCTGTTCGTCCCCGGGCTCGTGATCTTCCTCGACGAGGTGCAGGTCAAGGCAGAGGCGACGTCGCTGTTCGCGGTGATCGTGGTCGCCGCGGTGGGCGCCTACCGCCAGCACGGCTACGGCAACCTGCGGCTGCGCGACGGGATCGTCGTCGGGCTGCTCAGCCCGGTGGGGGTGGTGGTCGGAACGGTCGTCGCCAACGAGCTTCCCGAGCGGGCCCTGCAGATCGCCTTCGCGGTGGTCCAGCTGTTCTTCGCCTACCGCCTCGCGCGCCGCGCGATGAGCGGCCCGGAAGAAGCGCCCGCGCGCGGGTAGTCTTGCGCGCGTGACGATCCTCGACGTCCACGAGGAGAGGGGCGACGGCCTCGCGCACCTGGCCCTGCGCGGCGAGCTCGACCTGTCCACCGTGCCCAAGGTCGAAGAGGCCCTGAGGCGCGTGGAGGAGGCGCGGCCGCCGGTGATCGTCCTGGATCTGGCCGGGGTCACCTTCCTCGACTCGACCGGCCTTCGCATGGTCGTCACCGCCGATCAGCGCGCCCGCGCCGAGGCCCGCCGCCTTGCGGTGGTCCGCGGCCCGGAGAGCGTCCAGAGGGTCTTCGCCATCACCCGCCTGGACGAGCACCTCGACATGGTCGACGACGTGTCGGCCGTCGAGTCCGCGGGTAGCCCGGAAGGGTGAGCCGAAGCGAGATAACCGCTCTTGTCGCACGCGGCGAGGAGGTCGGCTGCGTCAACCTCTCGGAGTTCGACGAGCTCGTCCGCGCGCTGGAGCTGCCCGACGAGGAGGTGGACGCCCTGCAGGCAGAGCTCGACCAGCTCGGAGTCGACCTGACCGACGACTGTGGCCGCGCGAACGTCCAGCCGACGACCTACCGCAACGAGGACGTGGCGGGCGCCACCACGGACGCCCTGCAGCTGTTCCTCAACGAGGTGCGCCGCTACGAGCTGCTGACAGCCGCGGAGGAGGTCGAGCTGGCCAAGCGCATCGAGGCGGGCGACCTCGAGGCCAAGGAGCGGATGATCAACTCCAACCTGCGCCTGGTGGTCTCGATCGCGAAGAAGTACCAGGGCCAGGAGCTGTCGCTGCTCGACCTGATCCAGGAGGGCATCTTCGGCCTCATCCGCGCCGCCGAGAAGTTCGACCACCGCAAGGGCTTCAAGTTCTCGACCTACGCCACCTTCTGGATCCGCCAGGCGATCCAGCGCGGCCTGGCCAACAAGGCGCGCACGATCCGCATCCCGGTCCACATCGGCCAGCGCGAGCGCAAGCTCGTCCGCGCCGAGCGCGAGCTGGCCGCCGAGCTCGGCCGCGACCCGACCGACGAGGAGGTCGCCGCCAAGGCCGAGCTGCCCCTCGAGGAGCTGCAGGAGGTCCGCGACGCCGCGCGCACCGTCACCTCGCTGGACCGCGGGGTGGGCGAGGAGGAGGACACCGCGCTCGGCGACCTGCTTCCCAGCGGCGAGCCCGAGCCCGAGGAGGAGGTCTCGGTCAGCCTCGCCCAGGCCACGCTGCGCGAGACGATCCGCGACCTGCCCGAGCCCGAGCAGGGCGTGATCCGCCTGCGCTACGGCATCGACGGTGAGGACCCCAAGCCGCTGCGCGAGACCGGCCGCCGGCTGGGCCTGTCGGCCGAGCGCGTGCGCCAGCTGGAGTCCCGCGCGCTGGAGCATCTGGCGGCCCGGCGCGAGATCTCGGCACTGAGGGAGGTGGCCTGATGGCTAAACGAATCCTGGCCCTGGTCAGCGAGCCGGTCTCCGGCGAGGCGCTCAAGTCAGCCATCGGCAAGACCGAGGCCGAGCAGGCCGAGGTGCTCGTCGTGGCCCCTGCGCTCGACAAGAGCTACCGCTTCTGGCTCTCGGACCCCGACCCGGCCATCGAGCGGGCGGAGGAGGTCCAGGAGGAGACCGTGGAGCGCATGGAGGAGGAGGGCATCGACGCCGCCGGCGACACCGGCGAGTCCGATCCGCTGCTCGCCATCCAGGACGCCCTCGCGACCTACGAGGCCGACGAGATCGTGCTGTTCACCCACCCCGACGGCGAGCGCGGCTTCCTCGAGGGCGGGATCGTGGAGGAGGCCCAGGAGCGCTTCTCCCGGCCGGTCCGCCACATCGAGGTGGAGCGCTAGTCGGTCCCCTTCAGGTCGCGCGCCCACGTCCACGGGCGTGGCGACCTCCGGCAGCGGCACGTCCGGCGTGCGCACCAGCAGGCCGGCCAGCACCAGGCGCGGCAGCACCGGCATGAAGCGTGAGGGCCGGTCGGGGTCCGGCGGCAGGTTCTCGGTGTCCTCCAGCAACGCCAGCACCGCCTCGCATACCGGCGCCTCGGGGGCCTCTTCGCCCACCTCGCAGGCCAGCCGGGCCAGGTCGATCGCCTCGGTGGGGTGCACGCCCTGCAGCGCCTGCCCCGTGGCGTAGGTGAGGAAGGTCCAGACGCGGTCCAGCAGCAGGTCGCGGCCGGGGGCGCCGTCCAGCGCGGGGCCCAGGTCGAGCGGCTCCTCGCCGGCCAAGAGGCGCTCCATCTGGCCGCCGGCCACGGCGCGCACAGCGTCCTCGTCCAGCCCAGCCTGCAGCGCCGAGCGCAAGCACAGGATCGCCCCCAGCGACGGGCTCCCGTAGGGAGCATCGGAGGCCAGCAGCACCTGCCCGGGCGGGACCAGTGACAGCAGCGCGAGCAGGTCGCCGGCGCTCCACCACGAGGTGTCGAAGAAGAGGTTGGGCAGCTCGCGCGCCTCGCGCCAGATCCAGGACAGGTCGCAGATGCCGGCGTGAGCCAGGATCACGTTGGCCTCGGGGTGCTCGCGGCAGAGCTCAACCACGTGGCGGCCCAGGGCGGGGATGCCGCGCCCGGCGTGCACCAGCAGTGGCACCGAGCGCTCCTGGGCGAGGGCCACGATGCCCTCCACCACCGGCTCGTCCATGCCGAAGTTCTCGGCGCGCGGGTGGAGCTTGAGCCCCTTGGCGCCGGCGTCCAGCGAGCGCCGCCCCTCCGCGACGGGGTCCTGGCGCGGGTCCAGGCGCGCGAAGGGGGTCAGGCGCCCGTCGGAGCCGGCGGACACCTCGCGCACCCAGTCGTTGGCGGCCGGGTAGCCCTCGGGCTCGTGCATGGGGAACACCACGGCGCGGTTGCCCGCGAGTTCCAGGGCCTCGAGCAGCTGCTCGGGCGAGCAGCGCACCCCATCCGGGTCGTTGAAACCGACGTGCGTATGGGCGTCGAGGATGTCCAGACCAGGCAGGTCATCCCGCAAACGCACGAGAAACGGGGTCACGGCCTGGTCGGAGAACACGGGCGAGCAGGCTACTGGCCCGTTACGCCGGGGGCCGGGTTGGGAACACGAACTTCATGGCAGAGGTACGACACCTGCGCCTCGGGGGCCCCGAGGCGCCCGGCGCAGCGCGGGACTTCGTCTGCTCGGTGGCCGACGAGGCCTACGCCGACACGGACCTGAGCGACTCGTTGCGCCTGCTGGTGAGCGAGGTCGTGACGAACAGCATCCGCCACGGCACGACCGGCAGGGCCGGCTGCGTCGAGGTGATCCTCTACGCGGGCCCGGAGCGCCTACGGCTGGAGATCGTGGACGACGGGCCCGGCTTCCGTGCCGAGCCCGCACCGGGGGCGCTCGACGAGCCGGGGGGCTGGGGCCTCTACCTGGTCGACAACCTGGCCGACGACTGGGGCGTGGACGCCTCCGACGGCACGCGCGTCTGGCTGGAGATGTCGCCGGCCGCCGCGACCGGCTAGGCCGAGACGGCGAAGCCCGCCAGGCTGCCGGTCGCCTCGAGGACCCGCCGCGCGGCTGTCGAGGGCCGGGCGAGGATCATCTTCTTGCCGCGCGCCGCCATCTGATCCCGCGCCTCGATCAGCGCACGGATGGCCGAGGCGTCGAGCA
Organism: uncultured Thermoleophilaceae bacterium; assembly: GCA_963810745.1. Classification (GTDB taxonomy): domain Bacteria; phylum Actinomycetota; class Thermoleophilia; order Solirubrobacterales; family Thermoleophilaceae; genus JACCZR01. The sequence goes on from CAWEOW010000009.1 coordinate 237,720, forward strand.
GGGAGACCTTCGAGAGGTCGACCACGCAGCGAGGCGTCGACGCGAGCAGGCAGCGGCGCAGCGCGTCGCGCAGGCGCTTCGAGGCCGCCATGTCGAGGTCCCCTTCCGGTGATACGACACAGGTGTTCGCTTCCATGCGCTCCACCCGGCCACAGTAGGTGTGATCGGGAGGGACCGCCACCAGCTATCCGCCGTGGTCCTCCATCGCCTTCTGAAGGCGCTCGTCGAAGTCCGGAAGGTCGCGGCGCAGTGCCCGCACCTGGTCCTGGGTGAAGAAGATCGCCTTCACCGGACCGGTGGCGACCACGTCCGCGTTGCGTAGCCCGCGCTTGAGCAGCCCGGCCTCGCCGACCACATCGCCCTCACCGAGCGTGGCGAGCTTCTCGTCGTGGCTGCGCACCTCGACCGTCCCCTCCTCGATCGCGATCAGCTGGTCGGACGCGGCGTCCTGCTGCACCAGCTTCTCCCCTTCGTCCGCGGTGGTCTCCCGCGCCATGCCGGCGACGCGCTCGAGCGCATCGTCGTCGAGGCCCGAGAACAGGTCGATCTTCTTGAGGCGGCTGGTGTCCAACGGCTTCTCCCGTAATCGTTGAGCCCGCATCCTAATCTGGCGCCCGTGCCCTACCGCGTCCGCCTTGCGGCAGCCCGTGACCTCGCAGCGGCAGGCCGGCTGCTCGACTCCTTCAACCGCGAGTACGACGACCCCACGCCGGGGCCGGAGGCGATCGCCGAGCGCCTGCAGGTCCTGATCGAGGAGGACACCGACGTGCTGCTCGCGGGCGACGGGCCCGACGCGCTGGCCGTGCTGCGCTACCGGCGCTCGCTGTGGACGCCCGGGCGAGAGGCCTACCTGGCCGAGCTGTACGTGCGCCCGCCGCTGCGCGGGCAGGGCCTGGGCCGCGCGCTGATGGAGAGGGCGATCGCGCTGGCCAAGGAACGCGGCGCCGACGGCATGGACCTCAACACCAGCGTGGACGACACCGCCGCCCGCGGTCTCTACGAGAGCCTGGGCTTCACGAACCTCGAGGGCCCCGGCGGGCCGTCGATGCTCTTCTACGAGCTCAACTGGTCAGAGACTTCGTGAAGTACTTGCCGGCGTCGGTCATGCCCTCGCCCGCGTAGAGCTTGTGCGCCAGCCGTCGCTGGTAGCCGGACTCCAGCGTCAACTGCCAGCAGCCCCCCTCGCGCGCGATGCGCTCGGCCTCGCGCAGCATCGCCCGCGCCGCTCCGCGCCGCCGTGCCGACTCGGTGACGATCAGGTCGGGGATCCACGCGTCGGGCGTGGGGTTGTTCAGCCGGTCGCGGAAGTGCAGCGAGCAGAACGCGATCACGCCGTCGTCGTCCTCGACGACCAGGTGGTGCGCGCGGTCATCCTCGAGGTGGCGCTCGTAGAGGGCGCGCACCTCGTCGCGGGTCTCCTCGGTCACCTGCCTGCGCCCCAGCTCCTCGAGCAGCGCGGTGACGACCTCGAAGTCGTCAGCCCGGGCGGGCCGGACTCTCACCCCGGCAGGCCGTGCTCGAGCGCGCCCTTCACCTGGGCGTCGAGCGTGTTCAACCGGGCCAGCGCCATCGCCTCGGCCGAGCGGAAGCGCCGCCCGGGAAGGTTGTCCGGCCCGTGGTGGCCGAGCACGCAGTGCACCAGCGCGAGGAGGCGGTCGCGCGGCACCCCGGCGGAGCGCTCCAGCAGCATCTGCTGGCCCAGGGCGAGGTGGCCCATCAGCGCGCCCTCCTCGCTCAGAGAGATCTCGGCGCCGAGGGAGAACTCGCGCGTCTTGCCGATGTCGTGCAGCAGGGCGGCGCAGATGAGCAGGTCGGAGTCCAGGCGCGGGTGCAGCACGCACGTCTCCTGGGCCAGAGTGGCCACGGCCACGGTGTGCTCGATCAGCCCGCCCAGGTAGGCGTGGTGCCCGTTGCGCGTGCACGGCGCGCGGCGCAGCTCGGCCCGGAAGGAGTCGTCCTCCAGGAACGCGTCGAGCAGCCCCCGCAGCCGGCGGTCGTAGACCTCGCGCCCTAGGTGCTCGAGGAAACCGTCGAGCTCGTCGAGGTCGCGGTAGGCCACCGGCAGGAAGTCGGCGGGGTCGACGCCGCCGGGGTCGGCGCGCTTGACCGAGCGCAGGTCGACGACGAGCTCGTCGCGGAAGCGCTCCGCGCGCCCCTCGACCTCCACCAGATCGCCCTGCTCGAACTGCGCGGCCAGGAAGTCCGCCTCGCGGAAAGCACGCGCCGGCACCGAGCCGGTGCGGTCGCGAAGCTCCAGGGCGAGGTACGGGGACCCGGTGCGCGCGGTGAGCCGATCCTTGCGCGCGCATGCGAAGACCCCGCGCAGCTCTGCGCCGGGGCGCAGCTCGGCGAGCGTCTGTCGATCCTCGGCGGTGGCGGCCACACGACAATGTTGGGTCGCCCCTCGGACAGGTGGGTACGGTGAGAGGGCATGACCGATCTCCGATGGTCAGCGTCCGCGGAACTCCGGGCCCCCGTCCTCGTTTGTGCCTTCAAGGGGTGGAACGACGCGGGGGACGCAGCCACCGCCGCCGTCTCCTACATGCACGACCACTTCGAGTCGTTCGAGCTGGCCAGCGTAGACCCCGAGGAGTTCTTCGACTTCACCGCCGTGCGCCCCACCGTGGAGCTGGACGCGAACGACGTCCGCAAGATCGAGTGGCCCTCGAACGCGTTCTCGGCCGCGCGCGTTCCCGGCGCCGAGGGGGACCTGGTCATGCTGCGCGGCGTCGAGCCCTCGCTGCGCTGGAGCCGCTTCTGCGACACCGTCATCGAGGTGGCGCAGGCGACCGGCGCGCGCATGGTGATCACGCTCGGAGCCCTGCTGGCCGACGTGCCCCACAGCCGCCCCGTCGCCCTCACCGGCCTGGCCTCCGACCAGCAGCTCGTCACCGAGCTGGGCTTCGAGCCCACGAGCTACGAGGGCCCCACTGGGATCGTCGGCGTGCTGCACCGCGCCTGCTCGGAGGCGGGGCTTCCCTCCGTGAGCTTGTGGGCCTCCGTGCCGCACTACGTGGCCGCCGCTCCCAACCCCAAGGTCGCGCTTGCGTTGGTCCGGGCGTTCGAGGGCGCCGCCGGCGTTGCGGTGGAGGCCGGCGAGCTGGAGACGGCGGCCGAGGACTACGAGCGCCAGGTCAGCGCGGCGGTGGCGAGCGACCCGGAGGTCAAGGCGTTCGTCGAGCGCCTGGAGACCGCGGCCGACGAGGCCGAGCAGGAGGAGGACAACGAGGAGAAGATCCCCTCCGCCGACACCATCGCGCGCGACTTCCAGCGCTTCCTGCGCCAGCGCGGGCCCGACACGCCCTCCTAGCGCCGCGAGTGGCGCGCATCCGCGTCAGCGGTTAGCGTCGCGCCAACCTACGAGAAGGGACTCGCTAAATGGCAGAAGTGATTGATATCCGGGGTTCGTCTCACCCCGGCAAGATCCGGCATCCGCTGGGCATCATCGGCCTCTCGCTGATCACGTTCGGGATTTATGGCGCGGTCTGGTACTACATGGTCAACAAGGAGCTCGCCGAGATCGGCCGGGCCAACAACACCGACGAACTGGGCGACAGCCCGGGCATGTCGGTCCTCGCGATCACGCTGGGCGCGTTCATCATCGTTCCGCCCTTCGTGTCGATCTGGAACTTCACCAAGCGGCTCGACGCGGCCGAGCGGCTGACCGGCGCCCCGCAGAAGCTGGAGCCGGTGATCCTGTTCGTGCTGTGGATCTTCCTCGGGTTCGTCGCGATGTACCTGACGCAGTCGAGCATGAACAACGTCCTGCAGGGGCAAGCGGGCGGCGGCCAGGCCCTCGGCGCACCGCAGCAGGCGTCCCAGGCCCAGCAGCCCGCGGCGCAGCCGGCTCAGCCTCCGCAGGCGAGCTAGCGCTCGGCTGCCGGGCAGATGATCCGGTAGTCGCAGAAGGAGCAGATCTCGCGCGAGGGCTTCGGCTCGAAGTCCTGTGACTGAATGCCCTCCGCGATCTGTCCCACCGTCTCGCGCACGCGAGACAGCTCCTCGTCGGAGTGCTCCACCGGCACCTTCTCGCCTGTGAGCACGTACATGTAGGACTGCGCGGAGGTCTCGAGCCGCCACGACTCGCGCGCGCCCATCTGGTAGAGCGAGAGCTGCACGTCCTCGCGCAGCTCGCCCTCGGTCTTCGCCTTGCCGGTCTTGTAGTCGATCAGCTCGTAGGTCCCGTCGGGGTGCTTGTCGACGCGGTCCACGCGCCCGCGCAGCAGATGCGGCCCCATGCGGAACGAGAACGAGCGCTCGAACCAGACGGGCTCGGCGTCGTTGGCCCCCTCGGCCTCCTCGTAGCGCTGCAGCGCCACGATCGCTCGCTCGCGGAACTGGCGCTCGTCGTCGGAGTCGCCGAAGCCGTTGCGCCGCCACGCCGCCTCGAACAGCTCCATCAGGTCGCCGCCCGACTGGTGCCAGCGCTCGAGCACCTGGTGGATCGCGATGCCGAAGCGCTGGTGGATCGTCGGCTCCTGCGGGATGCGGAAGACCCGCGCGAACTTGTACTTGAGCGGGCACAGCCGGTAGGTGTCGATGTCCGAGGCCGAGAGCATCAGGCCCTCGCCGCGGCGCGGGATGAACGGGTCGAGAGAGGGCTCGGAGGCCTCCGAGGCCGGAGCCGGGCGCCGCTCGGCCTCGCGGGCGGCGTCGCGCAGCCAGTCGTCGAGAGCCGAGGTGGCCAGCAGCTCCCGGGTCTCCGGTGTCGCCCCCTGCGCGAGCACGTCGTTGATCTCGGGCAGCGCGTCCTCGAGGTCCTGCCCTTCTCGCGCGCGGGAGATGAGCGCGGCCACCTTGAGCAGCTCGAGGTAGCGCGCCACGCCGCCGGCCACGTCCTGGTAGGTGTCGAGTCGCAGCTCGGCCAGTCGCCCGCCCACCTCGGCCACGGTGTCCAGCAGCTCGTCGCGCATCAGGCGGAAGGTGGAGTGCAGTCCCTCGGCGGGGCCGAACAGCTCCTCCTCCATCACCTCCTCTTCGGCCTCCAGCGCCGTTCGCGCCTCATCGACGAAGGGCGAAGCCCGCACCGTGCCGTCGCCGCGCTCGGCGTAGGAGAGCACCAGCGTCGCGCGCGCCCGGGTCATTGCCACGTGCAGCAGGCGGCGCATCTCGTCCTCGTGGGCCTTGCGGTCCTCGCCCGAGCGCACCTTCTCCGGCACCAGGTCGTCGGGCACGCCGTCGCTGCGCTTGCGCCATGGCCCCGGCATGCGGCCCGCGCTGAGGCCGAGCACGAAGACGTGGTCGAACTCCAGCCCCTTTGCCGCGTGCATGGTCAGCACGCGCACCGCCGGCTCGGCCGCGGGGTCGGGCGCCTCCTCCTCGCGCAGGCCCGACTCGGCCACTGCGTCGAGGTAGCGGGTGAACTCCCGCGGCGTCGCCCCCGGCTCGCGGCGCATGTAGGCGGCGGCCAGCTCCGGCAGCTTGGCGATGTTGCGCAGCCGCTCGGCGGTGTCGGCGCGCCGGGCGAAGACCTGCTGGCGGCGCAGGCCGATGCGCTCGATCAGGCGCATCACGAAGGCGTCGGGGCGCCGGTCCTCGAATGCGTTGGAGGCCGAGCGGTAGAGCTTCAGGAAGGCCATCGCGCGCTCGCGGCCCTCGGGCGAGAGCTGCGGCCCCTCCAGGCCCGCGGCCACGGCGCTGGGCATGTCGAGCTTGCGTCGCCTTGCGAGCTGGGTGAGCCGCGCCACGTCCACCGAGCGCAGCTCGATCGGCGGCCGCGACAGCGCCCTGACCACCGCGCCGGAGTCGGTCGGGTCGGCCAGGAGGCGCAGCCATGCCAGCACGTCGCGCACCTCGGCGCGCTGGAAGTAGGCCGCCGACCCGCTGAGGCGGAAGGGCAGAGCGCGCTCCTCCAGCGCGGCGCCCACGGTGGCGCCCTCGTGGCGCACCGAGCGAACCAGCACCGCCACGCGGTCGGGCGAGATGCCCTCGCCGGTGACCAGCCGCTCGGCCTCGGCGGCGACCGCCTGGGCCTGCGCGCGCTCGGACTCGCAGCGCCAGAAGCGCACGTCGCCCCCGGCCTTGCCCTTGAGCTTCTTCTCCAGCCGCTCGGTGGGCTCGACCACCGCGCGGGCGGCGTCCAGGATCCGCTGGCCCTGAGCGGTAGTTGCGCTCCAGGCGGACGGTCTCGGCCTCGGGGAACTCCTCGCGGAAGGCCTCGAGATTCTTGCGCGACGCGCCGCGAAAGCGGTAGATCGCCTGGTCGTCGTCGCCGACCACAGTGATGTTGCGGTGCTCCTCGGCGAGCAGCCCCAGCAGCATCCCCTGGGCGAAGTTCGTGTCCTGGTACTCGTCCACGAGCACGTGCTTGAAGCGCTCGGCGACCCGGCGGCGGACGTGCGGGTGCTCGTGGAGCAGGGAATAGGCGCGGCAGATCAGCTCGCCGAAGTCGAGCGCCCCCTGCTCGGCCAGCAGACGGTCGTGGTCCTCGTAGACGCCCGCGAACTCCAGCTCGCGGGCGGCGTGGGCGCGCGCGGCGTCGTCGGCCTCCGCGCACAGCTCCACCTGTCGCTCGGCGTGGGCGCGGAAAGCCGCCGAGCTGACCATCTCGTCCTTGAGGCGGTCGATGCGCGACACGAAGCTGGCCAGCAGCGGCGCGGGGTTGCCGCGGATCTCGTGGCGACGCAGGCTCAGCTCGCCCTGGCGGTCGAGCAGCAGCGCCAGCCGGTCCGCCGGGGTCACCGCCGTGAAGAAGGGGTCGAGGCCGGCCTCCAGCGCCTCGTCGGCCAGCAGCCGCGAGCAGAAGGAGTGGAAGGTGCCCACGTGCAGCTCCTCGTAGGGCACCTGGATCAGCGACTCGAGGCGCTCGCGCATCTCGGCGGCGGCCGCGCTGGAGAACGTGAGCGCCAGGACCTCGTCGGCGGAGACGCCCTGCTCGACCAGCCAGCCGAAGCGGCGGGTCAGGACGCGGGTCTTGCCCGTGCCCGCGCCCGCGACGATCACGAGCGGCCCGCCGGGATGGGTGACGGCCGCCCGCTGCGCGCGGTTCAGGCCATCGGACGCCGGGGGCATCGGACTCAGCATACGTGGGTACCTTCGCCTGCTGTGGCCCGTTTACGCCGCTCAGACTGCTCGGGCCCCGGCATCACGCGAAAGCGCCGGGGCAAGGGCTTCCAGTACCTCGACGAGGATGGGCGCCCCGTGCGCGATCCCGAGGTCAAGCAGCGCGTCGATGCGCTGGCGATTCCGCCCGCCTGGAACGAGGTCTGGATCTGTCCCTACCCGATGGGCCACATCCAGGCCACGGGCGTGGACGCGGCCGGCCGCAAGCAGTACCGCTACCACGAGCGCTGGCGCCAGCGCCAGGACGCAGCCAAGTTCGACGAGATGCTGGAGTTCGCCCGCGCGCTGCCCCTGGTCCGCGACCGCGTGGCCGTCGATCTCCAGCGTCCGGAGATGGATCGCGCGCGGGTCCTGGCCTGCTCGCTGCGCCTGCTGGACCGCGGCTTCTTCCGGATCGGCTCGGAGAGCTACGCCGAGGAGAACGAGACCTACGGGCTGGCCACGATGAAGAAGACGCACGCCACCGTCGACGGCCCGGTCGTGCGGTTCGACTACGCGGCCAAGGGCAAGCAGCAGCGCCTCCAGTCCTTCGTCGACGTCGAGGTGGCCGAGGTGGTGGAGCGCCTCAAGCGCCGCCGCGGCGGCATCGACGAGCTGCTGGCCTACAAGGAGGGCGGCCGCTGGCGCGACATCAAGTCACAGGACATCAACGACTACCTGAAGGAGATCACGGGCGCGGACTTCAGCGCGAAGGACTTCCGCACCTGGAGCGCCACCGTGCTCGCCGCCTGGTTCCTGGCGCTGAGCGGCTCGACCCCGGCCGCCAAGACCGCCCGCAAGCGCGTCCAGGCCCAGGTGGTCAAGCAGGTGGCCAAGCACCTGGGCAACACCCCCGCGGTGTGCCGTTCGTCCTACATCGACCCGCGCGTCTTCGACCGCCACGACGGCGGGGTGACCATCGAGGGAGCCGCCGAGCTGCTGGAGGAGGTCGACGGGCACTGGCCGAACATCCAGCCCACGGTGGAGGAGGCGACGATCCACCTGATCGAGGACACGCCGGCCCTCGCCAAGGTGGCCTAGGCGCTAGGGCAGGGTCTCGGGCCCGCCCGGGTCCGGCGTCGGCACGTCGGGCGCGCCGGGCTGCGGCTCGGTGGGCGGCGCGGGCTCGGGAACGCCGGGGCCGTCCGGCGGATCCTCGACCGGGGGCGCGGCCGGCCCGTCCGGCGGAATCTCCGGGTCCGGGGGCGCGGGCACTTCGAGCACGGGTGCGGGCATCATCGCTGTCCCTCCTCCTCGAGCCGGGCCTCGGTGACCGGATCCGGCTTGTCCGCGTTCTGGAGCGTCCTGCCGACGTAGCCGAGCACGAACAGGCTCGTCACCACGAGCGCCAGGACGGCGACGATCAGCACCCACCACGTCTCGAGCGCGAGGACGCCGATCGCTCCCACCACGATCGTCGCGGCGCCGAGCATGGCGACCATCAACTTCGGTGTTCCCATGAACCTCCGGTGCCCCGGGAGGTTCAGGAGAAAACACGCCTAGCGGCGGAAGCCGAAGGTGTTGACGTACGTGGCGCCGGAGCCGCGTGGCGAGCGGCGGGCGATGCCCAGTCCGAATCTCGCGGAAGCGCCGGCTGAGGATGTTCGCCTTGTGGCCGGGACTGTTCATCCAGGCGCGGACGATCGCGCGCGGGGTGCCGAGCTCGGCCGAGCCCCAGGCGATGTTCTCGCCGGCCGACCAGGAGCGAGCACGGCTGAGGTAGCCGACGCGCCTGATGCGCTGCAGGAAGCTCGACCCCGAGGGCGAGAAGTGGGAAAAGTAGCGACGCCGCACCATGTCGCGGGCGTGGCGTGCGGCGGCCGCCGAGAGGCGGCCGTTGAGGCGCAGCTTACGCAGGCCGCGGTTGGCTCGCTCTTGGTTGAGCAGGCATGCCGTGGTCCTCACCGAGGTCTTGTTCGAGACGCTGCTTGGGCTGGCCGAGGTGTAGGCGCAGGCGTTCGCCGAGGCGCCGGCCGGGGCGGCGAGCGCGACCACGCAGACGAGCACGGCAGGCAGAAGGAGGACGTGGGGGCGAGGGAGGGCCATGAGGTTCTCTTCTCGCCAGGAAGAGCCCTGCCGGGGAATCCGGCGCGGCGGCCTGGACGTCTGTACGACCCGTTTGTCGAGTCGCGCCGCGCGGGCAGTGCGCAGGGCATGGCCCAGGCAGCGATCCTCGACGTGGACGGCACCCTCGTCGACACCAACTTCCAGCACGCGATCGCCTGGTACCGGGCGTTCCGCCAGCACGAGATCAAGCTGCCGGTCTGGCGCATCCACCGCGCGATCGGCATGGGCGGCGACCACATCGTCAGCGAGCTGGCGGGCGACGAGGCCGAGGAGGAGATGGGCGAGGACATCCGCTCCGCCGAGAAGGCCCTCTACATGGCGCTGATCGAGGAGGTGGAGCCCCTCGCGGGCGCCCGCGAGCTGATCGAGGACCTCAAGTCGCGGGACAAGGCGGTCGTGCTCGCCAGCTCGGCCAAGCCCGACGAGGTCGAGCACTACCTGGACCTGCTCGACGCGCGCGACCTGATCGACGACTGGACCACCGCCGGCGACGTGGAGGCCACCAAGCCCGAGCCCGATCTGGTGCAGGCCGCCCTCGACAAGGCGGGCAGCGGCGACGGCGTCCTGGTGGGCGACTCCACCTGGGACATCGAGTCCGCCAAGCGCGCCGGGATCGAGACGGTCGCGGTTCTGACCGGAGGCTTCGGCGAGGACGAGCTCCGCGAGACGGGAGCGGTGCAGGTGTACCGCTCGATCGAGGAGCTGCGCCAGGACCTCGACGGCTCGCCGCTGGCTTAGTCTCGGCCGAGATGGCCGAGAAGCTCGGCGACTACAAGAAGAAGCGCGACTTCGGGCAGACGCCCGAGCCCGCGGGCGGCGACTCCTCCGGCGACGGCCTGCGCTTCGTGATCCAGCAGCACGACGCCACCAACCTCCACTGGGACCTGCGCCTGGAGCGCGACGGAGTGCTCGCCTCCTGGGCCCTGCCGCGCGGAATCCCCGGCCACCCCGACGAGAACCGCCTGGCGGTTCGCACCGAGGACCATCCGCTCGAGTACCTCGAGTTCCACGGCGAGATCCCCAAGGGCTCGTACGGCGCGGGGACCATGGAGATCTGGGACCGCGGCACCTACGCCCCCGAGAAGTTCCGCGACGACGAGGTGATCATGGTCCTCGAGGGCGAGCGGGTGCAGGGCCGCTACGCGCTCATCAAGACCAAGGGCAAGAACTGGCTCATCCACCGCATGGACCCGCCGGCCGACCCCGGGGCCGAGCCGATGCCCGAGCGGATCGAGCCGATGAAGGCGACCACCGGGAAGCTGCCCCGCGACGACGACAAGTACGGCTACGAGATCAAGTGGGACGGCGTGCGCGCAGTGGTGCACCTGGACCGAGGCCACGTCGCGGCCTTCGGCCGCTCCGGCGCCGACTTCACCTCCCGCTACCCCGAGCTGCGCCAGCTGGCCCGCGCGGCCGGCGCGCAGCGGATGATCCTCGACGGCGAGGTAGTGGCCTTCGACAAGGAGGGGCGTCCCAGCTTCCAGGCGCTGCAGTCGCGGATGCACCTCGCGTCGGAGTCGGCGGTCCGGCGCAAGGTCAAGGAGCTGCCGGTGACCTACGTGATCTTCGACCTGCTGTGGCTGGACGGCCACTCGACGCTGGCCCTGACCTACGAGGACCGCCGCCGGCTGCTGGAGTCGCTCGAGCTCGAGGGCCCGCGGTGGCGCACGCCCGCCTACCGGGCCGGTGACGGGGAGGCGCTGCTGGAGGCCAGCAAGGCCCAGGGGATCGAGGGGATCGTGGCGAAGCGCCTCGACTGCCCCTACGAGCCGGGCCGCCGCGCATCGGGCTGGATCAAGGTCAAGAACGTGACCAGCCAGGAGATGGTCATCGGCGGCTGGACCCCCGGCGAGGGCGGGCGCGGGAGCAGCCTCGGCGCCCTGTGCGTGGGCGTGCACGACGACGAGGGCCGCCTGCTCTACGCGGGCAAGGTGGGCACCGGCTTCACCGAGACCACGCTCGGCCTGCTCAAGCGCGAGCTGGAGCCGCTGCGCCGGGACACGAGCCCGTTCGGGGGCCGCCAGCCGCCGAAGGGAACGGTGTTCGTCGAGCCGCGGCTCGTGGCCTCCGTCGAGTTCCGCGAGTGGACGCAGACGGGCACCCTTCGCGCCCCCTCGTTCAAGGGCCTGCGGGACGACGTGGACCCGGCCGAGGTGGTCCGCGAACCGCAAGAACCCGCCCGCTGAGAAGGTCGAACTTGGCCGGACGGGTATCTTCGGAGGGCCATGCCACGTGCCATTTGGAGCGGTGCGATCAGCTTCGGGCTGGTCAACATCCCGGTGAAGCTGTTCAGCGCGGTCAATCGCAAGACCGTGCGCTTCAACCAGCTGGACGGCTCTGACAACTCGCGCGTCCGCCAGAAGCGCATCAACGAGAACACCGGCGAGGAGGTTCCCTACGAGAACCTCGTGAAGGGCTACGAGATCGGCCCCGAGCGCTACGTCGTGATCACGCCCGACGAGCTCGACTCAGTGCAGCCCGAGAAGTCGCGGACGATCGACATCGAGGACTTCGTCGACCTCGAGCAGATCGACCCCATGTTCTTCGACCACACCTACTACCTCGGGGCGGGCACCGGGGCCGAGAAGGCCTACGCGCTGCTGCTGAAGGCGATGGAGGAGACCGGCAAGGTCGCCATCGCCCGCGTGGTGATCCGGTCGAAGGAGAACCTCGTCGCCATCCGCCCGCGCGACGGCGTGCTGGTGATGGAGACCATGCTGTTCTCCGACGAGGTGGTGCCGCCGGACTCGCTCGACGAGGTGGGCGACGGCAAGGGCGAGAAGACCACCAAGCGCGAGGTCGAGATGGCCCGCCAGCTCATCGACTCGCTCTCCGCCGACTTCGAGCCCGACAAGTACCGCGACGAGTACCGCGACCGCGTGCTCGAGATGATCGAGCGCAAGGCCGAGGGCCAGGAGATCACGATCGAGTCGCCCAGCGAGGAGCCCGAGGCCGTGCCTGACCTGATGGCCGCGCTCGAGGCGAGCATCGCCTCCTCCAAGAAGCAGAGCAAGCCGAAGGCAAGAGCAAGGGCAAGAGCTCGGCCTCGAACGGCTCCGGCTCCGCCAAGAAGAAGACCGCGGCCAAGAAGTAGCCGTGCAGGTGGAGGTGGAGGGGCGCAAGCTCCGCCTTAGCAACCTCGACAAGGTCCTCTACCCGGTGGCCGGCTTCACCAAGGGCGAGGTCATCGACTACTACACGCGCGTGGCGCCCTACGTGCTGCCGCACCTCGAGGGCCGCCCGCTGACGCTCAAGCGCTACCCCAATGGCGTTGACGCCGGCCACTTCTATGAGAAGCAGTGCCCCTCGCACCGCCCGGACTGGGTCCGGTCCGCCGAGGTCCCGGTCAGCACCAAGACGATCAATTTCTGCCTCTGCGAGGACCTTCCGACGCTGGTGTGGCTGGCCAACCTGGCCGACCTCGAACTGCACCCCTCGCTGTCGAAGGCCGCCGCGATCGAGCACCCCACCACGCTGGCCTTCGACCTGGACCCCGGCGAGCCGGCGGGGATCATGGAGTGCTGCGAGGTGGCGCTGCTGCTGCGCGAGCTGCTGGGCCAGCTGAACCTGGAGTGCTTCCCCAAGACCTCGGGCTCGAAGGGGATGCAGGTCTACGCGCCGCTGGACGGCGAGGCGACCTACGACCAGACCAAGCCGCTGTCGCAGGCCCTGGCCCGCCACCTCGAGGCCAAGCACCCCAAGCTCGTGGTCTCGACGCAGAAGAAGGAGCTGCGCAAGGGCAAGGTGCTCGTGGACTGGAGCCAGAACGACGAGCACAAGACCACGGTCTGCGTCTACTCCCTCCGCGCGCGCGAGTACCCGACGGTCTCGACGCCGCTGACGTGGGACGAGGTCGAGGGGGCGTCGGAGCCGGGAGACCTGGTCTTCGAGGCGTCCGACGTGCTCGAGCGCTGCGCGGAGCACGGCGACCTGTTCGCACCTGTGGCGGAGCTGGAGCAGCCGTTGCCCGACTTGTAGGGTCCATCTCCATGGTCGACTGGTCGCTAGCCCGGCAGATCGCGCGGCTGGCGGCAGGCTCCTCCGGCTCGCCGACGACCGCCGGGGACCTCGCGGCCCAGGTCGACGAGGCCTTGGTCGCGGTCACCGGCTACACCGGTCTCGCGCTCAGCGGCCAGGCGCCGACGCCGGAGGTGGTGGACCGCGCCGGCTGGGCGGAGATCAACCTCGAGTCGCTGTCCCGCCTGCTGGAACCGGTCGCCGGCCGTCTGGACCGCCGCCTCGACGCGGCCGGGCCGCTCGCCGGAGCCCTGCGGCTGGGCGCCGACGCCACGCTGGCGGCCGAGGCGGGGCTGGTCATGGGCTACCTGTCCCAGCGCGTGCTCGGGCAGTACGAGCTGGCCCTGCTCGCGCCCGACGTCCCGCCCCGCCTCCTGTTCGTAACGCCGAACCTGCGCAAGGCGGCGGACGACATGGAGGTCGATCCCGAGAGCTTCGAGGGCTGGGTGGCGGCCCACGAGGTCACCCACGTCGTGCAGTTCGGCGCCGTGCCCTGGCTGCGCGAGCACCTGGGCGAGCTGATCCGCCGCTACATGGACACCGTCGACGTCCGCATCGGCCGCGGCAACGCCGGCGCCCTGCCGCGGCTGCCCAACCCGCGCGAGCTGGTGGAGCGCTTCTCCGAGGGCGGCCTGGCCGCGCTGGTCCAGACCCGCACCCAGAGGCGCTTGATGAGCCGCCTCCAGGCCACGATGGCGGTGATCGAGGGCTACTCCGAGCACGTGATGGACGCGGTGGCCCCGAGCCTCGTCGCCGAGCACGAGGGCCTGCGCGACGCGATGGAGCGCAGGCGCGGGAACCGCTCGGCCCCCGAACGCGTGCTGAGCCGGCTGCTCGGCCTCGACATGAAGCTGCGCCAGTACGAGGAGGGCCGCCGCTTCTGCGACGCGGTGGTCGCAGAGCACGGCATCGACGGGCTCAACCGCGTCTGGGAGGGGCCTGAGGCCCTACCCAACCTGGCGGAGCTGCGCCGGCCCGAGGCCTGGTCGGCGCGCGTTGCAGACGGCACTTTCGCCGCTGCCTGAGCCCCTCCACCGAACGATTTCGTAACTCCTCCCGAATTGAGGTTTACGTACGTGTGTTCGGTGGTATAGTCCTATTGAGCTTAGAACTAATAAGCTTATGAACCAGACCCCTTGAGAAGGGGGAGAGGAAGGAAACACCCCAATGGCTCAGCAGACCCCCCAGCAGCGTCGCGCCGCCGCTCGTAAGGCCGCCGCGACCCGTAAGCGCAACCAGACCAAGAGCGGTGGCACGTCCACCCGCTCTAGCGCTCGGACCACCCGGTCCAATGCCCGTCGCACCCAGACCACGGCGCGTAACACCGCCCGTGCCGGTGCTCGCCAGACCCAGGGCAACGCGAAGGCGACCGCCCGCTCCGCCGCCGCTACGGCCGCTCAGGCCGAGCACACGGCAGAGACCGGTCTCGCCTACGCCGTGCAGCGCACGAAGGCCGCGGCCAGCCAGGCCGAGCGTGCCGTGCTGATCCCGGTGGGCGCCACGCTCATCGCGCGGGACAACGTCGTGGAGGCCGTCGAGCCCTACGTCAAGAGCCCCGCGAGCCGTCAGCGTGAGCTCAACAAGCTCGTTCGCCGTGTCTCGACCGACCTCCGCAAGGCGGAGCGTCGCGGCACCACCGCTCGCAACCGCGTGCAGCGTCGCGTCAAGCGCACTCGCACTCAGGTCGAGCGCACGCTGCGTCGCAACCGCCGCGAGGCCGAGCGCCAGGTGAAGGCCACCCGGCGTGACGTCGAGAAGCAGGTGAAGACCACTCGTCGCGAGGTGCAGAACCAGGTCCAGAAGGTCTCGGACCAGGTCGCGAGCCTCGCCTAACTTCCGGGCCCTCCGGACTTATCCCCACCCGCGACGGAGAGCGCGGGCGGGGCGAGACTGCCGACCTCATACCTCGTCGGCAGTAATGCAGTATCTCTCCTCCCTCAGCCGGCCGGGTCCTTCGGGACCCGGCCGGTTATTTTCTTGCTCACCACCGCTCCGGCGCCCACGACCGTGCCGAGCTGCTGCTCGTCGTATCGAGAACCTCGGCGGCTGGCTGACGACCGTCGTGGCGCGGGTCAGCCTGAACATGCTGCGCTCGCGCGGGGTGCGGCGTGAGGAGCCGTTCGGCCAGGACGCGCCCGAGCCGCTCGTGGCCCCCGCCGAGGGCCCCGAGCCCGAGCAGGAGGCCCTCGTCGCGGACTCGGTCGGTCTCGCGCTGATGGTGGTGCTCGATACCCTGAGCGGCCCCGGCCGAGCGGCTGGCCTTCGTCCTGCACGACGTGTTCGGGGTGCCCTTCGAGGAGATCGCTCCGATGGTGGACCGTTCGCCCGCCGCCGCCCGGCAGCTGGCCAGCCGCGCGCGGCGCCGGGTGCGGGCGCGGCTCCCGCGCCCGACGGCGGTCTGTCGGCGCGCGAGGTCGTCGAGGCCTTCTTCGCCGCGGGCGGACGGCGACTTCGAGGGCTCGTCGCCGTGCTCGACCCCGACGTCGTCCTGCGCGTGGACGTCGGCGACAGGATCCGGGGCGCGGACGCGGTGGCCGGGCAGGCTCGGATGTACAGCCACCGGGAGGCCCGCCACGCGACGGTGAACGGCGCGGCGGGCGCGTTGATCTTCGTCGGCGGGCGGGCCACCGCGGTCATGGGCTTCACCGTGGTGTCCGGCAGGATCGTCGCGATCGACGTCGTCGCCGACCCCGCGCGCGTCCGGCGCCTGGACCTCTCCTTTCTAGACTGAGGGCGTGCCCACCTGGGAGCAGATCAACGAGTCGCTGCGCTCGGTCGTCGACCCTGAGCTGCACAAGGACATCGTCTCTCTGGGGATGGTTCGCTCGATCGAGCAGCCCGCACCGGGCGCCGTCGACGTGGTGGTCTCGCTGACCACCGCCGGGTGCCCGATCCGGTCCCATTTCGAGACCGCCGTGAAGCAGAGCGTCATGGCGCTGGACGGCGTGCAGCAGGTGAACGTCGGCTTCGACGTGCTCTCGCCGGAGGAGAAGCAGAGCCTCCAGCAGCGCCTGGGCCGCCAGGGCGGGCTTCCGCAGGGAGCGCTCGCCGCGGTCAAGAACGTGATCTGCGTCGGCTCGGGCAAGGGCGGCGTCGGCAAGTCCACGCTGACCGCCAACCTCGCCGCCGCGCTCCAGATGGAGGGCAAGGCCGCCGCGGCTCTGGACGCCGACGTCTGGGGCTACTCCATCCCGCGCATGCTCGGCGTGCACGGCCGCCCGATGGTCTCCGCCCAGCGCAAGATCCTGCCGCTGGACGCCGCCGGCGGAGTGAAGGCCATCTCCATCGAGTTCTTCCTCAACGAGCCCGACCAGGCCGTCACCTGGCGCGGCCCCATGCTCCACAAGGCGATCCGCCAGTTCCTCGAGGACGTGGACTGGGGCGAGCTCGACTACCTGCTGATCGACCTGCCCCCGGGCACCGGCGACGTCTCGATGACGCTCGCCCAGCTGCTGCCGCAGTCGCGCTTCGTGATCGTCACGACGCCGCAGCCGGCCGCCCAGCAGGTCGCCCGCCGCGCGGCGGAGACGGCGGACCGCTTCGAGCTCGAGGTCGCGGGCGTGATCGAGAACATGTCGGGCTTCACCACGCCCGACGGCGACCGCTTCACGATCTTCGGCGAGGGCGGCGGCCAGCGCCTGGCCGACGAGCTGGACGTCCCCCTGCTGGGCAAGGTCCCGTTGCAGGAGGAGCTGCGCGTGGCCTCCGACGAGGGCCGGCCCCTCGTGATCGAGGACCCCGACGCCCCCGCGGCCCAGGCGATCTTCCACGCCGCCCGCGGCCTGATCGCCGCGACGCCTCAGCAGCTGGCGACGCTGCAGGAGCCGATCGGCCCGCCCGTGCCGCAGATCACCGGCACCGCGCTGCCGATGGCGCCCTAAGCGTTAGCGCGCCGCGCTAGGACGCAGACTGGAAGTACTGCGCGTTGATGTCGACGAACTTGTTCCACTCGTCCGGGAGCTGGTCCTCGGCGAAGCAGGCGTCGACGGGGCAGGCCTCCACACAGGCATCGCAGTCGATGCACTCCTCGGGATCGATGTAGAGCTGCTCGACCTGGTCGTAGTCGGGCTCGTCCGGTGTGGGGTGGATGCAGTCGACCGGGCAGACCTCGACACACGAGTTGTCCTTCTGGCCGATGCAGGGCTCAGCGATCACGTAGGCCATCAGGCGCGAGATTCTAGCTACGGGTCCGCGCGGGCTATGTTGCCCGCGTGATCCTCCTGACCGGCGCGACCGGCACCGTGGGCTCGGCCCTGCTGCGGCGCCTGGTCGCCTCGGGCGAGAGCGTGCGCTGCCTGGTGCGCGACCCCACGCGGCTGGGAGCGGAGCGGGTACGGGTCCAGCTCGCGCTGGGCGACCTCGGCGACCCCGGCTCGTTCCGCAACGCCCTGCGTGGTGTGGACACCGTGATCCACCTGGCCGCCTCGCTGCGCGACCAGCAGCGCGGGTCGATCGAGGAGCTCAGCGCCGTGGCCACCCTGCGGCTGGTCCGGGCCGCCGAGCGCCAGGGGGCCTCGCGCTTCCTGTTCTTCTCGGCCCTCGGTGCGGGGCCGGCCTCGCGAACCCGCTTCTTTCGCGCCAAGGCGCTCGCGCGCGACGCCGTCGAGGGGTCGAGCCTCGAGACCCACGTCTTCGAGCCGTCGATCGTCTACGCACCCGACGATCCCTGGATGACCCTGCTGTACCGCCTCGGCCTGCTGCCGCTGGTCCCGATCGCGGGCCGCGGCCGCGCGCGCTTCCAGCCCATCTGGGCCGAGGACGTGGCGGACTGCGTGGCGGCGGCGCTGAAGAGCAGCGACGGCTCGCGGCGCTACGAGCTGGCCGGGCCCGACACGCTCTCCTACGACGACATCGTGCGGACCGCGCTCGGCCCCCGGCCGCTGTTGCACCTACCCATGTCCGCCGTGCGGGCGGGGCTGGGCGTGGTGGAGCGCGTCTCTGGGCCCAAGGCCGCTGGTCACGCGCGAGGAGGTCGAGCTGATGGAGGAGCCGATGCTCAGCGAGCGCGGGACCGCGGACGCCGAGTCGCTCGGCGTCCGGCCACGGCCTATGCGTGAGGTGCTCGCAGCTGCTTAGGCGCCGTGTCGCCTGAGAGGTAGGCGACCATGCGGCTGGTCAGGGCGGTGACCCGGTTGACGCGGTCGTCGGCGGACAGCGGGCGGCTCGCCAGCTCCTCGGTAAGCGTCCGGGCCAGATCGGGGGCGGCGTGTGCGACCAGCCCCACGCCGATGCGCGAGGCGTCACGCACGAGCTCGGGCTCGACGGTCCAGATCGTCTCGAACAGGCGGTCGCCGTCGGGCGCCTCGTCCTGGCCGGGCCGCTCCCAGGCCGCCAGGCAGGCGGAGTACTCGGGCCCGTCGCACACCAGCGCCCACTCGCGGCCCACCGGGCCCGAGCGGTCGATCGGCACCTCGATCGGCCCGTCGGAGGGCTCTCTCAGCTCCTCGAAGTCGGCCAGCGCCAGCGACGTCTCGGCCGTGCGGGCCAGCTCGCGCCAGCGCTCCTCGGCTGAGCGGAAGAAGTGCTCGCGCTGGAAGGCGCCCAGGATCAGCCCTCGGTCGCCGCGTGCACACGACTCGTCCTCGATCGCGTGCGAGAGGGAGATCAGCGTGCGCTTGGCCAGGAGGTAGGGGACCAGGTCCGGGCGCCGGCGGCGGAGGCCGGCGAACAGCGACTCGTCGGCGGCCAGCTCGGCGTTGAGGACGCGCTCCACTGCGGTGGACAGGGAGCGGCCCTCGTCGCGCTCGCGCACGACCTCGAGCAGCAACTCGACCTCCGTGTCTGCGTAGCGGCGATGTCCACTGGGCAGTCGCTCCGGACGGGGAAAGCCGTACCGCTCCTCCCAGATCCTCAGGGTCGCGGGGGACAGTCCGGTCCGGCGCGCCACCTCGCGCGGCGTCTGCCACGCGTTGTCCGCGCGTCCCTCCATGTCAGAGGACACTACGGCCGGGACGGGCCGGCCGGATCGTTGCGAGCGCGCCAGGCTAGGCGGCCTGCAGCTCGGTGCGCGCCTTCTGCAGTCCCAGGCGGACGCGGCTCTTGGCCGTCCCGAGCGGGACCCCGATCGCCTTGGCGATCTCCTGCGCGGTCAGGCCACGGCCGAAGGCCAGCAGCACCGCCTCGCGCTGCTCGCCGGGAAGCGAGTCCAGCGCGTGCAGGATGCGTCGTGAGCGGTCGCGGCGCAGCACCGGCTCGGCGGCGCTCTCCTCGTCCACGTGGCGCACCTTCTGCTCGGCCGCCGAGCGATCCACGGCGGCCTCGCGGGCCTGCCGGGTGCGCCAGCGGTCGAGAGCGCGGCTGCGCGCCATCAGCGACACGTAGGAGCGCAGCGATCCGCGCGTGGGGTCGAAGGCCTTGGGGTTGCGCCAGAGGGCGATGAACACGTCCTGGGCAACGTCCTCGGCCGCCGCCTGGTCGCGCAGAACGCGCTGCGCGGCAGCTACCGCGAGGGGATGGAGCTCTTCGTAGGAGGCACGGAAACCGGAAAGAGTGTTGAGGTTTTTCTCCACAGCGTGTGGAACTTTAGCACACAGGAGAAAAGACCCCGGAACGACGAGGGCCCGGCGTGAGCCGGGCCCTCGGTACTGCGGAAGCGCTTGGCGCTTCGTTACATCATTCCGCCCATGTCGGGCATGCCGCCGCCGGCAGCGCCCGCGGGCTCCTTGTCCGGGATCTCGGCCACGATCGCCTCGGTGGTGAGGATGTTCTTGGCGATCGACGCGGCGTTCTGGAGCGCCGAGCGGGTGACCATGGCGGGGTCGATGACGCCGGCCTCGACGAGGTCGACGACCTCGCCTGTGTCGGCGTTGAGCCCGTGGCCCTTCTCGGAGTTGCGCACCTCGTTGACGACGACCGAGCCTTCCAGCCCGGCGTTGTCGGCCAGCTGGCGGACCGGCTCCTCGAGCGCGCGGAGGATGATCCGCGCTCCCGTCTGCTCGTCGGCCTCGAGCGCGTCCGGCTGAACGGCCGCCGAGGCCCGCAGGAGAGCGACGCCGCCGCCCGGCACGATGCCCTCCTCGAGGGCGGCGCGGGTGGCCTGCAGCGCGTCCTCGACGCGGTGCTTCTTCTCCTTCATCTCCGTCTCGGTAGCGGCGCCGACCTTCACGACGGCCACACCGCCCGCGAGCTTCGCCAGGCGCTCCTGGAGCTTCTCGCGGTCGAAGTCCGAGTCGGTGTTCTCGATCTCGTTCTTGATCTGGTTGATCCGGCCCTTGATGGCCTCCGGGTCACCAGCGCCGTCGACGACCGTGGTGGTGTCCTTGGTCACCACGACGCGACGGGCACGTCCGAGCTGGCTCAGCTGGGTGTTCTCCAGCTTGAGGCCCATCTCCTCGGTGATCACCTCGCCGCCGGTGAGGATCGAGATGTCCTCCAGCATGCGCTTGCGGCGGTCGCCGAAGCCGGGGGCCTTGACCGCGACGCCCGTGAAGGTGCCGCGGAGCTTGTTGACCACGAACGTGGCCAGCGACTCGCCCTCGACGTCCTCGGCGATGACCAGGATCGGCTTACCCGACTGGATCACCTGCTCGAGCACCGGCAGCACGTCCCGTACCGAGCCGATCTTGGAGTTGGCGATGAGGATGTAGGGGTCCTCGAGAGTCGCCTCCATGCGGTCCTGGTCGGTGACCATGTAGGGCGAGATGTAGCCCTTGTCGAACTGCATGCCCTCGGTGAACTCGAGGTCCATCCCGAAGGTCTGGCCCTCCTCGACGTTCACGACGCCGTCCTTGCCGACCTTGTCGATCGCGTCGGCGATGACGTCACCGATGTCGTCGTCGGCGGCGGAGATGGCCGCCACGCGGGCGATCTGCTCCTTGCCCTCGACCTCGGTCGACTGCTCGGCGATGTTGTCGGTCACCTGCTGCACGGCGTGCTCGATGCCGCGGCGCAGGCCCAGCGGGTTGGCGCCGGCGGCCACGTTCTGCAGGCCCTGGCGCACGATGATCTGCGCCAGCAGGGTCGCGGTGGTGGTGCCGTCGCCCGCGACGTCGTTGGTGGCGGTGGCCACCTCGCGGACGAGCTGGGCGCCCTGGTTCTCGAAGACGTCCTCGACCTCGATCTCACGCGCGATGGTCACACCGTCGTTCGTGATGGTCGGGGCGCCGAACTTCTTGTCCAGGACCACGTAGCGGCCCTTGGGGCCGAGCGTGACCTTGACCGCGTTGGCCACGGCATCCACGCCCGACTGGAGCGCGCCGCGCGCCTCCTGGTCGTACTTGAGCTCCTTGTGAGCCATTTCTTAGCGTTCCTCCTAGAAAGCGTTCCGGGTGTGGCTAGGCGACCTTCGCGAGGACGTCCGACTCGCGCAGAACGAGGAGATCCTCGCCCTCCACGGTGACCTCGGTGCCGCCGTACTTGGAGTAGAGGACCTCGTCGCCCTCCGCCACGTCGAGAGGGATCCTGTTGTCGCCCTCGTCGTCCCACTTGCCGTCGCCGACGGCGAGGACCTTGCCCCGCTGCGGCTTCTCTTTGGCAGTGTCAGGGAGCACGATGCCGCTGGCAGTCGTCTCCTCCTCCTCGAGAGCCTGGACGATCAGACGATCGCCGAGAGGCTTCAACTTCATGGACTAAGACCTCCGGTCCTGGTTTCCTGAGCGAGCTTGGCACTCTAGCACCGAGAGTGCCAAAGCCCGGCGGACTATTGAACTGGCCGGATCCGGGTATTATCCCCAACCGGACGGGTCAGGGTCGCCATGCCGGCCGTGCGCGACTAACGCCCTGACCGCCCGGGCCTGGACCCCGACCAAGGAGGCTGAACCAAACGTGGCCGACACGAAAACTGCCGACGTGCGTCCCAAGTACGACATCCGTTTTCCCTCGGACGGCAGAGGTGTCGACCAGGATCAGGAGTGGGCTGAGATCGGCCTGAACGGCAACGGCAAGCTCACCAGGTTCCGCTTCCACGACTACAACAAGCTCTACGAGCAGCCCGGCCTCTACGAGCAGATCTTCTACGAGGAGCTCGAGTGCCAGTCGCCGCAGGTCGTCACCGGCCTGCTGGGCGAGGTGCTCGCCTCCGAGAGCCTCGACCCCGCCGACCTGCGCGTCTTCGACGTCGGCGCCGGCAACGGCATGGTGGGCGAGGAGATCCTCAACATGGGCGCCGACACCGTCGTCGGCGTGGACATCATCGAGGAGGCCGCCCAGGCCGCCGAGCGCGACCGTCCGCACGTGTACGACAAGTACCACGTGCTCGACCTGACGGACATTCCCGGCGCGGCGCGCGCCGAGCTCGAGAAGCGCCAGTTCAACTGCATGGTCAGCGTTGCCGCCCTCGGCTTCGGTGACATTCCGTGCCGTGCCTTCGCCGAGGCCTTCAACCTCGTCCTCGACGACGGCTGGATCGCCTTCAACATCAAGGAGGAGTTCCTGCAGCCCGGCGAGAGCACCGGCTTCTCGCGGCTGATCGGCCACATGACTCACGAGGGCGCGATCGACATGAAGGCGGGCATGACCTACCAGCACCGCCTGTCCACGGCCGGCGAGCCACTGGACTACCGGATCTTCATCGCCCGCAAGAAGGGCGAGATCCCGAACGCCTGGCTCGACGAGCTGGACGCTTAGGCGCGGCGGCCCGGGCCTCAGTTCTGGCTGGGGCCCGGCCTCAGGCGCTCGGAGATCTCCTTCGGGCGCTCTGAGATCTGGGAGAAGCGGATCACCGTGACGGCGTCGTCCGGGGCCACCTTGCGGCCGTAGATCTGCTCCAGGAAGTGGACCGTCTCGTCGAGCCGGCGGAACTCCGGGTTGTCGTGCTCGATGTCGCGCGGTGACAGCTCGGACACCCGCTTGACCTCGACGGTGTCGATCACAGCCTCGAAGATGCGCTCGCGCGGGGCGTGCTGGAAGCCGACGGTGACCAGCACCACGGTGCCCTTCGCGTACTTGCGGCTCTTGTCGCCGAGCCGGATCGTGGCCGTCTTGCGGCCCTTCTTGAGCTGGTCGACGAAGACCGGCGAGTAGAAGTTCAGTACGTACACGGGAGGCGCGCCAGCCTATCCATCCCCGACCGCCTCGATGGCCTTTCGTGCCATTTCGCGCTCGCCGCCGTACTCCAGCCGCCGCGGGGCCTCCTCGAGCGGCAGCCAGCGGGCGCCGTCCACCTCGTGATCGTGGTCGCGGACGCTGCCCGAGCGGTAGCGGCAGAGGAAGAAGCTCACCACCTTGAAGCGCCGCTCGCCGTCCCAGGTGTAGACGTACTTCACGTCGCCGAGCTTCTGCTCGACCTCGCTCACAACCCCGGCCTCCTCGCGCACCTCCCGGACCGCCGCCTCGGCGGGCGTCTCACCCGGGTCGATGTGGCCCTTGGGCAGGGCCAGCACCTTCTTGCGCCGCGTCAGCTCGATCACGGCAAGGAACGGGCGGCCGCGGAAGTTGCGAATGGCCAGACCGCCGCTGGAGAACTCCCGCCTCAGTCCTCTGTCCCCTCCAGGAGCGGGACGAAGCGCACCGCGGTGACCGCCTCCACCGAGGTGCCCCGGATCCGCACCAGGAGCTCGTGGCCGCCGCGCGACAGCGGCATCACGAGCGGGGCGCCGGGGGCCGCCTGGTCGCGCAGGGCTCGCGGCGGCTCGTCGGTGGCGCTGGCGGTCACTGAGATCCCGTCGAACGGCGCGCGGTCGGGCGCCCCCTGGGACCCGTCGCCGTGGCGGACCTCGATGTTGCGGTGGCCCAGCCGCTCGAGGGTCGCGGCGGCCTGCGCCGCGAGCGAGGCATGGCGCTCGACGGTCACCACGTGCGAGCACAGACGCGAGAGCACCGCGGCCGCGTAGCCGGAGCCCGTGCCCACCTCCAGCACCCGCTCGGGGCCCTCCAGCTCCAGCAGCTCGGCCATCTTGGCCACGATCCAGGGCTGGGAGATGGTCTGGCCCGCGTCGATGCGCAGCGCGCCGTCGCGGTATGCGTGCCGGCGCTGGTCCGCGGGGACGAACTCCTCCCGCGGGACCGTGGCCATCGCGCTCAGCACACGCTCGTCGGTGATCTCGCGCCGGCGCAGCTGGCGCTCGACCATCCGCTCTCGCTGCTCAGTGGATGAAGTTCCGAAGCCGCGCGGGCTCATGCACGGTCACCTTGCCCCGGCCCAGCGACACCACGCCCTCGCGCTCGAGGGTGGCGAGGAAGCGGCTGGCGCTCTCACGCGACGTGCCGGCCAGCGAGGCGATCTCCGCCTGGGTGGCCTTCACGAGCACGTCCTGCTCGGGCGCCCCCTCGGCCTGGCGGGCCACCACCTGGGACAGCACCGCGCCCGCCACGCGGCCCGGGACGGTTTGGAAGGACTGCGTGAGCAGCCGCTCGTTGGTCCGCCGCACGCGCGCGGCCATGCTGGAGAGCATCGCCAGCGCCATGTCGGGGTGCGAGCGCACGAGGCGCTCCACGTCGGAGCCGAGGAGGGCAACGGCCTCCGTGGGCTCCACCGCCTGGGCGGTCGCCGAGCGCCGCTCGCCGCCGAACAGCGCGAGCTCGCCGAACATCGCCCCGCCGCGCAGCTCGGCCAGGGCCACCTCGCGCCCGTCGTCGTGTCCCCGGGTGAGCACCACCGCGCCGGTCCGGATGACGAAGCAGGTGTCGCCGCCGTCGCCCTCGCGGAAGATCACCTCGCCGCGCTCGTAGGAGCGGGGAACGGCGACGCGTCCCAGCTCTTCCAGCTCTCGAGGGTCGAGATCGGCGAAGACCTCGACCTTCGACAGCAGCCGCAGTGTCTCCTCACCACCGCTCACCGGTGGCGTGACTCTAGGCCAGTGCCCTAGGCCAGTGCGGATTCGCGGCGTCGCCGCATCACGGCCCGGCCGCCGAACCAGAGGGCCGCCAGCACCAGCCCGAGCGGCAGCAGGGCGCCCAGCGCGCGCAGCACGAAGTTCAGCGACGTCTGCAGCGAGGCGACGGCGTCGTCCAGCGCGTCGGCCGTGCTGTCCTCCGGGCCGCCTATCACGTCGCCGCGCGAGCCGTCGCTGATCGTGACGCTCACCGCCGCGTAGTTGGTGCGCAGCCGCAGCGAGCGCAGGTCGCTGCGCAGCCGCCGGATCTCGATCGCGTTGGCGTCCAGTCGCCGGCGCAGGGTCTCGGCCTGTGTGTCGCTGCCGGCCCGCCGCAGGCGGCGCAGCAGGCTGGCCCGCTCGGCGCGAGCGGCCTCGAGCCGGTCCCCGGCGCCCACCACTGCGGCGGTCACGTCCTGGCCCGACTCGCTCCGGGAGCGGACCTTGCCCAGGGCGGAGAGGTCGCGCAGGGTGTCGCGCAGCCGGTAGGCCGGGACGCGCAGGTCCATGTTGCCGCCTCCGGACTGGTCGCCGCTCGACACCGAGGAGCGCAGGACGAAGCCGCGCTGGCGGTCGGTCACGCGGGCCACGCCCTCGGCCACCTTGTCGAGCTCGTCGTCAGGGGCCTCGAGCGTCAGGGAGGCCGAGCGCTCGATGCTGCGCTGCTCGCGGCCGGGTGCGAATTGCTGGTCGGTCGGCGGCGTGGGGGCGGGTACCTGGGACATGTCGGAGCGCGACTCGGCGGCGGGCGGAGCGGGCTCTGCGCCACCGGACGTCCCGCGCAGCTGCTCTCCCGTGGTCGCACCTTCGTTGCCGCCGCTCAGCAGCGGCACCGCGACGGCCAGTGCGATCAGCAGCGCGGCAGCCGCCGCGAGCGCCGGGGCGAACCGGCGGGGGCGGGGCAGGCGGGCGCGGAGGCTCCGGCGGGGAAACCCCGCGCGCACCTTCTCGCCCAGCTCGTCGGCGAAGCCCGGCCGCGGCTCGGGGGAGTCGGCCCGCAGGGCCAGCGCCAGCTCCTGCAGCTCGCGCTCGGCCGGATCGGCGGCCGTGACGCGGTCCTCGTCCAGCGCCCGGTCGATGAGGGCGAGGTCATTCTCAGGCTGCGTCATGGCATGCCTCTCTCAGCTTGGTGACGGCTCGGTGCAGCTTGGTGCCGACGTTGGACTCGGATATCCCCAGCGCGGTCGCGATCTCGGCGTTCGAGAGGCCGCCCTGGAACTTCAGCGCGATGAGGTCGCGCTCCGGGCCGTCCAGCCCGGCGAGCGCGGAGCGGACCACCTCGCGGCGAAGCGCGGTCTCGGCATGGTCGTCGAGGCTGGGCGCGCCGACGTCCTCGACGTCCCCCTCCAGGCCGGCGCGGCGCTTGCGGCGGCGCAGCTCATCGAGCGCGGCGTTGCGCGCGATGCCGAACAGCCAGGCCTCCGCGCTGCCGCGGGACGGCCGGTAGCCGCGGCGCTTGCGGTAGGCGCGCTCGAAGGCCTGGGCGGTAACGTCCTCGGCGGCCGAGCGGTCGCGCAGCAGCGAGGCGACGTAGGCGTACACGCGCGGGAAGGTGCGCTCGTAGAGCGCCTCGAATGTGTCGGCATCCGGTTTGGCTGTGGCTGCGGGCAGCGGTTGCGCCAAGGCCTCGTTCACACACCCTCTACGACGGAACGGAGAATCCATCACACTCGGGATCGTGAAGCTCGCACTGCCTGTCCTCGTGCTGCTCGCCCTCGCCGCTCCCTCCGCCGCGGCGGGCGCCGGTGTGCCCGCCGATGTGTGGGCGACGATCAACGCTTGCGACAGCGCGCGCTTCCCCGACCGCGTGGGCGTCCGCGCCGCGCTCCCGGGCGACGGGACCGGGAAGCGCATGTACGCGCGCTTCCGCCTGCAGTTCTACTCGTCCGCCGAGAGCAGCTGGCAGCCGGTGGCCAACGGCAACTCGCCCAAGCGCTACATCGGCTCGGCCCGGCGCGACCGCCAGGCGGGCTGGACCTTCCACGTCAACCCGCCCGCCCAGGGCGGCTCCTTCCTGCTGCGCGGGGTGGCCGACCTGGAGTGGAAGAAGAAGGCCTACCGAATCAAGCGCGTGCGCGTGAAGCGGCGCGGGAGGACCGTGGTACGCCGCAAGCGGGTGTTCCGGCGCTGGGTGACCCACCGGCGATCGACGCAGGTGTCCCGGGCCGGGCTCAGCGGGGTGCGGGGCGGCGACGGCCTCTCACTGAGCACCTGCACGCTCAGGTAGGTCGAACAGGCGCGGGTCGTTGGAGATGACCCCCGCCACGCCCAGGGCCTCCAGGCGGCGGATGTGGTCGCCATCGTCCACCGTCCAGACGTAGAGCTCGCCGCCGGCGTCGTGCACCGCCCGCGCCAGCCGCGGGGTCACCAGCCGGAAGTGCGACATCAGCGCCTCGCAGCGGCCTTCGCGGATCATCCGCGCCGCGCGCTCGGGCAGGCGCGCCTTGAGGTACTGCAGCAGCACCAGCGCGACCGGGGCCGCGGCGCTGCGCGTGTAGTCGCGCCGCACGTTGGGATAGGACCAGCCGCGCCTGACCTCGGGGTCGAGCTCGCCCACCAGCGCCAGGCTGTCGCGGTACATGGTCGAGACGAGCGCGCGGTCGCTCAGCCCGCGGCGGCGCAGTCCCTCCACCACCTCGCGCTCGTAGCCGGGGATCTTCATGTCCACGTCGAGCTCCACGTCGGCGTAGGCCTCGCCGGCGAAGATGTCCAGGCCCTCGTCGAGGGTCAGCGGCTCGCGAGAGAGGGCGTCCTTGGGGTCGTGCGCGAGCACCAGGCGCCCGTCGCGCAGGCGCAGGACGTCGAACTCGATCATGTCCACGCCGTGCTCCAGCGCGGCCTCGAAGCTGGCGACCGTGTTGCCGGGCGCCACGTGGTCGGCGCCCTTGTGCCCGACCCGCTTCACCGCTGGCACCCCGGGCACCAGAAGGTGGTGCGGTTGTCGTCGCCCTGGCCGCGGGCGCGGATGAGGGTCCCGCAACGGGGGCAGGGCCGGCCCGAGCGGTCGTAGACCTGCGGGTCGCGCTCCTGGAAGCCGCCCTGGGCGGACTCCTGCATGAGCGGGCGCACCTCGCGCACGATCGCCAGCGCCTCGTCGTCGCTCACCTCACCGGTGGGGCGCCAGGGGTCCACCTGCGCGAGGAAACAGGCCTCGGCCTTCCACAGGTTGCCGATGCCGGCCAGGATGCGCTGGTCAAGCAGCGCGTCGCCGATACCGCGCGTCGGGTCGTCCTCGCGCAGGCGGCGCAGGAAGCCGGCCTCGTCGAAGCCCTCGGCCACGATGTCGGGCCCCAGCGCGGCGAGGCGCAGGTCGAAGCGCGTCCGCGAGTCGGTCATCAGCTCCAGGACGGGGCCGTCGAACTGCACCACCTCGTGCTCGGCGGTGCGGACCACCAGCCATGCCCGCCGCGGCGAGCGCGTCCAGCGCTGGCCGTGCCGGTAGACGCCCCACTTGCCGGTCATCCGCAGGTGGGAGTGGAGGGTCAGGTCGCCCTCGAAGCGGACGAACAGGTGCTTGCCGCGGGCGTCCACTTGCCGCACGCCGCGGCCGGCCAGCCGCTCGGGCCAGCGGTCCATGCGAAAGCGCGGGTGCGGCGTCTCGAGCGAGAGGATCTCCTTGCCCACCAGGGCGCCGCCTACCCGCTTGGCGGCGTTGTGCAGCGTGTCGCCTTCGGGCACTCACCCGACTCTAGGTGGAGTCGATGAGCGCGCGGGCCTCCTCCTCGACTCCGGCGGCCATCGACTCGACGCCGTCCACGATCTCCGGGTCGGCGCAGAAGCCGAAGCTCAGCCGGTCGACGAACGAGTTGACCGACACGCGCAGCGCGTGGCGCTCGCCGATCTCGGCCACGAAGTGCACGCGGTCGACCGGCGAGCCGAGGACGCTGACGGGCTGCGCGGGCCCGCGGACGTTGGAGACGCTCAGGGCGAACTGGCGCGGGCTGCCCTCGAACTGCTCGCACATGCGCTCCAGGCTGGGCGAGACGCCCGGACAGGCCCGCGCAGCAGGCGGTCCATCTCCTCGGCGTCGTGCTCGGACTTGCGCCGCTGGGACTCGCGGTGGGCCTCGCCGCAGGCGGGCCACCGGGTCGGGCTCGTCGAGCGGCAGGGCCACGCAGAAGTAGGAGTCGCGGTTGCCGGCGTCCTCGCCCTGGTGGTGAAGGCTCACCGGCACGCGCACCCGCAGCGTGCCCAGGCGGCCGTGGTGCGCCTCGGCCCAGCGGCGCACGGCGCCCGCCGTGACCGAGAGCACGGCGTCGTTGAGCGTGGCGCCGGCCAGGCGCTTCGCGGCGTCGTGGAGCTCGCGCAGGGGGACCAGGGCGAAAGCCACCTTCCGCCGCGCGCCGATCCGCCCGTCGAAGGGGGAGCGCCCGCCGCCCTCCACGAACTCCCGGCGCACGAACCCCGCGAGGTGGCCGCGGCGGCGCTCGTGGTCCGCGGCGGCGACCCCCGCGCGCGGTGGGTCGGGCGACTCGTCCCACAGCATCTGGCGGGCTATGCTGCACGCAGGTCTGGCCGTCGGCCATGGCGTGGTGGATGCGCCACACCAGCGCCGAGCCGCCGCCCTCCAGCCCGACCAGGTCGATCCGCCACAGCGGCAGCGAGCGGTCCAGGCGCTCCTGCGAACAGCTCCGCCACGCATTCCGCAGGCTCGGCGGGACCGGGGCCCGCGCACCACGTGGCGGTCGATGCTGAAGCTCTCGTCCTCGACCCAGGCCGGCTCCTCCTCGGTACCGCCCAGGCGCCGGCGCAGCATGTCCGGCAGGCGCGCCTCTACGGAGTCGCGCAGCTCGCCGAGCGAGGGCGCCTCGCCCTCGAACACCGCGACCTTGCAGGTGTGACCCGCCACCGTCGCGCTCTCCAGCGCGAGGATGTCGCGGTCCTCACGGCTGAGCGGGATCGGGGCGCTCACGAAGGAACTCCTCGCCCTCGATGCTGATCTTCGGCAGCGACCGGTCGAGCCAGTGCGGCAGCCACCAGATCGCCTTGCCTATCAGGACCATCAGCGCCGGCACGAGCAGACAGCGCACGATGGTCGAGTCGACCGCAATGGCCACCGCCATGCCCAGCCCGAACTGCTTGACCTGCGGGTCTCCGTTGAGCACGAAGCTGGAGAAGACGAACACCATGATCAGCGCGGCCGAGGTGATGACCCGCCCGGTGTTGGCCAGCCCGTCGACGACCGCGTCGTGGGTGTTGCCGTCTTCCTCGTAGTGCTCCTTGACCTGGCTGAGCAGGAACACCTCGTAGTCCATCGAGAGCCCGAACAGGATCGCGAACATGAACAGCGGCACGAAGCTCTGGATGGGCACCGGCCCGTCCAGGCCGATCAGCTCAGCGCCCCAGCCCTCCTGGAACACGGCGGTCACCACGCCGTAGGCCGCGGCAACCGACAGCAGGTTCACGAAGGCGGCCTTGAGCGGCAGGAGGATCGAGCGGAAGGCGATCAGCAGCAGGACGAAGCTGAGCCCGATGATGATCAGGATGACCAGCGGCAGCTTCGAGGAGATGCGGTCGGCCAGGTCCACGTAGCCGGCCGTCTGGCCGCCCACGTCGGCGGTCAGGCCGCCCTTCTCGGCGGGCGGGATCGTCTTGTCGCGCAGGGTGTTGACCAGGTCGGCGGTCTTCTCGTCGGAGGGCGACGTAGTCGGGATCAGCGTGATCACCCCGGCGTCGCCCTTGCTGTCCAGCTGGGTGCCGCGAGACCTCCTTGACGCCGCTCGTCTTCTTGAGGTCGTCGGTCAGCGTCGTCAGCCGCGGGTCGCTGGCCGGGTTCTCGGCCTGCTTCTTCTGGTCGTCGAGCTGCTGCTGCTGCGACGCGGTCTTCTGCTCGGCCTGCTGCTGGGCCTGCTGTGGGGCAGCCCCTGGGCCTCCGCCTGCTCGGTCGCCTGCTGCTGCTGTTGGTCGAGCTGCTGCTGCTGGTCGTCGACCTTGTCGATGTTGCTCTGGTCGGCCTTGGCCGGCGGGTTGAGCTGCACGGCGATCAGGAACGGGCCGTTGACGCCGGGGCCGAAGCCGTCGCTCAGGAGGTCGTAGGCCTTGCGGGTGGTCTGGTCCTTGGGGTCGGTGCCGGCGTCGGTCTGACCCAGCTGCAGGTCCAGCAGGGGGATGGCCAGCATCGAGCAGGATCGCCGTGGAGGCGATCGCGGCGGGCCACGGGTGGTTGCACACGCCGCGGGCCCAGCGGCGCCAGCCGTGGGGCTGCTTGTCGTCGGGGTGCTCCTTGCCGAGGTGCACGGGCAGCGAGTTGATCCGCGGCCCTAGCGCGCCGAGCAGCGCGGGCAGCAGCGTGAGCGCGGCGGCGACCGCGACGAGCACCGTCACGGCCGCGGTGTAGCCGAGAGCCGTGACCAGCGGGATCTGGGCGGCCGCCATCGAGACGAGCGCGATCACCACGGTGCCGCCGGCGAACAGCACGGCGCTGCCCGAGGTGGCCACCGCCCGCGCCACCGACTCCTGGACGTCCACTCCCTTCCTGCAGCTCCTGCTTGTGGCGCGTGACGATGAACAGCGCGTAGTCGATCCCCACGCCGAGCCCGATCATCGTGGCCAGCGTCGGGCCCACGGTCGGGCACCTCGACCAGCTTGCCGAGGAACCCGATCAGCGACAGGCCGGTGGCGAGGCCGACGATCGCCGTGGCGATCGGCAAGAGCGCCGCCGTGGCCGAGCCGAAGGCGAACATGAGGATGATCACCGCGGCTATGAGGCCGATCAGTTCGCTGCTCTCGGTCGCGGGCTTGGAGACGGCCTGGCCGAGGTAACCGGCCTCCTCCACCTCCAGCCCGGCCTTCGTTCGCGGGCGCGGTGGCGTCGATCACCTTGTTCGCCTCGTCCTCGGTGAGGTCTGCGGCCGAGAGGTCGAGCGTCACCGACGCGTAGCCGATCTTCTTGTCCTTGCTCAGCGCCTCGTCGTCGTCGTCGTAGGGGCTGACGACCTTGGACACGTGCGGCGCCTTCTTCAGCGAGTCGACCGTCTGGTCCACCGCCTGCTTGTTGGCTCCGCTGTCGAGCGTGCCCTTGTTGGCCTTGAACACCACCGGGTTGGTGCCGTTGGCCTGCTGGGGCAGCGAGTCGTTGAGGATGTTCTTCGCCGCGTTGGCGCCGGAGCCCGGGATGCTCAGGTTGTCGCTGGTGTCTCGCCCGATGGAGTGGGACACCACGGTCAGCCCGGCGGCGAGCACCAGCCAGACGACGATCACTGGCCAGTGGTGGCGAGCCGAGAAGCGTCCGAGCTTGTAGAGCGCGCGTGCCAGGGGAGCACGACGCTAACCCCGAGACCCGGACTACCGCAAACGGGTTACGCGCTGAGGGTCAGTTTGCGCGGGCTCTGGCGGAAGCCGAGCTCCATCAGCAGCTCGCCCGGCGGGCGAGCCGACCACGGGCTCTCCGTCGAAGCGCTCGATGCCCAGCCGCGGGACTCGGCCGCGCCGCACCTCTTCCGCGAGCGCCTCCAGTGCCTCGCGAAGCGTGCTCGTCCGGCTCGCCCAGCGGGAGCAGGCCCTTGCCACCGCGCTCCACGTACAGCACGGGCTCCGAGCCCACGGTCACCACGTACGCGCCGGGCACGCGCGAGGGGCGGCGCGAGGAGTCCTCGCGCTTGGGCCAGGGGAGCACGGCGCCGTAGGGGTTGGCCGGGTCGGTGGCCGCAAGCACCTGGGGGCCCGCCGGCTCGTCGCTGCGCAACCCGCGCAGGCGCTCCACCGCGGCGGGCAGGGCGAACTGGGCGCCGCCGAGGCCCTCGACGAAGTAGCCGCGCCGCGCGGTGCCCAGCGTCTCGAGGTTGGCGAGCTCGCCGTAGAGCGAGGCGAAGCCGCCGGGGATGCCCTCGGCCAGCACCGCCTCGCGGGTCACGATCCCGTAGCGCTCGAGCAGCACCTCGGCCTGCGCGCGGATCTGCGCGCTGTGGCCGGGGGAGCCGCGGAACAGCGGCTCGGTCAGCGACCAGCGGCCCTGGAGCTGGGGCGCGCCGGGACGACGGCGGCGCGAGAAGCGCCGCCCGGCGTTGCGGTTCTGGCGGGCGAGCGACAGCCGCGGCGCGCGCAGCGGCGCGAAGGCGTCGTTGGTCACCTCGCCCGCCCAGACCAGGTCCCACAGCGCCTCCTGCAGCTCGGCGGGCTCGGCCTCGACGTCGGCGAGCAGGTCGGTCCAGAAGGCGGCCCCGGTGGTCAGGCGCTCACGCAGCGCCTGATGCAGCGGCTCCTCCGGCGCCTCGCCCTTGACCGGCGGCGAGCCCAGCAGCGGCGCGTCCTCGCGGAACAGCAGCGCGACCTTGCCGCTGTTGCGGCCCAGCGAGCCGGCGCCGACCCACACCAGCTCACCGCTCGCGCACAGACTGTCCAGCCAGGCCTGCGAGTAGGAGCCGAGGCGGCGGGGGAGCACGTCGCGCTCCCAGGTCTCGGCCGAGAGGGCCAGACCCTGCAGCGGCACCAGCTGCTCGCGCAGCCGGTCCACGCCCGCGCCGCCCGGAGGGCGCGGCGTCCACGCCCTGCCAGGCGGGCAGGAAGCGGGCGAGCGCCTGCTGCTCGGCGGGCTCGACCTCGCGCCGCAGGCTGGCCAGCGAGGCGCGGCGCAGGCGGCGCAGCACGTCGGAGTCGCACCACTCGCGCTCGCTGCCGCCGGGGCGCAGCTCGCCGCGCACAAGGTCGCCGGCCTGCTCGAGCTCCTTGAGCGGCGAGGAGAAGTCCACGCCGTAGCGGTCGCCGATCTCGCGGGTGGTGAAGGGGCCGTGGGTGCGCGCGTAGCGGCGCGCCAGCCGCGCCAGCGGGTCCTCGACGTCTTCCAGGAAGGCCTCGGGCAGGCCTCCCGGCGGCACCGCCCCCAGCGCATCGCGGTACAGCCCTGCGTCCTCGGTGGCCACGAAGCGCTCTTCGCCGCCGATCCGCATCCGGGCGGCGCGCCGCTCGCCCACGAGCTCTTCGAGCATCCGCTCGGTCGGCAGCCCGGGCAGGCAGCGGGCGGCCGCCTCCTCGGCGGTCAGGTCGCCCACCGCGCGCAGCACGTCGTGCAGGGAGTCGGTGTTGGCGGCCTGCGTGCGCTCGCTCAGGCGCTGGAGGTCGGCCTCGACCTCGTCCAGCGCGGCGGGGTCGATCAGCTCGCGCAGCTCCTCCTGGCCCAGCAGCTCGCGCAGCAGGTCGCGGTCGAGCGAGAGGGCGGCCGCGCGGCGCTCCGCGTTCGGCGTGTCGCCCTCGTACATGTAGGTCGCCACGTAGTCGAACAGCAGCGAGGAGGCGAACGGCGAGGCGCGCTGGGTCTCCACCTCCACCAGCGACAGCTCGCGGGTGTGCAGCCCGCGCAGGAGCTCCTGGAGCCCCGGCAGGTCGAACACGTCGCGCAGGCACTCGCGGTAGGTCTCCAGCACGATCGGGAACTGGCCGTAGCGCTTGGCCACCTCCAGCAGCGACTGGGCCTTGAGGCGCTGCTGCCACAGCGGCGTGCGCTTGCCCGGCCGGGCGCGCGGCAGCAGCAGGGCGCGGGCGGCGTTCTCGCGGAAGCGGGCCCCGAACAGGGCGGAGGAGGACAGCTCGCGCACCACGAGGTCCTCGACGGCGTCGGGCTCGACCATCACCAGGTCCGAGCTGGGCGCCTCGTCGGCGTCGGGGAGGTGGACGATGATCCCGTCGTCCGACCAGATGGCGTCGGACTCGAGGCCGAACTCGTCGCGGATGCGAGCGCTGAGCGCCAGGGCCCACGCGGCGTGCACCCGGCCGCCGAGCGGCGAGAGCACGCACAGGCGCCAGTCGCCGATCTCGTCGCGGAAGCGCTCGATGACCACCGTGCGGTCGCTGGGCAGCACGCGCGTGGCCTCCTGCTGCTCGCGCAGGTAGGTGAGCAGGTTCTTCGCCGCCCGCTCGTCGAGGTCGTTCTCCGCGGCGAGGGTCTCGGCGTCCTTGTCCACCGCGTCGCGGGCGAAGGCGCCGATCGCCTGGCCCAGCTCCACGGGGCGGCCGACGCCGTCGCCGCGCCAGAAGGGCACCGCGCCCGGGGCGCCCGGGGCGGGGGAGACGATCACGCGGTCGCGGGTGATCTCCTCGATGCGCCAGGTCGAGGCGCCCAGCAGGAAGGTCTGGCCCGGGCGGGCCTCGTAGACCATCTCCTCATCCAGCTCGCCCACGCGGCGCCCGTCGGGCAGGTGCACTCCGTAGAGGCCGCGGTCGGGGATGGTGCCCGCGTTGGTGACCGCCAGCTGCAGCGCTCCCTTGCGCGCGCGGATCGTGTCCTGCACCCGGTCCCACACGATGCGCGGGCGCAGCTCGGAGAACTCCTCCGAGGGGTAGCGGCCGTCGAGCATGTCCAGCACCTGATCGAACAGCTCGCGGCTGAGCTCCCCGAACGGGTAGGCCTTCCGCACCAGCTCGTGCAGCTCGCCGGCGCGCCACTCGTCGCCGCCGGCGGTCATCGCCACCACGTGCTGGGCCAGCACGTCGAGCGGATTGCGCGGCACCACGGTGCTCTCGATGTCGCCGTCGCGCATGCGCCGCGTGACCACCGCGCACTCGAGCAGGTCGGCGCGGAACTTGGGGAAGATGCGGCCCTTGGAGACCTCGCCCACGCCGTGGCCGGCGCGGCCGATGCGCTGCAGCCCCGCCGTCACCGACTTGGGCGACTCCACCTGCAGCACCAGGTCGACGGCGCCCATGTCGATGCCGAGCTCGAGCGAGCTCGTCGCCACCAGGCAGGGCAGCTCGCCCGACTTGAGCAGGTCCTCCACCACCAGCCGCTCCTCGCGCGCGAGCGAGCCGTGGTGGGCGCGCGCGATCTCGGCGGGCACGCCGTCCTCGCCCGCCAGCTCGTTGAGCCGCACCGCCAGGCGCTCGGCGCCGCGGCGGTTGTTCACGAAGATGATCGTGGAGCGGTGCTCGCGCACCAGCTCGAGCAGCTGCGGGTAGATCGCGGGCCAGATCGAACGGCGGGTGGCGCCCTCGGCCGCCTCGCCCGCGCCCATGCCGATCAGGTCGCCCCCGCCCGACATCGTGCCGGTGGCCTCGGCCTCGGGGTGGATGACGTCCGGCGCGCCGGGCTCGCGCATGTCCTCCACCGGCACCTGGATCTCGATGTCCAGCGGCTTGCGCCGGCCGGAGTCCACGATGCGGCAGTCGCGGCCCACGCCCGACCAGGAAGCGGCCGACCTCCTCCAGCGGGCGCTGCGTGGCCGACAGCCCGATGCGCTGCAGCCCGCCGCCGCACTGGTGCTCGAGGCGCTCGAGCGTGAGCGCCAGGTGGGCGCCGCGCTTGGTCTGCGCCACGGCGTGGATCTCGTCGACGATCACCGCCTCGACGTCCGAGAGCGTGTCGCGCGCCCGCGAGGTGAGCATCAGGTAGAGCGACTCCGGCGTGGTGATGAGCACGTCGGGCGGGCGGCGCAGCATCTGCTGGCGCTCCTTCTGCGGCGTGTCGCCCGTGCGGATGGCCACCTCCACGTCGCCGCCGATGCCCTTCAGCGGCGCGCGCAGGTTCTTCTCGACGTCGTAGGAGAGCGCCTTCAGCGGCGAGACGTAGACCAGGCGCGTTCGCCTCTCGCCCTCGCTGGGATCAGCGACGAGGCGATCGAGCCCCCAGAGGAACGCGGCGAGCGTCTTGCCCGAGCCCGTGGGCGCGGAGACGAGCACGTTCTGGCCGCCGGCGATGGCCGGCCAGGCCTCGGATTGCGCGGGTGTCGGCTCCTCGAAGGAACGCTGAAACCACTCGCGTACTGCGGGGGTGAAGGATGCGAGAGGATCGCGCGTCATGCGGTCTACAAACGTACTGATGACGGGGCTGCTGGCGATCACGCTGGCGGCCTGTGGCGGGGGCGGCACGCGCGTCACCGCCCTGGGCGACTCCATCACCGCGGGCGCCCCGCTGTGGGACCCCGATCGCGCAACGCGCCAGTAGCTCGGCGACGGCGCCGACGAGCAGAGCCAGTACGAGTACTGGGCCGGGCGCAAGCTGGGCGATGTGACCCTCCGCGATCGCAAGATGGTCCAGCGCGGCAAGGAGCGAGGCCTGAAGGTGACGATCACCAACCTCGTGCCGTGGCCCGGTGGCCACCCCCAGAACACTCCGCAGGTGAAGCGCCTCAACGAGCTGATCGCGCAGATCGGCGAAGAGGAGGACGTGCCGGTGATCGACTTCAACAAGGCGCTGGCGGACCCGGGCCAGCCCGGGCTGATGCGCGACGGCTACATCTCCGACGATCAGATCCATCCCACCGTCGCGGGCTACCGCCGGTTGGGGGACGAGGTCCAGCTGCCGTAGGCTGGCCGTATGGACTCCACTCGCACACGCCTACTCGCTCTCGCCTCCACCGCGGCCATAGCGGTCGCCCTACCGGCCTGCGGGGCCAGCGACGACGCACAGCAGCTTCGCGACGACGCGCAGAAGACGGGCGACGAGCTGCGCAAGGACGCCGACGACATCCGAAAGGACGTCGAGCAGGGCAAGGATCCCAAGGAGATCCAGAAGAAGGCCGAGGAGCTGCGTCAAGAAGGGCCGCAAGGAGGGCGAGCAGCTCCAGAAGGACGCCCAGGAGCAGGTCCCGGGCTACTAGGGCAGGCCCGCGAGCTCCCGGGCGCGCAGCAGCACCCCGTCGGTCATCTCCTCCGTCAGCTTGCCGGTGAAGGTGTTCTGCTGGCTGGGGTGGAACGAGCCCAGCACCACGGGCCCCGAAGGGGGCCGGTGCTCCGCGCCGTGGCCGAAGCGAGGGTCGCGGGCGGGGCGGCTCGGGTAGCAGGGTCATGGCCACGTTCCAGGCGAACTGGCCGAGGCACAGGATCACCGCCGGTTCGATCAGCGAGAGCTCCTCACGCGTGTAGGGCAGGCAGTTGTCGCGCTCCTCGGGCGTCGGCTTGTTGGCCGGCGGCGCGCAGCGCACCGCCGCCCCGATCCACAGGTCGCGGAGCCTGAGCCCGTCGTCGCGGTGGACGGCGGTGGGCTGGTTGGCGAAGCCCGTTCGGTGCATCGAGGCGAACAGCCAGTCGCCCGAGCGGTCGCCGGTGAAGATGCGCCCCGTGCGGTTGGCGCCGTGGGCCGCGGGTGCCAGCCCGAGCACGTAGACCGCTGCTCCGGGGTCGCCGAAGCCGGGGATGGGCCGTCCCCAGTACTCCTCGTCGCGGAACGCCGCTCGCTTCTCGCGCGCCACCCGCTCGCGCCACTCGACCAGCCGTGGGCAGCGCCGGCATTCGACGATGCGCGCCTCGAGCTCGGCCAGGCTCATGCGTCGTCGTGCAGGGCGCGGCGGCGGAACCACCAGATGCCGCCGCCCACGGCGCCCACCACCAGCACGACGGCGACCGCGGTCCCCACCGGCCCCAGCGCCTCGCCGACCTCCTCGTAGCTGCTCCCCAGCGCCCAGCCGGCGCCGATCAGGGCGGCGTTCCAGAGCGCCGAGCCGGCGATGGTCAGGGCCGCGAACTCGAGCCGCGGCATGCCGGAGAGGCCGGCCGACACCGACACGAGGCTGCGGGCCCCGGGCACGAGGCGCCCCAGCAGCACCAGCCACGCGCCGTAGCGCGCGAACCAGGTGTCGGCGCGGTCGAGGTCCTTCTCACGCAGCCGGAAGATGTGGCCGTGGCGCAGGAGCATCGGTCGGCCGCCGCGGCGGGTGAGCTCGTAGAGGATGAACGAGCCCACGGCAGCGCCGACGGTGGCGGCGGCCAGCGCAGCGAAGAAGTTGAAGTCGCCCTGCTGCACGTAGTAGCCGGCCAGCGGCAGGATGACCTCCGACGGGATCGGCGGGAAGACCTGCTCGACACACACAAGGAGCGCGAGCCCGGGGTAGCCCGCCGTGGTCATGACGTCGTGGACGACGTCGCCCAGCGTCGCCGTCATCAGGCCTTGAGCTTCTTGCCCGTCGTGAAGAGGTACTGGGCCCACAGGTAGGCGGGCAGAGCGAAGGCAGCCGTCACGCCGAGCGCGAGCCAGATGGAGACGTCGGCCTCGCCGAGGAAGCCGTAGCGCACGGCGCTGACCAGGTAGAAGATCGGGTTGAAGTGCGACAGCTCCTCCCAGGGCGAGGGGAGCAGGTCGACGGTGTAGAAGACGCCGCCCACGAAGGTCAGCGGCAGGATCACGATGTTGGCGATGAACGTGGTGTGGTCCCAGGTCTCGGCGTAGATGCCGACGACGGTCCCCAGCGCGCTGAACAGGACGAGCACCAGCGCCACCGCCGCGGCGAGGGCCAGCGGCTCGCGCACCGGCACACCGACCAGCAGCACCGCGCACACGGCCAGCGATGCCCCGATCGCCAGCGCGCGCACCACGCCTCCGACGAGGTAGCCGAGGGTGATCTGCCACGGGTGCATCGGCGCACTCAGCACGTCGTTGACGTAGCGGTCGAAGCGCGCCTGGAAGATCGTCGAGGCGTTGTTGGCGAACGCGGCCTGAACCATCGCCATCGCGATCAGGCCGGGCACGATGAACACCTCGTAGTCGACGTCGCTCACCTGCCGGATGCGGCCGCCGAGCGAGAGCCCGAAGACGAGGATGAACAGCAGCGAGCTGACCACGGGGGCGAGCACGGTCTGCGTCCACAGCTTCGACACCCGCAGCGTCTCGCGACGCGCGAGCCAGAGGAGGCCCTGGTTGCCGGTCATCACCTGGCCATCGCCTTCACGTAGACGTCGGCGAGGGTGGCGGCGTCGAAGTTCGTGCGCAGGTTCTCGGCCGAGTCGCGGGCGATGAGGCGGCCGTCGCGGATCAGCGCGATCTCCTCGCACAGCTCCTCGGCTTCCTCGAGGTAGTGCGTGGTGAGGAGGATCGTCGTGCCCTCCGAGTGCAGCCTGCGGATGTAGCGCCACAGCTCCAGGCGCAGCTCGAAGTCCACGCCGGCGGTCGGCTCGTCGAGGATCACGAGCCGCGGGCGGTGCATGAGCGCGCGGGCCAGCAGCAGGCGCCGGCGCTGACCGCCGGAGAGCTTGGGCGCGCGGGTGCGCTCCTTGGCGCGCAGGTCGAAGACGTCGATCATCTCGTCGGCCCGCTCCTCGGCCTCGGCACGGCCCATGCCGAAGTAGCCGCCGTGGTAGACGAGCGTCTCGCGCACCGACAGGAAGCGGTCGAGGTTGATGTCCTGCTCGGCCAGCCCGACCTCCCTCCGGGCCTCCAGCGACTTGGCCGGCTCGCCGAAGATCAGCACCTCGCCCTCGCTGACCCGGATCAGGTTGCAGACGGCGCTGATCAGCGTGGTCTTGCCCGCCCCGTTGGGCCCGAGAAGGCCGAAGAAAGCGCCCGCTGGAACGGTCAGGTCGAAGCCCTCGAGGGCCAGGGTGCCGTCGTCGTAGCGCTTGGTCAGGCCGCGCGTCTCGAGTGCTGGAGCGTCGTCCCGGAACACCCGGGCGAGGCTAGCTAGCGGCGGTTCACGCGCAGGCGCAGTGTCTTGGTGGCGCGGTTGCCGTTTGCGTCGCGCAGCGAGGCAGTGCCGGTCAACCGGATCGACTCGCCGCGGTCCACGAGCTGGAAGATCCGCCGCGAGAGGCGGACGCGGAAGCGCTTCGAGCGGCTGCTGGTCATGCGGAAGCGGAAGCGCGCGACGGTGTAGCGCTGGGAGCGACGGCTCCCGAGCTTGATCCGGCGGCGCGTCTTGATGGTCAGCGTCCCGCGGCAGCCGCGCGCCTCGTTGCGGCATGCCAGCCGCATGGCGACCCTCCGCCGGCCGCGGCGCAGGACCAGGACGGCGGGCCGCTCGCTGAGGTTCGGGCGGGTCGTGTCGCTGGTCCCGCTACCGCCGCCGGACGGGGTCTGCGGCTGTGATCCCGGGGGCTGCGTGCTCGCGCCCCGGTCCACGACCTCGCAGTCGGAGCCGAGGGTGTCGAAGGCGTCCGCGGCCACGAGGTCGTTGCCGCCGCCGCAGACCGGGGACTCGGCCGCTCCGTCGCGGCTGCGGATCAGGTCATTGCCGGAGCTCCCGAGGATCACGTCGGTGCCGGCGCCGCCGCTGAGCGCGTCGTTGCCGGGCGGCCCCGGGACCACGCCGGGCGTGCCCGAGGGCGCTGCGCCCAGGATGATGTCGCCGCGGTCGCTGCCGGCGAGCGCGTCGCTGCCGTTGGAGCCCACGAGGGTGGAGAAGCTGTCGTGGACCGTGTCGTTCTCCGCGCCGCCCGTGCGCCCGCCGGGAGCGGTCTGGCCGCTGTTCGGCAGCCGCGCCGTGACGCCGTTGGTGCCGCGATTCAGCACCGTGAGGCCTCCCTGCGCCACCGAGGCGTAGGCGAGCGTGTTCGAGCCGCCGTCGCCGAAGAGGTTGTCGTCGCCGAGCCCGGAGACGATCGTGTCGCTGTCGTCGCCGCCGTGCACGGTCGTGGTGGCGGAGGTGCTGCGCCCGCCGACAATCTGATCGGCGCCGGGGCCGCCGGTGACGCTGCCCGAGTCGCCGGCCAGCAGCGAGTCGGCCCCGCCCTTGCCGTCGATCGTGTCGTTGCCCGCGGGGGTCGTGGTGACCATCGGGGTGCCCTCGGGGGCGGCGCCCGCGATCAGGTTGGCGTCGCCGTTGCCGTTCAGCGTGTCGCCGCCGTTGCCGCCGATGAGCCCCTCGACGTCCTCCTGGATCGTGTCGGACTCACCGGGCTGCCCGTTGCCGGTCGAGTTTCCGGTCTCGGGCAGCGTCGCCGTGACGCCGATGTTGCGGGTGATCCCGGCGGCGCTGACGCCGACGTAGGCGACGCGGTCCGTCCCCGCACCGCCGGCGAAGTTGTCGTTCTGGGTCCCGCCCACCAACTGGTCGTCGTCGGCTCCGCCGGTCGACGACCGTGGCCTTGCCGCGGAGCGTTCACCAACCCGGTGTCGTTGCCGTCGAGGTCCAGGACCAACGCGTGGCGAGCGGGGCGGACACACAGTCCGGGTCGGGTCGGGCGTCTCAGCGTCCTTGCCCCTACGCGGCTTGATCCTCACGTGCATGTGGTCGTCGTGGTTGCGCAGCTTGGATACCACGCCCCGTTTGCCGCGGAACCGAGTCCTTGGTCCCACGAACACCCTCTGGGCCCCTGCCTGTGCGAAGCGGTCTACCAGATCCTGGGCCAGTGCCCGATCGATCTGGCGCACTCGCTCGGGTCGAGTCTCCTGGCGGTCCAGCCGGGGGTAGAGCACGTCCACGTCCAGGCCGTTCTGGTGCGAGGCGTGGCCCAGCCCGCCGTAACGGCGCCCGAACGATCCGCCGCGAGGGCGCGAGAGGTCGGCGATGCCGATGCGCGGCGCCTCCGGGTGTGCGCGGCGGAACTCACCCACCACTCGCAGCAGCATCCGCACCATGCGCTCGTGCCCGTAGCGGCGCCAGATGCGGTTGGGGACGCTGTGGTTGCCCCAGTCGTAGGTGAACCAGTCGGCTCCGTAGGAGGGGAGCTTCACGCCCCGCACCAGCCGCCCGCGCCAGGGCTTGCCGACGGCCTTCGAGCGGCTCCACACGACCAGCTCGCCGGGAGCGGGCGGGAACAGCGGAGGCGCGCCGACGAGCGGCGGCGAGGGCTCGGGCGGGCCCTCCTGGGCCGTGGAGATCGCGGTCAGCGACAGCGCGACGAGCAACGCCCCCACCACCGCGAACAACCGCCACCGCATCGGACGAGCATGGCAAAAGTGCCAGAGCGGGTAGGGCGTAGCTGGCCGTGACCGTCCTCCTCCTCATCGCGAGCTTCGTCCTGATCGTCGTCGGGGCGATTCTGTTCACCAACGCGGTCGAGTGGACCGGGCGCAGACTCAACCTCGGCCACGGCGCGGTGGGCAGCCTGCTCGCGGCCGTCGGCACCGCCCTCCCGGAGTCGCTGATCCCGATCGTCGCGGTGCTCGCCGGCGCCGAGGGCGAGGAGGTCGCGATCGGCGCGATCATCG
Source organism: uncultured Thermoleophilaceae bacterium (assembly GCA_963810745.1). Classification (GTDB taxonomy): domain Bacteria; phylum Actinomycetota; class Thermoleophilia; order Solirubrobacterales; family Thermoleophilaceae; genus JACCZR01. The sequence continues at coordinate 280,383 of CAWEOW010000009.1, forward strand.
GCGCGCCGTTCATGCTCGGCACGGTCGCGATGGTGCTCATCGCCGGGTCTGCGCTGGCCTTCGCCTCCCGCCGCAAGACCGGCCGCGGCATCGACGCCGACCAGCGCACCGTCCGCCGCGACCTCGGCTTCTTCCTGCCCTGCTTCGCCGCCGGCATCGCGCTGGGCCTGGTCGACTCCAAGCCCCTGCACTACGTGGGCGCCGCGGCGCTGCTGATCGCCTACGGCTGGTACGTGCGCCGGACGATCAAGAAGGAGGGCGACGCCGAGGAGGAGGAGCCCAAGCCGCTGTACTTCGACACCTCGAAGCAGGACCCGCCCAACGCGCTGCAGCTCGTCGGGCAGCTGGTGATCGGGCTGCTGATGATCGTCGGCGGCGCCGAGCTGTTCGTGGAGGAGATCAAGAAGGTCGCCGAGAGCCTGGGCGTCGCGCCACTGGTGCTCTCGCTGATCCTCGCGCCCCTGGCCACCGAGCTCCCCGAGAAGCTCAACACCGTCATCTGGATGCGCGAGGACAAGGACAAGCTCGCGGTGGGCAACGTGGTGGGCGCTATGGCCTTCCAGGCCTCGGTGCCGGTCGCCTTCGGCCTGGCGGTGACCGAGTGGAAGCTCGAGCCGGCCGCGGTGGCGGCGGGCGTGCTCGGCCTGATCGGCGGCGCGCTCGCGCTGTGGCGCCTGCGGGCGGGACGGATGGGCCCCGCGGCGGTGGTGGCCTGGAGCGCGCTGTTCCTGGCGCTCGTGGTCTTCGCCGTGTTCGACTCGAGCTAGCCCAGCGCCCGCCCGTACTGGCGCTCGTAGTACTCGCGGTACTCGCCCGAGCGGATCGGGCCCCACCACGACTCGTTGTCGCGATACCAGGCGACGGTCTGCTCGAGGCCCTCGGAAAAGCGCACCGCGGCCTGCCAGCCCAGCTCCTCGCGGATCTTCTCCGAGCCCAGCGAGTAGCGGCGGTCGTGGCCGGGGCGGTCGGTGACGTGCTCGATCAGCGACTCGTCGCGGCCGGTCAGCTCGAGGATGCGCCTGACCACGTCGATGTTCTCCATCTCGTCGGGCCCGCCGGCGTTGTAGGCCTCGCCGGGGCGCCCGGACTCCAGCACGGTGTGGATGGCGCGCGCGAAGTCCTCCATGTAGAGCCAGTTGCGCACCTGGCGCCCGTCGCCGTAGACGGGCAAGGGGTCGCCGTGCAGGGCGTTTAGCACCATCAGCGGGATCAGCTTCTCGGGGTACTGGCGCGGTCCGTAGTTGTTCGAGCCGCGGCAGATGACCGCCTCGATGCCGTAGGTGTGCACGTGGGCTGAGACGAGCAGGTCGCCCGCGGCCTTGGTCGCCGAGTAGGGCGAGGAGGGCTGGATGGGGGAGGTCTCGGTGAACGAGCCGGACTCGATCGAGCCGTAGACCTCGTCGGTGGAGACCTGCAGGAAGCGCCCGATGCCGCGCTCGCGCACCGCGTCCAGCAGCACCCCGGTCCCGATCACGTGCGTGCGCGCGAAGGCCTCGGGGTCGGCGATCGAGCGGTCCACGTGGGACTCGGCGGCGAAGTTCACCACCGCGTCGCAGCCCTCCATCGCCTCGCCGGCCACGGCGGGGTCCTCGATCGCGCCCACCACCAGCTCGGCGCCGGTGCCCTCGATGTTCTCCTCGCGCCCGGCGTAGGTGAGCTTGTCGAGCACCCGGACCTGGTGGCCCTCGGCCAGCGCCAGGCGCACGTAGGCCGAGCCGATGAAGCCGCAGCCGCCGGTGACGAGCAGCCTCACGCCGGCACCCTCGCCGCCAGATAGGCGTCCAGCCCCTCGCTCCAGTGCGGCAGGCGCGGGGTGTCGGCGTGCTCGGAGCGCAGCACGGAGTGCCGCGGCCGCGGAGCGGGGGCGCCGAAGTCCTCGGTGGTGCATCCCTCCACGCGAACAGCCGCCCCGCTGCGCTCGAAGATCGCCTCGGCGAACTCGCGCCACGAGCAGGAGCCGGCCGCGGTCAGGTGCCGGGTGCCCCGGGCGTCGGCCTCCATGAGCTGGACCAGCCCGCCGGCGAGGTGCGCGGTGAAGGTGGGTGCGCCGCGCTGGTCCTCGACCACCTGGAGGTGGTCGCGGCGCTCGGCCAGCCCCAGCATGGTCTCGACGAAGTTGCGGCCCCCGACGCCGAACAGCCACGACGTGCGCACCACCAGGTGCCCCTCGCTGGCCTGCTCGCCGGCCAGCTTGGAGCGCCCGTAGCTCGACAGCGGCGCCACGGGATCGGACTCCACGTAGCCGTCCTGCTTCTCACCGTCGAAGACGTAGTCGGTGGAGGGGAACAGGACGGTGGCGCCGGCGGCCCCCGCCGCCCGGGCGACCACCCCGGCGCCGTCGCCGTTGATGCGCAGCGCCTCCTCGGCCTCGGCCTCCGCGTCGTCCACGCGCGTGAACGCCGCGCAGTTGGCGACCCACTCGGGAGCCGAGCGCTCGACGGCGCGTTCCACGGCCGCGGCATCGGTGACGTCGACCTCGGCGCGCGTGAAGCCGGTCACCTCGTGCCCCGTCTGCTCGCCGGCCACGACGAGATCGCGGCCGAGCATGCCGCCCGCGCCCAGTACGAGCAGCCTCATGGCGCGCCGACGTAGTTGTAGTGGCGGTCGCGCGCCGCCTCGAGCGACACCGGGGCGCCCGCCGGCGCGGGGAAGCGGAAGACCGACCCGTGGCGCTGGGTGACGCGGATCGAGCGCGAGCCGACCCGCACGCGGACGGCCCCGCCGTCGGGGGCGGGGGGCCGGGAGGTGATGTCGCGATCCTTCACCGCCTTCGGGTATAGAAGACGCACGGCCCCGGTGCCCCCGGAAGAGCCCTCCGTGCGGGCCTGCAGCGCGTCGCTGGTGCCCAGCCGGAAGGGCCGCGAGGTCAGCCGGTAGCGCTTGGCGGTGACCACGAAGCGGTACCGCCCGCGCTTGGCCCAGTAGGAGCTCTCCCACACCGCGCGGTAGCGCCCCTGCTCGTCGACCGTCCACAGGATCTCGAGGCCGAGGTCGTCGCGGACCGTGCGCCACAGCGCGCGGCGGCGGCCCCGCCGCGGGAAGTGCCGTTGCACGTTGACGAAGGCGCGCTCGACCGGTCGGTCGAGGCCCTGCGGCCCGCCCTGCCAGGCGAAGGCCGCCCGGCCGAAGCGGCGCACGATCGGAGCGGGCTGCTCCAGCACGCTGCCCGACGCCGCCCCCGACGGGTAGGGCGGCCCGTCCGGGCGCACGCCGTTGGTGGGGTCGAGCGGGAACGGGTCGGGGGCGGGCAGGCCGCGCACCAGCCGGCCGGCCAGGGCGGCGGAGTCCTCGTTGATCAGCGTGGAGGCCGAGCGCCCGAACAGCGTCTGGCCGCCCTCGTAGTGCTGGAGGTCGTGCTCCTCGGGCGTCGTGAAGTAGAGGATGAACTCGTTGGCCAGCCCCGAGACCACGACGCGGCTGATGCCCGAGCCCGCGACGGCGGAGCCGACCTCGGCGCGCAGCCGGGCGCCGACCTCCTTGGTGCTCTCGCCCGGGTAGGACATGAGCAGCCGGCTGCCGATCCGCACCGCCATCAGCGGCACCGCCGGCGGCACCTCGCCGGGGATGCCCTGGACACCCAGCTTGTGGCCGTGCGGGCCTGACGACACCGGGCTGCGGCGGCCCTCGAAGTGCTCCTGGGTGATGTCGAACAGCGGTCCGCGCTCCTCCTCCGAGCCCGTGAAGAACGGCAACCCGACCTCGGGCCGGGCGGCCGCCGGCCCGGTCTTGGTCTGGCGGCCGCAGAAGCAGGTCCGGGTCCAGCGCAGGTCGAGCGGGAAGCGGCTGCCCATGCGGCGGCCGGCCCGGCGCCAGGCCGCCAGCATGTTCCGTGCCTCGACCCGGCCCACGGTGTCCGAGCCCGCCGGTCCCGTGAAGTCCAGGCCCGCCGACATGTCGCCCTCGTTGCTGTTGCCGTAGACGTTGATGACCGCCTGGCGGGCAGGCACCCGGCCTTCCTCACGCACCTGGTCCTCGAACACCTTCATCGCTGACGCGTGGTGGTCCTGGTTGTAGTACGGGAACGAGGACTTGGTGACGGTGCCGTGGTCGGCGAAGTTCGACCAGGCGCCGATCGGCACCCGCCGCTTGCGCCGGCTGCCGCGCCGGCGCACCAGCTTGTCGACGCGCAGCACGTCGACGCTGGGGTCGATCGTGTGGCCTGCGCCCTCCGGGTCCTCGGAGGCGCGGCCCTGCCCGTACTCCCGGGTGATCCCGTGGTTGTGCAGGTGGGCCTCGACGCTGCGGTTGCGCGTGAGGTTGCCGAGCTCGCCCTGACCCCAGCCGGCGACAGCAGGGGCCTGGTCGCGATCGGCGCGGATGATCGCCTTGCTGATCTGCTTGACGATGAAGGTGTAGAGCTGGCGGTCGGCCGGCGGAGGGCTCAGCAGCCCCACGATCGTGGACGGGTCCTGCGCCGTGCTCAGTGCCGGCGCCGCGGTGTTGAAGGTCGGGTAGTTGGCGTAGCCACCCGGGCCCGAATGGGTGTGCGAGGCGGAGATGAGGATGTTGCGCTCCGAGAAGCCGCGCGAGGCGAGGGCCTCACCGATGTGGCGCACCATTCCCGCGGGGATCATGAACAGGTCCAGCTGGACCAGCGCGACCTTGCGGTCCCCGTTGCGCAGCACCAGCGCGCGGGAGTGCAGGCGGGTGTGCTGTCCCTTGGCCACGCGATCCGCGCGGGTCCAGCCGCCGAGGTAGTAGCCGGTGCGCGGCGTGACGTCGGCCTTGCCGACGCCGGCGCGCAGCTCCGCGGCCTGGGCCGAAGCAGGGACGACGGCGAGGGCGAGCAGCCCCGCAATCACCCCGCCTCTCAGCGCCCTCATGACGTGGCGAGGCTAACCGAGTCGGACCGGTCGCCGCGCAGCCGGAGCGCGAGCAGCGGGAAGATCGTGGTGGAGAGGATCGCCGCGCCCACCAACGCCGCGGCCGTGGACGTACGCATGTGACCTCCGTCGGTGGCCAGCGTGGTGATCGCTACGACCAGCGGAAGCTGGGTGGAGGCGAACAGCGCCAGCGACGCGCGCGCGCGGGTTCCGAGGTCGCGGTAGAGGAGCATCGCGGGCAAGCCGCGCACGATCAGGAAGAGCCCGAGGAAGATGGGCAGCAGGAGCAGCCCGCGAGTCGAGCTCAGGAGCGCGTCGAGGTTGAACTCCACGCCGCTCACCACGAAGAAGAACGGGATGAAGAAGCCATAGGCCACCGCCTTGAGCTTGGACTCGAACACCGGCACCTCCTGGCCGCGCAACGCCAACCGCGTGATCACCCCCGCGACGAAGCCGCCCAGCAGCAGCTCCAAGCCCAGCTCGGCGGCCAGGGCACCCAGGCCGAACACCGCCAGCACGGCCGCCCGCACCGGCAGCTGGCCACTGGTCTCGAGGCCGCGCTCGAACAGGTCCGCGCCCCGCTTGGAACCGCGGACGGCGATCACGGCGGCTACCACCGCGAGAGCAACGAAGGCCAGCAGCAGCAGCGCGTTGGCGAGCGCGCCCTTCGTGGAGAAGAGCACCGTGGTGAGGACGATGGGAAGGAACTCGGCCGCGGCGCCGGCGGCGAGCAGGTAGCTGCCGAAGCGGGTGCGCAGCTCGCCGGCGTCGGTGAGGATCGGGATCAGGGTTCCGATCGCGGTGGTGGCCATCGCCGTCCCGACGAAGATGCCGCTGATCACGACGCCGGTGACTGCCAGCAGGCCGCCCAGCGCGTAGGCCAGCGCCAGCGAGATGACCCAGCCGATGCACCCGAGCAGCAGCGGCCGGCCCCTGACCCGCTCGAACTCGATCTCGTAGCCGGCGAAGAAGAAGAGCATCCCCAGCCCGAGGCTCGAGAAGAAGTCGATGAAGTCGTCGGAGTCGGCCAGGCCCAGGACCTGCGGCCCGATGACGATCCCGAGCACCAGCTCCAGCACCACGACCGGGATCGCGATGCGGGGCGAGATGAACGTGGCCAGCGCCGCCGCCACCAGCGCGACAGTGACGATCGCCAGGAAGGAGCCGGCGTCTACTTCGAACACAGGCTCAGACTCAGAGGATCTGTATCTCCGCGTTGTCGCCCACCACGAAGCGGTGCGCCTTGGGCAGCGCGGGCCCGCGCGCGATGCGCACGTTCTTGCCGATCAGGCTGGCCTCGATGCGGTAGTCGAGGTCACGGACCTCCGAGCCCGCCAGCACGATCGAGTGCTCGAGCTCGGCGCCCTCGATGGTCACGTCCTCGGCGATCGCGGTGTAGGGGCCGATGTAGGCGTCGGTGAGCTTGGAGTTCGCGCCGATGATCGCCGGCCCGCGCACGGTGCTGCGCACGAGCTTGGCCCCGGGCTCGATCGCCACGCGGCCCTCCACGCGTGAGTCGATCAGCTCGCCCTCCGAGCGCTCGGCGATGTCGTCGAGGATCAGCCGGTTGGCCTCGAGCATGTCCTGCACCTGGCCGGTGTCCTTCCACCAGCCGTGCACCACATGGGGGTCCACGCGGCGGCCGGAGTCGACCAGCGACTGGATCGCGTCGGTGATCTCGAGCTCGCCGCGCGCCGAGGGCTCGATCGCCCGCGCGGCCTCGAAGACGCTCGGGTTGAACATGTAGACGCCCACCAGCGCCAGGTCGGACTCGGGCTGCGGGGGCTTTTCCACCAGCCGCGCCACCTGGCCGTCGCCGTTGAGGTGCGCCACGCCGTAGTTCTCGGGGTCGGGCACCGGGGTGAGCAGGATCAGCGCGTCGGGCGAGTCCGAGCGAAAGGTGTCCACCAGGTCGGTGATGCCGTCGCGCAGCAGGTTGTCGCCCAGGTACATGACAAACGGCGAGTCGCCGATGAACGGCTCGGCGGTCAGCACGGCGTGGGCCAGTCCCAGCGGCTCGGCCTGGTCGATGTAGGTGATCTCGATGCCGAACTGCGAGCCGTCGCCGACGGCCGCGCGGATCTCGTCGCCGGTCTCGGGCGCGACGATGATCCCCACCTCGCCGATGCCCGCCGCGGCCATCGCCTCCAGCCCGTAGAAGAGCACGGGCTTGTTGGCCACCGGCACCAGCTGCTTGGCGGAGGTGTGGGTGAGCGGGCGCAGGCGAGTGCCCTTGCCGCCGCTGAGAATGAGGCCCTTCATCTGGAATTACCTCCGCGGGGCATCCTGCCCCGCGGTTCCGATGGGGTTCCTCGACGTCTCGTCTCGGTTAATAGTCGCCACCAAGCTTGGAATGGTCCCAGGAGACCACGCGGGTAGGCGTGAAGCGCATGCCGATCCTCTTCTTGGCCTGCTCGCGAAACGCGTCGCGGGCCTCCCCGGAATCTCCCACGTAGCGCTCCAGCAGCGGGAAGCCGTAGTCCTCGGCGACGCGCTCGGTCTCGCGCTCCACGTGGACGTCGCACTCCAGCATCACGCCGCGCAGCTCGTGGTACTCCAGGCCGTCCTCCACCTGCAGGGTCGCGTGCGGGTCGCGCTCCAGGTTCTTGGCCTTCTGCGACTTGGCGAAGGTCCAGCCGCTCAGCTCGAGCCCGTCGTTGACGTACCAGAGCGGCATCAGGTGCGGGCGCCCGCTGGGGCCGAGCGTGGCGCAGATCACCGTCTTCTGCTCGGCGAGGAAGTCCACGACCTCCTCGTCGCTCATCTTGATCTGGTCCCGGCGGCTCAACCCAGCAGCCGCTTCCACTCCTTGCCGGCGCTGCGCCCCTTGCGGATGTCGCCGGCGATGTCCGCCACCGCGACCATGCCGGCGCCCGGCACGATCTCGTTGGCCGCGCGCCCGGCGACATAGCTGTTCTGGTTGTTGGGCTTGACGAAGGAGAGGCGGTACGGGGTACCGGCCGCCTTGAGCTTCATCCCGCCCGAGAAGTAGAACCAGGGGAAGGTCAGGTCGCTGACCTCGTTCACGGGCACGTCGAAGGCGGTGCCGTTCTCGCCAACCAGGGTCAGCCGGCCGCCGCTCAGCCGCAGCAGGCCGGCCGATTCCGAGCCCGTGATGCCCTTCAGCACCCAAGCCACGCTCTGGAATTCGTTGCCGTTGCTCGCTTCCATGGCGGGCAAGGCTACGTACGATCCGCTCGTGAGGGTCGAGGCGGGCACGCGGGTCCTGGTGACGGGCGCGTCGAAGGGCATCGGCGCGGCTCTGGCCCGCGCGTTCGCCGAGCAAGGAGCAACGGTCGGACTGCTGGCGCGCTCAGAGCCGGACGTCGGGTCGCTCCCGGGTGACGGGCCACATGGCCCTGATGGCCGACGTAACCGATCCGAAGTCGCTGGCCGCGGCGGTGGAGCGCTTCGGCCGGGTGGACGTGGTGGTGGCCAACGCCGGCGTCGCCCACTACCAGGACTTCAGCGAGCTGGCGCCCGAACGGGCTGCGCAGATGACCGAGATCAATTGGACCGGCACGCTCCACACGGTGAATGCGGTCCTACCGGGGATGCTCGAACGGGGCAGGGGCCATGTCGTGGTCGTGTCGTCCGGGGCTGGGTTCCGCGCCTTTCCCCAGGCCTCGGTGTACGGGGCGACCAAGGCGGCGCAGCGCGCCTTCTCGGAGGCGCTGCGTCACGAGCTGACCGGCACGGGGGTCTCGGTGACCACCGTGTTCCCCGGTGAGATCAAGAGCCAGCTGCACGCGCACGAGCGCGAGACGATGCCCGCCTGGTACAAGGCGGACGAGGCGGCGCCCGCCGAGGAGCTGGCCAAACGCGTGGTGGCCGCCGTGGCCGAGGACAAGCGCGCGGTGCACTATCCGCCCGCCGTGCGCCTGCTGCGGATTGTCCACGGCATCTCGCCCCGCGCGGGCGATCTCATGTTGCGCGCCCTACGCGGGCGCTCTGCGGCGCCCCGGCCCTAGCGGGGCGCGCCGGCGAGCTCGGTGGCCGCCTCTCGCACCGACTCCCGCGCTTCCTCGGGCTCCAGGACGATGGCGTCGCCGGCCTCCTTGAGGATCTCGCGGGCGAGCCAGTCGCCCCCGGCGTACTGCAGCTCCACGACCACGGCCCCGTCGGCCAGCTCCTCGACCACGCGGCGGTCCTCCCGGGCCCAGCGGGCGCGCTCGGGGGAGATCCATACGCGCGCGGGCAGCGACTCGGGCACCTCGCCGGTGCTGGGCCAGCCGCTCACGTCGGGCTCCACGCCCTCGCGCGGCTCGAAGGTCTCGTCCTGCGCGCGCACCTCGCGGATGCGGTCGAGGCGGAACGAACGCGGCGCGTCGCGCTCGAGGTCGTAGCAGTGCACGTACCAGCCCTCTTGGCCGTTGATGAGCTTGTAGGGCTCGATCGTCCGCGCGGTGAACTCGTCCTCGTTCTCCTTGTAGTAGTCGATCTCCACCAGGCGCTGCTCGGCGATGGCACCGCTCATCACGCGCGCCACATCGGAGTCGTCGCCGCGGGCGGTGGTGATCTGCAGGCCCTCGGAGGCCGGGTCCTCGCCCAGCGCGTCGACCACCTTCTGGCGCGCGCTGGACAGCGAGCCCTCGGGCAGGTGCTCGCCGATCAGGTCGATCGCGGCCACGAGCGCCTTGGCCTCGAGCGGCAGCAGGCGGGCGGGGCGGGCGAAGTTGTCGCCGTAGGGCTCGGGGTCGACCTCCACGTCGTCGCCCTGCACCTCGGCGTAGAGCACGTACGAGCCGCCGCCGAAGTTGACGACGTTCAGCACGTCGATGTCCTGCTTGAGCTCGTTCTCGGACAGCTGCAGGTTCGAGCACAGCTCGCGCAGGTTGAGCTTCTCGCCCGCGCGGGCGGCCTCGATCAGCAGGCCGGCGAGGGTCACGAGCCGCGCGAAGCGCTCGGGCCGGATGTTGGCCTCGCCGCGGACGTCGAGCTCCTCCTCCGGCGCCTCTTGGCGGCGGGGGACCGGCTTGGCGAGCTCCGGCGCCTCCTCGTGGCCGTCGACTACGGCGCGCAGGCGCTGTTCGGCCTCCTCCACGAGCTCCGGCGGGTCGAGCACCCGGGCGCGGCCGCCGAGGCCGAGCACCCAGGAGACGAGCTGGCGGGAGTTCGCGTACGGCGTCTCGAAGATCACGCCGTCGTCGGTCTGCTCGATCTCGCCGGCGTGGCCGAAGTGGCGCAGCACCAGCCAGTCGATGCGGTCGGAGATCCACACGCGCGCGGTGCCGACCTGGTCGCCGAGCTGCCAGTCGGTGCGGGTGGCGTACACGCGCGGGTCGAAGTCGTCGGGGCGCGAGAAGTCGTGCTCGGCCTTGCTGGAGTAGCCGACCTTGCCGCGGATGCGCGAGATGCGGAACACGCGCTCGGCGCCGCGCTCGTGCGAGTGGCCGATCAGGTAGAACTGCCCGCCGCGGAAGAGCAGGTGGTACGGGTCCACCTTGCGCGGCTCCTCGGCGTCCCGGCCGATCGTGTAGTAGTCGAACAGGATCGTCTTGCGGCGGAAGATCGCGGTCTCGATCTTCGACAGCCGCTGCGAGAGCTCGCGCCCGCCGGGGCTCGCGGTGACCGCCAGGGCCACCGAGCTGGTCTCGGGCGCGTTGAGGGGAGAGGGCTTGCCCCAGGAGAGCTGCTGCAGCGCGAGGCGCAGCGGCTCGGCGTAGGCGAACTCGCCGTCGAGCAGCGACAGCGCCGTGCGCAGGGCGCCCAGCTCGTTGTCGGTGAACTCGATGGCCGGCAGGTAGAAGTTCTCAGGCGGCAGCGAGTAGTTCTCGGCCTCGTAGAAGCCCTCGCTCGGCTTGTCGACCTTCAGCTCGATCCCGAGCGAGTCGAGCTCGGCGCGATCGGCGTAGAAGCGGCGCGCGAAGGCCTCGTCGTTCATGTTCGAGTAGCCCTCCACGTCCTGCTTGATCTCGAGGGCCGAAACGGGGCGACGCTCGGCCATCAGGAACGAGATCAGCGACAGCTGGCGGATGAGCTTCTCGGTGTCTTTCGCCATGAGGGTCGAGCATACGGACGGGCGCAAAGGCGGCCACCGGACCTGTGCAGACACGCCGCTATTTGGCGAAGTTGCGCAACTCCGGCCCGTTCGGTGCTTTGCTTCACAGAGCCCGTGAGCCGCTTTCTTCGCCCCCTGTTGATCCTTGCCGCCGTCCTCGCGGCTGCCCCCTCCGCGGCGGCACAGGAGGTTCAGCCGCGAGTCATCGCGGGCAGTGATGCCTCGGTCGGCGAGATCCCGTATCAGGCACTTGTGGAGGTCGACCTCGGAGCGGGGGCGGGCTTCATGTGCGGAGGGTCGATCCTCGACGCCACACATGTGGTCACTGCGGCTCATTGCGTGATGGCCGACTCCGAATTGCCCTCCATCGTGGGCCCCTCCCAGGTGCAGGTCTTCACCGGGGGGGTCGACAGGGACGTGGGAGCGAACGACGGCGACGACATGGACGAGAGCGGAGTCGCCCGCGTGACGGCCGATCCGCGCTACCTGCGCAATCTGCTCAGCAACGAGTACGACAGCGCGATTCTGACCCTGAGCTCGCCGCTCGACCTCTCTGGACCGGAGACCGCGGCGATCCCGCTGGCAACGCCGGCTGAGACTGCGGCCGCGTTCGCCGCCGCTCCGGCCGACCGTCCCACCGTCTCCGGCTGGGGCCTGACCGACCCCACCGACGAGGACAGCACCAGCGAGATCCTTCAGAGGACCCAGGTGCCGCTGGTTTCCGATTCGACGTGCGACGACGTGTATCCGGACCTCTACGGCCGAGGCAATGCTCTGTGCGGGGTCGAACACGAGTGGGTCGTTCGTGCCCGACACCTGCCAGGGGGACAGCGGCGGTCCCCTGGCGCTCGATACGCAGCCTGGCGCCGGAAAGGCGCCCAAGCTCGCGGGGATTACGAGCTTCGGGTTCTTCTGCGGGGTGAGGCCCGGCGTCTACACGGAGGTCAGCGAGGCCGGTACGACCGCCCTCTTGACGAGCCCGCCCGTGGTCGACCCGCCCTAGCCCGCCGGGGCAGTCAGCGTGACCGGGACCCTGCGGGAGGGAGCTCAGGTCACGTGCAGCGCGCCATCGCTCGGATCGGCAACCCCTCGGTACGTCTGGGTCCTCGTCGAGGGCTCCGAGCTATCCCTACTTCCCGGCTCGACGGCGAGCATCACTCTTCCGGCAGGCACGGCTGGAGCGGCCGTCTTCTGTGGCCGTCGGTACGAGAGCGGTGGCGGCTTCGCCTATCTGCAGAGCCCCGATGCCGGCCCGATCGCTGCCGCCGCGACCGGGGGAGGCCCGGCCTCTCCGTTGCCGGCCCTCCCGTCATTCCCCGCGCCCGCGGCGCAGCCGGAGCGGCTCTCCGACATCGGCTTCGGCGGCTTCCCCGGCCGGCGCACCAGCCTGCGGCGCGTGTTGCGGCGCGGTCTCCGGGGCCGGATCTCCTGCAACGCCGACTGCGGCTTCCGCGCCGAGCTCGTGCTGCCGCGGCGCTCGGCGCGCAAGGCGCGCATCCGGGGCCGCGTGCCCGTGGTGTCCCGCGTGCGCGCGAGCGACGCCGCCGGCGGCTCGGGGCGGTCAATCCGCTTCCGCTTCTCGCGCCGCACCGCCGCCAAGCTGCGCCGCCTCACGCGCGGCACCGCCGTCGAGGTGCGCGTGACCGCCACCGACACCAGCGGCACCCGCCGCGTCGAGAAGAAGAAGCTCCGCCTCAAGCGCTAGTGGCCGAGGTTCCCGCCGCAACGCTGCGCGAGGTGGTCGAGGCGCTTGCGCCTCTGGATCGGACACCCTGCTCTCCCGGCGAGCGTCGCGCGGCGGAGTGGCTCGCCGAGCGGTTGCGGGCCGCCGGCTGTCGCGACGTGGCACTCGAGGAGGAGCCGAGCTGGGGCACGTTCGCGCCCACCTCCGCCGGGCTCGCCGCCGTGGGAGTGCTCGGTGGCCTGCTGGGCCTGGCGGGGCGCCGCAAGCTGGGCGCCGCGGTCTCGCTCCTCTCCGTCGCAGGGATCTTCGACGAGGCGCAGAACGGCCCACGCGTGGTGCGCCGCCTGGTGCGCCGCGAGCGGCGCACCGTCAACGTCCTCGCCCGCGCGGGCGATCCGGCGAGCGCGCGCAAGCTGGTGGTGCTGGCCCACCACGACGCCGCCCAGACGGGCGTCCTCTTCGACCAGTCGGTGCAGAAGAAGGTGTGGGAGGTGGCGCCGTGGCTGATCGAGGGCCGCAAGACCTCGCCGCCGCAGTGGTGGCTCGCCCCCGGCTCGCTGGCCGTGGTGCTGGCCGGCTCGGCCACCGGCCGGCGCGCGCCGCAGCTCGCCGGCCTGGCGCTCGTCGCGTTGGGCGTCGCGCTGATGGCCGACATCGCGCGCAACGAGACCGTGCCGGGCGCAAACGACAACCTCTCGGCCTGCGCCCTGATCGTCGCGCTCGCGGAGATGCTGCGCGACGAGCCGCTTGAGGGTCTGGACGTGTGGCTGGTCTCTTGCGGCGCCGAGGAGACGCTGCAGGACGGCATCCGCGGCTTCATGGCGAGCCACGCCGGCGAGCTGCCGCCCGAGAGCACCTACTTCCTGGTCCCCGACACCGTCGGCTCGCCCAACCTCGGCATGCTCGAGGCCGAGGGCCCGATGTGGATGGAGGACTACGCCGGCCCGGAGTACCGCGACCGAATAGGCGAGTGGGCGCGCGAGGCGGGCGTCGAGTTGGAGCGCGGCCTGCGGGCCCGGGCGTCGACCGACTCGATCATCCCCAGCCGCGCGGGCTACCCGACGGCGGCGCTCACCTCGCTGACGCAGTGGCGCTCGCTGGCCAACTACCACCTGCCCAGCGACACGCCCGAGAACCTCGACTACGGCACCGTCGAGGCGGCCACTCGACTGGCCGAGGCGGTGGCGCGCGGATTGGCGCCTAACGCAGAAGCGTCCGCTCGGCGGTGACGAACAGCCGCTCGGCCACCTCGTCGACCGACAGGCCCCGGCCGGTGTAGAGCGCGTCGAAGCTGTCGAAGCTGGTGAGGACCCAGAGGAGGTCGGCCGCCTGCTCGGCGTCGACGCCGTCGCGGAGGTGGCCCTGTTCCTCCAACCGCCCGGCCACGCGCGCCATGCCACGGGCGCGCTCCTCCTCGACGCGCTTGATCGCGCCGCCGGTGGCCTCCGAGTCCAGCGCGGCCATCGAGTAGAGCGCCCGCGCGACGTCGCGGAAGGCGGCGAACATCTCGACGCCGGTGCGCACGCCGTGGCGGAGGTCGTCGCGAGCGTCGGGGAACTTCTTCGCCTGGAGCAGGCGCTGGTAGCCGGCCCGCTCGAACAGGTCCTCGCAGAGGCGCGTCGAACAGGCCGGCGCGGGACCCGAAGATCAGGTACACGGTCGAACGCGCCACCTTCGCCTCCTGCGCGACCCGGTCGACGCTCACCGGGCGGGAGGGCTCCTCGCGCAGCCGCTCGTAGACCGCATCGAGGATCCGCCGGCGCGTCTCCTCGGCCGCCTCGGCCCGTAGGCGCTGCTCGTACTTGCGGGTGGCCACGAAGGAGATCTTACAGCTTTGACTTGACAGGAAGTCTCGTGGAATACATACTGTCCGATGGAATACAGGCTGTCCGATGAAAGGAGACGTTGTGCTTGCGAGACAGGAGAGCCCGGTGGTGATCGTCGGAGCCGGACCGGCGGGCCTCACGGCCGCGGTGGAGCTGGCTCGCCTCGGAGTGGAGATCCTGCTAGTGGAGCGCAGGCGTGAGCTGTCGTCCCTGCCGCGCGCCACGGCGGTCAGCACCCGCTCGATGGAGATCTTCCGCTCCTGGGGCCTCGAGGCCGACATCCGCGACCGCGAGGTCGAGGTCCAGTGGCAGCTGTGGTTCTCGCCGACGCTGGCCGAGGCGGGGTCGGGCCAGGGGATCGCGGCGGGCTTCCCGACCCGCGACCAGAGCGCGGTGTTGAGCCCGACGTCACCCGCCTGCGTGCCCCAGGACCAGCTGGAGCCGGTCCTGCTCGACCACCTGCGCACCTACCCGTCCGCGCGCGTGGAGCTGGGCACCGAGGTCGTGGCGCTGGAGAGCGACGCCGGGAGAGTCGAGCTGGTCCTGCGCGACGTCGAGGGCGGCGACGAGCGCACCGTCGAGGCCGGCTACGTGATCGGCGCCGACGGAGCGCACAGCGCGGTGCGCCGGGCGCTGGACATCCCGATGCGCGGGCCCGACCGCCTGACGGAGGCGGTCAGCGCCGTCTTCGAGGCCCCACTCTGGGACGTGATCGGCGAGCACCGCTACGGCCTGTACGTGGTGGACGAGCCCGAGGAAGGGATGTTCCTGCCCTCCGGCCGGCCCGACCGCTGGCTCTACGGGGTCATGTGGGAGCCGGGTGCGCGCCAGGTGTCCGAGTTCACGCCGGAGCGGATCGCTCGGCTGATCCGGCAGGGCGCGGGGGTCGACGGACTGCGGCCGAGCCTCGAGCGCATCGGCTCGTTCACGTTCGCGGCGCAGATGGCCGACGTCTACAGCCGCGGCACCGTGTTCCTGGTCGGCGACGCCGCGCACCGGGTCACCCCGCGCGGCGGAACCGGGATGAACACCGCGATCCACGACGGCTACGACCTCGGCTGGAAGCTGGCCTGGGTCTTGCGTGGCTGGGCCGGCGAGGACCTGCTCGATAGCTACGAGTCAGAGCGCAGGCCGGTGGCCGAGCACAACGTCGAGCGCTCCGCGGATCCGAACGGCTCGCGGCGCGACGCCACGCGAGAGCTGCGGGTCGACCTGGGTGCGCGCATCCCGCACGTGTGGATGCCGACGGAGGACGGCCTCGTCTCGACGCTCGACCTGCCGGGTCCCGGGCTCACGCTGCTCACCGGCCCGGGCGGCGACGCGCGGGGCGCCGCCTCTGTCGAGTCCGCCGCGCCTCTCGACGTGCAGGAGCTCGACGGGATGACCGCACGGGCTCTGGGCATCGCCCGCGGGGGATCGCTCCTGGTCCGGCCCGACGGCGCGCCAGCGCCGTCGCAGGCGGCCCGGGCGTTGGCGGCCGCCTAGGCGGCCTCGGTGCGCGCGGCGTCCTGCTCGCGCGGGCCGAAGTAGGCCGAGCCGGAGAGGGCTCGGTCGAAGCCCGACCAGCTCTCGCCCTCGGCCAGGGTCCTCTCGATGCGGTCGAAGCTCCCGAGCGTTCCGCCCAGGTTGTCGATCATGTGCACGAGGGTGGCCTCGCGCGTGCAGGGCGTGACGGGGCTGCCGTGCTCGAGCTTGCCGTGGTGGGCCAGGATGATGTGGACCACGGCCTGCGCGGTGTCGGCCGGGAAGCCGTCGATGGCCTCGATGGCGCGGCGGACCCGGTAGTAGCCGAGGGGGATCTCGCCCTCCAGGCGGCCGGCGTCGGTGAGGTCGTAGCTCTCGCCCACCAGGGCGTAGGCCTCGATCTTCCCGATGTCGTGCAAGAGAGCTCCCGTGACGGCGACGTCGCGGTCGATGCCGGGGAACAGCGCGGCCATGGCGCTGACGCCCTGGGCGACCGACAGGCAGTGCTCGAGCAGGCCGTGGCGGTAGGCCTGGTGGTAGCGCTTGGCCGCGGGGGCGAGCCGCCAGCTGCGACCGGTGCGCGAGTCCGGGCCCAGCAGCAGGTCCAGCAGCTGCCGCAGGTGCGGGTGCTGCACGGTGCCGATCAGGTGATCGAGGTCGGAGAGCATCTGCTCCAGCGGGATCGGCGAGACCTCGCGGAGCTCGGCGGCGTCGTATTCCTCGGGCGCGGCGGCGCGCACCGCCCGGACCGTAAGTGTCGCGCCGTAGCGCTGGTCGACCGAGTAGGGACCCGACACGCGCACGACCTCGCCGGCCTTCGTGCACTCCAGGCAGGTGTCGACCCCGTCCCAGATGACGGCTTCGAGCTCGCCCGAGCGGTCGGCCAGCTTGAGCTTGAGGAAGGCCTCGCCGTTCTTTCGTTGGCGCCGCGCCTGCTCGCGCACCACGAACACCGAGTCGACCGCCTGGCCGTCGACCAGGTCGCGGACGAACTGCTTCGTGGACATGAGCGACGGCTGATCCATCGGGCTTTGCAAGGTAGGTCGGGACTCGGACGGTTTAGCCTGCATGCAGGTGAAGTCGCCCCCCGCTCGCCATGCCTGACACGGTCCTCGTGACCGGCTACAAGGGCGGCCTCGGAAGCGGTGTGGTCGAGGTGCTGGAGGAGGCCGGCTGGACGGTCGCGGGGCTCGACCGGGAGGAGGCCGACCTGCTCGACGCGGCCGACGCCGAGCGCGCGATCGCCGAGATCGACGGGCTCGCCGCGGTGGCGCACCTCGTAGGCGGGTTCGAGTCCGGGCCCAAGGTCCACGAGACCGATCCGGCGGACTTCGCGCGCATGCTCGACCTGAACGTGAAGACCACCTTCAACGTCGCGCGGGCCGCGGTGCCCCGACTGCTCGAGCGGGGCGGAGGCGGGTTCGTCGCCGTCTCGGCGCAGGCCATCGACAGGCCCTTCCCGGGCGCCGCCGGCTACCTCACGGCGAAGGCGGCCGTGCTCGAGTTCGTGCGCGCGCTGAACGCCGACTACGGCAAGGAGGGCCTGAGGGCCAACGCGATCCTGCCCTCGATGATCGACACGGCCGCCAACCGCGACGCGATGCCCGACTCCGACCGCAGCGGCTGGACCTCACCGCGGCAGATCGGCGAGGTGATCAGGTTCTGTCTCTCCAGCGAGGGACAGACGGTGCGTGGAGCGGCCCTCCCGGTGTAGACGGGCCCGCGCCGTAGAAGGCCAGGGTGCGCTGCGCCAGCTCCTTGGTGGATCCGCGGTTCTCGATGGCGCCCAGCGGCGCGCCGACCAGCGGGATCCAGCGCCCCGCGTAGCGCTTGGCCATCCGCTTGCTCGCGAACTTGATCAGCCGCGCGGCGATCCGCTCGTCCTGTCTTGCGGTTCATGCGGGTCTGCATCATCGCCACGGCCATCGACTGGCCCACGCCGTCCAGGCCCCGGCGGGCGTCCGCCGGAGTCTCATAGACGCCCTGGAGCGCCAGCAGCTCGGCCGGGCGCATCGGGTGGTTGGGGTCGTACCCCATCGCCGCGGCGATGAAGAAGACCATCCGGGCCTGCAGCGTCACGAGCGCGACGAGGTCCGGCGCGGTGGTGACCACGCCGCCGAGGCCCAGCGCCCCGCCCTCCAGGCTGGCCATGCGCACATGGCGCTTGACCGCCAGGCGCGCGAGGTCCGCGGGCTGGTGGTGGGCCTGGTGGGTGGCGACCCACTTGGCCGCGTGGGGGCCGAACCGCTCGGCGGCGGCCAGCGAGATGATCTCCGGCGCGCGTTCGGGCTCGGCCCGGAGGCGCGCCCAGATCGTCCCCGGGAGATGATCGATCTTCTCGAGCTCTGTGGACCCTTCCACGTGCCCGGAGCTTAGGGGCGCCTTCGTTTCAGGGCGACAGCAGCCCGGTAATACTTCCCGCAGACCGCGAACCGAAAGAGAGATCATGTCGACGGAAGTCAGCGGTAACCAGGGGATCCTGGACGAAGCAGCGAGCGAGGACCGCGAGCAGCTGCTCGAGATGCTGCGCAAGGCCTACTGGATGGAGATGGAGACCGTGCTCAGCTACACGGCCAACTCCATCAACCCGGACGGCGTGCGCGCCCAGGAGATCATCGAGTCGCTCCAGGAGGACATCCAGGAGGAGCTCGGCCACGCGCAGCAGTTCGGCCAGCGCATCAAGGAGCTGTACGGCGTCGTGCCGGGCTCGATGGACTTCGCCGCCGAGCAGGACTTCCTCCAGCCGCCCGACCACCAGACCGACATCGTCCACGTGATCAAGGGCGTGATCCAGGCCGAGTCCGGCGCGATCGCCCATTACGAGAAGATCATCGAGTTCACCGAGGGCCGTGACCCGGTGACGCAGGACATGGTGATCGCGATCCTCCACGACGAGCAGGGCCACCGCCGCCTGTTCGAGGGCTTCCTGCGCGAGTACGAGGCGGAGG
This sequence comes from uncultured Thermoleophilaceae bacterium, assembly GCA_963810745.1. GTDB lineage: Bacteria > Actinomycetota > Thermoleophilia > Solirubrobacterales > Thermoleophilaceae > JACCZR01. Next base: position 299,129 of record CAWEOW010000009.1, read on the forward strand.
GGCGGGCATAGCCGGCACGGATCTCGTCGAACGCTCGGCCGACGAGGTACGGGCGCTCAGCAAGCTCGCGTTCGACGAGCTGGCGCTGGCTGTCGGCGGCATCGCCGGCTTCCACCGCGGCGTCTCCCAGCGCGTGTTCTCGTTCGTCGGGCCGCTCGGCACGCCCGCGCGCGTGCTCCACGACTCCATCTCGAGCGGGGCCTACAAGACGGTTGGCCTGGGCTTCCGCGCCGTCGGCGTCGGCGGCGACGCCATGCTCGCGCGCCGGCGCTTCGATGAGGGCCGGCCTGTGTCCTCGGACCCGCGCGGCGCGAAGGCGCTGGCCGCTCTGGCGGGCTTGCGGGGCGACGTCCTCGCCGAGCAGGAGAGCGCCCTCGTCGAGCCGATGACCATCCGCGAGGGCGGCGAGCCCGTGGACCTGCCCGCCGACCCGAGCCCGCGGATGGTCGTGTTCACCCACGGGCTCATGGGAACCGAGCACTGGTGGTGCCTCGGCGGCCGCGAGTGCTACGGCGAGCGGCTGCGGGCCGACATCGGCGCCACGCCGGTGCACCTTCGTTACAACACCGGGCGCCACATATCCGAGAACGGCCTGGAGCTGGCCGACCTGCTCGAGTCCCTCGTGGACCGCTGGCCGGTCGAGCTGGAGGAGATCGCCCTGGTGGGGCACTCGATGGGCGGGCTGGTGTCCCGCAGCGCGTGCTGCATCGGCGCCGAGCGCGGGGACCGCTGGATCGAGTTCGTGCGCCAGACGGTCACGCTGGGCACCCCGCACATGGGCGCGCCGCTGGAGCAGCTGGTCCACCGCGGCAGCGCCTACCTGGACAAGCTCCCCGAGACGCGGCCCGTGGCCAACTTCCTGCGCCGGCGCTCGTCGGGTATCCGCGACCTGCGCCGCGGCTCGCTGGTCGACGACGACTGGCGCGATCAGGACCGCGACGTCCTGCGGGCCCGCGCCGTCCGGGAGGTCCCGCTGTTGCCGGACGTGACCCACTGCTTCGTCTCGGCCACGGTGACCCACAGCCCGTCGCATCCGCTGGGCAAGCTCGTGGGCGACTGGCTCGTTCTTCAGCCCAGCGCCTCGGGCATCGGGCGCACCCGCCGCATCCCGTTCGAGGAGGAGTACGGCTTCCACCTCGGCGGTGCGGGACACATCGCCCTGCTCAACCATCCGCGCGTGTACGAGCAGCTGCGCGGCTGGCTCAGCTCCTGACCAGCGGAAGCACCTCGCGGGCCACTCGCTCGAGCTGGCGGGGCTCGTCGCCGAGCGGCCATAGGTAGACGCGGTCACACCCTGCTTCGGCGTAGCGCGACAGCAGCCGCGCACACTCCTCCGGGCCCCCGACGCACACCTGACCCCCGAGCTCGGCAGGGTCGCGCTTGAGCATCGGGCCGAGGACTTCGGCCAGCACGCGGTCGCGGTCGGCGCGGTCGTCGGTGACCCAGGTCCACATCGTGGCCAGCGCGTTCGGGAACCCGCCGGGGAGGTCCGCTCGCGCTTCGGCGAACACCTCGGGGGTGGTGTTGTAGGCCGAGGCGAGCCAGCCGTCGGCCACCCGCGCCACCCGCGCGAGCCCTGCGACGGAGCCCCAGCTGCCGATCCACAACGGGATCCGCTGCGCCGGCCCCGGCAGGAGCTGGAGGTCGGCCGGCAGTGGGTAGTAGCGGGCGTCCTGCGGCGGCGGCTTGCGCTCGAGCAGCGCCCGCAGAACCACGACCGACTCCTCGAACCGCTTCCAGCGGTTGTCGAATTCCACGGCGACGAGCTCGTAGTCCCGGGGCGATGAGCCCGGCCCCAACGCTGCGACCAGCCGGCCATCCGACAGGAGGTCGATCGCCGCGAGCGCCTTCGCCAGCGCGACGGGGCCACGGAGCGTGCTCAGCGCCACGGTCGTGGCGAGCGTCATGGAGCCGGAGCGCTCGATCACGCTCGCCAGCGCCGTCGGGCCGTCGAGCCAGGGCCGCTGGAAGACGAAGTGGTCGTTCGCGGACACCGCGGCGAAACCGCAGTCGCGGGCGGCGTCCACCGCGGCACCCAGCCGCTCGTACGACACCCCCTCATCACCGAACTCGATCAGCGGCAGGTGAACACCGAGGTCCACCCGACGAACCTAACTAGGCTCGCGGCGACGGTGGACCTCTTCGCCGGCATCTGCGTCAGCGACTTCGAGGCCGCGCGGCCCTGGTACGAGGCGCTGCTCGGCTCCGAGCCGTCGTTCCTCCCGCACGACACCGAGGCGGTCTGGGAGCAGATCGACCACGGATACGTGTACATCGTCGAAGACGCGGGGAGGGCGGGCAGCGCGGTGCTCACGCTCTTCCTGGAGGACCTCGAGAGCGAGGTGGCCGCGATAGCGGAACGAGGAATCGAGCCCGCCAACCGCGAGACGTACTCGAACGGCGTCCGCAAGATCACCTACCGCGACGCCGACGGAAACGAGATCGGCTTAGGCGGAGGCCCAGCGGAGGAGTAGCGCAAAGATGGCGAGGGCCGGAATCGAACCGGCGACACCACGATTTTCAGTCGTGTGCTCTACCAACTGAGCTACCTCGCCGCGGGACGCGATGGTAGCGGCGCGCAGGGGGCGCCGAGGGGTCTGAAGGGGTGGGCACCCGGTTGAACAACTCGTCGGCGGGCTGCCGACCTTTTCGAGTCGTGCGCCCGCTACGCGCGCCCTTAAGCTGCCGCCATGGCCGAGCTTCCGCCCGCCTTCTCCCTCGCGGCAGGAACCGGCGAGCCGCTGCGCTTCGCGGGCGCCGACTTCCTCATCAAGGCGTCGGCCGAGACCACCGGCGGGTCGTTCTCGATCCTCGAGGAGATCGACCCGCTGGACACGCCGCTGCACGTGCACAAGAACGAGGACGAGCTGTTCTTCGTGCTCGAAGGCGAGCACGTCTTTCAGGTGGGCGACGAGGACTTCCCCGCCGGCCCGGGCGACCTGGTCTTCGCCCCGCGAGGCACGCCGCACGCCCAGCGGCGCGTGAAGCCGCGTACCGGCAGGGTGCTCGTGCTGATGTCGCCGGCCGGCCTGGAGAACTTCTTCCGGGAGCTGGCTCAGGCCGATCGAGAGGGCGGGGATCAGGGCGAGGCCTACGCACGCATCTCGGAAAGATACGAGATCACCTGGCTATGAATTAGAAGCCACATTCTATAACCTCCCGAGCGTGCGGATGCTCACCTGGAACCTGTGGTGGCGCTTCGGGGAGCCGGAGCAGCGGGCCACGGCCATCGCGTCCGTGCTGCGCGCCGCCCGACCCGACGCCTGCGGGCTGCAGGAGGTCTGGTCGGGTGAGGACGGCAACCTGGCCGAGCGCCTCGCCGCCGAGCTCGACATGCATTGGACCTGGACCGAGTGGCGCGCGCCCGCCCAGGGGATCGGCAACGCCGTCCTGAGCCGGTGGCCCATCGTCGAGCAAGAGGAGCTCACGCTTCCCGCGGCACCCGGTGACGAAGCAGCCCGTGTCGCGCTCGCGACCGTCCTCCAGACCCCGGACGGGCAGCTCCCCTTCGCCACCACACACCTCGACCCCAAGCCCGCCGCGTCGGCCACGCGCTGCGAGCAGGTTCGGGCCCTGGCGGGCTTCCTCGAGCCGTTGACCGCGCTCGAGCGTCCGCTCGTGCTCACCGGCGATCTCAACGCGGAGCCCGACTCCGACGAGGTGCGCCTGCTGTGCGGCCACAAGACCCCGCCGGCGCGACCGGGCTTCGTGCTCGTCGACGCCTGGCGCTACGCCGACCCATCCGCCACCGCCTGGACCTGGGATCGGGCCAACCCCCACGCGCGCGAATCGGGCGAGCCCAGCGCGCGCATCGACTACGTGCTCGTGGCGCCGCTTCGGGAGGGCACGGGCGGCGCGGTGGTGTCGGCCGAGCGGATCGGCGCGGCGCCCGTCGGCGGGGTCTGGCCATCCGACCACGCGGGCGTGCTCGCCGAGCTGGCCGGCTAGGGCAGCAGGGCGGCGACGGCGCGCTCGACGTCGTCGCGCAGGCCACGCGGCAGCCGCTCGCCGCCGATCAGGTAGCGGCGGGTGGCGCCGTAGGGGACGTCGAACACCGCCAGGGCCGTGCGGCCCACCGCCGA
>CAWEOW010000010.1:0-56297 GCA_963810745.1 uncultured Thermoleophilaceae bacterium
TTCACCTCGTCGGCCTTCTTCTGCGCCTGCGCCTTGACGTCGGCCTTCTCGGCCAGCGCCTCGACGGTGTCGCCCAGCTCCTCGCGGGTCTCCTGGATGTCGCCGCGGATCTCCTCCGGGCTGCGCGCGGGGGGCTTGTTGGCCTCCGCCTCGGCGTCGGCCTGCTGCTCGGCCTGGTCGGCCTTGTGCTCGGTGGCCTTCTCGGCCTCGTCGCGCTGCTGCTCCTCGCGTCCGCGCTCCTCGGTCTGCTCGTCGGCCATCAGTGGCTCGCCCTTCCCTTCACCTCGTCGACATCACGCTTCGTGCTTCGAATCGCCTGTTCGGGCTGCGGCGGCGTCGCCTGCTCCACCTGCTTCTTGCCCATGAGCGCCGAGACGCCGGCGATGACGAACAGCACGACGGTCACGATCAGCGCCGCCAGCCAGGGGTCCACGGCCTCCGAGAGCCCGAGGATCGCGGTGGCGATCAGCGCCCCAACCGCGTAGACGGTCACCAGTCCGGCGCCGCCGAAGAGCCCCGCGCCGATGCCGGCGCGCTTGCCCTTCTCCTTCATCTCCACCTGGGCGAGCTCGAGCTCCTTGCGGACCAGGTCTGCCGTTTGCTGCGACATACGCTGGACCAGATCGGAGATCGGCAGCTCGTTGACGTCTTGCTGTGCCATGCCGCACCCATTCCCCCGTTCCAGACCGGGAAACCTGGACGGGTGATTGGCTGGCGCTCCGCCGCTGGTCGACCTAGGCTGGGCGACGATGGTGGTGGAGCGGTTGCGTGCCGCGATGGGCCCGGAGGTCACCTGCTCCGGGCGCGACAGGTTGGTGCGAGCCGAGGGCTAGTGCCCTCCGCCCGCCTGGCCTAGCTTGTCCTCGCCCTTCTCGACCGCCTCTTGGTCGACGTCGCCGTTGCCCGGAGGCGTGGTGGCCTCGTGGGTGGGGTCGGGGGGGTTCGTTCCCGGGCGCTCTTCGCCCGTCTCATGACCTTTTTCGCTCATGCTTTCGCCCTACCCGCCGGGCCCCCGCGCTAGTCCCGCGGGGAGAGGTGCTCCGGCGCCAGCCGCCGGGCCAGGTCCAGCGTCTCCTCGTCGAGCTCGGAGGCAACGAGGTCGTACTCGCGGGCGAAGGCGTCGCGAAGGGCGTTGCTGACGTCCTCGAAGCCCACCCCCGGCACCTCGTCGGCGACCGCGCCGGTGGCCTCGGGCCTCCACTCCAGGCCCATGGCCTCGTAGACCGGCAGCAGGATCTCGTTCACGCGCTCGGCGCCCTCGACCACCAGCACGCCGCCCACGTGGGCGCCCCCGGAGATCAGCCGCTGGCCGACGCCCATGAGCTTGATGCGCCCGCCCGCGCTCACGCTGTGCGAGCCCGGGCAGTACTCGCCGGGAACCTCTCCCACCCGGGCGTCGACTCCCAGCGACCGCAGGGCGAGCGCCACGCGGTCGGCGATCGCGTCGAAGCGCGGCCGCACGCCCGGGCGCGGGTCGGCGTCCGGTATGGCGTGGGAGAAGGAGAGCGTGTCCTCGTGGAAGACCGCCGCGCGCCCGCCCGCCAGGCGCTCGATGGCCTCGTAGCCGCCGGCGCGCGCCGCGCGGACCGCATTCCGGTAGCCCGGGCCGACCACGTCTAGCTTGCCGAACGCGACCATCCGGCCCGGGCGGGCCAGGCGCAGCGTCTCGGGGAGCTCGCCGGCCGCCACCCGCTCCAGCAGCGCACGGGAGACGGCGGCGTCCAGCGCCGGGTCGTCCGGCAGCGACGTCTCCAGCACTCGTAGAGTCACCGGCCGGTGCGCCCCGCCAAGAACATCGCCGTGGTGTCCTGCATGGACGCCCGCCTGGCCCCGGCCCGCATTCTCGGCCTCGAGCAGGGGGACGCGCACGTGATCCGCAACGCCGGCGGTGTGGTCACCGACGAGGAGATCCGCTCACTGTCCATCTCACAGCATCTGCTGGGCACCACGGAGATCATGCTCATCCAGCACACGGACTGCGGGATGCTGAAGATCACCGACGAGGAGTTCGCCGACCTGATGGAGCGCGAGGCGGGCGAGCGGCCCCCGTGGAAGGCCGGCGCTTTCGCCGACCTCGAGGAGAGCGTGCGGGAGTCCAAGCGCCGCATCGAGGCGAGCCCGTTCATCCCCAGCAAGCGGGTGCGGGGCTTCGTCTACGAGGTGGAGAGCGGCGAGCTGCGCGAGGTGACCTGAGATTGGGTCGAGGGAGCGGTGCTCGGCCGACCAGCGCTCGGCCTGCGCTCCGTCCCCAGGAGGTCGAGCGCGGGCTCCGGTGAGCCCACGTGGTCGCCCTGGGCGTAGTCCACGCCCAGCTCGGTCAGCAGGTTCAGCGTCGTCCGGTTCTCGACGAACTCGGCGATCGTCTTCAGGCCCAGGCCCTGCGCGATCTGGACCATCGCCTTGACCACCAGCGCGTCGGCCGGGCCCGAGGCGAGGTTGCGCACGAACTCGCCATCGATCTTCACGTAGTCGAGCGGCAGGTGCTTGAGGTACCAGAAGGAGGAGAAGCCCGAGCCGAAGTCGTCGAGCGCGAAGCGGCAGCCCAGGGAGCGCAGCCGCGTGGCCAGCTCGCGGGCCTGCTCCATGTTCGCGATGGCCGCGGTCTCGGTGATCTCGAGGACCAGCCGCGAGGCGTCGATGCCGGTCGCCTCCAGCTCGGCCTCCACCACCCGCGGGAGCTCGGGATCGCCGATCGAGCGACCTGAGAGGTTGACCTCCAGGCACAGGTCGGTGCCCGTCACCTGCGCCGCGGCGATCAGCCGGATGGCCCGCCGGACCACCCAGCGGTCGATCGCGCCCACGTGGCCGAAGCGCTCGGCGCTGCGCAGGAAGGCCTCGGGCAGCAGGAGGCGGTTGTCGTCGTCGAGCAGGCGCAGCAGGATCTCGTGGCGGCCCACCTCGCCCGTCCGCAGGTCGCGGATGGGCTGGGCGTGGAGCACGAAGCGGTCCTCGTCCAGGGCGCGGCGGATGAGCCCGGCTGCACCCCAGCGCTCCTCCGCGGACTGCGCCGACCCCGGGGCCACCATCGCCATGCGGTCGCGCCCCGCCTCCTTGGCGGCGTACATCGCGGCGTCGGCGCCCGAGAGGAGCTCCTGAACGGTGGTGCGCTCGTCGTCGATGAGGGCGATGCCGACGCTGGCGGTCAGGTGCACCGGCCGGCCGTCGACGCTCAGCGACAGGCCTCGCACGGCCTCCAGCAGCGCGTGGGCGGAGGACTCCGCGGCGACCGCGTCGGCGCCGGGGAGCAGCGCGGCGAACTCGTCGCCGCCCAGGCGGGCGAGCACCGACCGGGGGCCGAGCGAGCGCGTCGCCACCCGCGCCACCGCCGCCAGGGCCTCGTCGCCGGCGCGGTGGCCCAGGCGGTCGTTGATGAGCTTGAAGTCGTCGATGTCGAGCACCAGCACCGCCCCGCCGGAGCGGCCGGTGCGCGTCAGGTGGGAGGACAGGCGCTCCTCGAAGCGACGCCGGTTGGCCAGGCCGGTGACCGAGTCGTGGTCGGCCAGGTGGCGCAGCTTGGACTCGAAGCGCTTGCGCTCCCCGATGTCGCGCGCCACGCAGGACAGGCCCGCGATGGCCCCGGTGGCGTCGAGGATCGGAGAGGCGGTCAGGGCGACGTCGATGCGGCGCTCGCCGCGCCCCAGCGCCACCACCTCCCGGCCGGCCACCCGCTCGCCGCCTCGCACGCGCTCCAGCGCTCCGCCCAGGGCCTCGGAGACCTCGAGCTCAGGGGCCACGAGCGAGACGGGGCGCCCCAGCGCCTCCTCGGCGACGTGCCCGAACAGGCGCTCCGCGCCGGGGTTCCAGGTCTCGATGCGCCCCTCGGGGGACAGGGAGAAGATCGCGTCGTCGGAGGACTCGACCACGGCGGCCAGGCGGCGGGCGTCGGCCTCGGCGTCGTCGCGCAGCTCGCGCTCGCGCTCGAGCTGGGCGCGAAGCGCCTCTATCTCGGCGTCGGCTTGCTCGAGTACGGCCTGCCAGGGCTCCTCAGCGGGAGGCGGCTCCCGCTGAGGCAGCTTGACCACGTTGCGCGAGTCCACGGCGCGTCCGTGATTTCCCGCACATGGGGGCGTTCCTTCGCCGCGGGTGGGCTCTTGCAGGCGGTCTGAGGGGGCGCCGGGCTAGAAGCCCAGCGCGAACTTCGCCTCTTCGCTCATCCGCTCGGGGGTCCAGGGCGGCGTGAAGACCATCTTCGGGTAGACGCGCTCCACCCCGTCGAGCTCTCCGACGAACTCCTCCATCTGCTCGGAGACCTGCGGGCCGATCGGGCAGCCGGGCGAGGTGAGCGTGAACGTTACGAACACCTCGGGCCCCTCCACCTCGACGTCGTAGACCAGGCCGAGCTCGACGAAGTCCAGACCCAGCTCGGGGTCGATCACGTTGGTGAGTGCTTCGGTGACTTCGTCCTTCGTTGGCACACCCCCAGGTTAGTAGGGTCGATTCATGCGTCTTGTCGGCCTCGTGGTGGCCTTCATCGTCCTCCCGATCGCCGAGCTCTACCTGATCTACAAGGTCGGCGACAGCATCGGGATCCTCCCCACGCTGGCCCTCCTGGCTCTGGACTCGATCATCGGCTCGGTGCTGCTGCGCACGCAGGGCCGCGCCGTGTGGCGGCGATTCCAGGCGACGATGCAGGCCGGGCGGATGCCGCACCGCGAGGTGCAGGACGGCGTGCTCGTGATCTTCGGGGGCGCGCTGCTGATCACGCCGGGCTTCCTCACCGACATCCTGGGGCTGCTGCTGCTCATCCCGCCCACGCGGGCGGTGGTCCGCCGCTTCGTGATGAGGGCGCTCACGCGGCGGGCGGTGTCCCGCGTGGCCGACAGCCAGGGCCGCCCCGAACGCGGCGTGTGGGACGTCGACGGCACCGCCACAGAGGTCGAGCCGGAGCACCAGCGGCTCCCCCGGTGAGCGACCCCGCCCTCTCCGTCGCCTTCTTCGACCCGGCGCGCCAGGTCCATGGCCTCGCGCGCTCGGGCGCGACACTGCTGTTCGAGGGCGCGCGCTCGCTCGTGCTCGACGAGCCCGCCCGCCTGGAGCCCTCCGGCGACGGCTGGGAGGCGAGCATCGGCAATCGCTTCGAGGTCCGGCTGCAGCCTGCCTCCGAGCCGGTGGAGCTCGCGGGCAACCGCGTGCGCGTCTGCACGGCGAGCGGCAGCGTGGGCGGCACGCCGGTCGACGGCCTCGGCACCGTCAGCGAGACCCTGCGCGCGCCGGCCTGGGGCGAGCTGGAGGCCCTGCGCGCGATCTCGGTCCTGGCCGAGCCGGGGCACGCCCTGCTGGCCGTGGCGCGCCGTGCCCGCGGAGCGCCCGGCCACGGCGAGGAGCTTGTGAACGCGGCTCTGATCGCCGACGGCGAGGTGAAGACCGTCGAGGACGCGCGCATCTCGACCGTCTACGACGGCGAGGGCCGCCAGCGCAACGCCGGGCTCGAGCTGTGGCTGCCCGAGGAGGACTTCCCGCGCCGGGCCTCCGGCTCGGTGACCGCGGGCTCCTCGCTGGAGCTGGAGGGCCTCGACGTGCACGCCGCCGTGTTCTCCTGGCGGCTGGAGGGCCAGGAGGCCGTGGGCCAGTACGAGCTGGCCGTCCGGGCCACCGCGCCCGACGCCGCGTGAGCCCCTCCGCCGTCGTCAGCGACTTCGGTGGGGTGCTCACCTCGCCCCTGTTCGCGGCGCTGGAGGAGTACGCCGCGAGCTGCGGCACCACGCTCTCGGACCTGGGCGTGGCGATGGGCGCGGCCACGCGGCGCGCGGGTGTGCACCCGCTCTACGCGCTCGAGCGCGGCGAGGTCACCGAGGTGGAGTTCATGCGCCAGGTGTCCGCCGAGCTGCCCGAGGGGGTCGAGCTCACCGAGCTCGGCGAGGGCTACTTCACGCGTCTGGACCGCAACGAGGCGATGCTCGAATACCTCGCCGAGCTGCGCGGCCAGGGCCTGCGCCTGGCGCTGTGCACCAACAACGTGCGCGAGTGGGAGGCGAGGTGGCGCTCGATGCTCCACGAGATCGACGAGCTGTTCGAGGTCATCGTCGACTCGGGCTTCGTGGGCACGCGCAAGCCCGAGCCCGAGATCTACGCGATCGTGCTGGAGCGGCTCGGGCTGCCCGGCGGCGAGTGCGTGTTCGTGGACGACGTGGAGGACAACTGCATCGCCGCCGCCGAGGCCGGCATGCATTTCGTGCATTTCCGCGACTCCGAGCAGGCGATCGCCGAGATGCGCGCCCTGCTCAGCAGCTAGCCCAGAGCCCGCGGCGGGCGGCGCGTGCGCTCCGCGCGGCCTCCTCGATCTGCGGGGCGAGGTCGTCGTTGGGGCGAATGGTCAGCGGCCGCGCCAGGCCGCGCTCGGCCAGCGCGACGTTGAAGCTGCGGTCGCCGTCGGTGAACAGGTACGCGAGCGTGCGCCCGTAGCGGTCGCGCGGCTCGAGGCCTACGGTGACCCTCACGCGGCGGCCGGGCGGCAGCGCGCGCTTGACGAAGCTCGACGCCTCCGCGCCGAAGCACTCGTCGCGCCCGTGGACCTCGGGCGTGTCGATGCCGATCAGGCGCGTTTTGCCGAACCCGGTGAGCACGACGGTGTCGCCATCGACGACGCGTAAGACGCGGGCCGTGTCCTCCGGTTCGACCGTCGTCGCCGAGCAACCGGCGACGACGGTGACCAGAGCTAGTTGTCCGAGCCGAGCCGGTCCCAGCAATAGAGCTCGACCGCCTCTGCGGCGAGCTCCATCGTGCGCTCGTTCGAGAGCCAGGGCAGGACAGCGTCGAGCGCCTGCTCCTCGCTGGCGCCCGAGTCGAACACGTCGTCGCCGCGGAAGCCGGCAGCGATGCGCAGGGCCTCGCGACGGTGCTCGCCCAGCTGGTTGAAGGCCCGCATCAGGAACTCCTTGTTGGCGATCGGCTGGGCGATCTCCAGGGAGGCGTGCCAGGCAGCGAGCATCGATAGGTCCTCCTCGTCGAGGTCCTCGACGGCCTTGGCGTAGTGGACCTCGAGCTCGTCATCCGGGATCTCGTCGACCCACGCGCGCACGAGCTCGCCCAGCAGCTGCCGACGGGCCTCCCGCCCGATGGACTCGGCTACGACTCTGATTGCTTCGTGGGGTTCGATGAAGCAGAGAGGCACCTGGAACAGCTCCCTGATCGCGTGGCGGGACGCGACCAAGGTACGGGCGCCTATGGACGGAACGAGACGATCTGCCAGCGCTTTCCCGCGCGGCGGAGAACGACCGTCTGCCCACCTCCCAATTTGGCGGTTGCGCGTGAGCCCTCGACCTTCACCGAGGTCACCGAGAACTCGTCCGAGGTGGGCAGCCGGAAGGGGTCGATGCCGGCCTGCCGGCCGCAGGCCCGCAGCGCCGCGACGCCCTGCGCCCCGCCCGGATCCCGGCCCAGAACGCGGCAGAAGGCCGGCCCGTCGCCCAGCTCCACCGACTGGATCAGCTCGCCCACTTTCCGGGCGACGTCGCGCCGCGGGCCGTTGGTCAGGACCTCCGGCGGGGTGGTGCGCTGCTGGGCGGTGGTCTCGCGCGGCGCGCTGGTCGCGCGGGTGGACTCCGGCGGCGGCTTCTCGGCCGTGGTGGTCCCGACCGTCTTGGGGTCCTCGCGGACTGCCTTCTCGTCGTCCCCGCCGCAGCCCGCGACGAAGAGCACCAGAGCGATGAGAATCCAGCGCCTGCCCACCCGCCTCAGGCTAGCCGTACGATCCGGCCGTGGGCACAGTCCGCACGCAGGTCGCCATCGTGGGCGCGGGACCGGCGGGTCTGGTGCTCGGACACCTGCTGCACGGCCTGGGCATCGACACGGTGATGCTCGAGGACCGCGACCGCAAGTACGTCGAGTCGCGCGTGCGCGCGGGGGTGCTGGAGCAGGGCACGGTCGACCTGCTGCGCGACATGGGCGTGGCCGAGCGGCTCGACCGCGAGGGCATGGTGCACGAGGGAGTCGAGCTCCGGTTCGCCGGCCGCCCGCACCGGATCGACTTCACGGAGCTCACCGGCTCGAACATCACGATCTACGGGCAGCAGGAGGTCGTGAAGGATCTCATCGCCGCGCGGCTCGAGGTCGGGGAGCCGCTGCACTTCGAGGTCGAGGACGTGCGCGTCGACCCGGACCGCCCGCTGGTTCGCTACCGCCACGAAGGCGACGAGCACGAGCTGTCGTGCGACTACATAGCCGGCTGCGACGGCTTTCACGGCGTCTGCCGCGACACGGTCGCCGGCGCTCTGCGCTTTCACGAGCGCGAGTACCCGTACGCCTGGTTCGGGGTCCTGGCCGAGGCGGCGCCGTCGACCGAGGAGCTCGTCTACTGCCACTCCGAGCGCGGCTTCGCGCTCTACAGCATGCGCTCCCCCACGCTGTCGCGGCTCTACTTCCAGTGCGACGCCGCCGAGGACCCCGCCCGCTGGGAGGACGACGCCATCTGGGAAGAGCTGACGTCGCGCCTGGCGCTGGCGGACGGTGCCGGCCCTGGCGTCGGCCCGATCATCGAGAAGAGCGTGACGCCCATGCGCTCGTTCGTCGCCGAGCCCATGCAGCACTCGCGCCTGTTTCTCGCGGGCGACGCGGTGCACATCGTCCCGCCCACGGGCGCCAAGGGCATGAACCTCGCCATCGCCGACGTGCGGGTGCTCTCAGAGGCCCTGCGCCGCCACTACCGGGACGGGGACGACGGTGGGCTGGCGTCCTATTCGGAGGACTGCCTGCGGCGCGTGTGGCGCACCCAGCACTTCTCGTACTGGATGACCTCCATGCTCCACCGCCCGCCCGGCGACGACGATGGCTTCGCGACCCGTCTGCAGCTGGCCCAGCTGGAGTACGTCTGCTCGTCGCGCGCGGCCTCGACGATGCTGGCCGAGAACTACGTCGGGGTCGTGTCCTGATGGACGACCTGTTCGACGCGATGTACGTGCCCCCCGCCCTCCGGGAGGCGGTGTCGGGCCGGGCCTGGGTGCAGGCGATGCTGGACTTCGAGGCGGCGCTTGCCCGCGCGGTCGCGCCCCCCGAGGCAGCAGGGGCGATCGCCGCCGCCTGCCGCGCGGAGAGCTTCGACCTCGACGAGCTGGCCGAGGCCGCCCGGGCGACCGGCAACCCGGCTGCGCCGCTGGTGGGGCGGCTAACCGAGGCGGTGGGCGGCGAGGCGGCCGGCTGGGTGCACACGGGGGCGACCAGTCAGGACGCGCTCGACAGCGCGGAGATGCTCGTGGCGAGCCGGGCGCTCGACCTGGTCGACTCCGAGCTGGCCGGAGTGGCCGCGGAGTGCGCGCGCCTGGCCGACGAGCACCGCGACACACCGATGGTCGCTCGCACCCTGCTCCAGCAGGCGCTGCCGACCACCTTCGGCCTCAAGGTCGCCGGCTGGCTCGTTGCGATCCTCACGGCCCGCCGCCGCCTGCGTGACGTGCCGCTCGCCGTCCAGCTGGGCGGCGCGGCGGGCACGCTGGCCGCGCTCGGGTCCGACGGGCCGGCCGCCGTCGAGCGCGTGGCCTCGGCGCTGGGCCTCGAGGCTCCCGAGCTGCCGTGGCACTCCGACCGCGGGCGAGTCGGCGAGCTGGGCGCCGCGCTGGCGCTCGCCGCGGGCGCCGCGGAGAAGGTCGCGCTGGACCTCGCGCTGCTGACCCAGACCGAGGTGGGCGAGGTGGCCGAGGCCGCCGGCCGCGGCGGCTCGTCGACGCTGCCCCAGAAGCGCAACCCGGTGGGGGCGGCGATGACGATCGCCTGCGCGCGCCGCGTGCGCGGCGAGGCGGCGGTGCTGTTGGCCTCCATGCCCGAGGAGCACGAGCGCGGGGCCGGCGGCTGGCAGTCGGAGTGGCAGGCGCTGAGTGGGGCGCTGTCCGCCGCTGGCGGCGCGGCGTGGGCGCTGCGCGAGGCGCTGGATGGGCTGGACGTGCGTCCGGAGCGGATGCGCGAGAACCTCGACGCGAACGGCGGGCTGGTCATGGCCGAGGCGGTGGTCACAGCGCTCGCTCCCCGCATGGGCCGCCAGGCGGCACACGAGCTGGTCGGCCGTGCCGCGCGGTCAGAGCGCGGGCTGCGGGCGGAGCTTCGCGGCGAGCTCTCCGAGGAGGAGTTGGACGCCGCGCTGGACCCGAACCGGTACCTCGGCGCGGCGGGCGAGTTCGTCGACCGGGCCCTGACGGAATGGAGGCAGTGGTGACCGACGGCGAGCGAAACCGGCGCGATGTGCTGGGCGACGAGTACGTCGACCGGGCCAACGAGCGCACAACTCCCCTGACGGAGGACTTCCAGGATCTGATCACCCGCTACGCGTGGGGCGAGGTATGGGAGCGCCCGGGACTGGACCGCCGGATGCGCAGTGCCATCACGATCACCGCGCTCGTCGCGGGCGGGCACCAGGAGGAGCTCGGGTTGCACCTGGCAGCCGCGTTGCGCAACGGGCTGAGCGAGGAGGAGGTCGCCGAGGTGCTGCTCCACAGCGCGATCTACTGCGGCGTGCCCGCGGCCAACTCCGCCTTCGCGGTGCTGCGCCGCGTGCTCGAGGAAGAGGGCTAGGCGCGCTCGCCGCGGCGCGTCGCGGCCAGCACCACGCCGGCGAGCAGGGCCAGCGCGGCGCACACCGACCAGGCGGCGGTGAACGAGCCGTGTTCAGCCAGCAGCCCCACGACGAGGGGGCCCGCAACCGCTCCCGTGAACAGGCCGGACATCATCACCCCCACCGCCCAGGCGGGCGCGTCCGGGCTCCGCCTCACGACGGCCAGCGTGAGCCCGCCCGGCCACGACCAGCCGAGCCCGCCGGCGAGCAGGGCCCCGGCGACGATCGCGGACGGCTCGCCGGCGACCAGAAGCAGGTAGGCGCCGGCGGCCAGGGCGAGCATCATCGCCAGCAGCGCGAGCGGCTCGCGCCCGGTGCGGTCGAACAGCGCGCCCAGGCCGATGCGGCTGAGCGTGGCCACCAGGCTCACCCCTCCGAGCAGCAGGCCCGCCTCGGCCTCGCCGATGTCGCTCCTGACCGCATACGTGACCAGGAACGACACGAATCCCACCCCGGCCGCGCTCGCGAGCGCGGCCGCGACCGCGATCGCGTGGACCGAGCTCAGGCCGCGGCGCACGGTCTGGACTGCCTCGGCGGGAGCAGCGCCTCCCGTGGGAACCGGAAGCACTGACACCACCGCGAGCACAGCCGCGGCGGCGAACCCCCAGCGCCAGCCGAACGGGATCGCCACCAGCGGTAGCGCCAGCCCGGCGAGGAGCGAGCCGATCGAGGCGCCCGACTGCTGGACGCCGAACGCGAGGCCCTGCCGGCGCTCGTGGACCTCCCGCTTGAGCAGCGCGCTGACCGCGGGACCGCCCATGCCGTTCGCCACACCGCCGAGCACCAGAAGGGCGACCAGCCCGGGCGCCGACTGCGCGAACAGCGCGACCGACAGCGAGCAGACCACCACCAGGCCGGCGGCCAGCCTCATTCCGCGGACGCCGCCGATGCGGTCGACCAGCCGCCCACAGGGCGTCGAGCTCAGCGCGGAGACCACGTAGAAGATCGCGACCGTCACCCCGAGCGTCGCGTCCGCGAACGCGAAGTCGCCCCGGATGCGCGGCGCGAGGCTGGCAGTGAGGAAGCCCGGCAGCACCGTGGCGACGATCAGAGCGACCCCCGTGACCTGCGCGCGGGTACTGCGGTCTCGGCCCACCTCAACCAGTGTTTCCGCGCGCATTCGTGTTTCAACGCGCCATTCCCTGGTTAAGACCAAATTGTCTGACCTATCGAGGAGGGATGACGTGAGCAGAGCGCGCTGGACCTGGGCCGTCGCGATGGCGGCCACCTTGGCTTTGGCCGTGGGCGTCGCCGCCTGCGGCGAGGACAACGGAGGAGGCTCGGGTGGTGGCGGCAGCGGTCCCCAGACGCTGAAGGTGGGCGTAATCCCGATCGCCGACGTGGCTCCGCTCTACCTCGGCCGCAAGAAGGGCTTCTTCAAGGAGCAGCAGCTGACAATCGACCCCCAGGTGGCGGAGGGCGGAGCAGCCATCACGCCCGCCGTGGTCAGCGGCAACTTCCAGATCGGCTTCTCCAACACGATCTCGCTGCTGATCGCCGCCTCCAAAGACCTGCCCGTGACGATCATCAGCCAGGGCGTCCTGGGCGGCAAGGGTGAGAAGCAGGCCTGGGCCGACCTGCTCGTGCTCAAGGACGGGCCGGTCAAGGAGCCGAAGGACCTCGAGGGCAAGACGATCGCGGTCAACACCCTCAACAACGTCTGCGAGGTCACGATCAAGGCCTCGCTGGAGAAGAAGGGCGTGGACGTGTCCAAGCTCAAGTTCTCCGAGGTTCCGTTCCCGGACATGAACGCGGCCCTCGAGGCCAAGCGCGTCGACGGCGCCTGCGCGGTCGAGCCGTTCGTGAGCCAGGGCAAGGCCGGCAAGGCGACGGGGATCGACCCCTTCTACGTCAACACTGCGCCTGACCTGACCGTGGCCACGTACTTCACCTCGAAGCAGTACGCCGAGCAGAACCCCGACGTGATCAAGCGGTTCGTGAAGGCGATGAACAAGTCGCTGGAATACGCGCAGTCGCACCCCGACGAGGTGCGCAAGGTGCTCACCGAGTACACCGAGATCCCGCCTGACGCGGCGCAGAAGATCAAGCTCCCGATCTGGCGGGCGGACCTCAACCAGCAGACGATCGAGCTGGCGTCGCAACTCAGCAAGAAGTACGGGCTGATCGAGCAGGAGCCCGATCTGAACCAGCTGATCAGCAAGTAGTGGCCGCGGCCCCGACCGCACCGCTGGCGGCCGCGGGGCGGCCGCGGCCGCGCTTGCCCGACTGGGCTCTGCCCTGGGCCAGCGTGGCCGGGGCTCTGCTTCTCTTCGAGCTGCTGCCGCGGATCGGGATCCTGCCCCGCGACCACTTCCCGCCGGTCTCGGAGACGCTGTCCGAGCTGGGCAGCCAGTTGGCCACAGGCGAGTACTGGACCGCGGTGCTCGACACCCTGCAGGGCTGGGCCCTCGGCCTGGCCATAGCGGCGGTGCTGGCCATCCCGATCGGGATCCTGATCGGATCGGTCCCGCTGCTGCACCGAGCCACGCGGGCGGTGATCGAGTTCCTGCGGCCGATTCCATCGGTGGCGCTGATCCCCCTGGCCATCCTGATCTACGGCACGGGGCTGACCAGCAAGGTGTTCCTGGCGGCATTCGCGAGCTTCTGGCAGGTCTTGATGGCCACCCTGTACGGGGTCAAGGACGTGGACCCGGTGGCCACCGACACGGCCCGCTCCTTCGGCCTCACGCGCTTCCAGCGCCTCTCGCGGGTGACGCTGCCGAGCGCCTTGCCCTACGTGGCGACGGGGCTGCGGATCGCCTCGGCGGTGAGCCTCATTCTCGTCGTGACCGCCGAGCTGGTGATCGGCGCGCCCGGTCTGGGCCGCTCCATCAACCTCGCCCGCACGGGAGGCAACGAGGAGCTGATGTATGCGCTGATCATCACCACGGGCGTGCTCGGCCTGCTGCTGAACGCGGTCTTCGTGCGCGCCGAGCGGCGCGTCCTGCATTGGCACCCGTCACAGCGGGGCGGCTCGTGACCGCGGCCGGCCGACGACTCCTGGGCGGAGGCCTCGAGATTGGCGTGCCGATTCTCGTCCTGGCGGCGTGGGCGGTGCTCTCGGCCGGCAGCCAGACCTACTACTTCCCGCCGCTCACCGACATCCTCTCGACCTTCGCTGACACGTGGCTGTTCGAGCGGGTCGGCAGCGACGTCCTGCCCAGCCTCGGCCGGATGGGCCTCGGCTATCTGATAGCCGTCGTTGTGGCGGTCGTCGTCGGTCTGGCCCTCGGGTTGTCGCCGCGCGCCAAGCGCGCGGCGGCCCCCATCGTCGAGTTCGCGCGGGCGATCCCGCCGCCCGCGCTCCTTCCCTTCGCGATCCTGGTGATCGGCGTCGGTAACTCGATGAAGGTCTCGATCATCGCCTTCGTCTGCCTGTGGCCGATCCTGCTGAACACGGTCGACGGGCTGTTGGGTGTCGACCCCACGCTGCAGGAGACCACGCGCGTCTACGGGGTGTCCCGGCGCGACCGGGTCCTGAAGGTGATGCTTCCCGCCGCGGCGCCGCAGATCTTCGCCGGCATGAGGACGAGCCTGTCGCTGGCGCTGATCCTGATGGTGATCAGCGAGATGGTGGCCTCGACCAACGGGATCGGCTACTTCGTCCTCCAGAGCCAGCGCTCATTCGACATCCCCGAGATGTGGTCCGGGATCATCCTGCTGGGAATCCTGGGCTACGTGCTGAACGTCGCCTTCGTGTTGATCGAACGACGAGCGCTGCGCTGGCACCGCGGCGCCCGCGCGAGTGAGGTGAGCTAGGTGCTGAAGGTCGATCACCTCGGCAAGACCTACGGAGAGGGCGACGACGCGGTCCAGGCCGTGGGCGACCTGAGCTTCGAGGTCGCCGAGAAGGAGTTCGTGTGCATCGTCGGGCCCTCCGGGTGCGGCAAGACCACGCTGCTCAAGTGCATGTCCGGCCTCCTCGCCCCGACCTCCGGTGAGGTGGTACTGGACGGGCAGGTCGTAGACGGGCCCCCGGACAAGATGGCGCTGGTCTTCCAGGAGTACAGCCGCTCGCTGTTCCCCTGGATGACCGTCGAGGAGAACGTCTCCTTCCCGCTGCGCAACCGGGACGTCTCGGGCGAGGCCGCCAAGCGCTTGGTGTCCGACGCGATCGAGTCGGTCCGCCTGACCGAGGCCGGCGAGCGCTACCCGTGGGAGCTGTCGGGCGGGATGCAGCAGCGCGTCGCGATCGCCCGAGCGCTGGCCTACCAGCCGGCGATCCTGCTCATGGACGAGCCGTTCGCCTCAGTCGACGCCCAGACCCGCGCGGACCTCGAGGACCTGATCCTCGAGGTGAGACAGAAGTACGGCGTGACCATCGTGTTCGTGACCCACGACATCGACGAGTCCGTCTACCTGGGCGACCGGATCGTCGTGCTCACCCCCTCGCCGACCGAGGTGCAGGAGGCGCTCGAGGTGGACCTGCCCAGCCCGCGCGACCAGGTGGAGACGAAGGAGCTGTCCGAGTTCGCCCACCTGCGCGCCCACGTGTACCGCTCTATCAAGCGCAAGCAGCCCGCCGGAGCCGAGGCCGGCTGAGACGTGGCCCTGGCCGGCCTGATCGAGGAGGTGCGCGGGACCAACCCGTTCCAGCGTGCGCGTCTGAACGGCCTGGGCCCCGAGCCCGCGCTCCAGGACATCCCCACCCTCACCAAGGACGAGCTCGTTCGCGACCAGGCCGACAACCCGCCGTTCGGCACGAACCTGACCTATCCGCTCGAGGAGTACGTCCAGATCCACCAGACCAGCGGCTCTACCGGGCCCCCGCTGCGCGTTCTCGACACGGCCGCGGACTCGCGCTGGTGGCAGGGCATGTTCGCCCACACCCTGTCCGTGGCCGGCGTGCGTCCCGGCGATCGGGTGGCTCTCGCCTTCTCCTTCGGCCCCCACGTCCAGTTCTGGGCTGCTCGGGACGGGCTGCAGGAGCTCGGAGCCACCGCGCTGCCGCTGGGGGGCATGGCCTCCGTGCAGCGGCTGTCGACCATGGCCGAGCTGCAGACCACGGCGGTCATGTGCACGCCCACCTACGCACTGAGGCTGCTGGAGGTGGCGCTCGAGCAGCGCCTGGACCACGCCCTTGAGCCCATCCGGCAGGTGATCTGCACGGGCGAGCCTGGGGCCTCACTGCCCGCGGTGCGGTCGCGCATCGAGGAGGGCTACGGCGCCGCGTGCATCGACCATGCGGGCCTGACCGAGGTCGGGCCCTGGGGCTACCCGTGCCCCGGAGGCGGCGGGCTCCACGTGTACGACGACGAGTTCGTGTGCGAGATCCTCGATCCGGATCTGAGCCCGGTGGCCCCGGGCGACTGCGGCGAGCTCGTCTTAACCCCGCTGGGCCGCACCGGCTTCCCCGTGCTGCGCTACCGCACCGGCGACGTGGTCGTCAACCGCGAGGAGCGCTGCCCCGCCGGCCACGAGCACCGCTGGCTCCCCGGCGGCATCGTCGGCCGCACCGACGACATGGTGGTCATCCGCGGGATGAACGTGTTCCCGTCGGTGATCGAAGAGGCGGTCCGTGGGGTAAGCGGCTCGGGCGAGTTCCGGATCACCTTCTACTCCGAGCAGGGCGGCATGGACGAGATCAAGCTCGAGGTCGAGTTGGACGACGGCGCCGACGCGCGGCGGCTGCAGGACGTGATGCGCCAGCGGCTGGGCCTGCGTGTCCGCGTGGTCCCGGTACATCCCGGGCTGCTACCGCGCCCCGAGGGCAAGGCGCGCAGAGTCGTCGATGAGCGGGTGCCCCGGTGGCCGGCGGCGTGAGCGCCGGAGCGGGGCGGCGCAGCGGAGCGCCGCTGCGCCGGCGAGACCACCGCGGGGCCAGCGAGGACGTCGCCGCCCGCATCCAGCACCACATCGAGGCCGAGGGCCTGGAGCCCGGCGACTTCCTCGGCCGCGAGGGCGACCTCAGCGAGGAGCTCGGCGTCAGCCGCCCCACCCTGCGTGAAGGCCTGAAGCTTCTGATCAGCCGCAACCTAATCCGCGCCACGAAGGGGCCCGGCGGCGGCATCTTCGTCGCCCACACGCCCGAGCAGGGGCTGGGCCACAGCCTCAGCGACGCGATCTCGATGATGCTCGAGACCGGCTCCGCGTCGCTCGAGGAGCTGCTCGACGCGCGGCTGGTGCTGGAGGTCCCGCTGGCCGGCCGCGCCGCCCATCGCGCCGGCTCCGAGTCGGTGGAGCGCCTGCGCGCCGCGGTGCGCCGCGGCGAGGCCTCCGGGGGCGACCCCGAGGCGTTGGCGGCCGCCGACGCCGAGGTGCATCGCGCCGTCGCCGCGGCGGCGGGCAATCGGATGCTGGAGGCGCTGACGGGGTGGATCTTCGAGGTGCTGCAGCCCTCGCTCTCGGACCGGCTCGACGGCGCGATCGTGCACTCGGCGGTGGTGGAGCAGCACGATGCGCTGCTGGCGGCCGTGGAGAAGGGCGACCCCCCGCGCGCCGAGCGGGCGATGAAGGATCACCTGCTGTACCTGCGCGACGTCCTGCGGATGGTGGACGGCTCCTGATGGCGGGCGAGGTCTACATCGTCGACGCCGTGCGCACGAAGACCGGGCGCTACGGCGGGGCCGTGGCGGGCGTGCGTCCCGACGACCTGGCGGCGCGCACAGTGGGCGCGCTGGCCGAGCGCAGCCCGGAGCTCGACCCCGCGCGCATAGACGACGTGGTGTTCGGCAACGCCAACGGCGCGGGCGAGGAGAACCGCGACGTCGCGCGCATGGCCGTGCTGCTGGCCGGGCTGCCGGTGGAGGTGCCCGGGGTCACCGTGAACCGCCTGTGCGGCTCGGGCATGGAGGCCGCGATCGAGGCCTACCGCTCCATCGCCGTCGGCGACTCCTCGGTGTGCATCGCGGGCGGGGTCGAGTCGATGAGCCGCGCGCCGTGGGTGGTTCAGAAGCCCGAGAAGGGCTTCCAGCGCACCGACCAGCCGATGGTCTCGACCACGCTCGGGTGGCGCCTGGTCAACCCGAACATGCCCGAGGAGTGGACGGTGTCCCTGGGCGAGGGCGCCGAGCTGCTGGCCCGCGAGTACGACATCAGCCGCGAGGCCCAGGACGAGTTCGCCGCCGAGAGCCACCGCCGCGCCGCGGCGGCGTGGGAGCGCGGCGCCTACGACGACGAGGTCGTGGATGTCGAGAGCGTCGAGCTGGAGCGCGACGAGCCGATCCGGCCCGGCACGTCGGCGGAGAAGCTGGCGAAGCTCAAGCCCGCCTTCCGCGAGGACGGCAGCGTCACGGCCGGCAACGCGTCGCCTTTGAACGACGGCGCCGCCGCGCTTCTGTTGGCCGACGAGGCAGGCCTCGACGCTATCGGCCGCGCGCCGCTGGCGCGCATCGTCTCCCGCGGGCTGCATGCGGTCGACCCGCCGCACTACGGGATCGCGCCGGTGGAGGCGGTCGACCAGGCGCTTGGCCGCGCCGGCCTGGGCTGGGGCGACATCGAGGTCGCCGAGCTCAACGAGGCCTTCGCTGCCCAGGCGCTGGCCTGTGTCTCTGCGTGGGGCGAGGTCGACCTCGAACGCCTGAACGTCAACGGCGGCGCCGTGGCCCTCGGCCACCCCATCGGCTGCTCCGGCGCGCGGATCCTGACGACGCTGTGCTGGGAGCTCAAGCGCCGCGGGGGCGGGTACGGGCTCGGCGCCCTGTGCATCGGGGTGGGCCAGGGGATCGCACTGGTGGTGGAGGGCGCGTGATGGGCTACCGGCGCGAGAACGCGGACCCGCCGCTGCTCACCGAGGACTACGTCGCCACGCGCACGCGCGCGCCGAAGGAGCCGCTGGTGCTGATCCCGCAATCGCTCGCGGAGCTCTCGGGCCCCGTGTACGGCGACACGCGCATCGGCGAGCTGGACCACGACCTGACCCGCCAGCACGAGGGCGAGCCGCTGGGGGAGCGGGTCATCCTGCACGGCCGGGTGCTCGACGGCGACGGCCGCCCCGTCCCGAACAGCCTGATCGAGCTTTGGCAGGCCAACTCCACCGGGCGCTACCGCCACGACGCCGACCGCCACCCCGCGCCGCTCGACCCCAACTTCAGCGGTGCCGGACGCGCGATGACCGACTCCGAGGGCCGCTACCGCTTCATCACGATCAAGCCGGGGGCCTACCCGTGGCGGAACCACGACAACGCGTGGCGCGCCGCGCACATCCACCTGTCGCTGTTCGGCCCCGCCTTCGTCACCCGCCTGGTGACCCAGATGTACTTCCCGGGCGACCCGCTCTTCTCTCAGGACCCCATCTTCAACTCGGTGCGCGACCCGCGCGACCGCGACCGGATGATCTCGTCGTTCGACCTCGGCGAGACGGTGCCCGAGTGGGCGCTCGCCTACCGCTTCGACGTGGTCCTCCGCGGCCCCGACTCGACGCCGCTCGATGCCTGATTTGCCCACGCCGTCCCAGACCGTCGGACCGTTCTTCAACATCGGGATGCCGGGCGAGCCCCCGGGCTCCGAACCGCTGCGCATCTCCGGCACCGTGTACGACGGCGAGGGCGCCCCGGTACCCGACGCGCTGATCGAAACCTGGCAGGCGGAGTCCCGCACGTTCCACCGCGTGGAAACTGACGCCGACGGGCATTACGAAGTGGCGACAGCCGAGGCCGACGAGGACTTCATCCTCGTCGCGGTCTTTGCCCGCGGGCTCCTCAAGCACCTCGTGACGCGCATCTACTTCTCGCTCGACGACGTGCCCGCTGACTTCCCGCGCCGCGACACCCTCGTCGCACGACCGGGCAACGAGGGTGTGTGGACCTTCGACATCCGCCTACAGGGCGATGGCGAGACGGTCTTCTTCGACGTCTAGGGGGCGAATGGGGCGCACCCAGTCGAATAGGTCGTCAGCGCGCTGACGAGTTTCTCGAAGGGGATGGGCGCTCCACCCGCGGTCGGGCGGCGGGGAGAGAGTCAGTCCTCAGATCGGATACTGCCGCGAACCACTCTGAACCGTGATCCAGCGCAGCTCGGTGAACTCCTCAATAGCCGCCGTCCCGCCGAAGCGGCCCCAGCCGCTTGCCTTCATGCCGCCGAACGGCATCTGCGGCTCGTCGTGCACGGTCGAGCCGTTGACGTGGCAGATCCCGCTCTCGATGCGCCGGGCGACGCTCAGGGCGGACGGCACGTCGGCTCCGAAGACCGACGCGGCCAGGCCGTACTCGGTGTCGTTGGCCAGGCGCACGGCGTCGTCGGGGCCGTCTGCCCCCAGCAGGCCCACCACCGGCCCGAAGGATTCCTCGCCGTAGAGGCGCATCTCGGCGGTCACGCCCCGAACCACGGTGGGCGGGAACAGCGCGCCGTCGGGCTCGCCGCCGGTGACCACCTCGGCGCCGTGGGAGACGGCGTCCTCCACCATCTCCGCCACGCGCCGCGCGGAGTCGGCGCTGACCATCGGCCCGATCTGAGTCGCGGGATCGCGCGGGTCGCCGACCGAGAGCGCGGAGGCTCGCTCCGCCAGCTTCTCGGCGAACGGGTCGAGCAGCGAGCGGTCAGCCACCACCTTCTCGGTGGACATGCAGATCTGGCCCTGGTGCATGAACGCGCCGAACTTGGCCGCGGCTACGGCCTCTTCGAGGTCCGCGTCGGCCAGCACGACCATCGGGGCCTTGCCGCCCAGCTCCAGCAGCACCCGCTTGAGGTGCCGCGCCGCAGTTTCGGCCACCAGGCGACCAACCCGGGTCGAGCCCGTGAAGTTCACACGGCGGACGGCGGGGTGGGCGATCAACTCGTCGGCCACGTCCGCTGCCGCGCCCTCCTCGTGAGTGACCAGGTTGACCACCCCGGGCGGCACGCCGGCGTCGTGGATGGCGCGGACTATCTCGCCGTGGGTGCGCGGGCAGACCTCTGAGGCCTTGAGCACAACGGTGTTGCCGCAGGCCAGCGGCGCGGCGACCGCGCGCGTGCCCAGGATGACCGGGGCGTTCCACGGGGCGATGCCGGCCACCACGCCGGTGGGCTGGCGGACGCCCATCGCGGTGAGCCCCGGCACGTTGGAGGGGATCACGTCGCCGGTGACCATGGTGGTCAGCGACGCAGCTTCGGCCAGCATGCCGGAGGCCAGGTCGCAGTTGAACATCCCCCAGCCGAACGTCCCGCCGGTCTCTGCGGTGACCGCGCCGGCGATCTCCTCCGAGCGCTCCTTCAACAGGGCGGCCGCGCCGTTGAGCAGCTCGCGCCGCGCCGCCGGCGGGGTGTTCGACCACTCCTCGAACGCGCCGGCGGCGGCATCGGCCGCGGCGCGGGCGTCGTCGCGGCCCGCGGCGGCCGCTTCGCCGGCGCCCTCGCCGGTGAAGGGGTCGGTGCGCTCGAAGGTCGCGCCCGATTCGGCTCCCTTCCACTCTCCGCCGATCAGCAGCTCCTGCATGTCAGCCCCACACCTCCTCGGCCGTCTCCACGATCAGGCGCAGCTTGTCGACCTCCTGCTCGTAGCTGACCTCGTTGCCCTCGAGCGTCGAGGAGAAGCCGCACTGCGGCGACAGGCACAGCTGGTCGATGTCGATGTGCTGCGAGGCCTCCTCGATCCGGCGCTTGAGCGTGTCCTTGCTCTCCAGCTCGCCGCGCTTGGTGGTCACGAGGCCCAGCACCACGAGCTTGTCCTTCGGCACGAAGCGCAGCGGCTCGAAGCCGCCCGAGCGGTCGTCGTCGTACTCGAGGAAGAAGCCGTCCACGTTCAGGCCGGTGAACAGGTCCTCGGCCACGAAGTCGTAGCCGCCCTCCGCCGCCCACGACGAGCGGAAGTTCCCGCGGCACATGTGGGTGGTGATCGCCATGCCCTCCGGGCGCCCGTCGAGCGCCTCGTTGAGGTGCTTGATGTAGCTCTCGTGCAGGTGCTCGGCGTCCTCCCCGCGGGAGGCCATCTGCTCGCGCTGCTTGGGGTCGTTCAGGTAGGCAAGACTCGTGTCGTCGAGCTGCAGGTAGGTGCAGCCCAGCTCGGACATGCGCCGGATCTCGTCCGAGTAGGCCGCGGTCAGGTCAGCCCAGAAGGCGTCGGTGTCGGGATAGACGCCCGGGTCGATCGCCGCCGCGCCGCCGCGGTAGTGGACCATGCTCGGCGAGGGGATCGTCTGCTTGGGGACCGCGCTGCTGACGGTGTCGGCGAGGAAGCGGAAGTCCTCGCCGAAGATCGTCTCCGAGACCCCGAGCTTGCCGTCCACCTTCAGCGCCGCCGAGGTGAACTCGATGTCGCCGCCGGGGTTGTGCATCTTGACCGTCAGCTGCTCGTCGGCCTTGTCGATGCCGTCGAGCTCGTAGATGAAGTCCATGTGCCACGACGCACGACGGAACTCGCCGTCCGTGGCCGACTGCAGGCCCACCTCCTCCTGCATGCGAATGACATCGCGGATCGCCTCGTCCTCGATCGCGCGCAGCTCGTCCGGGGGCGTGCCGTTCGAGCGCGCGTCGAGGAGGTACTTGGGGCGGAGCAGGCTGCCGACGTGGTCGGCTCGGAAGGGTGGCTTGTCGCGCGGGGCCATGCCCTTGATGTACCCCTCAGGCGCCCGGCTGACTCGCAGGCGCGAGCGTGCGTTCGGGCGGCCACGAGCACAGTGCCGGCTGGCCGGGACAGCCCGCGCACAGCTCGATGTGCGGCTCGTCGCTCGGCAGGAAGCGGCTGTCCACCACTCCGCCCGCCAGCTCGATCAGGCGCCTCTCGAGCTCGGGGCCGGCCGCGGCCTCCCACACCGCGACGGCGGGCTCGTCGGGCCGCTCCAGGAACTGGTGGGCCACCTCGACCCGCGCGGCACCCTCGCGCAGCGCCGCCAGCGCGTAGACCAGCCGCTGCGTCGCGTAGTCGCGCTCGGCGATATCCGCGGGCGCGGCCTCGGAGTCGAGGCGGTCGCTCTTGTAGTCGACGATCAGCGTGCGGTCGTCCTCCAGGGCGAACACGTCCACGAAGCCGTTCACCAGCAGGCTGCGCCCGCCGGCGCGGGCCGGGGCGAGCGTGAAGCAGAAAGGCAGCTCGGCGCGCACGCGCCGGGCGGCCGCCAGCCGCGACCGCAGCCCCGAGTCCCAGAAGCGCTCGACCATGTCGCGCAGGTCGGCGACGTCGGTCTCGCGCACCGGCTGGCCGTGCTGCTCGATCAGTGCCTCGACGTCGCGCCGGGTGGGCAGCGGCCCGCGCTTCATGTCCAGGCGCTCCAGCAACTGGTGGACGAGGCTGCCGCGCAGCAGGCCCGGCAGCTCGTCGACCGCCTCCGTCTCGGGCACCGCGGTCTCCGATGCGGGCAGGCGCAGCGCGCGCTCCAGGTAGAAGCGGTAGCCACAGCGGCGGTAGCTCTCCAGACCCGAGTAGCTCAGCCGCGCGACGGGCAGCGCCCGCGGCGCGGCCAGCATTCCCAGCTCCAGCGAGGGCGTCTCCCCCGCCGCCTCGGGCTCGGCCTCGGGTCGAGTGGGGACCCGGTCCTCGGGCGGCAGCAGCTCGTCGAGCGTCCCGGGGTCGAGGCGCTCCCAGCGCACGGGCACGTCGCGGCCCTCGTAGCTCTCCACGCCCACCCCGCGCGCGCCGTCGCTCGGCAGCTCCGGCACCAGGTTCCGCCACATCCAGCGAAGCGGCTCGGTCAGGTCCTCCGGCTCCTTGCGCTTCTCGAGGTCCGTCGCGCCGCTCAGCACCAGGTGCTCGCGCGCGCGGGTCAGGGCCACGTACATGATGCGCCGCTCCTCGGCCTCGTCGTCGGCGTTCTGCTGGGCCTTGACCGCCTCGAGCGTCTCGCTGCGCACGGCGTCGGCGCCCAGCGAGGCCAGCCGCAGGCCGACGCGGCCGTCGCGCGAGATCTGCAGCGGGCCGTTTTCCTCGCGGCCCTCCTTGCCCAGGTCGGCGACGAAGACCACCGGGAACTCGAGGCCCTTGGCGCGGTGGATGGTCATCAGCCGCACGCGCTGCAGCTCCTCGGCCTCCAGCGGCGCCTCGCCCTCGCGCGACTGGATCAGGTCGCGCTCGGCCACGAAGTCGATGAAGCGGCGCAGGTCGCGGCCCTCCTCGGCCTCGAACTCGCGCGCCATGCGCATCAGCTTGCGGATGTTGGCCATGCGCCGGTCGCCGGCGGGCCGGGCTAGCACGTGCTTGTCGTAGCCCGTGCGCGTGACCGCACGGTCGATCAGCCGCTCCAGCGACACGCGCGGCGCCGCAGCGCGCTCCTCGGCGAAGGTGCGCGCGAAGCGCCGCAGGCGGCGCTCGTCGCCTTCGAGCATGCCCTCGAACAGGCCCTCCGGCGGGTCCTGCAGGCACCACCACGGGTCCTGACCCCCGCGTTCCGCGCGCAGCGCCAGCAGAGCCACGCCATCGAGCGACACGCCCACCAGCGGCGAAGCGAGCACCGACAGGAGCGACAGCTCGTCGCGCGGGTTGGCCAGCGCGGCCAGCCAGTTGCGCAGGTCCCCCACCTGCTGCTGGCTCCAGTAGCCCCGGCCGCCCACCACGTGCGTAGGGATGCCGCGCTCCTCCAGCGCGCGCTCGTAGAGCGTCATGTGCGTGGTGGCCCGAAGGAGGACCACGATGTCGCCCCAGCCGTGGCCCCGCTCCTCGGCCACCTCCTCGAGGCGGCGCGCGAGAAGCCGGGCCTCGGCGGCGCGCCAGGGTGTCGAGGAGCGTAGGGAGCGGCCGAAGGGCGCCTCCTCGTCCCCGAAGCGCTCGTCCCAGCGCGACTTCTCGCGGTCGGTGACCAGCAGCTCGACGCGCGGCTCGGGCTTCGAGGCGCCGTTGCGCCCGGCCCGCAGCGGCTCGAACTCCTCGCCCCACAGCTTGGAGAAGGCGAGGTCGATCCCGTCGAGCACCTCCTGGCGGCTGCGGAAGTTGACGGTCACGCTCTGGGCGCGCCCCTCGGCGTCGGCCTGGGCGTGGTGGTCGGTGAAGACCTCGACGTCGGCGTTGCGGAAGCCGTAGATCGACTGGCGCTCGTCGCCGACGCGGAACAGGTTGCCCCGGTCGAGCTGGGCCAGCAGCTCGTTCTGCAGCGGGTTGACGTCCTGGAACTCGTCGACCAGGACGTGGTCGAAACGCTCGGCGTACGAGGTACGAATCCCCTCGTTGCCCGCCAGCAGATCGCGCGTGATCAGCTCCAGGTCCTCGAAGTCGAGGCCCGAGCGCTCGCGCTTGAGCCGCTCGAGATGGGTGCCGTAGCCCTCCACCAGCGCGGCCAGCAGCTCCTGGGTGCGCCGCTCGTCGCGCGCCATCACGATCGTGCGATAGGCGGCCAGTGCCTCGAGGTACTCCGAACACGGCCCCGACTGCAGGGCCTTCGTGTTCCCGGGCTTGAAGTCGAAGTTCTTCAGCGCGCCCAGCTCGGGCAGGCGCCCGCCGGCGGTCGCCTCGCGGCAGCGCTCGAGCTTCTCGATCGTCCTGGCGACGGTCTTCCCGCCCGCCTGAGGCTCGAGGTCCGACGCCGCGGCGAGCGCGGTGGCGGCGAGCCGCGCCGCCTCGGCGGTGCCGTCCGGCGGCTCGGGCGGCAGCTCCATCCGCGGGTGGCGCACGCCGCGGCTGCGCTGCCAGGAGAACGCCGTGCGCACCATGTCGCGCAGGCGGTCGGGGGTGTAGGAGGCCACCAGCTCGAGGTGCTCGCCCCCGGCCTGGCGCAGCAGATCGTCGATGGCGCGGTCGAAGGCGTCGAGCCCCAGCCGCTCGGACTCCAGCTCGTCCAGCACCCGGTACTCGGGGTCGATGCCGGCGCTGAGCGCGTGGGTGCGCAGCACACGCGCGCAGAAGCGGTGAATCGTGGAGATCCAGGCCCCCTCGGCGGCGCGGGCCTCCTCGCGCATGTCCAGCTCGACCAGCCGCTCGCGCACGCGCTCCTTCATCTCCCCGGCGGCCTTCTCGGTGAAGGTGATGGCGAGGATGCGGTCGACCTCGACCTCGTCCTCGCGCACCGCTTGGACGAAGCGCTCCACCAACACCGTGGTCTTGCCCGTGCCGGCGCCCGCGCGCACGAGCAGGGGGCCGTCGCGGCGCTCGATGGCGGCGGACTGCTCGGGCGTGAACATCAGTCCTCGCTCCGGCAGATCGAGGGGTACGAGCAGGTGCCGTCGTAGGCGCAGTGGTCGGGGTCGCAGCCCAGCTCCCCAGAGCGCAGGCGGCGCGCGGTCTCCAGGATGCGCTGGCGCGCCGAGGCGCGGGCCGCCTCGAACTCCTCGGGCGCGAGGCGATCGTTGCGGCTGTAGACCGAGCCGACCTCGTCGACGTCGGCGGACACCAGCCCGCGCGGCGCGCGCTTGTTGGATCCCAGCGGCTCGTAGACGCCGCCCACCGGCTGCAAGCCCAGCGTCTGCTCGGCGGCCAGCATGTAGAGCGCGGCCTGGAAGCGGTTCTCGCGCTCCCAGCTGGCGACCTTGTAGGAGTCGGCCCGCTTGGATGTCTTGTAGTCGCGCACCAGCGCGTAGCCGTTCCAGACGTCCACGCGGTCGATCGATCCGCGCACCTCCACGCCGTCGCCAACCTCCACCGGCTCCTCCCAGCCGAAGCGGTGCTCGAGGTGCTCGGGGGTGAAGACGCTGTCGGACTCCGCCTCCCAGTCGAGGAAGCGCAGCAGGTCGAACTCCAGCTTGCGCACGGCGGCGCGCACCCGGGTCTGGTTGGGCGAGAGGCGGAACTCGCCGCGGTGGGCCTCCAGCTTGTCGAGCAGGATCCGCTTCGCGGCGGCGAGCGTCTGCGGCGTGACCCTCTTGCTGCCGGTCTCCTCGCCCAGCGCCTCGAACGTCTGCTCCAGCACACGGTGCGCGTACGCGCCGCGCACCATCTGCTCGGGATCGGGTTCGAGCGCCTCGGGGTCCAGCAGGCTGTCCACCAGCCACTTGACCGGGCAGTCCGCGTAGCGCTCCAGGGCGCTGGCCGACAACGGCCCGCGCTCGGCCAACAGCTCCAGCAGCGCCTCGGCGGTGAGCGCACCCGCCTCGGGGTCCTCGATGCGCGCTCCGCGGGCGGCCAGCGAGCGCTCGAGCTCCACGGCGGTCGGCGCCTCCTCGGGCGCCCAGGTGACCTCCGACAGCGACCGGCGGCGCTCGGGCAGCTCCTCGAAGAGCTCGGCGACGTCGGCCACGAAGAACGAGCGCGCCTGCGGGTCGCCCTCCTCGTCGCAGTAGCGCGAGCTGAGCACCAGCCGCCGCTCGGCGCGCGAGGCGCAGACGTAGAACAGGTAGCGCTCGCGCTGAAGCTGGTCCTCGCGCAGTGGCAGCAGCAGGCCGCTGGCCTTCGCCAGCGCGCGGCGGTCCTCGTCGGGCAGGAACGGCTCGGGCGAGCCGGCCTTCGGGAACTCGCCCTCCTGCAGGCCGCAGACGAAGACGGCCTCGAAACGCCGCGCTCGCGCGTCCTCCGGCCTCGTCACCTGCACGCGGTCCGGGGCGGGCTCCTCGCCCGTGGCCACCGGCAGCTCGGAGAGCCGGTCGTGGATGCGCCGCGCGCTCAGCGACACGTCGGGGTCGGCGGTGACCACCGCGCGCAGCTCGCGCAGCGCCTTGTGGCCGGCGCGGTAGGCGCGCGCGTCGTCGAGCTGCGGCCCGGTGAGCAGCGGCGCCTTGCGCTTGTGCGGTGCGGCGAACAGCCGGCCCAGCTCGTGGTCGAGCGCGTCGAGCAGCGCGCCGGACTCCTTCGCACCGGCGAGGCGGTCGATCTCGCCCAGCGCCCAGTGCTTGCCCTCCCAGACCTCGCGGGCGCCGGCCGCAGTGTCATCGCCCTTCTGGCGCACCACGGCCTCGAGGTCGTCTGCCAGGTGGGGCTCGCGCAGCTTGCCCGGCGTGCGCAGCCAGGTCAGCAGGTCCTCGGCCGTGCCGTCGAGCAGCGCGCAGCGCAGCAGCGCGAGCAGGCCCCGGCCCACCGCGGTCTGGCGCAGCGGCACGGTGCGGTCGATCGAGAAGGGGATGTCGTAGGCCTCGAAGACCTGATCGACCAGCGACGCGTAGCGGCCCGGGTCGCGGAAGATCACCGCCACGTCGCCCGGCCGTGTGCCCTCGCGCAGCAGCCCGAGCACCTCGGCGCCCACCAACTCCACCTCGGCGCGCTCGCCCCCGGCCGAGTGGCCGCGCACGGCCTCGCCCGCGTCCACCCGCTCGGGCTGGTCGGTGGCGAAGAGCCCGCGCTCGAGGTGGTGCAGCGCCGGCCGCGAGCCGGGGCTGTAGTGATCGTCCAGCGGCTCGAGCTCAACCTCCTCGTCGGCCAGCTCGAGCAGGCGCCCGTGGCTCTCGGCCACCGCCCTGAACGCCTCCCGGCCGGGCTCGAAGGGAAGCGAGACCACCACGTCGGCGCCGCAGCGACCCGACAGGGTCTCCAGCGCGTCGAGCTGCAGCGGGTCGAAGTCGTCGAAGCCGTAGACGAACACCGGCGTGCCGCGCCAGCGCAGCGGGTTCTCGCGCAGCTCGTTGAGAGCCCGCCAGGCGAACAGGTCCTCGTCGACCAGGCCCGCCGCGTCGAGGCCCTCGCGGTAGCGGCGGTAGACCGTCGCCACCTCCTCGGCGTAGGCGCGCCGCGGGCCGTCGCCCGCCCAGCGCCGCATGGCCTCGGTGAAGCGGGCGGGCTCGATCATCGAGCGCTCGAGCTCGGTGGCGAAGCGCAGGGCCGCCCGGGCAAAGCCGGGCTGGCCGGCGCTCGCGGCCAGCAGGTCGAGCCTCGACCGACGCACGGCCTCCTCGGCGATCAGCTCGCATTGGACCTCGGACGCGGCCCGGCCGGCGTAGCCCGCGCGCTGGGCGATCAGCTCGTACAGCCAGCGGGGCGCCACCACCTGCGCGCCGAAGATCGCTCCGCGCTCGGCCAGCTCGCGCTGGGCGTGCTCCACGTCCTTCGAGGTGGGGACCACCAGCAGGGGCTCCTCGGCCAGGCGGTCGCGCAGGCCGCCCAGCACCTCGCCCGCCTTGGCGGCGTTCGCGGGGCCGGTGACGAGCTTCAGGGGCATGTCAGCCCATGGTGTCGAGAGGGCACGACGTCAAGGTCGTGCTGGTGCGGAAGCACCTGACGCCGCGCCCGGCTAGCGCCGGAGCGCAGGCCGATCGTCGTTCGGCCGAGCACCGCCGCTCGATCCACTCAAGGCCTCGGCGAAGCGGGCCGCGGGGAGCATCACCGGCGTCTCCTGCAGCTCCCAGCCGCTGCCCGGGCGCTGGATCCAGCGGCCCACTCGCACGCGCCCCGCCTCGAGGGGCTCGGCGCGCAGCTCCTCCCAGAAGTCTCCCGAGCGCCCGCGGCTGACCCCCTTCCCGCTCTCGGCCCCGACGGCCGCGGTGAGCTTCTCGGCGTCGGCGCCGCTCACCACGCCCTGCTCCACGGCCCGCTCCACCAGGCCGGGCAGGTCGCCGGCCTCCATCACCGGCGCGCGGCGCCGCAGCTGGCCGCCCTGGAGCGGCCACTCGGCCAGGCGCAGGCCGCCGGGCACTCTCTCCAGGCGCACCTCGTAGCGGCTGACCTCGTCGTCCTCGTAGGGACCGGCCGCGGCGTAGCGGCCGCTGACCGTGCGGGCCCCCGCCGCGGGCTTCTTGCCGCTCTTCGGGGTGGAGCGCCGGCTGGACCGCGAGGACCGCGCCGGGCCTGCCGGGAGCTCCTCCTTGGAGCAGATCGGGCAGTCCGCGGTGTAGCGGTTGTGGCGACAGAAGAGGGGCACTCGCCGGGCCGAGAATAGCCAGTTGCCAAGATTCGCCGCCGTGCCCACGGCCGTCATCTCCGACCTCCATCTCGGCGCCGTCTCCGGCCGCGACGTGCTGCGCCTGCCCGGGCCGCGCGAGCGGCTCAAGGCCGCCCTCGCCGAGGCCGACCGCGTTGTGGTCCTCGGGGACCTGCTCGAGCTGCGCGAGCAGCCCGTCGCGCGGGTGCTGGAGACCGCCGAGCCCGCCCTCGCCGCCCTCGGCGAGGTCTGCCAGGGCAAGGAGGTCCTGGTGGTTCCCGGCAACCACGACCACCATCTGGCCGACGCGTTCCTGGACCGCCTGCGCCTCGAGGACGCCACCCTCGGCCTCGAGCAGCTGGTGGAGGCGAGCGGTCACCCCGGCCTGCTGGGCCGCCTGGCCGAGATGCTGGGCGACGCCGACCTGAAGCTGGCCTATCCCGGCGCCTGGCTGCGCGAGGACGTGTATGCGACCCACGGGCACCAGGTTGACGTCCACATGAGCGTGCCGCGCCCCGAGGCGATCATGGCCTCCGCCATGCGCCGGGTGACCCTGCGCCGCACGCCGGTCTCACCCGCCGAGTACGAGGCGATCCTCGACCCGCTCTACTCGCTCTTCCACGGCATCGCCCAGGCCTCCTCGCACACCACGATGGAGAAGACCGGCGGCGCCTCGCGCAGCGTGTGGCAGACGCTGCAGGCCGGCGGCCCGGGCGCCTTCGTCGTCGGCCGCCTGGCGGTGCCCGCCGGCGTGATCGCCCTCAACGCCGCCGGGTTCGGCCCGTTCCGCTCCGAGATCAGCGGGGCCGAGCTCCGGGACTCCGGGCTGCGTGCCATGGCCGAAGCGGTGGACAACATGCGGATCCCCGCCTCCTACGTGCTGTTCGGCCACACCCACCGGCCCTGGCCGCTGGAGGGGCGCGACCACGACTGGCGCACCGCCACGGGCGCGCTGCTGCACAACACCGGGTCCTGGTACCACGAGGGCTCGCTGATCTCCGGGGCCGGCCCGAGCAGCCCCTACTGGCCCGGCTGGGTCACGTGGCTGGGCGACTCGGGCCCTCCCCGCCTGAAGAACGCGCTGGAGGACGTGGAGCTCTAGGCGGTCGCGTCGACCGCGACCAGGGCCATGTCTGCTAGATGCTGGGCGCGCACGAGGTCGTCCGAGTGGAAGCCCTCGCCGTCGCGCTGGTCGAGCAGCGACAGCACGCCGACCACCTCGGCGTCCCGCCGGACCGGGACCACGAGCATCGTGTGCGGGACGTAGCCGGTCCCCGCGGCGACCCGCTCCGCGAAACGGGGGTCGCTCCTGCACGAAGCGACCGCCACCCCCTGGCCCGAGGCGAGCACCGAACCCGCGAGGCCCTCACCCCGCCCCAGGCGGATGCCCGGCACCTCGCGAGCGCCCGCGCCCCAGGCGGCCTGGTAGACGAGCTCGTCGCCGTCGACCAGGGCAAGCGACGCCGCGGCGGCATCGAACACGCCGGCCGCCGTGCGGACGACCGCCTCGAGCAGCGGCCTGGGCGCGATGGGGTCGTCCACGGAGGCCGTGAGCGGGACCCCCTCGCCGCGCACGAGCGGCGAGCCGAGCGCCTCGGCGAACGCCTCGACGGACGGGGTCCGGCGCTCGGGGTCGAGCTCGAGCGCGGTGCGCAGGGCCGCCGAGAGGGCCGGGCTAGCCTCGGGCGCCGCCTCGGCTAGATCGTTCGCCTCGCCGTACATGGGCGGCTTGCCCGAGATCAGCATCCAGAGCGTGGCCGCTATCCCGAACACGTCGCTGCGCGGCGAGACGGAGCCCATCGCGAACACCTCGGGCGCCATGAAGCCGAGTGTCCCGATGGCCTCCGTCGCCCAGCCGTCCTCGGGCAGGTCGCGGGCGATTCCGAAGTCCACCAGCACGATCCCCTCGTCACCGAGGATCAGGTTCTCGGGCTTGACGTCGCGGTGGACCACTCCCTGCTCGTGGACGTAGGCGAGGATCTCGCACGTCTGGCGCGCCCACTCGATCGCGTCGGCGACCGGCAGCCCGGGGTCTCCGTCGCGGGCCAGGAGATCGCGCAGGTTGGTCCCCTCGACCAGCGACATCACCAGGTACTTGCCGCCGTCGTCGCTGACGTAGTCGATGACCCGGGCGATGCCCGGGTGGTCGAGCCCCGACAGCAGCCGGGCTTCGATCTCGAACCGCTCGGCGTGCTTGACGTCGAGCAGCTGCTTGAGGGCGACGTCCTCGTTCTCGCCGCGCGCGCGGTAGACCGCCCCCATGGCGCCGGTCGCTATCGGCTCGACGACTGTGTAGGCGTCGCCGACGCGGCTGCCCGCTTCGAGGGCCTCGCTCAGGAGGCGCTGCGGGCGGGCTCCGGCTGGGCCTCGGCCTGGGCGCCGTTGGAGCCGTCCGCCTCCTGCTCCTGCTGCTCCGACTGGTCCTGCTCGGGCGGCCGCGCCCGCGGAGAGGTGGCCCACTCCTCGTCGAAGTCCACGCGCCACTTGCCCTCTTCGTCCTGCTCGAGCTTGAGCTTCGCGCGGAACTGGCGGCCCGAGCGGCCCTTGAAGCCGGTCACGGGCTTGGCGGTGCGGCCCACGCCGGGATCCTCGCCGCGCTCACGCGACTGACGCAGCGACTCGATCAGCTCCTTGGCCACCGACACCGGCAGCGACTTGCCCGCCTTGCGCTTCCAGATCACGAAGCCGCAGCCAGGGTCCTCGCGCGACCAGCACGAGTACCCCTTGCGGTTCTCGACGATCTCGCGCCCGCAGACGGCGCACGGCCCGAGCTTCGCTCGCTCGATCTGCACGCCCTTGAGCTTGTCCAGCTCCTGGACCGTCTCGGTGGTGAACTTGGCGATGTCCTTCATGAACGCCGGGCGCGAGTCCTCGCCGCGCTCGATCAGCCCCAGGCGGCGCTCCCAGTCGCCGGTCAGCTCGGCCGAGGTGAGCGGGTGCTCGCCCAGCAGGCGGATGACCTGGATTCCCTTCTCCGTCGCGTGCAGGGCGCGGCCCTCGCGCTCGATGTACTCGCGGTATAGGAGCAGCTCGATGGTCGCCGCGCGCGTGGCCGGCGTGCCGATCCCGGACTCCTTCATCGCCTCGCGGAGCTCGTCGTCCTCGATGTCCTTGCCCGCGCCCTCCATGGCCGCCAGCAGCGAGGCTTCGGTGTAGCGCCGTGGCGGCTGGGTCTCCTTGCGCAGCGACTCGACCGAGCGGGTGTCCACCGACTCCCCCTGCTCGAGCTTGGGCAGCGACTGGTCGCCGCCGGAGTCGTCCTCAGCGCCCTCCACCGCGACCTCGTCGCCGTAGACCGACTTCCAGCCGGCCACGATCAGCCGCCGGCCGCTGGTGCGGAAAACGTGCTCCTTGACGGTGGTCTCCACGCGGGTGCGCTCGAAGACGGCCTCCGGGTGAAAGACGGCGAGGAAACGCTTGGCCACCAGGTCGTAGACCTTCAGCTCGTCGGCGCCCATCCGCCCGAGGTCGTGCTCGGACTTCGTGGGGATGATCGCGTGGTGGTCCTCGACCTTCTTGTCGTTGACCACGCGGCCGAGGGGCAGCTTCTCCAGCGACGTCACGTACTCCGCGCCCTTGCGGTAGGCCGGGTTGTGGCCCACCAGCTCCGCGGTGGGCCGGATGTCGGCCACCAGGTCGCCGGTCAGGAAGCGGGAGTTGGTTCGCGGGTAGGTGAGCGCCTTGTGCTCCTCGTAGAGCTTCTGCGCGGCGCCGAGCGTGCGGCGCGCCGAGAAGCCGTAGAGCGTGTTCGCGTGGCGCTGGAGCGACGTGAGGTCGTAGAGCAGCTGCGGGCGCTCACGCTCCTCCTTGGTCTCCAGCTTGGTGATCTCGCCCTTCTGGCCGGTGACCGCCTCGACGACCGCCGCGGCCTCCTTCTCCTCCTTCAGGCGCTTGCCGCCCAGGTAGCGGCCGGAGTACAGCCGCTCGCCGGTGGCCGCGAACTGGGCCTCGACCAGCCAGTAGGGCTCGGGCTTGAAGGCGCGGATCTCCTCCTCGCGGCGCGCAACCAGCGCAAGCGTCGGCGTCTGCACGCGGCCCAGCGACACCGCGCCGTCGAACGCGGCCCGCAGGCGGATCGACGCGGCGCGCGTGGCGTTCATGCCCACCACCCAGTCGGCCTCCGAGCGCGAGCGGGCCGCTGCCTCCAGGGGCTCCATCTCCTCGCCCGGGCGCAGGTGCTCGAACGCGTCCTCGATCGCCTTGCGCGTCATCGAAGAAAGCCACAGCCGCTGAACGGGCTTGTCGGTGTCCGCGGTCTCGAACACGTAGGCGAAGATCAGCTCGCCCTCGCGGCCGGCGTCGCAGGCGTTCACCACCCGGTCCACCTCGTCGGACTTGATCAGCCGGTGGATGGCGTTGAGCTGCTTCTTGGACTTGTCGTCGTTGGGGACGAGCTTGAAGTGCTCAGGGAGGATCGGGAGGTCGGCGAAGCGCCACTTCTTGAGCTTGTCGTCGTAGGCGTCGGGCTCGGCGAGCCCCACCAGGTGGCCGACCGCCCACGTGATGATGTAGTCGTCGCCGATCAGGTGCGACTTGTCCTTGGCCTGCTTGAAGGAGCCCGGCAGCGCGTTGGACAGGTCGCGCGCGACGGACGGCTTCTCGGCTATGACGAGGGTCTTGGCCACGATGCCCAGGGTACGCAGGCTAACCCGCGAAGGGCCCTGCGGCGAAAAGGGTGCAATTTCCAGCCGGTTGGTGTCTAATGGACGGCCTCATAGTTCTCGCGGGAGGGAGCACGGATGCTCGACCTGTCTGGTCGGCATGCCCTGGCAGGGGCTTGTCTCGTACTCGGCCTTACCGGCGCCGGCTCGGCTGAGGCCGCGCCGCGTGTCACAGGCGTCACGCTGGACCGCGGCGCGGTCGTCGGACGGGAGGTGAGCCTCCGTGTCCGGGCGGTCGACCCCACGGCGCCGGTCAACGGCTTGATCGTCTCGTTCGGAAGGCCGTCTGAAACGGTCGGCAGCAGCGGGTGCCGGCCACCGGACTCGCGCGGCCGGGTCCCCGGCCGCCCCTATGCGGCAGGGGTCCCGGTCCAACTGCAGGAACGACGGACCTTCCGGCGGACGCGCCCGGTGCAGGTGCTGGCCCAGGTCAACTCCGGTGGCTGCTCCGAGGGCCAGAGCGTCTTCCAGCCGGTGATCGTGACGCCGACCCGGCGCGGCCGGCCGACCAAGCCACTGGCGGTAGGCCGGCCGGTGCACAAGCCGAGCCTCCTGCCGAAGAAGTTCGTGCCCGGCGGGGTGACTCCGCCGGGAGTGGTCCCACCCGGGCTGTCGCAGCTGGCCGCCGCCTCGCGCGCCGTCGCCTTTGCCGCGGCCGCCACCAAGTGCAAGAACGCCCGCAGGGTGGTGGGCACATCGCGGAGGTCGCGCCGCGCCGCACGCCGCGCGCTGGTCTGCTTGCACAACGAGTACCGCCGCCGGAGGGGGCTGCCTCGCCTGCGTGAGAACCGGCGTCTGATCAATGCAGCGGGTGCCCACTCCCGCTCGATGGTCCGGCGACGCTTCTTCTCACACCTGGCACCCGGCGGAGTCGACCTCAGGGCCCGCCTGACGCGAGCGCGCTACCTCCCGGCTCGCAGCTGGGTGATCGGCGAGAACATCGCCTACCGCAGGGGGTCCGTGCTCGGCGTATTTCGAGCCTGGCTCGGCAGCCCGCCCCACCTGCGCAACATCGTCGAGGGCCGGTTCCGCGAGATCGGCATCGGCATAGCCGCGGGCACGCCGGGAGTGCTGCGCAACCGCGGCTCCACCATCACGGCGAACTTCGCGCGCAGGGGATGACTAGCGGCGGCGCAGCGCCAGCCCGGTGACGATCTCCCTCACGACGCGGTCGGCCACGAGGCAGGTGACGTCGGCTGAGCCGACGGCTGTCGGGATCACCTCCACCAGGTCCGCCCCGGCCAGCCGCGCCCGGCGCGCCACCTCGCGGGAGGCCCACAGCAGGTCGGCGGAGCTCATGCCGCCCGGCTCGGGGGTCCCGGTGCCGGGGGCGAACGCCGGGTCGAGCACGTCGATGTCCACGCTGAGGAAGGTCGGCCCGTCCCCCACCACCTCCAGCGCCTGCTCGACGACCGCCCGGATGCCCCTCTCCCGCACGTCGTGCATGAAGAGCGCGGTGATGCCGCGGTCGCGCTGCCACGAGAACTCCGCCTCGCCCGGCCAGTAGCCGCGCAGGCCGATCTGCGCGTAACGGGCAGGGTCCACGTGGCCCTCCTCGACCAGCCGGTACATCGGCGTGCCGTGCGAGACCTCGACGCCGAAGACCTCCTTGCCGGTGTCGGTGTGGGTGTCGAAGTGGATCAGGCCCAGCGGGCCGTGGCGGGCGGCGCAGGCGCGCATGTCGGGCTCGGCGATGCCGTGGTCGCCGCCGAGCACGATCGGCACGGCGCCGGCGTCCAGCACCTCGCCCACGGTGCGCTCGATCGCCTGGTGGGTGCGCGCCGGGTCGGCCGGCAGCACCGGGGCGTCGCCGAAGTCCACCACGCGTAGCTCGGCGAACCCGTCCACGCCGGCCTCGAGATGCGGTCCCGGAGGGCAGGACGCGGCTCGGATCCCCCGCGGGCCGAAGCGGGCCCCGGGGCGGTCGGAGACCAGGTCGTCGGTGGGCGCGCCCACGATCGCCACGTCCACCCCCGCGAGCTCGGCGGGGTCCTGGGTGTAGGGCAGCCCCGAGAACGTGAGCAGCCCCGCGTAATCGGGCTTCTCCCCGTGGTCCCTCCAGCGATCGAGCGGGTCGATCACGCCGGGATCGTACGACGCGGCTAGTAGGCGTCGCCGGCGTCGGGCGCGGGGGCGGGGAAACCGCTCCCCTCGCCCGGGCAGCGCTGGGCGCCGCGACGGTAGGGCAGGCGCACGACGACCGTCGAGCGGTTGTTGCCCTCGTCGGACTCGTGGATCCAGTTGCGCGGGTCCGCGGTGTGCTGGTAGGCGAAGCAGCCGCGCAGGCCCGTCACGTCGATCCACTGCTCGGGATAGCCGGGCGGGTACACATCCGACCAGCCGGGCGAGGTGCCGAGCACGACCCTTCGGACGCGCGGGTTGGTGTTGCACGCGGGGTACACGCGCCGACGCGGCCCGATGTTGCGAGTGCGCTTCAGGTCGCGCAGGCAGTACGCGATCTTCGGGCCGGTGCGCACCCGGCGGATGCGGTTGCCCTGTGAGTCCAGGCGCCAAAGCGAGAAGGAGGCGGCGCGGTAGAACTTCCAGTAGCGGCGGCTCTGGTGGGCGAACTTGAACTGCAGACGCGCGCCGGTGCGGTAGGTGAGCCGGCGGCCCGGGCGCGTGTAGATGCTCTGCACCGCGTTCATGAAGCGGCGGCTGCGCCCCCGGCGCCCCCGCAGCTCGACGGGGCCGGCCCCGACACTGTCGATCGAGTTGCCCGCCCGCAGCAGGGTGCGCCCGCGCCGCGTGCGCTTGTCGACGCGCAGGCCGAAGGGGCGGCGCATCACCAGGTCGGGGCAGCGCAGGCTCGCCCCGGTCGGCTGGAGGCAGGGGTTGTCGGCCACCGATGCGGCCCGGGAGGTCTCGACCCCGCCGCCGCCCGTCCCGAGGACCAGCGCGGCCAGCGCGGCTAGGAGCAGGGGCCAGGGGGCGCGACGCACGGGCCGACTTAACCCCGCTCGTCGATGCGAGTTGCGGTCAGCGCGGCTACTCGGCGCAAGGGCCCGTGCCCACCGGACGGCGGGCGTCGCGGAGCGCGCTCCGCACGATCGAGTCGGGCACCCCGTACCCGCTCCGCCCGGCGTTGGAGCCGACCGACGCCGCGAACGTAGTGGTCAGCACCCGGCCGCCTTCGTCGACCACCGGCCCGCCGGAGTCGCCCGAGCGCACGCGGCCGCGGACGAGCGTGATCAGGCGGCTGATGGGCCCACGGCCGTAGGCGTCCTGGGTGCGGAAGTTGCGTGTCGCGCCCAGGCGCCCGGCGGCGACGGTGTAGTCGCCGTTTCCGGGGAAGCCGAGGATCGCCGCGGCGGCGCCCGGCCGCGCGCCGGCGTTCATGCGCAGGGCGGGGACGCCACTCGTCGCCGGGACGCGGAGGATCGCCAGGTCGTTGCGCGCGTCGAAGTGAACCGCCTGGGCCTCCAGGCGGTCGCCTCGCCCGCCGAGCTGGATCGTGGTGTCCTCCTGCCCCGCGACCACGTGCGCGTTGGTCACCACCAGGCCCCTGCCCGCCACCCAGCCGCTGCCCTGGACGCCAAGCCCGCAGGCGGTGCCGAGCACGCGCACCACGCTCGCGCGCGCGGCGCGCACCTGGGGATCGCGGGCGATGGCGGGATCGGGTGCCCGGACCTCGGGCTGCGGACCGCGGATGCCGGGGAAGGGGTCGAAGCGCGCGAGCGTCTTGAGCAGCGGCCCGCTGGGCGGGAGCGCGGCGTTGAGCTGCTGCAGGATCGCCGAGCGCTGGATCGGCTCGCGGAGCTCTCGGGCGCCCGGGGTGTGCAGCGCCACCGCACCAGCCAGCCAGACCAGCCCCAGCCCGATCGCGCCCACCAGAAGGGCGCCGCCCACGCCGTCCAGCGCCCCCAGCCCCTGGCCCAGCCTCCCCCGCAGCCGGAAGCCGAGCACCTCCAGCGCCGCGGCCAGCACGCCGCCCACCAGCAGGGCACCCATGAGGGCGAACAGCGGCGCGTAGGGGGAGCGCGAGCCCTCTGAGAGCAGCATCGGGCCGATGCGGGAGCCCAGGAAGCCGCCGGCCGCGAATCCGACGAGGGACAGTGCGCCGACGATCAGCCCCTGCGCGTATCCCCACACAGCCATGGCCAGCGCGAAGACCACGATGATCCAGTCGACCCAGGTCACCCGACTGCGGAACCTAGCGCCACTCTCGGGTTACCCTGGGGAACCGACGCGCCGCCCTTGAGCCCCCTCATCCCGACCGAACGAGCCGGCGAGCGCTACCGCCGCCTTACCCACCGAACAGCACCGATGCTGGCCATCGCAGCGCTGGCGCTGGTCGCCGGGCTGATCGTAGGCGCCGCGGCGGGATCGGCCACCCAGCGGGTCGGGCGCGAGTACGCCGAGGCCTGGCAACGCGGCGACGTGCGGGCCATGCGGGCGCTGTTCACCCCCCAAGCCCGCCAGCGCTACAGCGAGGCCGAGGTCCGGCGCACGCTGGCCCTGGCGGCCGACACCGCCACGGCTACCCGCTTCAGCATCGGGGAGCCCGAGTCCGAGCGCGACGGCGCCGCCCTCGTGCCTGTGCGGGTGGCCACGCGCTCCTTCGGCACCGTGAGGGGCGACGTGGCCGTCCCCGTCACCGACGATCAGGTCGGGTGGACCCCAGCCCTCGCCTTCCCCGGCCTGCGCGGGGACGAGGCGCTCACGCGACGGATGCGCCAGCCGCGTCGGGCCGCGATCCTGTCGCGCGACGGAAAGGTGCTGGCCCGCGGCCCCGCCCGCGCACGCAGCTCGCCCGAGGGGGCGGGCGGCTCGATCGCCGGCAG
Source organism: uncultured Thermoleophilaceae bacterium (assembly GCA_963810745.1). Lineage (GTDB taxonomy): Bacteria > Actinomycetota > Thermoleophilia > Solirubrobacterales > Thermoleophilaceae > JACCZR01. The sequence continues at coordinate 38,540 of CAWEOW010000010.1, forward strand.
CCTGGGGCGACCCGAGACCGCCGAGGCCCGCCGGCGCGCGCGTGAGCGCGGCCTGCCGCCGCGCGCGCCCGTGGGCCTGACCGGCCTGGAGCGCGCCTTCGAGGCCGAGCTCGCCGGCACGCCGGGCGGCGAGCTGCTGGCGGGGCAGCGCGTCCTTGCGCGCTCGCAGCCCAAGCCGGGGAAGGCCGTGCGCACCACCATCGACAGCCGGCTGCAGCTGGCCGCCGTGGCCGCGCTCGGCTCGCGCTTCGGCGGGGTCGCCGCCCTCGACGCCCGCACGGCCGAGGTGCGCGCGCTGGCCGGTGTGGCCTTCTCTGCCCCGCAGCCGCCTGGCTCCACCTTCAAGGTCATCACCACCACCGCGGCGCTGGAGGACAAGCTGACCAGCACCCGCAAGCGCTACCCGGTGGAGACCGCCGCGACCATCGACGGCACGCGGCTGGAGAACGCCAACGGCGAGTCGTGTGGCGGCACGTTCCGCGAGAGCTTCGCCCACTCGTGCAACTCGGTGTTCGCGCCGCTCGGGGTCCGGATAGGGGCCAAGCGGCTGGTCGAGGTGGCCGAGCGCTACGGCTGGAACGACAAGCCGTCGGTGGACGGCGAGATGCCCTCGACGATGCCGCCGGCGAAGCAGATCAAGACCGCGATCGAGCTCGGCTCGTCGGCCATCGGGCAGGGCAAGGTGCTGGCCACGCCCTTCCGCATGGCGTCCGTCGCCCAGACCATCGCCGCCGGAGGCGTGATGACCGAACCCTCGCTCAAGGCGGGTTCGACGTCGCCCAAGCGCAGGGTGACCAGCGAGCGGGTGGCCCGCAACATCCGCACCTACATGCTCGATGTCGTGCGCTACGGCACCGGCACGGCGGCCGCGATCCCCGACGCCCAGGTGGCGGGCAAGACCGGCACCGCCGAGCTCGGCGACACCCGCGGGCCCAACGCGCAGAGCAGCGACGCGTCGAACACCGACGCGTGGTTCACGGCCTTCGCCCCGGCCAGGCGGCCGCGGCTGGCGGTGGGCGTGCTGCTGGTGAAGGCCGGCGCGGGCGGGGAGACCGCCGCTCCGGTGGCCAAGGAGGTCCTCCAGGCCGGGCTGAAGCGCTGAGCCTCTAGAAGTCCAGCTCGTAGTTGAGCTTGTCGCGCTCGTTGCGCTGGAGGTTGAACTTGCCCTCGATCTCGAGCTCGAGCGGCCGGTTCTCCAGGTTCTCGATCGGGATCTTGTAGATCAGCAGCGCGCCCGCCGCGGAGTTCTGCTGGGCGACCGAGCCCGCCGCCGGGATGCACTCCTGCGGGTTCACCGTGCGGGCCTTGTAGGCGAAGGCGTTGGTGTCCGGCTGCTTGAGGGGCCGGAACTCGTTCTCCTGGGCGTCCTTGATCACGAAGCGGTCGGGCTGGACGGCCTCCTCGGCCTTCTTGGTCTCGTTGCAGACCTGGACGAAGACGCCGTAGAGGGTGTCGCGCCGGCCCGGGTCCGGGCCGCGGTAGAAGGCGGAGTCGGGCGGGATCTTCGTGTTCAGCTGACGGGTGATGAAGACGTTGTAGGTCAGGCCGTCCATCTCCTCGGCCAGGCCCTCGCGGAACGCCTCACCGGGCGTGCCGGTGCCCTGGATGGACTCGTCGTTCTCCTTGCCGCAGGCGGTCAGGCCAAGGGCGAGCAGGCACAGGGCGAGGACCGCGAAGCGCTTCATGCGGGGCGGAACTCTATTAGCCGCCGCGCGCGGGGTCGCTCCCCACCGCGGTGCCGAATCGAGGGGACTTGTAGGCGTCGTAGCCCGCGATGCTCGCGCGCGCCAGATCGCCCTCTGGGGGGTCCTCGAAGATCATGCGCAGGCGCTCCAGGGCGGTCTTGGTCTGGCGGCGCATCCAGCGGTGCACGCCGGTCTGCTTGAGGCGGTCGGCCAGCGCCCCGGGGTCGCCAAGCGTGGTGAGCTCCACCCGCGTCCCGCCCGCCTCGGCGGTGAACTCGTAGACGGCGAGCAGCCGCGAGCGCCCGAAGCGCCCGATCCGGCCCTCCTCCACGATCCGCCGCGGACGATCGGCTTCGGTGATGGAGATCTCGCCGCGCTCGCGGGCCAGCGGCGTCTTCAGCTGGAAGCGGGCGGCTGCCCCCTTGCCCACCGTGTTGACGCGGGCCAGCCGGTAGTCCTTCAGGTAGTGGTCGGTGAACGCCGGGCGCCCGCTTAGGTCGGCCACGAAGTCGTAGACCTCCTCACGAGGGGCCGATATGAACGCGCTGACCGTCACCTGCCGCATGGCGCGGCGAGACTCTACGTGGTCGCTGCGCTGACCGTGGGTGGCCGCCACGAACGCAGGGAGCGACGCCTGCTTGCGCAGGCGAGCGAGGGAGGACGCCGGCAGGCGCCCCCAAGGGCCCGCAGCTCAGGCGGCCTTGGGTGCTGTGCGGAGCCTGCGCTCGCTGGCACCCACGCGGACGCTCTCCACGGCGTGGCGGCGGTCCTCCGGCAGCGAGCCGAAGCAGAGATCGCACAGATGGCGCCCCTCCTCGAGCTCGTGCAGGCGCTCGCCCGGCAGTGGAGTGCGCCGGCAGCCACCGCAGTGGGTGCCCGCAGGCTTCAGCGCGCCGATGCTCCGGTGCAGCAACTGTGTGGCGAGATCGGGCACAAACCTGATCTTCGCGCTAAGTGCGGACGATCCTGCCCTTACCACCCCTTGCGTCGGACCGTCCAAATTCGGTACAACGTTTGCGCCAGTTCGTCCGAGGAGAGAAGTCCATGGAAGCTTTTTCAGCCGGAACCCTCGCCGGGGCCGGTTCGTTTCGCTGCGGGCAGTGCGGTTACGGCATAGCCCTGCACGAGCGCGACGTCGTGCCGGAATGCCCCAGCTGCGGTCACTCCCGGTTCACACGCGCCTCCCTGTTCGGCCCGCCCCAGGCCCCCGGCCGCGGGCATCCCACCAGCGAGCACGCCGAGTGGCTCGAGGAGGCCCGTCACGCGCTCACCACGCCCGGGGACTACCTGGCCTACGAGGACGACGAGCGCGTGCACGTGGTCCCGCTGCAGGACGGGTGGACGCGCGTAGGCCGCAGCCTGTCGGCCCACGTGCGCTTCGACGACCCCACGGTCTCCCGCCGGCACGCCCTCGTGTACCGGGACGGCGACCAGGCTCGCGTGCTGGACGACCGCAGCCTCAACGGCGTCTTCCTGAACGGCGAGCGAGTGGACCTCGCTGAGCTGGACGACGGCGACGAGATCGCCGTCGGCCGCTTCCGCGTCCACTTCCTGACCGCGACCCGGGAGCACTCGGCCACACCGGTCGCGTAGGCCCGGCGGCGGACGCTTCCGCCGCCCTTCGCCACAATCCACCGCCGTGAGCACCACGGTTCGCCCTTGGGCGGCCGGCCTCGTGCTGGCCTGCTTCGCGCTCGCGCTCCTGTCACTCCTGATCCCCTCGGTCCCCACCACGGACCCCTGGGGGTGGATCGTGTGGGGCCGCGAGATCGCGCACCTCGATCTGGACACCTCCCAGGGCGGCTCCCCCTCGTGGAAGCCGCTGCCCGTCCTGCTGACCACGCCGCTGTCGGTCTTAGGGGACTCCCTCCCCGACGCCTGGCTGGTGGTCGCGCGCGCGGGCGGCCTCCTGGGCCTCGCGCTGATCGTGATCCTGGCCGTCCGGCTGGCCGACGACCGACGCCGGGCGGTGACCGTCACCGCCGGAGCCGTGGCCGCCCTCGCCCTTGTGGTGAGCCCGGGATGGCTGCGCTCGGTGATGCACGGCTACTCCGAGCCGCTGCTGCTGGGCCTGATCGCCGGCGCCGTGCTGGCCCACATGGGCGGCCGCCGCACCCTGCCGCTGGTGCTGCTCATGCTGAGCGGCCTGGGCCGGCCGGAGCTCTGGGCGGTGATCGGGGTCTACGCGCTGTGGGCCTGGCGCACGGAGGAGCTGAGCCTGCGCCGCATCGCGCTCATCCTGATCCCGATCCCGATCCTGTGGTTCGGCGGCGACTTCTGGGGCTCGGGGAACCCCGTGCACGGCAGTGGTGAGGCGGCGTCCAACGCCGACATCCGCAAGGTCAACGTCGCGGAGATGCTCGGCGAGATCTTCTCGGGCGCAATGCCCGGGGTGCCGGTACTGGCCCTGCTCGGGCTGGCGCTGCGCCCGCGCGACCGGGCCCTCCAGGTGGTCGTGGGCGGCTGCTTCGGGTTCATCGCCTACCTCTGCGCCCTGGAGGCGATCGGGTACCCGGTGTCGGCCCGCTTCTTCGAGCCGCCCGCCGGGCTGCTGTGCGCCGGCGCCGGTGTGGGCGCCGCCGCCGCGGTCCAGACGGTCTTGGCCCAGCGCCGGCGCGCGGTCGCCCTGGTGGCCGCCGCCGCGGTGCTCCTGCTGGCGGTCTTCGAGCTGCACAGGGTCCCCGACACCGTCAGAGGCTCGGAGGACCGCGCCGAGCTCCAGCTCGACCTGCTGGAGGCCGTCAGGGCCTTCGGGGCCCGCAACATCGAGAGCTGCGGCGACCCGATCCTGCGCGCCGACCTGCACTGGAACGAGGGCGCGATGGCCTTCGAGATGGACCGCCACCTCAAGGACGTGCGCCGGGTGCTGCCCTGGAAGGCGACCGAGGGCCAGCTACGCCGTCCCGTCGTGATGCTGGCGCCGCTCGGCGGAGAGCCTCAGCCGAACCCGGTGAACGCGCGCATCCAGCTCCTCGGCCGCCGCGGCGACTGGGGGCTCTACCGCATCACGCGCGCCGGCCCGCGCCAGCCGCCGCCCTGCGGGGTCTAGGCTCCGGCTTCCTTCTGGCGGAGCAGGTGCCGCGCGCCCAGGCCGCCGGCCACGAGCACGACGCCGATCAGCAGCAGCTGCCAGAGGTCCAGGCCGGTGAAGGCGAGCGGCCCGGAGTCGGGCTCGTCTTCCTTCTTGGTGTCCTCGTTGTTGGTGTCGGTCGGCGTGGTGTTGGTGCCGGCCGTCGTGCCCTTGCCGTAGTCCGGGTACTTCTTCTTGAAGTCCTCGCAGAACTTCTTGTCGTTGTGCGAGGGCTCCGAGTCCTTGCTGCGGCAGTAGCGGTTGTAGCGGTCGATCTCCTCCTGAGTGGGCTGGCCGGCCTTGGTGGCGCCGGGCGCGCCGTACTTCTCCTTGTACTGCTTGCAGAAAGCGGCGTCGCTGTGCGAGGGCTCCGAGTCCTTCGACGTGCAGTAGCGCAGGTAGCGGTCGGTCTCCTCCTGCGTCGGCTTCGTACCGCTCGACGTGGCGCCCGACTCGTCCCCGCCCTCTTCCTCGGTCCCGTCGGTCCCCGTGCCGCCTGTGGCGTCCGGCTGCTCGGGCGTCGGCTGCTGCTCGGTGGCGGTAGTCGGCTGCTCGGGCTGCTCCTGCGCAAGCGCGGGAACGGCGGTGAGGCCGAGGACGGCGAGAACGGTGGCCAGGAGGGTGAGGAGGCGCGAGGAGTTCACCGGGCCACTATGCACCCGTTCGGGGGATGGCGCCAGCGGGCGCTATTCGGTCGAGACCGAGGGGTCCGTCTGCTCTGCCTCGGGCACGCTCATCAGGAAGTGCGAACGCGGCTCGGCCGCCAGGGCGTGGACGCGCTCCGCTTCCTCCGGCTGCCCGCTCCCCTCCAACTCGGCCGCGTAGCGCCCCAGCAGCTCCTGCACGTCCAGCATTCCCTGCGAGTCGAGCTCGGAGATCGAGACCTTGGCCCCGCGCGCCCGGCGCCGCTCGAGCGCCTCGCGGTCGAGCTTCCACTCGTGGTTGACGCGCAGGTAGACCCGCCCGCCGGTCTGGCCCGCGCACAGCCAGGGACCGGGGTCGCCCAGCACCACCGCGCGGCCGCCGGTCATGTACTGGAAGGCGAAGCCCTTGAGGTTCGCGCGGTCGGCCAGGCAGCCCTGTGAGTCGTCGAGCGGCTCGGCCGGCTCGCCGCCCGCGACCACGTCGGCGCCGCTGAGGCGGATGCCGAAGCGCGAGTCGGCGTCGCCCTGCACGAACAGCCGCCCCTTCTGGGCGCCGTAGGCGAACGCCTTGCCCACCGAGCCGTTCACCCGCTGACCCAGCCGGTTGGTGCCCTTCAGCACCGCGAGCTTCCCGCCCAGCATCGCCTTGGCCGCGCCGTCCTGGGCGCCGCCCTCCACGGTCACGTCCACGCCGTGCACGTTGAATGCCGCCAGGCCCTGCCCGCCCACCGCGCCCTCCTCCAGGCGCAGCTCGGTGAGGGTGTCCTCGGTCGCCTCGGGGCCGGTGCCCGCGATCCGCCGGCGCGCCAGGTCTCCGGCCAGCTGGGCGCCCTGCACCCGGCCGCCGTCCTCAGGGTCCTTGGGACGCATCGCCAGCGGATTGCTCAGCACCAGGCCCGGAGCCTCGCGCTCGTCGGGCGGCAGCGGCAGGTCCAGCGGCTCGAGGTCGAGCTTCTCCTCGGGCGCCGCAATCAGCTCCGAGGCGTCGACGCGGTCACCGCCGCGCGCCTGCACGAGCAGCTCCGAGCGCCCGACCAGGTCCTGGGTGCGCTCGAAGCCCAGGGAGGCCGTCAGCTCACGCACCTCCTCGCCCATCGCCGTGAAGAAGCGCGCACAGCCGGCCGACGCGGTCTCGAGCTCCTGCGGGCTGAACTTCTTCAGTCCCTTGAGCTCGGCCTCGCGGCGACTGGCGATCTGCGTCGCGATGCCCACGTGGCAGGTGTCGAGCTGGCAGCCACGGCAGATCGTGCAGCCCAGCGCCACCATCGCCAGCGTCCCGAAGCCGATCCGGTTGGCCCCGAGGCAGTGCATCTTCACGATGTCGTGGGCGTGGCGCAGACCGCCGTCGGCCCAGATCTCCACGCGGTTGCGCAGGCCCGCCTCCATCAGCGCGAGGTGCACCGCACGGACGCCGATGTCCGCCGGCAGGCCCACGTGGCGCAGCGCGTGTGCCCGCGCGGCGCCCGTCCCGCCGTCGAAGCCGCTGAGCGTGATCATGTCCGCCCCCGCCTTGGCGATGCCGACGGCGATCGTGCCGATGTTCGGCACCACCGGGACGCGCACGGACACGCGCACGTCGGGGTTGGCCGTCTTGAGCTCGTCGACGAGCTCGGCCAGGTCCTCGATCGAGTAGATGTCGTGGTTGCTCGAGGGTGAGATCAGGTCCACGCCGGTCCCGCCGTTGCGGGCCCGGGCGACGGCCTCGCTCACCTTGCGGGCCGGGAGGTGCCCGCCCTCGCCGGGCTTCGCCCCCTGGCCGACCTTGATCTCGACGAGGTAGGACGAGTTGAGCATCTCGCCGGTGACGCCGAAGCGCCCGCCGGAGACCTGCTGGCCCCGCCACTGCGGGTAGCGGCCGTAGAGGTCGGGCAGCTCGCCACCCTCGCCGTTCATGGCGATGACGTTGGCTCGCTTGGCCGCCTCCGCGTAGGCGCGGTAGGCGATCTCGCCCTGCGAGCCGAAGCTCATCGGGGCGATGAAGATCGGGTAGGAGTGCAGGCCCACGCCGGGGTCGGCGGAGGCGCTGGGCAGCGGCTCGCGGTCGGACTCGAGGTCCAGCAGGTGCCGGAGCGCGATGGGCTGCTCGAGCTCCAGGCCGCGCACGCGCTCGGAGTACTCGGAGTAGTCGCCGATGCCGGCGGCCGCGGCCACCGCCGCCTTGTAGACCTTCGGGTAGAAGCGGAAGGTCCGCGCCGGCTTGGAGTCCTCGTCGCCCGCCAGGACGCGCTGGCGCTGGTCGCCGTCGAGGTCGAGCTGGGCGAAGCCGGTGCCGCCGCTGCGCGAGCCCGCGTAGCCGACGGTGCCGAACACTTTCGTGATCTCGGGCTTGAGCCCGATCGAGGAGAACAGCCGTGCGTAGCCGCGGGTCTCGTGGATACCAATCGTCGAGATGACCTTCTCGATGCCCTTGCGCAGCGCGGTGGCGAGGTTGTCGATGCCCGCCGCGTAGTCGTCGAGCAGGGCGACCTCGATCATCGTGTAGGGGCAGACGCCGTCGGCGCCCAGGCCGAGCGCCAGCACCACGTCGTGAACGTTGCGCAGGGCGGCAGAGCGCAGCACGAGGCCGCAGCGCCGCCGTAGGTTGGGCTCGTCGGTGGCGGTCCAGTGCTCGCGCAGGGCGAGGTCCACCGCCGCCAGCGCCAGGTGCGGGTCCAGGTAGCGCCGGCCGCCGTCGTACGCGGTGCGGTCGTCGATCACCAGCAGCCGCGCGCCGTCGCGCACCGCGCCGGTGGCCTCGTGCTTGAGCCGCTCGACGGCGCCGCTGGTGGACTCGGAGTCCAGGCACGCGCAGTCGAGCACCTTGGCCCGGCCGCGGAACTCCTCCCACAGGTCCTCGAGCAGGTAGGTCTTGTGCTCGCGGGCGATCTGCCGGTAGGCGCTGTCGCTCAGCGGTGCCAACTCGTGGTGGCCGCCGAGGATCACCGGGAAGGCCGTTTCCACCGTGTAGACCTCGTCGGGGACCGTGTGCAGGCCGGGCCGCGGGCCCATCACCGCGCGGCAGGAGAAGTGCTCTGCCTCGCGCTCGCGGTCGATGGCCGGGTTGGTCACCACGGCCACGGACTCCTTGAAGAAGTCGGCCAGGTTCTGGCGCTCGGGCGACAGCGAGGCGAGCGGGCCGTCGTAGCCCAGCGAGCTGATCGGCTCGGAGCCCGTGTTGGCCATCTGCTGCACCAGGCGCATGTCCTCGCGCTGCCAGCCGAAGCCGCCCAGCACCCGCGACTCCACGCGCACCGGCTCGGCGGGCCCTGCGCTCGAGTAGCCGGGGATCTCGGCACCCTCCAGCGGCCCGCCCACCGGCAGCGCGCGCTGGAAACCCGCGTCGTGGGCGCCACCGCCGGTGCGCTCGCGCCAGCGCTCGCAGCAGAGCTTCTGCAGCCGGCCGTGCGCGAGCAGGCGCGACTCGCCCCTGCCGCGGTCGATCTGCACCATCAGCTTCTCCCCCGGGGCCAGCGGCTTGGGGCGCCCGACGGTCTCGGCCACCGCCACCACGCCCGGCTCGGACGAGAACACATGCGAGTCGCCGGTCTCGAGGTGCCACAGGGGCCGCAGCCCCAGTCCGTCGACGGCGAAGACGCACTCGTCGCCTTGGCGCGCCACCAGCGCGACCGGCCCCTGGGCGAACGGCCCGAAGGCCTGGCGCAGGTACATGTAGAAGCCGCGCAGCTCCTCGGGCATGCCCTTGATCTCGTTGACGATCGGCGGCAGCGTCAGCTCGAGCGCCTCGATCAGGGTCAGGCCGCCGCGCGCGATCAGCGACTCGACGGTGCGGTTGAGGTCCTCGGAGTCCGAGGTCCCCTCGCCCAGCGGGATGCCGAGCATCTTGGCCTCCTGGCGCAGGCGGGCGACCGTGTTGATCTCGCCGTTGTGGCCCAGCACACCGAAGGGCTGCACGCGCTTGAGCGCCGGCCACGTGTTGGTGGAGTAGCGGTTGTGCCCGAAGACCGCCGCGGTCTTCGTGCGCGGGTCCAGCAGGTCGGGGAAGTAGCCGCCGAGGGCCAGCGGCCCGCCCATGACCTTGTAGACGACCGTGTCGGTGGAGCAGCTGGCCACGTGCAGGCCCAGCTCCTCCAGGCGGATGGTCAGCTCGAAGGTCAGCCGCGGGTCGTCGATCACGCCGGCGAGCTGCCAGAAGCGCGGCTCCTCCTCGCGTGCGGTGGGGCCCAGCGCGCTCGACTCCACCACGTCGTGGCGTTCGGCCAGGATGCGCAGGCCGGACTTGCTCAGCAGCTCACGCGCGCGTCCCTTGAGCGACTCGGGGTCCGCGTTGCGCGGAATGAACGCGTGCACGACGGTGAAGTTGGGATCGAGCGCCAGGCGGGAGGGATGGCCGCCGCGACGGACCTCCTCGCTCCACAGCTCGCGCGGGATGTCGAGCATGAGGCCGCAGCCGTCGCCCTCGCCGTCCACCGACCCCGCGCGGTGGACCATCTGCTCCAGCGCCTCGATGGCCCCGGGAACGGGCTCGTGCGCCGGCTGGGCGTCCTTCGCGATCCACGCGTACAGCGCACACGCGTCTCGCTCGTCGGCCTGTTGTGGAGCCCGCCTCGGGCGATAGGCCCTGGTGGGCGAGTAACGGTGCTCCTCCAAAGGTCTCTCCTCGCGGTCCGCGCCTTCTTCGAGGGGGCGCGCGACGAAGTCGGCCGAGAACTATACGCCCAGCGACAGCGCCCAGTCCTGTCGTCAGCTAAGTAGCTGCCGAGTTCAACTAAGCCACTTCGCGCATCCCGCCCGGGTCGCGTTCGCGCAGGTCGCGCAGGACGGCGTCCACCACCGACTCGTCGGCTTCGACGCGGCCGTCGGTCACCGCGTTGATCACCGCGCGCTTGCGGTCGAGGACGGAGCCCATCGTGGTGTCGATCGTGTCGGGGGCGAGCAGGTACCACGCGGTCACGGCGCTCTCCTGGCCGATGCGGTGCAGACGGTCCTCGGCCTGGTCGTGGCGGGCCGGCGTCCAGTCCAGCTCCAGGAAGGCGACGTTGGACGCGCGCGTGAGCGTGATGCCCTGCGAGGCGGCCTTCAGCGAGCAGACGATCAGCTGCGGCCCGTTCTCGTCCTGAAAGCGGTCGACCGCGTCCTGGCGACGCACGCTCGAGTCCGCGCCCAGGATGTGCGCCGAGTCCGGGAAGTGCTCGAGCACCGCGCGCTGTACGGCCACGTGCTCGGCGAAGACCACGAGCGGCTCGCCCGACTCCAGGAAGTCGGAGATCCAGCTCAGCGCCGTCGGGAGCTTGCCGGAGGCGGCGAGCTGGCGCAGGTTGTTGAGCCGCACCAGCTGCTCGGAGCGCAGCGCGGCGGCGACCTTCGCGTCGAGCGTCTTGAGGTCGAGCGGCAGTGTCTGCAGCCAGGCGACCACGTCCTGCTCGGCCAGCCGGTACTCGTCCTCGTTGGAGAGCGGCACGGGCACCGTGTCGTGGCGCTTGGAGGGAAGCTGCGGGAGCACCTGGTCCTTCGTGCGGCGCACGTAGCAGTGGGCGCGCAGGTTCCAGTGCAGGCGGTCGTCGCTGCCGGCGTCGCGGAAGCGCCGCGACAGGCGCGCGCCGCTGCCGAAGTCGCCCAGGCGGCCGATCGCCCTCAGCTGCGAGACCAGCTCCTCCGGCCGGTTGAGCACCGGCGTGCCGGTCAGCGCCAGGCGCAGCGCGTCCTCGGGCATCTTGTTGGCCAGCTCCAGCGCGGCCTTGGTCCGCTGGGCGCGGGCGTTCTTGACGTAGTGGGACTCGTCGAGCACCAGCGTCCGCAGCCCCTTGGCCAGCAGCTTGTCGAGGTGGTGCTCGAGGATGTCGTAGTTGAGGACCACGATCTCGGCCCCGTCGGCGACCGCCGGCCAGCCCGTGTCGGTGCGCCCGTCGATCACGGCGACGCGGCGGTCCGGCAACCAGGTGTTGGTCTCGCGCTCCCAGTTGAGCTTCACGCTGGCCGGGCAGATCACCGCCGCCGGGAAGGCGTCGGCCGCCTCGATGGCCGCCAGCGCCTGGATCGTCTTGCCCAGGCCCTGCTCGTCGGCGATGAACGTGCGCCGGCGCTGGAGGGCGTAGCGGACGCCCGCGCGCTGGAAGGGGTGCAGCTCGCCGCCGAGCTCCAGCGGGGGCAGGTCGGCGTCGTCGGCGTAGGAGAGCCGAACGGTGGCGTCGGCGCGGTCGTGCTCCTCGACCAGCTCGTCGAGGACCTCCCGCAGGCTCTCGTCGATCTCCACCTCGGGGTGCTCGGCGAGGAAGCGGGAGAGCTCGCGCGCCAGGGCGGGGTCGGCCGGGACGGCCACGCCGGTGCCGGCCGAGCGGTTGTAGAAGCGCCCGCCGCGGTCGACCAGGTGGGCCTCGGGCAGGCGGCGGAAGTCGCGGGCCAGCGAGGGGTCCCACATGGTGTAGATCACGATCTCGGGCTCGCCCTCCTCGCCGGTCTGCAGGGCCAGCTCGGCGGGCGCGGGCTCGCCACCGCGGCGCAGGGTGCGCATGCAGGCGGCCGCCACGTCGTCCAGCTGCACGCCCTCGAGCTGCACGAGGCGCGAGGCGGCCTCGCGGCTGAAGGGCCACACCAGCCGGCCCTCGGTGATCTCGATCACTCCGTCGAGGTCGGTCGGCGCCTCGCCCGAGAGCGTCCGCAGGGCGAACGCGCCGCGTCCCTCGTAGACGACGACCGAGACGAGCGCCCGCCAGCGGTCGGAGTCGCTCAGCCAGGCCAGGACGTCGGGCGAGGGCTGCAGCTCGCCGAAGCGCGCGAGCAGCACCTCGACGTCCTTGGCGATGCGCGGGTCGGCGGGAACGCGCCAGTGCTTGCGGCGCCAGTCGAACCAGCGCCGCGGGAGGCGCTTGACGGCGGCGTTGAGCTCCTCGTCGAAGCCGTAGTCGAAGACCAGCTCGCGGTCTTGCGGGTCCTCGGCCAGGAGCCACACATGGCCCGTGGCCGGGGCCTGCTGCTGCTCTCGCTCCCCCTCCGGCATGACCGATGAAGGCTAGCTGCCTACGGTGTCGACGTGACCCCCGCGCTCTCGCGAGAGCAGGTGCTGGGCTTTCGCCTGGCGCGTCACCACCTGAGCGAGCGGCTGCCCGCCGCCCGCGCAGCCGAAGCGGCGGTGGTCGGCCTCCAGGACACACCGCCGGGCAGCGCCGGTGTCGCCTTGGCCGCGCGGGCCGACGCGGGCCCCGACGTCCTCGACGAGCTCGTCCTGGTGCCCAGCATCCGCGGCGCGCCGCTGGCGTTGGCTGTCCACGACCTCCCCGTGTTCACCGCCGGCCTGGAGCCGCCGGACGAGGAGGCAGCCCGGGCGCTGGTCGGGAACGCGTGGAAGGCGCTGGAAGGCATCCCCGCGACGGAAGCGCTGGACCGGGTGAGCGAGGCGGTAGGCGACGCCCTGCGCGACGGGCAGCTGCCGCGCGACGACTTCCACCAGGCGCTGCGCGAGCGCCTGCCGAGGGAGCTGCTGTGGTGGTGTCGGGGCTGCGGCAGTCATCACGTGCACCCTTCGCTCTGGCGCGCCACCGGAGTTCGCGGAGTGCTGGCGATCGTCGGCCGCGAGGGCCGCAGCGCCGTCTTCGGGCTGCCGCCGCCCGCCCCGCCGGTCGACGACCCCGGCGGCGAGCTGGCGCGACGCTTCCTGGCGGCCTACGGCCCGTCCCGGCCCCGCCTGCTGGCTGACTGGGCCGGGCTGGCCCCGTCACACGCCCAGGCGCTGTGGGAGCGCGCGGGCGAGCTGACCGAGGTCGATCTCGCCGGCAGGCAGGCCTGGGCGCTGGCCGAGGACCTGGACGCGCTGGCCGGGACGGCGGCGGCTCCGGGAGTGCGCCTGCTTCCCAACCTCGACCCCCTCGGCGCGGGTCGCGACCGCGAGCTGCTCGTGCCCGACGCCGAGGTGCGCAAGCGGGTGTGGACCTCGCTCGGCGGGCCGGGAGTCGTGCTCGCCGGCGGCGAGGTGGCCGGGCTCTGGCGCCCGGCCAAGAAGGGGAGGCGGCTCAGGGTGACCGTCGAAGCGCTGGGCGAGCTGCCCCGCGACGAGCTGTTCGAGGAGGCCGAGCGGTTGGCGCCCTTCCGCGGCGCGGAGGCCGTTGAAGTAACTGTTGACGCTGTTTGACATATCTGCCTATGATGTCAACCAACTGGATGGCAGACGGGTACGTGTCAACGAGCCTCCTGGAGGTGCCTCACCCATGACCTCAGCCACCGCCCCCGCGGCCGAAGAGCCGCTCTCGGCGAGCTGGACCGATCCAAAGCGCTACCTGTGGCTGCTGGGCCTGGTCGTCCCCCTCATCCCCTTCATCGGGTGGGGCCTGGCCGAGGCCACCGGCCTGGGCGTCATGTGGTGGTTCGGCCCCGCCTTCGTGTTCGGCGTGATCCCGTTGCTCGACCAGGTGATCGGCAAGGACTCCGCCAATCCGCCCGATAGCGCGATCAAGTGGCTCGAGCAGGACCGCTACTACCGCTGGTGCACCTACCTCTTCATCCCGCTGCAGTTCGCGTCGCTGATCTTCGCCTGCTGGATGTGGGCGAACGGGGACCTGAGCATCCTCGAGAAGCTGGGGCTGGCCCTGTCCGTCGGGATGGTCGGCGGCATCGGGATCAACACGGCCCACGAGCTGGGCCACAAGCGCCAGCAGCACGAGAAGTGGCTGTCAAAGGTCGCGCTCGCCCAGACCGGCTACGGGCACTTCTTCATCGAGCACAACCGCGGCCACCACGTTCGCGTGGCCACGCCGGAGGACCCGGCCAGCTCGCGACTCGGCGAGTCGCTCTACGAGTTCCTGCCGCGCACGGTGTGGGGCAGCCTCAAGTCGGCCCTCCATCTGGAGAAGACGCGGCTCGAGCGGGCGGGCAAGCCGTTCCTCTCGCTGCACAACGACGTCTTCAACGCGTGGGCGATGACCCTCCTGCTGTTCGGCGCGCTGACGGCGGTCTTCGGGCCGGCGGTCCTCCCCTGGCTCCTGATCCAGGCGGTGGTGGGCTTCTCGCTGCTGGAGGCGGTCAACTACCTCGAGCACTACGGGCTGCTGCGCCAGAAGCGCGACGACGGCAGCGGGCGCTACGAGCTGTGCCGGCCAGAGCACTCCTGGAACAGCGACAACGTGGCGAGCAACGTCTTCCTCTACCACCTGCAGCGTCACTCCGACCATCACGCCAACCCGGTGCGCCGCTACCAGGCGCTGCGGCACTACGAGGACCTGCCAGAGCTGCCCTCGGGCTACGCGACGATGATCCTCCTGGCCTACGCGACGCCCGTATGGCGGCGGGTCATGGATCCGAAGGTGCTGGCCCACTACGACGGCGACGTGACGCGGGCGAACATCCTGCCGCGAAAGCGCAAGCGGCTACTCGCCAAGTACGGAGGGGGGGCCTAGATGGCCACCTATCGTTGCCCTGGGTGCGGCTACGAGTACGACGAAACGGCCGGCGAGCCCCGCGAGGGCTTCCCGGCCGGCACCCCGATGAGCGACGTCCCCGGCGACTGGGCCTGCCCGGACTGCGGCGTGCGCGAGGCCCAGGACTTCGAGCAGGTGGGCTGACGTGGCCACGGCCCCCGCAGTGAAGCCACGCTTCGCCGAGGCGTCTCGAACGCTGCTGCGCGACACGGTGCTCGACGCCGTGCACGAGCTGCTCGCCGACCGCTCCTGGGCGGAGGTCACGATGGGCGCGGTGGCCGAGCGGGCCGGCGTGAGCCGGCAAACGGTCTACAACACGTTCGGCGGTCGAGACGGGCTCTCGCAGGCCTACGTCATCCGCGAGGCCGACCGATTTCTCCTGGTCGTCGAGCAGGCGGTGCGAGACAACGAGCAGGATCCTCGCGCGGCCCTGGCGGGCGCCGTCGACGTATTCCTCTCGGCGGCGGAGACCCATCCGCTGGTGCGGACCATCGCCGCCTCACAGGACGGTGACGAGCTGCTCGCCTTGGTCACCGTGCGCGGCGGTCCGGTGCTCGGCGGGGTCACCGCCGGGCTCGCGCGCGTGATCCTCGAGACCTGGCCCGGCCTCCCCTCGGCGGACACCAACTTCCTGGCGGACACGCTGGTGCGCCTGGCGATCAGCTACGCGGCGCTGCCCTCGGGCACGCCCCGGGAGACCGCGGCGGGCGTGGCCGACGTCCTCGGCCCCTACATCGACGCGATGCTGGCGGCGCGCTAGTCGCCGCCCCCGCCACCGCCGCCGTCTCCCCCGCCTCCGCCGTCTCCGCCCCCGCCGCCGTCTCCACCGCCACCGCCGTCGCCGCCACCGCCGGCGTCGACGCCCGAGTCCACGGCGGAGTCCACCGAGCTGGCGACCGAGTCCAGGGCCGCGTCCACCGCGCCGCCACCGGCGTCGAGCGCATCCAGGTCACCGCCCACCGCGGAGTCGAACATGTCCGACGTGCCGACGAAGGGGTCGAACCCCATGCCGTCGTCGGTCACGTAGACGAAGTCGTCCTCCCAGTCCGCGCCCCCGCCGTGGATGTGGCGGCGACGATGCAGCTTCGCCAGCGCCGCGAGCGAGACGGGCACCGTCAGCGCGAGGGCGCCCGCGGCCGCGGCCACGGCGGTCGCGGAGCGAGGATCGCTCTCGGCCTCCCAGGGCAGGGTCTGCAGCCGCTGCTGGTGCTGGCTCCCGGTGGCGGCCCACGCGTCGCCGCTCGGCGTGCGGCGCATCACCTGCTGGGAGAACAGCCCAAGCGCCTTGTGCTGGTAGCGCTCGATGAGTCCACGCTGGGTCAGCTCCCAGATGAACCACTCGCGCACCTGGTTGATCAGCTGCGGGTTCCAGCGGCGCGCCGAGCGGATCACGCCGTCGATCAGGTCGGGGGTGAAGGGGCGCAGCCAGCCGTCGAGAGCGGCCAGGGAGTCGGGCAGCTGCGCGGGCCCGGCCGGGTAGAGCGTCACGTAGTTGCCCCTCCACGGCTGCTGCGCCGGGGTGATGTCGAGGCGGAACGCGCCGCGCACCAGCAGCTCCTTGAGCCCGAGCTTGAACGCCTCGCCGCCGGGCGGCGCCTGCCGGCCCTTGGCCCCCGCTGGAGGCAGTGACAGCAGCAGCTGCGTCGCCGCCGCGGTCAGGGGCCATTGCTCGATCGCCACGCGCGGCAAGGTACAGACCGGCGCTCACGGAACCGGTGCTCCTCGCCGATAGGGGGAGGGTGAAGCGCGGCTGGAAGCTCGGTGGCGAGGCCTGGCGCACCCTGAGGGCCAACAAGTCGCTCGCCGCCTTCCCACTCGCCGGCGGCATCGCCGTGGTGCTCGTGGTGGGCCCGCCGGCCGCCGCGGGCGCCCTGCTGGTGGACCGCAAGGACACCGTTCCGGGCGTCGTCCTGCTCGCGCTGGCCCTCTACCTCGCCTCGTTTGTCGTCGCCTTCTTCGGCGTGGCCCTCGCGGCCGCGGCCGACCGCGCCCTGCGCGGCGAGCCCGCGTCGATGCGCGAGGGCATGAAGGTCGCCTCGGGCAAGCTCGGCGCGATCGCGGGCTGGGCGTCTGATCAACGCGACCGTGTCGCTGATCATCCGAGCGCTCGAGCAGCGCAGCGAGCTCGCCTCGGTGGTCGCGGCGCTCATCGGCGGCGCCTGGGGAGTCCTGACCCTGCTGGTTCTGCCGGTCATCGCCCTCGAGGGCACCGGCCCCGCCGGCGCGCTGAGGCGCTCGTCTCAGCTCTTCCGCTCCCACTGGGGCGACCAGTTCCGCGGCATGATCTCCGTAGGCATCCGCGTGCTGCCCTTCACCCTGGGCGCGCTCGCGCTGATCGCGGTGGGCGTGATGCTGCTCACCCAGGACGGTGCCGAGGGCCGCGTGCCCGGAGCCGTGCTGGTGGGCGTGGGCGCCGTGGTGCTGGCGCTGGCCTGCTGGGTCGGCTCCACCCTGCGCCAGGTCTTCGCCGTGGCCCTCTACCGCTACGTGCTCGACGGCCAGGCGGTCGGCGAGTTCAGCGCAGACGAGCTCCAGAGCTCGGTCCGCACCGGCCGCCGCGGCGGCCGCCACGCCCGCACCGCCTGAGCCCGACGCACCCCTCCCCTCCAGGGAACTCGTCAGCGCGCTGACGAGTTTCTACGCTCGCGTCCGCATGACGCGGGTGGTCGCCGTGGACTGGTCAGGGCGCAAGACCGGCGAGGCGAGCGCGATCTGGCTGGCCGCCGCTGAGGACGGCGAGCTGTTGGAGCTGAAGAGCGGGCGCTCGCGGCTGGGCAAGCGGACGCGAGGGTCTGGCCGCGATGGAGGAGGAGGGCGAGGCGATTCTCGCTGACCCTCAGCTGCCCTTCTGGGGGCCGCAAGAGCAGCCGCGCCCAGGCCGAACGGGAGCCGCTTCGGCTATCCGCGCCTGCTGACCCGCCCGGTGGTCAAGAGCCGGCGCACCGAGCGCGGGCGGCTGGCGGCCGGCCTGCCGGGCTGGGCGCGATCTGGCGCCCCGCGCCTGGCTAGTCGTCC
>CAWEOW010000011.1:0-89505 GCA_963810745.1 uncultured Thermoleophilaceae bacterium
CGCCTGCGTCTGCTGCGTCCACTGGGTCCCGTCCCACCAGCGCTGAGCGCCCTGCTGCGACGGGTCTGGGTACCAACCGGGGGCCGGGGGCTGGCCGCCGCCGGGCGTCTGCTGAGCTTCCATGCGGCCCAGCATCGCACGACTTCGGTCAGTGAGCGCGCTTGAAGCCCGTCTCCAGCATCTTCGCCGCCTGCTTGCCCGGGTCCGGGGAGTTGAGCAGGATCGCCGCGAGGGTCTTGCCGTTGCGGCGGGCGACGGCCACCAGGCAGCGGCCCGCCGGGTTGGTGTAGCCGGTCTTGAGGCCGATGGCGCCGCGGAAGCCCGAGCGGATCAGCGGGTTGGTCGTGTAGAGCGAAAGGCGCCCGCCCTTGACCGGGAAGCGCAGGTTCGACTGGCGCTTGCGCACGATGCGGCGGATGCGCGGCTCGCGCATCGCCAGCCGGGTGAGCACCGCGAGATCCGCGGGGCAGGAGCGGTTGCCGCGCTGGAGGCCGTAGGCCGAGCTGAAGTGGGTGCAGCGCAGCCCCAGCCGGCGCGCCCGGCGGTTCATCAGCCGCACGAAGCGCCGCTCGCTGCCCGAGACGTGGCCGGCGAGTGCGATGCCGGCGTCGTTGCCCGAGACCAGCAGCAGGCCGTGCATCAGCCGGTCGACCGAGACCTTGCGCCCCTGCGGCAGCACTCCGACCCCCGAGCCCTGGTACTTCAGCGCGCTCGGCCCGATGCGGACCGGGTCGCTGTCCTTGGTCTTCTCCACCACCAGGATCGCGGTCATGATCTTCGTGAGGCTGGCGATGGGCAGGCGCTGCAGTGCCCGGCGCCGCCAGAGGACGTCGCCGGTGTTCACGTCGATGAGCAGCGCCGCGCGGGGCTGCTTGCGGAAGTGCAGCCGGAACGCGTCGACACCGTCCAGGCGGACGGCGGGCGGAGCCGGCGGCACGGGCGTCTTGGGCGTCTGCGACAGCAGCGCGGAACTGCCCCCGGGCCCGCCCGAGGCGACCGGCACCGATCGGCCGTCACCGCGCTCGAGCAGCACGTACACCGCGGCCGCGCCTACGGCCACCGGAGCCAGCAGGAGGAGCACGAAGGCCAGCGCCTTGCCCTTGCCCCGCCGCCGCTTGCCGCCCTGGAGCGCGCCCCTGGGGACGGGCGGCGGGTCAGCCATCGGGCGGCTTCGAGGCGAGTGCGCCGATCACACCGAAGCCCAGCACGGCCAGCAGGCCGAGCGAGACCACCACCAGGAACGTGACCCCATCCCGGAACATCACGGACAGGGTAAGGAACAGGAGGAGCCCGATGAGCGCCAGGCTCGCCAGCAGTACGCCGTTGCGGACCATCAGCGCAGGTCGAGGAACTCGATGGTCCGCGAGAAGTGGAAGCCGGGCTCCGGCCCGCCCGAGACGGCGTAGACCCGGCGCCCCAGCGAAGCGCCCCCGAGGCCGTGCCGGGGAGAGCGCATGCTGGGCAGGTCGCCCCAGCGCCGGCTGCGCGGATTGAACGCCTCCACCCGCTCGATCGTGCGCCCGGTGGAGAAGTCCTCGCCGCCGAAGACCACGATCCGGCCGCGCACCACCGCCGCCGCGATGCCGCCTCGGGCGCGGCGCATGTCCGGCAGCCGCGACCAGCGGCGCCGGCGCGGGTCGTAGCTCTCGGCCACCCTGAAGTTGCCCCGGGCGCCCTGGCGCCCCGCGAGCACGTAGAAGCGCCCGCCGGTTGCCGCCCCGGTGGTGTGGTCGCGCGCGGGGCCCGGGAAGCTCGGCCCGCGCGACCAGCGCCTGCGCCGGAAGCTGTAGACGTCCATCGTCCGCAGCGAGCCGCTCTCGTTGGCGCCGCCCGCGGCGTACAGGCGGCCGCCGACGATCCCGAGGGCGTGCGCAGCGCGCGGTGAGGGCGACGAGCGCAGCCGGCTCCAGCGGTTGCGCCGCGGGCTGTAGACCCACAGCCGCGCGGTGGTGCTGGCCAGGCTGCGGCGGGCGCGGTAGCCGCCGTGCACGTAGAGGCGCCCGCGGTAGGCGACGGCCGTGGGGTGGTTGACGCCCACCGGCAGCGAGCGCAGCCGCCGCCAGCGGTTGCGCCGGATGTCGTAGCGCTCCAGGGTCCCCACCGTGGTCCCCGAGCTGCGCTCGAAGCCGCCCACCACGTAGATCGAGCGGCCGATGCGCGCGGCGGCGACCTCGGTGCGGGCCGAAGGGGCGTCGCGCAGGGCGCTCCAAGAGCCGGTGCGGGCGGCGCCCGCGGGCGCGCCGCTCTCGTCCCCGGTCGCCGCCAGTGCCACCGCGCCGCTCCCGGCCGCCGCGGCCACGCAGAGCGCCAGCACGCCGCGGCGCACGGGTATCAACGCCCGGTGGCGGCCTGCTCGAGGGTCTGCTCGGCCTGGTAGCTCGAGCGCACCAGCGGCCCGGCGGCCACGGCGTCGAAGCCCATGGCGTAGGCCTCGCGCTCGAGGTCGGCGAACTCCTCGGGGTGCCAGTAGCGGACCACCGGCAGGTGGTCGCGCGTGGGGCGCAGGTACTGGCCGACGGTGAGGATCTGCACGCCGTGGTCGCGCAGCGTGCCGAAGGCGTCGAGCATCTCCTCGCGGCTCTCGCCCAGGCCGGTCATCAGGCCGGACTTGGTGGCCACCTCGTCCCCACCGAGCTCCTTGGCGTTGCGCAGCACGCGGCAGGAGCGGAGGAAGTTCGAGCCGCGCCGCGCCAGCGGGTAGAGCCGGGGCACGGTCTCGACGTTGTGGTTGAAGACGTCGGGCCGTTCGGCGATCACGCGCGCCAGCGGCATCTCCTGGCCGCGGAAGTCGGGCGTGAGCAGCTCGACCTTGCAGCCGGGGGCCATGCGGCGGATCGAGCGCACCACGCCGACGAAGGCGCTCGCGCCCAGGTCGGGGAGGTCGTCGCGGTCGACGCTGGTGATCACCGCGTGGCGCAGCCCCATGCGCTTGACCGACTGCGCGACCCGGAGCGGCTCGAGCGGGTCGTGGTGGGTCGGCTTGCCCGTCTTGACGTTGCAGAAGCCGCAGCGACGGGTGCAGGTGTCGCCGAGGATCATGAAGGTGGCCGCGCCCTTGGACCAGCACTCGCCGATGTTGGGGCAGGCGGCCTCCTGGCAGACGGTGTTCAGCCCCTCGCCGTCGACCATCCGGCGCAGCTCGCGGTAGCGGTCGCCGCCCGGCGCCTGGACCTTGAACCACGAGGGCTTGCGCTCGCCGAAGGCGAGGCCCTCGGGCATCTCGAGCACGCGGGCGCCGCCCGGGTTGGCGCGGGAGCGGGTGCTCACGCCGGGATTGCCTCGGGCTGGAGCAGGCGGTCGAGCGACACCAGGCGCTGGCGCAGCCCCAGGCCCTCGGCCACCCGGTAGGCGACCTCCTTGCGCAGGCACGGCATCCGGCCCGGGCGGCCGGTCTCCTTGAGCACGGAGGTCATGCGCACGTTCGCGATCCCGCAGGGGACGATGTACTCGAAGGGCTGGAGGTCGCAGTCCACGTTGACGGCGAAGCCGTGGGTGGTCACGCCGCGCGAGACGTGCACGCCGATCGAGCCGATCTTCGCCCCGCCGGCCCACACGCCGGTCAGCTCCTCGGGCGCCTCGGCGGCGATGCCCTCGGCCGCCAGCGCGTCGATCATCGCGCGCTCGAGCGTGGCCACGTAGGCGGGCACGTCGGCGACTCCGACGATGGGGTAGCCCACCAGCTGGCCGGGGCAGTGGTAGGTCACGCGACCGCCCCGGTCGGCCTCCGCCACCTCGATGCCCTGGAGCTCGTACCAGCTCTCGCCCATGGGGAGGTCCGAGGGCTCGGTCCGCCGGCCCTTGGTGAGGACGGGCGGGTGCTCGAGGAGGAGCAGCAGGTCGGGGAGCTCACCGGCCTGGCGCTTGGCGCGAAGCCGCTCCTGCAGCCGCGTTGCCTCCTCGTAGGGGACCTTTCCCAGCTGAGCGACCCAGAGTTCCGGCACGACCCCAAGGCTACCCTCCGGGGACATGGCCGGCGAAGAGCGCTTCTGGGTGGCGCGGGCGCGCTGGCGCCTCCGGGGCGCGATGCTCTGGCCGGCCTTCGTGGTCCTCACGCTGCTCGACGGATTCGTGCTCTACCGGCTGTCCCCCGTGGGGTTCGAGTTCAAGGACCCGATCGCCCCGATCATCCTCGCGACGTTCGGGAACCTGTTCCTGATCGCGGTGGTCTCCCCGCTGTTGACGCGGCGCCTGGTCGCCCGCCGGCAGGGGGTCACCACGGTGGAACGGGAGGTGCTCCAGGACCGCGTCGGGACGGCGCTGCTCGCGGTGGGCCTGGTGGGCGCGATCGCCGCGGGGCTCGGCAACCGCCAGGTGGTGGTGTCCGAGACCGAGGACACCGAGCGCAATGCCCAGGCTCTGAGCCAGTTCATCGCGCACTCGGGCAACCAGGAGCTGATCCGCAATCGGGAGACCGCGAACACGCGCCGGCTGAGCGAGGGCTACTTCCGGACCTGCGTCGCCCGCGACGACCGCCAACGGGCTTTCTGCTTCTACGTCGACACGAAGAAGCGCCCGGCCGAGGTCCGGCCCGACCGCAGCCAGGTGCCGAACAACCGGATGTTCCCCAACGACAGCCTCGGCCGGTAAGAGGTACCGAGCGAGCGGTGCTCGGCCGGCCGCGCCCGGCCTGCGCTCCCTCGCTAGGGCTTGACCGCTCCATCGCGGCGATGACGGTCTCGATCACCTTCACGCGCGCCCAGCGCTTGCTGTCGCCCTCCACGAGCGTCCAGGGCCCGTCGTCGTGGTCGGTGCGCTCCAGCATGTCCTCGACCGCCTGCTCGTAGGCGGGCCGCTTCTCGCGGTTGCGCCAGTCCTCGTCGGTCAGCTTCCAGGCCTTCAGCGGGTCCTTCTCACGCTTGCGGAAGCGCTTGAGCTGCTCCTCGGGCGAGACCTGCAGCCAGAACTTCACGAACACCATGCCCTCGGCGGCGTTCATGCGCTCGAACTCGACGATCTCCCCGTAGGCGCGCTCCCACTCCTCGTCGGAGGCGAAGCCCTCCACCCGCTCGACCAGCACGCGGCCGTACCAGGTGCGGTCGAACACGGCCATGCCGCCCCAGCCGGGCAGGTCGCTCCAGAAGCGCCAGAGGAAGTGGTGGCGCTTCTCGTCGGGCGTTGGGGGCGCTGAACTGGGCTACGCGGACGTGGCGTAGGTCGAGCCGCGCCGTGAGCCGTTTGATCGCACCTCCCTTGCCCGATGCGTCCCCGCCCTCGAGCAGCACGCAGACGGGCGGCCCGAGCCGCTCGCTGCCGAGCTTTCCGCCGAAGTCGAGCCTCAGCTCCGCGAGCCGGTCTTGGGCCGACTCGAGGCGTTTCTCGTACTCGTGCTTGTCGAGGTCGAGGGTGAGGTCGAGTTCGTCGAGCCGGCCGATGCCCCGGACGCTACCGGTACGGCGTTCCTGCGCCTGTCGCTGGCGGCGCTTCTTGATCCGCTCTGCGGCGAAGTAGCTCCCGATCACGAAGAACACCGAGGCGATCTGGGCCACGATCGTCTCCACCGTGGGGAAGAAGCCGAGCCACAGACCGGTCCAGAACGGCGGGTCGATGTCGATCGGGGTGATCGGCATCCAGCCCACGCCCTGCATCGTGCGCACGGTCTTGCCCACCATGATCGCCAGCACGATCGTGAGCAGGACGCCGGTGACGATCAGCATCTTGCGGTAGGGCAGCTTGCGCTCGAGCACGAAGGTGGCGAAGGCAAGCGCGAACACGCCCACCAGTCCCAGCGCCACGCCCTCGAGCACCACGGCGAGGCCGGAGTTGAGCTCGAGCGCCTGGAGGAACAGCACGGTCTCGAAGCCCTCGCGGTAGACGGTGGTGAACCCGAGCGCGATGAAGCCGATCGCCTGCGCGGACAGCCAGCCGCGCTCGCCCATGCCCAGCAGCCGCTTGCGCTCCTTGTGGAACTTGGAGATGTGCTGGGTCCAGTAGACCTTGTGGAAGAACCAGTTCAGGACGAGCAAGAGCACCCCGATGGCGACCAGGCCCACCACCGCCTCGAGCTTCTCGCCGTACTGGGCCATGCGACGTCAGCACGGTCTGGGCGAGCACGAAGGTGATCGCGCTGGCCACCAGCGCGATCGCCACGCCCACCACCATCGGCTTCTTCTGCCGGCTGGCGAGACCGCGCATGCCGGCCATCACCGCGGCCAGGATCAGCACGGCCTCGAGGCCCTCGCGGAAGACGATCACGGCGGCGTTGGTCACGACCTCGCCGTTGCTCGCGCCCTTGCCGAGGGTCCCGGCGCCCTCCTCGAGCACCTTGTCGAGCGCGAGGCGCGACTCGCGCAGCTCCCGCCGCGGGCGGCGCTCGCGCGATCAGCTTGGCCAGGCCCGGCTTGCCGTCGCCGCCGAACCAGACCAGCCCCTCGACCCGGTTCACGATGCTCGGGCGCCAGGGAGCGCAGGCTCAGCTCGGGGCCGAACTCGAAGAACGCGTAGGCCTCCAGGCGGGCCTGCTCGGCCTGCTTCCACTCGCCGGCCCCCGCCGCGGCCTCCATCCGGTCGAGGCTCAGATCGACCAGGTCGAAGTCCGACTCGCTGGTGCTCTCCTGCCACTCCTTCGGGGAAGGAAGCCTCCGCCGCGTTGCGGACGCGCTCGTGGACGGCCTCCACCCGCTCCTGGGGGACGATCGTCTTGTTGGTGACCGCGTCGTCGAACAGCGGCTTGAACTCCGCGAGCGCCGCGCTCCATCTCGGCCAGCCGGCGCGGGTCGCGCTTGTCGAGCATCGGCTCGAGGTCCGACCAGGGCCGACTCCGCGGCGTCGCGGAAGGCCACGGCCTCCTGCACCTCGAAGGGGATGGTCAGCCGCCCGTCGTCGGTGCCGTCGTCGTACTCGATCGGCAGCAGGTCGAGGAAGCGCAGGAACTGCGACGCGCGCCGGGCCTGCTCGGCCGGGGTGAACGGGGCGGCGGTGAAGCCGTCGAGGGCGCGCGTGACGCGCGGCCCGCGCCCGCCCGAGCTCTCGCCCGTCGTCGCGCGCGCGCGGCGCGGGCGTACGCGCCGAGCGCGCGGTCCGCCCGGATCGTGGCCGCCTCGCCGCGCTGACGCAGGTACTCCGGGCGCAGGATCAGCCACAGCCCGCGGGCGAACTCGCCGCTCTGGGCCTGACTGGCGGCGAATCCCCGGCGGGACGCCTTCGCGCCCGCCTCGAGCTGCTCGCTCAGCCGGGCCTGGTAGGCGTCGAGCAGGTCCTTGCGGACCGCCAGCAGAGCGCGCTGGGGGCTGGTCCGCCCGGCATCGAGGCGGTCGAGTGCGACGGTGGCATCGACACCCGGGCGGGTGAAGCGGGTGGCCCGCCGGAACTCGCGGATCAGCAGCCACTCGCGCGCGGTGGTCACGTCGCCCGGCGCGCACGGCGGCGGTGGTGACCGCGTAGGAGCCGCGCTGCAGGGCCGACCGCAGCCGGGTGCGCGCGGCGGCGAGGGCGGGGCCGTCGCCGGCCCGGGCCGCACGCCGGGCCTGGCCCAGAGCGGCCCGGGCGTCCCGGTCGGCGCCCGGTGCGGCCCGGCGCACGCCGCGGGCCAGCCGCCCGCGTAGGCCCGCTGCGCTCGTGCGGTCAGCCGCTCGGCCTCGCCCCGTCCCTCGAGAAGGAGCGCGCTGCGCGCCTCGGATATGAGGTCGACCGACTGGTCGGCCGAACGCCACGCGGCTGCTCTGGGCACCCGCGACGGCCGGCAGGGTCGCCATCAGCGCGAGGAGCAGCCCCCCCAGCGCCAGGGCGCGCACGAGGCCCCTGCACGGCATGGGGCGTTAGCCCTCCTCGACCTTGATGTTCAGCCGGGCCGCCGCCTGGGTCACCTGCCCCGCGATCTCCTCGGCCTGCTCCTGGGCCTGGGTGCCGAGCGTGTCGGCCTCCTCGGCGGTGAACTTCTTGCCGTCGGCCTCCTGCTTGCGCAGCTTGGCGGCGAAGTCGCGCAGGCGGATCAGCTCCGCTGGGTCTGCTCGGCCTGGGCCTTGTCGGCCTTGTCGATCGTCGGGCGGATGTTCTCGTACGTGAGCACGAGACCACTGAGGATGTCTTCGATGTCCTGCAGGCGCGAAGCCGCCACGAACGCGGTTTCCTTCGCGTTGCTGCCGGCGATGAAGCGCGAGTTCTTCCACGCCTCGAAGTACTCGGCCATCGTCGGGGTCATCACGACCAGCGAGGTGAACGCGTCGCTGTTGGTCGGCTTGAACTTCTGGGCCGCGTCGTTGAGCTCGTCGGCGTAGCGCTTGAAGGTGCGCGTGACTCCCAGGTAGAAGTCGGCGTTGGGCACGGCCTCGCCGAAGTCGACCTTGCCGTTGCCGTCGAGGTCGGCCTTCACGTTCTCGGCCTGGAACTTGTCCTCGGTGCCGAAGACCGTGGTCTCGACCAGGAAGTTCAGGTTGCCGGGCTGCTTGTAGGTCTTGCCCCGCGGCGTCTTGATGCTGAACGGGACGGCGTTCTCCGGGTCGCTGGCGTCGCCGCCGGCGTCGATGATCACGTCGTAGTCGGCGAGCGACGGGGTGCCCGCGACCACGCCCTCCATCTCCTCGTAGTCCGGGTTGGCCTTGCGGAAGTCGTCCTGAGCCTGCTTGACGAAGGACTGGACCTTGTCGCGGTCCTCCTTCAGCAGCTTCTCGTAGTCGAAGTTCTTGGACTCGGCGAGCTTGTAGTACTCCTCGGCGCCCTTGTTCAACCGGTCGGCGTCCGCGGCCAGCGCCTCGGTGTGGTCGGTCAAGTAGGTCTTGATCGCCTCGAGGCTCGGCTGGCCGGCGGTCTGCGCCGTGGTGCTGGTTTTCGGCTCGTCCTCGGAGCCGCAGGCGGTGAGGAGGAACACGGACAGGAGGGTGGCGCCGAACGCGCTGCGAATTAGGGTCACCTAATTAAGGCTACCCTAACCCGCGCTACGGGGCGCTCGGCCCAGCGCTCGCCGTTAGGGTGGCCAGGGATGCCTGAGCAGGACACGGTCGGGCTGGTGATCGCCGGCGCGGGCGCCCGGGGCGCCTACGAGGCCGGCGCGCTCGGCCGAGCTGCTGCCGCGGCTGGAGCACGACGGCCGCCGCCCCAGCGTCCTGGTCGGCACGAGCGCGGGCGCGATCAACGCCGTCGCTCCTCGCCGCGAAGCTCCACCTCGGGGCGAGGGCCGCCACCGAGGAGCTCGTGGGCTTCTGGGCCTCCCTGCACAAGCCGGAGCTGATGGGCCCGCTCGCGATCACCGCCGTGCCGGCCCTGCTCGGCTATGCGGGCCGGATCGCCTATCTCGGGACCGGCTACGGGAGCATCGCGAGCTTCGGGCGCTTCCCGGAGGTGCTCGACGCCGCCGTCGGCGACTGGCGCCAGATCGCCTCGAACGTCGATGCGGGAGAGCTGCGCGCCGTGGGCGTCGTCGCCACCGCGGCTACGAGCGGGGGCAGCGTCGTCTTCCTGGACGCCGGCGGCGGCGTGGCGCTGCCGCCGGCCAACGACAAGAAGGGCATCCGCTACGTGGCGGCTCAGGTCGAGCGCGACCACGTGATCGCCTCGTCCTCGATCCCGATCTTCTTCCCCCCGGCCCGCGTCCGCCGCCCCGCCGGCGCGGAGGGCTGGTACTGGGACGGCGGGACGCGCCTCAACACGCCGATCAGGCCGGCGCTCTCGATCGGCGTCGACTCCCTCGTGATCGTCGGAACCGACCCGCCCCGGCACCCGTCGGCCCGCGAGGGCGAGGACACTCGCCGGCCCGACTTCGACGACGCCGCCCTGCACGTCCTGCAGGCGACGCTCAACGACTCGGTGATCGAGGACCTGCACTCGCTCGTGCGCGTGAACGAGATCCTCGGCTCGTCGGGGGAGGAGGAGCTGGGGCGGCGACGCCGCTACGAGTACATGTTCGCCGGACCCGACCGGCACGGCGTCCTGGGCGAGGTGGCCGCGGACGTTCTTCGCCGCGAGTACGGCGGCCCGCTTCGGGCCCTCTCGGACTTCGCCGTCCTCGACCGCCTGCTCGGCCGGCAGGGCAGCCAGCAGGCCGAGCTGCAGAGCTACCTGCTGTTCGACACCGACTTCATGCAGCGGCTCATCGAGCTCGGGCGCGACGCCGGGCGAAAGGCCTGGGAGCGGGGCTGGTTGAGCGACCGCCTGCCCTGACGCGTCCTAGCTCAAGGAGGCCATCACATGCTTGACGTGCGTGTAGTCCTCCAGCGAGTACATGGAGAGGTCCTTGCCGTAGCCGGACTCCTTCATGCCGCCGTGCGGCATCTCGCTCGGGAGGGGGATGTGGTCGTTGATCCACACGCAGCCGAAGCGCAGCGCGTTGGCCACCCGCAGCGCCCGGCCGACGTCCCGCGTCCACACCGACGAGGCCAGGCCGTAGCGGGTCCCGTTGGCCCACTTGATCGCCTCCTCCTCGTCGGAGAAGCGCTGCACGGTCATCACCGGCCCGAAGATCTCGTTCTGGATCATCTCGTCGTCCTGCTGGAGGCCGGCCACCACGGTGGGCTGGACGAAGAAGCCGGGCAGGTCGGGCTCGCCCCCGCCGGTCACGATCTCCGCGTTGCCGGGCTTGCGCTCGAGGAAGCCCTCGACGCGCTCGCGCTGGCGCTGTGAGTTGAGCGGGCCGAGGGTCGTGTCCTCGGAGGTCGTGTCGCCCATCACGTAGCCCTTGGCCTCCTCGGCCAGGCCCGACACGAAGTCGTCGTAGACCTTCGGGCCGGCGAGGATGCGCGTCGCCGCCGTGCAGTCCTGGCCCGCGTTGTAGAGCCCGGTGCCGGCGATCGTCTCCAGCGCGGTCTCCATCTCCACGTCGTCGAAGACCACCACCGGGGCCTTGCCGCCCAGCTCGAGGTGCACCCGCTTGAGCGTGTCCGCGGCCGCCCGGGCGATGCCCTTGCCGGTCTGCGGCGAGCCGGTGAGCGAGACCATCTCCACCAGCGGGTGGGTCACCAGGGCCGAGCCGGCGGGCTCGCCGTGGCCACAGACCACGTTGAGCACGCCCTTGGGGAACGCCTGGGAGGCCAGCTCGGCCAGCTTGACCGTGGACAGCGGCGTGGTCTCCGCCGGCTTGAGCACGCTCGTGTTGCCGGTGGCCAGCGCCGGGCCGATCTTCCACACGGCCATCAGCAGCGGGTAGTTCCAGGGCGTGATCTGGCCCACCACGCCGATCGGCTCGCGCCGGACCATCGAGGTGTAGCCCTCCAGGTACTCACCCGTGGCGCGGCCCTCCATGTTGCGCGCGGCGCTGGCGAAGAAGCGCAGGTTGTCGGCCGCGGCAGGGATCTCGTCCTCGAGGAAGGCGGCGCGCGGCTTGCCCGCGTCGGCGGACTCCAGGTCGGCCAGCTCCTCGGCGTGCTCCTCGACCAGGTCGGCCAGCTTGAGCATGGCCAGCGAGCGGTCCTTCGGGGTGGTGACGCCCCAGGACTCGAAGGCGCGGTGGGCGGCCTTCACCGCGCGGTCCACGTCCTCGGCGCTGGACAGCGGAGCCTCGGCGAGCGGCTCGGCGTTGGCCGGGTTGAGCACCGTCTCGGTGGCGCCGTCGGCGGCGTCGGCGGGCTCGCCGTCGATGAAGTTCTGGAGCTTGGTCACTGTGGTTGCCATTCGGCCTCCTCGAGGGGGACGTAACTGAAGCCGGTCGCCTCGGCGACGGCGGGATGGGTCACGCGGCCTGCGGCCACGTTGACCCCGGCTCGGAGGCCCGGGTCGTGTTCGATCGCGCCGCGGACGCCGTGGTCGGCCAGCAGCAGCACGTACGGCAGGGTCGCGTTGGTCAGGGCGAAGGTGGAGGTGACGGGGACGGCGCCGGGCATGTTCGCCACGCAGTAGTGGGTCACGCCCTCGACCTCGAAGGTCGGGTCGGAGTGCGTGGTGGGGTGCGAGGTCTCGAAGCAGCCGCCCTGGTCGATCGCGACGTCCACCAGCACCGCGCGCTCGCGCATGAGCTTGAGCTGGTCGCGCTTGATCACGTACGGCGCACGCGCGCCCTGGACCAGCACGGCGCCGATCACCAGGTCCACTCGCGGCAGCATCTCCTCGATGGCGAGCGTGGAGGAGTAGACCGTCGACGCCCGCCCGGCGAAGTAGATGTCGAGCTCGCGCAGGCGGTCGAGGTTGCGGTCGAAGACGAAGACGTCGGCCTCCATGCCGATCGCGATCGCGGCGGCGTTGAAGCCCACCACGCCGCCGCCGATGACCATCACGTTGGACGCGGGGACCCCCGGCACCCCACCGAGGAGCACCCCGCGGCCGCCCAGCGGGCGCTCGAGGAAGAACGCGCCGGCCTGGGTGGCGATCTTGCCCGCCACCTCGCTCATCGGCGCCAGCAGCGGCAGCCGCCCCTCGGCGTCGGTGACGGTCTCGTAGGCCACGCACGTCGCCCCGGAATCGGCCAGCCCGCGCGTCAGCTCGGGGTCGGGCGCCAGGTGCAGGTAGGTGAACAGCGTGTGGTGGGGCTGCAGGAGGGCGACCTCCTCCGGCTGGGGCTCCTTCACGCCCAGCAGCAGCTCGGCCTGCTCGAACACCGCGGGCGCGTCCTCCAGGATGCTCGCGCCCTGGGCCTCGTACTCGGCGTCGGGGATGGTGCTCCCCACGCCCGCGCCCGACTCGATCAGCACCTCGTGGCCGTGCTCGACCAGCTCGCGCACGCCGGCGGGCGTGATCGCGACGCGGTACTCGTCGTCCTTGATCTCGGTGGGGACGCCGACCCTCACCGCAGCACTCCTGCCTCGACCGAGAAGCGGCAGTTGCGCCGCTCGAGCTCGGGGAACAGGTCGTCGGGCGAGACGCAGCGCTCGGGCGGCAGCGCCCCGGCCGCGTCGATCGCTCCGCGCCCCATCAGCCGCACCGCGGCGGCGGCGGGAGCGGCGGTGGACACGATGCCGCCGCCGAGGCCCCACCGCTCCATCGGCTCGGTGACGGCGGTCACCCGCACGTCGTCCGCACTGACGACGTGCACGGACACCGTCCGAGCCGAGGGCGGCAGGGCCTCGCGCGCCGCGCGCTCGACTTCCGGTTCCGGCGCGCCGGTGAGCGCCCGCAGGCGCTCCAGCAACGCCGGGGCCAGAGAGAGCCGGAAGGAGCACGCGCGGCAGCCGAAGCTGTCGGGGAACGTGAGTACTTCGGAATGGAGGGTGTAGATGGTGTCCGCGGCGCCGATGGGCGCGCCGACGTCGACCTCGCCGCCGGGCGTCAGCGGGTCGACCTCGCCGGGCTCGCCGTCGCGCACCACCACGGGCGGGATGGTCAGCTCGTCGAGCAGCGTGCGCAGGGCGTAGGGGTAGCTGGGGCCCTCGGGCGGGTCCAGGTCGCGGCCCGCGGCCACCACGTCCATGCGCTCCGGCGCGTGGCCCAGCTCGCGCAGGGCGCGCACGCCCATCACGTTGGTCTTGCCGGGCGACGAGCCCATCCCCAGCAGGGCCAGCAGGCCCGCCTGCTCGAACTCGGGGTGCAGGCTCAGCTGCTGCGCGGTCACGTGGTAGAGGCCGCCGAGGTCGACGTAGTGGCAGCCGGCCCGCAGGCAGGCGCGCATGGCGTCGACGTTGATCCGGTAGCTGGCCGAGTTCACCAGCACGAACGAGTCCTCCAGCGCCTCGGCGAGCCCCTCGCGGGCGTCGACCCCGCGTGCGAAGGCCTTGTCGCCGCCGTGGCGCTCGGCCACCGCCAGCGCCCGCTCGGCGTCGAGGTCGA
Organism: uncultured Thermoleophilaceae bacterium; assembly: GCA_963810745.1. Taxonomy (GTDB): domain Bacteria; phylum Actinomycetota; class Thermoleophilia; order Solirubrobacterales; family Thermoleophilaceae; genus JACCZR01. Next base: position 13,624 of record CAWEOW010000011.1, read on the forward strand.
GCAGCAGCAGCTCGCTGACCTCGTCGGACTCGGCCAGGTCGCGCACGATCGCGGGCGCGATGGTCCCGCCCGCTCCCAGCACGGCGACCCTCACGTGGCCACCAGCTCCCGCGCCCTCAGCGCGAGCCAGAACTCGATGCGGTCCTGCGCCCGCGACAGGTCGCGGCCGGTCAGCTCCTCCACGCGGCGGATGCGGTAGCGCAGCGTGTGGCGGTGGCAGAAGAGCGCGCGTGCCGCTCGCTCCCACTGCCCGTTGCACTCGATGAAGGCCTCCAGCGAGCGGACCAGCTCGTCGCCGTACTCGCGCCCGCCGTCCTCCAGCGGCCCGAGCACGCTGTCGGCGAACAGCCGCAGCGCGTCGTCGTCCTGGACCGACAGCAGCAGCTGGAACGCGCCCAGGTCCCGCCACGAGCCCACGCGCGGGCCGCCTCCGTTGGCGAGCGCCGCCGCCTCGAGCGCCAGGCGGGCCTCGTGGAAGGAGCGCCGCAGCTCCGCCGAGGACGCCACACGGCTCACGGCCGCGCGCTCGGCCCCGACGGCGCCGAGCAGGTGCTCGCCGAGCGCCACGGGGTCGGGCAGGTCCTCGCCCGAGGCCACCGCCACCAGCAGCCCGTCGCTCTCGGCCACCAGCCCCGCGTGGCCGGCGTCGCCGAGCGCCCGCTCCAGCTCGGCCTCCGCGCGGCCGGGCTCGCCGGGCACGCCGGAGGCGACGACCACCGCCGCCTCTTCGCCGACGCCGAAGGGCCGCAGCCGGCCCGTGAGCTCGCGACCGGTGAGCCGGCCCGAGACCGCGTCGGCGATCACGTCGCCGGCCAGGCGGCGCTCGGTGTCGCGCATCGCGCGCTGGCGCATCAGCTCGAGGGCGACCACGGTGGTCGCCTGCTGGCAGGATGATGCCGCTCGAACTCGCCCAGCCCCTCCGACTCGCTCGCGGCCACCAGCCACGCCGACGGCGTCCCGGCGGAGTGGGCGGACACGGGCAAGACCAGCGCCCGGCCGGCCAGGGCGGGGTGGGCGGGCGCGAACTCGACGCCGTCGCGGTCGCGCCGCACCTGGTCGCGCACCGCGGCCACGGCCTCCGGTCCCAGCTCGCGCCGGAAGGCCCGCTCGGCCAGCACCTCGCCGCGAGCGTCGAGCACCAGCACGGCGCCGCCCACGGCCGCGGCCAGCGCGCGCACCACCTCGTCCATGCCGCGCTCCTCGACCACGAGCCGCTCGAGGCGCTTGTGGGTGGCGATGCTGCGCTGCAGCACCTCGTAGTGCTCGTTGACCAGGCGCCCGAAGGCCTTCTCGGTCACCGCGATGAACGGCACCTCGTAGGGCACCTCGAACACGGGGAAGCCGAGCGCCTCGGCCTCCTCGAGCAGCGGCTCCGGCACGCTGGTCGAAGCCGAAGCCCGTTCCCAGCCCCAGCCCGGCCAGGCTGTGGTCGGCCAGCCGGCGCACCCAGTCGCGCAGGCCGGCCTCCTCCTCGATCTGCATGCCGGTGCTCAGCAGCAGCTCGCCGCCCGACAGCCACGGCGTCGGATCGGCCAACTCGGCGATGTGGACCCAGCGCACCGGGGCATCGGCACCGGCCTCACCTGCGGCCAGCTCCAGGCCCATCTCCGAGACCAGGGCGCGGACGGTCAGCACGACTAGTGCTGGACGATCTTGTCCCAGGCCTCGGTGAGCACCTTGCGCAACACCGAGTCGATCTCTTCGAACTGCTCGCTGTCCGCGATCAGGGGCGGGGCCAGCTGGATCACGGGGTCGCCGCGGTCGTCGGCGCGACAGATCAGGCCCTGGCGGTACAGCTCGCCGGAGAGGAAGCCGCGCAGCAGCGACTCGGACTCCTCGTCGTCGAAGCTCTCCTTGGTGTCCTGGTCCTTGACCAGCTCGACCGCCTGGAAGAAGCCGGCGCCGCGCACGTCGCCGACGATCGGCAACTCGCGCAGGCCCTCGAGCATCTGGCGGAACTCGGGCTCCTTGGCCTGCACGTGCTCGTTGAGGCCCTCGCGCTCGAAGATGTCGAGGTTGGCCATCGCGACCGCGGCGGCCACCGGGTGGCCGCCGAAGGTCAGGCCGTGGGTGAACATCTGGCCCTCCTCCATGAAGGGCTCGGCGATCCGGTCGGAGGCGATCACCGCGCCCATCGGGGCGTAGGCGGAGGTGAGGCCCTTCGCGGTGGTGATCAGGTCGGGCTGGTAGTCGTAGCGCTGGCAGCCGAACCAGGTGCCCAGCCGTCCCCACGAGCAGATGACCTCGTCGGAGATCAGCAGCACGCCGTGCTTGTCGCAGATCTCGCGCACGCGCTGGAAGTAGCCCTCCTGGGGCGGGAAGCAGCCGCCGGCGTTCTGCACCGGCTCGAGGATCACCGCGGCCACCGTCTCGGGGCCCTCGAACTCGATGATGTGCTCGATCTGGTCGGCCGCCCACAGCGGGTCGCGGTCGTCGGGCCAGCGGTAGGAGTTCGTGTTCGGCGCGTGCGAGGCGCCCGGGGTCAGCGGCTCGAACGGCTGGCGCAGCGGGGTGATGCCGGTCGCCGCCAGCGCTCCGAGCGTGGTGCCGTGGTAGGCGATCTCACGCGCGATCAGCTTGGTGCGCTGCGCCTCGCCCTTGAGCTTGAAGTAGGCGCGCACCATCTTCCACGCCGACTCGACGGCCTCCGAGCCGCCGCTGGTGAAGAAGACGCGGTTGAGGTCGCCCGGCGTGAGCGAGGCGATGCGGGTGGCCAGCTCGATCGCCCGCGGGTGGGCGTAGGTCCAGTTGGTGTAGAAGCCGAGCTCGGCGGCCTGGCGCGCGGCCGCCTCGCCCAGCTCCGCGCGGCCGTGGCCGGCGTTGACGCAGAACAGCGCGCTGAGCCCGTCGAGCTTGCGATCGCCGTGCTCGTCGAAGACGTAGCAGCCCTCGCCGCGCTCGAGGATCGGCACCTCGCTCTCGTCGTAGGCCCCCATCGGCGTGAAGTGCATCCACAGGTGGCGCTTCGCCTGCTCCTGTAGTGCGCTTACGCCGGGGGAGGCCTCGGCGGCGGTCTGCGGTGTTGTGGCGGCCATCTCTCCTCCGGTGGACGGTCCGCACAAACGTATCGACGGTTTGCACAACGCACAAGGCCGGTCTGGGTGGAAGTCTGGGCCAGAGTGTTGTACACATCGTCACTGCGGTGTCGGAGGGAGACCCCAGCGTCCGCCTTCAAGGCGTGAGCAAGCGCTTCGGCGATTTCACCGCCGTGCGCGAACTCGACCTCGACGTGGAGCACGGGGAGTTCTTCACGCTGCTCGGTCCCAGCGGGTGCGGGAAGACCACGACGCTGCGCATGGTCGCCGGCTTCGAGCCATGCAGCGACGGCCAGGTCCTCCTCGACGGCGACGACGTCACCGGGATGCCTCCCTTCAAGCGCCCGACCAACACCGTATTCCAGAGCTACGCGCTCTTTCCGCACCTCAGCGTGAAGGACAACGTGGCCTTCGGGCTGCGCCGGAAGGGCGTCGACAAGGCCGAGGTGGGCCCACGGGTGGAGGAGGAACTGGAGCGCGTTGGCCTCGCCGGCGAGGCCAATCGCAAACCGCGGCAGCTCTCGGGCGGCCAGCAGCAGCGTGTGGCCCTGGCGCGGGCGCTGGTCAACCGCCCTGCGGTGCTCCTGCTCGACGAGCCGCTGGGCGCGCTCGACCTCAAGCTCCGCAAGCAGCTGCAGGTCGAACTGAAGCGCATCCAGCGCGATGTCGGTATCACGTTCATATACGTGACGCACGACCAGGAAGAGGCGCTCACGATGTCCGACCGCATCGCGGTCATGAACCACGGCGTGATCGAGCAGGTCGACGAGCCCGAGAATGTCTACGAGCGCCCAACGACGGAGTTCGTCGCCGGCTTCATCGGCGTCTCGAACCTCATGCCGGCCACCATGGCCTCGGCGGGCGAGCTGAAGCTCGACGCCGGGGTGACGGTGAGGACCAGCGCCGACGGGTTCGAAGTCGGCGAGCGCTGTCACGCGATCGTCCGGCCCGAGAAGCTCGAGGTGGCCGGCGAGTCGGCGAACGGTGACGGTCCCAGCGTGGACGGCACCGTCGAGAGCTCCCTCTACTTGGGCACGGCGACCCAGCTGGTGGTTCGCCTCGCCGACGGCACGGCGATGACCGTGCTGGTACCGAACGCCGACGAATCCGAGCGCCAGCGTCTTCCGGGCGGTGGCGCCTCGGTGCGACTTGCGTGGAGTCCCGACCACATGCACGTAGTGAAAGGAGCAGCACCCCAGTGACCGAGTTCGACAAGAGGTTCGAGAGGCTCCTGCGCGAGCAAAACCTCACCCGCAGGGACCTCGTGCAGCGCGGCAGCGCAGGCGCGCTCACGATCAGCTCGCTCGCCTATCTGGCGGCGTGCGGCGGGGGTGTGGAGAAGAGCAAGAAGGAGGACGCGAAGACCATTCCCAACGGTCAGGTCGCCAAGACGCTCGCCTTCTCCAACTGGGTCCTCTACATCGACAACGGCGACAAGCCCAAGAAGAGCGCGACGCTCAACGACTTCAAGAAGAAGTACGGGACGACGGTCAAGTACAACGAGGAGATCAACGACAACAACGAGTTCTTCGGCAAGGTCCGGCCGCAGTACTCGAGGGGCAACTCCGGCGGGCGCGACATCCACGTGGTCACCGACTGGATGTGCAACCGCATGAACCAGCTCGGCTACGTGCAGCGGTTCAACAAGTCGCAGATGCCCAACGCGGTCAAGAACATCGAGCCCTCGGTGGCCAAGCCGGACTTCGACCCCAACCGCGACATCTCGATGCCCTGGCAGACAGGCCAGGTGGTGGTGCTCTACCGCAAGGACCTGACCAAGGGCGAACTCAAGAGCTATCAGGACCTGCTCGACCCGAAGTTCAAGGGCAAGGTCACGATGCTCACGGAGATGCGCGACACGGTGGGCGCCATGCTGCTGATGGAGGACAAGCAGCCGGAGAACGCCACCAAGCAGGATTGCCTGGCGGTATGCGACAAGCTCGCGAAGCTCTCGCGCGACGGCCAGATCCGGCGCTTCACCGGCAACGAGTACACCGAATCGATCTCCAAGGGTGACACCGTGGCCTGCCTCGGCTGGTCCGGGGACGCCGGCTCGCTGTCGGCGGAGGACAAGAACATCGCCTACGCCCAGCCGAGCGCCGGTTTCATGGTGTTCACCGACTCCATGCAGATCCCGGTCGGCGCGCCTCAGGCGTTCACGGCGCAGAAGATGATCGACTTCGTCTACGACCCGGAGATCCAAGCGGAGATCACCAAGGCGGTGCTCTACGTGCCGCCGGTCAAGGGCGTCGACGAGGTGATCCGGAAGGACGACCCGGAGATCGCGGAGGACCCGCTCGTCTTCCCCGACACCTCCAAGCAGCACAACCTCAAGACGTTCCCGCGGGCGGAGGAGCGCGAGATCGAGGCGGCCTTCCAGAAGGCCATCGGCGCGTAGTTCCGTGCAGCGCCTCGGCGACCGGAGGAGGCTCCTGCCCTACCTCCTGCTGGCGCCGGGGCTGCTGTGGCTGATCGTCTTCTTCCTCATCCCGCTGGGCTACATGCTCGACATCTCCCTGCAGACGGGAGATCTCGAGACGGGCTTCGAGCGGGCCTTCAACTTCGGGGTCTTCCCGGACGCGATCTCGGACTACAGCGCGCAGCTGGGCCGCTCGTTCCTCTACGCCGGCCTGGCCACGCTCATCTCGCTGGCGGTCGGCTTCCCGCTCGCGTACTTCATCGCCTTCCGCGGAGGCAAGTGGAAGAACGCGCTGCTGCTGCTGGTGATCCTGCCGTTCTTCATCACGTACCTGGTGCGCACGCTGTCCTGGCAGACGATCCTCGCCGACGACGGACTGATCGTGGACGTCTTCAAGACCGTCGGCCTGATCGGCGAGGACGGCCGTCTGCTGGCCACCACCTCGGCCGTGGTCGCGGGCATCACCTACAACTTCCTGCCGTTCATGATCCTGCCGATCTACGCCAGCCTGGAGCAGATCAACAAGCCGGTGCTCGAGGCGGCGAGCGACCTCTACGGCAAGCGCCGTGACGTGGTGGCGCGCGTGGTGGTGCCGATGGCCATGCCCGGCATCGTGGCCGGCGTCCTGCTCACGTTCATTCCGGCGGCCGGCGACTTCATCAACGCCGAGCTGCTCGGCACCCCGCAGCAGTTCATGATCGGCAACGTCATCCAGAGCCGCTTCCTGGAGGTGACCGACTACCCGACCGCCGCGGCGCTGTCGTTCATCCTCATGGCGGTCATCCTCGTCATGGTGGCCGCGTACGCGCGGATGGCGGGGACCGAGGCGCTCACCGGCGCCGAGGAGCGGCCCGCGCAGTGACGTTCGGCCGCAAGCTGCTGCACCACTCGCTCGGCGCTTACGTCGTTGTGGCGTTCGGCTACCTGCTGGCGCCGATCGCGATCATCCTGCTGTACTCGTTCAACGACCCGGGCGGGCGTCGCAACTACCCGTGGCAGGGCTTCACCTTGGACAACTGGGCCCACCCGTTCGAGGTCACCGAGCTCACCGACGCCTTCATCACGAGCCTCGAGGTCGCGCTGATCGCGACGGTCATCTCCACGATCCTCGGCACGCTGATGGCGCTCGCGCTCGTGCGCTACGAGTTCCGCGGGCGGGCCCCGGTCAACTTCTTCATCTTCCTGCCGCTGGCCACGCCCGAGGTGGTGCTGGGCGCCGCGCTGCTCTCGCTGTTCCTGTCCTTCAGCGCGGCCACCGGCTTCGTCACGATCGTGATCGCCCACGTGATGTTCTGCGTCTCCTTCGTGGTGGTCACCGTGCGCTCGCGGCTCATCGGCTTCGACCGCTCGCTCGAGGAGGCCGCGCAGGACCTCGGCGCCACCGGGGCGCAGACCTTCCTGCGCGTGACGCTGCCGCTGATCATGCCCGGGGTCCTGGCCGGGGGCCTGCTGGCCTTCGCGCTCTCGATCGACGACTACGTGATCACGAGCTTCAACAGCGGCTCGACGATCACCTACCCCCTGTGGATCTTCGGCGCCGCGCAGCGTGGCGTGCCGCCGCAGGTCAACGTGCTCGCGGCGATGATCTTCCTGTTCACGGTGGCGATCATGGTCTTCACCGTCTGGCAGCAGCGCCGGGCCGAGAAGCTCGCCGGCGCGGTCGCCGACTAGCCTCCCGCCCGCGTGGCCCTCTACGACAAGATCGCCGACCTCTCCCTGGAGATCGAGGGCTACGAGCTCGAGGGGCTCGAGATGTCGCTCGGCCCGGAGTTCACCCGGCTGACGACGCTCATCAAGCTGCGCGGCGGGGGCGAGGAGGGGATCGGCGAGGACGTGACCTACGACGGCCTCGAGCACATCGCCTTCCGCGACGAGAAGGCCGACCTCCCGCTCGAGGGCTCGTGGACGATCGACTCGTTCTCGCAGCATCTCGACACGCTCGAGCTGTTCCCCAACCCGCCGAGCAACGAGGCCTTCTCCGACTACCGCCGCTGGGCCTTCGAGTCCGCCGCGCTCGACCTCGCGCTGCGCCAGGCGGGCAAGTCGCTGGCCGAGGTGGTGGAGCGCGACCCGCAGCCGGTCACGTTCGTCGTCTCCATGCGGCTCGATCCCCCGGGCGACCCGGCCAAGCCCCTGCGCATGCTCGAGAAGTACCCGAGCCACCCGGCTCAAGCTCGACCCGACCAACGAGTGGACACAGGAGCTGGTCGACCAGCTCGCGGCCACCGGGCGCGTCGACTCCGCCGACCTGAAGGGCTTCTACCGCGGCACGCCGGTCGACGTGGTGACCGACCCCGAGCTGTACCGGATGGTCGCCGAGGGCTTCCCGGACGCGTGGCTCGAGGACCCCGACCTCACCGAGGAGACCGACCCGGTGCTCGAGCCCCACCGCGACCGCATCACCTGGGACGCGCCGATCCACTCCGTCGAGGACATCGAGTCGCGGCCCTTCCGGCCCAAGATGGTGAACATCAAGCCGTCGCGCTTCGGTCCGCTGTCGCGGCTGTTCGCCGCCTACGACTTCTGCGACGCCGAGGGCATCGGCGCCTACGGCGGCGGCCAGACCGAGCTGAGCGTGGGCCGCGGCCACATCCAGTACCTGGCCTCGCTGTTCCACCCCGACACGCCCAACGACGTGGCCCCCGGCGGCTACAACAACCCGGACACGCCCGACGGCCTGCCCACGTCGCCGCTCCAGCCGGCCGCCGAGCCGGTCGGCTTTCGCTGGCGGACCTGATGCAGCTCTACCGGGCCGAGTACTCCACCAACGTGGAGCGGGTGGCCCTCGCGCTGGCCCACAAGGGCCTCACCGCCGAGCCGGTGTGGATCGACTACGCCGACCGCTCGCCGGTGGAGGAGGTGAGCGGCCAGTCGCTGGTGCCGGTGCTGGTCGACGACGACGGCACGGTGGTCGCGGACTCGGTGGCGATCATGCGCCACATCGACGGCCGGGCGCCCGCGCTCTTCGGGCCGCCGGAGGTCGACCTGTTCATCGAGTGGTTCAACGAGGTCTGGAAGGTGCCGCCCAACGCGATCGAGGCGAGCTCGGACCCGGCGCTGATCGCCGCGCTGTCCGCGCGCATGGACGGCTGGCTGGACCTGTTCGAGCGGCTGCTCTGCCGAGCGCGACTTCCTGGTCACCGAGGAGCTCAGCGCGGCCGACTTCGTCGCCTACCCGTTCCTCAAGTACGCCGCCGGCCGCGAGCCCGCGGACGACGAGCTGTTCCACCGCATCCTCGACGAGCACCAGAGCGTCGAGGGCCGCCCCCGGCTGGCGGACTGGATCGCCCGCGTGGGAGGCTTGCCGCAGTGCTGAAGCTCGGGCTGAACACCGGCTACTGGGGGGCGGGCCCGCCGCACGGCGTGGAGGAGACGATCGCCGAGGCGGAGAAGCTCGGCTTCGACTCGATCTGGGCCGCGGAGGCCTACGGCTCCGACGTGCTGACGCCGCTGGCCTGGTGGGGCTCGTCGACGTCGACCGTGAAGCTCGGCACCGCGATCACGCAGATGTCGGCGCGCACGCCGGCCGCGACCGCGATGGCCGCGATGACCATGGACCACCTCTCGGGCGGGCGCTTCGTGCTCGGCCTCGGGGTCTCGGGTCCGCAGGTCGTGGAGGGCTGGTACGGGCAGCCGTTCGCCAAGCCCCTCGCTCGCACGCGCGAGTACATCGGGATCGTGCGCGACATCTGCGCTCGCAAGGGCCCGGTCACCGCCGACGGCCCGCACTACCCGCTGCCCTACCCGGACGGCACCGGGCTGGGCAAGCCGCTGAAGTCCACGCTGCACCCGGTGCGCGAGCGCATCCCGATCTACCTCGGCGCCGAGGGCCCCAAGAACGTGGCGCTGGCCGGCGAGCTGTGCGACGGCTGGCTCGCGCTGTTCTTCTCGCCGCGCAGCCAGGACTTCTACCGCGACGCGCTGGCCGAGGGCTTCGCCCGGGAGGGGGCCGCGCACGACTTCGACTCGTTCGAGGTCGCCGCGACCGTGCCCCTGATCGTCCACGACGACGTGGAGGCCGCCGCCGACATGCTGCGCCCGATGTACGCCCTGTACTTCGGCGGGATGGGCGCGCGCAAGGCGAACTTCCACAACGACGTGCCACGACGCATGGGCTACGAGGACGAGGCCACGAAGATCCAGGACCTCTACCTCGACGGCAAGAAGGACGAGGCTGCGGCCGCGGTGCCCACCCAGCTGGTCGAGGAGCTGGCGCTGATCGGCCCCGAGGACAAGATCCGCGCGGAGCTGGACGGATGGCGCGAGTCGATCGCCACCACCCTGCTGATCGGCGGCGGCGTGAACGAGGTCCGCCGCGCCGCGGACCTGGTCTTCGGCTAGTGGGCTCCCAGCCGGACCATGACCTGGTCCAGGTCGTCGGTCACGTAGAGCAGCCCTAGGTCGCCGGCGCTGATCTTCTTCTGGCCGAGCAGCTTGTCGGCGACCCACTCCACCAGCGGGTTCCAGAAGTCGGTCCCCACGAGGATCACCGGGAAGTCGAAGACCTTGTCGGTCTGCTCGAGCGTGAGCGCCTCGAAGGCCTCGTCCAGCGTGCCGAAGCCGCCGGGGAAGACCACGAAGCCCCGCGAGTAGCGGACGAACATGACCTTCCGCGTGAAGAAGTAGTGGAACTCCAGGGAGATGTCGAGGTAGGGGTTCGCGTGCTGCTCGAAGGGCAGCTCGATGTTGAGCCCGATCGACGTGGCATCGGCGTCGCGAGCGCCGCGGTTGGCGGCCTCCATCGCGCCCGGCCCACCGCCGGTGATGACGGCGAGGCCGCTCTCGCCCAGCCGCCGCCCCAGCTCGCGCGCGGCGGCGTACTCGGGGTGGTCTTCCGGCGTGCGCGCCGACCCGAACACCGAGATCGCGGGTCCGACCTCCTCCAGCGCGCCGAAGCCCATCTCCAGCTCGCGCCGCACCCGCTCCAGGCGCTCCTCCTCGGACTGCGTCTGCACGACGCCGTGCTCGCGCGAGCGCAGCATCTCCTCGTCGAAGGTGGCGGGGTGGCGCTCCACCTCAGCCGTCCTTTTCCACCGCGGCCTTGAGGCCGTCGATCGCCTGCTGGAGCCAGCGGCGGAAGTAGAGCCGGCCCGCGGCGGCGTCGAAGACGCGGTTCGCCCACACCCTTGGGGTCCATCCCCATCTCGACGTCGAGGAAGGTGTTGGACTGCGCCTCGCGTCAGGCGCCAGTCGGCGTACATGCCGGTCTCCAGGCAGCGCATCCTGATCTGCTTGAGCTCGTCGCGCTGGTCGACCATGAAGCGTCGTCTCCTGGCGGCCGAACGGCGTCTTCGTCACCTGCGCGTAGCTCGTCGCCCTGCTCGAAGCGCTCGCCGCGCACCTCGATCACCTTCGGCCACCACTCCGGGTGCCGCCGCGGGTCGCCGAGGAGATCGGCCAGACGGTCTCGGGCGGCCGGTCGATGAGAGCTTCTTGCCGGGCAGAGGACAACTCAGAGAGCGAGGGAGAGCGGCTGCTCGAGCAGCTCGCGCACCCGCGCGAGGAACTGGGCGCCGTCGGCGCCGTAGAGGATGCGGTGGTCGCAGACCAGAGTCAGCGTGAGCTGGTCGCGGACCACCACGCGCTCGCGGTCGTCCACCGCCGGCTTCTTCTCCAGCGAGCCGACGGTCAGCAGCGCCGCCTGCGGCGGGTTGATGATCGCCGTGAAGCGCTCGATCCCGAACATGCCGAGGTTGGAGACCGTGAAGGTGCCGCCGCTCACCTCGGGCGGGGTGATCTCGTTGTTGCGGACCTTCTCGATGGCCTGCCGGGCGCTCTTGGCGATGTCGCCCAGGGAGCGGGTGTCGGCGCCGAAGATGGTGGGCACCACCAGCGTGCCCTCGGCCGCCACGGCGATGCCGACGTTGACCTTCTCGTAGAGCTCGAAGCGGCCGTCGCGGTAGGCGCCGTTGACCTTGGGGAACTCGCTCAGGGCCGTTGCGCAGGCCTTGACGATCATGTCGTTGAACGATGGCGCCGGGTCGGCGACCTCCTTCAGCCGCTTGCGCAGCTTGACCGCGTCGGTCATGTCCACGTCGAGCGTCAGCGCGAAGTCGGGCGCGGTGGCCTTGGACTCGGCCATGCGGCGCGTGACGGTCTGCTGCAGCCGCGTGAGCTCCTGCACCTCGACCTCGCCCTTGGCGCCCGAGCTCTCCTTCTTGGCGGCCGGCGCTTCGGCTGGCGCCTCCTCGTCCTTCTCCTCGGTCTTCGCCGCGCCGCCGTCCTGCGCCGCGGACTCGACGTCGGCCTTGACGATCCGCCCGCCGGGTCCCGAGCCCTCGAGCCGGGCGAGCTCCACGCCCAGCTCGCCGGCCATGCGCCGCGCGACCGGCGAGGCCTTGATGCGCTCGCCGCCGTTGCCGCCGGAGTCGGGGGCCTTGGGCTTGGGCTCCTCGGCCTCCTCTCGCTCGGGCTCCTCGTCCTCGGCTTCCTCGGCTGCCGGGTCCTCCGTGTCCTCTTCCTCGCCGTCGTCCTTGGACTGCGGCTCCTCCGTCTTCTCCTCTTCGCCGCTCTCCTCGCCGCCACCGCCCGAGGGCGCCTCGCCCTCCTCGCCGATCTCCGCGATCGGGTCCCCGACCGGCAGCGTGTCGCCCTCGTTGGCGATGACCTTGATGAGCACGCCGTCGGTGTCGGCCTCGTAGGTCATGTTGGCCTTGTCGGTCTCGATCTCCACGAGCGGCTCGCCGCGCTTGACCTCGCCGCCCTCCTCGACCAGCCACTTGAGGACCGTGCCCTCCTCCATGGAGTCGGACAGGCGGGGCATGCCGACGGTCTCGGCCACTAGAGGTCCCGGAAGGTGGCCAGCGCCGCCTGGACCACGTGCTCGCGGTGGGGGAACGCGGCCTGCTCGAGGGGCTTGGAGTAGGGCATGGGGATGTCGGCGCCGGTGACGCGCGCGACCGGCGCGTCGAGGTAGTCGAAGGCCTGCTCCTGGATGAGCGCGGCGAAGTTCGCGCCCACGCCGCCGTGCGGCCAGCCCTCCTCGACGATCACCGCGCGGTTGGTCTTCTTCACCGACTCGAGGATCGTGTCGAGGTCCAGCGGCCGCAGCGTGCGCGGGTCGATCACCTCGGCCTCGATCTCGTGCTCCTCGGCGAGGATCTCCGCGCCGTTGAGCGCGGTGGTGGCCATGCGCGAGATGCCCACGATGGTCACATCATCGCCCTCGCGCCGGATCGCCGCCTCGCCGAAGCGCTGCGGCTCGCCGTCGTCGGGCACCTCGCCCTTCTTGCCGTAGAGCGCTTCGTGCTCGATGAAGATGACCGGGTTGTCGTCGCGGATGGCCGCCTTGAGCAGGCCCTTGGCGTCCGCGGCGGTGGAGGGCGCGGCCACCAGCAGGCCGGGGACGTGCAGGAACCAGGCCTCCAGCGAGTGGGAGTGCGTGGGCCCGAGCTGGTGCCCGCCGCCCTGGGGCATGCGGATGACCATCGGGACCTTCACCTGCGCGTTGAACATGTAACGGATCGACGCCGCCGAGTTGACGATCTGGTCCATCGCCAGCAGCGAGAAGTTGATCGTCATGATCTCGACGATCGGCCGCAGCCCGGCCATCGCCGAGCCGACGCCCATGCCGACGATCGTGTTCTCCGAGATCGGCGTGTCGCGCACGCGCTTCTCGCCGAACTCCTCGAGCAGGCCCTGGGTGACCTTGAAGGCGCCCTGGAAGACGCCGATGTCCTCGCCCATGATGAAGACAGAGTCGTCGGCGTCCATCTCCTCGCGCAGCGCCTGGTTGAGCGCCTCGCGGTAGCGGATCTCCGCCACTAGTCGCCGCCGCCCTCTTCGTCGCGGGCCTCCTCGGCGGGCTCACCCTCGCCGTGGTCCCGGTTGTCGCTCCGCTGCGAGCGGCGCTCGGACTCCACCTCCTCGCCGGCGTAGGCCGCGCCCGCCTCGGCCAGCTCTTGGGCGACCTTGCCCGCGTCGCGCTCCTCCTCGCCGCGGTGACCGTCCGGAGAGCGCTCGTCCACGAGCCACCACGCCTGCTTGGTGTCGCCCTCCATCACGTAGACGTCGTCGTACAGAGAGGCGAGGTCCGGGTGGGGCGAGTTGTCGGCGAACTCGACGGCCTCGTCGACCGCCTTCTGCGCCTCCTTGTCGAGCTCCTCGACGTCGTCCTCGGACAGCAGGTCCGCCTCGACCACGCGCTTGCGGAAGTTGTTGATCGGGTCCCGCTCGCGCCACTCCTCGACCTCCTCCTTGGAGCGGTACTCCTCGGGGTCGGCCATGGAGTGGCCGCGGTAGCGGTAGGTCACCGCCTCCACCAGCTGGGGCTTGCGCTCCTCGCGGGCGCACTTGAGCGCCTCGCTCACGACCGAGTGGGTGTCGAGCACGTTCATGCCGTCGCACTGCGAGCCCGGGACGCCGTAGCCCTCGGACTTCTGCGACAGGTCGGTCACCGCGCTGTGGCGCTCGAGCGAGGTGCCCATGCCGAACTGGTTGTTGATGATCAGGAAGACCACCGGCAGCTTCCACAGCGCCGCGAGGTTCATGGTCTCCCCGAAGGTGCCCTGGTTGGTGGCGCCGTCGCCCATCATCGAGAGCACCACGTCCTCGGTCTCCTGGTAGTCGGCGGCGAGGGCCACGCCGGCCGACAGCGGCAGCGAGCCGCCGACGATCCCGTACCCGCCGAGGAAGCGCCGCTCGACGTCGAACAGGTGCATGGAGCCGCCGCGGCCGCCGGAGCAGCCGTCGACTCGCCCGAACAGCTCGGCCATGACCTCCTTGACCGGCATCCCGCGCGCGATGGCCTGACCGTGCTCGCGGTAGGTCGACATGAGGTAGTCGTCGTCGCGCAGCGCCTGGGTGGCGCCGACGATCGTCGCCTCCTCGCCGATGCACAGGTGCAGGAAGCCGCCGATCTTGGCCTTGGCGTACATCTCACCCGCGCGCTCCTCGAAGCGCCGGATGAGCAGCATCTTCTCGAGGATCAGACGGCAGGTGTCCTTGTCGGGGAGGTCGTGCTCGGGACGGTCGACGCCCGCCTCGTCGGGCATTCGCGCGTCGGTGGCCTCCTCCGTAGCCATCTACTTCGCAGGCTACCCGCTGGCTCCCTCCCGTACGCGGTTCGCCCGTGCGCGCTTGAAGGCGGGCGGCGCCCAGCCGCGCGGAGGCCTCGGCCCGTTGAGCGTCCGGCCCAGGACCGAGTGGCGGACGACGAGCTCGTAGAGCACGAGCAGGATCGAGAAGAGCAGCGTGACGGCGAGCAGCCACGAGACCGGCAGAGGCAGCGGGAGCGGGGCGATCAGCGCGACCAGCACCACCGCCAGCGGGAGGTGCATGAGGTAGATCCAGTAGGTCGAGTCGGCCACGTAGCGCACTGCTGCGCGGTCCCGGCTGAGCCAGCGGGCGGCCAGTCCCCAGACGGTGAAGCAGACCGCCCAGGACATGAGCGAGAAGGCCGCGGTCCACGCGTAGCCGCCCAGGGTCTGGTTGGGTAGTCCCGCGCCGGTCCAGACGGGACCGAAGCGCAGCAGCACGGCGGGCACGAGCGCCGCGAGCGCGATCGCCGCGTTCAGCCAGACCCGGCTGCCGATGAGCGAGCTGCCCTCCCCACTGCCCTGGATGAGGGCGCCGAAGAAGAAGAAGCAGCCGTAGAAGGCGACCAGCCCGGGCAATGGGATCAGCCAGGCCACCGACGCCGGCGTCTCCACGATGACCTCGCCCAGCGGGATCTGGGCGGCCACGTACTGCGCCGCGGCGGTCACAGCTGCCAGCACGAGCACCGCCAGCGGCGAGCGCAACAGCCGCACGAGCCAGTGGCGCAGGGCCGCTCCGGCCCTGGAGGGCAGGAGCAGAGGGATCGCCGCGTAGAAGAGGACGACGTACCAGAGGAACCACAGGTGCATCGCCCCCGCTCGCAGGGGCGTGCCGGGGAGCATGTCGTCCAGCAGCAGCGCGGTGACCGGCACGATGGTCGCCAGGCCCACGACCAGCGGGAGCGCGATGCGCTTCAGCCGGTCGCGCGTGAAGCGCTTCAGGCCCCAGCGCGCGTAGAGGGCGGCCCCGAAGAAGCCCGCCATGAGGAAGAACAGCGAGAGCGATCGCGCGAGCGTCATCGGCCACTCGATGAGCGAGGCCGTGGCCTCGCTCAGCGGGACGGCGAAGAACCACAGCACGGTCACGTGCCAGAGCGCCACCGCCAGCATCGCCCCGGAGCGGAGTGCGTCGAGATGAGCTTGCCGCCGCATCCTCGGCGGCGACTCTAGGCCGACGGCTACTGCACCTTCAAGAGATCGATCACGAACACCAGGGTCTCGTTCGGGCCGATCGTGGGCGGCGAGCCCTGTTCTCCGTAGGCCTGGTCGGGCGGAATGGTGAGCTTGCGCCGGCCGCCGACCTTCATGCCCTCCAACCCGCTGTCCCAGCCGGGGATGACCATGCCCGCGCCGAGCTGGAAGGGGAAGGGCTGCTTGCGCTCCCAGGAGGCGTCGAACTCCTTGCCGGACTCGAAGAGGACGCCGACGTAGTTGACGGTGAGCTGCTTGCCCGACGTGGCGGTGGCGCCCTTGCCGACGATCAGGTCCTCCTTCTCCACCTTCTTCGGCGGCGGGCCGCTGGGGTTGCCGATCTTGGGCTTCGTCTGAAGCTCCTTCGGCGTCTCCGCCGTGGGTGCCGGCTGCTGGGGCTCGTTGGGCGAAGGCTGGTTCTTGGCCTTGGGAGGCTCTTCCTCGCCACCGCAGCCGGCGATCAGGAAGACGGCGATCAGGAGGGCGCCGAGGGCGCGAAGGAAGGTCGGCATGGCGCGGGAGACTACGAGGCTGCGCGCGCGGCGGCTTCCAGCTGGTCGTCGCCCCAGAAGAGCTCGCCGTTCACGGCGACCGTCGGGACGCCGTGAATGCCCAGCTCGATCGCCTCGTTGGTGTTGTCGGTGAGCTTCTGCTTGATGGTGTCGCGCTCCAGTGCCGCCTTGATGGCGTTGGGGTGGAGCTCGCAGGCCGCGCCGGCGATGAGGACGTTGTCGAGGTCGTTCATCGGGCGGCCGGCCAGGAAGGTCTGGCGGAAGGCGGCGAGGCTGAAGGAGATCGACTTGCCGATGTCGGCGGCGAAGGTGGCGGCCCTGAGCCCCGTCATCGGAACGGTGTCGGCGGGCCAGCCCTCGGGCCAGCGGATCTTCGGCAGGCCCCGCTCGCTCGCGCGCCGCTCGACCTCCTCGATCCCCGCTTGGCGTTCGTCGCTCAGCGACCAGGGGAGCCGCTGGTTGTGCTTGAGCACGTGGCTGAACGAGATCGGGCGCCAGACCGGCGGGGTGGGCATGACCTGGTTGACGCGCTCGGCAGCGAGCCACGCGTACGGCGAGTTGAAGTCGTAGTAGAAGACCGCCTGGTCGCCTTCGGCCACGCGACGAAATTAGCCGCTGACGCTCACCGTCACCCGCCGCGAGGAGCCGGTCGTGTACGGATAGCCGCCCTCCCTGGGCGCGACGGCCCGGAAGCGATACCGCACGGTGCCCCGCGTGCCGCCGAACCAGTAGCGGAAGCGGAAGGTGCCCTGGCGACGCGTGTGGAGCGTCTGGAAGGTGCGCCACCGCCCGCGGAAGAAGGCCTGGAGCTCGACGAGCTTGCCGCCCCTCGGGATCGGCTTGGACCGCACCCGGCCGCTGAAGACGACGCTGCGGCCGTTCCTGACCCGCCGGCGGTTGGACTTGAGTCCGACCGAGGGCTTGGCTCTGAGCCGGAGGTCTCGGTAGTGGCCACCGTCCCGGCCGCAGTAGGTGACGCGGACGCGGCGCGACGTGCCACGCGGCAGCCGGGCGCTGAAGCGCCCGTCCCGCCTGGTCGTCGGCATGGCCACCTGCTTCCACTCAGAAGCGCCGCTGCTGAGGGTGAGTATCGCGGACCGGCGCCCCACCTCTCGCCGCGCCAGACTGAGCAAGCAGTCGGCCGCTGATGAGGGCACGCTTAGTCGCGGAGGTCGTCAGCGTGCTGACGAGTCGCCTGCGACCGAACCCCACACGCAGCTTCGGCCCGCTGCCGTACGGGCAGGAGGCTCCGCCGTTATTGACGGCGATGGTATAGGGCCGGGACGCGGTCAGTTGCCGGCGGCATCGCGCAGCAGGACGCGCAGCTCGGTGCGGGCCGTCGGCAAGCCGCCGGGTATCCAGTCGAGAGCCGTGCGCTTGCCTGCAAGGCGCAGGGCCGGGGGTTGCTGTAACGGCTCGCGACATGGGCGCGGGCGTCGGTTGGAAGCGTTCCTCGAGTCACCTCGCGGCCGTCGACTTCGATCGCCGCGCTTCGGAGGCCCGGCCCTCGATCGGCGCCGAACACCTCGGCGGAGACCGTGTCGCGGAGATCTCCGCCGGAGGACAAGGATGCCGCGCAAGCCGGATAATGGTGGGAGCGAAGATCATCTCGCATCGTTATCTGGGCCGCGAAGATGATCAAGTCGGGGAGTGGTCCACGACGGGCACCCAGGCGAGCGCCCGATCGACCGCAGTTCAGGTGACAGTGCGGTAGTTCGATGTTCGCATCGGGTTCGTCGGTCCTGGGATCGTGTGTCGCCGCGGTTTGCGGGGTCGAAGGGGTCGTCCAGCTAGGCGACCCCGCTCGCGGCACCCACTTGCGGCCAGGCAGCGAGTCGCCGGCCCTCGTCGGCGGCATCGCTCGCGTTCTCCGGTCCGACCCAGTAGTTGGACGCCTCCGCTGACGCCTGCCGCTCATCGCGTAATGAACGCGGGCGTACCGCCAGAAGATGAACGCGTTCGACACGGTCAGGTCCGCGGGGGACCGGGAAGTACCAGGTCGACCTGCGGGCCGAAGGTGGTCGCCGTAGGCGGAGAAGCCGGCCGACAGCGCGCCTCCTCGCTCGCAGGTGTTGTTCGCAAACGTCCCGAAGCCCGACAGCCGCGACTTCCAGCCCGCCGCGCCGGTTGGCGCTCCGTTCGGCAGCCGGCACGAGTGCACCGTGTAGGTCCCCGCGGAGGCGGGCGGCGGGGCGAGCGCGAGCGTCAGTAGGAGCGCGGCCAGGGTCAGCCAGGTCGCGCGCGTTGCGTTGGTTTGGCGGTTGGTCACGTCCTGCCCTAAGCGTCCGTGCGGGGAGGTTCGCCCCCCGGAGCGGGCGATTGTAGGTCGCTATTTGCGGGCGTGACAGATGGAGAGCGGCACGTAAATCCCGCTCTTAGCGGTTTTTCGGAGAGCGGCGGCTAGCCGTGGATGAGCCAGCCGTCGGTCGCCCGGGCGGCCTCCATGACCGCCTCGGCGAACGCCGGGTGAGGATGGATCGTGCGGGCGACCTCTTGGAAGCCGCCCTCGAGCTCGCGCGCGTTCACCAGCTCCTGGATCAGATCCGCTGCCTTGGCGGCGCAGATGTGGCCGCCCAGCAGCTCGCCGTACTTCTTGTCGCCGACGATCTTGACCATGCCGCCGCGGTCGCCGTAGACCGTCGGCGCTCCGACGGCGCCCATCGGCACCTTGCCGACGACCACGTCGTAGCCCTCGTCCTTCGCCTCCTGCTCGGTCAACCCGAACGAAGCGACCTGCGGGTGGCAGAAGGTCACGGCCGGCACGAAGCGGTAGTCGATCGGGTGCGGGTCGAGCCCGGCGGCGGTCTCCACCGCGATGATGCCCTCGTCGGAAGCCTTGTGGGCCAGCGCGGGCCCGGGGACCATGTCGCCGATCGCGTAGACGCCGTCGCGCGACGTCCGCAGGTTGCCGTCGACAGCGACGCGGCCCGCGTCGTCGAGCTTGACGCCGGCGTCGTCGATGCCCAACTCCTCCAGGTCCGGAGCACGTCCGGCGGCGATGCACAGGTAGTCGAACTCGACGGTCTCGCCGTTGAAGGTGACGGTGACCCCGGAGTCGGTGGCCTCGGCCGACTCGACCGAGGCGCCGGTCTCGATGCGCACGTTCTGCTTGGCGATCTCACGCGCGCAGGTCCGGGCGATCTCCTTGTCCTCCAGCGGAAGAATCTGATCCAACGCCTCCAGCAGCACCACGTCGGTGCCCAGTCGCCCGAAGGCCGAGGCGACCTCGGTCCCCGAGGCGCCGGCGCCGATCACGCAGAGCCGATCAGGCTTCTCGTTCATCAGCCACGTCGCGGCGGTGTCCAGCACGCGCCCGCCGAACTCGAGACCGAGCAGCGGCTTCGCCACCGACCCGGTGGCCAAGACCACATTGGGCGTCTCCAACTCGACGCCGTCCTTCGACGCCCCGATCCGCACGTTGCCGTCCTCGGTCAGCTGCCCGAGCCCCTCGAAGACCTCGATCTTGTTCTTGTCGAACAGCATCGAGACGCCGCCCGTCAACGTCTTCACGACCTTGTCGCGGTGCTTGACGGCACCGGAGTAGTCGAGCGAAGCGCCCTCCACCTGAACGCCGAACTGCTTGCCGTGCTCGACCTCGGTCCAGACCTCGGCCACGCGCAGGATCGACTTGGCGGGGATGCACGCCTCGTTGAGGCAGCGGCCGCCGACGTTGCCCTTCTCGACCACGGCGGTCTTCATGCCGAGCTGGGCCGCCCGGATCGCGGCCACGTAGCCGCCGGGGCCGGAGCCCACCACCACCATGTCGAAGCTGTGCTCGTCGGCCATGCGGCGGAGAAACCTATCCAGCGCCCGGCCGCTGGGGCATCTGTATCCGCGCCATGCACTTCACGAGGAACCAGAACAGCGTCCCGGCACCGCCGATGAAGGCGAGCGCGATCGCCAGAGCGCCGATGCTCTCGGCCTTGATGGCGAGCAGCGAGAAGATCACGATCGTCAGCCCGAGCAGCGCCTGGATCCCGAGCACCGCCCAGTAGCGCACGTTCCACGCGCCCCAGGCGGCCGCCAGCATGATGCCGGTGAAGAGCAGGATCCCGATGAGGCTCGGTCGCTCGCCGTTCACCTTCATCCCGGCGATGTAGGCGGCGAGGTTGGTGATGCCGAGGAGACCCGGTCACGACCGCCGCGATGGTCACCGCCCGCGGCCGCTCTCCCGGTCCCAGCGGCTTGAGCGCTGCGCGCGCGGCCTCGTCGCGCTCGCGCGCCCTCGCGTAGCGGTCCGACATCGTGGGCTCGGCGGTCTCGGGCGGCGCCGACGGAGAAGCCGCATGACGGCGCTGCTTTCGCTTCTTGCGGCCGGCTCGAGAGCTCACCGCACAGACGGTAGTGCGCTCAGCGAGAGGCGCGCTTGGCCCGCGTGAACGAGCCGATCTGCGCCCGCACGGTGGCCCCCGACGCCCCGCGCACCCGGCGCGAGAACGAGAAGTAGCCCGCCGAGTTCAGGCGCGCCGAGCCCAGGGAGCGGTAGCGCCCGCGGCCCCGCACCGACAACGCGACGCGCGTGCCGGGAGCGCCGAAGCGCAGCCCGCCGAACACGCCCAGGCGGCCACGACGGGCGCGCACGTACATCGGCATCTGCCACGCGAGGTACACGCCCGGCTTGCGCGCGCCGCCAGCGAAGCGCAGGCCCTGCTGGAAGTCCGAGAAGCGCCCAGGGCCCGAGCCGCTCAGAGCAACGTCGAAGAGCGTGTACTGGGCGTACGACGAGACACGCGCCCGAGCGGAACGCCA
This sequence comes from uncultured Thermoleophilaceae bacterium, assembly GCA_963810745.1. Classification (GTDB taxonomy): domain Bacteria; phylum Actinomycetota; class Thermoleophilia; order Solirubrobacterales; family Thermoleophilaceae; genus JACCZR01. The sequence goes on from CAWEOW010000011.1 coordinate 34,565, forward strand.
GGTACTCGGAGAAGTCCATGTACCCGGGGACGCGCCGGATCGGGATCTGGAAGCGGTCGGGCGGGTTGGTCTGGAAGCCGAACTCGGTGATCCACACGCGCCGGCCCCGGGAGATGCGCCCGCGGCGAGCGACGCGATCCAAGGCCCGCGTCACCCGCGAGAGGGCGCCGATGGGAGCATCGTCGCGCGCCCTCGGGATCGAGCGTGGGCCGCGGCGCGTGGTGTACGGGTGGTAGGCGAGACCAGAGGTCGGGATGCGGCGGAAGGAGGCGGGACAGCGGCGCGCCCGGCGGGCGCTGCCGCGCAGCGGGCGGTAGCGGCGGTCGAGGCAGGCCAGCTCGCGGATGAACTCCACCGGCCCGACCTTGTTCGACGAGCGCGAGCCGATCGGGGCCAGCTCGCCGAGGAGGATCGTGTCGCCGGCGTGGCCGGAGTCCGACAGCCCGCGGTGGCCGGCCAGGTAGAGCGAGCGGTAGATCGAGGGCGAGAGCGGGCGCCGGCGGCGGTCGCGCTGGGGCTGGATCCAGGTGGTCAGCCCGGGCTCGTTCCAGATCGACCAGATGTCGACGAGCCCGGCGTAGCGGCGGCCGGCCGCCCGGGCGAAGAGCTCGAACTCCGGCGCGCTGGGGCGGTAGGTGCCGTTGAAGCGGGGGGTCTGGCGGCCGACGGCGTAGTTGGGAGCGCGTCCGCCGATGGTCAGGTAGGGCCGCATGCCGCGGGCGCGGATGCCGGCCACCGCAGCGTCCACGAGCCCCCAGTTGTAGAAGGCGGGATTGGCCGGGTCGACCGGGCGCGTCGCCGGCGCGACCTCGCGCCAGGTGAGCTGGACCTTCACGACGTCGGTGCCCAGCGCGTCCATCTCGTTGAGCGTCTCGTCACGGGTCTGGGGAGAGCCGTGCAGGATGCGCCCGTCGTCCTGCATCACCGAGAGCTGGCGGCTCGAGGCCGCGGCGCCGGCCGGGGCCAGGAGCGCGAGCGACAGGGCGAGGAGCAGGACGAAGCGCAGGCGGGTCATCGCCGCGTTCAAACAGGTCCGGAGCCCCGGAGTTGCGCGCGCAGCGCCCGGGCCGCGGCCTCGGGGTCTGCGGCGTCGCGGACCGCGCGGACCACCACGACCCTTCGCGCGCCGGCCTCGATCACCTCGCCGAGGTTCGATCCGTCGATGCCGCCGATCGCGAACCAGGGCCGGTCGCCCGCGGCGGAGGCGGCGTGGCGCACGTACTCGAGCCCGGCCGCGGGGCGGCCCTCCTTGGTCGGGGTGGCCCAGACCGGGCCCACGCTCAGCTGGTCGGCGTCCGAGCGCAGCGCGGCGTCCAGCTGCGAGGGCGAGTGGGTGGACACGCCGACCAGCCGGTCGGGGCCCACCGCCGCGCGAGCCTCCGGCACCGGGAGGTCGTCTTGCCCCACGTGCACGCCGTCGGCGTCCGCGGCCACCGCCAGGTCGGGCCGGTCGTTCAGCCAGAACAGGGCGCCCGCCTCCGCGCACAGCTCACGCAGGCGGGCGGCGGAGTCGAGGAGCGCCGCGTCGCCGGCCTCCTTGTCGCGCAGCTGGACCATGTCGGTCCCGCCTCGCAGCGCGGCCGCCGCGGCCTCCTCGTCGCCGCAGCCGACGCAGAGGTACAAAAAAGAGGAGCGCAGGCGTTGCCGCCTGCGCTCCCCGAGATCCGTCATCTGCTGTCCGGTCTAGCGGCCGAAGTACCTCCGCTGCGAGCCGTTCAGCATGCTCGTGACCGTGTTGAACGCCGGGCGGGCCGTGCCGTCCTTGCGCAGCAGGCCGGCGTCGAACCGGTTGTCGGTGAGCGGCTGACGCCAGTGGTAGATGTACAGCCGCTTGATCCGCGAGCGGTACTTCTTCGCCAGGCTGAACATGCGCTTGGTGGCGCGGTCAGCGCGGCTCTCGCTGGTGCGGAACAGGGTCCCGCCGCTCGGCGTGATGAACGTGACGATGCCGCCGGTCTCGGTCAGCCACACCTGGCCGCGACGCACCGTGCGCAGCAGACGGCGGGTGCCGCCGGTCTTCGCTACCGCGGAAGTAGTTCGTGTCGCGGTAGTTGTGGAGGCCCCAGGCGCCCGGGCGCCGCGCGTAGCGGCGGAACGTACGCAGCCAGCGGACCATGTTGCTCTCGTCGATCACGTCGGCCGCGAGGATCTTGCAGCCGCGGCAGTAGCGACGGACGATGTTGTAGTACGTCGGCCGCCGCCCGGGCACCGCGCCGGGTGCTGAACGTGGGCTGCGAGATGTGGTTCGCCTCGTTCCACGGCGCGATCACCTTCAGCCGCGGGTAGCGCCGCCGGAAGGAGCGGAACGCCCTGGTGTAGCTCCGCGAGCTCGGGCGGCTGCACGGACGCCGCGGGCAGCGCGCGTTCGTCGGCGGGTTGAAGGCAATGAGCAGCTCGACGCGCTTCTCGCGCGAGAGGCGGTAGTAGTAGTCCATCTTCCCGCGCTCGGGGCCGCGGCGGGTCGCCACGTTCCACGGCACGACGTACCGGGACTTCTTGAGCCCGAGGCCCAGTCCACGAGGAGTCGGCGAACGGGGCGTAGTCCTGCTCGCCGACGCCGACGGCGACGCGCGCGTCGGCAGTCGACACGGCGCCGCCCAGTAGGGCCAGGGCGAGCGTGAGGGTGAGGAGGAGGCGTTTCATCTGTCTCCGTGAGTCGGGTTCTTGTCTTGTCTTGAAGGTCATCGGGCGGCGGCCTTGGCGGTGCGGCTGGTCAGCACCTCGCTGCCGCGGAAGAACTGGAAGCGGTAGGCGCGGCGGGTCGGCGAGCTGATCCGGAACCGGAAGCGGAAGTAGCCGCGTCCATTAGACACCGTTTTCCGCTCGCCGAGGTTGGCGAATGCGCCACTCCCGCGCTGCTGCTGGATCTGGATCTGCGAGCCGGGGCCGCCGGGGCGGGTGGCGCCCCACACCTCGACGCCGCTGCGGGAGGTCCGCCGAGCATAGAGGGGGAGCTGGTACGCGTTGTACACGCCGGTCTTTCGCGATCCGTTCACGAACTTGAGACCGCCCTGCCAGGTCCCGAAGCGGTCGGGGCCCGTGCCGATGGGGTCGTCCACCAGTGTGTACTGCGACCACGTCGCCACACGCCGGTTGCGGAAGGCGAGCCACTCGGCCAGGCCCAGGAAGCCGGGGATGCGGCTCAGGCGGGCCTGGAAGCGGTCGGGCGGGCTGCTCTGGTAGCCGAACTCGGTGATGTAGATGCTCTGGCGACCGCCGCCGATGCGCCGCCGCGAGCGAGCGCGGTCGAGCAGGCGGGTCACCCGGCCGAGCGAGCGAATGGTGGCGTCGTCGCTGGTGGGCTCACGGGTGAGCGGGCCGGAGGGGCGCGTGTAGGGGTGGTAGGCGAAGCCGCCCACGCCGGAGAGGCGGCGGTAGCGCGAGCAGGAGCGCCGCCGGGCCGCGCGGCCGCGGTAGGGGCGCAGGCTCTTGGTCAGGCAGAAGAACTCGCGCAGGAAGAGCAGCGGTTTGACGTTGATGTTCGCCTTGGAGCCGCGCCGGCCGATGGGCAGCAGCTCGCCGAACAGGATGCGGTCGCCGCCGTTGCCCGAGCGGCGCAGGCCGTCGACGGCGCCGCGCACCATCGCGCGGTAGAGGTGCGGCGCGTAGGGGATGCCGTTGCGCGACTGCGGATAGAGGAAGCGCGGGAGGTTCGGCTCGTTCCAGATCGTCCACCAGTCGACCTTGTCGCGGTAGCGCCGGCCGACGGCCTGGGCGAACAGCGCGAGCTGTGCGGCGCTGGGCCGGTCCACGCCGCTGCGGTCGCCGCGCTTCTTGGTGGCCCAGCCGGGGGCGGGCGCGCTGATGGCGACGAGCACCCGCAGGCCGCGCGCCTGGGCGTCGTTGATCAGGCCGTCGTAGCGCGCCCAGTTCTGCTGGGGGTAGGCGGACGGGTCGGTGGCGTTGAACCGCGGGCGAACGCGCTCGCCGGGGGCGACGCTGGCCCACTCGATGTTGAACTTGACCGCGTCGGAGCCGAGGGCCTTGATCTCGTCGAGCGTCTGGCGGCGGGTGTCGACCCCGCGCTGCAGGAGCAGGTGGTCGTCCTGGAACAGCGCGGTCTGCCCCGAGCTGGCCGAGGCAGGCGAGGCCAGGGCGGCGAAGGCGGCGCCCAGGAATGCGACGAGCAGGAGTGTGCGAAGCGGGTTCATCAAAAGCGAGTCGAGAGAGGCTGCGATCCGCGCTGCGGACCGCCCTGACAGAACAAGGCCACGGCGCGGGAGTTGCGGCCGTGGGGCCTCTCAGGCAGCGGGTGCGGTAGGAATCCGTGGGTCCCCTGCCGAACTCTGGGGTAACACTCTTAGCAATATGGCAATCGGAACGTCTATAGCCCTCATCGCGATCGGCGCGATTCTCAAGTTCGCGGTGAGCTTCAGCATCACCGGCATCGACATCAACATCGTCGGCCTGATCCTCATGATCGTGGGGATCCTGGGCCTGGCGCTGTCGGTGGTGATGATGATCGCGGGCGGCCCCCGTCGGGGTGACCCCCGCGACGCGCCCACCCGTCGCTTCTAGGCGCACGGGCTACCATCGGATAGGTCACGGGAGCCCGGACGGACCGGGCTGAGAGGGCGGCTGGGTCGCCGCCGACCGTCGAACCTGATCCGGGTAGTGCCGGCGCAGGAAGACCGCGGCAAGCGACCCCCCGCAGGAAGGAGGTCACGCTTGTCCCGCAGTCACGACGTCATCGTCGTCGGCGCAGGCGTGATCGGTCTCGCGTGCGCGCACGAGGCGGCACGCCGCGGCCTCTCGGTCCTGGTCGTCGAGCGCGACGAGGCGGGCGCCGGTGCCTCCGGCGTCGCCGCGGGCATGCTCGCCCCGGTCACCGAGGCGGACTTCGGCGAGGAGCGCCTGCTGCAGATGGGCATCGAGGCGCGTGAGCGCTGGCCCGCCTTCGCGTCCCTGCTCGGCATCGAGAGCACCCTTCGCCAGGACGGCGCGCTCGTGGTCGCCGCCGACCGCGACGACGCCGAGGAGCTGCAGCGCCTGCACCGCCTTCAGGAGGGGCTGGGCCTGGAGGCGCGCTGGCTCGGGCCCCGCGCCCTGCGCCGGCTGGAGCCCGGCCTCTCGCCGCGCGTGGCCGGAGGCATCGAGGCACCCGGCGACGCCAGCGTCGAGCCTGCGGTGGTGGTGTCGGCCCTGGCCGAGGCGCTGCGCGACGAGGGCGGCGAGCTGCGCGAGCACACCTCCGTCGAAGGTCTGGCTCGCGCCGGCGGGCGCGTGACGGGCGTGATCGCCGGCGGTGAGGAGCTGGCCGCGCGGACCGTCGTGCTGGCCGCGGGAGCGTGGAGCGGCGAGCTCGGCGCCGGGCCGGTGCGGCCGGTGAAGGGCCAGCTGCTCGAGCTGGCCGTGCGCCCGCGGCGGTCGGCGCCGATCGAGCGCGTGGTGCGAACGCCGCGCTGCTACCTCGTCCCGCGCGAGGGCGGCCGCGTGGTCCTGGGGGCCACGGTCGAGGAGCAGGGCTTCGACACGACGGTCACCGCCGAGGGCGTGTTCGACCTGCTCGAGGCGGCGCGCGAGGTCCTGCCGGACGTCGGCGAGCTGGAGTTGGTGCGCGCCCGCGCGGGGCTGCGACCGGGCACGCCCGACAACGTCCCGCTGGTGGGCCCCGGCCCCGAGGAGGGCCTGCTGCTGGCCACCGGCCACCACCGCAACGGCATCCTCCACGCGCCGCTGGCCGCCGAGCAGGTGGCCCGCGAGCTGACGGGGGCGCTGGCCAGGGCATGATCTCCGTCGAGCTCAACGGCGAGGCGCAGGAGCTGCGCGACGACGCCACGGTGGCCGACGCCGTGGCTGCGGCGGGCGCTCCCGACCGCGGCGTGGCCGTGGCCGTGGACGGCGAGGTGGTGCCCCGCGCAACGTGGCCGCGAACCGCCCTCTCCCAGGGCCAGAAGGTCGAGGTCCTCCAGGCGGTGCAGGGTGGCTGAGCGGCTGGAGATCGCTGGGCGCGAGTTCGGCTCGCGGCTGATCGTCGGCACCGGCGGGTTTCGCAACCTCGAGTCGCTGGCCGAGGCGCTGGAGGCCTCCGGCACGGAGATGGCCACGGTGGCGCTGCGGCGAGTCGACCCCTCGGCACGCGGGTCGCTGGTCGAGGTGCTCGACCAGGCGGGGGTCGAGCTGCTGCCCAACACGGCGGGCTGCTTCACCGCCCGCGACGCCGTGACCACCGCCCGGCTGGCGCGCGAGGCGTTCGAGACCAGCTGGGTGAAGCTCGAGGTGATCGGCGACGACCGCACGCTCCTGCCCGATCCCGCGGAGCTGCTGGACGCCGCCGAGGCGTTGGTGGCCGACGGGTTCACGGTCCTGCCCTACACCAGCGACGACCCCGTGCTCGCCCGCCGGCTCGCCGATGCCGGGTGCGCCGCGGTGATGCCGCTCGGCTCGCCGATCGGCAGCGGCATGGGCATCGCCAACCCGTACAACCTGCGGCTGATCGTCGACGAGGCGGAGGTGCCCGTGATCCTCGACGCGGGCATCGGCACGGCGTCGGACGCCACGCTGGCGATGGAGCTCGGCTGCGACGCGGTGCTGCTGGCCAGCGCGGTCGCGCGCGCCGAGGACCCCGCGCGCATGGCTGGCGCGATGCGGCTGGCCGTCGAGGCCGGGCGCGCCGCGCGCGAGGCAGGGCGCATCCCGCGCCGTCTCTACGCCGAGGCCTCGACCTCGCCCGAGGGCGTGGCCGAGCTGTCGTGAACGAGCTCGACCGCCTCCCCCTCGAGCGGCTGGCCGCCGCCTTCATCGGGGGCTTCGAGGGGCGTGGCTTCGCGGGCGTCTGCACGCCGGACGTCCACTACGAGGACCCCATCGCCATCGAGCCGCTCACCGGGCCCGACGCGCTGGACCGTCACGCGGTGACGCTGCACACGGCGATCCCGGACCTGCGCGTGGGGCGCGCCTCGGCCGCGCTGGGCGACGGGCGAAACGTCTGCATCCCCTGGCATCTGACGGGCACCCACTCCGGCGAGCTGGACGCGCTGCCGGCCACCCACAAGCAGGTGTCGCTGCACGGCCTGCACTACCTCGAGCTGTCCGACGGCGCGGTCCGCCGCGCCCGCGGCTTCTTCGACCTCTACGACGCGGCCGGCCAGCTCGGGCTGCTGCCCGCCCGCGGCGGGCTGGGGGAGACGGCCCTGCTGCTGTTGCGCGGCTTCGGCGTCAGACGCCGGGGCAGCGCTACTGGCTGACCTCCACCGTCCCCGTCATGTTGGGGTGCACGGTGCACTTGTAGGCGAAGCTTCCGGCCTGATTGAACTTGTGCTCGAACCTGTCGCCCTGCTTCATCCCGCCGGGAGGGCCGGACTTGAACGAGCCGTCGTCGGCGGTCACGTCGTGACCCACGGACTCCTCGTTGGTCCAGGTGACGGTCTCGCCGACCTTCACCTGGTTGGAGGAGGGCTCGAAGGTGATGTTCTGCATCGTCACCGCCGCTGCGCCGGTCGCCGCCGACTTCTTCTTCTTGGACTTCTTCTTCTTGGAGCTGGATGAGCTCGAGGAGTTCGAGTTGCCGCACGCGGTGAGGACGAGCCCCGCCGAGAGCGCGAGACAGAGGCACAGGAATAGGGCGGTGGTTCGGCGCATGGTTCGCACCCTAACGGCTGACCAGGAGCTCCAGAAGGGCCTTTTGCGCGTGCAGCCGGTTCTCGGCCTGGTCCCAAACCGCCGAGCGCTCCCCGTACAGCACGCCCTCGCTGATCTCGTCCCCGGGGTGGGCGGGCAGGCAGTGCAGGGCCACGGCCTCGGGGGCGGCGCGCTCCATCAGCGCCTCGTCGAGGCGGAAGGGCTCCAGCAGCTCGCGGCGGCCGTCGCCCTCGTCGCCCATGCTCACCCAGACGTCGGTGTAGACGGCCTGCGCGCCGCGGGCGGCTTCGTCGGCGGCGTTGGTCAGGGTCACCGAGCCGCCCTGGTCCGCGCCGGCGCCTGCGACCTGGCCCACCAGCGGGTGAGGAGCCAGCTCCTCCGGGGTGGCGACGACCACGTCCAGGCCCGCCTTGGCGCCCAGCACCATCAACGAGTGCGCCACGTTGTTGCCGTCGCCCACGTAGGCCAGCCGCAGGCCGGCCAGCTCGCCGAAGCGCTCGCGCAGGGTGAGGAGGTCGGCGAGCGCCTGGCAGGGGTGGTGGTCACGGGTGAGGAGGTTGATCACCGGAACCTCGGCGTGCGCGGCGAGCTCCTCCACGACGGCGTGAGGCCCGGTGCGCACGCCGACCGCGTGCACGAGCCGCGACAGGACCTTCGCCGTGTCGCGCGGCGACTCGCCGCGGCTGAGCTGCAGCTCGCCCTCGCGCAGCACGACGGGGTGGGCGCCGAGCTCGGAGACGCCGACCTCGAACGACACCCGCGTGCGGGTCGAGGGCTGGTCGAAGACCAGCGCCACGCTGCGCCCGTCGAGAGCCCGCGAGGCCCGGCGATCGGCCTTCAGCTCGAGCGCGCGGTCGAGCAGTGAGCGCAGCTCCTCGCTCGTAAGCTCCTCGCCGGTGAGGAAATGACGGGTCACCCGGAAAGAGTAGTCCGGGCCCTCACCTGGAACCTCTTCCATGGCAGGGACTTTCCGCCCGACCCGGGGCTGTTCACGTGGCGCTCAAGGCTGCTGCGCATCACCGAGCGCAACGCCACGCACGCGCAGGTCAACCGGCCGCTCCTCGACGAGTTCGCCTCGCTGCTGGCCGGCCTCAGCTGGGACGTCGCGCTGCTGCAGGAGGCCCCGCCTCGCTGGCTCGAGCGCCTGGCACGCGCGTGCTCGGCGACCGGCGAGCTGGCGCTGACCGACCGCAACAGCCTCGCGCCGCTGCGCGCGCTGGCCGCGCAGCTCAACCCCGACCTGATCGCCTCCAACGAGGGCGGCTCGAACCAGATCCTGCTGCGCCCGCCGTGGCGTGCGTCGGAAACCCACCGGGTGGTCCTGACCGAGCGGCCGGAACGCCGGGTGCTCCTGCTCGTCCGGGCCACGGGAGCGGGCGAGCTGTGCGTCGGCTGCCTGCACGCGAGCCGGAGCCCCGAGCCGGCCGCGCGCGATGTGCGCCGTGGCGCCGAGGCGGCGCTCGAGTGGGCGGGCGACGCTCCGCTGCTCCTGGGCGGGGACTTCAACGTGCGCCCGGAGGAGGATCCGCGGCTCTTCGAGCAGCTCGGTCTCGGCCCCGCCCTGGCGCGATCGATCGACCAGCTCGTGGCGATCCGCCTGCGGCCGGTCGAAGTCCCGGTCGCCCTGCCTCCGGAGGAGCGCGAGGTTTCGGGCCCCTCGGGGACGATGATCAGGCTGTCCGACCACCCGCTCGTCGCGGGGTCGTTCGGCATGAAATAGTGCTCAGGTCGATGGGGATTCTTCACTGAGGGAGAGCAGACATGGCTGACGGACAGAGCGGACAGCGCAAGTCGGGCGGCTCGTCGAAGTCGGGCGGCTCGAAGTCCGGGGGCTCGCGCTCCCGGTCGAGCGGATCGGGGGCGAAGTCCTCGAGTTCGCGCGCCTCGTCGTCGGGCTCGAGCGGCGGCGGCTCGCGGGCGAAGTCGAGCGGCGGCAGCCGGGCGAAGTCGAGCAGCAGCCGAGCCAAGTCCTCCAGCGCGCGCTCGAAGTCGGGCGGCTCGCGCTCCAAGGCCAAGTCGAGCAACTCCTCGCGCTCGCGCTCGGGCCGGCCAGCGGCGCCAGAAGGCCCGCAGCCAGGCTCGTTCCACCGCACAGAGCGCCACGACCCCGGCGGGTCAGGCAGTCGACTTCTCGGCCAAGAGCGTGGCCGAGCTGCGTGAGGCGCTGCGCAACAACCTCGTCCGCCCGCTCGACCTGGTGATGCTCACCCGCGAGCGCATCCAGGAGACCCTGGACGACGCCGTCAAGCGCGGCCGGATGACCACCGAGGACGCGCAGAAGCTGGTCTCCAGCCTGGTGGACCGCGGACGCAAGCAGACCAACGACGTGCTCGGCGACCTGGAGCAGCTGCTCGGGCGCGGCCGCGACGAGATCGAGGGCCGCACCGACGAGGCGCGCAAGCGCGGGACGGACGCCGCGCGCAAGGCGCGCAAGCAGGTCGAGGGTGCGACCAAGCGGGCCACCACCGCCGCCGACCCGGTTCTCGTGCAGGCCGACCGTGCGCGCCGCGTCGTCGGCGTGGGCGCCAGCTTCCCGATCACCGGGTACGACGACCTGACCGCCGCGCAGGTGCAGGATCGCCTCGACACCCTCAACCCGGCCGAGCTGCGCAAGGTCCGGGACTACGAGCGCCGCAACGCGAACCGCAAGACGGTGCTGAACGCCATATCGGACAAGCTGGGGTAGGCCAGGGCTCGCGCTCGCGGCCGCGCCGCGAGCAGGAGCTCGAGCTCAGCATCGACGGCCTCGCCAACGGCGGTGCCGGGGTCGGCCGCGCCGACGAGGGCTTCGTGGTCTTCGTGCGCGGCGCCGTGCCCGGCGACCGGGTGCGCGTCCAGGTGCGCAAGGCCAAGCGCTCGTTCGCCGAGGCCGACCTGCTCGAGGTGGTCGAGCCCGGCCCGGACCGCATCGAGCCCCGCGCGGAGCACCCCGGGGCGCCCTGGCAGGTGCTGCCCTACGACCGCCAGCTGGAGGAGAAGGAGCGCCAGGTGTCCGACGCCCTGAGCCGCCTGGGCGGCTTCGAGAGCCCGCCGGTGGTCGAGATCGAGCCGGCCGTGGAGGAGTGGCGCTACCGCAACAAGGTCGAGTACTCCTTCGGGCCCGAGCTGGAGCTGGGCTTCCACCGCGCCGGTCGCTGGGACGTGATCGACGACGTGGTCGAGGACGTGCTCGCCTCCGAGCGCGTGGACGAGCTGCGCGAGGCGGTGGCGGCCTGGGTGCGCCAGGAGGGCCTGTCGGCCTACGACCGGGGCGACCACACCGGGCTGCTGCGCAACCTGGTGGTTCGCGAGGGGCGCCACACCGGCGAGCTGCAGGCCCGGCTCGTCACCAGCCCGGGCGACTTCCGCGCCCACGAGCTGGCGGCCTCCCTGCCCGCCGACAGCGTGCTGTGGACGCGTGCGGCCGGCGTCGCCGAGACCACCCGGGACGGCGAGACCGAGGTGCTCAAGGGTCGCGCGAAGCTCGACGAGCAACTGAGCGGGCTGCGCTTCTCGATCTCACCCGACGCCTTCTTCCAGACCAACACCGAGATGGCCGAGCGCCTCTACTCGCACGCGACCGAGCTGGCGGGGCTGACCGGGCGCGAGCGGGTCGTGGACCTCTTCTGCGGCATCGGGACCATCGCGCTCGTGCTCGCGCTGGAGGCGCGCGAGGTGTGGGGCGTCGAGATGGTGGAGAGCGCCGTGGCCGACGCGATCGACAACGCCAAGGCCAACGGCATCGACAACGCCAGCTTCTTCGCCGGCGACGTGCGCACGGCGATGCGACCGCTGCTCGAGCAATCGGGCAAGCCCGACGTGGTGGTGGTCGACCCACCGCGGGCGGGCCTGTCGCAGAAGGTGGTGCGCCGCGTGCTGGAGGCCGAGGCGAAGCGGATCGTCTACGTCTCGTGCAACCCGACCACACTCGCGCCCAACGCGCGCCAGATGGTCGACGCCGGCTACCGCCTGGTCACCGTGCGACCGGTCGACATGTTCCCGCAGACGCCGCACATCGAGTGCGTGGCGCTGCTGGAGCGCGACTAGCTCAGCTGCCGCCCTTGCCGTAGAGCACGCGGCCGCACTCCACGGTGAACGTGCGCGAGGGCTCGCCCTCCGCGAAAACGGTGATCTGCCCGCTGGGCACCCCGCCGCCGTACTCCTCGTCGACTTCCTTCATCACCGTCATCCACTCGTCGGCGTCGCCCTGCATCTCGCCCATGAGCTGGAGCTCCTCCGCAACGTCCTCGGGGTTCTCTGCGGCGGTGAGGATGGAGGTCGGATCGGTCAGGCGGTCGACGGTGCCACCACGCATGTCGATCGGCGGGATCTGCCCCCGGACGCGCTCGGAGATCTCCTCGGGGTCGACATCGTCGTCGTAGTTCTCCGTGTACTTCTCGATCGCGCCGTCCTTGAGCCGCGCGAGCTCCGCGTTGTTGAAGTCGAGTCGCACCGTGCTGGCCTCGTCGAGCTCGGGCACGTCGCTGACGCCGCGGCTCTCGAGGGCGTCGGCGAGAACGTCCTCGCTCACGTCGTCGACGAGGATGCTGGTGGCGCTCTCCTGCTCCTCGCCCTTGCGGTCGGTCTTCTGCGTCCGCTGCAGGGTGGTGTCGCCCCAGGTGTGCTCGTACTCGACCTCCTCGCGCTGGGAGTCGAGGTAGTCGGTGGTCTGCTCGGACTCGGAGTGGCCGCTGGAGGAGTCGCTCGCCGAGACGGGGCCGGCCTTGGTCTTGACCTCGCTGCCCTCGCTCGCGTACCAGCCGTTCACGGTGGCGGCGTTGCGCCGTCCGGGTCCCTCGGGGTCGGGCATGTCGCCCGAGCCGATGAACCTCTCGTATTCCCGCCGGCCCGCCTCTGTGGAGAGGTCGAGCTCGATCTGGCTGCGGTCGCCCTCACGCAGCTGGTGGACGCTGCCGAGTGAGATGTTGGCCTCGTCGGTTCCCGCGCCGATCTCCAGGCTCTCCTGCACGTAGTCCTCGCTGCCGACGCTGATGCGGACGCGGTCCTTGCCCACGCGCTGAACGGCCGCGCTCTCGGTCTCGCCCTCCTCCTCGCTGCCCCCGAAGCGGAAGAAGCGGAAGGAGATGCCGCCACCGCTGCCCTCGTACCTCGAGTCGCCGAGCGTGATGCTCTCGCCCCTGCGCAGCGTGTCGGGGTCGATCGGGTCGGGGGCGTCGAGGTCGCCGCCGACGATCTGCTCGGCACGTTCCTCGCTCACGGTGACGCTGTAGTTGGTCTTGCGGCCTTCCTTCGTGGAGACCCTCCCACCGGCGCCGACCTTGCCGTCGATGCCGAGTGAGCCCTCGGTGCGCACGTCGGCGGTCACGTCGAGCGTCTCGTAGCTGCGCCCGTTCATCTTCGTGGACGGTTCGCCGCGGGATGTCGCGGCGGTACCGACCACCTCGACCCCGGCAAACGGGCCGCGCTTCGGCTTGCGGGTCGGCTTGGTGCCCTTCTTGCCGCCGACCTCATGTCCCACGCACTCGGCCGGGTTGCCGGTTTTCGCGCCGCAGCCGGCCTCGACCGAGAGCGAGTCGCCCTCGCCCAGCGCGCCGAACGGCGCGAGGCCGAACAGCTCGCCCAGGATCGAGTTGCCGAGCGAAGGGCCCTTGTTGGGCGCGCCGGGGTACGGGTCCTCGTCCGCGGGCTTGGCGGAGTGGGCGCGTGGCGTCGGTGGGCCGGCGACCTCCTCGTCCCCGCCGCCGAACAGCCCCTCGATCGTGTTCTCGACGGTGTTCGCCGCCTTGCGCACGGTCCGCCGCGCCTGGCGGTTTGCGCGGGTCTCGCGCTGCGGCTCGGGCTCGGGGGCCGGCTGCGAAGCCGGGTACAGCTCGCCGCCGGGGCCGAGCTTGGTGCCGGGCGGCGGGCGGTTCGCTCGCTTGGGGGCGGAGTCGGGCTCGGGGGCTGCGGCCTTCGTCTTCTTGGGCTTGGTCGCGGGCGCAGAGGAGCCGCTGGTGTCGTCGTGCATGCCGGCGTAGCCGTCGGAGGCGTCGGTGCGGGTGGGGGGCGCGACCGGCTCGGGGTCGGGCTTGGGCTTGGGCGACGCCGCAGGCTTCGGCTTCGTCGGGGCGGCGGACTTTGGCCTCGGGGGGCTGCTCTGCGACGGCAGGTCGGCCCGCGAGGCCTCCATCCCGGCGTAGCCGTCGGAGGCGTCGGTGCGGGTCGGGGGGCTTGCCGGCTGGCTGGCGGGCGCCTTCGGGGCCGGCGTGGGGGTCTTCTGGGCGGGAGTGCTCGACTTGGTCTTCGCGGGGGTGGTGGACCCACCGCCGCCGTCGGCCACCATGGCCTGCGCGGAGTCGGCCACCCCGAACGCGGCGAGGCCGGCGCCCAGCACGGTCAGCGACTTGAACGGAACCCGCTCGATCGCGTACGGCCGGGGATCGGACTCTGAGACCTTCAACTTGCCTCCCTGCGGTTGTGCGCCTCCACCCGTGAGGGTGACCGCGCCGCCGCTGGGCTAAACCCGCGCGAACGCGCCGGGTCAGGGCTGCTCGGGGTCCTCTTCCTCGGCGGGGACGGCCTCGGCGGCGTGAACCGAGCAGAGGAAGCGGCCGCCGGACTCCATCGAGGCGCGGATCTCGCCCTCGGTGAGGGTCGCGCCGCACTCCTCGCAGGTCCGCTCGACCACCGGGTCGAGGCTGTGCTCTTCGAGGTCCATGCCAGGACCGTAGCGCTAGTACGGAGGGAAGTCCGCGTACCACTCGCCGAGCGCCCGGAAGGCGCCCCAGAAGGCACGCTTCTCGGCCTCGTCGTCGAGCGACGCGTCGATGTCCGGCACGTAGAGCACGTCGCAGGACGGGGTGAGCTTGCGGATCTCGCCGAGCGCCGGCTCCACCTCCGCGGCCATCGGGACCCTGAGCGCGTTCAGCTCCTCGCGCGCCTCCTCGCCCATCACCACGACGATCCGCGGTTGAACCACCGCCATCTCCTCCAGCACCCGCGCGCGGCACTCCGGCGCGGACTGCTCGGTGTCGTGGACGGGGCACTTGACGAAGACCGTGCCGTAGACGGCAAGCGGGTCGATCCCCAGCCGCTTGAAGCTCTTCATCAGCGCGCTGCCCGCCCGGCCGTAGAAGGCCACCCCCTCCTCGATCTCCGAAGGCTGGGGGGCGAACTTGAGCAGCATCACGTCGGCCTGCGGGTGGCCCGAGCCGAGCACCGGCATCAGGTTCCCGCGCGGGCAGTGCTCGCAGGACTGGATCGCGCGGGTGAGGGAGTTCAACTCCCTGATCGCCCGCTCCAGGTACTTCTCGCGGATCTCGTCGTCAGTCGCGGGCACTCGGCCCACTGGATTAGACGGCCGACGATCGGCTCCTTTTGCCTGCATCAACGCTTGCCTCGCGTCTGGATGAACTTCAGCGCCTGGACGTAGACCAGGCTCTGCCGCTTTCGGATGATGTCCGCGTCGCGCAGGGACTCGAGGAACTCCTCGGGCCCGTCGAAGTCGCGCATGCGGATCTTGACCGAGCCCAGGCCCTGGGCCACGTGGCTGTCCGAGCCGGCCCCGGCCACCACGCGGTACTTGGCCGCGAATCGCTCGGCCTCCTCGTTGCGGCCCTTGATCGCGATGCGCGGGTTGAAGACCTCTATCGCGTCGATGTCCTCCACCACCGCCAGCAGGTGCTCGTAGTCGGGCACGGAGTGCATCCGGTCGAAGGGATGGGGGACGTAGACCAGCCCCCCCTGGCGGCGAATCTCGGCGATCGTCTCCTGGAGGGTCATGCCGCGCGGGATCTTCTCCTCGAGGAAGAGGCCGATCACCTCGCCCTGGTCGGCGGTCTTGACCTCCTCCGCCACGATGATCTTCACCCGGCCGTTCGCCCTGTCGCGGGCCTCGAAGGCGCCCGAGATCTCGTTGTGGTCGGTGATGGCGATGGCTCCGAGGCCCACGTCCTCCGCGCGCTGGATCAGCGTGTCCACGGGCGTCGCGCAGTCGGGCGAGTGGTCGGTGTGCATGTGCAGGTCCACGTGCACGAAGTCCCGCGTGGCCAGTCGCTTGCGCACCTCCGGCTTGCCCTCCGCCGAGTGCCGGCGCCCCGCGGCGGTCCGGTAGATCTCCTCGACCTGGTCGGCGACGTGGCTCCACTCCAGCTGAGGGTGGACCTCCTCGATGCGCCGGGCCAGGCCCTCGGTGAGCTGGCGGTCGGTCACGAGCCGCTCGAGCTGGCCCGCGAGAGTGTCCGCGTCGCGAGGCTCGAACAACAGGCCCAGCTCGCCGTCGCGGACCGCCTCCTCGTACTCCGGCAGCCGCGAGACCACCGGGACCGCCCCGCCCGCCAGCGCGCGGATGATCATCTGGGGCACGGGGGCGCTGCCGCTCGACGCGGCGACCGCGACCGCGGCCGAGGCGAGGAACTGGGCCTCCGAGCCGTCGGCCGGCCCGACCAGCCGGACCCGGTCGCGCAACCGCTTGGGCAGGGAGAGCGCCGGCGCCGACTGGGGGTCGCGCATCCAGATCGTCGCCTGCCAGCTGTGCTCGACCGGCAGCCGCCGCAGCGCGCGCAGGAACAGCCGCAGCGCGCCGCGCTCCTCCTGGGCGGAGAGGACGATGTGCGGCGCCCCCCTCGCCGGCCGCCTGGTCCCGTCGCTGCAGCTCCGCCCCCGGGGGCACCACCTCGTACTCGCCGGGGAAGAAGCGGGCGACGAGGTCCCGGGTCACCGCCCAGCTCGCGGTTCGGGCGTCGAGGCGGCCGAACAGCCGCTCCACCAGCGGCCGGGCCACCTGCGTGGAGAGCATCCGCTCGGTGGCGGCGTGGAAGCTGCCCACGTTCAGCGCGCGCGAATGGCGCAGCGCAGCCGAGGCGGCGCTCGGCGCGAACGGCTCGTGCACATGAACGAAGTCGAGCTCGGCACGCTCGAGCAGGTCCTCGAGGGTGCGCGAGACATCGAGCGGCAGCGCCACCCTGCCGCCCCGGCGAAACGGCAGGCTCTGGCCGACGGCGACCAGGCTGGCGCAGCCCGGCGTGTCGAACAGCGCGTCGGGGTCGTCGCGCATGGACTTGACCATCGCGCGGCCCTCGCGCACGAGCGAGCGCGAGTCGGACGGGGCGACCACCACGACGCGGTGGCCGCGCCGGCAGAGCTCGTCGGAGACCTGCTCGACGAACCGGTTCACCTCGTGATGCTGCTCCCAGGGATAGGGCGTGACCTGCGCGATGGTGAAGCGCTCGGAGGGCACCGAGCGCAGCATACGGAGAGGCGCCTGGGGTACAGGGCGCCGACGTGAACGCCGTCTCGACGATCACCGGCGCCGCCCAGCTCGGGGCTCGCGGCCTGTTCAGCGGGATCGCCCGGCTGCGGGGCGACCGCTCGCTACACCGTCGGGGATTGCGTTCGCGGCGACGCTCACGGTCGACCACCCGGTGAAGGGCGCCTCCGGCCTGTTGCTTGCCGCCACCGGCGACCGCCCGGTTCTACGCCACCTGTTCTGGGCGGGCCGGTCGCACCTCGTCAAGCGCTACAGCTCGGTGTTCCCCTTCCGGGTGGGGCGAGACGGTCGTGCTGACGTTCAACTCGACAACGCCGACGGCGGCATCGAGCCGGCCGGCTTCGTGAACCGGGTCCGCGGCGCCGCCTACGCGGCGAGCATCCGCGGACGCCGGCCCTGACCGAGGCCTAGGCCTCGGAGGTGGTGCGGATCTTGGCCTTGCCCGGCAGCTTCGGCGCGCCGCCGTACTCCTGGATGAACTTCTCCGTGTCCTCGCGTGCCTGCGAGTCGGGCACCTGGACCGGCGGCGACTTCATCAGGTAGGAGCTCGGGCCTTCCAGCGGGCCGCCCACGCCGTGGTTCAGCGCAAGCTTGCAGCAGCGGACCGCGTCGGTGACGATGCCGGCCGAGTTCGGGGAGTCCCACACCTCGAGCTTGAGCTCGGCGTTCAGCGGGACGTCGCCGAAGGCCTGGCCCTCCACGCGGATGTGCGCCCACTTGCGGTCGGTGAGCCAGGGCACGTAGTCCGACGGGCCGACGTGCACGTCGTCGGCGGGCAGCTCGTGACCCATGATCGAGGTCACGGCGCTGGTCTTGGAGATCTTCTTGGACTCCAGCCGCTCGCGCTCGAGCATGTTGTAGAAGTCCATGTTGCCGCCGACGTTGAGCTGCGACGTGCGCGCCATGTGCACGCCTCGGTCGGCGAAGAGCCGCGCCAGGGCGCGGTGGACGATCGTGGCTCCGACCTGCGACTTGATGTCGTCGCCGATGATCGGCAGGCCCGCCTTGCGGAAGCGGTTGGCCCAGTAGCTCTCCTTGGCGATGAACACCGGGATGCAGTTGACGAAGCCACAGCCGGCCTCGAGCACCTGCTCGACGTACCACTTGGTCGCCTGCTCGGAGCCCACCGGGAGGTAGGAGACGACGACGTCGGTCTTGGTCTCCTTGAGGATCTCGACGATGTCCGCCGTCTCGCCCGGAGCCTTGGTGATCTTCTCCTTGAGGTACTTGCCGAGGCCGTCGTGCGTCATGCCGCGGTGGACGGGGACGTCGAGGTGGGGGACCTCGGCGAACTCGATCGTGTTGTTCTGACCCGACCAGATCGCCTCGCTCAGGTCCTTGCCGACCTTGTCCGCGTCGATGTCGAAAGCGGCGGAGAACTCGATGTCCCGGACGTGGTAGCCGCCCAGGTCGACGTGCATCAGGCCGGGCACCTTCTCGGCCGGATCGGCGTCCTTGTAGTACTGGACGCCCTGCACGAAGGAGCTGGCGCAGTTGCCGACTCCCACGATGGCAACACGCACCTTCTCGGTGCCGTAGCGCGATGCGCCATTGCCGATTTCAGTCACTAGCCCTCCTAAGGATCACAAGATGGTCGCGCTTTTCCCGCGCGTTGCCGGGGAGAAACAAACCCGCTCGGGTCGAACGGTTACGTCTTCGCCAGCTCGGATCGCACGTGGAAGACGCGCTGCAACACGGTGATCGTGGTCAGCGCGGCCATCACGTAGATCGCCGGCTCGAGCAGCTCGAAGTCTGCCAGACCGGCGCCTTGAGCGAAGAGAATGCCGATCGAGAGGATCACGACGCGGGTGGGACGGTCGGCGAAACCGACCTTGCACTCCACCCCCAGCGCCTCGGCTCTCGCGCGCGTGTAGGAGACCATCAGCGAGCCCACGATGGTCAGCGTGACGCCCGCGACCGCGAGCTCGTCGCCGCTCTTGGCGAAGTAGGCGGCGACGGCGGTGAGGACGATCCCTTCCTCGATGCGGTCCAGCGAGGAGTCCAGGAAGGCGCCGAACTTGGTGCCCTTGCCCGACATCCGCGAGTAGCGGCCGTCGAGCATGTCCATGATCGAGCCGATCACGAAGGCGACCCCGGCGAGCACGAACAGCTCCTGGGTGATCAGCACGGCGGCGACAACATTGAGCACGAGGCCCGTCAGCGAGATCGCGTTCGGGGTCAGGCGCGACTCGATGAGGCGATCGCGAGCGATCGCCCTCTTCGCCCCGCGAGTGGTGCTCACGTGGCGGCCTTGGCGGCGGGGCCCCGGAAGGACCAGGCGCCGGGCCGGGCGCGCTCGAAGATCTCCTTGGCCGCGAGGGCCGACAGACCCGCGGTGAGGGCGCCGAGCACGGCGTCCAGCCACCAGTGGTTGGCGGTGGCCATCACCGTGAAGGTCACCGCGACCGGGTAGATGGCCCAGAGCACCTTGATCACTCGCGAGCGCACGAGCATCACGCCGGGGATCGCGATCATCAACGCGAAGGCGACGTGCATGCTGGGCACCGCGGCATACGGGTTGTAGAGCAGCGAGGCGCCCTTGGCCGCGCCCTCGCCCACCGCGTTGGTGACGCTGTCGGTGAAGCCCCACTCGGGCATGAAGCGCGGCGGCGCGGTGGGGAAGAGGACGTAGCCCACCAGCGCGATGGCCATGGAGACCATGAACATGTTGCGGACGAAGTAGAAGGCGTCGTTGCGCTTCACGTACAGCCAGATCAAGAAGGCCGTGGTCAGCGCGAAGTGGGAGTTCACGTACATCCAGTTGGAGGCGTCCATGATCAGTTCGTGGCGCTCCGTCCAGTCCTGGAGGCCGGGCTCGAAGAACAGCCCCAGCCACTGCTCGATGCCGATCAGGTGGCGCGCATTCTCGAAGGCGGCGCCGGCGTGGCCATCCACCACGCCGCGCACCAGGCGGTACGCGTAATAGGCCCCGAAGAACAGCGCGATCTGCACGACGGGGTCGAGCCAGCGACGACGTGCCATCCAGGCCAGCCTAGCTTTTGGCGCAGCGTCTTCCGCGCTGGACCACGCGCTCCGGCGAGAAGCGGATGGACAGCAGCGCGAAGCCGCGGTTGCGCGCGGTGACCCGGGTCCAGTCGCCGTCGCGCTCCACGCAGCCGCCCTCGAAGTACCAGTAAGGCGTCCAGCGCACCCTCAGCAGAGCCTCGCCGGGCCGCACCACGCGCAGCAGCAGCTGGTCGGAGCCGAATTGCTCGAGCTGGATGTTGGCCCGGCCCTGCGAGACGACGATCGGGGCGGGCAGCGTCACCTCGTAGACGCGCCAGTCGCTCGAGCTCCAGCGCTGCTTGAGGTAGGGCAGGCCGCGCTCGATGAGCGCGCGCTCGGCGTACGAGTGGCTGTCGGGCAGCGCGCTCGGCAGGGCCACGTAGCGGACCGCGTTCTCGGTCAGCCAGCTGGCGTACGTGAACTCGGTGAGCGGTCCCCGGTAGAAGATCGGGTTGGTGCCGCGGTCGAGCTGGCGCAGCGAGCCGCGAGCCAGCTGGCTGTCGGTCGCGATGTCCGCCGCCTCCCAGTGCGAGCGGGTGAAGGGGATCTCGATCCGCCGCTGGTCGGGCAGCGTGGCGAGGAACTGCTTGAGCGGCTCGAAGTAGCCCTTCTTCGCCCCCGGGTCCTCGACGTACTTGACCACGTCGCGCACGGCGGATGACCACTGCCAGGTGCCCAGCGCCACGACGGCCACCACCAGGAGCACGACGGAGCGCCTGCGCCAGTGGGCCTGCGCGCAGGCCAGCGAGCACGGGTCCGGCGAACAGCGCGCCGAGCCGGCCCGAGTTGGGGCCCATCGGGTTCTCGAACATGAGCGCGGCGGTGGCGCCGATCGCGTAGAGCAGCGCGCCCATGGCGATCATCCGCTCCCGGTTCCACAGCAGGTACGCGGCCGGCAGCGCCACGATCGGGATGGGCGCGTAGACCGACAGCGGGAACGGCGAGTAGCCGCCCTCGGGGAAAGCGAAGGTCAGGAACAGCGAGGGGACGAGCGCGGTGAACATCAGGAAGATGCCGTCGGTCACGTGCTCCTCGCGGTCGCGCCCGCGAACCACCAGGGCGTAGGTGAGCCCGGCCAGGGCGAGGAACAGGCCCGCCACGGGGCTCGACAGCGTGCACAGCAGCGCCATGAACGGGGCCAGCAGGCGCCGCCTGCGCTGGAGGGCGAGCACCGCGGCCAGGCCGAAGAGGACGCCGAGCGCGAAGGGCAGGCGGGCGGTGAACAGCAGCGTGGCGGCGCCGAAGCCGAAGAAGATCGCGCCCCAGCGGGCGTTGTCGCCGAAGCGGGAGCGCAGCAGCGGCTCGAACAGCGCCGAGGCGCCCACGGCTGCCAGCGCGAGCACGACGCGCGGCGTCAGCAGCCAGGCCAGCGGCGGCGAGATGACCGAGTACGCCGGCGTGTGGTGCCCGCCGTACCACTGGCCGTTCCAGATCGTGAAGCCCTCGCGCCCGAACAGGTCGGCGCGGAACTGGTGCGCGGCGAGGTCGACGCTGCGCGGCTGCCAGATGAGCATGACCAGCGCGAAGAGGGCGGTGATGGCCACGGGGGCCACGCGCCAGGGGTCGATGCGCCTCTGTCGAGGCGGCCGGCGCGCCTGCGCCGCGGGCTCCTCAGCCGTCCCCGTTCGCAGCCCGCGCTCGCGGTGCGGCGCCGAGACGGAAAAGGCAAGCCGCACGCGCGTGAGACTAACTAGCTCACGAAGCGCGCCACGGAGTCGATCAGCTCGGGCCGGTCGACCCACGGCCAGTGGCCGGCGCCCTCGATGTGCTCCACCGCCGCCGGCCCGCCGAGCGCCTCGGCCAGCTCATCGGCGAAGCGCGCCGGGAGGAAGGGGTCGTCCTCCCCCCACGCGATCAGGGCCGGTGCGGTGACCTCGCCGAGCTGCTCGCCAGCCCGCGCGAGCTCGCGCTCGGGGGCCGAGCGGTAGAGCTTGAGGATCGCCCGCTGGGTCCCGTGGTCGAAGTGCGACCAGGCGTCGTCCAGCACCGCCGCCGGAAGCACGCGCGCCATGTTCCAGCGGAAGGTGAAGCCCATCGCCATCTCGCCGATGAGCGGCAGGCGCCAGGCCCGCGCCGTTCGGTGCCAGCGGTAGCCCGGCAGGAAGGGAACGCCGGAGATCACCACCAGCCGCTCGATCAGGTCCGGACGGCGTTGGGCGAGCCCCAGGCCCACCGACCCCCAGTCGTGCATGACCAGCGTCACACGCTCGAGGCCGAGTTCCTCGGCGAACACCTCGAGGAGGCCTCCGTAGCCCTGGATCGAGTAGGGGAAGTCAGCCGGCTTGCCCGAGTCTCCGAAGCCCGGCAGGTCGACCGCCGTCCCGCCGGTGCGGTCCAGGAAGGACTTCCACATCGCCGAGCTGTTGGGCACTCCGTGCAGGTACAGCGGCCCCGGGCCCTGCTCACGCCAGGCGACCTCGACTCCTCCGATTTCCCGCGACGGCATGCCGGCAGGGATATACCTCATGCCCGTGGCCGACCGCCGGCGCCTGCTCGCGATACGCAACCGCCTGCGCAAGGCCTACGGGCGCCCGGAGCCGCGGCCCCACGAGGCGCCGGTCGACGAGCTCGTTCTCACCGTCCTCTCTCAGAACACCAACGACCGCAACCGCGACGTGGCCTACCACCGCCTGCGGGGTCGCTTCCCCGAATGGGAGGCCGCGCGCGCAGCGGGCCCCGAGGCCATCGAGGACGCGATACGGCCCGGCGGCCTGGCGCCCACGAAGTCGGTGCGCATCCTGCGGATCCTCGACGCGCTCGACGGCGACGACCTGTCCTGGCTGGCCACCGCGCCGGTCGAGCAGGGCCGTGACTTCCTGACCTCGCTGCCGGGGGTCGGGCGCAAGACCGCCGCCTGCGTGCTGCTGTTCTCCTACGGCCTGCACGACGTGCCGGTGGACACCCACGTGCACCGGGTGGGCGTGCGGCTCGGGCTCTTCGGCGAGAGGGACTCGCTCGAGTCCTGCCACGACGAGCTCAACCGGCTCACGCGGCCCGGGGAGGGCTTCGAGGTGCACATGGCGCTCATCCGCCACGGCCGCCGCACGTGCACCGCCCGCGCCCCCCGTTGCCCGGAGTGCCCGCTGCTGAGCCTGTGCCCATTCGGGCGCGCCCGCACCTGAGCGGGCGTTTTGTCCGCGCTCCCCGAGGGAACGCCCCAGACGCAAGGAAGGTCTCACGGAGGCAGGCCGGCATGTCCATCTCGATCGATCCTCTAGGCAATCCCGACGTTCAGCGCGCCCTCGCATTCGCGCGCGCCCGGGAGCGCTACCCCGCCGCCGACCGCGAGGCCCTGCTCGAGTGCTGCACCGCCGCCTGGGAGGCCGCCGAGGAGGCCGAGGCCTTCGGCGAGGACCTGACGGAGCGCTTCGAGGGCACGCTCGCCCTGCTGGCCTGGACCCACGGCTGGACCCGGCGCCCGGTCGACCTCGGTTCGCTCGAGACCCGCTCGATCCCCTTCGCCGCGCTGCGGCCGTTCATGGCCGAGGGCGACGCCAAGACCCGCCTCGAGAAGCTCGCCGAGGCCGAGCTGGCGCCCTCGCCGCCGCCGGTCACCAAGCGCTCGCGGCCCAGGCTCCCTCGCATCCCGCTCGTATCGCCCGTGCCCGTGGGCGCCGCCATGGCCGCCGGCATCGTGGCGGTGGCCGGCCTCAACCAGGCCGGCGCCATCTCGCTGGGCCCGCTCGACCGCAGCGGCGGCGACAGCCCGGGCGACGACGGCACCCGCCAGCAGGCGAAGACCGACGACGCGCCGGCCGCCCCGCTCGGCGGAGGCGGCGACCGAGGCGCCAGCGCCGTGTCCGCGGCCGGCTCCGGCGGAGGGGTACCGGCGGCCGACGCCGGCGACGACGCCTCGCTCGCGGCGGCCACCGTGGCCGGCTCTTCCTCCGGGCCCGGCATCCCGGTCTCCGTGTCCGACCTCAGCGGCCCGCCCGCCGCCGGCACCACCACCGCGGCCTCGCCCGCCCCGCCCCGGCCTCCGCTCCCGCCGTCGTCTCGGGCGGCGCCACCGCCGCGCCCGCGCCGGCCCCCTCGGCCCGGCGACCGGTGTCGCTGCCGGCCCCGCCCCCGATCGAGGTGCAGGCCGACGACGACGAGCTCCAGCTCGACGCCGACCCGGGCCCACCAGAGGACGTTCCGCCGGGCCACGCCGACGAGGAGGACACGGCGCTCGAGGAGCCCGCCGACGTCCAGGTGCCCGCAGTCTCCGTCCCGGAGGTGCTCGAGAATCTGCAGGGCCAGTCCGAGGAGGGCACTCCGCCCGACGAGCCCCAGACCGACGAGCAGCCGCCGAGCCCAGCAGGAGCCTTCGCAGGGCGACGCGCCCGAGAGTCCCGCGCAGAGCGCCCCCGCGCCGGAGCCTCCCGCGCCTCAGGCCCCGGCGAACCCTGCTCCGGCCGCTCCGGCGCCGCCGGCCCCGGCAGCTCCCGCGCCGGCAGCCCCGGCGCCCGCTCCGGCACCGGCCGCGCCCGCGCCTCCTCAGACCCCCTCGGCGCCCACCGCGCCCGCAGGCGCCTCCAACCCGGCGCCCGCTCCTCCCGCTCCGCCGGCCGCCTAGCCCAGCGGGAGCGTGTAGCGCTCCTCGTCGGCGGCGACGTGGAGCTGCTCGACCTCCGCAGGCACCGCCGGCACGAACGCCGTGTCGCCGCGCAGGTGGTGCCCCTGCACCCAGCCGCCGCCCTGGGGCGTGTACGCGGTGCCCGCGTCGTCCCACAGCGAGAAGGTCTGCGGCGGCCGGTAGAGCGTGCCGGGAGCGGCGGGCCCGTCGGCCGGCGGTGAGACGAACAGCCAGCGCAGCACCACGCCGTCCTCGTACAGCTCGGCGCCCAGCAGGTGCAGGCCCGGCCGGTCGCTGGCGGGCGGCGCCTGGACCACTCGCTGGAGCCGCACGCCCTCGAACGGCGCGTAGGTGGTGCCCGAGATCTCGCGCAGCTCGGCGAAGAGCTGCTCGCGCTCCTCGCGGCTGACCAGGCCCAGCGCGGCCAGCGTTTCGATCGCCACCGAGACGTTGACCACCGCCTGGTCGGCCTCGGTGCGGATCATCGCCGGGTCGATCGGCCGGCGGGGCGTGGTCTCGACGTTGGCGATGTTGCGCGCGAGCAAAGCGCGCGCTCGCTCCCGCAGGTCCTGCAGCGCCTCGTCCTCAGCGGCCACGTCGGTGGCGCACGATATCCCGGAACGGGCGTAGGATTTTCTTGCCCGAGAGAGGAGACCTGCTTTGCGCAAGCCCGCCACCGTCGTCCTGACCCTTGTCCTGCTCGCACTTGCCGCCGCGCCGGCCTCGGCCGCGCCGTCGGCCTTCAGGCTCGGGGTGACGGCGGGTGACGTGACCTCCTCCTCGGCGATCGTCTGGGGCAAGGCCAACCGCACGGGCCGCGTGCGGCTGCTGGTGGCGCGCGACCGCGAGCTCACCACAGCGCGTCGGCGCTTCGTGCTCAGGGCGCGCGACACCGACGACGCCACGGTTCAGAAGCGCGTGCGCGGGCTGGGTCCCGGGCGGCGCTACTGGTTCCGCTTCTACCAGGGCCGCGGTCGCAGCCAGCGCGGCACCTTCCGCACCGCGCCCGCCCCCGACCAGGACCGGCTCATCAACTTCGCCTGGACGGGCGACACGGACTTCAACTCCGCCCCCGGCCAGTCGGAGCCCTTCTGGAACAAGGGCGAGATCTTCCGCGCGATGAAGAACGAGGGCAACACGTTCAACATCCACTTCGGGGACACGATCTACTCCGACAGCGAGATCCCCGGGCGGCTGAATCCCATCGCGCTGACCACCCGCTCCAAGTGGGCGAAGTACAAGGTCAACCTGGAGAACCGCCAGCTGCGCGCCCTGCGCGGCTCGGGCGGCTTCTACTCGCACTGGGACGACCACGAGTTCATCAACGACTTCTCGCAGCAGGAGAGCACCTTCTCCAACGGCGTGAACATCCCGGGCCAGGCGCTCTACGGCCGCAGCGCGCGCGCCTTCCGCGACTACTCGCCGGTCACCTACTCGGACGAGAACGGCATCTACCGCAGCTTCCGCTGGGGCAAGAACCTGGAGATGTTCTACCTCGACCAGCGCTCGTTCCGCTCCGCCAAGGCCGACGACGGCGGGCGCTGCGACAACCCGACGACGGGCTCGCCCGACTTCGCGCCGACCGCCCCGCAATCCACTCGCAGCTTCTTCGGAGTGGGGCTGCCGGACAGCGGGCTGAGCGAGCCGGTGTCGCAGGAGTGCCTGCAGACCATCCGCGACCCCCGGCGGACGTACCTGGGCCGGCGGCAGATGGAGCGCTTCAAGGAGGCCATCGCCAACTCGGACGCCCGCTTCAAGGTGATCATGAACGAGCTGCCGATCCAGCAGTACTACATCCTTCCCTACGACCGCTGGGAGGGCTACGAGGCCGAGCGGCAGGAGCTGCTGAGCTTCCTGCGCGACCGGGGGATCAAGAACACGATCTTCCTCACCACCGACGTCCACGCGACGCTCGTGAACGACGCCCGCTTCCAGACGCTGGAGCCGGGCGGGCCGAAGAACAGCGGCTTCTACGACTTCACCGTCGGGTCGGCCGCGACGGAGAACCTCGAGCACGAGATCGACGGCGCGACGGGCACGGACGGCGCCGGCGCGCTGGCCGACGACTTCTTCCTGGAGCCCGACCCGCCGGTCGGCGTGGGGATGCGCTGCTCGAACCTCGACACGTTCTCCTACGGGCACGTGCGCGTCTCGAACAGCCGCCTGATCGTCGACTCGCGCGACTCCGGGGGCCACACGCTGCCGGACTGCCCGAAGCTCGAGCTGCCGTACAGGCCGTAGTCAGAGCCGAAATTATCTGCCATACTCCGGCTTAGATTTTTTTCTAAGCAACGGAGGACGTTCCGACATGGCAAGGACCATAGGCATCGACCTGGGCACGACGAATTCGTGCATGGCGGCCCGCGAGGGTGGCGACACCACCGTCGTGGAGAACGCCGAAGGTGCCCGCACGACCCCGTCGGTGATCGCATTCACCGAGGGCGGCGAGCGCCTGGTGGGCGCGCCGGCCAAGCGCCAGGCCGTCACCAACCCCGAGAACACCGTCTTCTCCATCAAGCGCTTCATGGGCCGCAAGGAGGCCGAGGTCAAGGAGGAGGAGCGGATCGTCCCGTTCGAGGTCGTGGCCGGCCCGAACGGCGACGCGCGCGTGAAGGCGGGCGGCGAGGAGTACGCGCCGCCGCAGATCAGCGCGATGCTGCTGCAGAAGCTGAAGGCTGACGCCGAGGCCTACCTGGGCGACACGGTCGACGGCGCGGTGATCACCGTCCCCGCGTACTTCAACGACGACCAGCGCCAGGCCACCAAGGAGGCCGGCAAGATCGCCGGGCTCGACGTCAAGCGCATCATCAACGAGCCCACCGCGGCCGCGCTGGCCTACGGGCTCGACAAGGAGGAGAGCGACCAGACCATCCTCGTGTTCGACCTCGGCGGCGGCACGTTCGACGTGTCCGTGCTGGAGATCGGCGACGGGGTGTTCGAGGTGAAGGCCACCGCGGGTGACAACCACCTGGGCGGCGACAACTTCGACAAGGCGATCGTCGACTGGCTCGTGGCCGAGTTCAAGCAGGCCGAGGGCGTCGACCTCTCCGCCGACAAGATGGCCCTCCAGCGCCTCTACCAGGAGGCCGAGAAGGCCAAGGCCGAGCTCTCCTCGACGCAGGAGACGCAGATCAACCTGCCGTTCATCACGGCGGTCGACTCGGTCCCCAAGCACCTCAACCAGCGCCTGACCCGCGCCAAGCTCAACGAGCTGACCGCGGAGCTGGTCGGGCGCGTCGTCGGGCCGACCAAGCAGGCGATGGACGACGCCGGCGTCGCCGGCGGCTCGGGCATCGACCACGTCGTCCTGGTGGGCGGCATGACCCGCATGCCGGCCGTGCAGGAGAAGGTCAAGGAGCTGACGGGCAAGGACCCGCACAAGGGCGTGAACCCCGACGAGGTCGTGGCCGTGGGCGCCGCCATCCAGGCGGGCGTGCTGGCCGGCGACGTCAAGGACGTCCTGCTCCTCGACGTGACCCCGCTGACGCTGGGCATCGAGACCAAGGGCGGCGTTCGCACCCCGCTCATCGAGCGCAACACGACCATCCCCACGCGCAAGTCGGAGGTGTTCTCGACCGCCGAGGACAACCAGCCGAGCGTGGAGGTCCACGTGCTCCAGGGCGAGCGCGAGATGGCCGCCTACAACAAGTCGCTGGGCAAGTTCCAGCTCACCGGGATCCCGCCCGCGCCGCGAGGCGTGCCGCAGATCGAGGTCGGCTTCGACATCGACGCCAACGGCATCCTCAACGTGACGGCCAAGGACCTCGGCACGGGCAAGGAGCAGAAGATCGAGATCAAGGCCGGCTCGGGCCTCTCCGACGACGAGGTCGAGCGCATGGTGCAGGACGCCGAGGCGCACGCCGACGAGGACCGGCGCCAGCGGGAGCTCGTGGACGCCCGCAACACCGCGGAGTCCGCGGCCTACCAGGCCGAGAAGCAGATCGAGGAGATGGGCGACACGCTCGACTCGTCCTCCAAGGAGGAGATCGAGGCGGCGATCAAGGACGTCCGCGACAACCTCGAGAGCGAGGACGCCGAGCTGCTGCGCAGCAAGACCGAGGCGCTGCAGTCCGCCTTCCACAAGGTGTCCGAGCAGATGTACGCCGCGGCCCAGCAGCAGGCGGCGGAGTCCGCCGGCGCCGATGGCGCCGCCGCGGACGGGTCGGGCAACGGAGCCTCCGCCGAGGAAGAGGTCGTCGACGCCGAGGTAGTGGACGAGGAGCGGAGCTAAGTGTTCGAGCGTCCCGACGAGGAACAGCTCGACACCGCCCGCGACGAGACGGCCGAGCCGAGCGGCGAGGAGGACGCCGGGAACGAGCAGGAGATGCTCGAGGCCACCGAGGAGGCCGAGTCCGAGCGACCCCGAGGCCAGCGTGGAGCGCCAGCGCGACGAGTATCTCGCGCTGGCGCAGCGCACCCAGGCGGACTTCGAGAACTTCCGCAAGCGGGCGGCCCGCGAGGCCGCGGCGGCGGGTGAGCGCGCTCGCGGAACGCTGGTGCGCGAGCTGCTGCCCGTGCTCGACAACCTCGAGCGCGCCCTGGCCTCGGCCGAGGAGGGCGAGCAGCACCTGGCCGAGGGCGTGAAGCTCGTCCACGCGGACCTGCTGTCCGTGCTTCAGCGCAACGGCGTCGAGCAGTTCGACCCCGCCGGCGAGAAGTTCGATCCCACGTTCCACGAGGCGCTGTCCACCCGCGAGGGCGACGAGCCCGGGGTGGTCCTCGACGTCGTCGAGAAGGGCTACCGGGTGAACGGCACGGTGCTGCGGCCGGCCCGGGTGGTCGTCAGCGGCTAGCCATGGCCACGGCGTCGAAGAATCCCTACGACGTCCTGGGCGTCGACAAGAAGGCCTCCGACGAGGAGATCAAGAAGGCCTACCGCAAGCTGGCGCGCCAGTACCACCCCGACCGCAACCCGGGCGACGCGCGGGCCGAGGAGCGCTTCAAGGAGATCCAGGAGG
This sequence comes from uncultured Thermoleophilaceae bacterium, assembly GCA_963810745.1. Classification (GTDB taxonomy): domain Bacteria; phylum Actinomycetota; class Thermoleophilia; order Solirubrobacterales; family Thermoleophilaceae; genus JACCZR01. Next base: position 63,855 of record CAWEOW010000011.1, read on the forward strand.
CCAACTCGATCCTCTCGGACCCCGAGAAGCGCAAGGCCTACGACTCGGGCGGCGGGATCTTCGGGTCGGGCTTCGACCCGGGCGCCTTCCGCACCGCGGGCGGCGGCTTCGGCGGCGGCCTGGGCGACATCATCTCCGACCTGTTCGGCAACGCCACCGGCCGCGGGGGCGGGCCCGGCGGGGCGGGCGCCTCGACCCGGGGCCGCGACCTCGAGACCGAGGTCAACATCTCCTTCCAGCAGGCCATGGACGGCGCGCAGGTGTCGGTCACCGTGCCGCTGTCCGCGCCCTGCCCCACCTGCCACGGCACCGGCGCCAAGCCGGGCAGCACGCCGCGCGTGTGCAGCCGCTGCCACGGCCGCGGCGTCGAGCAGGAGTCCCAGGGCCTGTTCTCGATCTCCCAGCCCTGCTCGCTGTGCGGCGGGACCGGCACCGAGATCGACGACCCGTGCCCGACCTGCAAGGGCCAGGGCCAGACGCGCCAGGTCAAGCGCTACCGCGCGAACATCCCCGCGGGGGTGCGCGACGGCTCGCGCGTGCGGCTGGCCGGCAAGGGCGAGGCCGGCCCTCGGGGCGGGCCGTCCGGTGACCTGTATGTGATCACGCGCGTGGCCGAGTCGCCGCTCTTCACGCGCCGGGGCGACAACCTCGAGGTGACGGTCCCGATCACCATCCCCGAGGCGATCCGCGGCGCGACGATCGAGGTGCCCACGCTCAGCGGCACGAAGCGCATCCGCGTGCCTCCGGGCACCCAGCACGGGACCCTGCAGCGCCTGCGCGGCGAGGGCCCGCCGCGGCTGAGCGGCAAGGGCCGCGGCGACATCCACTACCGCCTGGTGATCGACGTGCCGCGCTCGCTCTCGCGCGAGCAGCAGGAGGCCGTGGACGACCTGGCGAACGTCCTCGACGAGGACCCGCGCCGGCGGATCCTCTCCGACCGGAAGGCCTCGTGATGGAGCGCACCCAGGGCGTCTACATGATCTCGGTGGCCGCGGAGCTGGCGGGCATGCACCCGCAGACGCTGCGCATCTACGAGACGCGCGGGCTGATCGAGCCCAAGCGCTCGCCCAAGGGGACGCGGCTCTACTCGCAGGAGGACGTGGAGCGCCTGCAGCGCATCCAGGAGCTGACCACCGAGATGGGCATGAACCTCGCGGGCGTCGAGAAGGTCTTCGAGCTCGAGGGCGAGATCGCCCGCATGAAGCGCCGGATGCGCTCGCTGGAGAAGCAGGCCGAGCGGGTGCAGAAGGAGTTCGGCGACGAGCTCGAGCGGGTGCGCCGCTCGTTCCGCGCGGAGCTGGTGCCCTACCAGGCGCCGGGCCAGGCGCTGCAGCCGGCCGGGCGCGCGGTGCGGGTGCGCGTCCAGCGCTCCAAGAGCTGACCGGCTCCGTTTAGCCCAGCCGGGGTGCCGGGAAGCCCTCCTTCACAGGCATCACCCGATCGGGAGGATCCGAGTGAGCAGGAAGGCTGTGGTCTTCGGCGCCACCCTCGCCGCGCCGATGGTGGCCGCGAGCGGGGCTGAGGCCTACGTCCCGGACGAGACGGGCGCGCCCGAGCCGACGAAGCAGATCACGTCGGCCGACGCCGCCGAGCGCCAGGCCGCGCCGGAGCCGGCGCCGCCCTCGGCTCCCGAACCCGCGCCCGGCCCCAAGCCCACCGAGCACCAGGCTCTGAAGGACGTGGCGCCGGAGCCCGCACCGCCGGAGCCCGCTCCCGCCCCTGAGCCCGCTCCCGCGCCCGTGGACCCGAAGCCCAACGAGCACGAGGCGCTCCGCGATCTGGACCCTCCGCCCGCGGAGGACCCGGTCGAGCCGGAGCCGAGGCCCGCGCCCGAGGACGTCAAGCCCAACGAGCACGATGGCGCTCCGCGATCTGGATCCTCAGCCCGCTGACGACCCGACCGACGACGAGCCCCGCGGCGACGGCGACGGGCCGCTGCCGCCCCACGGCGGCCTCGACCCGCAGCTCTGGGCGCACCTGCCGCCGGAGGACCGCGAGGCGATCCGCGAGCAGCAGCAGCGCGAGGAGGACGAGCGCCAGCTGCGCGAGTGGGAGCAGAACCCGCCCGACTACGTGGCGATGGGCGACTCCTACTCGGCCGGCACCGGCACGATCCCCGACGGCGAGGAGCCGGCCGGCCAGCGCACCGACGACGCCTACGGCCCCGAGATCGCCGAGGCGCGCAACTACGACCTCGATCACGTCGCCTACGGCGGCGCGACCACCGAGAACGTTCTCGAGGGCCAGGGCGACGAGCCGCCCCAGGTCGACGCCCTGAGCGCCTCGACCGACGTCGTCACGATCTCGATCGGCGGCAACGACACCGGCTTCAGCGACGTGGCCGGCGAGTGCGGCAACCCGCTCAACAGCGACGACGACTGCCTCGAGCGCGTGGACGAGGCCCAGGCCTTCATCGAGGACGAGCTGCCCGCCCGGCTCGACGAGGTCTACTCCGAGATCGACACCCGTGCGCCCGAGGCCGAGGTGATCGTGGTCGGCTACCCGCGGCTGTGGGACGAGGACGCCGGCGACGACGGCAACGCCCTGCCCGACTTCTCCGACGAGGAGCGCGAGCAGCTCAACGCCACCGGGGATCTGCTCGCCGTCACCATCGGAGAGCAGGCCGAGGCGTACGGCTTCGAGTACGTCGACCCGCGGATGACCTTCGAGGGCCACGGCGTCGGCTCCGACGAGGAGTACCTCAACGGCATCAGCGCCGACTGGGGCCGCATCCTCGGCGGCGACCCGCCGGTGGACGACGACTCGTTCCACCCCAACGAAGCGGGCTACGACGCCCTCGGGGAGCTGGTCGCCGCAGGAGCTGGAGGACTGAGCCCACGTAGACAAGGGAGCACAGATCTGCTATAAACTGACTCAGATTTTCTGTGCATCCCGATCGCTTCACCATCAAGGCCCAGGAGGCCCTGGCCGCCGCTCAGCGTCTTGCGGGCGCGCGCGCCAACCCGGAGGTTGACCCCCACCACCTCCTGACCGCCCTGCTCGAGCAGGAGGGCGGCATCGTCGCGCCGGTGCTCCGCCGCGCCGGCGGCGATCCCGAGGGCGTCCGGCGCAAGGCCAACGAGGCCCTGGACGGGCTGCCCACCGTCTCCGGTGAGGGCACCGCCGCGCCGGCCATCGGCCGCGCGCTCAGCCAGGCGCTGGAGAAGGCCGACGAAGAGGCGCGCGGGATGGGCGACGAGTACGTCTCCGCCGAGCACCTGCTGCTGGCCCTGGCCGCCGACCCCAAGGTGGACGCCGGCGCCGCGCGCGACGTGCTGGCCGAGGCCGTGCAGGGCGTCCGCGGGCCGCACCGCGTCACCGACCAGAACCCCGAGGACAAGTACGGCGCGCTGGAGAAGTTCGGCCGCGACCTGACCGAGTCCGCCGAGCAGGGCAAGCTCGACCCGGTCATCGGGCGCGACGACGAGATCCGCCGCGTGGTCCAGGTCCTCTCCCGCCGCACCAAGAACAACCCGGTGCTGATCGGCGAGCCCGGCGTGGGCAAGACCGCCATCGCCGAGGGCCTCGCCCAGCGCATCGTGGACGGCGACGTCCCCGACTCGCTGCGCGACCGCCGCGTGATCGCGCTGGACATCGGCGCGCTGATCGCCGGCGCCAAGTACCGCGGTGAGTTCGAGGACCGGCTGAAGGCCGTCCTGAAGGAGATCGCCGAGGCCGAGGGCCAGGTGATCCTGTTCATGGACGAGCTGCACACGATCGTGGGCGCGGGCGCCGCCGAGGGCGCCGTCGACGCCGCCAACCTGCTCAAGCCGATGCTGGCGCGCGGCGAGCTGCGCGCGGTGGGCGCCACCACGCTCGACGAGTACCGCAAGCACATCGAGAAGGACGCCGCGCTGGAGCGCCGCTTCCAGCCCGTGTTCGTCGGCGAGCCCTCGGAGCAGGACACCGTCGCGATCCTGCGCGGGCTCAAGGAGCGCTACGAGGTGCACCACGGCGTGCGCATCCAGGACAGCGCGATCGTGGCCGCGGCCCTGCTGAGCCACCGCTACATCGCCGACCGCTTCCTGCCCGACAAGGCGATCGACCTGATCGACGAGTCCGCCTCGAAGCTCCGCATCGAGATCGACTCGATGCCCACGGAGATCGACGAGGTCGAGCGCCGGATCCAGCAGCTCGAGATCGAGCAGACCGCTCTCGAGAAGGAGACCGACGAGGCCGGCGTGGCCCGCCGCGAGGCGCTGGAGCGCGAGCTGGCCGACCTGCGCGAGCGCAGCGGCGAGATGAAGGCCCGCTGGCAGGAGGAGAAGGAGGCCATCACGGCCGTCCGCGACATCAAGGAGCGCCTCGAGCAGGCGCACCGCGACGCCGAGCGCGCCGAGCGCGACTCCGACCTCCAGCGCGCCGCCGAGCTGCGCTACGGCGAGATCCCCGAGCTCGAGTCCAAGCTGGGCGAGGCCGAGGCCTCGGCCGACTCACGCGGCGGCTTCCTCAAGGAGGAGGTCACCGAGGAGGACGTGGCCGAGACCGTGGCCAAGTGGACCGGCATCCCGGTCTCCAAGCTCATGGAGTCCGAGGTCCAGAAGCTCGTCCACATGGAGGGGCGCCTGCACGAGCGGGTGGTGGGCCAGGACGACGCCGTCGAGGCGGTCTCCAACGCGCTGCGCCGCTCGCGCGCCGGGCTGCAGGACCCCGATCAGCCGATCGGCACCTTCCTGTTCATCGGCCCCACGGGCGTCGGCAAGACCGAGCTCGCCCGTGCGCTGGCCGAGTTCATGTTCGACTCCGAGCAGGCGATCGTGCGCATCGACATGTCCGAGTACATGGAGAAGCACTCCGTGTCGCGGCTGGTGGGCGCGCCGCCCGGCTACGTCGGGCTACGACGAGGGCGGCCAGCTGACCGAGGCCGTGCGCCGGCGCCCGTACAGCGTCGTGCTGCTCGACGAGATCGAGAAGGCGCACGCCGACGTGTTCAACGTCCTGCTCCAGCTGATGGACGACGGCCGGCTCACCGACGGCCAGGGCCGCACGGTGTCCTTCAAGAACACCGTGGTGATCATGACCTCGAACGTGGCCGGCGGCATGGACGGCGTGCGGGCGACCTTCAAGCCCGAGTTCGTCAACCGCCTCGACGAGATCGTGGAGTTCCACCAGCTCACGCGCGAGGAGCTGGGCGAGATCGTGGACCTGCAGGTGGCGAGCCTGGCCGAGCGCGTGCGCGAGCGCGGCGTGGAGATCGAGCTCTCCGACGACGCCCGCGAGCTGCTGGGCAACCTGGGCTACGACCCGACCTACGGCGCCCGCCCGCTCAAGCGGGTGATCCAGAAGCGGCTGATCGACCGGCTGGCGCTGGAGCTCCTGGACGGGACGATCAAGCCCGGGGACCGCGTGCGGGTCACCGCCGTGGACGGCGAGCTGGCCTTCGCCGAGCCCAAGGGCGAGGCCGTCGCCTCCGGTGGGTAAGCGCGCCCGCCGCCGGGCCAAGGAGGCCCCGGCGGAGTCGACGGCGACCAGCGACTACCGCGACGAGGAAGGCAACGTGCTGACCCTGCGCGACTCGCTCACCGACGGCACGCTGCGCAAGCTCGAGAACCTCGACGCCAAGCCGGCGGCCTCCGCGGAGGACCGCTGGCAGCGCAAGGTGGAGTTCCTCTTCGAGCGCCTGGCCGTGCGCTGGGAGATCGCCGGCCTGCCGCTGGAGAGCCAGAAGGAGCTGCTCGGGCGGCTGCGGATGGCCTCAGCGGACGAGAAGCGCTTCGTGCAGCGCACGCTCGCCGACCACCTGGCCGAGCGCTATCCCGACGTGACGGTCTAGCGGCGCGCGAACGAGTCGCCGCCGAGCGGCGGCCCGGAGACCTGCTCCCAGCGCTCGCCCGTCGGAGGCGGCACCGGCGGCGTTCGAGCTGAAGGTGCGGAACACCGTGACGCGGAAGATCACGCAGGCGCGGGTGGCCGACGGGCCCGAGCAGCGGCGGTAGCGCCGCCGAGCGTCGAACTGCACGCGGTAGGTGCCGGGCGAGGTGCCCCGGCGCAGCAGGCGCTTGCGGGCGGTCAGCCGGGCGCAGGCGGTGCGAAGCCGCCCGATGCGGACGTCGACCTTGTAGCGGCGGCCCCGGCGCGCGTGCGAGTAGAGCGTGCGGCCGCCGATGAAGCCGCGGGCGCCGATGCGGCGAACCCGGTTCGGGGCGCCGCTGCGCGGGCGGATCGTGACGTCCAGCGCGGTGATGCGCACCTGGGTGGCGGCCCGGATCGCGGTGTTGGTCCCGTCGATGGCCTGGAAGCCGTAGAGGCGAGAGCCGCTCGACTGGGAGGGGGTGCCGAAGCGGACCCCGAAGGCGCCGGCCGGGTTGGCCGTGGTGGTGCCGATGAGCGTGGTGTCGCGGGCGATGCCCACGACTCCGTTGGGCGTGAAGCCCGTGCCGCTCAGCGTGGCGGTCGTGCCCGGCCGAAAGCAGGAGCGCTCGAAGCCCAGCGTGGCGGCCGAGGCGCTCGGCGCAAAAGCGACTGTGAGCAGGGCAAAGGCGAGGAAGATGAGGAGTCGGTTGCGCAAGGCGAAAACTCTACTCAGTCGCCGCGCGGGCCACGCCGCTGTACATCGGCTTCACCAGCGGCACCGCGCCCGGAACCTCGCCCCAGCTGTCGCCCGTCACCTCGAGCGGCGAGGCCGCCAGCGTGGCCGGCGTGTCGCGGTTGCAGTGGCAGCCGTGACCGAAGACGTACCAGGGCCCGTGGAGGCGGTCCTGCCAGCGGGCGAGGCCCTCCTCGCGCGCGCGCACGTGCTCCAGGAACAGGAACGCTGCCACCGGGCTTCAGCACCCGGTCGACCTCCCGCAGCACCCCGTCGGGGTCGGGCGCCGTGCAGAGCACCATGGTGAGCGCGACGGTGTCGAAGGAGTCGTCGGGGAAGGGCAGCGACTCGCCCGGCGCCACCACCACCTCGGTGTCCGGCCGGCTCTCGCGGACCTTCTTTCGCAGCTGGTCGGCCATCGGCTCGAAGGGCTCGGAGGCCACCAGCTCCACCTCGCGCGGCCAGTGCTCGAGGTTCAGCCCCGAGCCAGCACCGATCTCCAGGCAGCGGCCCTCGGCCTGGCTCAGCAGCTCGCGCCGCAGGTCGGTCAGGCCGTTGCGCTCCATGACCTCGAAGAAGGCGTCGTAGAGGAGCGCGAAGACCCGCCCCCACGTCGCGTCGTACACACGTCGCAGCACGGGCGCCGAGGATAGGCTGCCGCCCATGCCCACCTACGTGATGCTCACCACCCTTACCCCCGAGGGCGTGCAGACCCTCAAGAACAACCCCCAGCGCCTCCAGGAGGTCAACAAGGAGATCGAACAGCTGGGCGCCGAGGTCAAGGCGCAGTGGGCCGTGCTGGGCCAGTACGACTTCGTCAACGTGATCGAGGCTCCCGACGACACCACGATGGCGCGGGTCTCGCTGGAGCTGGGCTCTCGCGGCACCGCTCGCTACGAGTCGCTGGCCGCCATCGCCGTCGACGACTTCGTCGACGCGCTCTAGTTGAAGGTCCTGGTCGTAGGCGGCGGAGGGCGCGAGCACGCGCTCGTCCGCGCGCTGCTGCGCAGCCCGCGCGGGCCCGAGGTGCTGGCCGCGCCCGGGAACGCCGGCATCGCCCGCGACGGGGTGGAGTGCGCCGAGGTGGGCGCCGAGGACGTGGACGGCCTGGTGGCGCTGGCCCGCGAGCGCGGGGTGGACCTGGTGGTGGTCGGTCCCGAGGCGCCTCTGGTGGCCGGGCTGGTGGACGCCCTGGGCGAGGCGGGCATCGCCGCCTTCGGCCCCAGCGCCGAGGCCGCCCGCATCGAGGGCTCCAAGGCCTACGCCAAGGCCCTGATGCGCGACGTGGGCGTCCCCACCGCCGGCTACGCGGTCTTCAGCGACCGCGAGGACGCCGCCGCCCACGTGGCCTGCGCGAGCTACCCGGCGGTGCTGAAGGCCGACGTGCTGGCCGCGGGGAAGGGCGTGATCATCGCCGCCGACGAGCGCGAGGCCCGCGCGGCGCTGGACCTGTTCTTCTCCGAGCAGCGCTTCGGCGAGACCGAGGTGGTGCTGGAGGAGTTCCTGGACGGCGACGAGCTCTCGCTGCTGGCGGTCTGCGACGGCGAGCGGGCCGTGCCCCTCGCGCCCGCGCGCGACTTCAAGCGCATCGGCGAGGGCGACGAGGGCCCCAACACCGGGGGCATGGGCAGCTTCTCGCCCGTGCCCGGCTTCGACGCCGACTACGCGCAGGAGCTCGCGCGTCAGGTCCACCAGCCGATCGTCGACGAGCTCAGGCGCCGCGGCACGCCGTTCCACGGGGTCCTCTACGCGGGGCTGATGATGACCGCGAGCGGCCCCAAGGTGCTCGAGTACAACGCCCGCTTCGGCGACCCGGAGACCCAGGCCGTGCTGCCCCGCCTGAGCTCGGACATCCTCGACCTGCTGGAGGGCTCGGTCCGCACCGGCGGCCTGGAGGGCGTCACGCCGGAGTGGTCGCCGCAGTGGGCGGTGACGGTGGTGCTGGCCTCGCGCGGCTACCCCGAGTCCTCGTCCAAGGGCGACGTGATCGAAGGGCTGGAGGAGGCCGGAGGCGCGGAGGGCGTCGAGGTGCTGCACGCCGGCACCGCCGACCGCGACGGCGAGGTGGTGACCGCCGGCGGCCGGGTGCTCAACGTGACCGGCCTGGGCGACGATCCGGCGCAGGCCCGCGAGCGCGCGTACGAGGCGGCGGACCGCATCAACTTCGACGGCAGGCAGCTACGGCGCGACATCGCCGCCGCCGCGGCTGAAAAGGTTCAGGCGTGAACCAAGACCTGCCGCCCGAGTCGCCGGTGACCCAGACCGAAGTAGAGGAGGAATTCGCGGATTTGGACGTCGACGCGCCCCGTGTGGGCATCGTGATGGGCAGCAAGAGCGACCTGCCCCTGATGGAGAAGGCGGGCGCCGAGCTCGAGGAGCGCGGCATCCGCTACGAGATTCGCGTGATGAGCGCGCACCGCGACCCCGACACGGTCGCGGACTACGCCAAGAACGCGAAGATGCGCGGCCTGCGGGTGATCATCGCCGGCGCAGGGCTCGCCGCGGCGCTGCCCGGCGTGGTGGCGGCGCACACCGAGCTGCCGGTGATCGGCGTGCCGCTCACCTCGAAGACCTCGGTCGCGGGCGGCCTGGACGCCCTGCTGGCGATCAGCCAGATGCCGCCCGGCGTGCCGGTGGCCTGCGTCGGCGTGGACTCGGCGAAGAACGCCGCGGTCCTGGCGGCGAGAGATCCTCGACTAGTGATCGAGCGCTACACCCGCCCCGCGATCGGCGCGGTGTGGGACGAGGAGAACAAGCTGCGCTCGTGGCTGCGGGTGGAGCTCGCGGTGGTCGAGGTGCTGGCCGAGCACGGGATCGTGCCCGCCGAGGACGCCACGGCGATCAAGGAGGGGGCCGCGTTCACGGTGGAGGCCGTCAAGGAGCGCGAGAAGGTCACCGACCACGACGTCGCGGCCTTCGTCGACGTGGTGGCCGGCCCGCTCGGCGAGGCGGGCCGCTGGTTCCACCACGGGCTCACGTCCTCCGACGTGCTGGACACCGCGCTCGGCCTGCAGCTGGCGGAGTCGGGCGAGCTGGTGCTCGAGGGCGCGCGAGCGGTCCGGGACGCCCTGGTGGCCCGCGCCCGCGAGCACCGCTCGACCCTGTGCGTGGGCCGCACGCACGGCGTGCACGCCGAGCCCACGACCTTCGGCGTCAAGCTCGCCGGCTTCGCCTTCGAGGCCGACCGCAACCTCGCCCGGCTGACCGAGGCCGTCGAGGGCGTGTCGGTGGGCGCGCTCTCCGGCGCGGTGGGGACCTACGCGGCCAACGGCCCCGAGCTGGAGGCCACGGTGCTCGACCGGCTGGGCCTGCGGCGCGAGGACGTCTCGACGCAGGTCGTCGCGCGCGACCGCCACGCGGCGCTGCTGTCGGCGATCGCGCTGGCCGGCGCGGGGCTCGAGCGGCTGGCCACCGAGGTCCGCCACCTCCAGCGCACCGAGGTGCGCGAGGTCGAGGAGCCCTTCCGCGCGGGCCAGAAGGGCTCGTCGGCGATGCCCCACAAGCGCAACCCGATCATCAGCGAGCGCCTGACCGGGGTCGCCCGCCTCCTGCGCGGCTACGCCCAGGCCGGCCTGGAGGACGTGGCGCTCTGGCACGAGCGCGACATCTCGCACTCCTCGGTCGAGCGAGTGGCGCTGCCCGACGCGACGATCCTGCTCGACTACGGCTACTCGCTCGCCCTGCGGCTGATCGAGGGCATGACCGTTCACACCGACCGCATGCTGGCCAACCTCGACGCCACCCACGGCGCGCTCTATTCGCAGCGGGCGTTGCTCGCGCTGGTCGAGTCGGGCTGGACACGAGACGACGCCTACCGGCTGGTGCAGGAGAACGCCCAGCGCGCGTGGGACACCGGCGTGCACTTCCGCGACCTCCTGGCCGAGGCCGCACCCGGGCTGGACCTGGACGCGGTCTTCGACGCGGGCGCCTTCGTGCGCCACGCGGACGAGATCGTGGACCGGCTCGCCCTGCTCGACGCCTAGCCAGGTTGCGCCCGACCCAGTCGGAGGAGTAGGAGCACGACCTCGATCTGGCGGTGGTGGCGGCGCCCAACCGCTCACACGTCCCGCTGGCCACGGCGGCGCTGGAGGCCGGCCTCGCGGTGGTGGTCGACAAGCCGCTGGCCGCCCGCGCCGCGGAGGGGCGTCGTCTGGCGGCGCTCGCCGAGGAGCGCGGCCTGCCGCTGGCGGTCTTCCACAACCGGCGCTGGGACGGCGACTTCCTCACCGTGCGCCGGCTGCTCGCCGAAGACCGCCTGGGCGAGGTGTGGCGCTTCGAGTCGCGCTTCGAGCGCTGGCGGCCCGAGGTGCGCGCGGGTGCCTGGCGCGAGCGCGGCGACCGCGAGGAGGCCGGCGGGGTGCTGTACGACCTCGGGAGCCACTTGGTCGATCAGGCGCTCGTGCTGTTCGGACCGGTCGAGGAGGTGCACGCCGAGGTCGACCGCCGCCGGCCCGGCGCCGAGGTGGACGACGACGTGTTCCTCGCCCTCACCCACGATGTCGGGGGTGCGCTCGCACCTGTGGGCGAGCCAGACGGCGGCGCGGCCGGGGCCGCGCTTGCGGGTGCTGGGCTCGCGGGCCGGCTACCTCAAGGACGGGCTCGACGTCCAGGAGGAGGCGCTGCGGGCGGGCGAGCCTCCCGGCGGGCCGGGCTGGGGCGTTGAGCCGCCTGAGCTCTGGGGCACGCTGGGCACGAGCGAGGACGCCGAGCCGGTCGAGACCGAGCCGGGCGACTACCTGAGCTTCTACGCCGGCATGGTGGCCTCCCTGCGCGATGGTGCGCCGGTGCCGGTCACCGCCACCGAGGGCGTTGCGGTGCTGGAGATCCTGGAGCAGGCGCTAGCCGACGCCTGAGGCCATCAGCGCAGCGAGGAAGAGGATCGTCACGTGGACGCTCTGGTCCACGAGGATCGCGAGCTGCGGGTACTTCAGCGGGTCGGCCTTCTTGACGCGGCGCATGTAGGCGAAGAGCAGGCGGCCGTCGTCCTGGATCAGGTGCGTGCCCAGCACGAAGACGGCGATGAGCAGGACCGCCGGGCCGATCTCGATGCCCAGCCAGATGAAGGCGGGCACCAGCGCCAGGCCGTAGGTGAACACGTGCGCGAGCAGCGCACGGCGGGCTTCGGGGTCGGACCCGAGGCCTCCGTGCTTGCGGGTGGCCTGCCACTCGGTCTGGAGGACGAAGTCACCGACCGCGTGGCTGACCCCGAGCACCATGAAGGCCTGGACCCAGAGCACGGGCAGACGCTATCCGCTTATCGTCGCTCGCCGTGCCGCTCTTCCTCGCCTTTCTCGGCGTAGTCGCCTTCAGCGGCACGCTTCCCGCCACCCGGTTGGCGGTGGACGAGCTCGACGCCGTCTTCGTGGGCCTCGGCCGCGAGGTGCTGGCCGCCGTGCTGGCGGCGATCGTGCTGCTGGTGCTGCGCGAGCGCCCGCCGCGCCGCGACCAGATCCCTCGGCTCGCGCTCACGGCGTTCGGGGTGGTGGTGGGCTGGCCGCTGCTGAGCGCGCTGGCCCTGCGCGGGGTGACCGCGGCCGAGGGCGCCGTGATCGTCGGCCTGCTGCCGATGGCCACCGCGATCGTGGCGTCGCTGCGCGGGGGCGAGACCCCGTCGCCGGCGTTCTGGGCCGCGGCCGGCCTGGGCCTGGTCGCGGTGCTGACGTTCGCGGCGATCCAGGGCGCGGGCGCTGCCGCGTGGGGAGGACTTCGTGATGCTCGGCGCCGTGGTGGTCTCCGCGGTGGGCTACAGCGAGGGCGCCGCCCTGGCCCGCGAGATGGGCGGCTGGCGCGTGATCTCCTGGGCGCTCGTGCTGTTCGCGCCGCTGCTGATCCCCGTCGTGCTGGTGGCCGGCGTCGGCGACGGCGACCCCGGGACCGCCGAGTGGCTGGGCTTCGCGTACGTGACGGTGATCAGCGCCTTCGCGGGCTTCTTCGCCTGGTACGCCGGCCTGGCGCGCGGCGGCATCGCCCGCACCAGCCAGATCCAGCTCGCCCAGCCGCTGCTGACCTTCCTCTGGTCGGCGCTGTTCCTGGGCGAGTCGATCTCGCTGCTCACGTTCATCGCGGGCCTCGCGGTTCTGGCGTGCGTCGCCATCACGCAGCGCACCCGGGTGAGTGAGGCAGAGCCCGTCGCCGCCGCGTAGCTCGCGCCGTGTGGGATCGCAGCGCTCGGGCGCACGATAATCCGGTGGGCGCGGGATCTATCGCCGGCGTGAGCCGAGATTGGCCGGGGCCGTTGTTAGCCTCGGAACGGTGACGAATCTCGCCTCTCTGGAGCCCGTCGCACAGGGCAAGGTGCGCGACATCTTCGCGGTCGGAGACGACCGGCTGCTGCTCGTGACCAGCGACCGGATCTCCACCTACGACGCCGTCCATCCCACGCCGATCCCGGACAAGGGCGCGGTGCTCACCGGCCTCTCGGCCTTCTGGTTCGACCGCACCCAGGACGTCGTGCCGAACCACCTCGTCTCCTACACCGAGGTGCCCGACGAGGTGAAGGGACGGGCCCTGCTCGTCGAGCGTCTGGACATGTTCCCGGTCGAGTGCGTGGTGCGCGGCTACATCACCGGCTCGGGCTGGAAGGACTACCAGCGCTCGGGCGAGGTCTGCGGCATCGCCCTCCCCGACGGCCTGCAGGAGTCCCAGCAGCTGCCGGAGCCGATCTTCACCCCGGCCACCAAGGCCGAGGTGGGCGACCACGACGAGAACGTCGACTTCGATCGCGCCGCCGAGATCCTCGGCGACCGCGAGGCGCTGGAGGAGCTGCGCCGGATCTCGATCGAGCTCTACACCCGCGCGTCCGCGCACGCGCGCGAGCGAGGCATCATCCTCGCCGACACGAAGTTCGAGCTGGGGCGCAACGCCGCCGGCGAGATCGTGCTCGCCGACGAGGCGCTGACGCCCGACTCCTCGCGCTTCTGGCCGGCCGACACCTACGAGGTGGGCAAGGGCCAGCCTTCGTTCGACAAGCAGTACGTGCGCGACTGGGCGTCGAACTCGGGGTGGGACAAGAGCCCGCCGGCGCCCGAGCTGCCCGACGACGTGGTGCAGGGCACGCGCGAGCGCTACCGCGAGGCCTACGAGAAGATCACCGGCGAGCCCTTCGACGAGTGGCTGCGCCGCTCCGGCGCCGCGTAGTGGCGCGGGTCCGCGTGCTGATCCGCCCCAAGGAGGGAATCCTCGATCCCCAGGGCCAGGCGGTCGAGCGCGCGCTTCCGGCGCTGGGCTTCGAGGGAGTGGCCAACGTGCACGTGGGCCGCATGGTCGAGCTGGACGCCGAGGACCCCGCCCGCGTGCCGGAGATGTGCGAGCGGCTCCTCGCGAATCCGCTCATCGAGGACTACGAGGTGGTCCAGTGAGGTTCGGCGTGATCAGGTTCCCCGGCTCCTGCGACGAGATCGACGCGCTGCTGGCCTGCCGGCGCTACGCCGACGCCGAGCTGCTGTGGCACGGCGACCGCGAGCTGCGCGGGGTCGACGCCGTGGTGGTCCCCGGCGGCTTCTCGTACGGCGACTACCTGCGTGTCGGCGCCATCGCCCGCTTTTCGCCGGTCATGGAGTCGGTGATCGACTTCGCCCGCCAGGGCGGGCCGGTGCTGGGCATCTGCAACGGCTTCCAGGTGCTCTGCGAGGCGGGGCTGCTGCCCGGCGCGCTGCTCTCCAACGCCCGCCGGCGCTTCATCGCCCGGCACGTCGAGCTCGAGGTGGTCAACGACTCCTCGCTCTTCACCCACGAGGCGAACGCGGGCGACGTCCTCTCCGTCCCGATCAAGCACGGCGCGGGGCGCTTCTACGCGCCCGACGCGACGCTCGACGAGATGGAGGCCAACGGGCAGGTGCTCCTGCGCTACGCGCCCGGCCACAACCCCAACGGCTCGCTGCGCGACATCGCCGGCGTGGCCAACCGGGAGGGCAACGTCTTCGGGCTGATGCCCCACCCCGAGCACGCCGTCGATCCGCTCACCGGCTCGACCGACGGCGGCGTGATCTTCGCGTCGCTGGCCCGCCAGCCCGTAGCGGCGTGACCGAGACCGCGGTGGCCACACACCGCGAGCTGGGCCTGACCGACTCCGAGTACGAGCAGATCGTCCACAAGATCGGGCGAGAGCCCAACGGCCTGGAGCTCGCCGTGTTCTCGCTCATGTGGTCCGAGCACTGCGCCTACAAGCACTCCAAGAAGCTGCTGCGCTCCCTGCCCACCGAGGGCCGCTACCTGCTGATGGGCCCGGGCGAGAACGCGGGCGCGGTGGACGTGGGCGACGGCCTCGCCATCGCCTTCAAGGTCGAGTCGCACAACCACCCCAGCGCGGTGGAGCCCTTTCAGGGAGCGGCCACGGGCGTCGGCGGCATCCTGCGCGACGTGTTCGCGGTGGGCGCGCGGCCGATCGCCGTGCTCGACTCGCTGCGCTTCGGCGAGCTGTCCTCCGCGCGCTCGCGCTTCCTGCTCGACGGCGCCGTGGCCGGCATCGGCCACTACGGCAACTCGATCGGCGTGCCCACGGTGGGCGGCGAGGTCTACTTCGAGGGCCCCTACGAGCACAACTGCCTCGTCAACGCCATGTGCCTGGGCCTCGCGCCCCACGACCGCCTGATCCGAAGCGCGGCGGCGGGCGTCGGCAACCTCGTGGTGCTGCTGGGTGCGCGCACCGGCCGTGACGGGATCGGCGGCGCGTCGGTGCTGGCCAGCGCCGAGCTCGACTCCGAGGACGACTCCAAGCGGCCCACCGTCCAGATCGGCGATCCCTTCGAGGAGAAGCGGGTCATGGAGTGCTGCCTGGAGCTGCTCGACCAGGAGGTGCTGGTCTCGCTTCAGGACCTGGGCGCCGCCGGCCTGTCCTCGAGCGCCTCGGAGATGGCCTCGAGCGGAGAGGTCGGGCTGGACATCGACGTCTCGCTGGTGCCGCGGCGCGAGGAGGGGATGGAGCCCTTCGAGGTGATGATCTCCGAGTCCCAGGAGCGGATGCTCTGCGTGATCGAGCCTGAGCGCATGGTCCAGCTCGAGGAGATCTGCGAGCGCTGGGAGGTGCGGGCCACCGCGATCGGCGAGGTCACCGACAGCCGGCGCCTGCGCGTGCTGGACGACGGCGAGGTCGTGGGCGACATGCCGGTGGAGGCGCTGGTCGACGAGTGCCCGCTCTACGACCTGGCGCCCGAGCCGCCGCGCGAGCCCGGTCTATCCCGCGCCGCCGCGGGTGCTCGACTCCGAGCGACCCGCGCGACGTGCTGCTGGCGCTGATGGACTCGGCCAACCTCTCCTCGCGGCGCCCGCTGTTCGAGCAGTACGACCCGATGGTGGGCTCGCGGACCGTGCGCCGTCCCCAGCAGGCCGACGCCGCGGTGCTCAAGCTCGAGGACGACGGCGGCACGGGAGCGATCGCGGTGTCGATCGACGGCAACGGCCGGCGCGTGGCCGCCGATCCCTACTGGGGGGCGGTGGAGGCCGTGCTCGAGTGCGCGGCCAACCTGGCCTGCGTCGGGGCCGAGCCGCTCGGCCTGACCAACTGCCTGAACTTCGGCAACCCCGAGAAGCCCCACGTGGCCTGGCAGCTCAGCGAGGCCGTGCGCGGGCTCGGAGACGCCTGCCGCGCGCTCGACGTCCCGGTGGTGGGCGGGAACGTCTCGCTCTACAACGAGTCGGGCGGCGGGCCCATCTACCCGACGCCCGTGGTGGGCATGGTCGGCAAGCTGCCCGACGCCGAGCGCAGCGCCCCCGCCGGCTTCGTGCGCGAGGGCGACACCATCGCCTTCTGCGGCGAGTTCGACCCCTCGCTCGAGGGCTCGGAGCTCGCCAAGCTGCGCGGCGACGCGCTGCCCACCGCTCTGGGCGAGCGCGACCTCGAGAAGACCCGTCGGGCCCACGAGGCCGTGCGCGACGCGGTCCGGGCCGGCGAGCTGTCCAGCGCCCACGACGTGGCGGAGGGCGGCCTGCTGGTGGCGATCGCTGAGTCCTGCCTCGCCGGCGGGCTGGGGGCGGAGATCGACCCGTGGCCCGACAGCGAGCCGCTGCTGTGGATGTTCGGGGAGTGCCCCGGCGGCGGGTTCGTGGTCAGCGCTCCGCGCGAGGCGATCGACCGCCTGGCCGAGCGCACGCCGCTCACCGTCTTCGGCACGGTCGGGGGCGACTCCCTGCGGACCGCGGAGTTCGAGGTCGCCGCTGTCCGAGCTGAACGAGGCGTCCGGGTCGCTGGCGGCGGCCTTCCCTTGAGGCAGGCGATCGCCGGACTCCGCTGATACCCTCGCCAAGAGGCCCTCGATGACCTCTCCCGATCCGATCCCGGAGCGCGACGGGCCCCGCGACGAGTGCGGTGTCTTCGGTGTCTACGCACCCGAAGCCGACGTAGCCCGCCTCGCCTACTTCGCTCTCTACGCGCTGCAGCACCGTGGCCAGGAGTCCGCGGGGATCGCCACTGCCGAAGGCGGCCACGTGATGACCGTCCGCGACCTCGGCCTCGTCTCCCAGGTCTTCGACGAGCAGAAGCTGCGCGCTCTCCAGGGCGACCTCGCCGTGGGCCACGTGCGCTACTCGACCACCGGCTCGGGCGCTTGGGAGAACGCGCAGCCGGTCTGGCGCTCCGACCGCCGTCAGGTCGCGCTCGCCCACAACGGCAACCTGATCAACGCCGTCGAGCTGCACTCCGAGCTGCTCGACCGCGGCATCACCTTCCGCGGGACGAGCGACTCCGAGATCATCGCCGCGCTGATCTCCACCCACGAGTCCGACCGCGTCGAGGACGCGCTGGCCGAGGTGGTGCCGCGGCTGGAGGGCGCCTTCTCCACGGTGATCATGACCTCGGACCGGGTGATCGGCTTCCGCGACCCCGCCGGACTGCGCCCGCTGGCGCTGGGCCGCCTCGGCGACCGCTACTGCCTGGCCTCCGAGAGCTGCGCCTTCGACATCATCGGCGCCGAGCTGCTGCGCGAGGTGCAGCCGGGCGAGATGGTCTCGCTGTCGGAGGGCGGGATCGAGACGCGCCAGCTCGTCGAGTCCGAGCGCCAGGCGTTCTGCGTCTTCGAGCACATCTACTTCGCCCGGCCCGACACCGTCCTGGAGGGCAACCGCACCCAGGTCTCGCGGCGCAAGATGGGCGAGATCCTCTGGCGCGAGGCGCCGGTCGACGCCGACGTGGTGGTCGCGGTTCCCGACTCCGGCGTCCCCGCCGCCACCGGCTACTCGAAGGCCTCGGGCCTGCCGCGCGACGAGGGCCTGATCAAGAACCGCTACGTGGCGCGCACGTTCATCCAGCCGGGCCAGGACCTGCGCAAGCACGGCCTGCGCATGAAGTTCAACCCGCTGCGCGAGGTGGTGGAGGGCAAGCGGCTCGTGGTGGTCGACGACTCCATCGTGCGCGGGAACACCACGCGACAGATCGTGAGCATGCTGCGCGACGCCGGCGCGGCCGAGGTGCACATGCGGATCTCCGCGCCGCCCATCCGCCACCCCTGCCACTACGGCATCGACATGTCGACCAGCGAGGAGATGGTGGCCCACGGGCGCACCGAGGAGGAGATCGCCGCCGAGCTGGGCTGCGACTCGCTCGCCTACCTCTCGCTCGACGGCGTGTACGAGGCCATCCGCGGCACGCGCGAGACCCACTGCGACGCCTGCTTCTCGGGCGACTATCCCCTCGAGCGCACCGACTCGGCGAACGGCAAGTTCGCGCTCGAGGAGCTCGCGGTCCTGCCTACTTGAGCGCCGCCCGGCGCGACCCGCATGCTGATCGCCGTGCTGGCGATGCTGCTCGGGTTGCAGATCGATCCACGCGCTGGACCACACGCTGCGCCAGACCGCGCCGGTGCCGACGGAGGCATCGACGCTGGGGACGATCGGCTTCGTCACGACCGGCGCGGCCCTGGTGCTCGCTGTGCGTCGGCAGCCGCTGGGCCTGGCCGGCCACGGCGCTGATCGCCTTCGGCACCTTCGTCGGCTTCATCGCCGTGCACGTGCTGCCCGACTGGGGCCCGTTCTCGCAGCCCTACTCGGACATCCCGGTCGACGCGCTGTCGTGGGTGGCCATGCTGGTCCCCGCGGCCGCGGCCCTCGGGGTCGGCGTCTATGCCTCTCGGCGCTCCCGCGTTACGACGCCGCAACGCGTGTAAAGGCTCGCCCCGTCGCGGCCCGAACCGGCCGAACTCGCCGGTACTGTCGCCGCGTGGACCTTCGTTCTGCCCTGAACGATCACTTCGGCTTCGGCTCGTTTCGCCCCGGGCAGGAGGAGGCCTGCGCCGCCGCCCTGGAGGGCCGCGACGTGCTGGTGGTGATGCCCACCGGCTCCGGAAAGTCGCTCTGCTACCAGCTTCCGGCCCTGCTGCGCCAGGACCTCACGGTGGTCGTCTCGCCGCTCGTGGCGCTCATGCAGGACCAGGTCGAGGCGCTGGAGGCCCGTGGGCTCGGCGACCGCGTGGCGCTGGTCAACTCGCAGCGCGACGCGGCCACCAACTCCGAGTCGCTCGCCCGCGCGGCGTCCGGCGAGCTGCGCCTGCTCTACGTGGCGCCCGAGCGCTTCGCCGTGCCCGGCTTCGCCGACCGGCTGCGCGGCATCGACGTGGGGCTGTTCGTGGTCGACGAGGCCCACTGCGTGTCGCAGTGGGGGCACGACTTCCGCCCCGACTACTTCCGCCTGGGTGACGCGGCGCGCTACGTGGGCGCGCAGGCGATCGTGGCCTCGACGGCCACCGCCACGCCGCGCGTGGCTCGCGACGTCGAGCAGCGCCTGCGCCTCGAGCAGCCCCTGCAGGTCTCGACCGGCTTCGACCGGCCGAACCTCTCGTTCGTCGTCGCGCGGCCGGCGCCGCACGAGAAGCGCGCGCTGATCGCCGAGGCCCTGCGCGAGCCCGACGCCCTCCCGGCGATCGTCTACGCGGGCACGCGCGCGGGGTCCGAGGAGCTGGCGCGCGAGCTGAGCCGGGAGCTCGGAGTCGAGGCGGTGGCCTACCACGCGGGCCTGGAGCGATCGCACCGCGCGTCCGTGCAGCGCCGCTTCCTTGCCGACGAGGCCCCGGTCATCGTGGCCACCAACGCCTTCGGCATGGGGGTGGACAAGCCCAACGTGCGCACGGTGGTCCACGCCAGCGTGCCCTCCTCGCTGGAGGCCTACTACCAGGAGGCCGGCCGCGGCGGGCGCGACGGGCTACCCGCGCGGGCGCTGCTGGTCGCCGAGAACCGCGACAAGGCCCTGCACGTGCACTTCATCAAGCAGGAGGAGGTGGAGGACGGGCTGCCGGGCTGGCTGGCCGACCGCCTGGCCGCGGCGGCCGACGGCGACGGGCGCTACTCGCTGGACGCCGGGGAGCTCGCGCGCGAGCTGGGAGGGGGTGGCGACCGCCTGCGCTCGCTGATCGGGCACCTCGCGCGCGCGGGGGTCATCGAGCCCTCACCGGCGCCGATGGACCGCGTCGCGGGCCGCTTCGCCGCGCGCTTCGACGGCCGGGCGGCGGCGCGGTGCCGCTCCTCGATCGACGAGGCCGCGCGCGTGCGCTGGCGCCAGTACCGCGAGATCTGGGCCTACGTGGAGGAGGGCTCGTGCCGGCGCCGGGCGATCCTGGGCCACTTCGGCGACCGCGCCGAGCCGCGGCCGAGCGTGCCCTGCTGCGACAGCTGCGAGCCCGGGCTGGCCGTCACCGCGCCACCGCCGGCGCCCGAGGAGATCGCCGGCCTCGACGACGCGATCATCTCCGTCGCGCGCGCGGCGCAGCCGTCGGTGGGGCGGACGCTGTGCGCCGAGATCGTGCACGGTGGGCGCAGCCAGAAGATCAAGCGCAACTCCTACGACGGCCTGCCGGCCTACGCCGCGTCGTCGCACATGCGCCGCGCGAAGATCCTGGAGCGCGTGGACGAGCTGATCTCCGAAGGGCGGCTGCAGACGACCGGCGGCGCGTACCCGGTGCTGAAGGTCGCCGCCTAGTGGCCTTCTCCCTCGTCGTGCTCGTCTCCGGCGAGGGGACCAACCTCCAGGCCATCCTCGACAGCGTTCACGGCGAGGAGCGCGGAGGTGGTGGGAGTGGCCGCGAGCCGGGCGGACGCCCGCGGCCTGCAGCGCGCTGCCGACGCCGGGGTGGAGGGGGCGGTCTTCGCGGCCGGCCGATCACGCCGACCGCGCAGAGCGCGACCGCGCGCTGGGGGACTGGATCGAGGCGCACGACGCGCAGCTGGTGGTGCTTGCGGGGTGGATGGAGATCCTCAGCCCCGAGTTCGTCCGTCGCTTCGCGGGACGCATCCTCAACGTGCACCCGTCCCTGCTGCCCTCGTTCCCGGGGATCCGGGCGATCCAGCAGGCCGTCGAGCACGGGGTGCGGGTCACCGGGGTGACCGTGCACTTCGTCGACGAGGGCGTGGACACCGGCCCGATCGTGTTGCAGGAGGCGCTGGAGCTGGCCTACGATCCTCAGGTGAGCGACGTCGAGGCGGCGGTGCACGCGGTCGAGCACCGGCTGCTTCCCAGGGCAATCCGGATGATCGCGGCGGGGGAGGTCTCGATCGACCCCGACGACCCGCGCCGCGTGCGCGTGCAGGAAGGCGCGGATGTCCGGAACGGCTGAGGGCGGCGTGAGCACCGAGGCGCCCGGGGCGGTGCGCGTTCGGCGCGCGCTGCTGACGGTCTCCGACAAGCGCGGGCTGGTGGACTTCGCCCGCGGGCTCGCCGAGCTCGGGGTCGAGATCGTCTCGACCGGCGGCACGGCGCGCGAGCTGAGCGCCGAGGGGGTCGAGGCGCGCCCGATCGAGGACCTCACCGGCTTCCCCGAGATGCTCGACGGCCGGGTCAAGACGCTGAACCCGCGGATCTACGCCGGCCTGCTGGCCGTGCGCTCGAAGCCCGACCACGCCAGCACGCTGGACGAGCACGGCATCGAGCCGATCGACCTGGTGTGCGTGAACCTCTACCCGTTCGAGCGCGTGGCCGGCCGCCGCGGCGCGAGCGAGGAGGAGGTGATCGAGAACATCGACATCGGTGGGCCCACGCTGATCCGCGCCGCTGCGAAGAACCACGCGTTCACGGCCGTGGTCACCAGCCCCGAGAGCTACGACGCGGTGCTCGAGGAGCTGCGCGCGGGCGACGGCGTCCTCTCCGACCGCACCCGCGAGAGCCTCGCGCGCGAGGCGTTCTCGCTGACGGCGCGCTACGACGCCGCCATCTCGCGCTGGTTCGCCGAGCGCGAGGAGGACTTCCCCGCGCAGGTCACCACCGCCTACGAGAAGGTGCTCGACCTCTCCTACGGCGAGAACCCGCACCAGCGCGCCGCGCTCTACGCGCAGGCCGGCGCGCGCACCCACCTCCTGTCGATGGTCTCCAAGCTCCACGGCAAGGAGCTGTCGTTCAACAACCTTCTGGACCTCGACGCGGCGCGCCGGCTGGTGGAGGAGTTCGAGCTCCCGGCGGCGGCGATCGTGAAGCACAACAACCCGTGCGGCTGCGCCGTCGGCGCTTCGCCGCTGGAGGCCTTCGGCAAGGCGCTGGCCACCGACCGCCAGAGCGCCTTCGGCGGCGTCATGGCCTTCAACCGCCCGGTGGACCGCGAGCTCGCCGAGCAGCTGCACGCGATGTTCGTGGAGCTGGTCTTCGCGCCCGGCTACGACGACGACGCGCTCGAGGTCCTCCAGCAGAAGCCCAACATCCGCCTGCTGCGCAGCGAGGAGCGGCGCGACCCGCCGGTGACCGAGCAGGACCTCAAGCGGGTGCGCGGCGGGATCCTCGTCCAGGATCGCGACTCCGGCGCCGAGGAGCGGCCGGACATGCAGGTGGTCACCGAGCGCAAGCCCAGCGAGCAGGAGTGGGGCGAGCTGCAGTTCGCGATGCGCGTCTGCAAGCACGTGCGCTCCAACGCGATCGTGCTGGCGCGCGACCTGGCGACCGCCGGCGTGGGCGCGGGGCAGATGAGCCGCGTGGACTCGGTCAGGATCGCGGTCGAGAAGGCCCGCGCCGCCGGCATCGACCTCACCGGCGCCGCATTGGCCTCCGACGCCTTCTTCCCCTTCGCCGACGGCCCCCAGCACGCGATCGAGGCGGGAGTGACCTCGATCATCCAGCCCGGCGGCTCGCAGCGGGACCCCGAGGTGATCGAGGCCTGCGACCGCGCCGGAGTGGCGATGGTCTTCACCGCGCGGCGGCACTTCCGCCACTAGCGGCTTAGCATCGGTCGCGCCGGGGCCGTTAGCTCAATCGGTCGAGCACCAGGCTTTTAACCTGAGGGATCTGGGTTCGAGTCCCAGGCGGCCCACCTCAAGGAGACTTCCTCTTGACGCTCACCCTCGGCGACGGCCCCCTCTCGGGCTCCCCGCCCGACACCAACTACGGCCTCGACGGGCCGGCCCACAAGCTCATGTTCAGCGAGTTCCCGCGGCGCGTGCGCGGGCGCGTGGACGGCTCGACGGTGGTCGACACCACCCGCGGGCGGCTCATGCACGAGACCGGGCTGTTGCCGGTCTTCTACGCGCCCATCGAGGACCTCGACCACGGCCTGCTGGCGGCGACCGACCACTCGACCCACTGCCCGTTCAAGGGCGATGCGTCGTACTGGTCGATCCGCGCCGGCGAGCGGGAGGTGGAGAACGCGATCTGGCACTACCCCGAGCCGACCGAGGCGGCCCAGTGGCTGAAGGGCTACGCCGGCTTCTACTGGGAGAAGCTCGACAGCTGGCTCGACGAGGAGCAGGAGCTGCTGGGCAAGCTGCGCGATCCCTACCACCGCGTCGACGTGCGTCCGTCGAGCCGTCACGTGCGGGTCCTCGCCAACGGCGAGACGGTGGCGGAGAGCTGGAGCCCGATGGTGCTGTTCGAGACCGGGATCGGCCTGCGCTTCTACCTGCCGCCGCAGGACGTGCGGCGTGACCTTCTCACGCCCACCGAGACCCGCACCGTCTGCCCGTACAAGGGCCTGGCGCACTGGTGGTCCCTCAACGTCGGAGGGCGAGACCATCGAGGACGCCGCGTGGGGCTATCCCGAGCCGCTGGACGAGTGCCACCGGGTGCGCGACCACGTCGCCTTCTACGGGGAGAGCATCGCCGTGGAGGTCGACGGCGTGCAGGTCGAGTGAAGAACCCCGGGCTCGCCGTCGCGCTCGTCGTGGTCGCGCTTGGCGCGGCGGTGGCGATGCCCCTCTTCGCGGACTCCGAGTCCGCCGCGAACCAGCCGCGGGTGCTAGTGCTGAGCGAGGCGCGCGGCTACAAGCACGCGTCGATCCCCGATCAGGTGCGCTTCCTGAAGCAACTCGGGCGCCGCAGTCGCCGCTTCGACGTCGTCCACATCCCGCGCGCGTCCGAGCTGAGCAAGCAGAAGCTGGCCAACGCCAAGGCGGTCGTGTTCGCCAGCACGACCGGCGAGCTGCCGATCGACGACGAGACCCGCCAGGCGCTCATCGACTTCGTCAAGGACGGCGGCGCGCTCATCGGGCTGCACTCGGCCTCGAACACCTTCGACCGCTGGCCGCGCTTCCAGCGCGTGCTGGGCGGCGGCTTCCGCTCGCACCCGCCCGCCCAGCCGGGCCGCGTGGTGGTGACCGATCGCCGCAACCCCGCCACGCGCCGGCTGCCGCGCTCGTTCCGGATCCGCGACGAGTTCTACGAGTTCAAGAGCTCACCGCGGCGCCGCGCCCACGTGCTGCTGCGCGCGGACCCGCGCAGCATCAGCGGCGAGACCCGCCGCGACCTGCCCATCGCCTGGTGTCGCCGCGAGGGCCGCGGGCGGGTCTTCTACAGCGGGCTCGGCCACTTCGGCGACGCCTGGCGCCGCGATCGCAACCTGCGCCGCCTCGTCGACGGCGGCATCCGCTGGACACTGGGCGTGTCCAGCGGACGCTGCGGCCGGCGGACCTAGACTGGGCTCACACCGGGGGGCGTGGTCCAGCGGCCCAGGACGTCGGCCTTTCAAGCCGAAGATCGCGGGTTCGAATCCCGTCGCCCCTACTAGCGCTTCACCACGTCCGCGAAGCGAGCGAGGTACAGGGGCCAGCCGCCCTCGGAACCGACGGCATCGCGCTCCGGCTCCCACCCGTCACCGTGGCGGTCCAGGTTCCGGTGCTCCAGCTCGACGCGCGTGCGGTCGTCGGCCTCGGCGATGAACCGAACCTCGACCTCACTGGTCTTCTCCGGGTCGGTCTCGATCTGCCACTGAGGACTGATGTCCCAGCTGAAGACGACGCGCTCGGGCGGCTCGTAGGCGAGTACCCGTGCCCAGCGGCACTCGCTGCCGTCCACGCCGCGGTCGTAGATGTGACCGCCCACGTGGGTCTCGAACACCGTCTCCTCGATGTCGGCCTCGAGCAGGTTGTGCTCCGGGGGCGCGAAGCTGCCGAAGTCCTCGGTGAACACGGAGAAAGCGCGCTCGATCGGGGCCTCGACCACGATCGAGCTGCTGACGGTTGTCTCCGGTGCCTGTGTGCTCATGCGTTCTCCTGTTCTCGTTGCTCCACGGTCGCCTTGTAGGCGACGAGGGCGTTGTTCCAGAACCGATCCAGGTCGGCGCGCAGCGCGCCGAGCCCTTGGCGGTCGAGTTGGTAGATGCGGCGATTGCCCACGGCGCGATCGCTCACGAGCCGTGCGTCCTTCAGGACCTTCAGGTGCTGAGAGACGGCGGGCCGGCTGACCGGCAGGTGGCGGGCGAGCTCGCCCACCGCGCTGGGTCGTTCCGCCAGGCGCTCGAAGATCGCGCGCCGCGTCGGGTCACCCAGTGCCGTCCAGCCGTCACCTTGGTAAGTCGCCACGAACGGTAAGTTCGCACTAACGCTCTACCTTGTCAAGCACGGGATGCCGCGGGCGGACCCGGACCGACCCGCCGAGCCGCCCACAGCCGGCGCCGAAGGCCACCAGGCCGCCGGCCACTCCGGGCCAGTGGCCGCCCACCAGGCTGAGGGCCGTGCCCACCAGCCCCGCCAGGAGCGCGACGAGGAGGACGGGGACCACCGGCAGGCGCAGTACCCGCGCGGTGACCACCGCGCACAGAGCCCACGCCGCCGGGGCCGGCCACGAAGCCGAAGTCGCGGAAGAAGTCCTCGGGCAGCGGCAGGGCGACCAGCAGCAGCGACAGCAGCACCACCGCCAGGGTCTGGACCGCCACGGCCAGGCCGGCGAGCTTGAGGTCCATGACCCTCCGAGGCTAGGCGTAGAGAGGGGCGGGGCCGGGCAGAAGGAGGGCC
>CAWEOW010000012.1:0-17940 GCA_963810745.1 uncultured Thermoleophilaceae bacterium
CGCCGCTGGCCGGCGCGTTTGAGGTCAGCACAAGAGTCGTGCCTGCGTACGATCGAAGCGTGCGCGCGCTCCTCGAAACGGCACCTCCCTGGTACGTCCTGGGCCCATGCCTGGGGCTGCTGGTGACCGGCATGCTCGCCACGCTGAACACCCGCCTCGGGGTGCTGGGCGGCTGGTCGGAGACCGTCGAGTGGGTCGGCGGCCGACGCCGGCAGCTCGGGGTAAAGGCCTGGTTCGCGCTCGGCGTCGTGGCCGGAGGCCTGGTCTTTCGCCTCGCAGCCGGAGGGCCGTCGTTCGGCGAGGGCTACGGCTGGCTGACGCGGGAGCTCGGCTCGGACGTCGCCGTGGGCGCGGTGCTCGTGGGGGCGGGCGTGCTGATCGGCTTCGGCGCGCGGCTGGCGGGCGGCTGCACCTCGGGCAACGGGCTCGGCGGCAGCTCCTTCGGCTCGCCGGCGAGCCTCGTCGCGACGGCGACCTTCATCGGCACGGCCGTGGTCTCCGCGCTGGTGATCGAGGCGCTGCTGTGAACCGGCGCCTGTTCGTCGCCGGCGTGGGCTTCGGACTGCTGTTCGGCTTCCTCCTCTCCTGGGGCCGGCTGACCGACCCCGACGTGATCCGCGACATGCTGGTGCTCGACGAGGCCTACGTCTTCCTGATGATGGGCTCCGCGGTCGCGGTGGGCTTCGTCGGGGTGAGGTTCTTGCTCCGCCGCCGCCAGCGTGCGCTGCTCACCGGCGAGGAGGTGACCGTCCGCACCGAGCGGCCCGAGCGCCGCCACGTAATCGGCAGCGCGACATTCGGCCTGGGCTGGGCCATCGCCTGCACCTGCCCGGGCCCCGTGGCCGCGCAGCTGGGCCAGGGCCTGGGCTGGGGCCTCTGCACCGCGGCTGGGATAGTGGGGGGCGTGCTGTTGTTCAACGCCCGCCGCGGGCGCGCCGCCCGGGGGCCGGCCCTGGCGGCCCGCCGACCGGGGGCCGTGGCCCAACCGCCCGCTTGATCTTCCGCCAGGTCATACACGACGACCTGGGCTGCGCCTCCTACTTCGTTGGCGACGACGGAGTGGCCGCGGTGATCGACCCCAAGCTTCACGTCGAGGACTACCTGAGTCTGGCGCGCTACACCGGCGTGAGCATCGAGCACGTGTTGGAGACGCACAACCACGCCGACCACGTCTCGGGCCACGGCCGCCTGGCGGCGGCCACCGGGGCGACGATCCACATCAGCCGCGTCGCCGAGGCGGAGTACGAGCACCAGCCCTTCGACGACGGCTGGGAGCTCGAGCTGGGCGACGTCTTGCTGCGCGCGATGGCCACGCCGGGACACCGGCCGGAGCACACCTCCTTCCTCGTCATCGACCGCGCACGCGGGGACGAGCCGTGGGCGGTCCTGACCGGCGACGCGCTGTTCGTGGGCGACACGGGCCGGCCCGACCTGGCCATCGAGCCCGAGAACGGCGCGCGCGAGATCTACCGCTCGGTCCACCAGCGCCTGCTGGACCTTCCAGCGCACACCGAGCTCTGGCCCGGCCACCTCGGCGGCTCGCTCTGCGGCGGCTCGGGGATGGACCGCAAGGTCGCCTCCAGCATCGGCTACGAGCGCGAGCACAACGGCGGGCTGGCCGCCGGCGAGGACGATTTCGTGCGCGACGCGCTGGCCGAGCTGGGCCCCCAGCCGCCGCGCTTCGAGGCCATCGTCTCTCGCAACAAGGGGCCGCTGCGTTCGGAGTCCCAGATGCCCGGGCCGCTGACCCCGCGCCAGCTAGAGGCACACCAGCGAGCGGGCGCCCTGGTGGTCGACGTGCGCACCGACCTGCAGTTCGACGACGCCCACGTGCCCGGCGCCGTGGCCATCACGGCGCTGCGCTCGGGCTTCGGCTCCAAGCTCGCCTGGATCGTGGAGCCCGACCAGGACGTGGTCCTCGTGGGCCGCGACGACGCCGAGGCGCTGCAGGCGGCCGAGCTGGCGGCAGCCGTCGGGATCGACCAGGTGGTGGGCTACCTGGCCGGCGGCATGACCAGCTGGCGCGAGGAGGGCCGCAGCGCCGAGACGGTCGAGCGGCTCCAGGTCTCGGATCTGCGCGCCCGGGCGGAGGCCGACCCTTCGCTGCAGATAGTCGACGTACGCGAGAAGTCCGAGTGGGACGAGGAGCACATCCCGGGCTCGCTGCACGCGCCCTACCACGACCTGCACACGCTCCCCGAGGGCCTCGACCCCTCGGCACCGGCGGCGGCCATTTGTTCATCGGGCCAGCGCGCGGCCACAGCGGCCAGCCTGCTGCAGCGCCACGGCGCCCGGCACGTGCTTCACGTGGTGGGCGGTGGAGTGGAGACCTACGCGGCTTCGAGCGCCGGCTAGGAGCGCTCTTTCCTGAGCGCCAGCAGGATCGCGTCAACCGCGTCGCCGACCTCGGTGTCCGCGCCCGCGATGCGCACGTCCGGGTCCTCGGGCTCCTCGTAGGGTGCGTCGACGCCCGTGAAGCCCGTGATCCTGCCCTCGCGGGCCTTCGCGTAGAGGCCCTTCGGGTCGCGCTGCTCGCACACCTCGACGGGGGTGTCCACGTAGACCTCCACGAAGCGCAGGCCGGCGGCGTCGTGCAGCTCGCGCGCGGTGCGCCGGTCGGCCGCCTCCGGTGAGACCAGCGACGCCACGGCCACCACGCCGGCGTCCGCGAACAGGCGCGCGACGTGGCCCACGCGGCGCAGGTGCTCGGTGCGGTCTCCGGGCTCGAAGCCCAGGTCCTCGGACAGGCCGTGGCGCACGTTGTCACCGTCGATCAGGTACGCCGCTTGGCCCGAGTCGACCAGCGCCTGCTCCAGGGCGACCGCGATCGTCGACTTGCCCGAGGAGGGCAGCCCCGTGAGCCACACGGTGGCGCCCTGCTGCTCGAGGGCGTCGAAGCGCTTGTCGCGGTCGAGCGCGGAGGGATGCCAGGTCACGTCGCGGCGCTCCTGGCGCTCGAGCTCGACCTCGCGGGCCTCCTCGATCAGGCCCGCGCCGACCGTGTCGTTGGTGTGCTCGTCGATGAGGATGAAGGCGCCCGTCACGCGGTTGTCGGCGTAGCGGTCGGCGGGGACCACGGAGCTCGTGCGCATCGTCAGCGTGCCGATGTCGTTGCGCTCGAGCGCGGACGGCTCGCTCTCGACCTCCAGCGTGTCGGCGTGCAGGCGGTCGTGGATCGCCTGAACGGTCGCGCGCACGGTGCGGGTGGTGTGCTTGAGCGCGTAGCGCAGTCCAGGGCGAAGGGCGTCGTCGGCCATCCAGCAGACCCGCGCGCGCAGCTCGCGGGCGGCGGGCGGCTCCTCGCCGGGCGACACGATCAGCTCGCCGCGGCCCACGTCCAGGTCCTCCTCGAGCTCGACCGTGACCGAGAGCGGCGGGACTCCGGTCTCGGCGTCGCTCAGCGTGTCGACCGAGGTGACCGTGGCCTTGGCGCCCGAGGGCACCGCCACGACCTTCTGCCCCGCCTCGAGCGTCCCGGCCGCGAGCTGTCCCGCGTAGCGGCGCCGCCCGCCCCCCTCGGGGCGGACCACGTACTGCACGGGCAGGCGCAGATGGTCGCGGTCGCGATCGGCGGCAACGTCGACCTCCTCGAGGTGCTCGAGCAGCGGCGGGCCGTCGTAGTACGGGGTGCGCTCGGAGCGCTCCACCACGTTGTCGCCCTCCAGCGCGCTGATGGGGATGACGGTGAGGTCGGGCAGCTCCAGACGGCTTCCCAGGTGGCGCACCTCGGACTCCACCTCGGCGAAGCGGTCACCGTCCCACTCGACCAGGTCCATCTTGTTCACGCAGGCGACCACATGGCGGATCCCGAGCAGCGCCGAGATCTGCGTGTGGCGCCGGGTCTGGAGGACAACGCCCTCGCGGGCCCCCACCAGCACGATGGCCAGGTCGGCCGTCGAGGCACCGGTGAACATGTTGCGCGTATAGCGCTCGTGGCCAGGGGTGTCGGCGAGGACGAAGGAGCGCTTGGGCGTCTGGAAGTAGCGGTAGGCAACGTCGATCGTGATCCCCTGCTCGCGCTCGGCGCGCAGCCCGTCGGTGATGGCGGCCAGGTCGGGGGCGTCGCCGTTGCGCGAGACGTCCTCGAGGTGGTCGCTCATCAGCAGGTCGGTGTCGAGCAGAAGCCGGCCGATCAGCGTGCTCTTGCCATCGTCGACCGAGCCGGCCGTCGCCAGTCGCAGCAGCTCGCGCGGGGCGTCGGCCATCAGAAGTACCCCTCGCGCTTGCGGTCCTCCATGGCGGCCTCCGAGGTGCGGTCGTCGGCGCGGGTCTCACCGCGCTCGGACACCCGCGATGAGCCGATCTCCTCGATCACCGTGCCGATGTCGGTTGCCTCGGACCGCACGGCGCCGGTAACGGTGAGGTCGCCCACGGTTCGGTAGCGCACCGAGACCTCCTCGACCTCCTCGCCGCTCTCGGCCTGCACGTAGTCGGACTCGGCCAGCAGGATCCCGTCGCGCTGGATCACGCGGCGCCTGTGCGCGTAGTAGATCGAGGGCAGCTCGATGCTCTCGGCCTCGATGTAGCGCCACACGTCGAGCTCGGTCCAGTTGCTGAGCGGGAACACGCGCACGTGCTCGCCGCGGCGGATGCGGCCGTTGTAGAGCGCCCACGGCTCGGGACGCTGGTTGCGCGGCTCCCACTGGCCGAACTCGTCGCGGAAGGAGAGGACGCGCTCCTTGGCCCGGGCGCGCTCCTCGTCGCGCCGCGCGCCGCCGAACGCGGCGTCGAAGCCGTGCTCCTCGATGGCATCGAGCAACGTGGTGGTCTGAAGCCGGTTGCGCGAGGCGCCCTCGCCCTCGTCCTGGACCCGGCCGGCGTCGATCGAGTCCTGGACCTTGGCCACGATCTGGCGGTGGCCGGCGCCCTCGACGCGCCTGTCGCGGAAGTCGAGCACCTCGGGGAAGTTGTGACCGGTGTCCACGTGGAGGACCGGGAAAGGGAGCTTCGCGGGCCGGAACGCCTTCTCGGCAAGGTGCAGCAGCGCCATGGAGTCCTTGCCGCCGCTGAACAGGAGCACGGGGCGCTCGAACTCCGCCGTGACCTCGCGGATCACGTGCACGGCCTCCGCCTCGAGCGAGCGGAGCAGCGGCACGCGCTCGGTCGCCGAGCTCATGCGGGCTTCGTGGCCTCGGCGCGGTAGCGCTCGGCCCAGCGCTCCGAGCGCTCGTCGCCCTGGCGCTTGAGGGGCGGCTCGGGCACGTCCGCGTCGACGCCGATCAATTCCAGCACCGATCGCGCCGCCCCGCGGGGGTCGGCTTCCAGCTCGTCGTAGTCGATGCGGAGCGGCTCGGCGCCCCGCTCCGCGAACCACTCCCGCCAGGCGGCGTCCTGGTGCTCCAGCTGGCGGCGCAGGTGGTCGAGCCCGGCGAAGCTGTACTCGGGCTGGGCGCTGTCGTCGCTCCCGTTGCCGCCGTCGCGCCACTCCTCGGTTTGGACCGCCTTCCACAGCGAGACCGCCTGGGCCACGGTGTCGGGGCGGCTGACATGTACGAAGTGAACCTCGCCGAGCAGGGCGTCGAGCACGCCCTTGAGGTCGTCGCGGCCGGTGAGGGGGGCGGCGCGGCCCACGAAGTCCGCGGTGTGGCCCCACATGAGCTTGCCGCCCCATACGTCGTTCGCGGACGAGCCCGCCTCGAGGATGCCGTTCCACCAGCTCTGCGGGTCGGGCTCCTCGGGGGCCGGCTCCCGCAGGGCAGGGAGGAGGTCGAGCACCGTGCGGTCCTCGACGCCGTCGAAGTACTCTCGCGGCTGGCGCGGCAGCCCCGAGTGGCGAAGCGTCTCGAAGTGCTCCAGCGGGCTGCCGGCAACGCCCGTCTCCCGGAGCAGCTCGCATAGGAGTGTGCTCCCGCTACGGGGGGTGGCGCAGACGAGGTAGGCAGTCTTCGGAGCCATGAGAAGGGCAAAGTACCCAAAAACCGGTAGGGAAATAGCACAATCGTGAGCCCGCCCAACATCCTCTACATCCATTCCCACGATACGGGGCGCTATGTCCAGCCATACGGGCACCAGATCCCCACGCCCAACATCCAGCGGCTGGCCGACCAGGGACTGCTCTTCCGGCAGGCCTTCTGCGCCGCGCCGTCGTGCTCGGGCAGCCGCGCATGTCTTCTCACCGGCCAGTGGGCCCACGTGAACGGGATGAGCGGTCTGGCCCACCGCGGCTGGGAGCTCAACGACTACGGGCGCCACCTCGTGCACCCGCTGCGCGAGGCCGGCTACTGGTCGGCGCTGATCGGCGAGCAGCACGTCTCGCGCGAGCCCGACGTGCTCGGCTACGACCACATCGTCGACATCGGGACCACCCGGGTCCAGTCGATCGCCCCCGCCGCCATCCAGCTGCTGCGTACCCGCCCGCCCGAGCCCTTCTTCCTCTCGGTGGGCTTCTTCGAGACCCACCGCGAGTTCTTCGAGCCCAGCTCGGTGCGCGACACGCTCTACGGCGCGCCGCCGAGCAACCTTCCCGACACGCCCGAGGTGCGCAAGGACATGGCCTCTTTCAAGGCCAGCGCGCGCTCGCTGGACCAGGGAGTGGGCGCGGTCCTCAATGCGCTCGACGAGAACGGCTTGGCCGACAACACGCTCGTGGTCCTGACCACCGACCACGGGCTGCCCTTCCCGGGCGCCAAGGGCACGCTCTCCGACCGCGGCCTGGGCGTCATGTTCCTGCTGCGGGGGCCGGGCGGCTTCCTGGGCGGGCACGTGACCGACGCCCTGGTCTCGCACGTCGACCTCTACCCGACCCTCTGCGAGCTGGCCGGCGCCCCCGTGCCGCCCGACACCCACGGCGTCTCGCTCCTGCCGCTCGTGGGCGGCGAGGCCGAGTCGGTGCGCGACGAGCTCTTCGCCGAGCTGACCTACCACGCGGCCTACGACCCTCAGCGCGCGGTGCGCACGCGCCGCCACAAGCTGGTGCGCCACTTCGGCGACCGCCTCGAGCCGGTGCTGCCCAACATCGACGACGGGCCCACCAAGGAGCTGCTGGTGGCCTCGGGCTGGGCGCTGCAGCCGCGGCCGAGGGTGGAGCTCTACGACCTCTTGGGAGACCCCCAGGAGATGCGCAACCTCGCCGAGGACCCGGCCCACGCCGACATCCGCGCGGACCTCGACGCCCGGCTCGACGACTGGATGCGGGACACCGCCGATCCGCTGCTCGACGGGCCGGTAGGGGTGCCGCCGGGTGCATGGGTCAACAGCCCCGACGGGCTGTCGGCCGCCGAGCCCGCCGTGGACGCCGTCGACTAGCGCGGATCGAGTAGGTTCGCCGCGTGATCACCCCGCGGAAGGCGATCGACGCGATAAACGAGCGCTTCGGTCGTCATGCGGGGTTCCGGGCCCTGCACGCGAAGGGCCTGCTCCTCCGGGGCACCTTCACCGCGACGCCCGAGGCCGCGCGCCTCACTCGCGCCGGGCACATGCAGGGGGATCCCGTCGAGGCGACCATTCGCCTCTCGAACGGCTCCGGCGACCCCGAGGATCCCGACTACGCGCCGGACGTCCGCGGCCTCGCGACGAAGTTCTACCTGCCCGACGGCTCGCGCACGGACATCCTGGGCCAGACCGCGCCCAGCTTCCCGACCAAGTCGGTGGACTCGTTCATCGAGCTCACGCGGATCAATCCGACCACGGTCGGCGCGCTGTGGCGGATGCCGTACTTCCTCGTTCGCCACCCGCGCGCCCTGCCCGGCCTGCCGGCCAACCTGTCGGCACTGCGTCCGCCGCAGAGCTACGCCCTCTGCCGCTACTACGCGATCCACGCCTACAGGTGGCTGGACGCCGACGGCGGCGACCGTTGGGTCCGCTACCGCTGGGAGCCGGCCGAGCGCGGCAAGCCCCTGTCGGCGGGCGACGCCAAGAAGCGCGGCCGCGACTACCTGCAGGAGGACATCCGCGAGCGGGTGGCGCGCGAGCCGGTGCGCTTCACGCTGGTCCTCCAGATCGCCGGAGAGGGCGACGATCCCCATGACCCCACCTCCAACTGGCCCGACGAGCGCGAGTGGGTCGAGGCCGGCACGCTCGAGCTCACCGGCCCCGACGAAGAGCGCGAGCAGGGCGACGATGTGCTCGTGTTCGACCCCACCCGCGTGGTCGACGGCATCGAGCTCTCCGACGATCCGATCCTGACCTACCGCCCGGCCGCGTACTCGGAGTCCATCGAACGGCGGTCGGGGGTGGCGCCTCCGCCGGAGGCGGATGCACGCCGCCGATAGTCACGACCTCATTCGCGTGCAGGGCGCGCGGGTGAACAACCTCCAGGACGTCAGCGTCGAGATCCCGAAGCGCCGCCTGACGGTGTTCACAGGCGTCTCGGGCTCGGGCAAGAGCTCGCTGGTGTTCAGCACGATCGCCGCGGAGTCGCAGCGGCTGATCAACGAGACCTACAGCGCCTTCCTGCAGGGCTTCATGCCGACGCTGGCCCGTCCCGAGGTCGACGTGCTCGACGGCCTGACCACGGCGATCATCGTCGATCAGGAGCGGATCGGCTCCAACCCGCGGTCCACCGTCGGCACCGTCACCGACGCCAACGCGATGCTGCGCATCCTCTTCAGCCGGCTCGGGAAGCCACACATCGGCCCGCCCAACGCCTACGCCTTCAACGTTCCGTCGGTCAGCGCGAGCGGCGGGATAACCGTCGAGCGAGGAGGCAAGACCCAGACCAAGAAGGCGACGTTCAACCGCACCGGCGGCATGTGCCCGCGCTGCGAGGGGACGGGCAACGTGACCGACTTCGACCTGGCCGAGCTCTACGACGACTCGAAGTCGCTCAACGACGACGCGCTCATCATCCCCGGCTACGGCGTCAAGAGCTGGAACGTGCGCCTCATGCGCGAGGGGGGCTTCCTCGATCCCGACAAGCCGATCGGCAAGTACAACAAACGGGAGCGCCACGACTTCCTCTACCGCGACCCGGTCAAGGTCAAGGTCGGGGGCGCCAACCTCACCTATGAGGGCCTGATCCCGCGGCTGCAGAAGTCGATGCTCTCCAAGGACCGCGAGTCGATGCAGTCTCACATCCGCGAGTTCGTGGACCGGGCCGTGACCTACCAGACGTGCCCCGAGTGCGACGGCACCCGGCTGTCCGAGGGGGCCCGCAAGTCGAAGATCGACGCCGTCAGCATCGCCGACGCCTGCGCGATGCAGATCAGCGACCTGGCCGAATGGGTCCGGGGCCTGGACGAGCCGTCGGTCGCGCCGCTGCTCGGGGCCCTCCAGGAGAGCCTCGACTCGTTCTCGGAGATCGGGCTCGGCTACCTCTCGCTGGACCGCCCGTCGGGCACGCTCTCGGGCGGCGAGGCGCAGCGCACGAAGATGATCGGCCACCTCGGGTCGTCGCTCACCGACGTGACCTACGTCTTCGACGAGCCCACGATCGGACTGCACCCCCACGACGTCAAGCGCACCAACGACCTGCTGCACCGCCTGCGCGACAAGGGCAACACGGTGCTCGTGGTGGAGCACGAGCCCGAGGTGATCGAGGTCGCCGATCACGTGGTGGACCTCGGCCCGCGCGCCGGCAGCGACGGCGGCACCATCACGTTCGAAGGCACCGTCGTCGGCCTGCGCAAGAGCAAGACGCTCACGGGCCGCCACCTCGACGACCGGTCCGCCCTCAAGGAGCCGGTGCGCGAGCTCGACGGAAAGCTCGAGATCCGCGGCGCCTCGACCCACAACCTGCAGGACGTGGACGTGGACGTCCCACTGGGCGTGCTGTGCGTGGTCACCGGCGTGGCGGGCTCGGGCAAGAGCTCGCTGATCGACGGCAACATGCCGGCCTCGGCGGAGGCGGTGTCGGTGGACCAGGCGCCCATCCGCGGCTCGCGCCGCAGCAATCCGGCGACCTACACCGGGCTGCTCGAGCCGATCCGCAAGGCGTTCGCGAAGGCCAACGACGTCAAGCCTGCCCTGTTCAGCCCCAACTCCGAGGGCGCCTGCCCCACCTGCAACGGAGCCGGCGTGATCTTCACCGAGCTGGGGTTCATGGACACCGTGGCCACCACCTGCGAGACGTGCGAGGGCAGGCGCTTCGAGCCGGCGGTGCTGGACTACAAGCTGGGCGATCGCGACATCAGCGAGGTGCTCGCCATGTCGGTCGCCCAGGCCGAGGAGTTCTTGGGTGACGGCGACGCGCGCACCCCCGCCGCGCACAAGATCCTCGAGCGCCTGGCCGATGTCGGTCTCGGGTACCTGAGCCTGGGCCAGCCGCTCACCACCCTGTCCGGTGGCGAGCGCCAGCGGCTCAAGCTGGCGTCACACATGGGCGAGAAGGGCGGCGTCTACGTGCTCGACGAGCCGACCACCGGCCTGCACCTGGCCGACGTCGAGCAGCTTCTCGGTCTGCTCGACCGTCTCGTCGACTCCGGCAAGTCGGTGATCGTGATCGAGCACAACCAGGCGGTCATGGCCCACGCCGACTGGATCATCGACCTAGGCCCCGGAGCCGGACACGACGGCGGCCGGGTGGTCTTTGAGGGCACCCCGGCCGACCTGGTGGCCGACCGCTCGACCCTCACCGGCGAGCACCTGGCGGAGTACGTCGGCGCTTGAAGCCCCCGTGTAGAAAGGTCCTGGACAGCCCATGAGAGAATCTCGCCTGAACGGATAGCTCAGCGGAATAGCCGTCTCGCAACCGGAAGGACGTCGTCATGGTGATTGCCGTTGCCGGGGGAGCCTGGATCTTCCTCGGAGTCGTGATCCTGATGGTCGTTGGGGTCATCATCGGCTTCTACACGCGCCGCGGCAGCGGCATCTACCTGCATCCCTACCGGCATGTCCACGGGGGTGCGCCGGGTGCCGACCACCCCACGCACGACGCCGGGGGCTCAGATCGAACGGAGGCGCACGAGCGCGCGGTCGCGAAGCGGTGGCGGGGCCAGGACCGACCGGAGCACGCGTCGCCGGAGGAACGGGCCGCGGAGCGCGACGAGGCTCAGCGTCCTAAGGCGAGCAAGCACGACAAGTATCAGCCTCCCCCGGCGAGCTAGCAGTCTTCACGCTGCTGAGTAGGTCGAGTGCGCTCGAGAGCGGTCGCGCCGTAACTCCGCCGGGAACGCCGCGTTGCGCGGGCTCGCTAAGCCGCCGAACGAGAAGCCAGAGCATCAGAGAAGGCAAGATCGCGTGGTGGGGTTTCTTCCGCACCGAACACGAAGCCCTCGGCGGGGCTACGTGCCGAGCGGCTCCAGGTAGAAGACCTCGCTGGCGACGTCCCGCTCGGTGTCCATCCGCTAACGAACGCGCGCACCTTGCGTCCGGTGATCTCCTCGACGGTCTCGCAGAACTGCTGCTCGGTGGCGTGCTGGAAGAAAGTCCGGATGTCGCGCAGGCGCTGGTGCTCGCCCAGCTCGACCATGCGGCGCTCGGCCGGGGTGAGGGAGTCCTCGAGCGTCGAGACGAGGCAGTCCGGCCCCGCATAGTTGGTGCCGGCCTTTGTGGGGCCTCGACCGAACTGCTCCTTGTAGAGGCGGACCATCGCGTTGGAGATCTCCGAGAGCTCCATGCCACTGCGGTCGTGGCCACTGGGTCCGCGAGAGGTGGACTCTGCGTCCATCGTCACTGCCTGTCCCGTCCCTCTGGGTGTCTCGCGGAAAGGAAGAGGAACGCTGAGAACCAGACGCGTGGTTCGCCGTGCCCAGGGTGGGTATCAGCTGTCGAGCACCGGCCCTTGGAGCCCGCTCACGGATCTACGGGGACGCGGGCAGACGACAGTGGTCGGTGCGCTTACTTCTTTTCGGCCGCGCAAGCACCTCCGCGTTCTCCCTGCGGCATCGCCTACGCCGAACGCCCGCGGCTTGCAGGCTTCCGCGGTCGAGCTCGCGCTTTCCGACCGTGCTGTGTCTGGCGCTCGTTGTGGTGGGACTTGCGCTGCAGTCGGCCCTGATGATCGCTCTCCTGGTCCCGATAGGGGTCGTCGCCGGCTGGTCCTCACGCCATCCCTTCGACCTGGTCTCGGGATCACGGCTCGCGGCCTCGGGCGATCGAGGGGCACCGCCGTCGGGCGCCGGCCACCCCGTAGGCTCCCTCCAGCAGGTGGCCTCTGCCCCCACAGCCCCGAACGAGAGCGCCGGGCCGACCGGTGGCACTCCCCGGCCCAGGCCGGCCTCCGAGGTGCCGGGCCCGCGCAGCCCTCGCCTTCTACAGA
This sequence comes from uncultured Thermoleophilaceae bacterium, assembly GCA_963810745.1. Classification (GTDB taxonomy): domain Bacteria; phylum Actinomycetota; class Thermoleophilia; order Solirubrobacterales; family Thermoleophilaceae; genus JACCZR01. The sequence goes on from CAWEOW010000012.1 coordinate 12,137, forward strand.
CGGTCGTGGGGGTGATGCGGCCTATCCAGGCACGGTTGGAGTTGCGCCGGCGCCATGGGCCGATCTTCCGTTCCCACGACGCCATCGCCGGCGAGGTCTTCCACATCTCAGACCGCGACCTGGTCGAGCAGATGTTCAAGTGGAAGCCCGGCGACTACAACGTCGGCGAGCCCCGACAGATCATGGAGCCGGTGACCGGGCCGTCGTCGGTGCTGCTGCTCGACGGCGCCGAGCACATGCGGATGCGCAAGCTGATGCTGCCGCCGTTCCACGGCAAGGCCATCCAGCACTACGCCGAGGTCATCGAGCAGGCCACTCGGCGCGAGATCGACTCCTGGCGAGCGGGCCAGACCATCCGCACGCGCACCGTGGCCCAGGGGATCACGCTGGAGGTGATCATCCAGGCCGTCTTCGGCATCACCGACCCGGCGCGGGTCGCCGAGCTGCGGCGGCTGCTGCCGCGGATGTCAGCGCCGAACCCGTTCCTCCTATTGGTGCAGAAGGACCTCGGCCCGCACAGTCCCTGGGGCCGGTTCCTTCGCCTGCGCGACCGGGTCGACGCGCTGCTCTACGAGGAGATCAAGGCGCGCCGTGCCGAGGACTCCGAGCAGCGCGACGACATCCTCACCCTGCTGCTCTCCGCGCGCGACGAAGACGGCAACCCGCTCACCGACCGCGAGCTGCGCGACGAGCTGATCACCTTGCTGCTCGCCGGCCACGAGACCACCGCGACCTCGATCGGCTGGGCCTTTGAGCGCCTGCTGCGAACTCCGCGCGCACACCAGAGACTGGTCGCCGAAGTGCGGTCCGGCGAGGGCCGCGACTACCTGGAGGCGGTGATCAAGGAGACCCTGCGCGCCCGACCCGTGGTGCCCGAGGTCTTCCGAGCCCCGACGGAGACGGTCGAGTTGGGCGGCTATGAGTTCGAGCCGCGGTCACAGCTGGCGGTGTCGCTGATGCTCGTGCAGCACGACCCCGAGGTCTACGGCCCCGACCCGGGGGTATTCCGCCCGGAGCGGTTCCTCGAGGGCGCGCCGCCCCCCTACGCGTGGGTGCCCTTTGGCGGCGGCGTACGGCGTTGCCTGGGCGCAGCGTTCGCCCAGCTGGAGATGGAGGTCGTCATCGCCGCGATCCTCAGGCGCGCGGCGCTGCGTGCTCCCACCCAGCGCGACGAGAAGGCGCGCTTTCGCGGAGTGACGATGCTGCCGAGCCGCGGAGGAGCAGCGGTGGTCGAGAGCGTCACGGTGCGGTGAGCTGGGGGAGGATCCCCGTTTGGCTGGAGGTGCTCGGACGAGCCGGCGCCCTGCCGTCCGACTCCGAAGACCTTCGCCTTCGCAAGAGCGTCCTCACCCTGTCGTCGGTGCTCATGGCGACGCTCGCCTTCGTCTGGGTGGTCACGTACGCCCTCCTGGGGCTCTGGCTGTCGGCGGCGATCCCGCTCGTGTACCAGCTCGCGTCGGCCGCGAGTATCTACACGTTCGCGCGGACGCGGCGTTACCTGCTGTTTCGGCGCAGCCAGCTGTGGATGAGCCTTCTCCTGCCGTTCGCGCTGCAGTGGAGCCTCGGTGGGTTCGAGAACTCGTCGGCGGTCTCTCTCTGGGCGTTCACCTCACCACTGGGAGCGCTGCTGTTCGTGGGCGCCCGCCAAGCGGCGCCGTGGTTCGCGGCGTTCGCGGCCCTGGTCTGCCTCTCCGCGGTACTCGACCCCGCTCTGGCTGCCGGCGCGCCCCAGATCCCAAGCGGCCTGGTCATCGCCTTCTTCGTCCTCAACATCCTCGGCGTCACCGCTACGACCTTCGTGCTGCTGCAGTACTTCGTACGCGCGCGCGAGGAGGAGCAGGAGAAGTCCGAGCGGCTCTTGCTCAACATCCTCCCCGCCCCTGTCGCGGCACGGCTCAAGCAGCAGGAAGGGATCATCGCCGACACCTCGCCGGAGGTGACCGTGCTGTTCGCCGACATCGTCGGCTTCACACCGCTCGCGGAGCGCCTGCCCGCGTCGGAGGTGGTGGCGCTGCTGGACGCCGTGTTCGCGCGCTGGGATGGGCTTGCGGCCCGTCAGGGCGTCGAAAAGATCAAGACGATCGGCGACGCCTACATGGTGGCCGCCGGCATCCCGACGCGCCGGGAGGACCACGCGGACGCGATCGCCGAAATGGCGCTGGCCATGCAACCTGAGCTGAGACGCTGCGCGGCCGAGCGCGGCGTGCGGCTCGAGATGCGGATCGGTATCGACAGTGGACCAGTCGTCGCCGGAGTGATCGGCCGGACGAAATTCAGCTACGACCTCTGGGGGGACACAGTCAACACCGCGGCACGCATGGAGTCACACGCGGAGCCCGGCACGATCCAGGTCAGCGACCGGGCCCGTCAGCGGCTTGAGGAGCACTACGAACTCCAGCCTCGGGGGCCTGTCGAGGTGAAGGGCAAGGGCATGATGGAGACATACCTGCTGGTCGCAAAGCGAGATGCCGATCTCCCAGACGGGGTCTACGCCAATGCGATGCCAGCCCCTGGCGTCGACGCCTGAACCCAATCTCGCCGTCGTCCGGAAGGGGCGGCGAGCAGGGGTATTGCAGTAGCTCCGCCTGGATTTGAACCAGGGACCTCACCATTATGAGTGGTGCGCTCTAACCGCTGAGCTACGGAGCCTCACGGCGAGCATAGCCCTCGCCGATTCTCGCGAACCACCCGCCCTGCGGCGCGTTCAAGAGGCCGGTGCCGGAGGCCGAGACAGCGATGCTGGCTGCCGTCGTGGTTCATGAGCAGCAGCTTCAGGGCGAGATCAAGGCGGAGCTAGAGGACGCTCCGCATCGGATCAGGCCGAGGCTGCGTGCCGCCCTGCGCGAGTCGCAGGCCCGCGAGCAGGCCGCCCTGGAGAAGCTGCGAGGGGCACGCCGGCCCGAGTCCCCGTAGCCGTCCTCGCATCGGCGAGGATGGACGCCGTGAGGAGGGTCGCCGTGCCGCTGCTGCTCAGCGCTTCGCTGCTCGCCCTCGGCGCGGCGTGGCTGATGGCCACACCGCCGGGGTCCGCCCCCGACGAGGGGGCCCACTACGTCAAGGCCCTCGGCGCCGGCGGCGGTGACATGCGCGGGAGCCCGCCGGTGGCCAACGCCGCGCAGCGCCGGGCTCTCCTCCGAGCGGATCCGGCCGCGGCAGAGGCGTTCCTGCGCGCGGCCAACAGCAGAGCCGCGCGCTGGCAGGCCCGCACGCGGCGGCAGTTCAGGCTGCCGCGGGAACTGGTCGCTTCGACCTTCGGCTGCACGACGGCGTCGCGGGAGACCACCGGCGCGTGCACCGACGGCCTTCAGGCGCCGGTCGTCACCACCGACGTGCCGACCTACGTGGGCACCTACCAGCCCTACGTGTACGTGCCCACGGGGGTGGTCATGCGCGCGGCCGCCGAGCCGCGCGACGCGCTCCGGCTCGGCCGGCTGGTCACCCTCGCCGGCTGCCTGGCCCTGCTGCTGGCGGCGCTGTGGCTGCTGTGGAGCTCGGCCGGGCCGCGCACCTCGTTGCTTGGCTTTGCCCTGGCCGTCAGCCCGATGGTGGTCTTCGTCGCCTCGGTGCTCGCGCCCACCGGACCCGAGGTGGCCGGTGCCGTCTGCTTCGCCGCGGCGCTGCTGCGGCTCGCCCGCGACGAGCCGCCGCCGCGGGGGCTGTGGGTCGCGCTGGCGGCCGGAGGAGCGGCTCTGGCCGCTTCGCGCGCGCTCGGCCCGGCGTTCGCGGTTTTGATCCTCGGCGCTGTCCTGCTGCTTGCGGGGCCGAGGAAGGTGTGGCCGAAGATCAAGGCCGGTGGGGCTAAGGCCGCCATCGCCTTCGCCGTCGTGGCGATCGCCGGCCTGGCGGGCGCGATCTGGGAGTTCGCCGTGCAGCCGCGCCCTGAGCCCTCGGGCGAGAGCCTGCTCGAAGCGCTCGCGCCGTCGCTCTCCCACCTGCCCAAGCTGACCCTGCAGGCGATCGGCATCTTCGGTTCGGCCGACTCCTCGATGCCCTGGACCGGCTACGCGCTGTGGCTGGCGGCCCTGCTCGTTCTCGGCGGCGCGGCGCTGGCCGTGGGCCAGCGCCGCGACCGTCTGTCCGTCCTCGGGTTGGCCGGGGGCCTGCTGGCGGTGGTGATTGGGATGTCGCTCGTCTACCGCGAGATCGGGCCCCTGCAGGGCCGGTACGCGCTGCCCGTGCTGGTGCTCCTGCCGCTTTGGCTAGGCGAGGTGCTCCACCGCAACCGCGAGCTGCTGCCGCCGAGCACGCAGCGCCACCTGGCCGGCGGCCTGCTGGGGATCGTGGCCCTGGTCCAGGCCGTCGCCTGGCTGTCCAACGCCCACCGCTTCGCCGTCGGGCAGGGCGGCAGCTGGTCCTTCCTGACCGGCGACGGCTGGGCACCGCCGCCGGGCTGGCCGCCCTGGGCGCTGCTGGCCGCCGCCGGCGCTGCGTCGCTGGCGGGCGCCGCGGCGCTCGCGCTCTCGCGGCGGGATCTAGATTGAGCGCAGTGGCCGGCCCGCCCTCACTGCTCGCGGTACCCAACGTCAGCGAGGGGCGCGACCACCAGGTGATCGAGGCCATCGGCACCGGCTTCCACCCGGCGCGCCTACTGGACCTGCACGCCGATGAGGACCACCACCGCAGCGTCTACACGCTCGCGGCCGCGCCCGACGAGCTGCCGGAGGCTCTCCTGGGCGGGGCACGGGAGGCCGTCGAGCGGATCGACCTGCGCCGCCACGAGGGCCTGCACCCGCGGGTGGGGGCGATGGACGTGATGCCGGTCGTGCACCTCGACGAGGAGCGCCGGGGTGCGGCCTGCGCCGCCGTGCTGACCGCCGCCGGGTTGATCGGCGACGAGCTGGGCCTGCCGGTGGTGCTCTACGGGCAGCTGGCCACCCGCCCCGAGCACGAGCGGCGCGCCGACCTGCGCCAGGGCGGCTGGCAGGGAATCGCGGCCCGGATCGAGGCCGGCGATGTGGTGCCCGACTACGGCCCCAAGCACGCCCATCCGAGCGCCGGCGTGCTGCTGGCCGCCGCCCGCCCGCCGCTGGTCGCCTTCAACGTCGACCTCGACACCGACGACGTCGAGCTGGCCAAGCGAGTGGCGAGCGAGCTGCGCGAGAGCGGGGGAGGGCTGCCGGGCGTCCGCGCCCTCGGGCTGTTCCTGAACGACCGCGGGCGCGCGCAGGTCTCCACCAACGTCGAGGACCACACACGCGCGCGGCTGGGCGAGGTGGTCGAGTTCGTGCGCGCGCGGGCGCCGGTGGCCGAGGCCGAGCTGGTGGGCCTGGCCCCCGAGGCCGCGTTCGAGGGCTTCCCCGAGGACGTGCACCTGCGCGGGTTCAGCCCCGAGAGGCACCTCATCGAGCCGGTGTTGCGAGGATTGGCCTGATGGCCCAGACGAAGCGCAAGCGCAGGCGCAAGCACAAGGGGACGCCCGCGGGGACGGTGGTCTCCACCACGAAGGCGAAGCCGAAGGGCAAGGCCGACGCCAAGCAGGACGCCCGGGCGCGCCGCGAGGAGCGCATGAACCGCGTGCCGACCTGGAAGGGCGCCGTGCAACGCGCGGCGATCGCGGCCGTGATCTTCGGTGTCCTGCTGGCCTCGCCGCTGTTCAGCCGGCCCATCGGACAGGCCGCGGTCCTCACCGTCTTCGTCTTCGCGCTCTACGTTCCGCTCGGCTACGGCACGGACAAGCTCTTCTACAGCATGCGCCAGCGCCGGAAAGCCAGGGGGAAAGGCTAGGAGTCCGGCGAAGCCGGACGGTCACGGGCGCCGGGACGGCGCCCGATGGCATCAGACCTGGGGCCGGGACGGCTCCAGGG
>CAWEOW010000013.1:0-38017 GCA_963810745.1 uncultured Thermoleophilaceae bacterium
TGGGGGACCGCGAGAACGGGCCGAGGCTCGACCGAGTCGAGGAAATCCAGCAGGCTGCGCCCGGCCCCGCCGGCCTCGGCGGTGTAGGAGACCACCAGCACGTCGCGGACTGTATGGTCGCGCCTCGATGGGTGAGCGAACGGAGTACGCCCCCGGGGCGTTCTGCTGGGTCGATCTCGGCACCACCGACGCCGAGGCAGCAAAGGCCTTTTACGGCGGCGTCTTCGGCTGGGACTACGACGACGTTCCCATGAGCGACGACTTCACCTACACCCTGGCCAGCCGAGACGGCCACGTGGTGGCCGGCCTGTACGACGTCAGCGGCATCGGCCAGCCGGCCGCCTGGGTGAGCTATGTGGCCGTCGAGGACATCCACGCTGCCACCGACCGCGCGAACGAGCTTGGCGCCACGGTGCTCACCGGGCCGGCGGCGGCCGGGCAGGCCGGCCGCCTGAGCGTGGTGGCGGACCCCACCGGCGCCGTGTTCGCCCTCTGGGAGGCCGCCGACCGCCCCGGAGCGGCGCTGGTCAACGCCGACGGGGCACTGACCATGAACCAGCTCAACAGCTCAGACACCGAGACCTCACAGCGCTTCTACGAGCAGCTGTTCCTGTGGCAGTTCGACCAACTGGACACCGGCGGCGGCCCTCGGTACTGGAGCGTCCTCAACAACAACACGCTGAACGCCGGCATGATGCCGCTGCCCGACGAGGCGGCCGGCACGCCATCGCATTGGCTGGCGTACTTCGCCGTCGACGACATCGCCGGCGCCCAGAGCCGCGTGACGGACGGCGGCGGCGAGGTGGTCGTCGACCAGACACAGGTTCCGGCGGGGCTCTTCCTCGTGGCCCGCGACCCCCAGGGCGCGTACTTCGCCCTCTTCGAAGGAGAGCTCGACCCTTGAGGATCCTCGTCACGTCGTCCCGTATGCCCTTCGCGCTGGGCATGGTGCGCAAACTGGCGTCCGAGGGCCACGAGGTCTTCGCCGCCGACGACTACTCGCTGTCGCCGGGCAGCCACTCCAAGTATCTCTCCGGCCACTTCGTCTACCCGTCGCCGCGCAGCGACACGGCCGGCTTCATCGGAGAGCTGGAGAGAATCGCGAAGGACAACGCGATCGACGTGATCGTTCCCGCCTTCGAGGAGGTCTTCTACCTCTCCACCCAGCTCGACCGCGTCCAGCAGTTCACGAACGTCTTCGCCTCGCCCTTCTCCACCCTGGTTCAGCTGCACGACAAGGGCGCCTTCGAGCAGCTGGTGACCAAGCTCGGGCTGCCCATCCCGCAGACCGTGATCGTGTCCAGCGACCAGGAGCTCAAGGACACCACGGAGAGCATGGGCAAGTACTTCGCTCGCGCGGCCTTCTCGCGTGGCGGCGTGAGCTGCCTGACCAACACCGGGCCGCTGGCCGGCGCGCTGAACATCGAGGACATCCACCCGACGCCCGAGTCGCCGTGGCTGGTCCAGCCGTTCGTGGAGGGCGAGACGGTCTGCTCGTACAGCACCGCCCACGAGGGCAAGGTGACGTCGCACCTGCTCTACCGCATCCCGCGCCAGTGGAAGCACGCCACCGGCATCGGCTTCGAGTCCATCGACGCCAACGAGGCCCTGCGGCTCATCGAGCCCGTGATCGCGGAGCTCGGCTACACCGGCGAGATCTCCTTCGACTTCATCATCACCGACGACGGCCTGAGCTACGTGGAGTGCAACCCGCGGCCGACCGACGGCGTGCTGCTGATGCCCCGCGACGAGCTGGCCAAGGGAATCCTCGCGCCGCCCAGCGGCGAGACGTTCGTGCTCGAGCCCGGCGGCCACGTGCAGCTGGACCTGGCCGTGCTGGCGGACGGCTTCTCCGATCACCTCAAGCGGCTGCCCGACACCATCGAGGATCTCGCCCAGGTCAAGGACGCCGGCAAGGGCTGGCACGACCCCCTGCCCACGCTCTACTCCGCCCTCGCGGTGGCCCACTTCGCGGGCCAGAGCCTGCGCGAGCACAAGGGCTTGTTCGAGGCCATGGCGGGCGACATGAACTGGGACGGCGAGCCCATCGACGGCATGTCGGACGCCGACGCGAAGCTCTTGACGGGGCTACGCCCGAGCTAGTGCCACCACGTCGAGGCAGTCCTCGAGGCCGGCCTCGCGAAGCTCGAAGTCCGACACCTCGATGGCCGCGGCGCCCGGATCGGGATCGCGGCGTGCCCGGCCCAGGCGCGCGTCGTAGAGCCGCTGGCGCAGGCTCCGCGGCACGAGCCGCCGCAGCCGCAGCGGGTCCTTGCGCAGCAGGGCGTGCAGCTGCTCCTTCTCGCCGGCCACGAGCTCGAGATAGCGCTCGGAGCCGAACAGGCCGAGCAGCTTGACCTCCCCGAACCACGGCCGGCACAGCTCGCCGAGCTCGTCCGGCGCGTACTCGGTGAAGTGGTAGGGGTCGATGACCTCGTCCGGCACGGCGAAGGTCAGCCGGTTGGGCGTCACGAACACCGCGGTCCCCCCGGGCTCGAGCACGCGCACCACCTCGTCGAGGATGCGCTCGGGGTCGGGCACGTGCTCGACCGAGTGCACGGAGATGACCGAGGCGAAGCTGCCGTCCTCGAAGGGGAGGTCGCGCATGTCGGCCACCACGGTCTCGCGCCTCTGTCCCTCGAGGGCCTCGGCGTCGATGTCCACGCCCACGGTCTCGCGCGGCGCCAGCTCGGCGAACGAGTGCCCCACGCCGCAGCCCAGGTCCAGCACGCGGCCCGGTGGCAGGTGCGGCGCCAGCAGCCGGTAGGCGGCCACGTGGCGCTGCCAGGTGGGGTTGAAGCCCGCCTCGCTGGTGAAGACGCGCTCGCCGGTGACCCTCAAGGCACGTACTTCTGCGAGCGCAGGATGCCGCGGCGATGGAGCACGAGGCGCACGCCCGCCCACAGGGTCTTCAGCCCGTAGACGGTCGCCGGCTTGAGGCCGATAGAGGAGGCGTCCTCGAAGTAGCGGCTGCGGGCCGGCACCTCCTCGATGCGGAAGCCGAAGTGGGAGGCCTGCATGAGCACCTCGGAGTCGAAGGAGAAGTCGAGGGAGTTGCGCAGGAAGGGGATCTCCTGCAGCAGGCGGTTGGAGTAGGCGCGATAGCCGGTGTGCATCTCCGACAGATCGGTGCCCAGCATCTGGTTCTCGATCGTGGTCAGGAAACGGTTGGCCACCCACTTGTAGAGCGGCATCCCGCCCCGGCGTGCGGCTCCCCGCTCCAGGAAGCGCGAGCCCAGCACCAGATCGGCGCGGCCCTCCAGGATCGGCTCGATCAGCCGCGGGATCAGCGAGGCCTCGTACTGGCCGTCGGGGTGGAGCATCACCACCACCTCGGCCTCCTCCTGCAGCGCCTGCAGGTAGCACGTCTTCTGGTTGCCGCCGTAGCCCACGTTGTGCGGGTGCCAGATCAGGCGGATGGGCAGCGAGCGCGCCACCTGGACCGTGTCGTCGGTGGACTTGTCGTCGACGAGGATGATCTCGTCGACGATGTCGCGCGGCACGGTGTCCACGGTCTGGGCGAGCGTGCGCGCGGCGTTGTGGGCGGGCATCACCACGATCACCTTGGCTCCCTGCATGTCAGCCACGGACGGCCTCCACGTAGACGCTGCCGCCGCGGCGCAGCGCGACCTCCAGCGCCGAGCCGATCAACGCGACCGGTGAGAGCAGGACGCCCAGCCCCAGGGCCGCGAGGCGCTGCGCGCCGGCCATCGGCTCGCTGCGTGCCTCCGGGCGGCGGATGGCGTCGTAGAGGTCGAGGCCCGACACCCGCGCCACCAGGCCGTGCAGCCAGCCGAACAGCACCTGGCCGCCGCGCACGTGGCTCACCCGCGTGATTCGCAGTCCGGACTCGCGCAGGCGGGCCAGGAGCGCTCGGGCGGGGATGTGCACGAGGTGGCGGGGGAGGTCCAGCGCCAGCCAGCGGTCCCCGAAGGCCCTCGCCTGGAGGCTGTCCGAGTTCGGCACCGCCACCACCAGCACCCCGTTCTCGTCGAGCAGGCCCGCCGCTGCGGCGAGGGTCTCCGAGGGCCTCTGCAGGTGCTCCAGCGAGTGCCAGAGCACGATCGCCGACCAGGGCGGGTCGAGGTCCTCGAGTGCGGAGTCGGTCACGTCGGGCCGCCGCGAGTGGCGCTCGAGCCCCAGGCGCTCGCGCCCGGTGGCCGCGATCGCGTCGAGCAGCGCGCCGTCGCCGGCGCCCACGTCGAGCACGCGGCCGGGCGGCGCGATCGCGTCGATGCGGCGGGCCAGCGCGCCGCGCGAGCGGCGCAGCACGGCGTCGCCGATCCCCGAGAAGCGGCCCTGCTCGGGCCGGTACCAGCCGCCGTAGGCGGCGTCGAGCTCGCCCTCCGAGGGCCAGGGCGAGGTGGTGGCCACCCCGCAGCGCTCGCACAGCACACGCCCGCGCAGGGGCACGCCGGTCTCGTCCAGCGGCGCGTGGCACCAGGCGCAGGCGGTGGGTTCGGGCACGGCGCCGGTCAGGCTAGAAGCCGGAGGGGCTCAGGACTTGGCGTCGCCGTAGGGCGCGTCGCGCGAGCGGACGGCCTCCTTGAAGCCCTCCTCCATCGCCTTGCGCTGGAAGGCGTAGCCCTCGGGCGTGTGGCGGGCGATGCCGTCGAAGAACACGCTTAGGGTCTGGGTGTTGTCCAGTGCCTGGGCCTTGGTGGCCTGGTTGACCGCCAGCTTGTGCATGACCAGCTGGTTGACGGGCGTCAGCGCGATCCGCTGCACCAGCTCCTCGAAGCGCTCGTCCAGCTCCTCCGGCGGGTGCGACTCCAGCGCCAGGCCCCAGTCGGCCGCCTTCGCCCCGTCGAGCAGGTCGCCGGTGAACAGGAGCCGTTTGGCGCGCTCCGGGCCGATCCGGTGCGCCCACAGCATCGAGGTGGGCACGCCCCACACGCGCGCCGGCGGGTAGCCGATGCGGGCGTCGTCGGCGATCACGAGCAGGTCGGAGCACAGCGCCATGTCCGTCCCGCCCGCGACGCAGAAGCCGTGGACCTTGCACAGCGTGGGCTTGTCGGAATGGAACAGGGACATGAAGCCGCGCAGGTTGCGGCTCATGTACTGCCAGTCGAGGACCGGATCCCACGTCTGCGACGGGTCGTGATTGGCGATCTGCTGCTCGGCGTACTCGGTCAGGTCGTAGCCGCCGCAGAAGCCCTTGCCGTTCCCGCTCAGCGCGATCACGTGCACCTCGGGGTCGAGGTTGGCCTGCTCCACGCACTCGGTCAGCTCGCGGGGCATGTCGAAGGTGATGCCGTTGCCGCGCTCGGGGCGGTCGAGCGTGATCCGCGCCACGCGGCCGTCGACCTCGTAGGTGAGCGTGTCCAACGCGCTAGACGGCCAGCGCTCGCTCGAGGATCGGCTCGGCGTTCACGTCGGTGGGCAGCATGCCGAACGCGCGGCCGCTGCTGCCGTGCAGCCGGGAGGCGCAGAAGGCGTACTCGACCTCGGGCGGGGCGAAGCGGACGAGAAGGCTCGCCTGCAGCCCGAGCGCCAGGTCCTCGACGAGCTGGCGGGCCTGCCACTGCGGGTCGGTGACCGGGAAGCCGTGCAGCTTGTCCAGGTGGGCGTCGAAGCGCAGGTCGCTGCCCCGCGCCTTCTCGAGCTCGGCCATGAAGGCCGGCATCGCCTCGGGCTCCTTGCTGATGACGCGCAGCACGTCGAGCGCGGCCACGTTGCCCGAGCCCTCCCAGATCGAGTTGAGCGGGGAGTCGCGCAGGAGGCGGGGCATGCCCGACTCCTCGACGTAGCCGTTGCCGCCGAAGCACTCCAGCGCCTCCACCGCATGCTGCGGCGCGCGCTTGCAGACCCAGTACTTGCTGACCGCGGTGGCCAGGCGGCGGAAGGGGGCGTCGTCCTCGTCGTAGGCGCGGGCGACGCGCATCGCGGTGGCGGTCGCGGCCTCGGACTCGAGCGCCAGGTCGGCCAGCACGTTGCGCATCAGCGGCTGCTCGGCCAGCGGGGCGCCGAAGGCCGAGCGGTGGCGGGCGTGGTGGATCGCCTGCGCGGTGCCCCAGCGCATGCCGGCCGCCGAGCCGATCAGGCAGTCCAGGCGCGTGTGGTTGACCATGCGCGTGATCGCCGCCACGCCACGGCCCTCCTCGCCGACCAGGCGCCCCTTGACGCCGTGGAACTCGACCTCGGACGAGGGCAGCGAGCGGGTGCCGAGCTTGTCCTTGAGGCGCTGTACGCGGAACCCGGGGTCGCTGCTCTCGAACAGGAAGCAGGACAGGCCCTCGGGGCCCTGGGCGAGCGTCAGGAAGACGTCGCAGGGCGGATAGGAGCAGAACCACTTGTGGCCGGTGATCTCGTACGTGCCGTCGCCGGCCGGCTCGGCCGACGTGGTGTTGGCGCGCACGTCGGAGCCGCCCTGCTTCTCGGTCATGGCCATGCCGGCCAGGGCGCCGTGCTCGAACGACGGCAGGGTCAGCCGGGGCTCCCACTCGGCGGACAGCTCCTCGTTGAGCCGCAGTGCGGGGATGACGCTGTAGGTCATCGAAACGGGGCACATCACGCCCGCGTTGGCCTGGCTCCACAGGTACATGAGCCCGGCGCGCACCACGTGGGCGCCCTCGCGCTCCTCGCGCCAGGGCAGCGAGTGGATCTCGCGCTCGATGGCCTGCCGCAGCAGCCAGTCCCAGGAGGGGTCGAGCTCGATCTCGTCGACGCGGTTGCCGTAGCGGTCGTGGGTGCGCAGGCGGGGCTCGTTGCGCTCAGCGCGCTCGGAGTGCTCGATGGCCTCGGGCGTGCCGGCCAGGGCGCCGGTGTCGCGCAGGCGGTCCTCGCCCCACGCGCCGCCCTCGCGCGCGATCGCCTCCTGCAGCGAGAGGTCGGCGTCGAAGACGTTGTAGGGGGCCAGCGGCGGCGGCTGGTTGAGGACCTCGTGGGTGTCAGGCGACTGTCGCCAGGCGACGGCCATGTGCGATCTCCTCTCGGGGGACGGCGTCGGTGCAGAGCTTGACCAGGGTGGCCACGAGCCGGTCGTGGTCCCTCGGCGAGGCGTCGGCCAGCGGGCCGACGAGCGCCTCGCCCAGGGCGCCGACCAGCGCGGCGGCCACCGTGGAGGTGTCGTGGGGAGGGAGCTCGCCGGCGGCGACTCCCTCGTCGAGGGTGCGGGCGAAGGCGTCGCGGTAGCCCTTGCGCAGCACGAGGCGCTCGGCCTCGACGGCGGGGTCCACCGGCTCGGCGAGCTGCGACCAGGCGAGGCGCTTGCCGGCCAGCGCGCGGCGGGCGAAGGCCTCGGCGCCGGCGGCGATCTTCTCGAGCGTGCTGCCGCCGGTCTCGGCCACGGTGCGCTCGACCACGTCGAGCTCGCGGTGGGCGGCGCGGCGGAAGACCTCGGCGAACAGCTCGGCCTTCGAGCCGAAGTGGCGGTAGACGCTGCCGGTGGCCACGCCGGCGCGCGCGGCGACGGCCTGGACGCCCGCCGAGGCGTAGCCGCCCTCGGCCACCTGGGCGAGCGCGGCGTCGACGATCGCCTCCCGGGTCTTGGCGCGGCGGCGCTGGGTCTTCTCCGTGGGGCGGTAGGGCATCGCGAGCCCAAGAAGTGAACCACGATTCACGACTTCGCGCAACGCTAACCTCGATTGCTCTTTCGTGGAGGAGAGCGCTCGAGAACCCCTTCACGTCCTGATCCTCACCGACCGGGACTGGACCCACCCGCAAGGAGGCGGGACGGGCACGAACCTGTTCGGCCAGGTCTCGCGCTGGATCGCGTGGGGCCACCGGGTCACGGTGGTGTCCTGCTCCTACGAGGGGGCCGCGAAGACCGAGCAGATCGGGCCGCTCACGATCCACCGCGTCGGCGGGCGCTCGACGGTCTTCCCGCGCGTGATCTTCCGCGGCCTCACCGGCCGGCTGCCGAAGGCCGACGTGGTGCTCGAGGTCATCAACGGCATCACCTTCCTGTCGCCGCTGTGGCTGCGCAGCCCGCGCCTGGCGCTCGTGCACCACGTGCACCGCGATCACTACGTGGCCGAGATGGGACTGCTCGGCCGCATCGCCGCCTGGTTCCTGGAGACCGCGCCGCTGCGCCTGATCTACCGCGGCACGCGCTTCCTCACGATCTCCGAGGCCTCGAAGGCGGACCTCGAGCGCACCGGGGTCGACGGCGAGCGCATCGACGTCGGCTACATCGGCGTCGAGCTGGGCGCGCTCGAGCCCGCGCCCGAGAAGCGCGCGCCCGAGCCCACGCTGCTGTTCCTGGGACGACTGAAGCGCTACAAGCGCATCGAGCTGGTGCTCGACGCGCTGGAGGCGGTGCCCGAGGCGACGCTGGACATGGCCGGCGAGGGCGACCACGGCGAGGCGCTGTGGGAGGAGATCCAGCGCCGCGGGCCTGGAGTCGCGCGTGCGCATGCTCGGGCACGTCGACGAGGACAAGAAGGCCGAGCTGCTGCAGAGCACCTGGGGCAACCTCACCGCCTCCTCGGCCGAGGGCTGGTGCCTGACCGTGATGGAGGCCGCGGCCTGCGGCACGCCCAGCGTGGCGTTGCGCGTTGGCGGCCTGCCCGAGTCGATCGCTCACGAGCGCACGGGCCTCCTCGCTCACGACGTGGAGGAGCTCCAGGAGTGCACGCAGCGGCTGGTGCGCGAGCCCGAACTGCGCGAGCGATTGGGCCAGCAGGCGCGCGAGCGGGCGGTCGAGTTCTCGTGGGACGGCACGGCAAGTCGCACGATGTCGCTCCTGGAGCGCGAACATGACCGTGTGACCGAGCAGCCCTCGCTGATCAAGCGCTTCACGAGCTCCGACACGGGCCGGGCCGCCGCGCTCGGCGGATCGATGCTCGCGAACAACTTCATCGCGCTGATCTTCACGGTGGTCTTCGCGCGCCTGCTGGGCGCCTCGGGCTACGGCTCGCTGGGCGCGCTGGTGGCGGCCTTCGCCGTCCTGCTGGTGCCGGGCTCCGCTCTGCAGACCACCGCCGCCCGCGAAGTCAGCACCGCCGTGGCCGAGGGCCTCGAGAAACCCGGGGTCGAGGTGCGGCGCTGGCTGGAGCGGATCATGCTGCTGCTGGGCGTGACGCTGGCGCTCGGGATCTTCCTGCGCGAGCCGATGGCTTCGCTGGTGGGCGTCGAGGACGAATGGGCGGCGGGCGCGATCCTGCCCACGGGCGCGCTCTGGCTGGCGATCTGCATCCAGCGCGGGGCGCTGCAGGGCCTGGGGCGCTACGTGGTGGTGGGCAGCTCGATCGTGGCCGAGGCCGGATTGCGCCTGATGCTCGGCCTCGTGCTCTACGGGATCGGGCTCGGAGTGACCGGCGCCTTCCTGGGCCAGGCGGCCGCGCTGGTGGTCCTGTTCCTCGTGCTGCTGATCCCGCTGCTGCCGACGCTCCGGACCCCGGCCACGGGCCTCGTGGGCCGCGCGACCCGCCTGCGCGACCTGTTCGGGCGCGCCTGGGTGCCGATCCTCGGCTTCACGCTGATCGCCGCGCTGCAGAACATCGACATCGTCTGGGTCAAGCGGGAGATCGGCGGCGACGAAGCGGGCTCCTACGCCGCCGCCTCGGTGGCCGCCAAGGCCGTGATCTGGATCGCGATCGGGCTCGGGCTCTACCTGCTGCCCGAGGCGGTCAAGCGGACCCGCACAGGGGGCGACGCCCGCCCGGTACTGGGCAAGTCACTCGGCCTGATCGCCCTCGTCGCCGTCCCGATGATCGTCCTCTACGCCTTCTTCGGAAAGCAGGTCATGGGCGCGGTGTTCGGCGACGACCTCACGGCCGCCTCCAGCGTCCTGCCCTTCCTGGCGCTGGCGATGGCTTTGCTGGCCTGCGCCTACCTGGCCGTTCAGTACCTGATCGCGCTGGAGCGGGCGAACTTCCTGCCGGTGCTGGGCCTGGCGGCGGCAGCGGAGCTGATCCTGCTGCCGGTGGTAGGCGCGGTGCCGACGAACGTCGCCCTGGTCGTGGTCGCCCTGCAGCTGGCGATGCTGCCGGCCTTCTTCGCGCTGGTCACGCGCAGCGTGCTGCGAAGGCCCTCGGCCGCACCGGCCTAGCGCCGGAGGGCGACGGCGTCCCACCCGCGGGTGGCGACGGAAGCAACTTGCCCGCGCCGGGCGGCTGGGAGAGAGTCCGTCAGGCGATCTTCGCGGGCGCCGCGGGGGCCGGCTCCTCGATTGCCTCAGAGGGCGGCGGCGGAGGCGTTCCCTTCACCAGCCGCTTCAGCTTCAGGAACGGCCGCTCGATCAGGTAGTAGCTCAAAGCCGCCACCGCGATCGACAGACCGAGGGCGATCAGGCCGTTGAGGGGCAGGTCCCACTCGTCCACCTGATTGACGACCGCCAGGTGGTAGAGGAAGAACGAGTACGAGATCAGCCCGATCCACAGCAGCACCGGATTGGCCAGCAGCTTGCGCACCAGCCCGCGGGTCTGGTCGCCGAACACAGCCGGGATCACCACGGCGAAGCCGATCAGCGCGTACAGCGCGCTGCGGCCCGACCCACTGAGCGGTGCTCTGCCGCTCGCCGTTGCTGCCGTCGATCCCGATCTTGGTGCTGACGATCCAGAACGCCAGCAGGGCCACGGCCCAGGCGATCCCTGGGAAGCGGTCCAGCGGCCGGATGGCCGAGGGCAGGTCGCGCTCCTCGTACCAGATGCTCAGCACCGCCAGGAGCATCCCCGCGGCGAACACGTGCAGGTACGAGGGCAGGATCAGGTGCAGCGGGACGATGTCCAGCCGGCCCGCCGTGATGCCGGTGGCTGCCGCCAGGGTGGTGAAGCCGATGCCCATCACCACCAGCAGGGCGAGGCCCCCGAGCTCGCTGCGCAGCACGCCGCGCTCCGAACGGGCGGGCAGCGCGCGCATGGCCAGCGCCCACAGCGGCAGCATCACGTAGAAGGCGGCCTCCACGGTGAGGCTCCAGGCCTGCGTCAGGCCGGCGATGGCCAGGCCCGGCCGGTAGGCCTGGCCGAAGGGGTAGAACCAGACAGCGTTGCCCGGCTCGAACACGTAGCTCCAGCCGAACCACAGCGCGACCACGGTCAGCGCCACCCAGTAGGCGGGGCCGATGCGCAGTAGGCGCCGCCAGGCGTAGGCCTTCGTCGCGGGCGCCGCGGTCTTGCGCATCCGGGCCCGGACGAAGGGCCGGTAGAGGAGGAAGCCCGAGATGACGAGGAAGATGTAGACGCCGACGTCGAGCCGCGCGGCGTAGGGGCGCAGCGGGGTGTCGGCGTTGTTGCGCAGCGAGAAGTACGCGTGCGTGCCGAAGATCGTCAGAGCGGCGATCGCGCGCAGCGAGTCGAACAGCGGGAAGCGGGTCGCACGCGCGTTCATGCGGCGAGGCTCAGGGTAGTCCCCAACTAACCTCGCCTCCGTGAGGGCGCGCCTTCGCAACGACCGCCTGATGGCGGCCGTCGTCCTCGCTCTCGTGGCCCTGGCCTACCTCGCTCCGCTTCTCGCCGGGCGGCAGATGGGGCACGGCTACCTGCTCTACGACTATCCGCCCTGGCAGGCCTCCAAGCCGCCTGGATTCGACGTGGGCGGCCGCAACGCGAACCTCGACGTCGCGACCCAGAACCTGCCCTTCACCGAGATCGCGCGCGACCAGCTCGGGCGCGGCGAGGCGCCCCTCTGGAACCCCTACAACTACGCCGGCACGCCCCTGCTGGGCGACATGCAGTCGGCGCTCCTGTACCCGCTCACGTGGCTGGGGCTGCTGATCGGCTTCAAGGCGGCGATCGGCTGGATGTGCGTGCTGAAGCTGTTCACGGCGGGCTTCGGCACCTACCTGCTGGCGCGCGAGCTGCGCATACGCGCGGGCCCGTCGCTGGTGGGCGCGCTCGTCTACATGCTCGGCGCGCCGATCGTCGCCTGGCTGCAGACGCCGCTCGGCACGGTGCTCACGCTGCTGCCGTTCCTCATCCTCACCACCGAGCGGTTGCGCCGCGAGCCGTCGGTCTCCCGTGCGGCGGCGCTGGCGGCGGTCGTGGCGCTGTCGATCTTCGCCGGCCACCCCGAGACCGCCGCGCTGTCCTCGGCCGCCGCGGCGGTCTACCTCGTGGCCGCGATGTGGGGCCGCAGAGCGGGCGAGTACCTGCGCGCTCTCGGCGGCTTCATCGGCGCGCACGCGCTCGGCGTCTGCGCCGCGGCCATCGTGATCATTCCCTTCCTCTCGGCCCTGCAGGGCTCGATCACCGCGGAGGTGCACGGCGACCACGGCGCGGTGCACCTGCCCGCCGGCAGCGGGCTCGTGCTGTTCATGCCGAACGTCTACGGCGAGGGGCCGGAGTACCGCGGGCCGCTGTTCTTCTACCTCTCGGTCACCGGCTACTTCGGCGTGGCGGCGATGCTGTTCGCCGTCTTCGGGGTGTGGGCCCGGCGGGCCGAGCCCTACGTGCGCGGCCTTCTGGCCGCCGCCGTGGTGGCGCTGATGGTGATCTTCTCCATTCCGCCGGTCTCCTGGATCGTCCCGCACGTTCCGCCCTACTCGGGCAGCCTCAACGTGAGGGTGTTCCACGTCGTGGCGCTGGCCGGCGCGATCCTGGCGGCCGCCGGGCTCGACGCCGTGTTGAAGGAGCGGCTCCCGCGAAGACGCATCGCCTTCGCCGCGGGCGGCCTGCTGGCCGTCGCGGGGGTGTGGTTCACGGTGCAGTGGCTGCGCGACGCCCTGCCCGCGCCGGAGGGGGCGAGGGCGCTCGCCGTCGGCAAGATCGTGCTCTTCGTGGGCCTCGGGGCCGCCGTGCTCGCGCTCGTGGGACGGGTGCGCACGCGGCTGGTGCTTCGCCGCGGCGGCCGTGGTGGTGGTGCTCGACCTGGCCTACATGCACGACTACAACCCGCTGCTCCCGGCCGAGCAGGCCAACCCGCCCGAGCCGCCGGTGGCCCGCTTCCTCGCCAGCCGGCCCGAGCCGTTTCGCATCAGCCCGATCAAGCCGACCGAGCGCTCGCCGAACGTGTTCCTGCCCAATACGACCGGGCTCTACGACCTCGAGGGGCCGCAGGGCTACGACTATCCGCAGTCGGCCCGCTGGTCGCGCTTCTCCTCGCGCGTGCTGGGCGAGGAGGGCAAGCCGTCGCCGGAGTTCCCCGCTCTGGCCTACGCACGGCCGCGGGGCCCGGCGCGCACCGGGCTCCAGCTGATGAACGTGCGCTACTACGTGGCGCCTCCCGCGGCGCCGCCGCCCGGCCCGCGCCTGCGGCGGGTGTACGCCGGCCGCGACGCGACCGTCTACGAGGACCGCGCCGCGCTGCCGCGCGCCTTCCTGGTGCCGGCTACGCGCCGCGTCCGGGACCCGCTCGCGCTCATGGAGCGGGGACGGTTGGACCCGCGCCGTGAGGCGCTGATCCCGCCCGACGCGCCACGAGCGCCGGCCGGGAACGGGTTCCGGCCGCTGCGCGCCCGCCAGCTCGACGCCACGCACTGGCGCATCGCCGTTCCGCCGGGAGCGGCGGGCTGGATGGTGCTGGGCAACTCGTTCAGCGACGACTGGAAAGCGACTGTCGACGGTCGCGACGCCGAGCTGACGCCGACCAACTACACGACGATGGGCGTGGCGGTGCCGGCGGGGGCGAAGACCGTGGACGTGGAACTCGACCGCGGGCGCATCCACGCCGCCGCGGTGCTGAGCGTGCTCGCCTGGCTGGCGATCGCGCTGCTCATGGCTCTCCCCGCCGTGCGACGCGCAGCAGGCAGGCGGCGGCAGGCACGATGAGCGCGACGTCGGCCGCCTCCCGGAAGCGCACCCCTCCGTAGAACAGCGCGCTGATCACCGTCACCAGCACGATCGGCCCCACGAACGGCGCCAGCCGGGCGCCGCGGCGCCGCAACACGAACAGGCCGGCGATCCCGAGCAGGATCACCGCCCAGCCGCTGAGCAGCGTGAGCCACTCGATGCCGCGCTTGCGCTTCTCGGCCAGGGCCGTGTAGCGAACCTTCTCCCGCGGGTCGAAGGGATAGACGCTCCACGTCCGGAGCACCCGCGCGGCGACCACGAGCGGAACGCGGCCGGCGTGCTCGCGGGCGTAGTCGATGCCCTGGTCCCGGAGCTTCTGCCCGGTGTCGGCATCGTTGGTCCGGTCGACATCGCCGAACAGCTTCAGGCCGCCGAAGTCCCATGTGCCGATCAGGTCACCGCGGTAGGTCACGTCGGTGTTGCTGCCCGCCAGCGCCGGGCCGTCGCCCGTCGAGATGCCCAGGGGCCGGTCGAAGGCGAGGCTGTTGCGGATGCACCACGGCGCGATCACGATCACCGTCGCGAGCACGGCGACGCCCGCCGGGCGCCAGGCCCGCGCGACGAACGGGATCAGCAGCACGAGGAGCAGGGCCTCCGAGCGCGTCAGCGCCGCGAGCCCGATGGCGGCGCCCAGGAGCGCGGCGTTCGGCCACGACGGCGCGTCCGCCAGCCGCAGCGCGGCCAGGATGGTGAGCGCGATCGTGAGCCCGAACAGCGACTCGCTCATCAGCACGGAGTCGTTGGCGATCAGCGGCAGGTAGACCGCCGCGAGCCCGGCAGCCACCAGGCCCAGCGCTGCGCCACCGACCCGGCGGCCGATGAGCCCGACGACCCCCACGGTCCCGGCCCCGAGCAGGCAGCCGATGATGCGGTGGGCCTCGTAGGAGTCCAGGCCCACGGCCGAGCCGAGCGCGAGCACCGCCGGGAACAGCGGCGGGTGCAGCGCGGTCGGCACGGTCGGCCCCGAGTAGTCGCTGAACGAGCCGCGCCCGTTCAGGGCGTCGAGCGGCACGGTGAAGCCCTCGCCGCTGCCGATCGCGTTGGCGAGCAGGTGGTAGAAGACATCGTCGCCCGGCCCGCCGGCGCGGTGGGCCAGCTCGGCGTAGAGGATCCGCAGCGCCAGCCCGGCCAGCGCGATGCACGCCAGAGCGGCGTTGAACGGGATGCGCCTCAGGGCCGCTGGGGAGCGGTCGGGGCCGGCTCGGCGATGGCCTCACCCGGAGGCGGTGGCGGGTAGGAGCGCACCAGCCGCCGCAGGCTCGAGGAACGGGCGCTCGATCAGGTAGTAGCTGATCGTGGCCAGCAGCAGCGAGACGGGAAGGATGACCAGGAACCACCAGATCGCAGTTCGGCCGGCCACGTCCTCGAAGCCGAGCTCCTTCATCGCCTCGAGCACCCCCATGTGCCAGAGGTAGATGCCGTACGAGACCATGCCCACGTACAGCAGGGGCCGGTTGTCGAGCGCCTTTCGCACCAGCCCGCGGGTCGGGGACCCGAACATGGCGGGGAGCAGGAGCCCCACGGCGATGATCTCGATCAGGTAGTGGCGCAGCATGTAGGGCATGCCCGACGTGCGCAGGTCGCCCACCTGACCCAGCAGGCCGAGCGTCAGCGAGCCTGCGAGCAGCGCGAGCCCGCCGACGATCCAAGGAACCGAGGGCCAGCGGTCGATGATCCGGATGGCGCGCGGCTGGCGCTCACGGCCGCGGTAGTAGGCGGCCAGCGCGGCGAGGGCCATGCCGATCGCGAAGTCGTCGAGGAACGTGAGGAAGTTGAGCTGGAGGGTGCGGCCCCAGTGGCCGTCGATCGACCCGTTGATGTTGATGATCGCCTTGTAGACCAGGCTGGCGGTGAACAGCGCGGCGCAGCCCCACAGCTCCTGGCGCAACCGCTGCCCCGGCGACGAGCTGCGCAGCTTGCGCATCAGCAGCGCCCACAGCGGGACCGTCAGGTAGAAGACGGCCTCGACGCACAGGGTCCAGGCCTGGACCAGCCCCTGCAGGACCCAGTCCGGGCTGTACACCTGCGTGAATCCGTAGAGGAAGAACGCGCCCTCGGGAGTGAAGACGTAGCCCCATCCGAGCACGAGCGCGATCACGGTGAGCGCCACCCAGTAGGCCGGCACCACGCGGAGCACGCGGCGCCAGAGGAAGCCCGGCACCGCCGGCGACGGGCGCTCGAAGAGCCGGGCGTCCACGAAGGGGCCGTAGATCAGGAAGGCGGAGAGGATGAAGAACACCGTCACGCTGATGAAGCCGAAGCGGACCTGGGTGGTCTCACCGCCCTGGAAGGCGACGAAGAAGGTCGTGTGCGTGGCCACCACCGCGAGCACCGCGATGCCGCGCATCGAGTCCATCAGCGGGTAGTGGGCGGCGCGCGTGTTCACCGCCGAGCCACCTTAAGCCGCTGCGCCGCCGCCACGAGCGCCACGGCGGCCAGGACGACCAGCGTGACCTCGGCCGCGGCCCGGAAGCGCGTGGAGCCGTAGGAGAGGATCGCCACCAGCGAGACCAGCACCGGCAGCGAGAGCAGCAGCCGCAGGGGCTCGCGGCGGCGGTGGAGCAGCACGCCGCCGGCGATCGCCAGCAGCAGCATCAGCCACAGCGAGGCCTGGGCCCAGCGGTTGTAGCGCGGGTTGCGGTCCGCGAAGAAGGCCTCGACGCTGGCGTGGCCCGCCGGGTCCCACAGCTCCCAGGTGCGCAGCAGCCGCACCGACGCCACGGCCGGCACCCGCCCGGCGTTGTCGCCCGCGTAGTCCAGCGCGCGCCGGCGCAGCCGCGCGGAGATCTCGGCCTCGTTGCGGTTGCGCCCGCGGTCGACCTCCGGGTAGCAGGCGTTGGGGCCGAGGATCTCCGGTAGCGCTCGCGGTTGCAGTTCTTCGGGCCGATCGCCGCGGTGGGGAAGCAGGCCCAGGTGCCGATGAACTCGCCGCGGTAGGCGCGGTCGCAGTTGGCCCCGGCCAAGCAGCCCGCCCTCGTTGGTGGAGATCGCCGACGGCCGGTCGAACTGGATCCAGTTGCGCGCGACCCACGGAACCGCGAGCAGCGCGCAGCCCGCCACCACCGCCAGCGCGGGCCGCAGCCGCCCCCCGCGCGGCGCGCCCAGCCAGACCGCGGGCAGGCCGAGCAGCAGGACGAGGAACAGCGCCTCCGAGCGTGTGAGGGCGGCGAGGCCGATCGCGACGCCGAGCACCGCCGCGCGCCGCCAGGTGGGCCGCTCGGCGACGCGGTAGGCGGCGAGCACGGACAGGGCGATGAGCAGCACGTACAGCGACTCGCTGCGCAGCGAGGCGTCGAGCAGGATCAGGCTGGGGTAGACCGCCGCGACCGCGGCCGCGACCAGGCCCACGGTGGCGCCGCCCACCCGGCGACCGATCGCCCCGATGGCCGCGACCGTGCCCGCGCCGAGGAAGGCGGTGGCCACCAGGTGGGACTTGTAGCTCTCGGCGCCCAGCTTGGTCCAGACCCCCAGGTAGGCGGGGAACAGCGGCGGCTTCTCGGCGGTGGGGATCTCCTGGTGGTCGAGCAGCCAGGGGAAGGGCTGCAGGTAGGAGCCGGTGTCCACCAGCACCTGGGCCAGCAGGTGGAACTCGACCGCGTCGCCGCCGAAGCGGTGCTCGCCCATCACCCGCAGCCCGTAGACGATCCGGATCGCCAGCGCGGCCACCGCGATGGCGGCCAGCGCCAGGCCGAAGCGGGTGACGTGGCGGCGGATCACGGCCCGGGGGCCCAGACCCGGAAGGCCGCGTCCGCGAAGGCCGGCGGGCGCCTCATGCAGCGCCGCAGCGCGGCGACGCCGCGGTCGGCCGGCGGGCCCACGTACAGCAGCACGTAGCCGCGCCTGGCCTGGGCGCGGAGCGCTGCGCAATCGGTGGCGCGGGGGATCGGCACGAGCTCGCGCTGCAGGCGGTCGCCGGCCAGTGGGCCGAGCACGAGCGGCGCGCTGTACACCGGCTTGTCGTCGTCGGGCTGCTGCGCCATCCAGGTGGTGACCCCGGTGGCGAACACCTTGGACTGCGCGTGGCGCTCGAGGTAGCCGCTCGCCGGCCAGGCGAGCAGTGCCCCGAGGGCGAGCGCGCCGGCCACGAGCGCCGGGCGGGGTGGAGAGGCGCAGCCGCAGCGACGAGAGCGCCCAGGCCAGCGCCGCTCCGACGACCGCGCCGGCCAGCGGCGTGAGCGGCGAGGGGATGGTGGGGAAGTCGAGCTTGAAGGCCTGGACCAGCTCGATCGCCAGGCCGGCGCCCAGCAGCCCCTGCGCCACGCGGGCACGCCAGCCGCCGGTGCTCCCGCCAGCGCGAGCGCCACCACCGCGGCCGTCACGGCCGGGATGAGGTAGCGCGTGGTGGAGAAGACGCCCTCGGGGATCCGCACCTCCAGCGGCGGCACCCCGGTGAAGGGAGCGCGCGCCCACAGCACGGTGGAGACCACCGCCGCGGCGGAGGCGAGCCACACCGCCCGCCGGCGCCAGGCCAGCAGCGGCGCCGCCAGCGCTGCGGCCAGCAGCACGATCCCCCCGAGGAAGCGGTCCACGTAGAGGTCGCCCACCACGTCGATCGTCTCCTTGATGTTGGCCGCGAAGCTGTCGTTGGCCGACTCCATCGCGGGCGGCAGCGGCGTGCCCCAGGGCGCGGCTACGAACGGCCACAGCGGCGAGCCGTGGTCGATCAGGTTGCGCAGGTACCAGACCCCGCCGCAGCCCACGGCCAGCAGCGCCGCCGCCAGCAGCGGGCGCCACAGCTCGCGCAGGCGTGCGCGGTGGATCCACAGCGCCGCCGCCAGCACCACCAGGGCGAGCGGCGCGGTGGTGGTCTTCGTGCCGATGGCGAGCGCGCCCGCCACCAGCGCCGGGGCCACCAGCAGCGGCCGGGAGCGCGAGGCGACGCACAGCGCCCCGCAGGCGACCAGCCAGGCGAGCGAGGCCGGGTCGGTCAGCGCGCCGTTGCTCTGCCAGCCGATCACCGCCGGCATCGCGCAGACCGCGGCGGTGCCGAGCGCCCGCGGCAGCCGCGTGACGTCCAGCGCGCGCAGCCCGCACCAGGCCGACAGCCCCAGCAGCGCCACCTGGGGCGGCACCATCAGCGACGCGGGGACGAGGCTGCGCGCCAGCCCGAGCCCCCACGACATGAAGACCTCGTCGGTGATCGGGTAGTTGGTCACCGGCAGGCGGCGGATCACGAGGTCGGTGCCGCCCGCGTGGCCGTTGGTGGCCCAGACCGCCGACTCGGACAGGTGGTAGAGCACGGTGTCGAAGCCCAGCGTCGGGAAGCGCAGCAGCCAGGCCTGCCAGACCAGCCACGCGCCCGCCAGCGCTCCCACGGCGAGCCGGCCCGGCAGCGACAGCCCGGCCCACCAGCCCGCCAGCTCGACGCGGGGCGCCAGCTCGGGCTCGGGGGCCCGGCGCGCGGCGAGCCAGGTGAGCCCGGCGGCGGCCGCCAGCACGAAGCTGCTGTCGCTCAGCCCGACCAGCCCCAGCAGCAGCACCTCCACCACCGCGGTGGCCGCCGCGAGGACCGCGGCGGCGATGACCCGCTCGAGCCCGCGGGGCGCCGCCAGGGACGCCACGCGCAGGCCGGCGGCGCCGAGGGCAAGCACCGCCGCAGCGAGCAGGATGTGGTGGACGACCGCCAACTGGGTCAGGCGGCGGGCGGCGCGGTGACCGGCGCCGCGGGCGCGGCGTCGGCGACGGCCTCCTGGCGGTCCTCGCGCGGGCTGCGCGGAGGCACGATGCGCTTGAGCGACAGCGCCGGGCGCTCCACCAGGTAGTAGCTCAGCGAGCCGAGGACCAGCGCGGCGGCCAGCGCGATCCCGAACCAGGCCCAGTACGAGCCCAGCACCAGGGTTCCGTCGAGCTGCCAGTTGAACAGCTGGCGGAGCACCGCCCAGTGGTAGAGGTAGAAGCCGTAGGAGATGAGGCCCACGTAGACGATCGCGCTGCTGGCGAGCACGCGGCGCGTGAAGCCCTCCCGGGCCGCGCCGAACACCGCCGGGATCACCACCGCGACGGCCACGATGCTGTTGGCCAGGTGGCGGCCCATGTACTCCGTCGCGCTGTAGAGGTACTCGTGGCCGATGATCAGCGCCGCCGGCGACCATGGTCACGAGCGCGATCGCCCAGCCCGCCGACGGGTAGCGCGCGATGAACGCCATCGGGCTCGGCAGCTTGCCCTCGCGCTCCATCACCCACACGCTGATCACCGCGAGCAGCATCCCCAGGCCGATGTGGTCCATGTAGCCGGGCAGCGCGGCGAGCACCCCGATCGGCGCGAAGGTGATGCGCTCCACCGCGCCCGAGTACACGAGCGCCGCGCTGTACAGCAGGCTGCCGACCACCACGAGCGACACCGCCCACAGCTCTGTCCTCAGGCGCTGCTCGAAGTCACGCCCCGGCAGCTTGCGCATGAACCAGGCCCAGACCGGCAGCAACGCATAGAAGGCGACCTCCACGCACAGCGTCCAGGCCTGCGGGATCACGTCGTTCGCGCCCGCGCCGTAGTAGAGCTGCAGGAAGCCGTACTGGCGCACGGCCTCGCCCGCGCTGGAGAACGCGGGGCCCACGATCAGCGCGATCAGCGTCAGCGCGATCCAGAACGCGGGGACGATGCGCAGGAAGCGGCGCCAGCCGTAGGCCTTCGGCAGAGAGCGCCGGCTTGTCGAGGAGACGCGCCTTGACGAACGGGCGGTACAGCAGGAAGCCCGAGATCACGAAGAAGATCGCGAAGGCCGCCTCCAGGCGAGAGGCGAAGGAGTCGTACCAGCGCTCGGGCAGGCCCGCGCCCGAGAACCACGCCACGTGCACCGCGAGCACCATCAGCGCGGCCACGCCGCGCAAGGAGTCGAGCAGGAAGAAGCGGTCGGCCCGTGCCGTCACCCTCGCCGGAGCGTAGTGGCTGGTGCGGGCTCTCCCAAGCGCCTCTCCGGGTTGCTGGCGCTCCGGCGGTGGGCCCACGAGCCGCTTCAGCTTCAGGGCCGGTCGCTCCACGAGCCGGTAGCTCACGGTGGCGATCGCGACCGACCCCAGGGCGGCCAGCGTGAACAGCACGAAGAAGCGCGCGTCGACGCCCAGGCCCAGGTCCGTGCGCATCCATTCCGCGGTTCCCTTGGCGATCTTGTTCACCACCGCCAGGTGCCACAGGTAGACGCCGTAGGAGACGAGGCCCACGTACAGCAGCGGCCGCCAGGCGAGCAGCCGGCGCACCCCGCCGCCCTCGCGCCAGTCGAAGATGGCGGGCACCAGCAGCGCGGCCGCGACCAGCGCGCCCATCTCGTGGCGCAGGATGAACTCGCGCGGCCCGGCGCGCTCGGACAGCACGCCCTCCAGGCCGATCTGCGTGCACATGGCCCAGTAGGCGACGGCCGCCAGGAGCCACCACGGCCAGGCGCGCCGCACCGCGCCCTGGAACCGCTCGGGCAGACCGCGCACGCTGAGCACCGCGAGCGCCATGCCAAGCGCGAACTGGTCGAGGAAGTTGGGCAGCGGCATCAGCCACTGGCCGCTGTCGGCCTCGTCGAGGTGGCGGACGGCGAACAGCTTCCAGGCCAGGCTGGCCAGCCACAGCACGCCCAGCGCGATCAGCTCGCCGCGGGCGCCGAGCCGGCGCGTGGCGAACGCCCACAGCGGCAGGAAGGCGTAGAAGGTCACCTCCACGCACAGCGTCCAGGCCTGGCCCAGCCCGTCGAGCGCCAGTCCGGGCACGTAGATCTGCGCGAAGCCGTAGAAGACCGGAATGTGCCAGGCCGGGTCGAACACCGTCTCGATCGAGAGCCAGACCGCGATCACGGTGAGCGCCACCCAGTAGGCGGGCGCGATGCGCAGGAAGCGCCGCCAGCCGTAGGCCAGGGTGCCCGGCGCGGGCTCCTCGGCCAGCCGCGCGCGCACGAACGGCCGGTAGAGCAGGAACCCCGAGATGACGAAGAAGACCGTCACGCCCGCCACCGGCTGGGCGAGGTAGGGCCGCAGCGGCGAGTCGGAGTCGTACATGCCCGCGAAGAACGCGGCGTGGAAGGCGAGCACCGACAGCGCAGCCACCGCGCGCAGCGAGTCCATAAGGGGGAAGCGCTCGGCGCGGGTGTTCATCAGGAGGTGTCTAGCGCACCCGGCGGCCTCTTTACGATGGCGCGCCGATGGCGACGCTGCTGAGCCACGCGTTGCTCGCGCTGGCCGTGGGCGCGCTCGGGCTGGCCGGAGCGCGCGCCGCATCCGCCCTCGGGGCCCGCGGGCTGGAGCGCGTGGTGGCCGCCGTAGCGCTCGGTGCGGCGGCCGCGGTGGCCGAGGCGGTGGTCCTGGGGCTGTTCGGGCTCGGCGGCAGCCAACCCGCCCTGGCGCTCGCCGCTGCGGCAACATGGCTCGCGGCGCGCGCGCTCATCCCCGACGCCGAGCCCACCGCTCGCGACGAGCTGGTGGTCTGGCTTCGCTCGACGCCGCGGGGCGTCCTGGCCGGGGCCGGCGCGGTCCTCGGCCTGTGGCTGGCCTTCACCGCCTGGTCGCTGCACGTGCCGGCGCTCGGCTTCGACGCGGTGCTCTACCACGTGCCCGAGGCAGCGGGCTGGGTGGAGAACGGCAGCCCCGGGAGCGTCCAGCAGATCTGGAACGACCTGCCGGTCGGCAACTACCCGGTGGCGCTCGAGGTGCTGCTGGGCTGGCACATGGCCCTGGCGCGCAGTCTTGTGCCGGTGACGCTCGTGGGCTGCGCGGTGATCGGCCTCACCGGCCTCGCGGCCTGGACAGGGCTGCGGCGCCTGGAGGTGCCGCGCGCGGCGGCGGGCGCAGGAGCGGCGGCCCTGGTGGCGGTGCCCACCGTGCTCACCTCGCTGTCGAACGGCTGGAGCACCGACCCGGCGGCGCTGGCGTGGGTGACGGCCTGCGGCGCGCTGTGCGCGGGAGCGCTGCGGCGGCCGGGGCTGCTCGTCCCCGCGGTGGCGGCGGCCGGCCTGGCGGCGGGCACGAAGACCACCGCCCTGGTGCTCGCTGTCGCCCTCATAGCGCTCACCGCGTGGAACCGCCGCGTCGCGCTGCGAGAGCTCACCCGGCCGCTGGCGGTTGTGTCGCTCGTCGCTCTGGTGGTGGGCGCCACCTGGTACGTGCGCAACCTGGTCGATCACGGCTCGCCGCTGTGGCCCTACGTGACCACTCCGTTCGGCGACCCCCAGCCGCCGGTCGTGGCCCTGGCCGACACCTCGTTCCTCGACCGCCCGCGAGCCACGCTGGACCGGCTCGGGGGCTACTACCTCGAGACCTGGGGCGGCGCGATCCTGCTGCTGGCGGCGGGGCTCGTGGCTCCGCTCGTGACGCGCACGCGCGCTGTGCTCGCTGCGGCGATGGCCACCGGCGTTTCGCTGCTGCTCTGGGCCCAGGCGCCGCTCACCGGGGTGGCGCTGCTGGGCGACCTCGACGCCGGGACCGGCGACGCCACGCGCTATCTCCTGCCCGGCCTCGCGCCGGCGGTGCTCGCCGTGGCGCTGGCGGCGCGCGCCGGGGGCTGGCGGCGGAGCGCCGCCACCGCCGTGCTGGGCGCGGCCGCGGCGATCGGCCTCGTCGAGGCGAGCGGGGTGGGGGAGGCGCTGCTGCCCTCGCCGTGGGTGCCCCTGCTCGGGGCCGCGCTGGGCGCGGGCGCGGGCCTCGCCTGCGCGCGCCTGGCCCAAGAGCGGCCGCCCCTTGCTCGCATCGCGTTGCCGGGGCTTGCGGTGGTCGCGCTCGCCGTCGCCGGCGCGCTTACCGCGCCCGGCTACCTGGAGCGCCACGTGGCCACCGGCCGCGACTTCGAGAGCCCGGTGCTCGGGCGGCTGGCGGCGGACCCCCGCTACCGCGACGGCTCCCAGCCCGTCGCGATCACCTTCAGCGAGATGGGTGTGCTGGCGGGCGACCGCCTGCGCCACCGGCTCGACCTGATCGGCCCACGCGAGCCGTGCGCCGCGCTGCGCGCCCGCCGCGCCCGCGGCTGGGTCGTGGTGCCCCTGAGCCGAACCGCGCCGCCGCAGCGGACGGCGATCGCGCGCTGCCTGGGCCCGGCCGAGCTGCGCGACCGCTCTACGCGGTGTGGGGGCCGACCGGCGGTGCTCGGCCGGCCAGCGCCCGTCCTGCGCTCCGGCGGTAGGGGGACCTACTGGATCCCGCCCTGCGGGTTGAGCTGCTTCAGGCGGCGCACCGCGCGGGTCTGCCGGGCGGCGTCCTTCGTCGCCAGCGCGATGGCCAGCGAGGTCTCCCAGATCTCTTGGTTCTCGGGCTCGGTTCGGGTGAGCTCGTCCGACAGCGCCACGCCCCGGTCGCGTTGCCCCTGGATCACCAGCAGCTGCGCGTAGTAGCTGCGCGGGAGGCGGTCGGGGTTGAGCCGCGACGCGCGGTCGAAGTCGCTCGCCGCACGCTGAGCCGCAGCCTTGTCGCCCGGGTTCGACACGGCCTGGCGCAGGTCGCGGTTGCCGTTCTGCTCGAGCACCGTCGCGCGCAGCCCGAAGGCCAGCCAGGCGGCCACGAGGACGGCCACCGCCGCGCCCAGGACTCGCCACACGACGGCTCTGCGCCTCACGCGGCCGAGGATGGCACGCGCCTGCGGGCCGCGAGCCGACGGGCGATCTCCACCAGCGCCACCGCCGCCAGCAACACGAGCGCGATGTCCGCGGCGTGGCGGAAGCGGGTCAGCCCCCACCCGTAGGCGCTGACCAGCGTGACGATGAGCGCGGGCGCCAGCAGCACGAGGCGCTCCCGCGGCCCGCGGAGGAAGAACACACCGGCCACGGCCAGCGGCAGCAGCACGAGGTAGAAGACCGTCTCGACCTGGGCGATCCACCTCGGGCGGCCCTCGTTGACCACCACCTTCCCGGGTGGGAACAGGCCCCAGGTGCGCAGGACGCGGGCCGTGGCGACCTTCGGCAGCCGCCCGACATGGTCGCGCATGAAGTCCAGCCCGTCGCGCCGCCAGCGCTCGGCGCGCTCGCCCTCGTTGGTGCTGCGCACGCGCGCCACGCACGAGAGCTCCCACTCGCCGATGCGGTCGCCCCCGTAGACCGACGGGCAGTTGGCGCCGGCCAGCACCGTGCCCTCGTTGGTGGAGATGGGGACGAAGAAGCCGAAGGCCTCGTGGTTGCGGACCGTCCAGGGCACCACGACGACCAGCGCGCCGGCGATAGCCACCGCGGCCAGCCCGGCGCGAAACCGCAGCGGCCCGCCCGCCAGCCACGCGGCCGGGAGCACGAGGAGCACGAGGAAGGCCAGCCCCTCGGTGCGCGTGAGCGCGGCCAGCCCGATCGCGACGCCCAGGCCCGCGGCCGGCCACGGCCCGGGGCGATCGATCAGCCGCAGCGTCAGCAGCAGCACCGTGGCGATCAGCAGCCCGTACAGCGATTCGCTCATCAGCGAGCCGTCGGAGCCGACGAACACCGGGTAGACGCACGCGATGCCCGCTGCCGTGAGGCCGACGGCCGTGCCGCCGATGCGCCGGCCCAGCACACCGATAACCGCAACCGTCCCGGTGCCCGCCAGCGTGCCCACGAGCTTGTGCGCCAGCTCGCTGGTCCCGCCGAGGGCGGACGAGACGCTGAGCAGGAGCGGCCACAGCGGCGGGTGCAGCGCGGTGGGCTCGAAGGTGCCCTGTGCGGCCAGGAACGGGTTGGTGAAGCCCTCGCCGTCGGCCACAAGGTTCGGGACGCTCTGGAAGAACTGGTAGTCGCCGAGCCCGCTGAGGTCGCGCGCGGCGAGCACGGTGTAGAGCACGCGCAGCACCAGCGCGGCGCCGACGATCAGCGCGAGGTTCGTGCGAAAGCTGCGGTTGCCGGCGAGGGCCCGGGCGGCCATGACCCCGGCAGTATCCTGACCCGCCGGTCGCCCTCCCCGCGTGACGCCTCCCGAGACCCCGCACCACCTGATCCGCGACGTAGAGGGCTGGCTGTCGCCCGGCCAGGCCGACGACCTCTTCCGCGCGGCCTCCTCGCTTGGCGAGGGCGCGCTGGCCGTGGAGATCGGCTCCTTCCACGGGCGCTCCACGATCGTGCTCGCCCGCGGGCTGGACGGGCGGGGGCGGCTGGTGGCCATCGATCCCCACGCCGGAGGGGACCGCGGCCCGCAGGAGATCGAGGCTGAGCAGGCCCGGGGCCAGGCCGACAACGAGCGCTTCAACGCGAACCTGGAGCGAGCCGGCGTGGCCGACGCCGTGACACACGTCCGCCTGCCCTCACAGGACGCCCTTCGCGAGGTCCAGGGCGAGCTGGACCTCCTCTACGTGGACGGCGCCCACCGCTTCGGGCCCGCGCGCGACGACATCGAGCGCTGGGGCGCGCGCGTGCGCCCCGGCGGGGTGATGCTCGTGCACGACTCGTTCTCCTCGATCGGCGTGACGCTCGCGCTGCTGCGCTCGGTCACCTTCGCCGGGCGCTTCCGCTACGAGGGGCGCACGCGCTCGCTGGCGCGCTACCGGCGCGAGGACCTGCGCGGAGCAGAGCGCGCGCGCAACGGTCTGCGCCAGCTGGCCCAGCTGCCGTGGTTCGCGCGCAACGTGCTGCTCAAGGTGCTGGTGACCTTGCGCCTGCGCGACGCCGAATGGCCGTACTGACGCGCCAGGCGGCCAGGGCAGCGCACACCACCGCCGCCACGCTGATCCAGTGGGCGCCCAGCAGGTCGTTGGCGTAGCTCGAGTTGAAGCCGCCGCGGTCCTCGGGCAGCGCCACGAGGTAGATCACCGGCACCACCACGCCCAGCAGGAGCGCGGCAGCGATGCCGAGTGCCCGGGCGCCGACTCCCCGCCACAGCACGAGCGCCACGAGCGGGCCCAGCACCACGCCGGCGCGGATGGCGAACACGTATCCCAGCACGAGCGCGGCCACCAACCCCACGGCGACCGCGACCGCCGGTGAGCTTCGCGCCGGGAGGGCCCCGGCCGAGGGGGACAGCTCGGCGGGCTCGGGCGCGAGCGGGCCGGGGCGGCGCAGCAGGAGCAGCGCCACCAGGACCAGCGCGGCGATGGCGGAGATCACGTAGCCGATGAGCACGGGACCGGCCGGATCGAAGCTGAACGAGGCCACGCGGCAGCGGTCGACCCGCCAGCCGTTGGCGAAGCCGTCCACCGGCTGCGGCTCGCCGAGGTCGCGCCCGTCGCAGGAGGCCCGCCAGCCGCGGTTGTAGGACTCGGCGAGCACCAGCCAGCTGGGCCCGTCGAGGTCCACACGGGAGTCGGTCACCTTGCCCTCGTCGTAGCTGCCGGGAGAGACCACCCGGCCTCCACCTGTGGCCGCGGCCGGCCGGGGCGCTGCCGAGCTGAGCCGCACGAGGTCGGTGCGCAGCGGGCCGGCTGCGCTCGTCAGCGGCACGCGGCCGGGCCCGGCCCTGACCTCGCGGCAGCCACGCGCCCGCAGCGGGCCGCCGGACTCCAGCTCGGAGACGCGGCCTACGGGCCGCAGCGGGAGCTCGCGCCCGCCGAGGGCCACGGAGGCGTCGCCGCAGCGGCCGCGCATCGGGGCGGCGGGGTCGGGTGCCGCCACTCGGGGCACCCCAGGCGCCCGGAGCTCGCCGATGCCCACCGCGCGCTCGCCGGACTCGGCGGGCCGGCTGCTCGGCGCGAAGCCGGCGCCCAGGATCTCGAGCCGGAAGCGGCGGCCGCTCGCAGGGCGCGGCAGCCGGACCAGGCCCCCGGGCCCCACGTCCACGGGCGGGCCGGGGCGGCCGTCGGCCACCAGGCGCACCCGCGTGGGGAGGCGCACGCGCTCGCGCGGCGCAGTAAGGCGCAGGGAGGAGACGCGCGTCGGGCTCGACGACGTCCAGGCCAGCCAGGCCGGCCGCCCGGGCAGCCACGCGCCGATCCAGCCGTGGGCCGGATCGCCGTCGAAGGCGTAGGCCGCCCGGCGGCCGGGCACGCCCTCCGAGCGGGCCGAGGAGCTGAGGCCTCGTGCGGCGCTCACCCCGGCCAGCCGGTCCAGCAGGGCATCGGGCGTGTCCACCCCCGGCGACACCCACGCCTGGGCGGCGAAGGCCCGGGAGGCGGGCAGCTCCACCACCCGCTCGATGCGGTCCTCGAAGTCGGCGCGGTCGCGCGCGTCCAGCGCCTGCAGCTCGCGCGCGGGCGGGTTGCGCCGCCAGGGCAGGTAGCTGGTGGTGCGCTCGGCCACCACGCTCAGGCCCGAGCGGTCCAGCGGCACCCCACGCAGCGCGCGGGCGGTCAGGACCGGCGCGCGCAGCCGCTCGCGCGGGCGAAAGCCCGGTATCCGGACCTCGCGGAAGCCACCGGGGCCGCCCTTGCGAGGCGGCGCGACAGTGCGAGAGATCTCGATGCGCAGCGAGCCCACGTCGCGCAGGTTCACCCGCAGCCGGTTCCAGCCCCCGTGCAGGCGGTACTCGCGCCCGGCGATGCGTACCTCCGCCGGGCGGCCGCGGCGGTCGGCGTAGGGCAGGAGCTCGACCACCCCCACGTCGCGCGGGGCGGCGAAGCCGACCTCGAGGTAGGGGCTGGTGCCCTGGCGCAGGAAGCCGCTGGGGATCCACGCGGTGCGCGGGTCGCCGTCGAAGGCCAGCGCCGGCCGGCGCTCGGGGAAGGCGTTGAAGTTCACGTCGGCGTTGCCGCGCAACCAGCGGGCGCCGGAGTACTCCGCGACGGTCTCCGCGTTCGCCCCGTCCTCGAACGGGGCGAGCACCGTGGCGTCCTCGGCCACCGCGTCCCCGGGGTCGAGCGTGCGCCCGGCGCTCGCCCGCAGGCGGGTGTTCTGGAAAGCGCGGCGGCGGTTGGAGTCCGAGATGACGAACTCCGCGCCGCGCTCGGCCAGGCGGCGCATCTCCCCGGGGCTCTGGTCGGCGGCGTATAGGAGCGGGCGGTCCGGGGGCAGCGCCCCGAAGGCCGCCAGCCCGGCCAAGCCGGCCGCCGACCCGTCCACCACGGTGGCCGGGTCGCGCGGATGCACGCGTACCGGGCCGGCCCCCCGGCCGGCGCCGAAGCGGCGCAGCTCGGGCAGCGCGAGCGAGCCGTCGAGCGAGAAGAACGAGGCCGGCCGCTCGCGCAGCGGGCCGTAGCCTCGTGACGGGCCGCGCAGCCCGCCTGCGGCCAGGGCCCGGGCGGCGTCGGCGGGCGGCACGCTGCCCGCGCGCTGGGCGTCGTAGTCGAACGGCGCCACCACCGCTCCCGCGCCCATGAGCCCCACCAGCGGGGGCAGCTGCCCGGGGAAGGCGCGGCCCTCCTGGACCAGCTGGTCGACGGTCCACAGCAAGTCGGTCGCGCGCGGATCGGAGTGGGGGACCACGAAGCGGGCGGCCGACGGACGGTCGGTGAGCGGCGCCAGGGCGGGGTCGGTCGTGCCGCCCCAGGTGTGGAAGCCGAACAGGCTGCCGGGCAGCACCAGTGAGCGGGTGCCGGGCGCGAGCTGGCGATCCAGGTCGGCGGCGGCGCGCTGCCAGCCCGCCGGATATTCGAACTCCACCTTCGGATCGACCGCGTCGCCGGTGACCAGCGGCCACGCGGCCAGCGCGAGCACCACGGCCGCGGCGCCTGCCCCGACCGCGCGCAGCGAGGGCTCGCGGCATGCGCCGCCACACCGCGGCGGTGCCCATGCCGGCCAGCACCGCGATGCCCACCATCACCAGCGGCCCCGCCTTGTAGGTCGTGCGCAGGAACTGGATCGACTGCACGCCCTGGTACAGCTCCACCAGCGTCCGCCGCAGCGGCGCGCCCTCGGGGAAGCCGGCCGCCATGATCAACGCGCCCACGATCACCATCGCGAGCAGGAAGGGCGCGTAGGGACGGCGGCGCGCGAAGACGAAGCCGGCGAAGCCGAGCGCCGGTAGCACCAGCGAGGCCACCACCACCGGCGGGTCGAAGAACAGCGGCCCAACGTTGGAGAAGGCGGCCACCGCCGTGCGGTCGAAGTCGAGCTCGGTATAGGTGAGCCAGAAGCCGAGCCCGCGCAGGCTCTCGGTGAGGGAGGTGGTGTGCCAGATCGCCGAGGGCTGCTCGGTGAAGCGCAGGAAGTCGAAGCCGTAGCCCGCGTGCACCGCCGTGGCCACCACCCACCAGAGGGAGGCCAGCAGGCATAGCGGCAGGGCTCGCAGCGCGAAGGAACGCACCGCGGCGAAGCTGGTGCGCAGCACGAAGAGCTCGTACACGGCCAGTAGCAGCGGGCCCACGAGGATCCAGCCCAGGCTGGCGGCGTTCACCCCGCCGCCCGCGGAGGCCACCAGCAGCGCGAAGGCGGCGGGCCACCACCAGCCCGCCGGTGAGCGCAACCCCCGCCGCGTCGCGATGAGCAGCCAGGGCAGGGCCGCGTAGGCCAGCAGCGTGATGCTGGTCCGGTTGGCGAACACCACCACGTAGGGGTTGAGCACCACGACGGCGCCCGCGATCAGGTGGGCGATCCCGCGGTGCCGCGAGTACAGCTCGTCGACCAGCCGCACGGCGCCCCAGGCCGCCAGCGCCAGCAGGGCGGCGAGCCACAGCCGCTGGATGAGCCAGGGCGAGAGCCCGACCAGGTGGCCCAGGGCGTAGAAGGGCCCCATCGGCCAGAAGTAGCCCGAGTACTGGCCGCTCCAGACCCCGCCCAGCCCGATCGAGTCGTTCCAGGGCGAGACGACCTCGGCCAGGAAGCGGCCCGGGTCGACGTGGAGGTCGATCTTGGTGTCGGAGGACGCCTTGCCCGGGTCCTGGGCCAGCGCCAACGCGAGCGAGCCGGCCGCCAGCACGAGTGGGATGGCCCCACGCTTCAGCCGCGAGGTCACGGCGCGGAAGGTTAGGAGTCGCACGGCCGCCATCCGCCGAGCGCCGTCCGCTATCCCTTCTGCGGATGGAGGAGCCGGAGGCAGCTCTGGAGCGCCCCTCGCGGGCGCGGCGGCTCCTCGCCGGGGCGGTGCTGCTCGGGCCGGTCGTCCTTTCGTTCTTCTCCGGTGGCTTCTTCGACAAGCCGCGCCTGGTGGCGGGCGTCCTCGTCTGGGTCGTGCTGGCGATCGTCGCCCTGCTCACCGGGCTGCGCCTGCCGCGCGAGACGCCGGGGCGGCTGATTCTGGCCGGCCTCGCTCTGCTCACGGTGCTGACGCTCGCGTCCATTGCCTGGGCGCCGCTGGCCGGCCGGGCCCTGGACGACGGCCAGCGGCTCCTGCTCTACCTCGGCTTCCTGCTGCTGGCGCTGACCGTGCTGCGCCCGAGGGCGCTGGCGCGCTGGGCCGAGCCTGCGGTGGCGGCCGGGACCGTGGTGGTGGTGGGCTACGGCCTCGCCACGCGAATGGTGCCGTGGGCGGTGGAGCCCGGCGCGGGTTACCGAGCCACGGGACGCCTCGACCAGCCGCTGACCTACTGGAACGCGCTGGGCGCGGTCGCCGCCCTGGGGCTGGTGCTGTGCGCCCGCCTGGCGGCCGACCCCGAGCGGCCGCGCTGGATGCGCATCGGCGCGGGCGCGGTGACGGGCGCGCTCGGCGCCGGGCTGTTCCTCACCTACTCGCGCGGCTCGATCCTGTTCGCCCTCGTGGGCCTGCTGGCCCTGGCCGTGTTCGTGCCGCGCCGCTCCACGCTCGTCGCCTGCGCGCTGGTGGCGGTGGCGGCGGCACTGGGAGCGCTCTCGGTCGCGTTCCTGCCCGCGGTGGCCGATCCGCTGGACGGGACCTCCTCCGTCCAGGGCGCCGCGGCGCTGGCCCTGATCGCGGTGATCGGGGCCGCCGCCGGCTTCCTTGCCGGCCGCCCGGCGCGGGAGGCCGAGGAGCCCGACCGCCGCATCGCGCGCGGGGCGCTGGCGGTGGCCGGCGTCGCGCTGGTCGCGATCCTCGCGCTGCTGCTGGCCGGCGTGTCCGGGGTGGGCAGCGAGCGGGTCCAGGTTCCCACCGGCCCGCGGGCGGAGCGCCTGAGTTCGGTCGAGAGCCAGCGCTACGACTACTGGACCGTCGCCGGGGAATCGTTCGCGAGCCACCCGGTGGCCGGGCTGGGCTCGGGAGGCTTCAGTCCCGAGTGGCTGCGCGAGCGCCCGCCGAAGACCATCCTCGTCCGTGACGCGCACTCGCTCTACATCGAGACCGCGGCCGAGCTGGGCCTGGCCGGGCTGGCGTGCCTGGCCCTCCTGCTGGCCGGGGTGGTGCTGGCCGCGCGCCGCGGCCTCGTCCGCGACCGGGTGCTCGCCGCCGGCCCCGCGGCCGCGCTCGCAGGTTGGGCGGTGCACGCCGGGCTGGACTGGGACTGGGAGATGCCGGCGGTGACGATGCCGGCGCTGCTGCTCGTGGCGGTGCTGGTGGTCGCTTCCGAGGAGCGGGCGCCTCAGCGCAGCCTCAGCACCAGGTAGTCGCCGATCCGGCGGACGGGCCGGTAGTTCGTGGAGATGTAGTCGTCGAGGATCCGCACGCCGCTCGAGCGCGCGGAGTCGTTGTCCTCGCGCTGTGCGGCCACGGGGCTCAGCCAGCGGATGACCACCTCGGGCCCGGCGCGCTGGAGGTCGGCCACCATCTCGCGCTGGGCCTGCGCGGCGGTCACCACGCCCGGCTGCATGACGTCGTAGCGCGTGGGGTTGGGCCGCTCGAGCAGCACGTAGAGCAGCGGGTCGCCCACGCGCACCCGGTCGTGGCGCGGGTTGGCCACGAACACGGCCTGGCCCGGCGGCGCCAGCCGGTCGACCTCGCGCCGCAGCGCGACCAATTCGCGCGCGTCGCCGGCGGGCGCCCGCACCCCGTCGGCCACCGGCAGGTCCACCCGTTCCCTGGGCGGGCCGGTGAAGAGGTCGATCCGCAGCCGGTCCAGGCCGTTGAGGGCCAGCAGCACCAGCGGCACGGCCAGCACCGCGGCGAAGGCGCGGCTGGCTCCGCGCTCGCGCCATATCGCCGCCGCCAGAAGCGCCGGCAGCACCACGGCGAGCGGGATGCGGTGGAACTCGTCGGCGCGGGCGAGCAGGTAGAGGACCCCCGCCACGAGGAGCGGGACGGCCGCGAGCTCCGCCGGGGAGGGGCGGCGCCGGAAGGCCTCGGCGACCCAGAGCAGGACCCCGGCGAACAGCACGTACGGCAAGTAGAAGTCGAGGATCCGCCCGGGGTCGAAGCCGCCGTCCCAGGCGCCGGGCAGCGGCAGGCGCTGCAGGCCCTGAAGGTCGACGGCGAATCCGACCGTCTGGTCCCAGAAGCGCCCGACGCCACCGGCCAGGACCCACGGGCCGAGCGCGACCACCGCGGCCACCGCCGAGGAGGCGAGGGCGCGCAGGGGGGCCCGCTCGTTGCGCTCCGCCGAGGCCACCGTCGCGCCCAGCACCGCGGCCAGGCCCAGATCGATGCGAAAAGCCAGCGCCAGCCCGGCGAGCACCCCGGCCGCGACGGGCGAGGCGCGCGCCGCCAGCACCGCTCCGAGCCCCAGCGCGGTCGCCGCGGGCACGGGGCTGGGCAGCGTGGGGGAGGCCATGGCCAGAGCGGCCGCCAGCCAGGCCAGGAGGGCCACCGGCGGGCCCGCGCCCGCCCGCCGGGCAAGGGCGAAGGCGAGCGTGGCCACCGCGCCGTCGAGCAGCACGCGCAGCACCCGCCACGGCAGCAGCGAGGGCCCGAACAGCTCCTGCAGGCCCGCCAGGAGCAGCGGCTGGCCCGGCCCGTAGTTCCACCAGAAGTCGCGGTAGGGGAGCTGACCGTCCGCGATGCGTGCGGCCGCCTGGAGCATCAGCCCCTCGTCGTGCGGGTTGAGCCCGTGGAGAACGGTCAGCGCCGACAGCGCGGCGGCCGCCACGAACAGCAGCGCGAGGAGCAGCGGCGGGCGCACGTCAGGCAGCCTGCCTCCGGCGCCACACGAGCTGTGCCCCCGCGGCGGCGACCACGATCATCAGCGGCTCGAGCGGGATGCGGTAGCGGAAGTTGCCGTAGTACACGAACCCGTAGAGCGGGATCGTGATCGCCATGAACGCGAGCATTCCGCGCAGCGCAGGGTCGCGCCACAGGCGCCGCCCGAACAGGAGCGCCGAGGCGAGCGTCGCCGCCAGCAGCGCGTACCAGAAGACGTCGGCCCACAGCTTCGCCGCGTCCGTGGCGGTCTTGCCCATCGGGCGGTCCGTGTCGGTGTTGATCCACTTGGTGATCACCTGCGAGTCGCCGCTCAGGTGCCTGCGCAGCTTCAGCGG
Source organism: uncultured Thermoleophilaceae bacterium (assembly GCA_963810745.1). Classification (GTDB taxonomy): domain Bacteria; phylum Actinomycetota; class Thermoleophilia; order Solirubrobacterales; family Thermoleophilaceae; genus JACCZR01. Next base: position 33,695 of record CAWEOW010000013.1, read on the forward strand.
GATGAGCTCCAGCTCGCGGCGCGGGTTGTGCAGCGCGAAGTCGATCGCGTCGCGGCGCTGGATGCGCGCCTCCTCGACCTCCAGCGCGGCGCCGCGCAGTTTGCTCCGCTGCCGGATGTCCACGCGGAACCTCGGTCCGCCGTCGGCGCTCGGGTTGTGGCCCGACCACAGCGTCGTGCTCGAGTTGGTCGAGACCGGCACGAAGGCGTCGGCGACGATCGCGTTGCGCACCGTCCACGGGACCACGGTCAGCAACATCACCCCCGCCACGACCGCCGTCTGGCGCAGCGCGGCGCGCCCCTCGCCGGGTTGCAGTCCCATCGCCAGCACGATCAGCGGGAAGAAGAAGCCCTCGCCCCGCGTCAGCGCGGCCAGCCCCGCCAGCAGGCCGAGCAGCACCAGCGAGCGCGGCCGGCGGCCGAGCGCCAGCGCCGCCGCCACGAACCCCACCAGCTCGAGCGTGTAGAGCGCCTCCGAGAGCGTGACGTCGGCGATCAGGATCTGGCCGGGGAAGATCGCCAGCAGCGCTGCGCAGGCGATCGCCGCCCGGCGCCCCAGGACGCGCAGCGCCAGCCAGTAGAGGAGCCCCACGGTCGCCGCGCCGAGCACTGCGTTGAGCACCAGGGCGTGGGTCACGCCGGCGCCGAAGATGCCGTACACCGCGCCCAGAAGGAACGGGTAGGCGGGCGGCCACTGCACGCTTGCGCCGGCGAACGAGTTGTAGCCGTCGCCCGACGCCAGCGAGCGGCCCAGCAGGTCGTAGGCGAGCGTGTCGTTGGCGGGAAAGCTCGCCCCCGGGTCCTGCCCGAAGCTCAGCACGAAGGCGAGCCGCAGCACCAGCGCGAACAGGGCGAGCCCGGCCGCCCAGCGCACGTCGGTCCGCTGCAGGCTCCGCACGAGGTGGCAGCCTAAGGCGCGTGACCGACTCGGATCGGCGACGCGTCGCGTCGAACACGGCGGTCCAGGTGGCCGGCAAGGCCGCGGTGCTGGCCATCGGTGCGGCCTCCATCGCGGTGCTCACGCGCTACCTCGGGCCGGCCGACTACGGCCGCTACACGCTCGCCCTGATGTACATGCAGCTGTTCGCCGTGCTCGCGGACGTGGGGCTGCTGACCACGGTCGTGCGCGAGATCAGCAAGGACCCGTCGCGTACCGAGCGCCTGGTGGGCAACGCGCTGACGCTGCGACTGCTGCTGTCGCTGGTCACGATCGTCGTCGCGGTAGCCATCAGCCTGCTGCTGCCCTACGAGCCCGACGTGCGGCTGGCGATCGTCCTCGCGGGCGGCCCGCTGCTGCTCGGGATGCTCAACGGCGCCCCGATGGCGGTCTTCCAGGGGCAGATGCGCATGAGCCGCGCCGTCAGCGCGGACGTCGTGGGCCGCGCTGCGGCCTTCGCGCTCGCGGTGCTGGTGGCGACGCTGGACCTCGGCTTCTTCGCGGTGATGGGAGCGGCGGCCGGCGGGGCGCTGGCCACGCTGATCGTCTCCCTGCTGCTCTCGCTCGCGGCTGGTGCGCATCCGCTTTCTCGCCGACCGCGGGGTGTGGCGGCCACTGCTGGCGGCGAGCCTCCCGCTGGGGCTGGCGCTGGCCATCAACGCGCTCTACTTCCGCGCGGACACGCTGATCATCTCGCTGCTGCGGCCGGTGGACGAGGTCGGCTTCTACACCCTGGCCTACCGCATCCTGGAGTTCGTGCTGGCCGGCGGCACCGTCTTCCTCACCGCCTCGTTCCCGGTCATCTCGCGCTACGTCGCGGCAGAGGACAGCCGCCTGCGCCAGGCGATCCAGTCGTCCTGGGACCTGTTCGTGGTGGCCGGCATACCGGTGGTGGTGGGCGGCGCGATCCTCGCCCCGCGGCTGATCGAGCTGGTGGCCGGAGACGACTTCGAGGGAGCGATCGAGCCGCTGCAGATCCTGCTGGGCGCGGGAACGCTCGCGTGGGTGAACGGGGTCTTCGGCTACGCGCTGATCGCCAAGGAGCGCCAGGCCAGCGCGCTGTGGCTGAACGTGCTGGGTCTGAGCTTCAACGTGGGCCTGAACCTGGCGCTGGTCCCGGAGTACGGCATAGTGGCCGCGGCCATCGTCACGGTCGCCTCCGAGGTCCTCATCCTGGGAGGCTCCTACCTCCTGATGCGACGCAACTTCGGCTTCTTCCCCTCTCCGGGCATCCTGCTGCCGGTGCTCGCCGCCGCCGCGGTCATGGGCGCCGTCCTGTGGCCCCTGCGCGACGGCCCCTTCCTCGCCCTCGCCCCGCTGGGCGCCGCGATCTACCTGGCGCTGCTGATGGCGGTGAGCCCCACGGCCCGCTCCGTGGTCTCCGCGCTGCGCCGGTGAGCGCCATGCCGCGGGGGCCGCGCGACAGCCGCAGCTGGTACCTCGACGCCGACCCACTGGAGCAGGTCGACCACGCGCTCGTGGACTTCGCCGCCGCGCACGCGGGGCACGACCTGCTCGACCTCGGCTGCGGGCTGGGCGGCTACAGCCTGGAGCTGACCAAGCGCGGCTTCGCCGTGCGCGGCCTCGACGTCTCGGAGGAGTACGTCGAGCGCGCTCGGGCGCTGGGGGTCGACGCCGACACCTACGACGGCGCGACGCTGCCGCTGGCCGATGAAGCGGTGGACACGGTGGTGCTGCTCGAGGTGATCGAGCACCTGGATGACCCGGCCGGGCTGCTGGCCGAGGCCCGCCGCGTCGCGCGGCGCAACGTGCTGCTCAGCACGCCGAACGCCACCCAGAGCTTCGGCACGACGCCGGTGGAGTTCAGCCACATGCTCGACCTCGACCACCGCCAGGCCTTCACCGTGGACTCCCTGACCGCGCTCCTGGACGGCGTGTTCGGCTCGAGCCACGTCGAGCAGGTGGCGCCGGTCGACGCGCGCCTGGCCGCGCAGATCCTCCCCGGGGTTTTGCGCCCGCCCTACCGCTGGCTGGCGCGTGCGGGCTTCGCCAAGCCGCGCTTCTTCACCCGCCTGATCGCGAGGGCGCCCGCGTGAGCCGCGTGCTGGTGGTCTCCCAGGAGCCGGTGGGCGAGCGCATCGCCGGCCCGGCGATCCGCGCGCTGGAGCTGTCCCGCGCGCTGGCCGCCGAGTGCGAGGTCACGCTGGCCGCGCCGACCCCCAGCCGGGTCGACGGCGAGCCCTTCGCGCTCCTCGATGCCGGCGTGGCCGACTACGACGCGCTGCACGAGGCACTCGAACGCCACGACGTGGTGGTGGCGCAGCGCCTGCCCGGCCAGCTGCTGCGCCGCGTCCGCAAGCTGCCGGTGCGCTACGTCGCCGACCTCTACAACCCGATCGTGGTCGAGGGCCTGGAGGCGGCCGCGCGCGAGCCCGAGCCGCGCGCCACCGCCTCCGTGCGCCAGACGGCGCTGACCGTCATGGCGCAGTGCGCCGCTGCCGACTTCGTGATCTGCGCGAGCGAGAAGCAGCGCGACCTGTGGCTGGGGGGCATGGCCCTGACCGGGCTGATCGACCTGGTCGCCTACCGCCACGACCCGACCTACCGCCAGTTCGTCGACGTGGTCCCCTTTGGCGTGCCCGCCGAGGCGCCTCAGGCCGGCAGCCCGCCGCCGCTCAAGGGCACCTGGCCGGGCATCGGCCCCGACGACCAGGTGCTGATCTGGGGTGGCGGGATCTGGCGCTGGCTCGACGCCCTGACCCCCATTCGCGCCGTGCAGCACCTAAACGACCGCGGCCGCGACGTGCACCTCTTCTTCCTGGGGGTGGACCGGCCTTCGTCCGATCCCTCGCGGGTGCCCAGCGCCGCCGAGGCGGCGATCGAGTTCGCCCGCGAGCGGGGCCTCGAGGGAACGCGCGTGCACTTCAAGGAGGGCTGGACCCCCTACGCCGAGCGGGCGGCCTACCTGCTCGACTCCGACGTCGGGGTCTCCGCGCACCACGACCACCTGGAGGCGCGCTTCTCCTACCGCACGCGGGTGCTCGACTACGTCTGGGCGGGCCTACCCGCGGTCACCACCGGAGGCGACTCCGTGGCTGAGCTGGTGGAGCGCGAGCGGCTGGGGGAGACCGTGCCCCCGGAGGACGACGAGGGCTTCGCCGCCGCTTGCGAGCGGATGCTCGACTCGCCCCCCGCCGAGCGCGGCAAGGCCCCGGCCTGGCCCGTCGCAGCGCGCCCGCTGATCGACTTCTGCCTGGACCCCTACCGCCCGGTCCCGCGCAAGTACGGGGCCGCCCTGGCGCTTGCCACCTACGGCCAGTATCCGTTCATCGCTGCCCGCCGGCGGGAGTCCGAGGGCCCGGGCTCAGTGGCCCGCAGCGCGGGGCGCTGGCTCTCGCGCGCGGTCAGGCGCTTCTAGGCTGCTCC
>CAWEOW010000014.1:0-16321 GCA_963810745.1 uncultured Thermoleophilaceae bacterium
AACTGCTGGGGCGAGCCGATCGTGAACTCCTCGCCCGCAAGCATCCACACGTCCCGTTCCAGCGCGTCGGCCTCCTCCTGCACGCGCGTGCCGATCTCGCGCACCTTGTCGACGTCCAGCTTCACCCCCGCGCGCTCCATCTCCACGAGCACGTCCACCAGCGGCAGCTCGACCTCATAGAGCAGGCGCGTGAGGCCGTCGGCGTCGAGGCGCGCGCGCTGGCGCTCGGCCAGGGTCCGGGTCACGACGGCCTCGGCCGCCAGGCCGTCGCCGCCCTCCACGTCGGCGCCGAGCCCCTCGTCGCTCGCCAGCTCCTCGAGCGGGTAGCCGCGCCGGGCCGGGTCGATCAGGTAGGCGGCCAGCATCGTGTCGTGCTCGAGCCGCACGTGGCCCTCGAAGCGCTCGGACGAGGCGATCGTCTTCCAGTCGTGGGCCACCAGCGGGCGCTCGCCGAGCGCCATGGTCACGGCGTCGAGGGTCTCGGCCTTGCCCGCCAGCACCTTCGCCGCCGGCGTAGGCCGCGAAGCCGAGGTCCTCGGCGTCGTCGGCGGGCAGCAGCTCGCCCTCGGGCGGCTCGGTGGGCGCGGCCCGGCGTGCGGCCACCGTGAGCAGCTCTCCCTCCAGGTTCGCGAGCTCGGCGGGCGCCACCTCGCGTGAGCGCACGGCGATGCGCTCCTCGGGCTGCTCGCGCGGGGCGGCCTCCTCCTCGTCGCCGAGGGCCTCTTCCAGACGGCGCAGCGGGTCGCGCAGCTCGAACTCGCGGAACACCTCGCGCAGGCGGGAGCGGTCGGGCTCGCGCGCGAGCGACTCGTTGAGGTCCACGTCCACCTCGACCGTGCGCACCGCGGTGGCGAGCTGCTTGGAGACGCGCGCGTCGTCGGCGTGGTTGGTCAGGTTCTCCTTGCGCTTGGCCCCCGAGATCGAGTCGATGTTGGCCAGCACGCCCTCGAGGTCGCCGTGCTCCTGCAGCAGCTGGGAGGCGGTCTTCTCTCCGATCCCGGGGACGCCGGGGATGTTGTCCGACGTGTCGCCCTTGAGGCCGGTGAAGTCGGGGACCAGCTCCGGCGCGATGCCGTAGCGGTCGATCACCGCGTCGCGGTCGTAGACCTTGGTCTCCGTGATGCCGCGGCTGGTGGCCATGACCCGGATGCCGGGCTCGATCAGCTGGAAGAGGTCGCGGTCGCCGGTCACCACCATCACGTCGATGTCCTGCTCGCGCGCCTTGGTGGCCAGGGAGGCGATCACGTCGTCGGCCTCGAAGCCGTCGACCTTCACGTTCGTGTAGCCGAAGGCGTCGACGAGCGGCTGCAGGTGGGGCCACTGCTCGGACAGGAGGTCGGGCTTGGTAGAGCGCTGGGCCTTGTACTCGGGGTAGACCTCCTTGCGCCCGGACATGCCCGCGTCCCACACGACTAGCGTGGGCTGCTGGCCGTGCTCGGTGAGGATCTTCACCAGCATCGAGGCGAAGCCGAAGATGGCGTTTGTGGGCTGGCCCTTCGACGTGGCGATGGTCTCGGGCAGCGCGAAGAAGGCCCGGTAGACGAGGCTGTTGCCGTCGATGAGGAAGAGCTCTGGGCGGTCGCCGTCCGGCACCGTCCCATCGTAGGTACGTTTCGTCGGTGGCCACCACGTCCGCCCAGTTCTCGCTGACCATCCGGGTCGAGCTCCCGCAGGAGCGGGGCTCCCTGTCGAAGGTCACCTCGGCCATCACCCGCACCGGCGGCGCAATCGTGGCCGTGGACACCGTGGAGGCCACCGGCGGCGGCACCCTGCGCGAGATCACGGTGGAGTGCCACTCGATCGAGCACCGCGGGCAGGTGATCACCGCGGTGCAGGACGTGCGCGAGGTGCGCGTGGTGGAGATCACCGACCGGACCTTCGAGCTCCACCGCGGCGGCAAGATCCACACCGCCCTCGCCTCGCCGCTGAAGACCCGCGACGACCTCTCCATGGCCTACACGCCGGGCGTGGCCCGGGTCTGCTCGGCCATCTCCGAGAATCGCCAGAAGGCGTTCAAGTACACGATCAAGGCCAACACCGTGGCCGTGGTCTCCGACGGCACGGCCGTCCTGGGCCTGGGCGACATCGGCCCCGAGGCGGCGATGCCCGTCATGGAGGGCAAGGCGATGCTCTTCAAGGAGTTCGCCGACGTCGACGCCTTCCCGATCTGCCTGAACACGAAGGATCCCGACGAGATCGTGGAGACGGTCATCCGCATGTCGCCCACCTTCGGCGGCATCAACCTCGAGGACATCTCCTCGCCGCGCTGCTTCGAGATCGAGCAGCGGCTGGTGGAGGAGCTCGACATCCCCGTCTTCCACGACGACCAGCACGGCACCGCGATCGTGGTGCTGGCCGCGCTCATCAACGCCTGCCGGCTGACCGACCGCCGCATGGAGGACCTCAACGCGGTGATGGTGGGCGCGGGCGCCGCGGGCGTCGCCGTGGCCAAGATCTGCCTCGACGCCGGCCTGGGCGGGCTGGTGGCCTGCGACCGCTACGGCGCCATCCACCCCGGCCGCGAGGACTACGAGGCCGGCTCGATGAACGCCCCGAAGCGCTGGCTGGCCGAGCACACCAACGACGACGGCCGCTCCGGGTCCCCTCGCGACGTCCTGGAGGGCACCGACCTCTTCATCGGCCTGAGCGGGCCGGGCATCATCGACGCCAAGGACCTGGCGCTGATGAACCCCGAGCCGTTCGTGTTCGCGATGGCCAATCCCAACCCGGAGGTCCAGCCCGACGAGGCCGTCGCCTACGCGCGCGTCATGGCGACGGGGCGCTCGGACTACCCCAACCAGATCAACAACGTGCTGGCCTTCCCGGGCGTCTTCCGCGGGCGCGCTGGACTCGCGCGCGACCGCGATCACCGACCAGATGAAGATCGCCGCCGCCGAGGGTATCGCCAGCGCGGTGGCCGACGAGGAGCTGGACGAGGAGTACATCGTGCCGAGCGTCTTCAACCGCGATGTGAGCCAGGCGGTGGCCCGGGCCGTAGCCGAAGAGGCCGAGCGAGAGTTCGAGCCAGTCGTCGACTGACTCAGGAGGAACGAACATGAAGGTCACGGTCACCGGAGCCACCGGGAACGTGGGGCGCCCGCTGGTGGAGAAGCTGAAGGCGCAGGGCCACGAGGTGACCTCGCTCTCGCGAAGCGCCGGGCCCGACGTGGTCCAGTGGGCCAACCCGAAGGAGGAGCCACCCCCGGCCGAGGCGATCGAGGGTCAGGACGCGATCGTCCACCTGCTGGGCGAGCCCATCGACCAGCGCTGGACCGACGAGGTCAAGCGGGAGCTGCGCGACTCACGCGTGCTGTCCACCCGGCAGGTGGTGGAGGGCCTGAGGGCGGCCGAGCAGCGGCCGAAGGTGCTCGTGTCCCAGTCGGCCAGCGGCTTCTACGGCAACCGCGGCGACGAGAAGCTGACCGAGTCTTCGCCCGCGGGAGACGACTTCCTCGCCGGGCTCGTCGTGGAGTGGGAGGCGGAGGCCAACAAGGCGCAGGAGCTGGGCGTGCGCGTGGTCACCACGCGGACGGGCGTGGTGCTCTCCCCCGAGGGCGGCGCGCTCGAGAAGATGCTGCCCTTCTTCAAGCTGGGTATCGGCGGCCCGGTGGCCGGCGGAGACCAGTACGTCCCCTGGGTCCACCTCGACGACGTGACCGGGGCGGTCCTGGCCGTGCTGGAGAACGATGCGGCGAGCGGGCCGGTGAACGTGTCCGCCCCCTCCCCCGCCACCAACAAGGAGCTGTCCAAGACGCTCGGCCGCGTGCTCAAGCGCCCGGCCTTTGCGCCGGTGCCGGCCCTCGCGGTGAAGACCCTGTACGGCGAGATGGCGCACATCGTCATCACCGGCCAGCGCATGCTCCCCGCCCGGCTCGAGGAGCTCGGGTACGGCTTCGCTCAGCCCGAGCTGGAGTCGGCGCTGCGCTCGGCGACCGACAAGGGCTGAGTCCGGCGGCTGCGGCCGAGCAGTAGCTCGATGATCGCGAACAGCGCCGACATCAGCACGGCGAAGAACGCGCCGACCACGAGCACGATCCGGATCAGGTCGACGACCAGGTCGGGCAGCGTGACCAGCGAGACCACGAACAGCACGAGGGTGTAGGCGGCGGCCAGCAGGCCCACCCCAAACGCAATGTCCTGCACCCGCTCGCGCGCCTCCGGCCCGCTTCGGGTCCCGGCGGCGGCCGCCGCCACGAACAGCGCCCCGTAGACGAGCGCCAGCACAATCAGGGGCGCGTAGAGGGCGAAGGCGTTGCCGTCGGGCGGGTTCACGAGTTCTCGTCCTCGGCGTGGAGCTCGGCGCGGGCCTCGGCCGCGGTCTGACCGCCGGTTCCGAACATCGCCCTGGAGCTTCCAGCGCGACTCGGGCTTCGCCGGCCAGGCGAGCCAGAAGATGATCGAGATGACCGGCAGCAGCATGCCGGTCGCCAGCCCGACCTGTTCCCCGTACCCCTTGCGCCCCGACAGGTAGGAGGTGGCGACGCAGCCAAGCAGCCATGCGTACAGCAGGTAGAGCGCCTTGGCGCCCAGCAGAGCGATGACGGGGTCGAAGCTCATGCGCCCAGGTACGCCTTCTGGACCTCGGGGTTGTCGCGCAGCGCCTCGGACTTGTCGGTCAGGGCCACCATGCCGGTCTCCAGCACGTAGCCGCGCGCCGAGACCTCGAGCGCGAAGTTGGCGTTCTGCTCCACCAGCAGGATCGTGGTGCCCTGCCGGTTGATCTCCGCCACGGTCTCGTAGATCCGCTCCACCAGCACGGGCGCGAGGCCCATCGAGGGCTCGTCGAGGAGCAGCAGCTTGGGCTCGGCCATGAGCGCCCGGCCGATGGCGAGCATCTGCTGCTCGCCGCCGGACATCGTGCCCGCCTTCTGGGTCTCGCGCTCCTTCAGGCGCGGGAACAGCTCGTAGACGCGGTCCAGGTCGTCCTGGATGCGCTGGTCGCGGCGCAGGAAGGCCCCCAGCTCGAGGTTCTCGCGCACGGTCATGCGCTGGAAGCAGTGCCGCCCCTCGGGCGATTGCGAGATGCCCAGCCGCACGATGTCCTGCGGAGCGGTCTCGCCGATCTCCTTGCCGTCGAAGCGGATCGAGCCCGCGCGCGGCGCGGTGAGGCCGGAGATCGACCGCAGCGTGGTGGACTTCCCCGCTCCGTTGGAGCCGATCAGGGTCACCACCTCGCCCTCCTCGACGGTCACCGAGACGCCCTTCAGCGCCTCGATGTTGCCGTAGAAGGTGTGGATGTCGTCGACCTCGAGCAGCGCCATCAGGCCGCCCCCTCCCGCTTGCCGAGGTAGGCCTCGACCACCCGCTCGTCCTCGCGGACCTCGGCCGGCTCGCCCTCGGCGATCTTCTCGCCGTGGTCGAGCACGGTGATGCGCTCCGAGACGCCCATGACGACCTTCATGTCGTGCTCGATGAGCAGGATCGTGAGGTCGCGCTCCTGGCGCAGGCGCTCCATGAACTCCGTCAGCTGGGCCGACTCGTTGGGGTTCATGCCCGCCGTGGGCTCGTCGAGCAGCAGAAGCGCGGGGTCCGAGGCCAGCGCCCGGGCGATCTCCACGCGGCGCTGGTCGCCGTAGGAGAGGTTGGCGGCTATCTGCTCCAGTTCGGTCTCGCGCAGGCCCACGTACAGCAGCGTCTCCCGCGCCTTCTCCCGGACATCCCGCTCCTCGCGCCGGATCCGCGGGGTGCGCAGCACGGAGCCGAAGATGCCGCCACGCATGCGCGAGTGCTGGCCGACCATCACGTTCTCGACCGCCGACATCGTGGCGAACAGGCGGATGTTCTGGAACGTCCGCGCGACGCCGAGCGCGGTGATCTTGTCCGGCCGCGTGCCGGTGATGTCCTTGTCGGCGAAGACGATCCGCCCTGCTGTGGGCTTGTAGAGCCCGGTCAGCATGTTGAAGAACGTCGTCTTGCCCGCCCCGTTTGGGCCGATGATCGACACGATCGAGCGGTGGGGGATCTCGAAGTCGACATCGTTGACCGCGACCAGGCCGCCGAAGGCCTTGACCACGTGATCGGCGCGCAGCAGGGTCACGCGCGCGCCTCGTAGGTGGCTTCCTCGGTGCCCGCGAGCTCCACGAACTCCATCTTGCGTCTCCGCTCGGGTATGAGGCCCTGCGGTCTGACCACCATCATCAGGACGAGGATGAAGCCGAAGACCCCGAACGAGACCGAGCTGAACGTGAAGTCCAGCCCGAGCGTGTCCTGGAAGAAGCCGCGCACGGCCCCGCCGTCGAGCACGTCGGGGATCAGCCGGGTGTTGACGAAGGCCAAGAGCACCGCACCGAAGACCACGCCCCAGATCGAGCCCAGCCCGCCGAGGATGACCATGGCCAGGATGAAGATCGAGAAGCCGAACTGGAACGAGTTGGCGTTGACGCTCTGCAGGTAGGGCCCCAGGAAGGCGCCGGAGATGCCGCCGAACGCGCCGCCCGTCGCGTAGGCCAGGAGCTTGGTCCGCACGAGCGGGACGCCCATGCTCGCGGCGGCGACCTCGTCCTCGCGCAGCGCGATCCAGGCGCGCCCCAGGCGCGAGTCGCGCAGGCGGAAGTTGACGAACAGGACCACCAGGCACAGGGCCAGCACCGTCCAGAAGTAGGGCCTGAGGTTGGTCGCCTGGTCGAACTCGGACAGGAAGGGCAGGTCGATCTGGTCGATGGGCGAGATCGACTGGCGGCCGTTGGTCAGCTTGTTGTCGCCGACCGGCGTCAACTCGTCGCCGTTCTGCGCGACGCGGCCGATGATCTCGCCGAAGGCGAGGGTCACGATCGCGATGTAGTCGCCGCGCAGGCGGAGCGTGGGCAGCCCGATGATGGCGCCCGCCGACCGCGCAGATGAGGATCGCGCCGATCACGAGCAGCAGGAAGTTCAGATGGATCCCGGGCAGGTCGCTGACGAAGTCGCTGATCCCGATGTGGATGTTCGCCGAGCTGAAGTGGTCCGAGGCCCACCAGCCGGTGACCAGCAGGCCGAAGGCGTAGAAGGCGACGAAGCCGAGGTCGAGCAGTCCGGCGAAGCCCACCACCAGGTTCAGGCCCAGCGCCATGACCACGTAGGCCAACGCCAGGATGCTGTCGTCCATCCAGGGATCAAGCGGCGCGATGAAGAACGGGAACAGCGCCACCGCGAGGATGACCGTGCCGGACAGGATCAGGTTGCCCCGCCGGGAATGGCGCAGTTCGCGCAGGGCGCTCATCCCGCTTCCCTCGTCTCCTCGCCGATCAGGCCCTGCGGGCGGAACACCATCACCAGCACGAGGATGAAGAAGACGTACGCCGAGGTCCACTCGACGCCCATGGGCAGGCCGAACATCTCGTCGCGGTTGTCGGCGATGCCCTGGACCAGCCCGATGATCAGTGCCCCGATGACCGCGCCGCGGATGTTGCCGATGCCGCCCATCACCGCGGCGGTGAAGGCGAGCAGGCCCGCCTGGAAGCCCTGGAAGTACCAGACCCTGGTGTTGTAGAGCGCGTCGATCAGGCCCGCCGCTCCGGCCAGCAGACCGCCCAGCAGGAAGGTCAGCGCGATCGTGGTGTCCACGTTGATGCCCATCAGCCGCGCCGCCTCGGGATCCTGCGCGGTGGCTCGCATCGCCTTGCCGAGGCGGCTTCGACCGATGAACGCCGTGAGCAGGAAGACCAGCGGCACGGTGGCCACCACCGCGAGCAGGTCACCGCGCGAGATCGACAGGCCGAACAGGTTGAAGAGCTCGGTCTGGGAGCCGATGAGGTCGGGCACGTTGCGCTGCGAGGCGCCCAGCCACAGGATCCCGACGTTCTGGAGGATGAACGAGAAGCCGACGGCCGTGATCAGCGGCGCCAGCTTGGGCGCGTTTCTCAACGGTCTGTAGGCGACCCGCTCGATCAGCGTGTTGAGCGAGCCGCTGGCCAGCATGGAGACGATCAGCGTGGCCAGCAGGCCCAGGATCAGCCCGATCGTGCCCGTCTGCTCGGTGAGGCCCGAGCACGCCCCACATGCTGAAGGCGACGAACGAGCCGATCATGAAGATCTCGCCGTGGGCGAAGTTGATCAGCTCGATGATCCCGTAGACGAGCGTGTAGCCGAGGGCGATCAGCGCCAGGATCGCGCCGTTGGAGAGGCCCTCGATGAGGTTGTTGCCGAGGCGGGTGAGGTTCCCGTCCTCGGAGAGGTCCTGGATCCCGAAGTAGATCGGGAAGACCAGCAGCAGGGCGACGAGGCCCCACCTGGATAGGAAGTCGCGGGCAGCGTCGGCCCGACTCGCTGCCGTCCTGTCGATGGGCGGGCTTGCGGCCTCCACGGGTCGGGCGGCAGCTTACGAGGAAACGGGGACGGGCTGCAGGCAGCCCGTCCCCGATTTCACTCGTTCAGCGGCCTAGTTACCGGCCGGCTGTCCCTTGAGGACCTTCGAGAAGGTCGGCTCGCCGTCCTTGATCACGTACAGGCCGTAATCGGTGAGCGACGTGTCGCCGTTCTCGTCGATCGAGTACTCGCCAAGAACGCTCTGACGGTTCTTGGTCTCCGAGAGGAGCTGCTTGGAGACAGCAGCCCGGTCATTCGCCTTGTCCCCGGTCGCCTTCAGCGTGTCGAGAGCGAGCTTCATCGTCTCGTAGCCGTAGATCGCGTACGGGTCAGGGTTCGTGTCGTTGTACTCCTTGTCGAAGTCCGCGAAGAACTTCTCTGCCTGCGGGTTGTTGCGCTTCTTGAACTCCTCGAGTCCGAGAGTCGCAACAGTGACCTTGGTCCGGGCGGCCACGTCGGCGGGGATACCGCCTTCCTTGGCGTTCGTGAACGCCTTCTCGGCCACACCGTCAGGCCCGTAGAGCTTGGCGCTCTTGTTCGCGGCGGCCACGTCCTTGAACACCTGGACGTAGTTCTCGCCGGTCACACCGGAGCCCACGAAGCAGTCGGCCTTGACCTTCGCGGCCAGAGAGCGGTAGTTCGGCGCGTTCTTGTCCGTGCCGTCGTTGCCCTCCACCGTCAGGCCCTGCTCCTTCGCCGCCGACTCGATGTTCTTGCCGAGGCCGGCGCCGTAGGTCGTCTTGTCGTTGAAGATGTGGACGCTCTTGCAGCCGTCCTCCTTCATCGTCGCGACGAGCGCGGCACCCTGGATGTCGTCCTTCGGGACGACGCGGGCGTAGGTACGGGTCTTGCTGGGGTAGTACTTCTGCGGCTCGCCCGGCTCGGTGCCCGGAGGCTGAGCGACGGTCAGACCCACGTAGGTGTTCGAGGGGCTGATCTGCGGGATGCCGGCCTTGTTCAGGATCGGAATCGAGACCTTCGACCCACCGGAGTTGAACTCACCGAGGTAGAAGATCGTGGTCTTGTCCTGCACGGCCTTGCGGGCGTTCTGGGCCGTCTGACCCTCGTCCGCGGTTCCGGGGTTCTGGGCGGTCGAGTCGTCGAGCGAGACGTACTTGATGTTGAACTTCCCAACCTTGCTGCCGGCCTGCTTGAGCGCCAGCTTCTCGCCGCTGATGACTGCTTCCGACTGCCCCTTCGAGGTTCCCTGGAGCGGCAGGCTCGAGTAGATCGTCAGGGAGTTGCCCTGTACGACCTCGCTGCTGCCACCGCCTCCGCCACCGCCATCGTCGTCACTGCCGCAGGCGCTGACACCCAGGCGAAGACGCCGAGGAGGCAGCCCAGCACTGCCAACCTGATTCGCAACATTTCCTCCTAGCTAGTTCCTGCTGGGACGGGCCGCATCCTAGTCCGTTCCGGCTTTCCAGGAGTAGATTGCCCCGCGTGCGCGTGGGTGTGCTGACCGGCGGCGGTGACTGCCCCGGCCTCAACGCGGCCATCCGAGCGATCGTCCGCAAGGGGATCGACCACCACGGCCACGCCCTCGTCGGGTTCCGCGACGGCTGGCGCGGGCCGCTCGAGAACGAGCACACCGAGCTCACGATCGAGTCCACGCGCGGCATCCTGCCGCGCGGGGGGACGATCCTCGGAACCTCGCGCACGAACCCCTTCAAGCGCGACGACGGGCCCGAGCGGGTGAAGGCCAACCTGGCCGGGCTGCACGTTGGACGGCCTGATCGCTATCGGCGGTGAGGACACGCTGGGCGCCGCCTCCCGCCTGCACGAGGAGCACGGCGTCGCGGTGGTGGGCGTGCCCAAGACCATCGACAACGACCTGGGCGCCACCGACCGCACCTTCGGGTTCGACACCGCCCTGCACGTGGCCACCGAGGCGATCGACCGCTTGCACACCACGGCCGAGAGCCACAACCGGGTCATGGTGGTGGAGGTGATGGGCCGCCACGCCGGCTGGATCGCGCTGCACTCCGGCCTGGCCGGCGGAGCGGACGTGATCCTCATCCCCGAGCGGCCGTTCGACATCGACGAGGTCTGCCGCCTGATCTCGCGCCGCCACTCGCGCGGGCGCTCGTTCTCGATCGTGGTGGTGGCCGAGGGCGCGGTCCCCCTGGAGGGCACGATGGAGACCGTCACCGCCGGCACCGACGAGTTCGGCCACGAGCGCCTGGGCGGGATCGGGCAGCGCCTGGAGCGGGAGATCGAGCGGCGGACGGGCTACGAGACGCGCGCGACGGTGCTGGGCCACACCCAGCGCGGCGGCACCCCCACCGCCTTCGACCGCGTGCTGGCCACCCGAGTCGGCATCGCCGCCATCGACGCGGTGAGCGAGGGCCGCTGGGGCACGATGGCCGCGCTGCGCGGCAACGACGTGGAGATGGTCCCGCTGAAGGACGCCGTCGCCGAGCTGCGCACCGTCCCGGACGGCGACTTCGACGTCGCCGAGACCTTCTTCGGCTAGCTAGAGGCCGGGAGGCGAGGGCGGGCCGAGCTGGTCGCCCGGGTCCACCCGGTCGCGCCCCAGCCACTGGTTCAGATACGGAATCGTGATCTGGACGGCGGCCGCCACGACCGTCATCAGCACGGTGAGCAGGAAGACGTCGAACGCCTTGAGGCCGAAGGACCAGCCCGCGACCCAGAGCACCAGGCCGACGGTGAAGGTGACGAGGACGATCACTGCCGGCCTCGCCGGTCGTTGACCGTCCGCTTGACCTTGTTCACCGCGTTGAAGGCGGACTTGATCGCGCGCTCGGGGCCGGAGTCCTGCGGAGGCAGCAGCCCGAGCTGGCGCATGAACGCCGCGCCGTCGTAGTAGGCGGTGTTCTTCAGGATGCGGTCCTCCTCGATCTCCAGCAGGTCCAGGCCGCGCAGCTCGAGCCGGCCGCCGGTGGCGGCCACGCCCTCGAAGGGAGCGCCGGTGAAGGTGCCGACCGTGCGCCACTCGACCGCGGCCTGGCGCTCGGAGGCCACCACGTTGTGGACGGTGGTCTCGGCGTCGGGCAGCGCGGCGAACAGGCCGGCGAAGAACTCGCGGACCTCGCCCGGGCCGCGCATCACGCGCAGGGGGACGATGTCCTCCACCCCGTCCTCGCTCCAGCAGGCGGCCATCGCGTCGGGGTCGCGGGCCTGCAGGGCGGCGAAGTAGCGGCGGGCGGTCTCCTCGACCTGCTTGCGCTTCGGCGGCTTGCGCTTGGTCTTGGGCGTGTCCTGGGCTGCCGTCTCGGCCACGGGCGCGAGGATACTCAGGCCAGCGCCGCCGCGAGCTCGCTCACGACCTCGCCCACCGCCTTCGCGCCGCCCTCCTCGGCGGCGCGGACGACCCTGCTGCCCACGATCACGCCGTCGGCCAGCTCCCCCACCGTGCGGGCCTGCTCGGGCTGCGAGATGCCGAAGCCCACGGCCACCGGAACGTCGGTGGACGCCCGCACGCCCTCGACCGTCTGCTGCAGGCCGGGAGGCAGCTCGTCCCTCTCCCCGGTGGTGCCCGTGAGCGAGACCGTGTAGACGAAGCCCCGGGCGTCCGCGCCCACCTCGGCCACCCGCTCGGGCGTCGAGGTCGGAGCGACCAGAGGCACGAGCGCGAGCCCCTCGGCGTCGCAGGCCTCGCGCACAGGGCCGGCCTCGTCGTGGGGCAGGTCGGGCACGATCAGCCCCGCGGCGCCCGCCGCGGCGGCGCGCTGGGCATAGACCTCGGGACCGCCGGCGGCGACCACGTTGGCGTAGACCATCAGCACCACCGGCAGCCGCCCGGCCACCGCCTCGCACACGGCCAATGCCCGCATGGGCGTGGCGCCCGCCTCCAGCGCCGCGGTGGCGGCGGCGTGGATGACCGGCCCGTCGGCCAGCGGGTCGGAGAAGGGCACGCCCAGCTCGATCAGGTCGGCGCCGGCGTCGGCCGCGGCGTTCAGGGCGTCCACCGAGGCCTCGTGGCTCGGGAAGCCCGACATCAGGTACGGCATGAGCGCCGCCTTCTTGCCGTGGCCCGCGAAGGCCTCGGCGATCCTGGCCTGCCCGCTCACTGCGACAGGGCGAGGACCTCGGCGAGGTCCTTGTCGCCGCGGCCCGACAGGGTCAGCAGCTCGATGCCGCCCGAGCCGGGCTGGGACAGCAGCCAGGCGATGGCGTGCGCGGGCTCCAGCGCCGGCAGGATCCCCTCCAGCTCGGCGGTGCGCCGGAACGCGGCGAGAGCGGCCTGGTCCTCCACCGCGACGTAGCGCACCCGCTCCTCGTCGCGCAGGAAGGCGTGCTCGGGGCCCGAGCCCGGGTAGTCGAGCCCGGCCGAGACCGAGTGCGCCTCGAGAATCTGGCCCTCCTCGTCCTGGAGCACCGCCGACAGCGCTCCGTGAAGGATCCCGCGGGCGCCCGTGGCGAGCGGCGCGGAGTGCCGGGTGCCCTGCAGCCCCTCCCCCGCGGCCTCGACGCCCACCAGTTCCACCTCGCCGTCGCCGAGGAAGGCGGTGAAGGTGCCGATCGCGTTGGAGCCTCCGCCCACGCAGGCGATCACGCGGTCGGGCAGCCGGCCGTGGTTCTCCAGCACCTGCGCGCGGGCCTCGTCGCCGATCACCCGCTGGAGGTCGCGCACCAGCGCGGGATAGGGCGCGGGCCCCACGGCGGAGCCGATCACGTAGTGCGTGGTGGCCACGTTGGCCACCCAGTCGCGGATGGCGGCGCTGACGGCCTCCTTGAGCGTGCGGGCGCCGGCGTCCACGGGGGCCACCTCGGCGCCCAGCAGCCCCATGCGCTCCACGTTGGGCTTCTGGCGGCGCATGTCCTCGGTGCCCATGTACACCACGCACTCCAGGCCCAGGAGCGCACAGGCGGTGGCCGAGGCCACGCCGTGCTGTCCCGCGCCGGTCTCCGCGATCACGCGCGACTTGCCCATGCGCCGGGCCAGCAGCGCCTGGCCAAGGGCGTTGGTGACCTTGTGGGCGCCGGTGTGCAGGAGGTCCTCGCGCTTGAGCAGGACCGTCGCGCCCACCTCCTCGCTGAGCCGCGGCGCGTGGTAGAGCGGCGTCGGGCGCCCGGCGTAGTCGCGCAGCAGCAGGTCGAGCTCGGCCCGGAACGCAGGGTCCTCGCGGGCAGCGGCCCACTCGCGCTCGAGCTCGTCGAGCGCGGGGATCAGGGTCTCGGGTACGTAGCGCCCGCCGTAGGGGCCGAAGCGCCGCTCGACTGCGGCGCTCACGCGGCCGCTACCGGAGAGGAGTCGGCCGCCTCGACGGCGCGGAAGAACGCGTCCAGCCGAGCGGGGTCCTTCACGCCCGGCGAGGCCTCGGTCCCGCTGGCGGAGTCGACGGCGAAGGGATGCACGGTGGCGATCGCCTCGCGCACGTTGTCCGGGGTCAGGCCCCCGGAGAGCACTAGCTCGGTCGGCCCGCGATGGCGGCGGGCCAGCTCCCAGTTGAAGCTCTGGCCGGTGCCGCCGCGCTGACCGGGCACGTAGGCGTCCAGCAAGTGGAAGTCGGTGGGGAAGGCACGCAACCCCTCGACCGAGGCCGCGTCACGGACGCGGACGGCCTTCATCACCTTGCAGCCCGTGCGCCGGGCCGCCTCGCGGCAGTAGGCCGGGCCCTCGTCGCCGTGCAGTTGGAGCATCGTGAGCGAGCAGCGGTCGGCCAGGGCGGCGACCTCGTCCAGCGTCGCGTTGACGAAGACGCCGGTCACCTCCGTCCTGCGCTTGAGCGACTGGCCGATCTCCTCGGCCGCATCAGGAGGGCACGCGCGCGGGCTGCCGGGCCAGAAGATCAGGCCCAGAGCCCAGGCGCCGAGCCGCGCCGACTCCTCGGCGTCCTCGAGCCGCGTGATGCCACAGACCTTGACCTTGGTCACGGTCCGAGGTTACGCCGGATTCGAGCTAAGGAATGGGGAGCGGGCTGTTCTCGCCCTGCCGCGAGCTCTGGCCGCTCAACTGCGCCGGGCGCCGGGCCAGCTCGACCTCGGCGGTGCGCTTCGTACGCCCGCGGTAGTACTCGACCGTCACGCTCTCGCCGGGGGCCTTGGCCTCGACGGCGGCCGCCACGTCGTCCGGGCTCTCGACCTGCTTGCCGTCGATGGCCACGATCAGGTCGCCGCCCGCGCGGAGGCCGTCGGCAGTGGGCTTGCCGCCGCCGCGCAGACCGGCGTCGTCGGCAGGCCCGTTGGGGACGACGTTCTGCACGAGCGCGCCCTGGCCGGCGGGAAGCTTCAGCTGCTCGGCGATGCTGGCGGTCACCGCCGCCATCTCCACGCCGAGGTAGCCGCGCTCGATGCGCTCGCCCTCGCGCAGGCGGGGCAGCAGCTTCTTGGCCGTGTCGACCGGCACCGCGAAGCCGATGCCCACCGAGCCGCTGCCGCCCGAGCCGGTGGCGATCTGGGAGTTGATCCCGATCACCCGCCCGGCGGCGTCCAGCAGGGGTCCGCCGGAGTTGCCCGGGTTGATGGAGGCGTCGGTCTGGATGACGTTGGAGATCTGGAAGCCGTTGGGGGCCTCGATCTGGCGCTGCTTGGCGGACACGATGCCGGTGGTGACCGTTCGCGACAGGCCGAACGGGTTGCCGATCGCGATGGTGGGGTCGCCCACCTTCACATCCTTGGAGTTCCCGAGCGGGAGCGGCTTGACGCTGCCGAGCTTGCCCGGGTCGATCTTCAGCACGGCCAGGTCGGTGGAGGGGTCGCGGCCCTGCACCTGGGCGTCGATCTGCTCGCCCTTCTCGTCGAAGCGGACGGTGACCTTGTCGGCGCCCTCGACCACGTGGGCGTTGGTGACGACGGTGCCCTGCCGGTCGGCCACGAAGCCGGAGCCGGTGGCCGTGCCCTGGCTGTCGTCGCCGAAGGGCGAGCCGCTCTCGCGCTGCACTCCGCGGGCCTCGATGAACACCACACCGCTGCCCTCCTCGCGGTAGATGTCCGAGACGGTGCGGCCCTCGCCCTCGTCGCCGCTGTCGCCCTGGTCGATCGGCGCCTGGCGCACGACCTGACGCGTGTCGCCACCGGTGTCGATGACCCCGGTGGCGATGAGGACGGCACCCACGACGAGGACGATCAGCCCGCCCAGGACGCCCGAAAGAATGGATCCGGCTCGTGTCACAGGTCGGAGAGTGTGCCCGGTGCCTCGAAAGGCGGGCTAAAAGCGGGGCCCGCCCGGTGGGATGGCGATCAGAGCGCGGAGGCGCGCGCGCAGGCCGCGCCCACCCAGGTCGCGGCGCATGGCCCGCCGGGCGGCGGCGCCGGGCAGGCCCGTTCCCGCCGCCGCGAAGCGGTTGGAGCGCAGGCGCGCGGCATAGCGGGCGGCGTCCGGCTTGGCGCTCTCGCGCAGCTCGCGCTCGACCGTGGTCAGCGTCGCCCCGGGCCGCAGGCTCACACCGAGGCGGGGCAGCGCGCGCTCCAGCTCTCGCACCCGTGCCTCGGCGGCATCGCTGCGCTCCAGGCTCCTTGCCGCGCGCATGCGGCGGGCGCCGAACGCGCCGGCGGCGGCCGGCCCCCACCAGCACCAGGCCGACCAGCGCCGAGGTCAGGCCCGAGCCGCCGCCTCCCCCGTCCGTGGGGGCGGCCCGGTCGCCGGGTGCGTCGCCGCGCGGCGCGCGGCTGTTCGCGCTGCCGGCCGCGCCCGCGTCACGCTCGCGGCCGCCCAGGTCGAAGCCGGCGACCTGGGACTGCGCCGGCGCCACGGGCGGAGTGGGGTCGAACGTGACCCAACCGATGCCCGCGAAGTAGACCTCCACCCAGGAGTGCGCGTCGAGGTCGCGGATCCTGTACTCGTCGCGCTTATCGGCTTCGCGGACGCCGGGCGAGAAGCCCGACACCACGCGCGCCGGGATCCCCGACATGCGCAGCAAGAGCGTCATGGCGCCCGAGAAGTGCTGGCAATAGCCGATCTTGTCCCGGAACAGAAAGGCCTCGAGCGGGAAGCGCCGGGCGGGCGGGCCCTCGTCGTAGCGCATGTTGCGCTCGAGGTAGCGCTCGACCCCGCGCACCGCGTCGAAGGCCGTCGGCGCATTTGCCGTCAGGCGGCGGGCCAGCCGGTAGGCGCGCCGGTAGGGCGACCGCA
>CAWEOW010000015.1:0-22523 GCA_963810745.1 uncultured Thermoleophilaceae bacterium
ATGGAGCGCCTGCCCGGCGGAGGGCGCCGCCGCGGGGACTCCGACTAGAGCCCGCCGGCCCGCTGCGGGTCGACGAGGATCTTGGCGTGCGCCTCGGGGTCGCCGAGCGCCGAGAACGCCCCCTCCACGCCGTCCAGCCCGACCTCGCCGGTGATCAGCGGCCGCGGGTCCACCTCGCCCTCAGCCAGCATGTGCAGCGCGTCGCGGAACTCGAGCGGCGTGTAGCCCACCACGAAGCGCAGGTCGATCTCCTTGTTGATGGCCATCGCGGGCCGGAATTGGTCGGTGCCCACGCACACGCCCACCACCACGACGCGGGAGAACAACGGGGCGCTCTGCACGATCTCGTCGATCACGCCCGGCACGCCGACGCACTCGAACACCACGGGGTGCTTGGGTCCCGCACCGAGCTTCTCCGCCGCGCGCCAGATGTGCCACCAGCCGATGGGGAGCTTGCCGAGCTTCTCGCGCGTGCCCACCGCCAGCTCGAGGGCGGCGGGCAGGGTCTCCAGGTGGTCACCCTGGCCCGACGCGGAGTAGGGCGACTCCTGGGCGGGGTCCACCACCACGTCGGCGCCGCAGGCTCGCGCCAGCGCGCGGCGGCCGGGTGAGAAGTCGCTGGCCACGACGGTCTTCACGCCCTTGGCCTTGAGCATGAGGATCACGCCCAGGCCGATCGGGCCGCAGCCGATCACCACCGCCACCTGCCGCTTGCCCACGTCGCCGCGGTTGACCGCGTGCAGCGCCACGGCCATGGGCTCGGTGAGCGCGGCCACGTCGGGCGGCAGGCCGTTGGGCACCGCCAGCATCAGCGACTCCTGCACGAGCATCTGCTCGGCGTAGGCGCCCGGGGCGTGGGAGGACAGGCCGATGGTGTCCACCCCGCTCGCGGCGCGGATCAGGGGCAGGGCCACGACCGGAGTGCCCGTCGGCAGCTGCTGCTCGCAGCCGGGGCCGTACTCGGCCAGCTCGCCGGAGAACTCGTGCCCGAAGACCACCGGCTCCTCTGAGCGGCCGAAGCGGTCATACCCCGCGCGCTCGGCCAGGTCGGCCCAGTCGTCGATGCCGGTGCGGGCGTGGAGGTCCGAGCCGCAGATGCCGCAACGCAGCACCGAGAGGCGGACCTGCCCTTTCGCGGGCTCGGGCTCAGGCCGGTCGACGACCTCGAGCTCGGCGTGCTGGCAGATGACCGCCCTCATCCGGAGGGATACTCCCACCGTGGCCGTCGACGTGGTGACAGAGGTCGACATCGACCGTCCGCGCGAGGAGGTCGCGGCCTTCGCGGCCGACCCCGACAACGCCACGTCCTGGTACGAGAACATCGAACGCGCCGAGTGGCAGACGAGCCCGCCGCTCGCGGTCGGCAGCCGCCTCTCCTTCGTGGCCCGCTTCCTCGGGCGCGAGCTGGCCTACACCTACGAGGTCGTCGAGCACGAGGCCGGCGAGCGCTTCGTGATGCGGACCGCCGAGGGCCCATTTCCGATGGAGACCACCTACACCTGGCGCGACGCCCACGGCGGCGGGACCCACATGACGCTCCGCAACCGCGGCGAGCCGGCGGGCTTCTCGAAGCTCACTGGCCTGCTCATGCGGCCGGCGATGCGCCGCGCCAACACGAAGGACCTCCGGGCGCTCAAGCGCCTGCTGGAGCGCTGAGCGTGCTGGCGCTGGCCGAGCGCGGCGAGCGGCTGGAGTTCAGCTTCGACGACCTCCTGCGCTACCACGGGCCCGGCTCGCCCGGGGGCGTGGCCCACGCCTACAAGGTGCTCGAGCGGGCGCTGCCTCTGCTCGATCCCGACGCGCCTTGCGAGCGCCGCGAGCTGACGGTCCAGACCGCGTTCGGCGGGCCCGGCGCCCGTGACGCGATCGAGATGGCCACGCGCGCGGTGACCGACGGGCGCTTCGAGGTGACGAGCACGCTGGAGCGGCCGGACCTGGGCCGCCTGCGCGAGCGTTTCGTCTTTCGGATCGCCTACCGCGGGCGCTCGGAGACGCTCGCGCTGCGCGACGGTTTCGTGACCCATGAGTTCCTCGACCTCGCGCGG
The DNA here is from genome assembly GCA_963810745.1 of uncultured Thermoleophilaceae bacterium. Lineage (GTDB taxonomy): Bacteria > Actinomycetota > Thermoleophilia > Solirubrobacterales > Thermoleophilaceae > JACCZR01. The sequence goes on from CAWEOW010000015.1 coordinate 2,046, forward strand.
ACCGAGGGCCGCAGCACCGAGCAGGAGAGCCGGCTGGACGAGCTCAAGCGGGAGATGGCCGAGCGCGTGCTGGCCCAGCCCGCCGCGCGCGTCTACGACGTCACGGATCGATGAAGTTCGACGGGTCCGGCCGGCGCTCGGGCGGCGCCTGGCTGTAGTCGCCGAAGGGCCGGTCGCGCTCGGCGATCGCCTCGCGCACACCCTTCTCGGCGGCGGTCTCGATCCAGCGCTCGGCATCGGGCGTGTTGCGCATCAGCCCGTCGAGCATCGACCCCATGAGCTGGGTCGAGGCCAGGCCCATGTTCTCGTAGGCCTGGTTGACGATCAGCTTCATGGCGGCGAGTTGCGAGGCGGGGATGCCGGCCAGCTGCTCGGCCCGTCGCGCCACCTCGGCCTCCAGCTCCCCGAACGGGACCGAGGCGTTGATCAGCTCGAGCTCGGCGGCCTCGGCGCCGGTCAGGCCCTGGCCGGTGAGCGCCAGCTCCTTCGCTCGCGTGAGGCCCAGGCGGTAGAGCCACATGCCGGTCAGGTAGGCGCCCCACATACGCGAGTAGGGCGTCCCGATCACCGCGTCGTCGCTCGCCACCACGATGTCACCGCACAGCGCGAGGTCGCTGCCGCCGCCCACGCACCAGCCGTGCACCTGCACGACGACCGGCTTGAGCGTGCGCCACAGGCTCATGAACTTCGGGATGGGGCCCGTGGCCGGCTGGCTCGACCACTTGAAGTCCTTGCCCGGGTCCCAGCGGCCGTCGGTGTCGATCCACTCGGACCAGTGCTCGAACCCGCCGCCGAAGTCGAAGCCGCCGCAGAACGAGCGCCCCGCGCCGCGCAGGACGATGACCTTCACGTCGTCGTCGCGCGTGGCCTCCCCCACCGCCGCCTCGAGCTCGTCGGGCATCGGCGGGACGATGGTGTTGAGGCGCTCGGGGCGATCGAGGGTGATCGTGGCGACCGGTCCCTCGACCGAATAGAGGATGGTGCTGTACCCGTGAGCCACGTCGAGACCCTACGAAATGCCGGGTGCGTCTTCGCCGAGGACGAGGCCCGCCTGCTGTCCGAGGCCGCGCGCGACGAGTCTCACCTCGACGAGCTCGTGAGCCGGCGGGCCGAGGGGCTCCCGCTGGAGCAGGTGGTGGGCTGGGCCGAGTTCTGCGGCCTTCGCATCGCGCTCGAGCCCGGGGTGTTCGTGCCGCGGCGGCGCACGGAGGCGCTGGTGAGCGAGGCCGCCGCGGTGCTCTCGCCGGGCGCCGTGGTGGTGGACCTGTGTTGCGGCAGCGGCGCGGTGGGCGCCGCCCTGCTCGCGGCCGAGCCCACCATCGAGCTGCACTCGGCGGACTCCGACCCTGGCGCGGTCCGCTGCGCGCGGCGCAACGTCGAGCGTGTGCACCAGGGCGACCTGTTCGAGGCGCTGCCGGACGCCCTGCGCGGGCGGATCGACCTGGTCACCGTCAACGCGCCCTACGTCCCCACGGGCGAACTGGGCCTGCTCCCCCGCGAGGCGCGCCTCTACGAGCCGCGCTCTGCGCTCGACGGTGGCCCCGACGGCCTGGAGGTCCTGCGCCGAGCGGTGGCCGCGGCACCGGGCTGGCTCGCCCCGGGCGGCCGGATCGTGTGTGAAGCGAGCGAGGCGCAGGCTGGGGCGCTCGAGGCAGACGCGCCGCATGGAATGCTGCTCGCCGTGGTGAGCGACGGATGATCGACCCGGAGCGCATCGGCGGCCGCGCCTGGACCGAGCGCACCAACGGCGACCTGACGGGCGCCGAGCGCCGCAGGCTTCTCGGCGAGATCGCTCGCGGGCAGGCCGGTTACCTCGCCGGGCGCCTGCGCCTGGCCCTGGGCCGCACTCCGGCGGGCGCGCAGGACATCGCGCTCGCCGACTTCCGCCCGCCCGACAGCAACCTGGCGAAGGAGGCCGAGCAGGCCGCCCGCGAGCAGACGCCCGGGGTGGCCGGCCACGGCTACCGCACGTGGGCCTTCGGCAGCGCGCTGGCCGCGCTCGACCGCGGCTCCCTCGATTCCGAGCGGTTCTACGTGGCCTCCCTCCTGCACGACCACGGCATCGCGGAGCCGGTCCCCGGGCAGGACTTCACGCTGCGCAGCGCCGAGCGGGCGCGACGCTGCGTCCGCGACACGGGCGGGCCCGAGGAGGCCGGCGACGCGATCGCGCAGGCGATCACCGTGCATGCGACACCGGGTGCGCACCCCGACCTCGACGGGCCGCTCGGCTTCTACGTCCAGAACGGCGCGCTGCTCGACCTGGTGGGAACCCGCGCCGAGGACCTTCCGGGCGCCTTCCGCGACGACGTCAACCGTGCCTACCCCCGCGCGGGCATCGCGGCGGAGATCACGAAGCTGATCCGGGCCGAGGCGCGCGCTGTCCCGCGGGGCCGGTTCGCCCTGCTGCACCGCTGCGGCTTCGGCGCGCTCGTGCACGCCGCGCCCCACCGGCCGCGCTAGGCGTCGTGCTCCAGGCGGTCGAGCAGCTCGCCCTGCTCGATCGACGCCCCGCCCGGCGCGTCCACGGTGGGCGGCAGCTCCACCCGCAGGCGCGTGGTGTGGTCCAGCTCGGCCGTGGCGTGTTCGACCTCGCAGTCCAGGACGTGGCCGCCCGCGGCGCGGTCGGCGGTGGCGAAGTGGACGTGCCAGCCGCGGATCTCCACCCCGTCGAGCGGGCCCGGGAAGCGGAAGCCGAGCAGCGTGCCCTCCACATCACGCAACTCGGTCACCCGCTGCTGGGCGATCACGTCGGCCAGCGGCGGATACGGCGGGCTCTGGCGCGGTACCGAGCGCACCCGCACCCAGCCGAAGCGGCCCTCGACGCGCACTGCCGCCCCGCCGGCCTCACCCTGGTCGGCCGCGTCGAGCTCGCTGCCCAGCGCCGCCAGGTCCAGTTGGCCGTCCAGCTCCAAGCGTCGGTCGGGGGCAAACGGGACCACCACCGCGAACGGCGTCAGCGCCGCGAGGGGCACCTCGGCCAGCGAGCCGTCGAGCCGCGCCTGCCACGCCGTGCCGTCGAGGACCACCAGCTCGCCGTCGCAGCCGTTCAGCGTCCCGAGGCCCAGGTCCCCGCGCTCGAGCAGCTCTCCGATCGTCACGTCGCCGTCGAAGTGACCCTCGAGCAGGGCATCGATCGTGGAGGTCTGGAACAGCGCGTGCTCACGGCGCTCGGGCCGCAGCTCTCCGTGACGGAGCAGCTCCACGCGCAGCGCATCCAGGAAGGCCTCTTCGCTCACGGCCGCGCAGCGTAGGCGCGTAGCCGGACCCGTCGCGGGTAGAGAGCGCTCGTGCCGGTAGCCATCGTCACCGGGGGCAGCAGCGGCATCGGCCGCGCGACCGCCGTCGCGCTCGCTCGCGATGGCTTCGACGTCGGCTTCACCTGGCAGAGCTCCCGCGAGCGCGCCAACGAGGTGGTGGCGGAGATCGAGCAGGAGGGGCGACGCTGTGCTACGCGGCAGCTCGACCTGCACTCCGCCGAGGACGCCCAGCGCGTGATCGAGGAACTCGTCGACGAGCTCGGCGGGCTCGACGCGCTGGTCAACAACGCCGGCCACGGGGCGATGACGCCCTTCCTGGAGGTGGAGCTGGATGAGTGGCGCAGCGTGATCGACGTGGACCTGACGGGCGCGTTCGCCGCGGGGCAGGCCGCGGCGCGGCGGATGGTCGAGCTGGGAAACGGCGGCTCGATCGTGAACGTCACCTCGGTTCACGAGCACATCCCGCTGACCGGTAACGCTCCCTACAGCGCAGCCAAGCACGGGCTGGGCGGCCTCACCAAGCTGATGGCCCTCGAGCTGGGAGAGCACGGGATCCGGGTCAATGCCGTGGCGCCCGGCCAGATCGCCACGCGCATGACCGGCCAGGAGGATGAGGAGCCGCGCGAGATCAACGTGCCCCTCGGCCGCGCGGGCGACGCGCGCGAGGTCGCCGAGCTGATCGCCTGGCTGGCCTCCTCGCGCGGCAGCTACGTGACCGGCTCGTCCTACGTCATCGACGGCGGGTTGATGCTGCTCTCCGCGGAGAACCAGTAGGCCCGGGCCCCTCCTAGGGCGGGTCGCGCCTCAGCTGGGGGAACGCACGACGCTCTCCCCGGAAGCTCCACGGTCCCGCCTCCAGGCACGGCGGGGCGCTGCCGATCGAGGGCAGTGTCGCCGGGTTGTCCACGTTGCGGCAGTCGAAGGCGCGCAGGCCCCCGCGCCCGAGGTCGGCGAGCGCCCTCGGCGGCAGGTAGGGGTTGTGCCGGTTGGAGGGCGCCCGGTGCGACTGGCCCACCAGGTTCTCGTTGGCGGTCGGCAGCAGCGTGCGCAGGTAGTGCTTGCGCCCGCCGGGCCGCTGGGTGGTCGCCTGCGTCGCCGCCATGGCCTTCGCGATCGTGCCGCCGATGTCCACCCGTTTCTCGCGGAAGTAGGCGATGATCGGCCGCAGCTCGCGGCTTGCGGGATGGATGACCCGGAACAGGGGCACGCTCTCGCGGAAGATCGAGGTGGCCGCGGGCAGGCCCTTGTTCGCCGCGCGCGTGACGGGCCGGAGGTCGCGGAAGAGGGCGTTGAAGTCGGGCGCCGACCGGTCGATCGCCTCGAGGCTGGTGCGCAGCTGCGGAGCGAGCCGGCGCAGCTCGCGGATGTCCGGCGCGGCCCGCACTCCCGACCGCTCGAGCTGGCGCAGCGACGTGCGCAGGTCACGCAGGAAGCCCGGCAGCACGCGCACGGTCTCGGTGAGCTCGCGGTTGCGGGCGGCGGTGGTCGACAGCACGTCGTTGCCCGCGGTCACCACGCTCTGGAGGTCTCCCTCGCGGCGGCCCAGGGCGGCGAGCACCGTGCCGGTCTCGCGCACCAGCGTCGAGACGTCGCCCTGCTGCTCGTCGAGCACGTTCACCACCCGGTTGAGGTTCTGCACCGCCGGGTTGGCGTTGCCGAGGGCGAAGCTGAGGTCCTGGCCGCGGCCGCGGGTCGCCGCCGACAGCTCGACGAGGAAGCGCTTGAGCGCAGTGCGCGTGCTCTCGTCGAACGAGGAGAGGACCTGGTCGAGCGCCTGGGTCGGCGCCACCTGGCGCGCGGGGAGGCGCCCGCCGTCGGCCAGCTTGGGAGCGCTGCGGCTGCCCGGCGAGAGCTCCACGTAGGCCTCCCCCAGCAGCGTCTTGGCCCGCACGACCGCTCGTGTGTCGCGCGGGACGGGCGCGTAGCGGTTCTGCACCTCCACCTCGGCGTCGGTGCGCTGGCCGAAGCGGCTGATCTTCTTGACCTTGCCCACCGAGACGCCGGAGATCCGCACGTCCGCGTTGGTCACCAGGTTCGGCGCCTCGCCGAACGAGACGCTGAAGCGGTAGCCCTCGGGCTTGAGCGGGACGGGCCCGCCGAACTGCGTCCAGAAGTAGAGGATCAGGCAGAAGCACGAGAAGGCGAAGGCGATCGCCGCCAGGAGCGCGCCGCGGGCGGGGGGCTGCTTGATCACGGGCCGCCTCCCGAGTTGGGCGCTACGAACAGCCCGCGGGTCAACGCGCCGTGGACGTCGCTGGTCGAGAAGACCGAGGCGGTGTTGTGGAAGAACCAGGCGGTCCAGAAGAGGTAGCCCTCCTCGGAGCCCGGCGGGTTGTAGGCCACCGCGTTGGCAACCTCGTCGAGCACCGAGAACGCCTTGCGCAACGGCGGCGAGAGCTGCTCCAGGCCGCGCGTGGCGGTGGCCAGGTCACGCGAGACCGGCTGGCCCTCGCGCAGGAACGGGCCCAGCTCCTGGAGCAGCGGCGTGGCCGCCCCCAGCAGACCCTGCCCGGCGCGCAGCGTGGAGGGCAGGTCGCGCGAGCCGTCGGCGAGCGCGTCGAGGGCGGGCGGCAGATCGCCCGCGAAGCGCTCGGCGCGCTGCAGGCTGCGCCGGGCCGAGCCGAGCGTGCCGGGCAGCAGCGCCAGCGACTCGCGCAGCGCGCGGTCCTCGCGCCCGAGCGCCTGCAGCGTGTCCCCGGCGCCGCTGACCACGTCGCGCAGCTCGCTGTCGCGCTCGCCGACCGACCGGGTCAGCAGGGAGAGGTTGTGAACCAGGCGCGAGATCTGCCCGCGCCGCGCCGCCAGCATCTCGTTGACCTGCCGCGTCTGCTCGGTGGTCGGCCCCAGCGCCTCGAGCGTGGCGCGCAGGTCGCGGCCCCGCCCCTTCGTGCCGCGCGCCACCGCGGAGATCAGCCCGTCCAGGTAGGCGCGCGTGTCGCCGTCCAGCACGGCGGTCAGCTCCTCCGAGTTGACCGGCACCTTCGTGTTCTCCACGCGGACCATGTCGTCCTCGCCGAGCTCGCCCTTCGAGCGCTTGCCCGGGTACAGCTCGATCTGCATGTCCTCGAGCGGGGTGTTCTGGCGCAGCGAGGCCTGGGCGTCGCGGTACACCGCGGGCAGCCGGTCGGTCTCGATCGAGAGCTCGGCCACCGAGCGGCCGTCCTGGAGCTCGGTGGAGACGATGTCGCCCACCCGCACGCCCGCCACGTTCACCGGCTGCCCGAGCCCGGCGGTCAGCGACTGGGTGTTCACGAACTCGACCCTGACCGTGTAGCGGTCGGCGAACGGCGTGCGCAGCCGCTGGTTGGTGAAGATCCAGGTGGCCGCCGCGGCCGCGAGCACGGCGAAGAAAGCGATGGCGATCAGCCACTTGCCGTGGAAGCGCAGCTGGTGGCGGATCACCGCTTGCGCTCCTTCTGGAAGCGCCGGATCATGCGCTGCAGCTCCAGTGCCCTGGCGGCGCCCGTTGCGCGCGGCGGGCCCCGGGCCGCCGCGAGCGCGCGACGAGGTTGGGCGGCTGCTGGTCCTCGCACGGCACGTCCTTGCGCACCGGCGGCGGGTCCACGCCGTTGCCCCGCCACACCGGCCGCGAGCCGGTCGGCGCCGGCGCCGGAACGGACCCGGAGTCCGACGAGAACAGGTACCGCATCGACAGCCCGTTGGCGTCGAAGTTCTGCGACGTCCCCGACAGCCCCACCAGGCCGTGGAGGAAGTCCTGCCACACGGGCCGGTTCGTGGACAGCGCGCCGTCGTCGAGCTTGGAGTTGAGGACCGGGACGAGGTTGTCGCGCAGGCAGGGCACGATCGGGCCCGGCGAGCGGATAGAGGCCGCGCACCAGGAGCGAGAGGCGCGGGATGTCGCGCAGCGTCGGGCGGATGCGCACCAGCAGCCGCGGCAGCTCCGACGGCTTGGCGGGCGAGCGGGAGAGCGTCCCGAGCTCGCGCCCGAAGGCCTCGAGGCGGTCGATCGTCGGTGGGATCAGCGGCACCGCGGGCCGGATCGCCGCCTCGAAGCGGTCGAGCGGAGGCAGCGTGCGCTCGAGCGCGGCCAGCGCGCCGGGTGTCGCGGCCAGCGTGGGGTCGAGCTCGCGCACGGAGGCGGCGAGCGCCTGGTCCTGCGAGGCGAGCGCCCCCGCCGTCCGGTTGAGGTCGTCCACCAGCGGGCCGAGCCTGGTCTCGCGATCGGCGAGCGCGCCGGTCACCCGCGACGCACCCCGGACGAAGTCCGACAGGTCGTGCAGCTCCTTCCCGCGGGAGGCCTCGGCCACGATCGAGAGGTCGCGCAAGGTGGGCGCGATGTGGCGGGTGGTCTGGCGCAGCGAGGCTGCGCTGTCGCCGCCGAAGCCGGTGGCCAGCTCCCGGAAGGTGCTCTTCAGCGCCTGGCGCGTGGGGACGTCGAAGGTCGAGAGGATCTCGTCGAACTGGACCGGCCGGGCCGTCTGCGGCAGCGGGATCGTGCCGCCGTCCTCCAGCTCGGGCGAGCGCGGCGTGCCCGGGCTCAGCTGCACGGTGAAGCCGCCCTCCAGAAACAGGCGGGGCACGATGCGCAGCCGCGCGTCCTCGTGGACCGGCCGGCCCTCGTCGCGGATCTCGAGCTTGAGCACGGTCGTGTTGCCCGGCCCGGGCGAGATCGCGCTGACCTTGCCCACCTCCACGCCGGCGACGCGCACCGGCGCGCCCGCCCGCAACTGGTTCGAGCTCGACACGACCGCCTCGATGTCGTACTTCGCCAGGAACGGAATCTGCTTGGTGAAGGCGGCGTAGGTGAACACCGCGGCGGCGAGCACGGTCAGCCAGCCGATCAGCACGAAGTTGGGCCCGGACTGCCCGCGGCGGCGCAGCGCGCTCATCGCTGCGCCCCCGGAGGGTTGCCCACGAGCTTGCCGGGCCGGTAGGGCTCGTTGCCCGCCTCGCACTCGCCGGCGTTCTGGTTCGGGTAGGGGTTGACGTGCAGCTCGGGGTCCTGCGTGCCGGACGGGAGCATCTGCTGCAGCCGCACGACCGGCAGCAGGTTGATCCACGACCCCGCCGCGTCGCCCTCGCTGCCGATCGACGCCAGGTTGCGCGCCCAGACCGGCAGCACGTTGCAGTTGAGCTGGGCCGCGGCGGTGAAGCGGATGACCGGGTCGAGCTCGCCGATCACGTCCTCGGTCTTGCGCACCGTCCCGATCGACGCCGGGTGGGTCCCCAGCTCGCCGAAGGAGGAGACCAGCGGGTCCAGCCGCCCGCGCGTGCGGCCCCGCAGCGTCCGCGTTCCTTCTCGCAGCGAGCTCTGCAGCAGCCGGCTGGTGGCCGGCAGCTTGGTGACCGCCGGGCGCAGCTCGCGCGCCAGCGCCGCGGAGTCGATCAGCAGCGGCGTGAGGCGGCGCAGCACCCGCGTGCCCACCTGCTCGGTCGGCGGCAGCTCCTCCAGCGACTGGCCCAGGGCCGGGTCCGCGGCGTCGAGCGCCGCCAGCGTGACCGCGCCGTTCTCGACGAAGTCACCAAGCGTTCCGGACACCGGCTCGAGGGCACCGGTGGCGCTTGCCGCGCCGTCGATGAAGCCCTCGAGGTCGGTGCCCGGCGCCGCCACCACCTCGAGCACGCTCTGCAGCGGGGGCAGCAGGCGGCGGGTGGAGGAGACGGTCTCGTTGAGCGCGACGCCGCGGCCGGCGACGCCCTCGCCCAGGTTGCTCACGACGCCCTGCACGCCGCGCCTGGTCTCGCGGTCGAAGATCTGCAGCGCCTCGTCGAGGTCCACGATCGGCCGCGCGCGGGCCAGCGGGAGGGTTCCGCCCTGCGGGATGCCCGCGCGCGAGCGGCCCTCCTCCAGCGCCAGGTACTTGCCGCCGAGGATCGAGACGGGGCGCACCTGGGCGCGGCTGTCCTTGGGCAGCGGGGCCAGGCTGGTCTTGAGCGCAAGCATCAGCCGGGCCGACGGCGGCCGCCCGCCGCGGCGCTCGAGCGCGGTGATCTTCTGCACCTGGCCCACCAGGGCCCCGCCCACGCGCACGTCGTCGCCGCGCACCAGCTGCGCGGCGTCGGGCACGTCGACCGCGACCTGGTAGGTGGGAACGAACGGCAGCCCGTTGTTCGCGTTGTAGGAGAGGAAGACCGCGACCGAGACCACGAGGATCGTCACCCAGCCGATCGCGGTGACGTCGTTGCTGATGCTGAAGCGGGGCGTTCCTCGTCGCATCAGCGCAGCAGGTAGTCGAGGAAGCTGTCGGAGGAGGACCGCGGGCGGTCAGACGACTTCGGGCCGGCGCGGTTGCCGGTGCCGGTCCGGGTCTCACACCCGGGCACGGGCTTCGTCGCGTACTGCCCGCACTCAGGCAGCGTGAGCACGTGCGACGGGAAGACGTGCGAGACGTTGTCGTAGCGCGCGGTGGTCGCCGCGCCGTAGTAGAAGAAGCGCAGGAGCTCGTCTGTGAACCCGCGCCGGCTCAGGTCGTCGAGGAACGTGGCCAGGACCGTCGTGGTGGGGACCGAGGGCCCCACGAACCCGGCCAGCTCGCGCGTGAAGGGCGCCACCGCGCGCGTGATGCGCCGGCCCCTGCTCAGCGTCGCGCGCAGGCCGCGCAGCGGCTCGGGGCTGACGCGGGAGAAGGTGCGCAGCTCGCGCAGTGCGCCGGTCAGGCGCGGGGCGGCCTCGCGCACTTGGTTCACGAGCGGCTCGGCGTCCGCAGTGAAGCGGTCGAGCGCGGACAGCGCAGGCCGGGAGGTGCGCAGCAGCCCGGGGAGGCGGCGCACCGACTCGGCCAGCGCGCCGCGGTGCCGGGCGGTAACCGCGGTCACGCGAGCCGAGGAGTCGATGAAGTCCTGCACCCGCCCGCGTCGCCGCGCCAGCTCCCCGGCCACGCGGTCGGTGGCGCTGACGATGCGGCCCAGCTGGTCGCGCTGGCGGTTGAGGATCCCGATTGCCCGCTGCGCGGCCTTCAGCGCGGGGTTGGTGCGGCGCAGGATTTCGTTGAGGTCCTCGCCGCGAGCCATGGTGCCCACGCCCAGCTCGTTGAGCAGCAGCCGCGTACGGTCGCGCACCGGCACGCTCGACACCTCGAACAGGTCGACCAGCGTCACGGGGAGCGTCGTGCGCTCCACCGGAACCGTCGGGGCCTCGCCGCCACGACCGCGCAGTGGGCGCCCGCGCGTGGTGCCCGGGTCGCACTGCACGAAGTTCTCCGCGATCAGCCCCTCGGGCTGGATGCCGCACTCCGCATCCGAGCGGAAGGGGGCGAAGCGCCGGTCCACCTCGAGCTGGACCCGCGCCTTGTAGCCCGGGGTGACCTTCACCTCCTTGATCGACCCCACCGATGCGCCGGCGACCTTGACCAGCTGACCAGGGATCACGCCGCGCGCGGTGTCGAAGATCACGTCCACGCGGTAGGTCGAGTCGCCCTCGGCGCGGAAGGCGGGCACGGCCGCGAGCGCCAGAGCGGCGAACGCGAGCAGGAGCCCGGCTCTGAGCAGGCGCCTCACGGCTGGTGGTCCTGTGCCCGGTCGCAGAGGCCCGGGTCGTCGGTGAACGGGTTCGAGCGATCGGAGGCGCTCTCGACGGCCGCGCCGGGACAGCGCGCGGTCAGCCCGGTGCGGTAGCGCAGCGGCGGTGAGCCGGGCAGCGAATCGGTGGCGAACGAGGGCCCGATGCGCACGTAGTGGCCGTTGGCGTCGTAGTAGCCGCCGATCGTCCCGAAGAACGCCCCGGCGAAGCCCGACACCAGATCCGGGGTGTAGGGCCGCGCGGCGGAGAGGATGGGCAGGATCCCCTTGGCGGTGCGCGTGGTGTCGCGCATCACCGGCACCGTCTGGCGAGCCAGCGGGGGGAACGCTTCGAGCGCCCGGCGCAGCTCCGGGAGCACCGGTCGGAGGTCGTCGACCAACGGGCCGCCCTTCTCCAGCGGCGGCCCCGAGCGGGCCAGCAGCCGGGCCAGCGGGAGCGTGGCGGGAACCACGTCCACCCCGCGGCTGAGCTTGCCGAGCTGCTTGCCCGAGGTGCGCAGCACGCCGGGCGCGCGACTGAGCGAGCGCCCGAGGGCGGCGCGCTCGCCGGAGATAGCGCGCAGCGTGGTGGCCGTGTTGGTGATCCCCTGCTCGAGCGGGCCGCTGTGGTCGGCCAGCGCGCCCGAGACCGTGGCCGTCGTGGAGATCACCCGCCGTAGCGCGGCCTCGTCGCGGACCACTTCTTCGGTCAGTTCCGAGGTCTGGCTGAGGGCGGGGTTGAGGTAGCGCAGGCCCTGATTGGCCTGGCGACTGGTGCCCGAGAAGGCGCGGTCGCCGAAGCGCAACAGCGCCTGGAGGTTGCGCCGCGTCGGCGGATCGAGGTCGTTGAGCAGCGCGTCGAGATCGACCATCGACTTGGTGCGCCGCGGCGGGATCACGCCGCCATCGGGGATGTCCTCAGCGCCGGCCGGGCCCGGCTGGAGGTTCACGAACCGGTTTGCCACGCCCGCCAGCCCGCCCGTGCGGATCTGCGCGCTGGTGCCGACCGGCAGCGGCTGGGCGTCGGAGTCGGTGACCGACATGACCACCTCGGCGAGCGAGTCCTCGGTCAGCCGGATCTCTGTGATCGTCCCCACCGGGCGCCCCGCCACCTGCACCTGGCCGCCCTTGACCAGCTGGCTGGCGTTCTCGAAGCGCGCGCGCACGGTGTAGTCGCCGCCGCCCCCGAACAGGGCGAGCGACACCAGCGCCGTGGCGAAGATCATCCCCGCCACCGCCAGCACCCGTGCCGGCGTGACCGTCACGTCCTCATCCGCCGATCGGTGATCTCGGGTTGCCGCCCCAGAAGATCTGGGTCCCCAGGAGCCCGATGGCGTGGATGCCGATGATGTTCACCACCATCGACTTGGCCGTGGCGGTCCCCACCCCCACCGGGCCGCCGGCCGCGTGGTAGCCGTAGTAAACGCCGACTAGCACCACGAAGGTGGCCATCGACATCGCCTTGATGCTCGAGTAGAGGAGGTCGACCGGGTTCTGGAACTGCCAGAAGATCTGGAAGTAGCCGCCTATCGACACCTGCTCCACCTGCTCGACCACGGCGATGGCGGAGGTCGCGAAGCCCACCGCCACGGCCGCGATGTAGACCAGCGGCAGGACCATCCAGATACCCAGCAGCCGGGTGCAGCAGAGGTAGAGGACCGACGGGATCCCGATCACCTCGAGGGCGTCGATCTCGTCGGTGATCCGCATGGAGCCGATCTCGGCGACCATGCCCGTCCCGACCTTCGCGGCCATCATGTAGCCGAACGCGTACGGGGTGACCTCGCGCAGGTTGCAGAGCGCGCTGAACGCCCCGGCGGCCGACTTGGCCCCCACCGTCGCCGAGCCGTAGGCCCCCTCGATGCCGCACTGCAGGCCGAGGATCCCGACCAACAGCAGCACGATCAGCACCGAGCCGGTGATCATGATCCCGGCCTGGCGCAGCGCCTCACCGAAGAAGCGCAGCACCTGCCCCGACCACACGCCGCCGATCACGCGGCCGAAGAACCAGGTCATGTGACCCGTCCCGTAAGCCCAGTCGCGGGCCGGGGTCCTCATCGGATCTGCGTGAGCTCGGGGATGAGGGCCAAGAGCGTCTGGGTGAAGACGTAGTTGAACGCCCCCAGCCCGATGAACGCGATGACAACCGCCTGGTTGACCGCGCGGCCGACGCCCTCCGGTCCTCCGGAGGCCGTCATGCCCTTGTAACAGCAGACGATCGCGATGATTGCGCCGAAGACCACCGTCTTCGCCAGCGACCCGAGCAGCTCGACGGTGGTCGCGTTGTTGAAGTAGGTGGCGAAGAACGGCCCTAGCGGCGCGTCGTTGGACAACGTCGCGAAGACGCCGCCGAGCGTCCCGAAGATCACCGCGTAGATGTCGAACAGCGCGGTGGCCAGCATCAGCGCCAGGAAGCGCGGCACGACGAGGTTCTTGATCGGGTCGACGCCCAGCACCATCAGCGCGTCGAGCTCCTCGCGGATCTTGCGCGCGCCAAGGTCCGCGCACATGGCGGTGCCCGCAACGCCGGCCATGACGATCGCGCACACCAGCGGGGCGAACTCGCGGATGACCGCGAGCACGAAGAGGCCGCCGAGGCGGTCGATCGCCCCGAACAGGTTGAGGAAGTTCGCGGCCTGGATGCCCGAGGGCCCGAAGCTGATCGCCAGCGCGCTCAGCATCATCGGGAACCAGCCCAGCCGCAGCGCGAACAGGAACTGGCGCACGAACTCGTTGCCGTACGTGTACGGCGGCCGGACAGCGGACAGCAGCGTCTTGCCGGTGAGGACGATCATGGCCCCCACCTCGTCGACGAACCCCTTCGCCGATCCGAACGCGGTCCTTGCGATACCGGTCGTCGCTTGCGCCGGTTGTCTGGTCACTCGCCCCCTTCGAGCACCGCGGCCTGGCCCCCGCGCCGAGCCGCGAAGGGGCCGTATGCTACACAGGAGTAGCAATGGGTGGCTTCACATCACCCGCGGGAGTGGCAGGGCTTCCGCGGCGGGCGGCCCGCTGGGCGGCGCTCGTGCCCTACGGCCTGCCCAACACACCGGCGCGCACGCTGCGCCGGCTGCGCTCGCCCTCGCTGCGCAACGCGGTCACGGGGCGCACCATCCTGATCACCGGCGCGTCGTCGGGGATCGGCCGGGCGTCGGCTCTGAAGCTCGGAGCAGCGGGCGCCGAGGTGATCCTCGTGGCGCGCACGGCGGAGGCGCTCGACGAGGTGCGCGACGAGATCGCCGCGAGTGGCGGGACGGCACACGCCCATCCCTGCGACCTGACCGATCTCGAGGCGGTGGACGCCCTCGCCGCGGAGGTGCTCGAGGCGCACGAGGGCGTGGACATCCTGATCAACAACGCGGGCCACTCGATCCGCCGCTCGGTCACCGCCTCGCGCGCCGACGACTACGAGCGCACCGCGCGACTCAACTACCTGGCCGCCACTCGCCTCACGCTTGCGCTGCTGCCCGCAATGGAGAGCAAGGGCTTCGGGCACGTGGTGAACGTGACCACGCTGGGGCTGCAGACGGCGACGCCTCGCTTCTCGGCCTACCTGGGCTCGAAGGCCGCGCTGGAGGCCTTCGGCCGCTCGCTCGCCGCCGAGGGCCGGAGCAAGGGCATCCGCGTGACCTCGGTGCACCTGCCGCTGGTGCGCACGGAGATGATCGCCCCCACCAAGCTCTACCGCTCGGCGCCCGCCCTGAGCGCCGAGCAGGCGGCGGACTTCGTCTGCGAGGGCATCAGCACCCGGGCGGCGCGGCTGAGCCCGCGCGCGGCGGCCTACTTCGAGCTGATGTGGACCTTCGCGCCGGACCTGTTCGTGAGCACGATGCACACCGCCTTCCAGCTCACCCGCGACCGCTCGGAGCGCGACGCCGCGGCCGGCGAGCCGCAGGGCCTGGCCCCGTCGGTCATCGGAGGGGTGGGCCGGGCGCTGGGGCTGCGCCTCTAGCCCTCATGGCCACCGCCGCCCGGCGCAAGTACGCCCCCCGGCTCCCTCCCGAGGAGCGCCGCGAGCAACTGCTCGACACCGCGTTGCAGATCATCGCCAAGGGCGGCTACCCCGCCGTGTCGATCGACGCGATCGCCCGCGAGGCGGGCGTCAGCCGACCGGTCGTCTACGGCATCTGGCCCGACCTCGAAGCGCTGCTGACCGACCTGCACAAGCGCCAGGAGGAGCGCGCTCTCGCCCAGGTGGTGGCCACGGTTCCCGCCGGGCCCGAGGAACGCGATCCCGACGAGATCGTGGTCGGCGCGTTCCGGACCTTCCTCGACGCGGTGAGGGAGGACCCGCTGGGCTGGAGGCTGTTCCTGCTGCCGGTCGAGGGCATGCCCAAGACGGTCAGGCGCCGGGCCGAGAGCACGCGGAACACCCTGCGCGCTCAGATCACGCAGCTCGTCGAGTGGGGCGTCGAGCGGCGCGGCGGGCCCGAGGGCGTGGACCCCGAGCTGCTGGCCCGCTTCCTGCTCTCGACCGCCGAGGAGGCCGGCCGCCTGGTGATCTCGCACCCGCGGCGCTACTCGCCCGAGCGGCTGGCCGACAACCTCGCGGCCGTGCTCGCCTCGGTCAGCCGGGGGTGACCGCCCGGTGGATCTCCTGGATCTGCCGCTCGATCTCCGGCAGCCGCTGCAGTAGCTGCAGCTCCTCCTGAAGCTCCTCGAGCAGGCCGCGCACGTCCTTGAGCACGGAGGTCGCCTCGGCGAGCGTCTGGTCGGTGGTCGACAGCGTGCCGCTGACGTCGCTGAGCTGGTCGTCGACCCGCCCCAGCGTTCCGTCGACGGTGTCGAGCACCACGTCCACGCGCTTCAGCAGCGTGGCCGGGTTCTTCGGGATCATCGGTGTCACTGCTGCTGCCTCCCCTGCGTCGGCAAAAGCTACAGGCGCGTAGTTTTACCACGCCTCTGCTCGGGCTCGATGCGCAGGGCGGCGATGGTGGTGGCCAGCATCTCGTAGTGCCCTACCAGCATCAGGAGCTCGATCGACTCGCGCTCGTCGAGGTGGCGGCGCAGCTCGTCCCAGGTCTCGTCGTCCAGGTCGCCGTCGCGGTGCAGGGCCTCGACCGCGTTCATGATCGCCTGCTCGCGCGGCGACCAGCCGGCCGCCCCCGGACCCTCGGTGACGCGCTGGAAGTCGGCGTCGCTGAGCCCGGCGCGGCGGCCGAGCCGCTTGTGGTGCTCGAGCTCGTAGCGGCAGTCGCGCAGCGTGGCGACGCGCAGGATCACCAGCTCGGTCTCCCGCCGGGGCAGCCGCCCGCCGGGCATGAGCCGCCCGGCGAAGAACAGCCAGCCGCGGAACAGCCACCGGTGGCGGCCGAGGATCAGGAACAGCTTCATCGGCTCGTGGCGGCCGACGCGCCCGGCCGCGTGGCTGAGCCCCAGCGTGAACAGCCCGACCTCGCGCCGGCCGCCCGGCGCGATGCGCTCCGCGCTCATCGGTCGGGCTGCGCGGTCGTGAGCGGGGCGTCCTCCTCGCGGGCCGTCTCCAGCGCCTTGGCCAGGCCCTTCTGCGACACCACCTCGATCAGCGGCTGCACCGCCATGCGAATCGGCAGCACGGGCCCCACCCAGCGCGGGGCGTAGACCCGGCGCGCGCGGCGGGCGATGCCGCGCTCCAGGGCATCGATCCCGACCTTCAGCGGCGCCACCCGCTGCCGGCGCACGGCCGCGACCTGGCCCGCCGCCTCGGTGCTGAAGCCGCGGCTGGTCATGTCGGTCTGCAGCTCGGCGAAGTAGGCGACACCCACCTTCGCCCCCGAGCGCCTGACCTCGGAGCGCAGCGTGTTGCCCAGCGCCTCGACCCCCGCCTTGGACGCGCTGTAGGCGCCGAGCATCGGCAGGTGCAGCGCCGCGGCCAGCGACGACACCGGCAGCGCGTAGCCGCGCTCGTGCGCGATGTGCGGGCCGGCGGCGCGCAGCGTGTTGTAGACGCCCATCAGGTTCACGGCGACCGTGCGCTCCATGACCTCGGGGTTGCCGCCGATCAGCGGCAGCTGTGCGGCCACCCCGGCGTTGGCCACGACCACGTCGAGCCCGCCGAGCTCGTCCACCGTTCCCTGCACCGCCGCCTCGACCTCGTCGCGGTCGGTCACGTCGCAGGGGTGCCAGGGCGCGCCGCCGCACTCGGCCGCCACCCCCTCGAGCAGCTCCGGCTCGATGCCCGCCACCGCCACGCGGGCGCCGCGTTCGTACAGGCGCTTCGCCAGCGCGGCGCCGATTCCGCGTGCCGCGCCGGTGATCAGCACGCGCCTCCCTGCCAACGACGTCGATCGAGCCATGGCGCGGCACCCTACGCGCCCGCGCCTGAGCGCGCCTAGCGCGCCCGGTAGCTGAGCGTCAGCGAGTCCGTCGCGAGTGCGAAGGCCCCCGGGCCGCGCGTGCAGCGCACTCGGGCGCGGACCCGCCCCCGGCGGATGTAGTCGGAGGCGTCGCCGGCCACGGGCACCGCCCGCTGCACGCTCCGAGGACCGAGGATGAGCTTGCGGTCGAGCTGGAGCCAGCGCCGCCTCGCCCACTGCCAGAGGTAGAGGTCGCTGTAGCACCCCTGCGCGCTGGCGGCCACGGACTCGAGCACCAACCCCGAGCTCGTTCGCGGCACGCCGGTGAACGTGGCCGTGCAGGCGACGGTCGGCCGGGCGCCGCCGCGCTCTGCCACCACGAAGGCCTTGCCGTCGCGGCGCGCCAGCGAGGGCTCGCCGGCCGGCGCCGCCCGGCGCGGACGGGCCGTCGTGAAGGACCAGCGCCGGCCTCCGCCAGGCGCGCCTCGTAGCGCGTGCCGGGAGCCAGCTCCGCGGACGGGCGGAAGACCGCGTCCCCTTCCAGGCGGTAGGCGGTGCCGGGCACGGGCCGCCGGTCGGCGGCGCGGCGCAAGGCCAGCTTCGCCCGCCCTGCGTCGCCCGCTGCCACGAGCGTGCTCGTCGGCACGGCCGTGGCCCCGCTCGCCGGGTAGGGCTCGCCCGCCCGGAGCGCCGGCGGCCGGCGCACGTAGAGCCTCAGCCGGTCGATCTTCTCGGACGCGAACTCGTCCCGGTGCGAGTCGAGGTAGCTCAGGATGCGGCGGTCCCCGCCGCGGCGAGCGACAGAGGGATCGACGACGATCGCGTCGGTCACCAGGCCCGGGCCGGCCAGCACGGTCGCCCCCGGGAGATGGGCCCGGACCACGGGCTGGTGGCCCAGCACCAGGAGAGTCCGGGAGTCCGCTCCCACCGCGCGCGCCCTGGCCGCGACGGCCGAGTAGTCGCCCGGCCGCAGGCGGATCAGGTCCGTGACCATGCCGATCCCCGCCGCCAGCAAGGGGACCGCGACCGCCGCTGCGGCGACCCGCGCGACCCACCCCCGACGCGCGAGCTCGACCAAGGCCAGCGCGACGAGGAGAGTCAGCGCCGGGAGCCAGTCCGTGAAGTAGTGGGGCAGCTTGACGCTGAAGACGAACGACAGGAAGAGGAACGGGATCAAGACCGCGCTTCCGAGGTACAGCGCGAGCGTGCGCGGCAGGACGAAGAGGCCGGCCAGGCCGCCCGCCCCGAGAGCCAGCGCCGCCGCCCAGCCGAGGCTCTCGCGCTCGAACCACAGATGGGTCCACCAGGGCTGGAACGCGTAGACCTTCCCGGCGACCTCGATCGGCTGGCCGCCGAGCCCCACGCGCAGCTCCTGGAAGCGGAACATCTCGGCGATCGCGTCGGGTGCGTCCGTGCCGAGCGGGAGGTACGTGATGAGCGCGGCCGCCGCGGCGGCCCCGACGACGGCCAGGCCCTGGAGCAGCCGGCGCCTTTCGAGCCGGCCCACGAGCCCCACCAGCAGCAGGCTGGGCAGCACGAGTATCCCCGGCGCCTTCGACGCCGCGCCAGCCCGGCCGCGACGCCGGCCGCCGCGGCCCAGCGCCAGCTCCCCTCCTCGCTCCATCGCCAGCCCGCGTACAGCGCGCAGGCCACGAAGAGGTTCATGAAGACGTCGAGCATCGCGAAGCGCTCGATCTTCAGCCCGAGCAGGTCGGCCCCTCCCATGCTCACGCCGTGGGGCACGAGGACCCAGAGCAGGAAGGCGGCGATCCCCGCGTACACGCCGGCGACCCGGCGCGCGAACAGGAACAGGACCACTCCGGTGAGAAGCCCCGCGACCGCCGCGGGGAAGCGGACCGACAGCGCGGAGGAGCCGAACGCCTTCTGGAAGGCCCCGACGATGTACTTGCCCACCAGCGGGTGCTCGAGGTTCGAGCCGAAGTCGCCGCCCGCGTACTGGAGCCCGGCCGCGCGGTAGGTCAGCTCGTCGACGTTCCAGCTCGCGGTGCCCAGCCGGAAGAAGAAGACGAACGCGGCCAGGCCCAGCAGCGCCGCGCCGATCGCGTACGGCGCCCACCGGGACGTCACGGGTCCGCGGGGTCGAACCGCTCGACCCAGTCCGCGCGCCAGGCCGGCGGCTCGAACGGCTCGCCGAAGAAGATCCGCTCACGGACGACCTTGTCGTCCCGGAACTCCATGACCCCCATGGCCATGACCGGCTTGTCGTCGTAGTGGATCGTGTACTCGTTGACCCAGAGGTCGCCGCTCCCGGTCACCCGGTGCAGCTCGAAGTCCTGACGGGCCGGATAGGCGGACCGGAAGCCGACGATGTTGTCTCGGCCGCGCAGCCGCTCACCGCTCTGCGGCCACTCGACCACGGCGTCCTCGGCGTAGATCTCCGAGGCACGGGCGATCTCGTCATGCGGCCCGCCACCGGCGGCGCCGACGTTCGAGGCGTCGAAGTGCGCCTGGATCAGAGCTCGTGCCGTGGCGTCGTCCAAGGTCCCGGGTCTAGGATCGACCCCTGCAAGCGATCGGGGGTGACGTGGGAATCTACGCCGAGCACGTCCTTCCTCGCATCATCAACGTGGCCTGCGGGATGAAGGTGGCCCGCGAGCAGCGGCAACGGGTCTGCGAGGGCCTCCACGGACAAGTCGTCGAGCTGGGCTTCGGGTCCGGGCTCAACGTCCCGTTCTACCCCGACGCCGTCGAGGGCGTTGCGGCCATCGAGCCCGCGGACGTGGGCTGGAAGCTCGCCGCCAAGCGGCTCGCCGAGTTCGAACGTCGCGGTGCAGCGAACCGGGCTGGACGGCCAGTCGCTGCCCCTGGCCGACGACAGCTGCGACACCGCGCTGACCACGTGGACGATGTGCACGATCCCCGACGTGGATGCGGCGCTGCGCGAGCTGCGTCGCGTGCTCAAGCCGGGCGGGACGGTGCACTTCGTCGAGCACGGGCTGGCTCCCGACGAGAACGTGCGGCGCTGGCAGCACCGGCTCGAGCCGATTCAGAAGCGCGTGTTCGGCGGCTGCCACCTCACCCGGCCGACGGTGGACCTCCTCAAGGGCGCGGGCTTCACCATCAGGGAGCTCGACGTGTACTACGAGGAGGGGTCCCCGAAGTTCCTCGGGGCCAATTCGCTCGGCGTAGCCGGAGCGCCTTAGTCAGCCCACCAGTCGCGCTGACCCTCCACGTCGTCGCGCGGATTGTCGCCGAGATTGGGCGCACCGACGACGAGGATCTCCAGGCCCTCCGGCCCGCCTCGTAGCCTCGCCACGTACCGGGCGGGACGCGCACCGCATCCCACTGCTTGACCTCGAAGACCTCGTCGTCGAGCTTCATCCGCCCACCCCCGCGCACCACCACGAACACCTCTTCCTGCTCCTTGTGCGTGTGGCCGTACGGGAAGCGATAATCCGGCGGGATGCGCTGGTAGCTGAGCCCGGACTGCTCGAGCTCCAGCGCTTTGCTCGCGAGGCGGAACTCCA
>CAWEOW010000016.1:0-19809 GCA_963810745.1 uncultured Thermoleophilaceae bacterium
CCGACTAGGGCCGCAGGTCCGTGACCGCCGCGCCGTGCTCGGCGGCGACCCGCTGCGCGATCAGCGAGCGGTGGCAGGCCTCGGGATCGCGCTCCACGCACAGGAGCGCCGCGGGCAGCGAGCGCACGACGTCGTCCACGCCCTCCGGCTCAAGGATCTCCTCCGTGTAGCGACGCACGTACTCGGGCGCGAGCACCGTGCGCGAGCGCTTGCCCTCGCCGCGGCGAGCGTCCTCGGCGTACTGGAGCTCGCGTAGCTCGGTGGTGGGGGCGAGCTGAGGCAGGTGCTCGTACTCGATGCCCGCCTCGGCGAGCGCGGCCTGCAGGCGCCGGGAGTTGGCCCACGCGTACTGCGGCCCGCGCACCCCGCGGCGCTGGCGCACGTCGAGCACCCGCGGCACCTCGGCCTCGCGCAGAGCGGCGAGGAACGTGTCGCCGTCGAAGCCGTAGACGCCGATCGTGAACAGGGAGGGCTCGGGCACGCCGGCATCATCGCCGACGCCTAGGGTCACGCGGGTGGATCCCAACGCCCTCACCGGCGCCTCGGTGGACCGCGCCGAGGACGGCCGCCGGCGCGACCCCGACTGGGTGGCCGAGCAGCGCGGGCACGACCGCGCACGGGCCGTGGTGGCCGGCGACGCGGGCGTGCTGGTCGAGGGCGACCGCCTGGGGCGGGTCCCGCTCGGCGAGCTGGAGGCCGAGCCGGCGCTGCTGCTCGGGCTCGACGAGGAGGGCCCGCTGTTCGCCGTCGACGAAGGCCCGCCGCGCGAGCCGGGCGCCCGGGCGCCGATGGTGGGCGCCGGCGGGCGGCGGGGAGAGCCCGCGCCCGAGGCCCCGGGCCGCATGAACCTGCGCGAGGCCGCCCAGGTGCTCAGCCAGACCGAGGGCGGGCTGGTGGCCTACGTCACCGCGCTGCTCAACTGGCACCGCGGCCACAGCCACTGCGCGAACTGCGGCGCGCCCACCGAGGTGGCCGAGGCGGGGAGCCTGCGCGAGTGCCCGGTGTGCACGACCCATCACCACCCGCGGGTGGACCCGGTGGTGATCATGCTCGTCACCGACGGCGACCGGCTGCTCCTCGGCCGCCAGCGCGTCTGGCCGCCGCGCCGCTACTCGGCGCTGGCCGGCTTCGTCTCGCCCGGCGAGAGCCTGGAGGAGGCGGTGAGCCCGCGAGGTCTTCGAGGAGGCGGGCGTGCAGGTGGGCCGGCCCGAGTACCGCAGCTCGCAGCCCTGGCCCTTCCCCGCTTCGCTGATGCTCGGCTTCACCGTGCCCTACGCGGGCGGCGAGCTGGGCGGCACCGACCCCGAGCTCGAGGACAAGCGCTGGTTCGGCCGCGACGAGGTGGCCGAGGCGGCGAAGGAGGACTCGTGGAGCGACCCGAGGGACGGGGACGCTCCGCTGCTGCTGCCCCCGCGCGCGGCGATCGCCCGGCGGCTCATCGACGAGTGGCTCAGCGGGTGAAGACGATCTTGCCCGCCGTGTCTCCGTCGATCATCTGACGGAAGCCGTCCTCGGCGGACTCCATCGGGTGCTCGGCGCCGATGAGCGGCTTGACGTCGGCCTCGGCGCAGAAGCGGATCAGGCTCTCGAGCTCGTCGAGCGAGCCCATCGTCGAGCCCTCCACGCGCAGCTGCAGGAAGAACAGCCGCTGCAGCTCGGCCTTGTCGGCGTCGCCGGTGGTGGTGCCGGAGACGATGAGCGCGCCGCCCGGCTTCAGGCACTTCACCGAGTGCGACCACGTGGCGGCGCCCACGGTCTCGAACACCGCATCGACGCGCTCGGGGAGGCGGGCGCCGGCCTCGAAGGTCTCGTCCGCCCCGAGCTCCTTCGCCAGCGCGCGCTTCTCGTCGCTGCGGCCGGTGGTCCACATGCGGATGCCGGCGGCCGAGCCGAGAGCTCACCAGCGCGGTGGCCACGCCGCCCGACGAGCCCTGCACGAGCGCGGTCTGGCCCGGGCGCAGCCCCGACTTGACGAACAGCATCCGGTAGGCGGTCAGCCAGGCGGTGCCGAGGCAGGCCGCCTCGGCGAACGAGAGGTCGTCGGGCTTGGGGAGCACGTTGCGCTCGGGCACGGCGACCTTCTCGGCCATCGTCCCGGGGTACTTCTCGCTGAGGAGCGTCCGCTTGGGGTCGAGCGTCTCGTCACCGACCCAGCCGGGCGACGAGACCACGCCGTGGATCACGACCTCGCTGCCGTCCTCGAGGACCCCGGCGCCGTCGCAGCCGAGGATCATCGGGTAGGCGTCCTCCTTGAGCCCGACTCCGCGCAGCGTGAAGACGTCGTGCATGTTCAGGCTCGCGGCCTTCACGTCCACGACGGTCCAGCCGTCCTGTGGCTCGGGGTCGGGCTGATCGCCCAGCGACAGTGCCGCGATCGGGTCCTCTGCGTTGGGCTCCCCGGCGGCGACCGCGAACACCGGTCAGTCCCTCCAGTCGGGCGCGAAGTCCGGGTCGAAGTTGCGCTCGCGCTGCTCGGAGAGCTCGTTGATCCGCCCGGTCTCCTCCTCGGTCAGCTCGAGCTCGAGGGCGGCGAGGTTCTCGCGCCGGCGGTCGGAATCGTTGGAGCGCGGCAGCAGCACGACGCGGTCCTGCGCGGCCAGCCAGGCCAGCGCCACCTGGCCGGGAGTGGCGTCGTGCGCCTCGGCGATCTCCTTCAGCACGTCCTCCTCGACGATGTCGCCGGCGCTGCCGCTCAGCGGGGCGTAGGCCTCGATCAGCAGGTCCTTGTCCTCGGCGATCTCGAGCAGCTCGTGCTGGGAGAGCTTGGCGTGATACTCGACCTGGTCGGCGAAGATGTCGGGCTGCATCTCCAGCGCCTCGCGCAGCATGTAGCCGGGGAAGTTGCTCACCCCGAGCTCGCGGATCTTGCTCTCGTCTCGCAGCTTCCCGAGCTCCTCCAGCGCCGGCCCCAGCTCGTCCCAGTCCGACGGCGGCCAGTGGATCAGCAGCAGGTCCAGACGGTCGAGGCCGAGCTTGCCCAGGCTGGTCTCGGCGCTCGAGCGCAGATCGTCGGGGGCGAGGTCCTCCATCCAGACCTTCGTGGTGACCCACACCTCGTCGCGGTCCACTCCGGAGGAGCGCAGGCCGCGGCCGACCTCCTCCTCGTTGCCGTAGGCCGAGGCGGTGTCGATGTGGCGGTAGCCGGCCTGCAGCGCGTCGGACACGGCCTCTTCGGTCTCGCCTGGG
The DNA here is from genome assembly GCA_963810745.1 of uncultured Thermoleophilaceae bacterium. Classification (GTDB taxonomy): domain Bacteria; phylum Actinomycetota; class Thermoleophilia; order Solirubrobacterales; family Thermoleophilaceae; genus JACCZR01. Next base: position 3,187 of record CAWEOW010000016.1, read on the forward strand.
TCGATCTCGAAGACGCCGAACCCGATGGTGGGTACCTCGACGCCGCGGACTGTCTTGGTGAAGGGGGAAGACACCCTCAGAGACTTCCCACGACCTCCGCGGCAAAACGCTCGTCGGCCGCCTCCATCGCGCCAGGATCGGCGTCGAGCGACCCCGGCACCACGATCGCCCGCTCGATCCCGAGGCTCTCGATCTCGCGCAGCCGCTCGGTCACCTCGGCGGCGTCTCCCACCACCGCGAAGCGGTCGATGAAGTCGTCGCCCAGCGCCTGCGCGTGGGCGGTCTTGGCGCGGCCGTGGTGGGCCTCGTCGTAGTCGGCCGCCACCTGCTCGATGCCCTCGCGGGTGACCTGCGAGAGGCCATCGGCGGGGGCGCCCTCGGTGGCGAAGCGGGCGAAGATCGCGGTGCTGCCGCGCACCAGGTCGCGGGCCACCGCGCGGTCGGGGTCGACGGCGACGTTGAGGTAGGCGCCCAGCGAGAGCTCGCGGTCGCCGGCCGCCTCGCGCGCGGTGCTCACCGCCCAGCGCAGCCGCTCGGGCTCGGCGCCCACGGTGAAGTCCACGCCGTCGGCGTGACGCGCGGCCGCGGCGATGACGTGCGGCCCGGTCGCCGCCACGTGCACCGGCACCTTGGCCACCCCCTGCTCGGGCAGCCAGGCGATGTGGGCGGCGAAGCCGTCGGCGTCGGCCTCCTCGCCGGACAGGTAGGCCTGGATCGCCACCAGCGCCTGCTCCAGCTCGGCCACCGCAACGGGCTCGCCGACCGATCTGGCTCAGGGCCGAGTCGCCGCGCCCGAGCCCGAGCACGGCGCGCCCACCCGTCTCCTCCTGCAGCGTCGCGACCGCGGACGCGGTGACGGCCGGATGCCGGGTGGCGGGGTTGGTCACGCCGGGGCCGAGCTGCGAGCCGCTCGGTGGCTGCCCCCGCCAGCGCCAGCTCCACCCAGACGTCGGCGTTGAGGTTCTGGCTGTCGGCGACCAGCATGCCGTCGAACCCCCACGCCTCGGCCTGCCGCGCGCGCTCGGCGGTGCGGTGGGCGAAGGCGAAGCTGTGGAGCCAGACCTGCACTGGGGCGCGACCCTACGTGGTAAGCCATCACCGCCGGTGAAGCGGATGGCTCTCGTCCGCGGTCGCCGCCCTGCTCCTGCTCGGGTGCGGCGAGGATCCCAAGCCGGCGCCGCGCGAGCCGGAGGTCCGGCTGGGGAACGATCCGGTGCCCAAGCGGGCCAAGCGGCCCGAGCGCGAGCCCGCGACCACGAAGCGCAAGGCGCCGCAGCGGCCGCTGGCCGAGCGGCCGCCGATCCGCCAGGCGCCGATCCCCTTCGGCGCCAAGCGCCGGCGCGAGACCGAGCAGTACGCGCAGCGCCACTACGGCCGCGCGAGTGCGGAGCTCGAGCCGCGCGCGATCGTCGAGCACTTCACGGTCACGCCCACGGCAGCCGCCACCCGCGAGCTGTTCTCGCGCGACGCGCCCGACGTGGAGCTCAAGGAGCGGCCCGGCGTGTGCTCGCACTTCCTCATCGACCGCGACGGGACCATCGAGCAGCTGGTGCCGGTGGACACCATCTGTCGCCACACCGTGGGCCTCAACCACTCCGCCATCGGCATCGAGCACGTCGGGGCCTCGGACTCGGAGGTGATGGGCAACCGCGCCCAGCTGCGGGCCTCGCTGCGGCTCAGCGCGTGGCTGCGCTGCACCTACGGCATCGAGGTGCGCGACGTGATCGGCCACGCCGAGAGCCTGTCCTCGCGCTTCCACCACGAGCGGGTGGCCGCGCTCGCGCGGCAGACCCACGACGACTTCGCCCCGCCGGCGATGGACCGCTACCGCAAGCTGGTGCGCCGCCGCGCCTGCGCGTAGCTAGGCGGTGGCGAAGCGGGTGAGCGTCTTGTCGATGTCGACGTTCGGCAGGTAGTCGCGGAAGATCCGCAGGTAGCCCAGCTCCTCCTTGGTCCGCACCGGCGGATCGAGCTGGCCCTTCTCGGCCTCGAACTCCTCGTCGGAGATGCGCGACTCGAGCACCTCCGTGAGCACCTTCGACGCACCGGAGCCGTCGCCGAACTGCTCCTTGCCGCGCCACAGCAGGTCCTCGGGCAGCCAGCCGTCGAAGGCCTCGCGCAGCAGCCGCTTCTCGGGGTCGTCGGGGCCGGCCACCTTCCAGTCGGCGGGTAGGCCGACGGCGTAGGCGATCACCTCGCGGTCGAGGAAGGGCACGCGGGCCTCGAGCCCGTGGGCCATGGTCACGCGGTCGGCGCGCTGCAGGTTCAGGCCGTGCAGCTCCTCGACGGTCCGCACGATCTCGTCGTGCAGGCCGCCCTCCTCGAGGTGCTTGTGCAGGTAGTCGTAGCCCGCGAACAGCTCGTCGGCGCCCTCGCCGGTGAGCACGACCTTCACGTGCTGCACGGTCATCTCGGCGAGGAGGTAGTTGGGGACCGCGCTGCGCACGAGCGACGGATCGAAGTGCTCGATCGCACGCACGACCTCCGGGACCACGTCGATGGCCTCCGCGGCGTCGTAGATGCGCTCGCGGTGCTCGGAGCCGATGTGCTCGGCGACCCGGCGCGCGGCGATGATGTCGGAGCTTCCCTCGGTTCCGACGGCGAAGGTCTGCAGCGTCTCGCCCTCCTCGGCCTGCAGCTTCGCGGCGATCGCGGCGATGAGGCTGGAATCGAGGCCTCCAGAGAGGAACACGCCGACGGGCACGTCGCCCATCAGCTGGCGGCGCACCGAGTTGATCAGCGTCTCGCGCGTCTCGATGCGGTCGGAGTTGGAGGGCGGCTCCTGCTGGCCCTCGACCGCGTCGCGGCCGTCGACCGGCACAGCGTCGGCGAAGCGCTCGAGCCCGTTCTCGGGAGTCCACAGGTGGCCCGGGGGGAAGGACTCGACCCTCCCCTGGAGCTCGGGCGTGAAGGCGGCGATCTCGGAGGCGAACACCACGCGGCCGTCATCCTTGGCCCAGTAGAGGGGCTTGATGCCCACGGCGTCTCGCGCGGCGATGAAGTCGCCCTCCACGGTGGCCCCGAGGAAGGCGAACATCCCCTCGAGCTCGTCGAGCGCGTGGGGCCCGCGCTCGCGCAGCAGGTGCAGGGCCACCTCGTTGTCGGACTTGGTCAGGTAGGGCGCGTTGTCCAGGCTGGCCCGGACGTCCTCGTGGTTGTAGACCTCGCCGTTGCCCACCAGCCACATTCCGAAGTCGTCGCCGCCGAGCGGCTGGCGGCCCGACTCGACGTCGACGATCGAAAGCCTCGTGTGCCCCAGCCAGCTGCCGTTCACGCGGACCGTGCCCTGGTCGTCGGGACCACGGTGGGCGACCCGAGAGAGCATGGCCTCGAACTCCTCAGGGGCGAGCGTCCCGTGCGCCCCGACTATTCCGCACATAGCTTCAGCCTAGAGCCGCGTAGGCCTGCGGACGGCGGTCACCGAGGTGCGAGATGGTGGTGCGCGCGGCGCTCACGGCGCCGGCGAGGTCCACTCCCGCCATGGCCACACCGCGCCGCGACCGCGTGGTCGCGAGCACGTTGCCCTCGGGGCTGACCACCTTGGCCTGACCGGGGAAGCGCAGCCGCCCCAGCTTGCCGACCTGGTTGGCCGAGACCCAGACGACCTGGTTCTCGACCGCGCGGGCCTGGTCCAGCACGTTGAAGTGGCGCGTCTGCACGTCGCGGCCCAGCCGGCGGGTGTTGCTCTCCCGGCAGGCGGGCCAGGCGGCCATCGAGGCGATGATCTCCGCGCCGTCCAGCGACAGCTTGCGGGCGGCCTCGGGGAAGACCTTGTCGTAACAGAGGAGCATGCCCAGGCGGCCCACCGGGGTGTCGAAGGCTTCGAAGCCGCCGCCGGAGAGGAAGACGCCGCGCTCGGCGGGCGGGATGTGGACCTTGCGGTGGTGGCCGAGCACGCCGTCGCCGCTCACGCAGACGGCGCTCGAGTAGACCCCGCCGCCCAGGGCGGCCTCGGTGTAGCCGACGCACACCACCGTCTCGCCGGCGATCTGCCGCAGCCGCTCCACGTGCGGGCCGTGACGCTCGAGAGCGGGCACCGGTCCCACCAGGTCGATCATGCCCGGCACCTTGGGCTCCCACAGGTAGCCGCCGAGCGAAGACTCGGGCAGGACCACGAGCCGCGCTCCGCGCGAGCGCGCACGGGACACGATCTGCTCGATCCGGTCGAGCGAGCGGTCGACGTCGCGGCCGAAGCAGTCGGCCACCGCCGCTACAGCGAGGTCACCCCCGCGCGCTGAGCCTCTCCCGAACATATGCCGAATGTTGCCCGTAGCGGGGGGTTCCCCCTTTGGCCACGGGTCCAAGATGCGGCCTTCCGGCTTCGACATCCGGTCGAGGGGCGCTAGCGTCGCCGCATGGCCGAGGAATCGCGCAGCGGGGGCTTCGAACGGCCCTCTCTGCTGGCGGTCGACGACGACCCGGCTGTCCTGCGTGCCGTGCAGCGCGACCTGCGCAGCCGCTACGGCGAGAACTACCGCGTGCTGAGGGCGGACTCGGGCGCGGACGCGATCGCCCTACTGCACCAGCTCAAGCTGCGCGGCTCGCCCCTGGCCCTCGCGGTGGCCGACCAGCGCATGCCCGGCATGAGCGGAGTGGAGCTGCTGGAGGAGGCGCGGTCGCTGTTCCCGTCGGCCAAGCGCGTGCTGCTCACCGCCTACGCCGACACCGAGGCCGCGATCAAGGCGATCAACGACGTGGACCTCGACTACTACCTGCTCAAGCCCTGGGACCCGCCCGAGGAGCAGCTGTTCCCGGTGATCGACGACCTGCTGGCCGACTGGACGGCCTCGGGCGGCATCGCGGAGTCGGCGGTGCGCATCGTGGGCCACCGCTTCTCGCGCGAGGCGCACGAGTTGCGCGACTTCCTCACCCGCAACCAGGTCCCCTTCAGCTGGCTGGACGTGGAGCGCGAGCGCGAGGCGACGCAACTGCTCGAGGTAGCCGACGTGGGCCCCGACCGCCTGCCCGTCCTGCTGTTCTCCGACGGCGCCGTTCTGGAGCGGCCGAGCTCGCTCGAGGTCGCCGAGAAGGTGGGCCTGACCACCCGCGCCGAGCTGCCGTTCTACGACCTGGTGATCATCGGCGGCGGCCCCGCTGGACTGGCCGCGGCGGTCTACGGGGCCTCGGAGGGCCTGCGCACCGTGATGGTGGAGCGCGAGGCGCCCGGCGGCCAGGCCGGGCAGAGCTCGCGCATCGAGAACTACCTCGGCTTCCCCAGCGGGCTCAGCGGCAGCGACCTCGCCCGGCGGGCCACGGCGCAGGCGCGCCGGCTGGGCGCGGAGATCATCTCGGTGAACGGCGTGGACGGCATCGAGCGCCGTGGGCCGGCGCGGGTGCTGCGCCTGGGCGACGGGACCGAGCTGTCCTGTCATGCGGTGCTGGTGGCGACGGGGGTGGCCTACCGCCGGCTGGAGGCGCCGGGCGTCGAGGAGCTCACCGGCCGCGGCATCTACTACGGCGCGGCGGTGGCCGAGGCGGTCTCCTGCGAGGACCAGCGCGTGGTGGTGGTGGGCGGCGCGAACTCCGCCGGCCAGGCGGCGATGTACTTCGCGCGCTACGCCGCCCAGGTCACGGTCCTCTACCGCGGCGACGCGCTCGACAAGAGCATGTCGCGCTACCTGATCGACCAGGTGATGGGGCAGGACAACATCGAGGTGCGCCTGCAGTCGAGCGTCGCCGCGGCCCACGGCGCCGACCAGCTGAACGAGATCACCGTGGCGGGCCCCTACGGCGAGACCCGCGAGAGCGCCGACGCCATGTTCGTGTTCATCGGCGCCGACCCGCGCACCGCCTGGCTCGACGGCGTGGTGGAGCGCGACGAGCGCGGCTTCCTGCTCGCGGGCCCCGACCTGGCGAGCAACGGCTCGCGGCCACCCGGCTGGGACGTGGACCGCGACCCGTTCCTGCTGGAGACCAGCGTGCCGGGCATCTTCGTCGCCGGCGACGTGCGCCACCGCTCGATCAAGCGCGTGGCCTCCGCCGTGGGCGAGGGCTCGATGGCCGTGCAGTTCATCCACCGCTACCTGGCCGACACGTGACCGCCGAGGACCTCCGCTCGATCGACCTCTTCAGCGCGCTGCCCGACGACGTGCTGGAGCGGCTGGCCGCCGCGAGCAGCGAGCGCGACTACGAGCCCGGGGAGTGGCTGTTCGAGAGGGGTGACCGGGCCGACTCGCTCTTCGTGCTGCTCGACGGCCGCATGGAGAGCTTCGCCACGCTCGAAGGCCAGCTCGTGCCGCAGATGACCCACGAGCCCGGCGGCTTCATCGGAGCCATCTCCGTCCTCACCGGCGATCCCTTCCCCGGCGGGACCCGGGCGGCAGTCCCCAGCAGGGTCGGCCTGGTGCCCCGCCAGGCGCTGCGCGAGGTGATGCACGCCGACGAGGAGATCGAGCGGCGGCTGTTGCGGGTCTTCGCGCCGGTCTACCTGCGCGTGGGCGAGCAGAGCGCGCAGCGCGAGAAGATGGCCGCGCTGGGCCAGATGGCCGCGGGCCTGGCGCACGAGCTCAACAACCCGGCCGCCGCGGCGCGCCGCAGCGCGGAGGAGCTGGCCGACGCCATGGACGCCATCCACGCGACGCTGAGGTCATTCGTCGAGAGCGGGGTGGAGCGCGCAGACGCCGCGCGCTTCGCGCAGCTCCAGGAGAGCGCGATCGAGCAGGCCGCCGAGCTGGAGCCGCTCGACCAGCTCGACGCCGCCGACCGCGAGGACGAGCTGCTCGACTGGCTCGAGCGCCGCGAGGTCCCCGAGCCGTGGCGCCTGGCGCCCACGCTGGTGGCCGCCGGCGTGGACACCGCCTGGCTGGACGAGGCCGCGGACGCGGCGGGCGTCGCGCTGCCGGCGGCGCTCAACTCCCTGACCGCGATCCTGACGGCGCGCAGCCTGGCCGAGGAGCTGACGGAGAGCACCGAGCGGATGTCCCGCCTGGTGGGCGCGCTCAAGGAGTACACGTACATGGACCAGGCGCCGCAGCAGGACGTGGACGTGCACCGCGGCCTCGACAACACGCTCACGATCCTCGGCCACAAGCTCAAGCCCACCGAGATCCGGGTGGTGCGCGAGTACGCCGACGGCCTGCCCCCGGTCCCCGGCTCGGGCTCCGAGCTCAACCAGGTCTGGACCAACTTGCTCGACAACGCGATCGGCGCGCTGGGCGAGAGCGGCACGATCACCATCACCACCGGCCGCGAGAACGACGTCGTGGAGGTAACGATCGCCGACGACGGCCCGGGGATTCCCGATGCCGAGCAGGACCGCGTGTTCGAGCCGTTCTTCACCACGAAGGGCCCGGGCGAGGGCACCGGCCTGGGCCTGGAGGCGACGTACCGCATCGTGGTCGAGCGCCACCACGGCAACGTCTCCGTCGAGTCGCAACCCGGTGAGACGCGCTTCACCGTCAGACTGCCGCTCCATGGCTGAGCGAAAGCCGGTCCCGCGCAACCGGGAGGACGACTACACCCAGGAGGCGGCCGACACCCGGCGGCGCTTCGCGGAGGAGCAGACCGGGGCCACGCTGAAGCACGTGGGCGGCTACTCGTTCGAGCCCGAGGAGACCTCGGGCAACATCGAGCACTTCACGGGCGTGGCCCAGGTGCCGCTCGGGCTGGCGGGCCCGGTGAAGGTCGACGGGGAGCACGCCCAGGGCGACTTCTACGTGCCGCTGGCTACCGCCGAGGGCACGCTGGTCGCCTCCTACAACCGCGGCATGCGTCTGCTGTACGAGACCGGGGGCGTGAAGACCACGATCCTCGACGACCGCATGCAGCGCGCTCCTGCGTTCCTGTTTCCCAGCGCGCGCGAGATGCGCGACTTCCGCGACTGGATCAACGAGAACTACGAGGCGATCAAAGAGGCCGCCGAGGCCACCACCAGCTCCGGCAGGCTGCTCGACATCGAGCTGTATCCGTCGAGCCGGATCCTCTACACGCGCTTCAACTACACGACCGGAGACGCCGCGGGCCAGAACCTGACGGGCAAGGCCACCCAGGCCGCCTGCCGCTGGATCGTGGAGAACAACCCGACGATCGAGCACTTCTTCCTGGAGTCGAACTTCGCCACCGACAAGAAGAGCTCACAGGTGAACATGCTGCGCACCCGCGGCAAGCGAGTCGTGGCAGAGGCGCTGATCCCCAACGACCTGATCGAGGGGGTAACGCGCACCACTACCGACATGATGTTCCGGGCCCGGCAGGTCTCGACCCTGGGCGGCTTCATGTCGGGCGTGACCAACAACGGCGCGCACTCGGCGAACGGGATCACGGCCCTCTTCATCGCCACGGGCCAGGACGCCGCCAACGTGGCCGAATCCTCCGCGGCGTTCGTCTACGCCGAGCGCCGCGACAACGGCGACTACTACTACTCGATCACCATTCCGTCGCTGATCGTCGCCACCTACGGCGGCGGCACCGGACTCCCCACCCAGCGTGAGTGCCTGGAGCTGCTGGGGTGCTACGGCGCGGGCAAGGTCAACAAGTTCGCCGAGATCGTGGCCGCGACGGTGCTCTGTGGCGAGATCTCGCTGGGAGCCGCCGTCGTCGCCGAGGAATGGGTCGAGGCCCACGACCTGCTGGGCCGCAACCGCCCCTGATGGCTCCGGCGGTCCAGCCGCGCTCGCTGCGCTGCTTCTCGGTCTACGAGGAGCACAACGTGGGCGCCGCGCGCACGCTCGTCAAGCGCTTCTGGCCCAAGCCGGCCGCGACGGCGGTGGCGGGCTTCGAGCGGGTCACCCGGCGGACGTTCCCGGCGCTCAAGCCGGGCGGCAGCTTCTTCTCCGAGCCCTCGTTCTACGTCGGCAACCACACTGCCGTGGTCGGCGACGGCGAAGAGCTGCCCTGGCCGTCGAACACCGACTACCTCGACTTCGAGCTCGAGCTGGGCTTCGTCCTCAGCGACGAGGTGGCCGACGCCTCGGCCTCGGAGGCGGAGGCGGCGATCGGCGGCTTCTTCGTGGTCAACGACTGGAGCGCGCGCGACGTGCAGGCTCACGAGTACCGCGAGGGCATGTTCGGCCCGGCGGTCAAGTCCAAGAGCTTCGCCACCGGCATCGGGTCTGACAGCGTCGACGTGCTGGACCGCTGGGACTCGCTGGCGGCCAGGGTCCGGGTCAACGGCGAGGTCTGGAGCGAGACGTCCACCGCCGGCGCGGTGCATTCGCCGGGCGAGATGGTCGCCTTCGCCTCGCGGGGTGAGCGGCTGGGCCCGGGCGATGTGTTCGCGATGGGTACGGTGCCGCGCGGTTGTGGCCTCGAGCTCGATCGCTGGCTGCAGCCGGGTGACGAGGTCCGGCTGGAGATCGAGGGCGTGGGGTCCCTGACCAACCGGGTGGGCGGGCGCCGGTGAAGGGCTGGAGCCTGCTGGCGCTCGCGGGCACCGCGGGGCACCACCTCTTCGAGCGCTGGGCCGGCGTCGGGATGGTGCTGGAGCCGCTGCTCGGGCGCCGGCGCACGAACGCGTTCTGGGCGGCGGTCTTCGCGTGGTGGCTGGCCGAGGCGGCGACGGGCCGCGAGGGGGCGAGCGGAGCCCGGGCCTGGGGTGCCGGAACGTCGGTCGCCGGCGCCGTGGTCCACTTCGCCGACTGGCCCTGGTCGCTTCGCTGGGGCTTCCTGCCCTGGCTCGACGAGGCCGAGGGCCTCACCGAGGAGCTGGTCCCCGCCTACAACACAATCCTCTGGGTCTGGCTGGTGGGGGGAGCCGGCAGCGCCGTGTTCGACACCGGGCGCCGGGACGTGCGCTCGCTCGCGCTGGGGCTGGCCATGGCGCCGCTGCTGCGGGCCTCGGCCCGGCACCACTTCGCCTGGGCGCGCGAGCAGGCGCGTCTGGATCCCGACAACTGGAGCGCGGAGCTGCTGCGGCAATGAACGCGCTCAGCGTGACGTTCGACAACCTCGGGGAGGCAGCCGAGCTGCAGCTGGGCGCCGATCCGCCCGAGGACGAGCACGAGAGCGTGACCCGGTCGCTGCCACAGGTGCTCGACCTGCTCGAGCGCCACGGCGTGCAGGCCACCTTCTTCTGCGAGGGCCTCAACGCCGAGCGCTACCCGGACGCCCTGCAAGAGATCGCCTCCCGCGGGCACGAGGTCGCCTACCACGCCTGGTGTCACGAGCAGTGGGGGGAGCTGAGCCCGGACGAGGAGGAGGAGAACCTGCGCCGCGGCGCGGACGCTTTCCGGGGTCTCGGCCTCGACCTGCAGGGGTTCCGGCCGCCCGGCGGCGAGACGAGCGAGCGAACGGCGGAGCTGCTCCGCGATGCAGGCTTCTCGTACGTCTCGCCGGCCGGCTCGCAGGCCCGGGCCGGAGTGATTCCATTCCGCTGGGAGGAGGTCGACGCGTTCCACGTGCTGCCGGTGTTCGAGCAACAGCGACGCGAGTTGCTCGGGTCCGCCGAGGCGGGCGGCGTGGACGCGATCCGCGAGCACATGCTCGGCGCCGTGCGGCGCGTGGCGGAGGAAGGCGGCTGCGCCGCGATCGTGCTCCACAACGGCATGATCGAGATGGAGGATGAGGTGGTCGGCGAGCTCCTCGCCGAGGCCAAGCGCCGCGCCGACGCGGGCGACCTCCGGCTCGCTCGTTGCGACGAGGTCGCGCAGTCGCTGGCCGGCTAGGCGAGATCGAGTCACCCTCGGCCACGGGCGCAACGTACTCCGGGTGTGACCCTCATCGAGGCCACCGGAGGACCTTCCTCTCCTGCCCCCGTTGCCTGACCGGCGAGGAGCACGACGAGGTGCTCGACCGCGACCCCGCGGAGCTGACCGAGGTGGCGGGCGCACTGGGTCCAGACCTGGGCCCGCCGTTTCGCCGCTGGGCTGGCGGGTACCCAGAACCCATGGGACTAATGGACAAAATCACCGGTCGCGCCAAGCAGGCCGCCGGAGACATCACTGGTGACTCCTCGACCCGCCGTCAGGGCAAGGACGAGGAGCGCAAGGGCGAGGCGAAGGAAGAGCTCGCCAACAAGCAGGAGCAGGCCGATCGCAAGGCCGACGAGGTCTCGAACCTCGAGCGCAAGACCTGAGCTGGTCGGCGGTGGTCGCTAGAGCTTGATCACGGCGATCACCGCCGAAATCAGCACGCAGATCACGATCACGATCTGCATCGCCACCCAGAAGGGCGGAATCCCCTGCTGCACGGCTACTCGATGAGGGCCTTGCGCAGCGCTATCGCCACGGCGTGGACACGGGTGTCCGCTTCCAGCTTCTGAATCGCGCGCTTGGTGTCGGACTTCACGGTCTCGGCGCTCAGGCCGATTCGCGAGGCCACCTCCTCGGTGTGCAGCCCTCCGGCCAGCAACTGGAGGATCTCGCGCTCGCGCTCGGACAGCGGAGCGTCTGAGGCCGGGCCGGTCATGATCAGCGCCGGCGAGAGCGACGGGTCCACGAACGGGCGACCCGATGCCACCGTTCGCACCGCGCGCACCAGGTCCTCGGGAGGCGAGCCCTTCATCACGTAGCCGCGGGCTCCCGCGGTTATGGCGTCGGAGAGCAGCCGCTTGTCGCCGTAGGCGGAGAAGATGACCGTCTTGACGTTCGGCGCGTTCTCGGCGATGCGCTTGATCGCGGAGATCCCGTCGATGCCGGGGAGCCGCACGTCCATGATCACCACCTCGGGGTCGTGGCGCTCGACCTGTTCGAGCGCCTCTTCACCCGTTTCGGCATCGCTGATCAGCTCCAGGTCCTCGTGCTCCTCGAAAAGCAGGGACAGGCCCGACCGGACGGTGGGGTGGTCGTCGACCGCGAGGAGACGCGTCCTTTCGCTCACACCTCGACTCTAGGGGAGCCCACGGTCCCGCTGCAAGGCTGCAAAGATGCGCGGCATGTTCGGATCGATAGTGGTGGGCACCGACGGATCCCCGACCGCCCAGGAGGCGGTGCGACAGGCGATCGAGCTGGCCAAGACGGTCAACGCAACGATCCATCTGGTCAGCGCGTACGAGCCGGTCTCCGAGAGCAGGCTGAGCCACGAGCGCCAGCAGGTCCCCGAGGACGCCCAGTGGATGGTCAACGCCCGCGAGGACGTGGACGCGGCGCTCAAGGAGTCGGCCGAGTCGCTGGCGGAGGAAGGCCTGAACGTGGAGCGCTACGCGCGCGAAGGAGACCCCGCCGACGCCATTCTCGACGTCGCCGAGGAGAAGAACGCCGACCTGATCGTGGTCGGCAACAAGGGCATGACCGGGGCCAAGCGCTTCCTGCTGGGCAGCGTGCCCAACAAGGTCTCGCACCACGCTCCCTGCAGCGTGCTGATCATCCGCACCACGTAGGCGCTAAGGCGCCAGGGCGGCCCTCGCGCTCACCAGACCGTGCCCGTAGCGGTTGTCGAACCCGGGCACGCCGGCGTCGCGGGCGGTCCTCTCCAGATGCTGCTCCACGGCGCCGGGGCTCGGCTTGCGCCGGCCGTCGATCCGGCGGGTGGCCCGCACCAGCGCCACGATGCCGCTCACGTGGGCGGCGGCCATCGAGGTGCCCTCGTAGCCGCGCGGCAGCCCGAAGCGGCGAACGCTGGAGGTGAAGGTCTGCTGGTAGATCCAGCGCCCGGCGGCGTCGGGATTGCAGACCCGGCGGTCGTAGGTGTCGCCGTCGATCAGGTTCAGCGGGGCGTCCTCGCCGCCGCCGGGGGCGACGACGTCCAGGTCGCGGCCGGCGTTGCTGTACTCGGCCAGGCAGCCCCGGTGCGTGGTCGCTCCCACGGCGATGACGCCGGGACCGCGCGCGGGCAGCGAGACCGAGCGCGTGTCGCCCGAGTTGCCCGAGGCGCCCACAACCGCCACGCCGCGGCGGTGGGCGTAGCGCAGGGCGTTGATCACGTCGGGGACGTCGGACGCCCGGACGCCGGAGCTGAACTCCAGGCTCAGGTTGATCACGTCGGGCCGGCGCCGGGCCGCCCAGCGCAGCGCGCGTGAGATGGTGGCGGCGTCGCCCTCGCCCTGTGAGTTCAGGACGCGCACGGGCATGATCCGCGCCCGGTAGGCGACCCCGGTGGCAGCGGAGCGGTTGTTGGTGGCCTCGCCGATCGTGCCGGCGATGTGGGTGCCGTGGCCGTTCTGGTCGTCGGGGAAGCGGTCGCGGCTGACGAAGTCGTAGCCTCGGACGAAGCGGTTGCCGATGTCGGGCGCGCGGCGGAAGCGGCGGGTCCGGCGGTATGCCACGCCGGTGTCGAGCACGGCGACCGTCGCGCCCCGGCCGCCCGAGGCGCCGCGGCGGCGGGCGATGTCCCACGCGGTGGGCATCTCGATGCCGACGCCTTCACGGAAGTTCCACTGGAGGTTCCAGCCCGGGTCGTTGGGCGCCAGGCTCACGCGCGCGATGTAGTTGGGCTTGGCGTACTCGACGCCCGGCTGCTTGTTGAGCTGGGCCGCCTTCTGAGCCACGGTGGCGCCGGTCCCGATCTCGACCTTCTTGGCCGGGGCGCCCTCCTTCTTGACGATCAGCTCGCCCGGCACGAAGTCGGCTGCGGAGGCGCTCGGCACGGCGATGAGGCAAGCCGCGAGCGTGATCAGGAAGGGGCGAATGCGCATTGGTCTACGGTGAGCCAGCCAGTGTACGTCCAGAAGAACACCCGCCCGCCGGGGAAGTTGTACCCCGCCGGGGCACAAAGGTGACCATCTGCGTAACCGGGGCCACCGGCTTCATCGGCGGCCACCTGGCTCGTCTTTATGCAGATCGTGGCGAAGAGGTGCGCGCCACGTTCCGCTCGGACAAGCGCCTCGACCGCCTGGAGAACCTCGACGTCGAGCCGGTCCGGGCCGACATCCTGGATCGCGCGGCGCTGCGCCGCGCGATGCGGGGGTGCTCCCTCGTCTTCCACACCGCGGGCAAGGTGGGGGCGACACCGGTCGACGAGATCTGGCGCATCAACGCCCTGGGCCCGCGGCTGGCGGTGGAGGCCGCGGCCGCCGAGGGGGTCTCGCGCGTGGTGCTGACCGGGAGCGTCGCGGGCATCGGGCCGGTCGAGCCCGGCCAGACCGGTGACGAGGAGGAGGTCTACCGCGGGGCGCCGCTCAACCTGACCTACGCCGACGCCAAGCACGAGGGCGAGGCGGAGGGCCTTGCCGCGGGCGCGCGGCTGGGGGTCGAGGTCGTCAGCGTGAATCCCACCTACGTGCTGGGGCCGCCGGTCGATCCCTCGTTCCCGGGAGAGACCTCCACGCGCACGATCGCCAATTACCTGCGCGGCCGCCTGCCGGCGGTGGTGGATGGCGCGATCGACATCGTGGATGTCCGCGACGTGGCCGCGGGTCACGCCGCCGCCGCAGAGAAGGGCAAGGCGGGCGAGCGTTACGTCCTCGGCGGTCACGGCGTCAGCTGGGTCGAGCTGCTCGAGCGAGTGGCGGAGCTGTCCGGTGTCGAGCACCCCTTCCTGGTCGTGCCACCCGAGATGGCCGGCCCGGCGCGACTGGCCGAGCAGATGGGGCTCCCGCAGCTGATCTCGTCCGAGGCGCTGGTGCTGATGGGCCAGAACTGGCGCTACTCGTCGGCGAAGGCCAAGCGGGAGCTGCGCTTCCGGGCGCGCTCGCTGGACAGCACCCTGCGCGACACGATCGCCTGGTGCCGCGACCTGATCGAGAGCGGGTCGCTTCGCTCGCGGCCGTCGCCGCTGTCGCTCGCCGCCGGCGGGGTGCAGCTGGCCGGCCGCACCGGGCTGCTGGGCGGCCTGCGGCTGGCCGAGCGCTGGACCGGCCGCCAGCTCGTCTCGCGATGAACCGCTTCTTCGGCCGCGACGAGTACTTCATGCGGCTGGCGCTGCGCGAGGCCGAGCGCTCGCTGGAGCACGGCGACGTGCCCGTGGGCTGCGTGATCGCCGCCGGCGGGGAGCTGGTGGCGGCCGCGCCGAACGAGCGCGAGCTGCGCGGCGACCCGACGGCCCACTGCGAGATCCTCGCCCTGCGCGAGGCCGCGCGGGTGACGGGGTCGTGGCGGCTGAACGACGCGGTGCTCTACGTGACGCTGGAGCCGTGCGCGATGTGCGCCGGGGCGATCGTCCTCGCGCGCGTGCCGCGCGTGGTGTGGGGTGCGCCCGACCCCAAGGCCGGCGCGGCGGGCAGCGTGCTGGACGTGCTGGCCGAGCCGCGCCTGAACCACCGCCCCGAGACGGCCGGGGGCCTGCTGGCCGAAGACTCGGCCGCACTGCTTCGAAGTTTCTTTGCGTCGCGGCGATAATGCTCAGAGCGGCGACATGTCTGCGACCAGCGCGTACCGCGAGCGAATGCTGCGCACAGCGCCCGTCAGCGAGCGCCGGACGCGGCTGGCCGGAGCGACGACCGCGATCCTCGAGGGTGGCGACGGGCCTCCGCTCGTGCTCCTGCACGGGGGCATCGAGTGCGGGGCCGCGATCTGGGCCCCGGTCCTAGGTCGTCTCGCCGCCGGCCACCGAGTGGTCGCGCCCGACCTGCCCGGCTTGGGAGAATCGGAGCCGCTCGACCGGCTCGATGCGGCGGGCTTCTCCGAGTGGTTCGCGCGGTTGCTTCGCGAGACGTGCACCGAGGCGCCGACGGTGATCGCGCACTCCCTGGGCGGCACACTGCTCGCGCGTTTCGCGTCCGAGCGCGGCTCCGCGCTGCGCCGCGTCCTGATCTGCGCCGCTCCCGGGCTCGGCCCCTACCGCATGCCTTTCAAGCTGCGGGTCGTCGCGGTCCGGTTCGCGCTGAGACCGACCGCGCGCAACGCCGAGCGCTTCGAGCGGTTCGCCCTGCTCGACAGGGAGAGGACCCGCGCGCGCGACGCTGAGTGGTTCGACGCCTTCAGCGGCTACAACCGCGCCCGGGCGACCACCCCGCACGTCAAGCGGACGATGCGCGAGCTGATCGGCGAGTGCACGAAGCAGATCCCCGAGCCGGAGCTCCGCCGCATCGAGGCGTCGGCCGCGCTGGTGTGGGGACGGGGTGACCGGATGGTGCCTCTCTCCATCGGGGAGGGGGCGAGCGAGCGATTCGGCTGGCCGCTCCACGAGATCGAGGGCGCGGCCCATGCGCCCCAGATCGAGCAGCCGGAGGCGTTCCTCGCGGCCGTTCGCTAGCCGCCGGGCGGAATAGCGTCTCGCTCCGCGAGTGAGCGCCGCCTACGACACCGAGCCTTGGAGCGATCTGTTCGTCGCTACCGCCGGCGCCTCGGCCGCGCTCGCGGGGCTGGTGTTCGTGGCGGTGTCGATCAACCTCGAGAACGTGCTTGCGGGAGCCGGGCTCCCCGACCGGGCCCTGGCCACGCTGACTCTGCTCCTCGCTCCGCTGGTCGTGGCGATCCTCGCGCTGATGCCCCAGAGCTCCACGGCGCTCGGGGTGGAGCTGCTCGCGACGGGCCTGGCAAGCGTGGCGGCGGCGACCGGCTTCACGAAGCGCTCGCTGCCGCCGGAGGCCCGGCGGTCGTGGGTCGTCGGCCGAACCGGAACCGCCGCTCTCGGCACGGTGCCGTACGTCATCGCCGGCGTCACGCTGTTGGCCGAGGCCGGCGGCGGCCTCTACTGGGCCGCGGGAGGCGTGGTCGCCGGAGTGCTCGGCGGGGTGATCAACGCCTGGGTGCTGCTGGTGGAAATCCGGCGCTAGCCTCGTCTGGCCGCACCTCGGAGGGGTGCCGGAGTGGTTGAACGGGGCGGTCTCGAAAACCGTTAAGCGTCTTACGGCGCTTCGAGGGTTCGAAT
>CAWEOW010000017.1:0-31680 GCA_963810745.1 uncultured Thermoleophilaceae bacterium
GGCACCCAGCTGCTGGTCGCGCTCGCCAGCCTCGCGGTCATCACGGTCCTCGCTCGCGAGCTCTCGTTCGCGGGCTTCGGCGTCTACACGCTGTTCGTCTCCTTCTCCACCTACCTGCTCTTCGCGCAGACCGCGGTGGAGGGCGCCGCCGTGGCGATGCTGGCCGGCGCCGGCGAGGACGACGCCGCGCGGACGCGGGTGTTCAGCACGACGGTCATCGCCTACGCCCTGGCCGGGCTGGTGGCCGGGCTGCTGATCGCGATCGCCTCGCTGGTGCTGCCCGGGCCGCTCGGAGTTCCGGAGCGCCTGCAGGACGACGCCCTGCTGGGCGGCGTGCTCACCGGCGCGCTGACCGTCGTCGGCTGGCCGCTCAAGGCCTGCCGCGACGCCCTGCGAGCCGCCCAGCTCTTTCGCCGCGTGGCCCTGGCGGACTTCCTCGGCTACTTCACGATGGCGGGGCTGTCGATCGCGCTGGCGGTGTCCGGAGCGCCGCTGTGGCTGCTGATCGCAGTGGGCGGCGCGGTGCCGCTCTTCATCGGGCTGGCCGCGGGGGTGATCTTCGCCTTCGCCCGCGCGCTGGGCCTGCGGGTGAGCCCGGCGTCGATGGAGCCCGCCACCACCAGGCGCTTCACCCGCATGTCGAGCCAGCTGCTCGCCACCGGCGTGGCCGACTTCGTCATCTACTCGCTGGACCGCGTGGTGCTGTCCGCCTTCAAGGGCAGCTCGGCGGTCGGCCTCTACGAGGGCCCGCTACGCGTGCACAACCTGGTCCGCCTGACCGCGGGGACACTGTCGTTCGGCGTGCTGCCCGCCGCCTCCGACTACCTGGCCAAGGGCGACACCGCCCGCGCTCGCGACCTGCTGGTGCGCGGCACCCGCTACGTGCTCGCGCTGGTGGTGCCCGGCGTGGTGGTGGTGATGGTGCTGGCCGGGCCGATCCTGGCGGTCTGGCTGGGCCCCCGCTTCGTCACCGCCGACACCGCGATGACGATCTTCGTGGGCTACTGGCTGATCAACGCGAACACCGTGGTGGCCGCCGGCATGCTCGTGGCCCACGGCGAGACCGGCTGGCTCGCGCGCTACGCGTGGGCGGTCGCGCTGGGCTGCCTGGGGGCCTCGCTGGTGCTGACGCCCCTGCTCGGACTCGACGGCCTGGTGCTCGGCACGGCGATCCCCTACGCGGTGAGCTTCCCGTTCTTCCTGCGCTTCGCGCTGCGCAAGCTCCCCGCCACGCTGGGCGACCTGGCCCGCCGCGCGTGGCTGCCGGCCTACCCGCCGGCGGTGCTCCTGGCCCTCGCCCTGGGCGGCGCCCGGCTGGCCTTCGACCTCGACAGCCTGGGTGAGGTGCTGGCCGTGGGACTGGGCGGCCTGGCGGCCTATTGGGCTGTCTTCGCCACCGTCTTCCTGGACGCGTCCGAGCGCCGCCTGGCACTGGACGTGGCCCGCGGGATACTCCGCACGGGCTGACTAGCCTCGGGCGGCATGACCAGGGCGAGTGCCCTTGTAGTCGTTCTCCTGGCCACGGGGGCGGTGCTCATCGCGACAGGAGTAACGGCCGGCGAACTGCTGCTCTTCGGGCTGTTCGAGCTCGGGTTCGTGCTGGTGCCGGGCGTGGTCACCTATCGCGTCCTGGCGCGCCAGCCCGGCGACATGCTCCAGCAAGTCAGCATCGGGGCGGGCGTCGGCCACGCGCTGCTACTCGCATGCTTCATCGCTACCGCGGCACTTGGCCTGCGGGAGCTGCTCTGGTTGCTTCCCGTGCTCGGACTCGCCGGGGCCGCCCTCTTGTTGCGGAGCCCTGCCGAACGGGCCTGGCCGCCCGGGCAGATCTCGGCGGGTCAGGCAGTGGCGCTCGCCGGCGTCGCCTTGGCGGCTGTGGTCGTCCTGGCGTTCGAGTTCTTCAGCCAGGCGCCGCTCCCGGGCAGTCGCGCGAGTGTCAGCCACTACCCGGACCTCGTCTGGGCTATCGGGATAGCTGCAGAGGCCCTCCACCACTGGCCGATCACCGCCCCGGACGTGGTGGGGGAGCCGCTGCGCTACCACACGTTCGCGTTCATGGAGGTCGCCTCGGTTGCCCAGCAGACTGGGCTCGACCTACCGGTCGTATCCCTGCGCCTCTTCCCGGCGTCGACCCTGCTGCTGGTCACGCTGCAGCTCTGCTGGGCGGGGAAGAGGGTCACGGGCAGGGGATGGGCCGGTCCCCTGGCCGCCGCCTTGCTCCTTCTCGTCGGGGACCTGGACTTCGGAGCAGGAAGGCCCGAGCCCCTCGGGGGCCTCTACTTCTCGAGCCTGTATCTGAGCCTGAGTCAGCTACTCGGGCTCGTGCTGTTCCTGCCCGCAGTCGTGGTGATCGCCGACCTGCTGGGCCCGCAGCGGCCGGAACGCCGCTGGCGGACAGCCGCCCTGTTGGCGATTCTGTTGTTTGGCTGCGCCGGCGCAAAGGCCTCTCTCCTCCCGGTGTTCATGGGCGGGCTTCTCGTCTTCGCAGCCTGGCGGCGGACGGTGACGCGAGGGTGGGTCGTGGCGCTCGCGTTATGTGCGGGCGCGTTTGTGGCGTCCTACGGATTGCTGTACAGCGGCGGCAGGACGGCATCCGCGTTGGACCCCTTCCAGAGCTCCTTCCGGTCGTTCCCGGGGCGAAACCTGGAGCTCGAGATCGGCGATCACCTGACCCGTGCATCCGCCCTTCCGCTTGCAACCTGGGTGACCATCGTGGCCCTGTTGGTTCCGCTGGCAGGGCTGGCCTTCTCCCGACTGAGCCTCCGCTCTCCGACGGTGCAGCAAGCGTGGTTGCTCGGGCTCTTCGTCGCCTCTCTCGCGGCGTTTCTCGTGGTCGACCTACCCGGGTTCAGCCAGCTGTACTTCCTGTGGTACGGCTACACCGCCGCGGTGCTGTTGTCCGCCGGCGGGCTTGTCGAAGCAGTGACAAGGTCGCGCGAGCACCGGGCCCGGAGCCTTCTGGCGGTCGTCGTGGTGGGCGTGGTCGCCGGCGGCCTGCTCGCCCTGGCCCCGACCGGGTCAGGGGCTCCGCTGGTCAAGGCCTACATGGCGGTCGGGGCCCTCCTCGGTGCCGTCGTCGTGCTGGCGGCCGCCGGGCTCGAGAAGCGCCCATGGTTTCGCTTGCCGGTCGTGCTGGCGGTCGTCGCGTTGCTCACGGCAGGGCTGCTCGACGCACCCAGGGACAGGATGCCGGACATTGCCTCGCGCGCGCTCGCCGGAGACAAGGCAGTGCACCGGGAGGCTGACCCCGCCGGCGAACGCGGGTTGACCGAGGAACTTGCCGCCGGCCTCGAATGGGTTCGGCTACATACGAACGAGGACGCGGTGCTCGCCGTCCACAACCACCTGCGCCGGGTATCAGCTGCCGAGTCGAGGTACTACTACTACTCCGCACTCGCCGAGCGGCGCCTGTTCCTGGGCTCGTGGGATTACACCGACAGGGTGCGGGGGTCGGAGACGGGCCAGGTGGCGAATCCTTTTCCCGAGCGCCTCGCGCTCAACGACTCGGTCTACACCGGCGCCGGGTCTGGGGCGGCCGCCGAGCTGAAGCGCCGCGGCGTGGACTACGTCCTGGTGGACCGGGTCAACGCACCGCCGCCCCGCAACCGGATCCCTGGCCGCGTGGTGTTCCGCAACGACGCTCTGGTGGTGTACCGCCTGTGATCTCGCTCCGGCCCGCCACCGCCGCCGACTCCGCCCGCCTGCGCGAGTGGCGCAACGACCCCGAGACGGTCGCCGCCTCGCTGAGCGGTCGAGGGGTGGAGGCAGAGGAGCACCACGCCTGGCTGACCCGGGTGCTGGCCGACCCCGCCGAGCGGCTGTTCATCGTCGAGAGCGGGGGTGAGCCGGTCGGGCAGGTACGGCTCGAGCGCCACGAGGACGAGACCCTCGAGCTGCACATCGGCCTGGCCGCCGAGGCGCGTGGGCGCGGGGTCGGCCGCCAGGCGCTGGAGCTCGCCTGGCAGGAGGCCGGCGGGCCGGTGACCGCCCGCGTGCTGCGGGACAACGAGCGTTCGCTTCGCGCCTTCGCCGCCGCGGGCTTCCTCGAGCGGTGGCGCGACGAGCGCGAGGTCCTACTCGAGCGCCGCCAGTAGCGCTTCGGCCACGCGGTGGGCGCCCTGCCCGTCCACGGCGGGCACGGCCAGCCTCCTGCGCCGCTCGTGATCGGCCGCGAGGCCGGCGGCAGCGGCCGGAGCATCCTCGGCCTCGGCGAGCACGACCGCGCCGGCGAGCGCATCGGCCTGCGCGCGCTGGTTCTCGGCCGTGACCACCGCCACCACGGGGCGGGCCGTGGCCAGGGCCTCGAGCATCGTCTGTCCCGCGGCGCACACCACCAAGTCGGCCGCCTCCAGCTCGCCGCGCAGCGTCGGCAGGCCGTGTGGGCGCCGGACCTCAGCCTCCGGAAGGGCCGCCCCTACCCGGTCGGCCAGGGAGGCCGCCGAGGTGGCCGCGCCCAGACTCACCACCACGCGCCCCACCTCGTCGCCCGCCGCGCGTCCGGGTGGGGTCCAGTAGGCCCGGCGCAGGCAGGCGTACTTCGGCGGCGCCAGCCCCACCGGGCCGATCACCAGCTTCGCGCCCGGGGGCGGATCGCCCTCGTCCGCGAAGGCCGCCCACGCGCCGAACTCCCCGGGGGTGCGGAGGTACGAGTCGACCAGGTCGGCCGGGACCGGCTCGGCGAGCGGCACCCAGCTCACGCCGTCCAGCTCGAACGCCTCCTCGGCCCCGAAGCCCAGGCATTTGACCTCGACGCCACGCTCGCCAAGCGCGCACGCGACTGCGGTGCAGCGCGCCACGTGACCCATACCCACGTGGCCGGCGGCGTCGGCCACGATGGTCAGGTTCAGAGCATCTCCCAGGTAAGGATGTCGTCGGCCTCCACGTCCACGCGCAGCGCGCGGCCCAGAACGAGATCGAGGTGCTTGGGCGGCACCCCGAAGCCGGGCCGCTTGACGGTGAGCATGTCGCGCTCGAGCACCGTCCCGGCCGGCAGGTCGCGGGTGAGGATCAGGCTGCGGCGGGCCAGCGTGTACATCTCGTGGCGCTCCTCCTCGCTCGGCCCCTCCTTGCGCCCATCGCCCAGGGCCACCTGCGCGGTGCGGATGCCCTCCACCATGTCGCGCAGCTCGTTCGGCTCCAGCGCGAAGGGGTGGTCGGGGCCCTCCATCGAGCGGTCGAGCGTGAAGTGCTTCTCGACGAAGGCGGCTCCCAGCGCGGCGGCCGCGATCGGCACCGCGATGCCCTCCGTGTGGTCCGAAAGCCCCACCGGCACGCCGAACGCCGTGCGCATGGTTGCCATCGCCTGAAGGTTGGCCCGCTCCGCGGGCGCGGGGTAGACGGAAGTGGTCTGCATCAGCCCGACGGCCGAGGCGCCGCCGCGCCGCGCGGCCTCCAGCGCCTCCTCGACCTCGCCCAGCACGGCCATTCCTGTGGAGATGATCAGCGGGATGCCGGTGGCCGCCGCTACCTCGATCAGCGGCAGGTCCACGATCTCGAACGAGGCGATCTTCAGCGCGGGCACTCCCAGCTCGGCGAGCTCGGCCACCGCCTCGTGGTCGAACGGGCTGGAGAAGAACTGCACCCCGCGCGAGGCGGCGTGGTCGGCCAGGGGCGCCTGCCACTCGCGCGGCAGCGAGATGCGCTCGAGCAGCTCGGCGGGCGGCTCGTCGGTCTGGAGATAGTCGAAGGAGGGCGTCTTGCGCGAGTAGATGCGCTCGCCCGAGTAGGTCTGGAACTTGACGGCGTCGGCGCCGGCGGCCGCGGCCGCGTCGATCAGCTCCGTCGCCACGCCCATGTCGCGGTTGTGGTTGGCACCTATCTCGGCGATGACCCAGGTCGGGTGTTGGCCGCCCACCGGGCGCCCGCCGATCGCGAACTCGCCCGGGAAGCTCACGCCAGCCTGTGCACGGCGTCGATCACCCGCTGCTGGTCGTCCTCGCCGAGGTCGGGGAAGCAGGGCAACGAGAGGCAGGTCCGGTAGTAGGCCTCGGCCTCCGGGCACAGGCCCTCCTCGAAGCCCCAGCGGTCCATGTAGTAGGGATGCCAGTACACGGGCAGGTAGTGCACCTGGGCGAGGATGCCCTCCGCGCGCAGCTCGTCGTAGAGCCGCCGGCGGTCGGGGTGGCGGATCACGAACAGGTGGTAGCCGTGCAGGCCGCCCTCGGGCGCAGCGGGCGGGAGCGTGACCAGGTCCAGCTCGGCCAGTCCTTCGCGGTAGCGCTGAGCGATCTCGTTGCGCCGCTCCACGAACTCGTCCAGCCGCTCCAGCTGCGAGAGGCCGAGGGCGCTGTGCACGTCGCTCAAGCGGTAGTTGAAGCCCAGTTCCTGCTGCTCGTGGTACCAGCCGCCCTGATCGGTGCGCCGTAGGTCCTCGCGCTCGAAGCCGTGGGAGCGAAACCGCCGCAGGCGGTGGGCCAGCTCCTCGGAGCGGGTGGTCACGATCCCGCCTTCCGCCGAGGTCACCGGCTTCACCGGATGAAACGAGAACGTGGTCATGTCCACGTGGTCGCAGCAGCCCACGGGGCGGCCGTCGGGGTAGCGCGCGCCGAGCGAGTGCGACGAGTCAGAGATCAGCGTCACGTCGTCGCCCACCGCCGCGCGTATCTCCTCGGCCGGCGCGGGCAGTCCGGCGAAGTCGACCGGCACCACCGCCTGCGCGGGCACCGTCGTAGCCGTCTGCGCGCTCATGTTCAAGGTCGCCGGATCGATGTCGGCAAAGGCCGGCGCGGCGCCCTGGTAGACGCCGCAGTTGGCGCTGGCCGCGAAGGTGAGCGCGCTGGTGAGCAGCGTGTCGCCCTCGCTCAGACCCGCGGCGAACGCGGCGCCGTGCAGGGCGGCGGTGCCTGAGGAGAAGGCGACCGCGTGAGGGACGTCGCAGCGCGTCGCCACGGCGTCCTCGAAGGCGGCCACAGCGGGGCCCTGCGTGAGCCAGTCGCCGGTCAGGACCTGCTCGACGCGGTCGACGTCCGCACGGTCCACCGACTGCCGCCCGTAGGGGATCACGTCCACCCGGCGCACCCTATGGGGTCTGCCGCGCGCGGATCGTTCGTCCGGGACGTTCCAGGTCCTGGGGGCGCATCCGGGCGGGCGAGCCGAGCGCGGTAGGCCCCTATAGTCGCCGCCGCATGGCCCCGAGCCCGCAGATCAAGGACAAGGTGGTGCTCGTCACCGGCGGGACCGGCTCGTTCGGCACCGCTTTCGTCGAGGAGCTGCTCGCTCATCACGAGCCCGCCGCGGTGCGCATCTACTCCCGCGACGAGCTCAAGCAGTGGGAGCTCGACCGCAAGTGGAAAGACTCGCGCGTGCGCTTCTTCCTGGGTGATGTGCGCAGCGCCGAGCGGCTCACGATGGCCTGCCGCGGCGTCGATGTGATGGTGCACGCGGCCGCGCTCAAACAGGTGCCGGCGTGCGAGTACAACCCCTTCGAGGCGGTGCAGACCAACGTGGTCGGCGCCGAGAACGTGGTCTCCGCGGCCATCGCCGGCGATGTTCCCCTGACGCTCTCGCTGAGCACCGACAAGGCGGTCAACCCGGCCAACCTCTACGGCGCGACCAAGCTCTGCGCGGAGAAGATCGTGGCTCAGGGCAACGCCTACGCCGGCCACTCGCCCGCCCGCTTCGCCTCCGTGCGCTACGGCAACGTGATGGGCAGCCGGGGCAGCGTCATCCCGATCTTCAAGAAGCAGGCCCAGGAGGGCAAGCTCACGATCACCGACCCGGCGATGACACGCTTCTGGATCACGCTCCAGCAGGCCGTGCAGCTGGTGATCGACTCGCTCGAGTGGATGGAGGGCGGCGAGACCTTCGTGCCCAAGATCCCGAGCATGCGGGTCGAGGACATCGCCCGCGCGCTGGCGCCCGACGCCGAGCGCGAGATCACCGGCATCCGGCCGGGCGAGAAGATCCACGAGGTCCTGATCACCGAGGACGAGTCGCGCAACGCGTCCTCCTTCGACGACCACTACGCGATCTACCCCCAGTTCCCGTTCTGGCGTGACGAGGACTTCGCCCGCGGCGAGGAGCTCGCGCCGGGCTTCCGCTACTCGAGCGAGACCAACGAGCAGTGGCTGGGCGAGGACGAGATTCGCGTGCTCGCCGAGGGACTCCCCACCTACGGCTGACATGCGCCCGGCCCCCGTGGCGGTGGTCCAGGCGCGCATGAGCTCCACGCGCCTGCCGGGCAAGGTGCTCGCCGACCTTGGTGGGCGGCCAGTGCTCGAATGGGTCCTCAGTCGGCTGAGGGATTCGCGGGAGTTGGCGGGGGTGGTGGTCGCGACCTCCGACGACCCCGGCGACGACCCCGTGGCCGAGGCTGCCTCGACCCGTGTGGTCCGTGGGCCCTTGGCCGACGTCCTGGCCCGTTACGCGATCGCGGCGCGCGAGCTGGGCTCGCAGGGACTGGTCCGCGTAACCGCCGACTGCCCGCTGATCGATCCCGCCGTCGTGGACGAGGTGGTTCGCGAGTGGCGCGCCGGTCAGGCCGACTACGTGGCCAACGTGATCGAGCCACGCACCTACCCGGTGGGGATGGACACCGAGGTGGTGAGCGCCGAGGCGCTGTTGGCCGCCGACGCCGAGGCGACCGACCCTTACGACCGCGAGCACGTGACCCCCTTCGTGCGCTCCCGCCCCGACCGCTTCCCGCAGCGGGCGGTGACCCTCGACCCGCCGCGGGCCGACGTGCGCCTGACGCTCGACACCCCCGACGACCTCGAGCACCTGCGGGCGGTGGTGGCTCAGACCGGCCCGCGTCCCTCGCTGGCCGAGCTGATCGCCGCCGCGTGAGTACCCGCCTGCATCTCTGGCCGGAACCCGACCAGGCCCCGCCGGAGCTTTTCCGCGGACGTCACCTGCTGGCCACCTGCCCCGCCGCGCGCACCGCGTCGATCCCCGACGGCGTGCTGCTCGACGACTGGCTGGACTTCGCAGCCCGGGAGGAGGTCGAGGACCGCGCCCGCGCGGCTACGAGCGCGTGGGTTGAGGTCCGCCGCGAGGCGCTGACGCTCGAGGGCACCGACCTGGGCTGGGTCTGGGAGGTGGAGCTCTACCGCGACGCCTTCCTGCCGGTGGAGCGGCTGCTGGCCTCGGTGCGGGCCGCCGTGAAGGGTCTGGAGGCCGAGCGCCTCGAGCCCCACGGGGTCGACCCGCGCACGGTCGCCGCTCTGGTCGGGGCGCTGGCGCCGCTGGGCTGCGAGGTGGTCTCCGCCGGCGCCGCCGACCTGCAGGTACCCGACCCGCTGAGCTCGCTGTCGGCCGTGCAGCGCGCGCTGATCGCCTCGGGCGTCGGAGCGCCGCAGAGGGTGCGCGGCAACGTCCTGATGGTCAACGCTCCCACCTCGCTACCGGTGGCGCGGGCGCTGAAGCGCCCCGTGCTGGATCCCGCCTCGCTGCCGGCGCTCGGTCGCGCCGGCCTCGCGCGGGCCCTGTGGCGTGGCGGCTGGGTCGGCGTCCCGGGGCGCGTGCGGCGCCGTCGCTCTGCGGCGAAGGTGGCCGCGGCATTGCGCGACGCGGTCGCGATGCCCGCAGACGAAGAGCCGGCCGCGCAGCTCGGCCACGACCGCGCGATCGAGCTGCTGCAGCGACGCGCGCCGGACACGCTGGCGCTGGTCGACCGCTACGCCCGCGCCCTGGCCGCGGGTCGCATCGAGGTGGTGGCCGTTCCCTTCGACAGCCTCGCCAGCGTGCGCGTGCTGATCGGGGCGTCGCGGGCGGCCGGGGTGCCCTCGCTGCTGATCCAGCACGGCTACGCGCCCGAGCCGTACGACCCCGACAAGGGCCAGGCCGACCACACGGCCGCCTGGGCCGAGCGCGACGCCCGCGAGGTGCGCGACCGCCACGGCCGGGAGGCCACCGTGACCGGGAACCCCGCCGCGCCGGCGGCGGTGTCACCGCCTCGCGCGACGGGCGACGCGACGCTGGCACTCGTCCAGAGCCCCACCGTCTTCTCCGCGCGCTGGGACGCGCGGGTGAGCGAGCGGTTCGTGAGCCGCGTGGTCGAGCACGCTTCGCCCGAGAGCGAGCTGGTGCTGCGGCCGCACCCGCTCGAGCCCAGCCCCGAGTCCTTCCTGAGCCTCGTGCCCGATGCCGTACGGGCTCGCGTCGACGTGACGACGCCGCTCGGCGAGTTGCTGGAGTCCTGCGACCACTGCATCGGCGGCGTCTCCACGGCCACCCTGCAAGCGGGCGTTGCCGGCCTGCGCACGACATTCCTCAACGCCACCGGCGGTGAGCTGCCCGAGCCGTTCGAGCACGAGGGCGAGCTCGCGCAGGAGGCGCTCGCCGAGGCCCTGGGCGTGACCGGCGACGCCACCGGGCGTGTGCTCGACCTGATCGATCAGCTGGCGGCCGCGTCGGCGTAGTCGCCCCGGCGGCGGCGCACGTTCTCGCGCCAGCCCATCGGGTCGAGCGCCTGTCGCGGCAGCTGGCGCCGCTCCAGTCCCCGCGCCGCGTGCCAGCCCGCGATGCGGCCGGTCAACGCGGCGAGGTCGCGCGAGGCGAAGAGGTCGCCCACCGCCACGGCGGTCTCCAGAAGCAGCGTGCGCGCCGCCGCCCCCGTTCGCAGCACACCCCAGCGCCGCAGCAGGTAACCGCGCGCCCAGGCGGACTGTCGCCGCTGCCAGCGCGAGCGCCGCCCGGTGGAGGCGCCGCCCAGGTGCACGCCGATGGCCTCCGGAACGAATGCCGTGTCCCAGCCCGCGGCGCGCAGCCGCAGCACCGCGTCCAGGTCCTCGCCGTAGAGGAAGATCCGCTCGTCGAAGCCGCCGATGCCCTCGAGCGCCTCGCGACGGAACGCGCCGGCGGCGCCCGACGGCCCGGAGTGGACGCCGTCGGGGGACCCGGACTCGGACACCGGCCGACCCTGCAGCCGCGGCCACGCCGCCAGCGTGGCGTCGACGACCAGCCCCGCGCCGTCGACCTTCTCCCGCCCGGGGCGTAGCAGCAGCGGCGTGGTCATCCCCACCCGCGGTTCGGCCTCCAGCGGCGCCACCAACCGCTGGAGGAAGTCGGGGTCGCACTCCACGTCGTTGTTGAGCACCACCACGACCTCGCCGCCGCCGGCCGCCGTGCCGGCGTTCACCGCCGCCGAGTAGCCCCGGTTGGCCCCCATGGGCACGAGGTCAACGCCGGCCCACTCCTCGGAGACCCGCTGCGCCGTTTCGTCGGGCGAGGCGTTGTCGACCACGTACACGCGGTGGTGCACGGTCTGGGCGGCCAGCGTCTCCAGGCAGCGGTGGGTGAGCTCCCAGCCGCCATGGACCGGAACCACGACGTCGATCGAGGGCGCCATGCGGACCTACAGTCAAGGGCATGGCCGGGCACGTCGGGCTCAACCTCGTGTACCTCGTGCCGGGACAGCAGGGCGGCATGGAGACCTACGCCCGCGAGCTGATCACCGCGATGGTCGCCGCGAGCCCCGGCACGCGCTTCACGGCGTTCATCAACCAGGACAACGCCGACGCCGGCCCGGGCCCCTGGAGCGAGCTGATGCCCGCGGTGACCGTGCCGGTGCGCTCCACGCGCCGCGTGGAGTGGGTGCGCGGCGAGCAGTTCCTGCTGCCGCGGCTGGCCCGCCGCACCGGCATCGACCTGCTGCACAGCCTGGGAGGGACCGCGCCCGCCCGCGGCCCGCGCCACCGGGTGGTGACCATCCACGACCTCCACTACCGGACCAACCCCGAGGCCCATCTGGGGCTGGCCGGGCTGGGCATGAAGGTCCTGGTGCCGCTGGCCGCGCGCCGCTCGCAGCTGGTGATCACGCCGTCGGAGGCCTCGCGCCAGGAGATCGTCGAGCTGCTGGGCAGGGACCCCTCGGCCGTGGAGGCCATCCCCCATGGCGTGGGGGCCACGGCGCCGTCCGAGGGCCTCGACGAGGCGGAGGTCCGCCGCCGGCACGGGCTGGGCGACCGCCGGGTCGCGCTGACGCTGAGCGCGCTGCGGCCGCACAAGAACCTGCCGCGCCTGCTGGAGGCGCTCGCCGCCCTGCCGCGCGAGGACAGGCCGGTGCTGGTGGTGGGCGGCTACTCCACCGCCCACGAGGCGGATCTGCGCCGTCAGGTGGATCGGCTGGGAATCGGCGAAGACGTGCGCTTCCTGGGCTGGATCGACTCCGCCGAGCTGGAGGGCCTCTACCACGCGGCAGCCTTCCTCGTCTTCCCCTCGCTGGCCGAGGGCTTTGGGCTCCCGGTCCTGGAGGCGATGCGGCGCGGGGTCCCGGTGGCCTGCTCGGACATCGCGACGCTGCGCGAGGTGGCGGGCGACGCGGCGCTGCTGTTCGACCCGCTCAGCGTGGAGGGCATCGCCGACGCCCTGCGGCGGGCGGGCGGCGAAGAGGCCGAGCGCCTGCGCCGGGCCGGGCCCGAGCGCGCCACGCAGTTCAGCTGGGAGCGCAGCGCCCGGCGCCACCTGGCCGCCTACGAGCGGCTGATGTCAGGGACGGCGGGCGACCGCGTGCAACAGGTCGCCGCCCCCGGCGGCTAGGCCCTCGCGTCCCACCAGTAGGTCGAATGCGCGGGCGAGCGGCCACGTCGCCTGGCTTGCAGCGCTCAGCAGGGGGGAGCCGATCCCTCCGCGCAGCAGCCAGCGGCCGGCCAGCGCATACTGCACGCTCCCGGCCAAGCCGACCGCGCTCGTGGAGGTTGCGATGCGCTCCACCCTCAGTCCGGCGCGCTCGATCGCGGTCCGCAGTCCGTTCGCGCTGAAGTGGTGGCGGTGACGCGGCACGTCGAGGTGGAACCAGCGACCGCCGAACAGACGCGCCTGGGCGCTGGCGAAGTTCGGCACGGTCACCGCGAGCGTCGCGCCGGGCCGCATCGCGCCCGCCGCTCGCTGCAGGTCAGCGACGGGGTCGACGGTGTGCTCCAGGGAGTGCATGAACGTCACGAGGTCGTAGGCCGACGGCTCGAGCTCGAGCGACCCCAGCGTGCCCGGACGCGCGTCGACGCCTCGCTCGCGGGCCACAGCCACCGCCTCCGGCGAGGGCTCGACGCCCTCGGCGCGCCAGCCACGTGCGGCAAGCGTCGCGCCCAGCACGCCGCGCCCGCAGCCGACGTCGAGCGTTCGCCCCGGCGGCAGCGAGCGCGCGGGGGAGAGCGCCGGCGTACTGAGCATCCGCGCCTCCTGCCAACGGTGAACCGCGCTCGCTGCAAGCCCGGCAACACCCGCCTGCTCGGCATAGGGCGCGTACTCCGCGGGATAGAAGGCGCCGAGCTCCGCTTCGCCGACGACCGGCAGCGTGCGGCCCGAGCCGCACCTCGCGCAGCGCGCCACCTCGAAGCGCCCGGGCACTCCGTGCAGGCGGTCCGGCGAGACCAGCCGGCCCGCTGTCAGCGGGCCGTCACAGCAGGCGCAGGGGGTCATCGGCGGTAGGACTGCAGCACCGTCTCGAGCGAGCCGGCCAGCGACAGCCGCTGTCCGTTGGCCTCGAACCAGTCGGCGGTGCGCTCGCGGAGCGGCGGCCCCTCGGCCCTCACGCGCTCGATCGCCGCGGCCAGGTCGCCCGGCTCGGGGGAGCCGGCCACGAAGCCGTTCGCGCCTTCGTCCACCAGCTCCGTCGCGGCGTTGTCGGGCGCCCGGGCCACGACGCTGGGCACGCCCTTCGACGATGCCTCGACGACCACCATGCCGTAGCCCTCGCGCACCGAGGGCAGCACCACACAGAGCGCGCGGGCCAGCGCGTCCTGCACCTCCTCTCCGTCCACGAACCCGTGCAAGCGCACCGCATCCTCCAGGCCCAGCTTCGAGATTCGTTCCTCCACCTCGGCGCGCTCGGGGCCGTCGCCGTAGATGTCGCAGCGCAGCTCCGGCAACAGCGCCATCGCCTCCACCAGCGCCGGCACCCGCTTCTCGGGGATGTGCCTTCCGGCGAACACCACTGTGGGGCCGGCGGGCTGCGGCGCGGGCCGCCCCAGCTCGCCCTCGTACTCGCCCTCGAGCACGGTCACCTCTCCGCGCAGTCCCTCCGAGCGCAGCCTCGCCGCGTGCAGCTGCGAGAAGCAGAACGCGCGCTGGCGCACCCGGGCACACAGCCGCTGGACCCACACCCCGACAGCGCCCGCGCGGCCGAGGTACTCCCGCCAGTAGGAGCGCGTCCAGACCTCGTGCCAGTCGACCACGATTCCGTACCCACCCAGCGCCCGCGTCAGCGCTGCCGCGAGCAGGGAGAAGTACGGAAAAGAAGCTGTGTGCACCACGTCGTATCTCCGCCCGTGCAACAAGAGGTGCAGCAGCACGCCGGCGCCGAACACCAGCGGGGGCAGGATCCGCCGGCGCCCGCCGGTGTAGAGCTCCATGCGCGGCCCCACGGCCTTGACGTGGACCCCCGCAACGCCGGGATCGGTGCCGCGATCCCACTGGCGCAGGGTCAGGTAGGTGACCTGATGGCCGTCGCGCGCCATCCGCTCGGCCAGGTTGCGGTACCACCGTTCGGCCCCACCCACGGTGTGGGGAAAGAGGCAGTCGTAGACGAGGCAGACCCTCACGGGCGTCTACCATCGCAGTAGCTGAGGGCGCAACTTCGCGCCCCTCCGGCTGCTCTCAACCACGATGAGCACTCCCGAAGTCACCCGCGGAGGCGTTAGGCAGGTCGCCCCTCCGGCCGAGTCAGATGTGCTGGTCTCGGTGGTGATCCCCTGCCTCAACGAGGCGGCGAACATCGAGCAGTGCGTAGTCCGCGCCCGCGCCGTGCTCGAGGAGCACGACCTGCGCGGCGAGGTGGTCGTCGCCGACAACGGCTCCGACGACGGCAGCCCCGCGCTGGCGGAGTCCGCCGGCGCCCGCGTCATCCACGAGCCGCGCCGCGGGTACGGCAGCGCCTACCTGGCCGGCTTCGCCGCCGCCCAGGGCGAGTACATCGTGATGCTCGACGCCGACCTGACCTACGACTTCGAGGACATCCCCGGCTTCATCGAGCGCCTGCGCAACGGCGCCGAGATGGTCATGGGCGACCGCATGGACAACATTCACCCGGGCGCCATGCCGTGGCTGCACCGCTACGTCGGCAACCCGGTGCTCACCGGAGTGCTGAACCTCTTCTTCCGCACCGGCGTCAAGGACGCCCACTGCGGCATGCGGGCACTGCGCCGCGACGTCCTGCCGCGCCTGGACCTGCGCACCACCGGGATGGAGTTCGCCTCCGAGATGGTGATCCGGGCCGCCAAGGAGAACCTGGCGATCGACGAGGTGCCGATCGAGTACCACCCGCGCGGCGGCGAGTCCAAGCTGTCGAGCTTCCGCGACGGCTGGCGCCACCTGCGCTTCCTGCTCGTCCACAGCCCCACCCACCTGTTCATCGTCCCCGGCGGCCTGATGGCGCTGCTCGGCGCGCTGATTTCGCTGACGGTCATGACGCGTGTCGACATCTTCGGCCGGGCCTGGGAGCTGCACTCGCTCGTGGGGGGCGTGCTGCTCGCGATAGTCGGCGTGCAGATCGTGAGCCTCGGTCTCTGCGCACACGCCTATGGCACCTATTTCATGGGCGAGCGCGATCCCTGGTTCGACCGCATGCGAGCGCGCTTTCGGCTCGAGCACGGGCTGGTGCTGGGCGCGGCGGTGCTGTTCGCAGGCGTGGTCCTGGGAGCGATCATCTTCGTCAGCTGGGCCCAGCGCGGCTTCGGCGAGTTGGCCGAGCTGCGGTTGGCCGTGCTTGCCGCGGCCCTGGCCATCATCGGAGTGCAGGTTGTCTTCTCTTCATTCTTGATCTCCATCCTCGGGTTGCGCCGGCGCGGGTAAGAGCCAGGAGCCCGAACGCCGCGGCGCCGGCGAGGAAGCCGTAGGCCGGCGTGGCGTAGCGCACGTCGTAGAAGAGCGTGACCGCCGGGGCGAGGATGAGGGCGCCGCCGATCAGGGCGAAGAGCAGTGCTCCCAGCCGCTCGATCCCCCGTGACGACACCACTCCGAGCACGGCAAGCACGCAGAAGGCGAGGGTCAGCGGGCCCTCCACCCGCGCTGCCTTCCCATAGGCGGCGAGGACCCCGACTCCTGAGCGCTTGAAACCGGCGGTGTCCCAGTAGAGCGCGATCGGGCCGGCCAGGTTCCTCTCGTCTGCGGGATCCGTCAGGTCCTCGACGAAGTTCCCGGTGGTCAGCCCGGAGCCCGGTCTGACGCCGAGCCCGGGGACGGCCGCTCGCAGCGAGTCGCGAGCCACCACGCGCAGGTAGGCCAGTGGCTGGTGGACGATCGCGCGACGGGCGAAGACGCCGAGGGCCGCGTCCTTGGCAGGCGGGTCGCCGAAGGCTCGCCGGGCCGGCGAGTACGTGCCGAGGTAGAGGTACGAGTTGGCGGAGTGGCGGCGGGCGGGGTCGCGCCGCTCGCAGACTGCCCGCACGTCCAGCGGCGGCTCGAACCTCCTGCAGTCGGCGAACTCGGCGACGCGGGCGTAGAGGGTCCAGCCGTCACCGCGCGTGAGCCCGGTGAAGCCCTCGTGCTCGCGCTGCACCACGATGTAGCTGCCCACCGGCAGCAAGGCGCCGGCCACCACCGCGCCGGCGGCCACGGCCCGCAGCCTCCAGCGGGGGAAGCACAGCAACGCCCACAGCGCGAGCGCGGGGACCACGAACAGGCCCGCCGGGCGGATCGTCGTGGCTGCGCCGGTGGCGAGCCCGGCCGCTCCCAGCCACCACGGGCCCACGCGGGAGCCGGAGGCGTGGGCGGCGAGGGCCGCAGCGAGGGCCAGTAGGAACGTGAAGGGGCCCTCGGAGAGGAGAGAGTGCTCCAGTAGGAGCTGCGTGCCGCCGAAGAGCACCACGGCGGCCGGGAGCAGGGCGCTCCACACCGGGGCGCCCAGCCGCCGGGCCGCGCTGTAGAGCAGCGCGGCGGTGGCCACGCCGAGTCCGTGCTGCACCACGACGGTGAAGGAGAGATCGTCGGAGAAGAAATGCGCGCTCCTGAGGAACTGTGGGTAGCCCGCGGTACGGAAGACCTCGCCGAAGATGTCCTCCCGGGCGTTCTCGATGAAGCCGGCCGAGTCCACGTAGCCGACGAAGCCCGGCCGCTGGAGCCCGACCATCGCCATCCTCATCGCCACCCCGACGGCGAAGACGATCCAGACCCAGAGCGGCACCGCCCGCAGCCGCTCCGCGGCCGCCGGCAGGCCGCGGGTCATCCGACTTGCTTTTGCGGGGCCCCGCTGGCCAGCAGCTCGAGGTCGTGGTCGACCATCAGGCGCACGAGCTGGTCGAAGCTGGTGGCGGGCTTCCAGCCCAGCTTCGCCTCGGCCTTGCTGTAGTCGCCCACCAGGTGCTCGACCTCGGCCGGGCGCAGGAACTTGGGATCGATGCGGATGTGGGGCTCGGGGTCGATGCCGACCTGGTCGAAGGCGATCTCCACCAGCTCGCGCACGCTGTGCTTCTCGCCGGTCGCGATCACGTAGTCGTCGGGCTCGTCCTGTTGGAGCATCAGCCACATCGCCTCGACGTAGTCCTTGGCATAGCCCCAGTCGCGCTCGGCGTCGAGGTTGCCCAGCGCCAGCTCTGACTTCAGGCCGAGCTTGATCGCCGCCGCCTCGTGGGTGACCTTGCGCGTGACGAACTCGAGACCGCGGCGCTCGCCCTCGTGGTTGAACAGGATCCCTGAGGAGGCATGGAGGCCGTAGCTCTCGCGGTAGTTGACGGTGATGAAGTGCCCGTAGGCCTTGGCCACCCCGTAGGGCGAGCGCGGGTAGAAGGGCGTGGTCTCTGACTGGGGGACCTCGCGCACCATCCCGTACATCTCCGAGGAGGAGGCCTGGTAGAAGCGCGCCTCGGGCACCACCTCGCGCATCGCCTCGAGCATGCGCGTCACGCCTGTGCCGGTGAACTCGGCGGTCAGGACCGGCTGGCTCCAGGAGGCCGCCACAAAGGACATGGCGGCCAGGTTGTAGATCTCGTCGGGCTCACAGGCGCGCATGACGTCGCCCAGGGAGCGCTGGTCGAGCAGGTCGCCGGTGTGCAGGACCAGGTCGTCGCGGATGTGCTCCAGGCGCCCGAAGGCCTCCGAGGAGGAGCGGCGCACCATGCCGTGGACCTCGTAGCCCTTTTCGAGCAGCAGGTCGGCCAGGTGGGAGCCGTCCTGGCCTGTGATCCCGGTGATCAGTGCTCGTCTGGCCATCGGCGACGGCAGGCTAGCGAGGGCACTGCCCACTAGCCTGCGGCGGTCGTGGATCTGCTCGCCGCCTGGCTGCTGTTCCCGCTCCTCCTGTGCCTGATCTTCCTCGGATGGGGGCTGCTCGTGGAGCGACTCTCCGGCAGGGAACTGCCCGGAGTGCTGCTCCTGCCCGTGGGGCTGGCCGCCGTGCTGGTGGTGGCGCGGGTGCTGGTGGTGGCCGAGTTCCTGGTCGACGTCGCGCTGCCGCTCATCGCCGTGGCGGCGCTGATCGGGCTGATCGTCGGGCGCAGGCGCCTGCGGGCGCCGCGCTTCGACTTCTGGGCCGCCGCCGCGGCACTCGGCGTGGCCCTGGCGGTGGCCGCGCCCGCCGTCCTTTCCGGTGAGCCCACTTTCACGGGTTCGCTGGTCCTGGGGGATACCGCCCATCAGCTGACGCTGGCCGACCGCCTGGGTGAGGCGGGCACGCAGTCCCAGCCGCTGCCCAATTCCTCCTACGAGCTCAGCGTCCGCAAGTACTTCGTGACGTCGTACCCCCTGGGGCCGCAGGCGGCCCTGGGCCTGCTCTCGCCGCTGGGGGTGATCGACCTCGCCTGGCTCTACCAGCCGTTCATGGCGCTGCTGCTGGCGGCCACCGCGCTGGCGCTCAACGGCCTGCTCGGGCGCTCGCTGGAGTCGCGCCGCCTGCGCGCGCTCGTGAGCTTCGTTGCCGCGCAGCCGGCTCTGGTCGTCGCGTTCGCGCTGCAGGGCTCGATCAAGGAGTTGACCGCGCTGGCCACGGTGTCGCTGACCTTCGCGCTCACCGCGCTGGTACTCCGCGAGCGCTGGCATGCGCGCGCCTTCCTGACCCTGGCCCTCTCCTCGCTGGCGACCATCGGGGCGCTCGGCCCAGCGGGGGTGGTCTACGTCGGCCCGCCGCTGCTGATCGCGGCGGGCGCTTGGGCGCTGCGGCTGCGCAAGGTGCCGCTGCGGACCGCGCTGGCCGCCGCGGGCGGGGTGATCCTCGCCACGGTGCTGCTGGCGCTGCCGCTGGTGGGCGGCGCGTCCACCGCCGTGAAGGCCAACGACAAGACTCTCTCCACCGGCGACCAGCTCGGCAACCTGGCCCGCCCACTCGACCTTCTGCAGGCCACCGGCGCCTGGGTCGTGGGCGACTACCGCTACGAGCCGCTCAGCCCCGCGCGCACCTCCGCCGTCGCGGTGGTGGTGCTGCTGATCGCGGTGGCCGGACTGGTGATGGCCATCCGCCGCCGCGCGCTGGGCCCGCTGCTGCTCACGGGGGTCCTGGTTCCGCTCTCCGGCCTCCTGCTGCTGCGCGGCAACCCCTACGCCGACGCGAAGGTGCTGGTGCTGCTCTCGCTCGTGGTGCCGACGCTGGCCATGCTGGCCGCCGCCTGGCTCATCGCCTCGGGCGAGCGAAGGAGGCGGATCGTGGGAGCGGTGCTGGCCGTGGGCGTTGGCGGGGTGGTCCTGGCCGGCAACGTGCTGGCCTACCACGACGTCCAGCTCGCGCCCCACGACCGCTACGAGGAGCAGCTGTCGATCGCCGAGCAGCTGGAGGGCAAGGGCCCGGTGGTGTTCGCCGAGTACGACGAGTTCGCCAAGCACTTCATGCGCCGCACGCAGGTCCTCAGCCAGCCCGAGTGGCCGTTCGAGTTCCCCGTCGGCCCGCTCAACGTGAAGGGCGCGGCCACCCACGTGGAGGAGAACCGCGACGGCCTGCACCCGACCTTCAAGGCTCCGCTGGACCCCGACGGCATCACCCCCTCGAGCCTGCAGAAGGCCAACTACATCGTGATCCGCCGCTCGCCCACGGCATCGCGCCCGCCGGCGAACTACCGCCTGATCAGGCGCGGGCGCTACTACGAGGTCTGGCAGCGCGACGCCTCCGAGCGCGTCGAGCGCCACGAGCCGTTCGGCCCCTCGGTGTTCCAGCCCGCGGCGAAGCCGAAGAGCTGCTCGCTGCTGCGCAGCGTGGCCCGGACGGCCGAGCGCATCGGCGGCGAGCTGGCCTGGCTGGAGCGCGGGCCGGTGAGCATGTACGACCCGCGCTACGCCTCGGAGAGCAACAAGGGGTTCGGCTACTCCCAGCGCGTCAACTACGAGCTCTGGCCCAAGTCGGTCACCGTCGGCGGCTCCGGCGCGGCCAAGGCGCGCATCAGCGTGCCGAAGACCGGCCGCTACGACGTCTGGCTCATGGGCTCGTTCGGGCGCGAGACCACGGTGAGCATCGACGGCCGCCCCGCCGGCGCCGTCTCCTACGAGATCGCCAACTCGGGCGCCTACATGCTGCTCGACCAGATCCGCCTGACCCGGGGGACCCACCGGTTGGTGGTGACGCGCGGCGGTGGCAACCTGCAGCCGGGCAACGGCGGCGGCTACCGCTCGAACCTGCTGTACCTGGGGCCGCTGGTGCTCAGCCCGGCGGAGGCGCAGCGCCGCACCGTGCAGCGCTCCGACCCGGCCGCCTACCGCGACCTGTGCTCCAAGCGCCTCGACTGGGTCGAGGCCGTGAAGCCGGCCTCCTAGAGCGCCTCGGCCACCCGCGGCGCGCTGCGGTTGAACACCCAGAAGCCCAGCACGGCCAGGCCGAAGACCATGCCGGTGGGGATGAGCAGCCGGGCGCTGCCCCCGATGGCCTGGGAGGCGCTCACCAGCTCGGGCCCGATCAGCAGGTGGCGCACCTCGGTGATGATCGCCGCCAGCGGGTT
This sequence comes from uncultured Thermoleophilaceae bacterium, assembly GCA_963810745.1. Lineage (GTDB taxonomy): Bacteria > Actinomycetota > Thermoleophilia > Solirubrobacterales > Thermoleophilaceae > JACCZR01. Next base: position 20,787 of record CAWEOW010000017.1, read on the forward strand.
GACCATCGCCAGCCGGCCCGCCGTCTGGCTGAAGTTGTCGAGCACGAACTCGATCGGGAAGAAGACGGGCGTCGCGTAGAAGAGGCCCTGGGCGATCACGTCCCAGATCGGCCCGATGTCGCGCAGGGACACATAGAGCGCCGCGAGCAGCATCCCGACGCCGGTGGCCAGGATCACCAGCAGCAGGATCGGGATCGGCAGCAGCAGCCACGAGGTCCGCGGCTCGACTCCGGAGACGATCACGAAGACCGCGACCACGAGCAGGTTGAGCCCGAGATTCCACGAGCTCGACACCGCCACCGAGAGCGGCACCACCATGCGCGGGAACGACACCTTGCGGACCAGCGACTCGCGGTCGACCACGCACGAGACGCAGTCGCCGGTGACCTCGGCGAAGTAGGCGAACAGGACCACGCCGATAAGCAGCACCAGCGGGTAGTTGGGCACCGCTTCGCCGATCTTCACGATCTGGCTGAAGACCAGGTAGAGGATCCCGAACAGCAGCAGCGGGCGCAGGAGCGACCACACGTAGCCCAGCGCCGAGCCGAAGAAGCGCAGCTTCCAGTCGGTCAGCGCGAGCGTCATCGTCAGGTTGAGGAAGCGCCGCCAGTCGCCGCTGAGCGCCGCGGGCCCGGTGATCCGGCGGGCGGGAGCCTCGGCGCCGACGCTCACGTCCCCGTCCTCTCCACGGGCTGCGAGCGCGAGACAGACAGCGAGTGCGGCAGGTCCACCATGCCGCCCATCGGCGGCGCGCCGATCACCTCGAATGAGGTGGCGTTCTCGCGGTGGTCCATCAGCCGCCGCTCGGCCCCGTGGTGGCGGACCTCCGGCGAGATCTGGTACTCGCCAGCGGCCAGCACGCAGTCGAAGGCAACGTCCACGCGGATCACCTCGCCCGCGCTGTAGCGGCCCGACTGCGGCTGCTTCATCTCGGAGGCGATCGCCAGCACGCCGCGACCCTGCTCGTCGGTGACCATGAAGCCGAAGTTGGGGTCCTCGGCGTCCGCCCGCAGCTCCACGTCCATACGGATCCGGGCGGGACGCCCGTGCTGGATGGTCGTTGCGCGCGCGCCGGTCTCGTCCTCGGTCCAGCAGTCGGCGATCGCGGCCGAGCCGTCGCCGGTGTGCAGCACGGGCCCCTCGGAGCGCCCATAGCGGGCCATGTTGACCTCTTCGTAGCGGCGCGACACGTCACGAGGGTCGCCCACCGCGATCAGGTCGCCGCCGTCGATCAGCATCGCCCGGTCGCAGAAGCGCTGGACGGCGTTCATGTCGTGGGTGACCAGCAGGATCGTGCGCCCCTCCGAGCGGGCCTTGCGCAACGAGTCGAGGCACTTGCGCTGGAAGGCGGTGTCGCCCACGGCCAGCACCTCGTCGATCAGCAGCATGTCGGCGTCCACGTGGACCATCACGGCGAAGGCCAAGCGCACGTGCATGCCCGAGGAGTAGTTCTTGAGCTTGAGCTCGGTGAAGCGCTCGAGCTCGGCGAACTCGATGATCGAGTCGTAGCGCTCGCGCGCCTGCGCAGGAGAGAGGCCGAGCATCACGGCGTTGATGAGCACGTTGTCGCGCGCGGTGAGGTCGGGGTTGAAGCCCACGCCCAGCTCGATGAACGGGGCGACGCGTCCCCGGGCCCAGATCTCCCCCGAGTCGGGCTTGTAGATGCCGGCCACGCACTTCATCAGCGTGGTCTTGCCGCTGCCGTTGCGGCCGACGATCCCGAAGAACTCGCCCGAGCGAACGTCGACCGACACGGCGCGCAGCGCCTGCAGCGTCTCCTCCGAGCGGGTGCGGAATGGGTGCAGCGCACGCTCCTTGAGCGTGTGCACCTGCTCGTGGGGAAGACGGAAGGTCTTGGAGACGTCCCGCACCGCCAACGCCACGCCTGACTCCGGGGGGGCGCTCACACCGCGAGCGTAGAGAGCGAGCCCCCGATAGCCTGCGCATGCTTGATGCAGGAGCCCTCCCACACCGCCCCGGGCGGGCTGCCCCTGGGCGTGAACCTGGCGGGCTATCTCGACTCGGTTCTGGGCGTCGGGCAGGTCGCCCGGCAGGTCCGCGACGCCCTGGGCCAGGCCGGGGTCGCCGTGGCCCCGTTCACCGTGGTGGCCGACTCCGCGCCCCGCATCGAGGGCGGCGCTCCCGAGCGGGCTGAGGAAGCGCTCCACCCCGTGAACCTGGTCTGCGTGAACCCCGACGGCCTCGAGGGAGCGCACGATGCGCTGGGCGAGGACTTCTTCCGCGACCGCCACACCATCGGGCTGTGGTGGTGGGAGGTCGACGCCTTCCCGGACGCCTATCGCCGCGCCTTCGACCTCGTGGACGAGGTGTGGGTGGGTTCCCACCACGTGGCCGACGCCCTGGCCGCCGTCTCGCCGGTGCCCGTGGTGCGCATGCCGGTGCCCGTGGAGCCCGAGCCGTCCTCGGGCGCGGGCCGCGACGAGCTCGGCCTGCCGGACGGTGGCCCGCTGTTCCTGTTCGCCTTCGACCACGGCGGCGGCTTCGAGCGCAAGAACCCGCTGGGGGCGATCGATGCCTTCACCCGCGCCTTCGGGCCTGACGACGGCCCCCGTCTCGTCGTCAAGTGCATAGGCGCCGAGCGCCACGCCGACGCTCACCGCCGCCTGCTCGACGCGGCCTCCGCCCACGACCACGTGCAGGTCCTCGACCAACCCCTCTCGCCCGGCGACATGGCCGCACTGACCGAGGCCTGCGACGCCTACGTCTCCCTGCACCGCTCGGAGGGCTTCGGCCTGACGATCGCCGAGGCGATGCTCAGCGGCAAGCCCGTGGTGGCCACCGCCTACTCGGGCCCGCGCGACTGGCTCACCGAGCACAACTCCTTCGAGGTCGACTGGCGCGAGGTGCCGATCGGCCCCGGCAACGAGCCCTACCCCGCCGAGGGCACCTGGGCCGAGCCCGACCTCGACGACGCGGCCGCGCAGCTGCGGCGCGTGGTCGACGAGCCCGACGAGGCGCGCCGGCGCGCGGAGCGCGGGCGCGAGGACGTGCGCCACGCCTTCTCGGCGCAGGCCGCGGGCACCGCGATGGCCGCGCGGCTGGCGCGGGTCGCCGGCCTGCCGCTGGGCGGCAACGGCTCCAGCTCGTCCCTGGACGTGGCCGAGGCGCTGCGCCGGGTTCGCGGCGAGCCGCCCGAGCCCGGCCCCGACGTGCCGCTGCGCCCCCTGCGCATGCCGCTGCGCCGCGCGCTGCTGCGCCTCAGCCGGCCCCAGGCGACGCACCAGCGCCTGGTCGACGAGGAGCTGGTGCGCCTCGTGCAGACGCTCGACGAGCGCGTCGAGGGCCTGGCGAAGGGGCAGACCTCGCTGCGGGCCGAGCTCGAGGACATCAAGCGCCAGCTGGACCGATGAGCGCGAACATCGGAGTCGACGTCGCCGGCTTCCTGCGCGGGGGCCTGGGACTGGGGGAGGCCGCGCGTCGCTACGTCACCGCCCTAGCGGCGGCCGAGGTCCCGGTACGCACCACCACGGTCGACGTCTTCCTGCCCGAGGACGAGCGCGACCGGCGCAAGACCACCGAGTTCCAGGACCTCGTCACCGACGGGGAGGTCCCGTTCAACCTCGTCTGCGTCAACGCGCCGGAGCTGCCTCGCTTCTACAGCGACGTGGGCCCCAGCTTCTTCACGGGCAAGCGGACGATCGGCGTCTGGGCCTGGGAGGTCGACAAGGTGCCCGAGGACTGGAGCTGGGCGTTCGGCGCGGTCGACGAGATCTGGACCTACAGCCAGTACGTGGTGGACGTACTGCGCCGGGTCTCCAACGTACCGGTGGCTCGGGTGCCGCTGCCGGTGCTCGAGCCGGACCCGCCCGGGCCGCCGCCGGACCTCGGGCTGCCGGACAAGTTCACGTTCCTCTTCCTCTACGACTTCTACTCCACCCTCCAGCGCAAGAACCCGCTGGGGCTGATCGAGGCCTTCCGGCGCGCGTTCAAGCCGGGGGAGGGGCCTCAGCTGGTGCTCAAGAGCTTCAATGGCGACCTCAAGCCCGAGGGCCTGGCCATGGTCACCGAAGCGGCCGACGGGCACCCTGACATCCACGTCGTCGACCGCTACGTGACCGCCGCGGAGCGCGACGCGCTGGTTGCGGGCTGTGGCTGCTTCGTCTCCTTGCACCGCGCGGAGGGCTTCGGCCTGGGCCTGGCCGAGGCGATGGCCCTGGGGCGGCCGGTCATCGCCACGGGCTTCTCGGGCAACGTCGACTTCATGACGCCGGACAACTCGTGGCTGGTGGACTACTCGATGTCCCGGGTGGGTGAGAAGGGCGAGAACTATCCCAGCGACGGCCGCTGGGCCGAGCCGGACACAGAGCACGCCGCGAAGCTGATGCGGGAGGTCTGGGAGGACCAGGACGCCGCGCTCGCGCGAGCAGAGCGCGGCCGGCGCGAGGTGCTGGAACAGCTCTCGCCCGCGAAGGTGGGCGGGCTGGCCCGCGACCGCCTCGAGCAGCTCGCTCTCACCACCGAGCCGCCGCGCATGGAGCCGCCTCCGCCGCCGCCGGCGCAGATCACCTGGGGACCGTTGCGGCTGGCCCGCGGCAAGCTCGACTTCGACCCGCTGGCCGACGCTCGCAAGACGGGCGGGACCAAGGGAGCGGCGCGCCAGGCCGTCCTGAGGGCCATGCGGCCCTACACCCACCACCAGGAGGAGCTCAACCACGCGCTGGTCGAGGCGGTGGGCGAGCTGGCGCAGCGCCTGGAGACGCTGGTCTGGGAGTCTGGCCTGGGGCCGGACGGGCGCCCTCATGCACGGCGGGTGATCGAGGCGGCCCGCGCCCGGCCATCCCCCGACCACCCGCTGATCTCCGAGACCGAGAGCGGCCAGCGGGTGCTGGCCTTCGAGAGCTCGGGCGAGGCCGACCCGCTCGAGGCCTACCGCGGATTCGAGGACGTCTTCCGCGGCGACGAGGACCTGATCCGCCGCCGCCAGGAGGGCTACCTGCCGCTGTTCGAGGGCGCCGACTGGGTGCTCGACATCGGTTGTGGCCGCGGCGAGTTCCTCGACTCGCTGCGCGAGGCCGGGCTCGGCGCGCGCGGGGTGGACCTGGACGCGGCGATGGTGGCCCGCTGCCGCGAGAAGGGGCACGAGGTGGTGGAGGGCGATGCGCTGGCCTACCTGGACCGGCTCGAGGACGGCAGGCTGCCCGGGGCTTTCGCCGCGCAACTCGTCGAGCACCTGTCGTCCGAGCAGCTGAACGACCTGCTGCGAGCGCTCGCGGCCAAGCTGAGCCCCGGGGGCACCGTCGTGCTCGAGACCGTGAACCCCCACAGCCCCACCGCGCTCAAGGCGTTCTGGACCGACCCCACCCACCATCACCCGCTGTTCCCCGAGGTCACGCTGGCCCTCTGCCGCTTCGCCGGCTTTCGCAGCGGTCGCGTGACCTTCCCGGGCGGGAGCGGCGACTTCGAGCAGGACATCTACACGAGCCCGGACTACGCGGTGGTGCTGGCCCGCTGAGGCTGAAGGCGGGCGAACGCCGGAAGGTCCCGACCGCCTTCGCGAACACGAGCGCGCGAGTCTGGGACTCGGCCGCGCCGGCCCCGGTGAGGGCATCCTGCCGCTGGTTCGCCGCCGACGGCACGGTGGTCACCACCGACGGGCCGCGGACCCCGTTCCCCGAGCCCGTCTCGCCCGGGTCCGCAGCGAACGTGGGCCTCGACGTGATCGCTCCCGTCGCGCCCGGCCGCTACCAGCTCGAGCCCGCGGTGGTGGAGGAGGGCGTGCGCTGGATGGACCCCGAGCCGCGCCTCGCGGTGTCGGTCACCGACACCCCCGAGCGGCTGGCAAGGCACGCGCTGGCCCGCGCCCGGGCCCGGTTCAGCCGTCGGCGCGCGGGCCCCATCCCGAAAGTGGTGCACCGCGTGTGGCTGGGCGAGGCGCCGCTGCCCGACTCCGCGCGCATCTACGAGGAGACCTGGCGCGAGCACCACCCGGGCTGGGACTTCCGGCTCTGGCGCGACGACGACGCGCGCCGCCTGGTCCCCCGGCGCGCGCTGGCCGCGTGCCGCAGCCGCTCGGAGGCCGCGAACCTCGTGCGCTACGAGGTGCTTCGACGCTTCGGGGGCCTGTACGTGGACACCGACGTGGAAAGCCGCCGCCCACTGGACCCGCTGCTCGAGGGCGTGGACTCGCTCGCGGGCTACCTGACGCCCGGGCGCATCGAGACCGCTGTGCTGGCGAGCGTGGCGGGCCACCCCGCCTTCGTTCTGGCGGCGCTGGTCGGGCGACTGACCGCAGGGATGAGCGTCGACTCGGTCGAGGCCACCGGCCCCGGGCTGATGACCCTGGCCTGCGTGCGCCATCCCCTGGCGCGTCTGTGCGGCCCCGAGGCGATGTATCCCTACCGCTGGGACGAGCGCCACCGGCGCGGCGAGCCGTTCCCCGACGCCTACTGCGTCCACCACTGGGACCTCTCCTGGAAGCCGGACGCCTCAGGCCTGGCCGAAGCGTGAAGCCCAGGGCACGAACGGTCGCCCGGTGCCCACCCGCCCGCTCATAGGGGCGTGCGGCTCGAGGTGGCCGAGGAGCACGGGCTCGCCGTAGCCGAGCCTTCCCGCCTCGTCGCGGTCGGTGCTCAGCAGCTGGTCACCGGTGACCGGGTGGATCGCCGAGAACAGGGGCAGCCGGCCCTCGCCGGCGGGGAGCAGCCAGCCCTCGGGCTCGCCCCGCCGGGGGGCGGCCTCGGAGCGTCGGGGCGACGCCACCTCGCCCAGCCGGCGCAGCAGCTCAGCCGCGTGCACGCGGCCGGGCGCGATTCCGCGCCAGCGCAGCGGGCCGAGCACCCAGCGCGCGGCGGCTTCGGGCGCGTGCCTCTGCCCGGCCACGTCTGCGGCCTTGGTAACCAGACGGCCGTCCTCGGTGAGCCACACCGGCGTCGAGCCGGGGCCCGGCTCGGCGGCCAAGGCGCCCAGCTCACCCACCCGCTCCGCGTGGGCCATGGGCGGCAATTGCCCTAGGGCGTAGCGGTGGCGCCTCGCGCCGCGGTCGATCAGCCGCACGAGCCCGATCAACCCGGGCTGCGGATCGGGGGGCGGCACCCAGTCGGGGGGCGTGGGCCCGACCTCCCACGCTGGCTGTGGCTGCGGCGTCGCGGCTTCCAAGCCGAACTTCTCGGGCCGCCCGTCTACCAGGAGCGCGACGTGCACGTTGGTGTCCACTCGCCCGAGAAGCGAGGGCCCTTGCGAGCGGCGCGGCTCGGGCCACGGCCGCTCGCCCCGGACCCAGCTGACGACTGCCGTGCCCCGATCGCGCAGGCCAGGACGGACCGATCGGCGGAGCATGTGCGCCACAGCGTCGCGGAGCTCAGCGTCATCGTCGCCGAGCATGTGGAAAGCCTGCAGCCAAAAATGGCGCAGCAAGATGTCCTCGAGCCGGATGCTGCGTAGGAGCTCCGGGTCGATCCGGTCAGGGAAGGTCGGGACCCGGTGCAAGACCCCGGCGACGTGGAGGGCGATCATCGTGCGCAGGCACTTGCGGCAGCGCCCGCAGTTGTCGGTGCTGTTGACGCGGTTGCAGGACTTGATCAGCTCGAGCAGCTCCGGGGCCTCGGCGGCCAGGTCCCTTATGCGCTGCCCGCGGTCCAGCCACGGGCTTGCCGGTTCGACCTCCAGGCGCTCGGTGGAGAACAGGGGGTCGAGCAGCGGGTGCGAGCCCGCCGAGCTGAGTGCGGCGGTGGTGCCGCCGGCCGGGAACACGCAGCGCCCGAGCCCGCCGGAGAGGGAGTGGGCGAGCAGGGCCAGGCCGGCGCCGTGGAGGTCGTTGTAGTCGATCAGCTGCGCGGTCGGATCGCGCAGGTTCGTCGAGAGCACCAGCAGTGGCAGGCCGATTCGCCCCGCGGCTTCGGCGTTCAGTTCGCGTTCGCGCGCGCGCACGTCGTCGTCCCAGACCGGCTCCAAGCTGTCGCAGAAGACGAGGTGCGTGAGCGCGACGGCGCGCCCGCGAGTGGCCGCGTGGAGCGAATCGACTCCCCGGGACATCATGCAGCCGACCCCCGCCGCGGGCTCTGTCGTCTCGAGCTCCGCGGTCGCGCGCACCCGACAGCGGCGTGCGGCGGGGTCCCAGGCCGAGTAAACGCGCTGGAGTTCCTCGCTTGCGCGCAGCAGCCGCGGTGAGACGGCGCCCTCGATCTGGAGGTCCTCGCCGCGGTACATGCTGAGCATCAGCGCCACGGGTAGATACCCCGAAGCGTCCTCGGCAGCGGGGGCGAACCCGGCGGGCACCTCTATGCGCAGGCGAAACTCTCCGCCCACCCAGCGCAGCCTCGCCGAGCGCTCGACCCTGTCCCCGACCGCGCGCTCGCGCAGCTCGTCGACGATCACCGCAGCTCACGCTCCAGCTCGGTGCGCGTCCGGGCCACCGACTCGTTCGCGCTCCGCGCGCACTCCCCGGCGGCGCCCCGCGCCTCTGCCGACAGGCACCACCCCCACAGCTCCTCGAGCCGCTCGGGCGTCGCCTCCTCGGGCAAGACCACGGCGGGCCAGCCCACGGTCCTCGCCTGGGCGGCGACCTTCGCGCCGCCGGCGATCGGGTCCAGAGCCAGCGCCGGCACGCCGTTGCGCAGCGCGAACACGAGCCCGTGCAGCCGCGTCGTGACCAGGACGTCGAGCCGGGAGATCACCGCCTCCAGCTCCGCGCGCGAGCGCAGACCGACCTCGTTCACGTCCATGCGCGTGTCGAGCGGCAGTGCGGCGCAGGGCCGGCCGGACAGCAGCTCCCAGGCCGCCCGGTCCACCTGCTCGTGGCGGCCCTCGGGGTACTCGACCTGCGGGTGGACGAGGAGCACGCCCGCCACCGGCACCTGCTCGCGCGATGCCGCGAAGGCGAGGTCGGCGCGCGCGTCGCCGGCTCCGTCCCGCGCCAGCTCGACGTCGAACGCGTCCCACGGCTCGGGCAGCGACACGTTCACCCCGATCAGGCGGCACGAGGAGAAGCGCTCCAGCACCGCGGCGATCTCCAGGTTCGGGCTGGCCGGCCCGCACACGTGCACCACGTGCGAGTACCACCCGGGCTCCACGCCCTGCCAGTCGAGCCCGCCCTCGAAGGGCTCGGCCAGCGCGACGTCGTAGGGGAAGCCGAGCTCGCCGAGCCAGCCCTCGACCACCTCGAGCGCCGCGAGGTCGCCGGCGGTTGCACCACCGAAGGGGAGGCTGAACCAGCCCACCAGCAGCGCCTTGCGCTCGGGCCGGCGCCGGCGCCGGATCGGCATCACGGCGCGAGATTACCCTGCATGCGATGCGCCTCTCGGTCTGCTGCCTGACCTCCGATCCGGGTCCGCAGGTGGCTGCGGCCCTGGCCCCCCTGCGGGAGGTGGCCGACGAGGTGGTGGTCGCCGCCGATTCCCGGGCGCCGGCGGAGGACCTCGCCGCGTACGCGAGCGTGAGCGACCGCCTGCTGCGCTTCACCTACCGCCAGTCCGAGCGCCATCTCGCGTGGCTGCACGCGCAGTGCCGCGGCGACTGGATCCTGCGCATCGACGGGGATGAGCTCGCCGGCCCCGAGCTGATCGCCCAGCTGCCCGAGCTCGTCGAGCGGCGGGACGTGCATCAGTACCTGCTGCCCCGGCGCTGGCTCCATCCCGACGGCGAGCACTGGCTCGACGAGCTTCCCTGGTGGCCCGACTTCCAGATCCGCCTCGTGCGCAACGACGGCCAACTGCGCTTCAGCGGGCGCCACCACACCAGCGCCGAGCCGGTGCGCCCGCAGGCGTACGTGGAGGCGCCGCTCTTGCACCTCGACCTCCTGCTCACGAGCGCGGAGGAGCGCGAGCGAAAGGCGCTGGACTACGACCGCACGGCGGGTGAGCTGGTCGCCCCCGGCGGAGGCTCGCTGGCCCATCGCTTCTACCTGCCCGAGCGCTACGCCCGCCGCGCGCCCGTGCCCCTGCCGGAGGCCTCCCGCGCCGCTGTGGCGGCGGTGCTGGAGCCGTCCCCGGCGGCCTTCCCGCCGGTCGAGGCGCCCGAGGTGGCGCCCGCCGAGGAGGGCGAGGACCCGCTAGCGGCGCGGGTGGAGCCCTTCGAGGGCCGCTACTCGATGGCGGCAGAGGAGCGCCGCCCGCTCTTCTTCACCTTCGTCAACGAGGGCGGTGAGACGTGGCCATGGGACCCGGAGGCCGGCCTGCCGCTGAAGGCCTCATATCGCTGGCGTCACCCCAACGGACAGCTCCTCGTCCACTCCGGTCTGCGCAGCTCGTTCCCCGCCGACGTCCGGCCGGGAGAGTCCGCGCTGGTGGCGGTCTGGGTGCAGGCGCCGGCCCGTCCCGGCCGCTATCGACTCGAGGTCGGCGCCGTGCACGAGGGCGTGCGCTGGTTCGGGGACTCAGCGGAGGTGTGGGTGGAGGTGACGGGCCCGCGGTCGGCGCGCGAACGCCGCCGGGTCGCGGTTACGCCGTGGACTTGACGCGCTGACGCCGCCGCCGTAGCGGGAACACCAGCCACACCGTCAGGAAGACCACCGCGACCCCGCCGCTGGCCGCCACGGCGGCCGCCGAGTCGAACAGGAAGTCGGTGACCAGGACCATCGCACCGACGATGGCCAGGGCCAGCACGGCGAGGCCGGCGAGCATCAGCCGGTTGGCGCTTACGACCAGGAATTCCTTGTCCTGCTGGCGGAAGTAGAGCCGGTGGTGGACGGTGGGCGCGATCAGGAGGATCGTGGCGACCGCCGTGGCCAGCAGGGTGAAGAAGTAGACGCCCTTGTCGAAGTCGGACACGTCGTCGAAGCCCTGGTTGAACGGCACCACGAGCAGGAACGCGAAAAGCACCTGCACGCCGGGCAGCGCCACGCGCAGCTCGGCCAGCAACTCGGTCAGGTTGCGGTCGACCCGTTCGTCGTGGGTCTCGGGGCGTCCTGTCTCGGGGTGGGCTTCCATGACGGCGGGCT